>CAWARX010000004.1:0-11660 GCA_963784595.1 uncultured Actinomycetes bacterium | reverse complement strand
GCCGGTAGGGGACGCTGGCAAAACGTCGCACGCGCCTCCTGGACGGCGCGCCCTAGACGGCTACTCCAGAACGGTTCTCCGGCTACGGAACTCGTCGCGTCAGCGCGACCACCCGCCGGTAGTCGCGCGGGTGCGCCGCCTCGCGGAGTGGCTTCGACAGGCCGGCGATGCAGACGAGGCTCGGACCACCGAGGTCGGGTGCGTCGCGTTCGAGGATGCAGAACAGGCGGTGGTTCCGCCGGTCGGCACCTCGTACCCGGATCTCGTAGAAGCCGGCCATGTCTCCGTGCATGGCCTCCCACTTGCCACCGCCCGAGAACGCGGGCGGCGGAGCCCCGGCTACGGCGTCGAGCACCGCGATCACCTCGGCGCGCGCCCGAACCGGCAAGCTGTCGAGGAACGTGATCGTCGGCACCGCGCGCGCCGGATCGTCAGCGCGGTGACGTTGGAAGAAGTGGATTCGCCACGGTTCGGGCATGCGACCTCCGCGCTCAACCCGCGGTGGACGCCGCAGCTGCCGGTTCCTCCGCGAAGAGCTGTGCGACGGTCGACGCCGCGCTCGTGTCGAGTTCGGGTTGGACGTGGCTGTAGATGTCGAGCGTGATGCCGGTGGTCGCGTGGCCGAGCCGTTCGCTGACCGCCTTCGGGTGGATGCCTGCCTGGAGCGCGAGCGTCGCCCAGGTGTGACGCAGGTCGTGCAACCGGATCTGCTTCACCCCCGCGCGCCGCGCGGCCGAGCCGAAGGCGCGCGTGAAACGGTCGGGGTGGAGCGGCCCGCCCATCTGGTCGCAGAACACGAGATCCGAGTCGTCCCACGCGTCACCCGCGGCGACGCGTTCCTCGAGCTGGCGGCGACGATGGGCCTTCAGCGTCGCTACCGTCTCGGGATCGAGCGAGACGCTGCGACGCGACCGGGCAGTCTTCGGCGACGACCACACCAACTTGCTGTCGACGACAGTCAACGCGCGGTTGATCGTCACCCGGGCAGCGTCCAGGACGACATCCGACCAGCGCAGGCCGAGCGCTTCGCCGCGCCGCATCCCAGTGGTTGCCAGCAACCGGTACGCGGGCGCATTGCGATCACCTTCCACTGAGGCGAGGAACGCTCGCATGTCGTCTGCGCTCCAGGTCGCCAGCTCCGCCGCGCACCGGCGCGGGTGGCTTCACCAACGCGGCCACGTTCCGTTGCACCAGACCGAATCGCTCCGCGTCAGCAAGCGAACGACGCAGCGCGATGTGGACGTTGCGGACCGTCTTCGGCGCGAGTCCACCGCCGTAACGGTGACCGTCTTCCAAGAGCGACGCGTACAGCTCCTCGATATCGAGGGGACGCAGCGCCTGGAGGCGGACGTGCCCGAGCCGATCGGACACGCGGCCGAGCCCGGTCCGGTAGTCACGCAAAGTCGACGACCGCACCTTCGGAGCGATCGTCACCAGCCACCGCTCGATCCACTCCCCCAGCGTCTGAGGATCGGGCGCGACGTAGCTCCCGTCGGCGACCGATCCGATCAGCTCGGACAGTGCGTCCTCGGCGGCCCGCTTGGTCCGGAATCCGCCCTTGGTCTGCTGGCGGCGCCGGCCCGTCGCCGGATCGCGACCGACGTCGACGACGTACGCCCAGGCCTTACCTCGCCGGTGCACGTGACCTCGCACGGAGCAATCCGTTAGCATTCGGGGTGTAAAAGGGATTTTACGGGCTGGACGCAGCCGTACTGGCCGGACGGTTCAGTAGGGCCTGTCCATCTGTTTCACCAGGTCAGAGCACGTACCCGGGGAGAGATTCGAACTCTCACGCTCCCGGAGGAGCCGGCGGGTTTAAGCCGCCTGCGTCTACCGTTCCGCCACCCGGGCCTCCGTGGGAGGCTACGCGACCCATCCCGTGCGGATCGCGGAGGCTGCGGACGGTCGCTATGCCCACGTCGGCCGAGCACGGGGGCTGTGGCGCGGGCGTGCCGCGCTCGGCAGGGGCGGCGGCGGCGGGCGCAGCACGATGGTGATGAAGGCCAGCAACGCCACCGTCCGCGCGGCCACCAGCACGGGGAGCACGGTGTGCACGAACGCGAGCGAGTCGAGACCATGGAAGTAGCCGTACACGGTGACGAACACGGCGACGTCCACCGCGCAGAACCAGACCCAGAGCCGCCGGCCGAGTGGCAGCATCACGAAGAAGAGGACCAGCCAGACGTCGTAGGTCGGTGAATACACCTTGTTGCAGAGCACGAACAGGGCGACCGACGCCCCCGCCAGCTGCACCGCTCCCAGCCTCTGCCGGAGGGCGAGGAGCACCAGCAGCGCGACGCCGAGCACCAGGAGCACGGCAGAGACCCGGTTGGCGAGTTGCGCGCCGGTCGCGCCGTGCACGGGAAGCCCGAGCAGCCGGAACACATAGAACGACGCGCTGCCCCAGGTCGCGTTCCGCTTCGACTGGAAGGAGTACGGCCACCACCAACCCGACGGGTTCGCCACGAGCACCGGCAGATTCACCGCTGCGAAGACCGCCGCGCTGGAAACCACGAGACGGATGGCGCCCCGCCGATCGCCGTCCGCGACGCGCCGGGCCGCGAGCGGCGCCACGACGATCGCCGGGAACAGCTTGACCGCGGCGCCGATGCCGAAGGCCGTCCCCGCGGCGACGTCACGTCCGCGCTCGTACGCGAGGAGCCCGGCCAACACCGCCGCGATGGCGAAGAGATCCCAGTTCTGGAATGCGTACAACAGCACGGGGGTCGCGAGCGCCCAGCGCCATGCCCGGCGACCGAACCGGCGCTCCAGCACGACCGTCATCGTCACGCAGGCGGCGCCGGACGCCAGCGCGGTCACCAGCAACACCCCGAGCGGGGTGGGTGACACGAGCGCGGCGAGGTACAGCAGTGCACCCGACAGCACCGGGTACTCGATCGGGCGGTCGATGTAGGGCAGGACCCCACGTCCGATGCCGCGGTGGAGGAACACCCGGGGAAGGTCGCTGAGCGCGCTGTGGCCGCCGTTCCCGTACACCGCGAGTTGCAGGGCCAGCCCGAGCAGGAGGGTGACGACGGTGGCGGCAACCATCCGGGTGGGGAACGGATGGCGGTCCCGCTGCCGCGCGGGTCATGCGGGATGGACGGCCGCCGGGACACCGATCGGGCTCGAGTGCCGGAGGCGGGCCTGTACGCCCCACCGCGTCACCAGGGTCAAGGCCTCGGCGACGATGCCGATCGACATCTTCGACACGCCGGCTTCGCGATCCTTGAACACGATGGGTACCTCGGTGATGCCGGCGCCCAGCTCGTTCGCGCGGTGGGTCATCTCGATCTGGAAGCCGTAGCCGTGGGCATGCACCGAATCGAGGTCGATCCTGCGCAGCAGCGACGCGCGGTAGGCACGGAAGCCCGACGTGACGTCGCGCACCGGAAGCCGCAGCATCCGGCAGCGCGTACGCACCACCGACGCGCGAGACGGCGCGCCTGCTGAACGACCAGTTCACCGTGCTGCCGCCCGGCACGTAGCGCGAGCCGACCGCGAGGTCCGCGCCGCGCCCGACCGCGTCGAGGAGCGCGGGGAGCACCTTCGGGTCGTGTGACAGGTCGGCGTCCATCTCTACGAGGACGTCGTAGCCCTGGTCGAGGCCGAGCGTGAACCCGGCGCGGTAGGCGGCGCCGAGACCCATGGCCCCCGCGCGGCGCAACACGCTGATGCCGCCCAGCTCGGCTGCGAGCGACTCGGCGAGATCGGCCGTGTGATCAGGGCTGCCGTCGTCGACGACGAGGACGTCGGCCGCGGGAACGGCCGCTCGAACCTCCCGGAGGAGCGCCTCGATGTTCTCGCGTTCGTTGTACGTGGGGACGACGACCAATGTTGCGAACGGGGAGCGCTCGCGTGGTGCAGTCATGGGATGTTCCTCTCTCGGGTCGAGCACGGATTCGGATGGAGGACGGGGACCGCTCGGGGTACGCACGAGCACGACGAGCAGTCCGGCGAGCACGAGGGGCCCGCCGACCAACGTCGTAGCCATCAGGGCATGACCGACGGGGCCGGCGAACGGGTGACGGAAGATCTCGTACGCCGCGACGAGCACCACGGCCTGAGCGGACACGATGCGCGAGACGCGGCTCGTGTGATCGAGTGCGGCCGCGGGGAGCGACCACGCCGCATACCCGGGCAGCGTGTAGGCGGCACCCACGGTGAGCGTCGTCAGCGCGGCGGGCACCGTCGTCTCGGCGGGCGCGAACCGGGTACGGAACAGGACGACGAGCACCAGGAGGCCGACGATCGCCAACGCGACACGCGTCGACGGCATGCCCACTCCGGTGGTGCCCAGCAGCTTCCAGACGGAGCTACGCGAGTACAGCGACCCCGCGGTGCCCATCGGGGTCAACGCGGCTGCCGGACCGGCCAGCGCGTACCCGAGCGCGACGACACCCGCCGCGCCCGCCCCGACGCGCACCGCGGCGGCGTGTCCGCGCCGCACACCGACGGAAACCAGCAACGCGACCACGCCGACCAGGCCGGTGAGCTTGACCAGCGCGCCGAGCCCACCGACGACCCCGGCGGCCGAGTCACGTCCGTCGGACGCGAGCACGACGGCGCCCAGCATCGCCAGGCCGACCAGGATGTCGTTGCGGCCACCGTTCACCAGGTAGAGGGCGACCACGGGGTTCAGCGCCAGGAACGCCACCGCGCCGGCCGAGCGGGTCCGCCGCCACACGATGCGGCACACGACCACCACCGCGACCGCGGCCAGTCCCTGGTAGAAGAGGCGGGTCGGCAGTTCCGCGGTGCCGAAGACGGTCGACGCCGCCGCCGACACCGCGGTGAACGCGGGCCCGTAGACCGACGGGGTGTGCCGCCAGGTGCGGCCCACCAACTTCACGAGCGGGTCGTGCGGGAAGTCTGCAGCGACGTGCGTGTACGGGCTCGCGTGGTAGACGCCGAGGATGCGGCCGTAGATCGCGTACCACCAGAGGTCCTGGGTCGCGGTGGGTGGCACCAGCACCGCGACCGCGGTCTGCGCGGACACCGCGAACGCCACGAGCTTGATCGTGAGCCCGGACCAGCGGGTCTGGGCGGCGAGCATCGTCACGTAGGCGGCGCACGCCGTCAGCACGAGCGCGACGTGGACCTCGTTGGGGAGGGTCCGCCGGGACGCGACGGTGAGGATCGTCGCGCCGGTCGCGACCAGGAGCGCGACGGGAGCCACCCGCCGACTGCGCCGCGATGCACCCACCCGGAGATCGGTCATGACGAGAGCGCCGGCACGAACGGGCGCGGCCGGTCCCGATCGGCTGCGCGCGCCCGGGCCCGGTGTTGGGAGCGCACGAACCCCGCGACGACGCCGGCGAGGAGCGGGAGCCAGAGATCGAGCAAGCGGAACGCGACGACGGCCGCCGCGGCCGAGGAAGCCGCGACGCCGTTGGACACCAGCAGCGCGCCGAGGGATGCCTCGGCGATGCCGATCCCCCCTGGGAGCGGACCGACGAGCGACGCCATCAGGGTCAGCGTGTAGGCGAGCAGCGTCGAGATCAGGCTGAGGTGGATGCCGAGCCCGCGGAGCACGAGCGCCAGGGACGCGACCCCGAGCAACTTGCCGCCGAACGCGGTGAGCAGCAGCGGCGCCGCCCCCGCGGGGTCGGAGCGCAAGCGGTCGATCGTGCCGGCGATCTCGTGGGCGACCGACGGCCCCGGTTCCGCCGGTGGGCGGTGGAACATGGCCCGCAGCCGGCACGAGATCCGCTGGGCGAGCGTGACGACTCGATCGACTGCCGATCGGCGGCCGGCGAGCACCCCCAGGGCGACGACGACCACCAGCGCGTACCCGAACGACGCCACCGCGCCGACGAGCGCGGTGCCGCGTAGCCCACCGGTCGTCGCGCTGGCAACGACAGCCACCGCGACGAGCCCGCACAACGAGACCGTCTCGACGACCTTCGTCGCGGCGTACGCGGCGATGACCTTCGACCGGCTGTGGCCCCGTTGGCACGCGTCGGCCAGGAACGGTACGAGCCCGGCGGCACCACACGACTTGACGACCTTGTTGGTCGCGTACGACGAGGCGCTGAGCTCCACCATCGGGCCGAGCCCCCGTCGGATGCCGACCAGCCGGTACCCGGCGCGTGCCTGCACTCCCCGGTTCGCCACGCCGAGGGCGACGAGCCCCAGCCCGAGGGGCAGGATTTCCGGGCCGAGACTCGCCACCGAGCCGAACGCGCCGAACAAGTCGCCGCGGCGGAGGAGCAGGAAGCATGCGCCCGTGACCCCGAGGACCACGGCCGCGATCCGGGAGATCTCGTACGAGCGGTTCGAAGGTGATCGGAGCACGACCGGAGCGTCGTCCCCGCCCGCTGAACCGTCGCTGAATTCCCGATCGACGACGGTCGGCGCGCCGCGCTACGCGGCGAGCGGCAGGACGATCGTGAAGCACGCTCCGGGCGTGTTCGTGATCGTGATGGTGCCGTCGTGCGCGACCACGACCTCCCGGGTGATGGCGAGCCCGAGCCCGGTCCCACCGCTGTCGCGGGTCCGGGCATCGTCGAGCCGGGTGAAGCGCTCGAAGATCTGATCCTGCTGCTCGAGTGGGATGCCCGGGCCGTCGTCGGCCACGGTCAGGACGACCTCGGCCTCGGCCTCCCGCAACGTCACCGTGACCGTCGAACGGGCGTGGCGGGCCGCGTTGTCCAGGAGATTCCGTACCGCACGCACGAGCTGGTCCGCGTTGCCCTCGACCTGCCGCGCCCGAGACTCCGGTGGTGTCGACCCGGTGCGGTGTTCGGCTGCGGAGGCGCCGCGCCTCCGTGAGGACGATCTCGTCGAGGTCGACCGCCTCCCGGTGGGACGCGTCCAGCGCCGACGCGTCGGCGGTCGCGAGGGTGAGCAGATCGGTGACCAGCCGTTGTAGACGGATGGCGTCGTCGAGCACGTCACGCTCGGTGGTCTCCCAGTCGGCGCGGTCGGGATGGGCGAGATCCACCTCGAGCTGCGCCCGGATGCCGGTCAGCGGGCCCCGGAGCTCGTGGCTGGCGTCGGCGACGAAGCGACGCTGGCGATTGGTCGAATCCTCCAGCCGGCCCAGCATGGCGTTCATCGTGCGGGCCAGCCGCCCGATCTCGTCGGCCGTCTTCGGCTCGGGCACCCGCCGGTGGAGGTCCTCGGCGCCGATCTCCTCCACCTCCCGGCGCATCGACTCGACGGGCCGCAGGGCGCGCCCGGTGACGACCCAGGTGGTGATCCCCACCAGGGCGAGCAGGATGGGAAGGCTGGTCGCGAGGAGCCGCACCAGGCTGCTCACGCTCTTGTCGACCGCTTCGAGACTCCCGGCGACGTAGACGACGAAGTCACCGGACTGGGTGGTGACCCGACGCGCCACGACACGGAAGGAGCCTTCGCCGGCGGCAAGCTGCGACACGCTGCGTGCGGCGTAGCCGTCTTCGCGGGGCTGCAACGTGCTGAACCGCGGTTCGCCTTCGATGTTGGCCGATTCGGCGACGACCTCGCCGCTGGCGTCGACGACCTGCACGAGGTTCTCGTCGCCGCGGGGTACGGCCAGCGTGGACGGGAAGTTGCCGTCGGCGATGGTGGTCACGATGTCGCGCGAACGCAGGCGCGCCGCAGTTTCGACGTTGTCGGTGAGCGCGTCACGCTGCGCAGTCACCAGCCACACCGCGCCGGCCGCGAGCGCAAACCCGACCACGACCACTGCCGCCAGCGTGATCCGCACGCGCACGGTTGCCAGGCGGCGCACGATGGTCAGCCGCCGCCGGGATCGAGCCGGTAGCCCGCGCCGCGGATCGTCTCGATCAACTGGCGGCCGAAGGGATCGTCGAGCTTCCTTCGGAGATGGCGGATGTAGACCTCGACGATGTTCGGGTCACCCTCGAAGGCGAAGTCCCACACGTTGTCGAGGATCTCGGACTTCGAGACGATTTCGCCGGCGCGTCGCATCAGGAATTCGAGCACCGCGAATTCACGGGCGGTGAGGGCGACGTCCACGTCTCCACGCGAACAGCGATGCGTCACCGGGTCGACGGTCAGGTCGCCCGCCGAGTAGGCGACGGGTTGCGACCGCCCGCTGCGCCGGAGCAACGCGCGGACCCGGGCCAGCAGGACCACGAACGAGAACGGCTTGGTGAGGAAGTCGTCAGCCCCGGTGTCGAGCGCCTCGGCGTGGTCGTACTCGCCGTCCTTGGCCGTGAGCATCAGGATCGGGGTCCAGTTCCCGGCCTCGCGGAGGTGCTCGCAGACCTTGTAGCCGTTCATCCCCGGCAACATGATGTCGAGCACGATGATGTCGTACGCGTTCTCGGTGGCCATCCAGAGACCGTCGGTGCCCGACAGCGCCACGTCGACCGCGAACCCCTCGGCCTCCAGGCCGCGCCGCACCGCCGCCGCGACCTTCTTCTCGTCTTCGACGATGAGCACTCGCACGCGCGTGGATGTCCTTCCCCGTGACGCACCAGGATCGCACGTGGCGGCTGAACCGTCGCTGAACCAGGGCTGACCGGCCATTCGGCTGAACCGGCGTTCAGCTGAATTCAGCCCGAGATCAGCCGACGACCCGCATCCCGCGGTTCACGAGTGGTCGAGCCAAGGAGTGAGCGTGGGCTCCGGGTACAGACGACCGGTGAGATCCTGCATCTCCTGCGAGAGCCGGAACGGATCCGCCTGCGGATCGCGCCGCTCGAGGTCGAGCTCGTTGCCGCACGGAGGTGTCGGTCGCTTGACCTGGAGCTTCAGGTCGACCTCAGGATTCGGATCGCCGGCCGACAGCGTTCGCCCGTAGTTGTTGGCATGACGATCCCGCCGTGTGAGCGACCACCGCGCGGCGTCGTGGCCCGGTCCGTGGGCGGGTGCACCGAGAAACCGCCACTCCAGGAAGCGCAACACCGACGTGTGGTCGTACACGGTCGAATCGACGTGGTTCGGCACGCTAGGGGGATGCCAGGATCGACGGCACCCGGAAGCCTCCCTGCCCGAAGTTGTTCACGTCGTGCTTGCTCGATCGTGCGTCCGCGAAGATGGGTGGCCGCACGTGATCGAAGAAACCACCCCACTCGTCGTAGAAGAGCGAGAACGATCCCCGGTGCCACTGCGGGCTCTGCACGAACACGCCGAAGACCTCGAGCAGGAAGCGTTCGCCGACGTTGACGCAACCCCGCGGTGGTTGTCGGTTCGGTACGGACCGACAAAGCTCGGAGCGATGAAGACGAAGTTCGGGAGCGTTCCGTTGGCACAATCCTCGAAGTAACGGTCGAGGCTGCGCACGAAGGGCTGCATTCGGGCGCCGTAGACGAGGAACGACGCGGGAGTGTCCGCGTAGTAGTAGCCACCCGACACCCCCGCCGCCGCCAGCTTGTCCCAGATCGTGGTGGCGTCGAGATGCCCGGTCGGAGGAGCCCGGGATCGGTCTTGCGTCCTTCGGACTCCCCCGAGTGGAAGTACTGGCGGTTCGGGAACGTCGGACCCATGACCGACGAGAAGTGGTGGTCGCAGACGGTGAAGCGTTTGGCGAGCGCGGCGTGCACTGGAAGGTCCTCGGCCGTGTAGTACCCATCGCGTTCTCGCCGTTGTGCGTTCCCTTCGCCAGGAAGCCGCCGTCCCGCTGGCGTCGACCCTGATCCAACCGTGGCTGGGCGCAGGGCCATTGCACAATCGGTACGGGTCCGGGTCGTGGGCCGCTCGACCAGGGCCTCGGTCGAACGAGCCTCCCCGTCGGGTCCGGGTAGCGCAGTTGGTCTTTCGCCTCGATCGCGAACCCGTCGCCCCACCGCCGGCGGCCTTCCTCAGATACGAACGGATGCCGCCCATCCAGCCGAGGAAGTCGTCGAGGATCGGTTCTCCATCATCAGGACGACGACGGTGTCATGGCACTCACTCGCCGTTCGCGCGAGATCGACGGCGAGTCACTGACGCGTGCGCCGGCCGAGCGCGTGTCGAGCAGGGCCGGACCAGGCAGCCGCTGCTCCCGCGACCACGGCACGTCGGACGATTCGCGCCGGTCGATGCCGTCCGGGTTCGGTTCTCGTTGCGTGCCACGCGTTCGGCCTCCCGGCTCGCAGCGCTGCAGGGACCGTACTCGTGCCGGACGGCGCCGCCGCCGTTCAGCGGGCGTTCAGCGAGCCTTCCGTAGCATCGCCGGTGGCGCGTCGCGTGCTGTCCGGTACGCTGCTCGGCGCCGTGGTCATCGGGTCGGCGCGCCGGCTCCCCCACCGAGACGCTCCGGAGCAACGAGGACGCATGAACGTGGGTAGGTGGCGATGTTGACACTGGCGGCCTCGACGTTGTCGTACTTCCAGGCGATCGTCATCGGGATCCTCCAGGGGATCACCGAGCTGTTCCCCGTCTCGAGTCTCGGGCACTCGGTGCTGGTGCCGGAGCTGCTCGGATGGCACTCTCTCGTCGCCGGGCAATCGGCCCACCGGTCCTCTACCTGGCGTTCCTCGTCGGCCTGCATGTTGGCTACCGCGATCGCCCTCCTCAATTCCTCGGTATGCAAGACTGGGTCGTGGTGATCTGTGGTTCTTCTCCTCGATCCGGAAGCGGCGCATCGACACGCCGTCCGAACGCATGGCGTGGCTCCTCGCGATCGGCACCATCCCGGTGGGCATCGTCGGCCTCGTCTTCGAGCACCGTCTGCGTACGATCTTCGCCAAACCCACCGCGGCGGCGATCTTCCTCACCGTGCTCAATGGCCTGATCCTGCTCGCCGGCGAACGGCTGCGGCGCCGGGCCGAGACGCTGAAGTTGGTGCAGGAGCACCCACACCACACCGACCCCGGTCACGATGTCGGGCGCGACGCTTCGACACCCTCCAGCTGCGCGAAGGCTTCTTCGTGGGGAGCGCGGAGATCCTGGCCCTGTTCGCGGGGATCAGCCGGTCGGGGTGTCACCATGGTCGCCGGACTGCTGCGGGGCCTCGACCACGAGGACGCGGCACGCCTCTCGTTCATGCTGGCGACGCCGATCATCTTCGCCGCCGGCTTCTACAAGCTCCCCATCTCCTCGGGCACAGCGGCGACCACATCCGCGGGCAGGTGCTGGCGGGGAGCATCGCCGCCGGCATCGCCGCCTACCTCTCGGTCCGCTTCCTCACCAGGTACTTCGAGACCCGGACCCTCACGCCGTTCGCGGGCTGACAGCCTTGTCTTCGGCATCTCCATGATCTTCTACACCACCCTCAAGGAGCACGATCCCTCGGACGCAACTGGTAAGGTAAGCCTCACCACTCACAGGGGACGCTCGGTGTCGGACGGTCGGGTAACCCCTCGCGCTGGGGGCCGTCGCCGGTCTCACCATCTTCCTCGGCCTCCCCATCGGCCTGGTGCGCGATCCGTCGATGCCGACGTGGGCGTTCCTGAACGCCGCCGCGATCGGGGATCCTGCTGTTCCTGTTCTGGACGTGCGGCCGGCCCCGTCCGAGCCCTGTCGAGGCCGCGCTGGTCAAGGCCAACGACCACGGGCCCTCCTGGCTGCGCTTCCTCGGGCTCGGCGCGGGTGTTCGTGGTCGCGTTCGTGATCGGGTTGGTCTCGCTGGTCCATCCGACGCCGGCTTCAAATGGTGGTGCTGAAGCGCTGCGTGGCCGTGGTACCGACCCAGGAGATGATCGCCGGACCGGTGGCGCCTTTCACGGCCGCGGCAGCGTCTGGCCCTCTTCATTGCTCTAGGCATCGGGTTGCACAACTTCTCC
>CAWARX010000003.1:267500-624239 GCA_963784595.1 uncultured Actinomycetes bacterium | reverse complement strand
TGCACCTCGAAGTGCTGCGACATCGACGCCATCGTGACCGAGCACGGCGTCGCCGACCTGCGCGGCCTCGACGACACCGAACGCGCGCGCCGAATCCTCGGAGTCGCCGCGCCCGAACATCGCGCCGAGCTCGAGCATCGACTCGAGGCGACGGAGGTCGACACATGACGAACCTGGAAGGTCGGGTTGCCATCGTCACCGGCGCGGGCCGAGGGCTGGGCCGCGCGCACGCGTTGGAGCTCGCTCGACAAGGCGCCACGGTCGTGGTCAACGACCTCGGCGTCGGAATACACAGCGAGCGCGAGTCCGGTGGCGTGGTAGCCGTCGTTTCTGAGTGCGCGCTCCACACCACCAGGGGTGATGGCCTTGCCGAACTGCGGAAGATGGATCCCGATCCGCATGGGTCTCACTCCCTCATCCTCCGGTGCGTCCGGTCGGGTTCTGGAGGATCTCCTTGAACGGGAGATCGCGGTCGGGCTGGGGTTTGCGCCGCCCGAGTCTCACAGGTCGAGGAGGTCGAAGGCCGCGCCGACGATCGTCTCGGTGTCGATGCCGAAATGACGGTAGAGATCCGCGACATCTCCGACCTGGCCGAACTCGTGCACGCCGAGCATGGCGATGGGGGAGCCGTGCACGCCGGCGAGGAAGCCGAGCGTGTGCGGATGCCCGTCCAGCACCGTGACCATGGGCGCCGCGCGTTCGAGCGGGAACATCCGATCGAGAATCGTCGCGTCGCCGGGCAGGAGTGCCTGACGAGCCTGGAGCGCTCGAAAGACGAGGTCGGCCGACGTCAGGCACACCAGATCACACGTGATGCCGTCGGCGATGAGTCGGTCGTGCGCGGCCGCGACTTCAGGCATGACCGCTCCCATTCCGACCAAGGTCACCGCCGGCATGTCGGGTGACCGGCGGATCACGTAGCCACCCCCGAGCGCGTCGAGGCGCCGCTGCTCCCGCTTCGCGCGATCGCTGGGGTGTGCCGCGAGCGCCTGGTCGAGTGGACGGGTGGTCAATCGGAAATACGCCGACGCACCGTCCGGCCGACCGAGCGATGCGATCGCGGCCAGGAGCGTCCATTCGAGGTCGGCGCCGAACGCCGGCTCCCACGCGGTGCAACTCGGCTGCTCGAGACCGATCGACGGCGTGATGATCGATTGATGAGCACCGCCCTCAGGGGCGAGGGTGACCCCCGATGGTGTGCCGACGAGAATGGATTGGCCGCCCGCATACATCCCGAACGACCACGGCTCGAGCGCCCGGGCCACGAAGGGGTCGTACAGGGTGCCGATCGGAAACAGCGGTTGCCCGTCACGTGCCCACGTCAGTCCCAGCTCCGAAAGCAATCCGACGAGGTTGCCCTCCGCGATCCCGAGCTCGATGTGCTGACCGGCGCGCGACTCCTGCCACTGCACGAGCCGCTCGCGGTCGTCGGCGAACCAGTCGACGCGATCGCTCGTGTTCCAGATGCCCGTGCGGTTGATCCAGCCCCCGAGGTTCGTGGACGAAGCGACGTCAGGACTCACCGTGACCACACGAGCCGCGACCTCCGGCGCCTCGCGCGCCAGGTCCAGGAAGAAACGTCCGAAAGCCTGCTGCGTCGAAACGGTTCCCGCTTGTTCTCGGCCCATCTCGGTCGGCACGACGACGTGCGGCGCAGCGACTGGCGACGCGCGGTGCAGTCGTGCGCCAGCGTCCATGCACAACTCGTACTCCGCGGTCCCCGGAGCGAAGGCGGCCCATGGTTCGTCGGCATCGGCACCGAGCACCGCTGCGAGGGCGCGCCACTGTTCCTCGGACAGGAGCGCCGAGTGATTCGACGGATGACCCATGCTCGGCAGGCCCCACGCCTTGATCGTGTACGCGAAGACCACCGACGGTCGGTCGGTCGTCACGTCCGCTTGGCGGAACGCGTCCAGCAGATCACCGAGGTCATGGCCGCCAAGGTCACCGACGATGTCCGAAACCGCGACGTCGTCGAGGTCGGAGAGCACATCGAGGATCTTGCGCCGACCGTCACCGTCCCCCGCCAGAACCCTGCGAACATCCGAGGTCGGCGTCCGCAGGCAGGACTGGTACTCCTCGTTCCCCATCGTGTCGAGACGCTCGCGCAACGCCTCGCCGCCCTCACGTGCGAAAAGGCTGCGCATCCTTTTCCCGTACTTGACGGTGATCGTCTCCCAGCCGGCGGCCTGGAACATCGCGCCGATACGGCCAGCAGCGATGTCGGGGACGACGCGGTCGAGCGACTGGCGGTTGAGGTCGACGACCCACATCACGTTGCCGAGGCGCGGGGTCATCGGATCGACGAGCGCCTCCCAGATGGCGCCCTCATCGAGTTCGGCGTCGCCCACCAGTGCGATGCTTCGGCCGCAACCCGCGACTTTGAAGTGATCCTGGACGTAACGGTGGGCGAGCGCGCTCCAGATAGTTGCCGTCGCGCCGATGCCCACCGATCCAGTCGAGAAATCGACCGGATCTGGATCCTTCGTCCGGCTCGGATAGCTCTGCAATCCGCCGTACTCGCGAAGGCGTGTGAGCCACGACGCGTCCAGCCGCCCCGTCAAGTAGTTGAGCGCATGGAGGATCGGCGCGGCGTGAGGCTTGACCGAGACCCGATCCTCGCCCCGCAGGTGATGGAGGTAGAGGGCCGTCATGATGCTGACCATCGAGGCGGACGACGCCTGATGCCCGCCGACCTTCACCCCCGACGTCACAGTCCGGACCTTGTTGGCGTGGTGCACCATCGATGTCGCCAACCAGAGAACTCGCCGCTGGACCTCCTCGAGCGTGTCCAACTCGCTCGCCGGCGCGCGCGCTGGCGCCTTCACGGTCGACGAGGACGTCATAAGTGGATCGTACGGCGGAACGCGGCCGAGACACAACAGAACGAGCCGGTAAGCGACGAAACACGCAACAAATCCTCGCTGATGGTCCCAAGGACGATAGTCTGTTGCGATGCCTGACGCCTTGCCCCCGGTCGACGAAACGGATCGTGAGATCCTCGACCTGCTCGCGACGGACGCCCGCCGGACCTTCGGCGACATCGGGGAGCAGGTCGGCTTGTCGGCGGCCGCCGTGAAGCGTCGGATCGATCGAATGAAGGCTCAGGGCGTAATCCTCAAGTTCACGACTGTCGTCGATCACACGAAGCTCGGGGCAACGCTCGAGGCGTTCGTGGAACTGCGGTTCAGCGGGTCCGCACCGGTCGACGCGATCGAGAGCGTGGTCGACGAGATCCCGGAGATCCAGGCGCTGTTCACGGTTGCGGGTGATCCAGACGCGTTGGCATGGCTCCGTGTTCGGGACGTCCAAGACCTGAAACGGGTAATCGATCGTCTGCGACGTACCGGCAAGGTGACGGGCACGAAAACACTCATGGTGCTCGGCTCACGCATGCAGACGACTCCGAGCGCCGGCGTCAACCGCTGAGCTGACTCGCCGTTGGCGCGTCGCCTGACGCGGCACCGTCGAAGCTCTGCCACCCAACGTGCCACCCAAACGTGGTTCTCCGGACCGTTACGCCACCGTGCCGACGGAGCCGAACCGTTGGTACTGCTCGATCGTGCGCGATCGTGATCCCAAGCGATTGCAATGTCCTGACCTTGGAAGGGTGAAGGTCGCTATTGAGCATCCTGGCTTCTGCTGTCAAGAAGCGAGGGAGACCGAGCGGGTCAAAGGGATCCCGTAGCGCAGACCGGCAAGTCCCCCCTCCGACACGAGCGTTCTACGCGGCCTCACGCCACGGCACGATGCGCCAGTGACAATCCGTGTCCTCTGCCCTCCGACACGAGCAAAATCCGACTGATCGACCAGTCCGACTTCTCCCAGGAGGGCGCTGATCGCCACGGTGCGCGCACCTGCACATCGTGTGCCCCTCGGTGCGCGCGGTCTCGTAGTTGCCGCTGACGATGTCGACGTCGGTTCCACACACACCGATCGCAATCGTCTTGACCAGCACCGGCCCGTCAGTCGCGGGCCGGTTCGGCGATGTCATCGAGTCGGGCGGAGTCGGCACGACCCAGCGCAACGGTGATCGCGGCGCATGTCGGTCGTCATCGTGGACTGCGTATCGTGACAGCCATGACCGATCCGACCGAGACACCTCTTGCGACGGCATCGACGCCGGACAGCCCGACGACACTGGTCATCGACATCGGGGGTACTGGGCTCAAGGCTTCAGTCCTCGACGGTGGCGGCGCCATGTTGACCGACCGGGTACGCATTCCCACGACCTATCCGTGCCGCCCCGACGAAATGGTCGCGCAGCTCGACCAACTTGTTCGGCCGCTTCCCGGGTTCGATCGGGTGTCAGTCGGCTTTCCCGGCGTCGTACGACTCGGTGTCATCTTGTCAGCGCCGCACTTCGTCACGATCCACGGCCCAGGCAGCCCTGAGGACAAGAAACTGATCGCAGCCTGGGATCGATTCGACCTCGGCGCCGCGCTCACCCGGAGCCTCGGTCGGCCCGTGCGGATCATCAACGACGCCGACCTCCAAGGCCTCGATGTCGTTACCGGCACCGGCGTAGAGGTCGTCATCACCTTGGGTACCGGGCTCGGCTTCTCCGTCTTCGAGAACGGCCGACTCGGCCCCCACCTCGAACTTGCTCAACACCCCTTCCGCAAAGGCGGCACGTACAACGAACGAGTCGGACATGCGGCGCGGCAAGAAGATCGGGAACCGCCGGTGGAACAAGCGGATGCGGCGAGTGGTCGCCACGCTCGACGTGCTTACCTTCTTCGACCACCTCTACATCGGCGGCGGCAACGCCCGCCACCTCACGACCGACAAGCTCGGGCCCAAGGTCAGTGTCATCGACCCGAATGCTGGCATCCTGGGGGGTCTCAAGCTCTGGAGTTCGCCCGAACGCTGACCGGCGGAACTTCTCGCGGGTGGGCGTCGCGTTCATGTTGGGCGCGACGTCTCGCTGGACGGCGCCCGCGGTTCGGACGGGTTCGGAGTGGCGTGTGCGCGGTAGTAGTCGCGCCAGATGAGGCGGTAGATCGGCACCCGTTTGGGGATCGATCGCACGCCGGGGATGAATGGGACCAGCACGAGTGCCAGCGACAACACCATCATGACCCCCCATACGAGCGCGTCGGCGTTGCCGGAGTGCGAGAACGGCGATATCTGGTACCAGAACGTGTACAGCCACAGCCACGCCTGTCCGGGGAAGTTGCCGGTCTCGTTCGTCATGCCCCACTGGTCGCCGGAGAGGTGTTGTGCGTCGGCGAGGTTTGCGAGGTAACCGCTGTCGGCGAGGAAGAGCAACGGCTTGGTGTAGTTCGTCTGGTAGAAGCCGCTTCCGGGATTGACGAGTTGGGAGTCAAGTGCGCCGGACTGCGCAAGCTGGAGAAGTCGAGCAGTCATGATCGGAACCGGGCCCGCACTCGCCGGCGCGAACCTTCTTGGGGTCTTGTCCGGGAGCATTCTGTGTCGCCTGGTCGTAGCTCGACGCCCACTGCTGTTGCTGTGCAGGAGTCGCTCCGACGTATCGCACGAGAGTCGCCGTGAGCGCGGGATCTCCGGTGATCGTTTGGAGGGGACCGACGACGAAGTCGTGGGCGGAGTCGATCCGGGTGCGGACGCCGGCGAGTTCTTGGAGTCCGAGCGGGCCGAGCTTTTGTCCCGGGCCGTTGTGGTTGTAGGGCGCTCCGTACGACGCGGAGGTACTCGTGCCGCCGAGCTCGGTGGTTGCGGTCGCGACGAAGTCGCTCGGGTCGAGCGTGCCCAGCGCTGGATGGTGACGCCGGGCTCGTCCGGCGACGAGAACACCGCCGCCAGCGCGACCACGAGAAGCGAGACCACGACCAGCGCCACCACGACCTCTTTCATCAGGTCGTATGGGCGGTCGGCCCGTGCCATTGCGATGCGGCGGAGTCTTGAACGGGCTGCGTCACGATCCGCTCTCCGTGTAGTTTTGCGTCGAGGAGGTTCCCGTCCATGTCGACGCCGATCGGAGGGACTACTCCACGCCGACGAACCATACAGCAGATACAAAAACGACGATTGCTCCGACCACGGCCGGCAAAGAACCACGTGCCACAACAGCATCTGACCAAGATCGAGGCGCATTCCCGCACACGCCGATACCGACTGCGTTCATTCCATCTTTGGCCTGGGTTGCGATCCACTGCGAGTCGAAGTTCGACTGGATCTCATAGCCGGTGAACGCGGTGCCGATCGAGGCGAGGAATGCGATCGCGCCCGTCATCCACGTCAACGCTCGGTGTCCACGCCAGGCCGCCATGAAGAACTGTCCCCACAAGTGGATGACCATGAAGAAGAAGAACAGCTCGACGCTCCACAAGTGCATGCTGTTGACGTAGTGGCCGATCCCCGAGTGATGCCACCACTCCGGGCCCTTCAACGCGTCCACCAAACCGGACGCGACGATCACGACCAGCGCCGCGAGGGTGAGGACCCCGAACACGTAGATCCACCGACGCGACATACGCCTGTTGACGATCCGGAAGCAGCTTCTCGGGTGGCATCTCGGCAACCGCACGCCCGCCGCAGCGCCTCCGACCAGCTCCCGCTGGTCTCGCCTCGACCCCGGCGCCTCCGCCGGCGAAACCGTCACGACTCCTCCCCGTCGACTTGTTCCCGATCGTGAGGCTTCGGGAACGCCACAACGATCGCCAACAGAAACACGCACACCATCAACACGATCACGACCAGGTTCGCCAGCGAAAGCTGGATCACCCACCAGTGGACGTAATGCCCCGGCTCATCGAGATTCACGACACTCGCCAATACGCCTACCAACGCGGACCCCCCTCTGACACGCGAACTACGAACTACTTCTCGTCGCGCTCGTCCAGCATGCCGCGTGGACCCACGCCCGGCAATGCTGCGAGGCCAGGCCGTCGTCCACGTGGTTGCCTTCGTCGCGGTTCCACACGAAAGCTCGCCACCTGAGGAGCACAGCCGGATCGACATCGCGCACGCCGACGACATGTCGCGGATCACGAGCACCTCAGCCGACCGATCGATCGCGTCGCGGGTCGGCGTCGAATGTTGAGACGGTGGACCGGTCGATCTCTCCGAGCGCAGTACAAGTTCCGAGCATTGCCTGCCCCCTTTCGCGTGGGGGCGAACAAGCCAGGGTCCGGGGCTCCGTCGCGGTATCGCAGTAGTTCCTCTGAAGCTACACCCCGATCCCGCGCAGTGGGTGCACGGACGAAGGTCGCCGGGACCGTCGAGCGTCCTGATGCGAGAGTGCGGGTGTACGGTCAGAGCGAGAGCCCGCGGGTACGGTCCCCGTGGTGACGAGTTCGCTCTTCCGACGAGTCGGGGCGACCTCGTCGGCGTTGCTCCGGACCCTGGTAGCGCATCGCTACCCCTGCTGACCGCGGGAGAACTCCGGGTCAGTCATGAGCACAGTCACCCCTGGCAAGCGCGTCCAAGATGTCGTTGAGACGAAGCCGCAGCTGTTCATCGACGGAGCACGGGTCGACGCCAAATCCAACAAGACGTTCGAGACGCTCAACCCCGCAACCGGCGAGACCCTCGCCACCGTCGCGGTCGAGGCGACACGCAAACGCACCTTCCGTATCGGCACGGCACTACGCACCGTTGTAACGATCACGGTGGTTCTGTTGATCCCGGCGGCGCGCGGAGTCCGGGACCGTCGGGCGCATCCGGCGGCACGCAATCTCCGCCCGGCGTCTCGGGGTCCGTGTCGGGTCGTTTCAACACGCTGCCGATGCTCCCGCGGATGCACACGCTCAAGCTCGCGCAGCTCAACCCGGGGGTCACGACCCCTTGTCTTACAAGATCTCCGGCTACAACCCCCACGGCACGGTGTTGGCGGACGCGAAACTCCTCAGTCGTTGGCACAACAGCGTCCGGCCCCACGCCGTCGCTCGTGAATTTCGCGGGTCGTGGGTCTCGAGCGGATACACCCTGCAGGTAACCGCAATCGATGCGCCCGTGTTGGACACGAACGGATCAACCGCAGTGCAGATCACCCTGCAGCTCTACTCGCCGAACACTCCCGCATCGAGCACACCGTCAAAGTCTTGAGAAGCTGCCCCGGAACTGACCGAGCGGCTCACGACCAACAGGGTCTGCCACGTGGTTTCCGTCGAGGTGTTCCCTCAATCGTGGTGCTGGGTGCTCTGGGCCGCCGTCACGTTTCCAGGAATCCCCCGACACGGCGCTTCGATCCGCAATGTCAAGTGTTCAAGTGGACTCTTGACATATGGCCTGGTGTAGGTGGATGCTCTGGGGGACGGGTGACCGTGTCGCCAAGGACACGCTGTTCGACATGTTGCGCCGAGGTCGCGAAGGCGTTGGCGAGTGGGCGGCGGACCGAGATCGTCGAGCGTGTTGGCCCAGGGTGAGCGCTCGGTGGAGCAGCTCGCGGGCGAAATCGGCCAGAGCGTGGCGAACACGTCGCATCATCTTCGAGCCATGGCCCGTGCCGGGCTGCTCACCACCCGCCGGGACGGGACCCGCGTGCACTACCGGCTCGCCAGCGAACGGGTCGCCGAGCTGTGGGCGGGGCTGCGTGACGTCGCCGCCGATCGGGTGGCAGGCCTCGACCGTCTGGCCGCCGCCTACTTGGGGGACCGCGACCGGATCGAGGTCGTCGACCGTGACGAGCTGGCGGCACGTCTCGAGCGCGGCGAGGTGATCGTGCTCGACGTGCGCCCCGAGGCCGAGTACACGGCAGGGCATATCGCCGGGGCGCGATCGGTGCCCGTCGTGGAGTTGCGCCGTCGCCTGCGGGCCTTGCCCAAGGACATCGAGGTGGTCGCCTATTGCCGAGGGCCGTACTGCGTCTACGCGGATGACGCGGTGCGCGAGCTGCACCAGAGAGGCTTCCGAGCAAGGCGGCTGGTCGATGGGTACCCCGAATGGAAACGAGCCGGTCTCCCCATCGTGGCCGGCACCGCAGCATGACCACGCCCGGAGACCTCCTCGTCGATCCCGACCAGTTGCGCGACCAGGTCCGCGCCAAGTACCGGGAGGTCGCGACCGACCCGCACCGCTCGTTCCATTTCCACACCGGCCGGCGCCTCGCCGCCCGACTCGGCTACGAGCCCGCGGCCGTCACCGCGTTACCCGACCGGGCCGTCGAATCGTTCGCCGGAGTTGCCAACCCGTTCTCTCTCCGACGACTGCAGGGGGCGAGCGTGTCGTCGACATCGGCTCCGGCGCAGGCTTCGATTCCTTCATCGCCGCCGGCCAGGTCGGGGCCACCGGCGCAATATTGGGCGTCGACATGACCCCCGAGATGCTCGAGAAATCGACCGAGACCGCCCAGGCGCTCGGATACGACCATGTCGAGTTCCACGACGGCTTCGCGGAGGCCCTCCCCGTCGAGGACGAATGGGCCGACGCCGTCATCTCCAACGGGGTCATCAACCTCTGTGCCGACAAGCGCGCCGTCTTCGAGGAGATCCGCCGTGTGCTGCGCCCCGGCGGTTGGCTGCAGTTCGCCGACATCGCCAACGGCAGACCTGTGCCCCCCGAAGCACTGCGTGACATCGACTTGTGGACCGGCTGAATTGCCGGCGGGCTGCCCCGTGCGGGCTGGCAGACGATGCTCGAAGACACCGGCTACGTCGACATCCGGATCGGTGACCCTGTCGACACGTTCGGCGGCGCGACCGGCCAGGACAAGGCACGGGCCTTCGACGTGTACGGCTACCCGTTCCTCGCCCGCAAACCCTCGTAACCAGCAATATGCCCAGATGCAGGTACGCAATGACGAACCAACGCCAAGACCTCGAAATCGCGGCGCGGTCCCTGCTCGACGCGCTCCGTGTCCGCGACCTCCCAGGCATCGCCGGATGCTTCGCGATCCATGCGCGCATGCGCATGCTCCTCCCCGGAGGTCTTCGAGCAGCGCAACGGACGCGGCGCGATCGTCGACCAGTTCGCGAGCTGGTTCCCTTCCGCAGGCCCCTTCGAAATGACCACGTCGACCGTGTCAGTCGTGGTCGACAGGTTCCACCTCTCCACGGTGTCCGGCTCGGCCAACACGGAGACAAACACCGCTCCACATCATCGAGCAGCACGGGTTCGGCGACGCCACGCCCGACGGCATCGACACCCGACCTCGTGTGTTCCGGGTTCCGCCCACGCATGACATCCGCGTCGGAGATCCACCTCTTCGACGCCGGCACCATGGGCTGTACCGACGGCCTGGCCCGTGAATTCCGCCCGCGCATCCTCGCGATTCCCTCGGGTGACATCCTCCGAGTGATCGTCCAAGACCCCGCGGCCAAGGAAGACCTGCCACCACTGGCCCGCATGCTGGGCCACACCATCCAATCCATCGACGTGCTCGAAGACGGGCGCGTCCAGATCCACGTGGAGCGCACACCATGAGCAACAAACTGATCTTCAACTGCACCAGCGGCAAAGAACACGCGGAGCGGGCCACGCTCCCATTCGTGGCGGCCAACATCGCCGCGACCGCCGGCCAGGACGCCGTCGTCTTGTGCACGATCGAAGCTGTCTGGCTCGGCACCGAGGGCGGCCTCGACGGCGTCGAAGCCGAAGGACTCCCCAAGCTCGCCGACCTCTACGCGGAGTACGTCGACAACGGCGGCCAAGTCTGGCTCTGCGGTGCCTGCACCAAGCCGCGAGCGATCACCGAAGACATGGTCACCAAAGGCACCACCATCGTGGGCGCCGCCAAAGTTGTCGAAGAGATCACAAACGGAGCCAGCACCGTCGCCTTCGCCTGAGCGTCGTCGCGTGGGCTCGGCTGGGAGAGATCCCCGAGCTCCGCGAGTTCGTGGAGCAGCTCGACCTTGAGCGAGACGGTCGGATGTTTCTCGTTCGCGATCACGACCGAACCGGCTGACAAACCGGGCTTGCCGCTCGCTGGGCGCAGCCGCCTCGCAGTGCACCGCGTGACGGCATGGTTCAATAGCCGCGGTGACCTGTGGGCGACGTTGGCTGCCGCGGTGTCCGCAACCGGGGTGCTCGTGTCAACAGCGGCCACGCTTGTCGAGGAAGACGTGGACCTCGAGCGGTTCGTGCAGGACCTCGGCGCGGAAGCAGACGCCCTTCTCCACGCCGGCTTTGATTGCAACGAGGCGGACCGGATGGCTCGGATCACCCGACCTACCTCATCGGATTGCCATCGCGAAGCAAGGGGGCACGCCGCAGGACGGCGGCTCTCGTCGAACCTTCACGCCGCGAGCACGACAACACGGCTGAGTGGGGGAGTTGCTTCAAGTCGCAAGTCCCCCCTCCGACACCCTCAGCGCTCGCGGTAGGTGTCCGCGAGGCGGGCGGTCTTCTCGGCCGCGTCGATGGTGGCAGTAACACCGAGCGCTACGGACGAAATTCGCTGACGGCGCAACGGGCAGGAAACGCAACGCGCGTATCAACAAGAAGGCACGAAGTACCGGTACTGCGTGAGCGCTGGCCGGCGCTTCGAGGCACTCACGGGTAGCGCGTTCGACGAAGGCGTGCGGCGGGCCGACGATGGTCCAACCACCCGACGATCGGCAGTCGAGGAATTGGCGCCGCTCGAGAGCTGACGGGGTGCTCACCAGTTGCTCACTCCGTCGCAGCGCCCGAGCGATTGTGCAGGGAACTCCAGGGTCCGCGATAGTTCGTTCATGCTGCTGGTCGACTTCTCCGAGGAAGTCCGCGACGGTGCAACCCGTGCCCGGGTCGACGCCGTGAACTTGGAGCCGTTGGTGACCGAAGGGCTCGACTTCGTGCTGCACATTCGCGCCCGGACCATCTGCGAACCCCGACTCGCGGCTCGTTGAACAACAGCGGAGCCGCTCGCTTCGGCGGAAGGATGGTGGCATGGGACTCCCCGAGATCGTGGTCGTGATCGTCGGAGGGGTGGTCCTCGGGGCCGCGATGTGCTGGCTGGCCGTCACGATGGCAGTGCGGCTCGCGCGCCGGCGTGTGCCGCCGTCGGACCGGCGGTGTACGAGCGGCGGACCGCGGCGCAATGGGGGATGATCAGCGCCCCTCGTCGGCGTCGGCGCGCGGAACCGATGCCCCCGGCCGGGACCCCGGTCATGGGCTCAGCGCCGTGGACGCGGCCGCGCGGCTGGCGATCGACGGTCCGAACGTGCTCCCGCTGCCGCCGCGGCCGGCGATGTGGAGGCAGCTCGCCGCGCAGATGGTCCACTTCTTCGCGCTCCTGTTCTGGGTCGCGGGGGCGTTGGCCTTCGTGGCGGGGCTGCCGCAGCTCGGCGTGGCGGTCTTCTTCGTCATCTTGCTGAACGGGCTGTTCGCGTTCGTCCAGGAACGGAGGGCCGAGCAGGCGGCGGAGCGGCTTCGCGACCTGCTCCCGCGTCGGGCCACGGTCGTGCGAGACGGCGTGCAGGTCGAGATCCCCGCCGAGGACCTCGTGGCGGGTGATGAGGTCGTGCTCGGTGAGGGTGATCGCATCTCGGCCGACCTCCAGCTGGGCCGTGTGCACGCGCTGGCGGTGGACACGTCGAGCCTGACTGGTGAGAGCGTGCCGGCGCATCCAGGGCAAGGCGAGACCGTCTACGCGGGTTCCTTCGTCGTCGAGGGGGAGGCACGCGCGGTCGTGGTCGCAACGGGCTCGCGGACTCGGCTCGCGGGCATCGCGGGACTCACGCGTGAGCAGCGACCGGTGCCGACCCCCCTTCACCGCGAGCTCGCCCGGATCTCGCGCCTCATCGCCGTTGCCGCGGTCACGGTCGGGGTGGGCTTCTTCGCGGTTGCGCTCCTCCTCGGCACCTCGGCTTCGCGACGGCTTCTTGTTCGCCGTGGGTGTGACCGTCGCGCTTGTCCCGGAGGGACTCCTCCCGACGGTCACCCTCTCGCTTGCCATCGGCGCGCAGCGGATGGCGGCGCGTCACGCTTTGGTGCGCCATCTCGAGGCGGCCGAGACGCTCGGATCGACCACGTTCATCTGTACCGACAAGACCGGCACCTTGACGCGCAACGAAATGACCGTCGTCGAGGTGTGGATGCCGGCCGGAAGCGCCGTGATCCAGGGTGATGGCTACGAACCGGTCGCCCACGTGCAGTGCGACCCGCCCGATGCGCTCACGGCACTCCGAGAGATTGCGAGAGTGGCTGCCCGATGCTCGTCCGGCCACGTGGTCGAACTGGACGGTCAGTGGGTTCCGCGCGGTGATCCCATGGAAGCGGCGCTCGATACGCTGGCGCGCCGCGGGGGATCGACCCGGCGAGCGACGCTCTGGCTGCGCCGGAGCTCCGGCGCTTCCCGTTCGACAACCGCCGCCGGCGCATGTCCATGGTCGCGGGCGATCGTGTGCTCGTCAAGGGCGCGCCGGACGCCATGTTCCCGCTGTGCATCGCCACCCGTGGCGCGGCCGACGCGCTGCACGCTCTGGCGAGCCGCGGGTTGCGAGTTCTCGCCGTCGCAGAGCGTCGGCTCGACGGTGAGAGCCTTCCCGATGCCGCGGACGCCGCGGAGCGAGGCTTGGAGCTTCTGGGACTGATCGCACTCGAGGATCCCCCGCGCACTGGAGCGGGGGACGCGATCGCCACGTGCCGTCACGCCGGCATTCGCGTAGCGATGATCACGGGGGATCATCCCGCCACTGCCCGGGCGATCGCCCGGGAGGTCGGATTGCTACGCGACGACGCGTTAGTCGTCGTCGGGAAGGACTTGCCTGACGACGACGAGGCGCTCGGCGCGTTGGTGGATCGTGACGGCCTGGTCGTCGCGCGTGTCACTCCGGAGGACAAGTTGCGGATCGCGCGGGCGCTCCGTCTTCGGGGTCAGGTCGTCGCCATGACTGGCGACGGCGTCAACGATGCACCGGCGCTGCGGGAGGCCGCGATCGGTGTCGCCATGGGTCGATCGGGGACCGACGTCGCGCGCGAGGCCGCCGACCTCGTCCTGCTCGATGACGATTTCGCGACCGTGGTCGCCGCTGTCGAACAGGGTCGATCGACGTACGCGAACATCCGGCGGTTCCTCACGTATCACCTCACGGACAACGTGGCCGAACTCGCGCCGTTCGTCGTATGGGCGTTGTCGGGCGATCGGATCCCGCTCGCCCTCGGTGTGCTCCAGGTTCTCGCGCTCGACATCGGCACCGACGTGCTCCCCGCACTCGCACTCGGAGCCGAGCCGCCGAGTGGGCACGCGCTCGACGAGCCGCCGGTGCGTCGTCACCTGCTGGACCGGGCGGTCTTCCTGCGCGCGTTCGGTGTGCTCGGGCCCGTCGAGGCGTTCGTCGAGATGACGGCGTTCCTCATGGTGTTCGTCGCGGCAGGATGGCGCCCGGGGGACGCGTTCCCGCACGGCGAGACGTTGCTCGCTGCATCGGGAGCGGCGTTCACGGCAGTCGTACTCGGCCAGCTAGCGACGCGTTCGCGTGCCGCAGCACGATTCGTCCGTTCTGGAAGATCGGATGGACGACGAACAAGCTGCTCTTGGGCGCGATCGTCGCCGAGGTCGCGATGCTCGCGACGTTCCTGTACCTACCGCCCCTCGCGGACCTGCTCGATCAGGCGCCTCCGACCGCCATCGGGTTCGGCGTGGCGGGGCTCGCCATTCCCGCGGTCCTCGCCGCCGACACGATCCAGAAGACCGTGCTCAGGCGGCGGCGGGGTTGGACGCGGAGGTCAGCATCGGCACCCCCGCCGCGAACCCAGTACGTCGAGCGGCAACCTACGGCTCGGGGAACCTGACGGGCTCTTCCGTGGCTGGCGGCGTAGAGTACACCGAGTGTTCGGCCCGGGGCTCACGACGCCACAGGAATGACTCGGCTGAGTCGGATGAGCTGGATTGCGTAGCGCCGAACGTCAAGTCCCCCCTCCGACACCTGAAACACCCAGGTCGGGGAGGGTGCGGCGAGCACGGGTCGGGTCGCTTGTCAGCGATTTGTCATCACTCGCTGACGGAAATGCTGCGCAGGTGAATCCCAGGGCCAGGGAACTCGTCCTGATCCATGACCTCGGCGAACTCGTCGAGCACGCAGAACGCCACCTTGGGTTCGATCGCGAACGCCGCTGGCTCCAGGTGGCGCGTGACCATCAGCCCACTCACTGTCCAAGATCGGGTGGGGTCAGGCGACCCAAGAGCGTCCGTCACAGATGCAGCGCTGGCCTCGATGTCCGCGACCTTGCGGAGCAGTTGGTCGACGTACTTGCCCGTGGCCAGGAAGTCGTTGATGAGTCGGCGGATCTGACGTGCAGTGCGGCGTTGGTCCGCGTCGTCCGTCGATGCTCAAGATGGTGTCTGTCGCACCGCCCGAGGCCAGCGCAGCAGGCGCGTCGCTTGGTTCTCGCCGGTGCGGGCCTCCAGGCCCGCACCCAGCCGGTCGAGCACCCACACGCCGAGGGGCACGACCACGGTCAACAGGATCCAGCGGCTCCGCAACAAAGCAATCATGCGAGGGCCATACCCACCCTGTCGCCGCTCAAGCACTGGACCCGGTCCTGAAGTTCGCGCCGCGATCGGTCCGGGAACTCGTTCGATCGCCGTCACGGACCTCGCACACCCGAAACACACCCGAACCGAAACCCGCGCGCACCTTTGCCGGGGTATGGGAACCGGGCGGGTCGTGGGTTCGTGGGCCTCAGACCAAGCGAATGATCAGAATCGCCCGCAACTCGGATCGTCGGCTATCAGGACCGCGCGTTCCTCCGACACGTTGCAGCGGTGCGAAACCCCAGTTCAGGGGTGGTGCGGCAAGGAGGCAGGCAAGCCTTCGAGGGCCGCTTGCCATCAATTTGTCATCAGCGCCGATCCGGTACCGATCCGGCACCGATCCGGCCCTGGAGCGCTGGCGGGTGTGCCCCGGGGTGGTGGTGCTCGATGCGCGGCTCGAACGAACTCGGCTCGACAGCCGCGGCCCCACTCGCGCCGACGCTCGGGGATCCGTTGTTATCTGGATGAAGTCCAGAGTTCTGTTAGGGTGACGAAATGCCGGGAGATGCCGCGAGCTGTTGCGGGAGCATGGGCTGCAGGTCACCGCGCAGCGGGTCGCCGTACTGCAGGCCGTGTCGGAGCGTCCTCATGCCACCGCCGACGAGATCATCGACGACGTCCGGAGCGGGCTGGGGGTCGGTTTCCCGGCAGGCGGTGTACGACGCCCTCGGCATGCTCACCGATCAGGGGCTGATCCGGCGCATCCAGCCAGCGCGTTCCCCGGCTCGCTACGAGGACCGGGTCGACGACAACCACCACCACGTCGTCTGCCGGTCCTGTGCCGTCACCGTCGACGTCGACTACGCGGTTGGCTACCGACCGTGTCTGCGCGCAGTCGACGATCACGGATTCCTCATCGACGAAGCCGAAGTCATCTACTGGGGCGTCTGTCCCAGTTGCCAGGACGGAACCGCCGAAGACACCTGAGCTCCCACACCCCCCATCCAGCACCAACATGCGAGCAAGGAGCACACGACCGATGGCGACCAACGAACACAACACCGTCGTTGCCCAAGGCGAGTGCCCGGTGGTGCACGGCGCCCACACCTCGATGTCCAGCTCCATGATGGATTTCTGGCCGACGGCGCTGAACCTCGACATCCTGCATCAGCACGACACCAAGACCAATCCGATGGGCAAGGACTTCAACTATCGCGAAGAGGTCAAGAAGCTCGACGTCGCGGCGCTCAAGCAGGACCTGCGCGCGCTGATGACCGACAGCCAGGACATGGTGGCCGGCGGACTGGGGTCACTACGGCGGCCTGATGATCCGCATGGCCTGGCACGCGGCCGGCACCTATCGCATCGCCGACGGCCGTGGCGGCGGCGGCACCGGCAACCAGCGCTTCGCGCCGCTCAACTCCTGGCCCGACAACGTCAACCTCGACAAGGCCCGCCGCCTGCTCTGGCCGATCAAGAAGAAATACGGCAACAAGATCAGCTGGGCCGACCTGATCATCCTCGCCGGCACCATCGCCTACGAGTCGATGGGGCTGAAGACCTTCGGCTTCGGCTTCGGCCGCGAGGACATCTGGCATCCGGAAAAGGACACCTACTGGGGCTCCGAGAAGGAATGGCTGGCGACCACTCGCTACGACAGCGACGACCGGCGACGTCGCTGGAAAACCCGCTTGCCGCGGTGCAGATGGGCCTGATCTACGTCAACCCCGAAGGCGTGGACGGCAAGCCCGACCCGCTCAAGACGGCGCAGGATGTGCGCGTGACCTTCGCTCGCATGGCGATGAACGACGAGGAAACCGTCGCCCTGACCGCCGGCGGCCACACCGTTGGCAAATGCCACGGCAATGGCGATGCCGACGCTGCTGGGTCCGGACCCCGAGGCGGCCGACGTCGAGGAGCAGGGCCTCGGCTGGATCAACAAGACCAAGCGCGGCATTGGCCGCGACACCGTCACCAGCGGCCTCGAAGGCGCCTGGACCACGCACCCGACCCAGTGGGACAACGGCTACTTCCACATGCTGCTCAACTATGACTGGGAGCTGAAGAAGAGCCCGGCCGGTGCCTGGCAGTGGGAGCCGATCAACATCAAGGAAGAAGACAAGCCGGTCGATGTCGAAGACCCGTCGATCCGCCACAACCCGATCATGACCGATGCCGACATGGCGATGAAGATGGACCCGATCTATCGGGAGATCTCCGAGCGCTTCTACAAGGACCCCGCCTACTTCTCCGAAGTCTTCGCGCGGGCCTGGTTCAAGCTGACCCACCGCGACATGGGGCCCAAGGCGCGCTACATCGGCCCCGACGTGCCGAAGGAAGACCTGATCTGGCAGGACCCGGTTCCGGCCGGCCGCACGACTACGATGTCGGCGCCGTCAAGGCGAAGATCGCCGCCAGCGGTCTGACGATCAGCGAGATGGTCGCCACCGCCTGGGACAGCGCCCGCACCTTCCGCGGTTCCGACATGCGCGGCGGCGCCAACGGCGCGCGCATCCGCCTGGCCCCGCAGAAGGACTGGGAAGGCAACGAGCCCGAGCGCCTGGCCAAGGTGCTGGCCGTGCTTCGAGAAGCTATTGCGGCCGAGACCGGCGCCAGCGTGGCCGATGTCATCGTCCTGGCCGGCAATGTCGGTGTCGAGCAGGCGGCCAAGGCCGCCGGCTTCGACATCGCCGTTCCCTTCGCGCCGGGCCGCGGCGATGCCACGGACGAGATGACCGATGCCGAGTCCTTCGAGCCGCTGGAGCCCGTCCATGATGGCTACCGCAACTGGCTCAAGCAGGACTACCCGTCAGCGCCGAGGAACTGCTGCTCGACCGCACGCAGCTGATGGGCCTGACCGCCCCGGAGATGACCGTGCTGGTCGGCGGCATGCGCGTGCTCGGCACCAACCATGGCGGCACCAAGCACGGCGTGTTCACCGATCGCGAGGGCGCGCTGACGAACGACTTCTTCGTGAACCTGACCGACATGGCGAACACGTGGAAGCCGGCCGGCGACGGACCTGTACGAGATCCGCGACCGCAAGACCGGCAGCGTCAAGTGGACGGCGACGCGAGTGGATCTCGTCTTCGGGTCCAACTCGATCCTGCGCGCCTATGCCGAAGTCTATGCCCAGGACGACAACAAGGAGAAGTTCGTGCAGGACTTCGTTGCCGCCTGGACGAAGGTCATGAACGCCGACCGCTTCGATCTCGCCTGACTGGGCGATGGAGGTGACCCAGATGCCAGTGCCGGCTGCGTGAGAGGCCTCGATCCCGCTATCGCTGAGGCCTTGGAGTCGGCGTTTCGCACGCCGCGAACCCCCGCGCCATCATCGCGGAGGCGAACGGAATGCACCGAATGTCCGGGAGGCGCGCATGTTTGCAGCGAAGCACCTTGCCCGAGTCGTCGTCGCGAGCGTCGTGGGCATCCTCGCCGTGTCGGCGCCCCCGCCGTGGCGCTCAGCTCGACGGAGGTCGCTGCCTCCCGACTGCGCGCGTGGCGACGCTTTGGGTCGCGCGCTCCGGATGTGAAGATGTCTTGAAAACGAACGCCAATGGGCGTGCGACGGCAAAGGTGGACTTGGGCTGTGAGGTCAGATCGGTGCCCTCGGCACGGACGCGGTGTGGTTCACCACCGACACGGGATCCGTGATTCGCGTCGACCCGTCGTCGAACGAGGTGATGGCGACGATCGAGGTGGGCACCCGCGCCGGTGCGATTGCGGTCGGGCCCGGCGACGTCTGGGTGAGCGACCTCGACGCTCACGAGGTGGTGCGGATCGACAGCCGATCGAATGCGGTGACGGCTCGGATTCCGATGGGGTCGGACCAGGCGCCGGTCGTCGGCCTCGTGGCGGACGGCGACGTCGCGTGGGCGATCCAGGACTTTGCGCTCGGCGTCGCACGGATCGGCGCGCTCACCAACAGCATCACGGGCACCGTCTCGTTGTGCGGGGTCGGCGAGTGCCGGGTGGGGGATGCCTCGGTGGGAATGGACTGCGCCTGGGTGATCGAGTGCTGCACCGGCGAGGTGCGCGAGATCGACCCGGTGACGTTGGCGGTCACGACGAACGCTTCCGTGAAGCCGGGGAACTGGCCAATCACGGGAGACGCCGAGGAGGTCTGGGCCGTGCACGCGGATTCGGGGCGACTGATCCGCCTCGAACCGGGCCGCACCGAACCCGCGCAGACGGTCAAGACGAAGGCAGCAAACGCTCGTCTGCCCGTGCTCGGCGCCGAATCAGTGCGGTTCTACTCCGCTGGCGCTGTCCCAGATCGTGCGGGTCGATGGCGACGAGGGCCGCGTCGTCCGGCGCATTGAGATCGATCGCGTCCGTCCGTTCGCCGTCGCCGAGAAGCGCGATGGAGTGGCCGCGCCCGCTACGTCACGGGGCGTCGGCGTAGCGGAGGTAGGGCTTGAACTCCTCGACGTTCTTGAACTTCGCCTTGGCGTCTTCGGTCGAGACCGACATCGCGACGATCACTCGGTCGCCGGGCCGCCAGTCGGCGGGGGTGGCGATCGGGTTCGCGTCGGTCGCCTGGAGCGTGTCGATCACGCGGACGATCTCGTCGAAGTTGCGGCCCACCGACTTCGGGTAGGTGAGCATGAGGCGCACCTTGTTGTCGGGGTCGACGATGAACACCGACCGCACGGTGGAGGTGTCGCCCTCGCCGGGGTGGATCATGTCGTAGAGCTCGGCGATGCGGTGGTCGGGGTCGGCCACGATCGGGAAGTTGAGCGCGGTGCCGGTGACCTCGCCGATGTCGGGGGCCCAGGCGTGGTGCTGCTCGACCGGGTCGATCGACAGTGCGAGCGCCTTGGTGTTGCGCTTCTGGAACTCGCCCATGAGGGCGGCCGTGCGTCCGAGCTCGGTGGTGCACACCGGGGTGAAGTCGGCTGGGTGGCTGAAGAACACCACCCAGGAGTCGCCCTTCCACGCGTGGAAGGAGATCTCGCCATCGGTGGTCATGACGGTGAAGTCGGGCGCGGTGTCGCCGAGGTGAAGGCCCATGCTCTCGTCCTTTCGGAGAGTGATGCGTCGGAGGCTACTCAGGGAATGGGGCGAGGGGAAGCGGACGATCTCGGCGCGCCGTCATTGTGTGGTTTCGCGTGGGCGGCTCGCCCGTGCGCTCGTTCCACTGACGGAGCAGCGCGCTCGGTGCACGCTCCTCAGGCGATCGAAGGACGGGTTGTCGTAGGAGCCTCCCACGTCTCGCTCATGCCGTGCACGGTCCGCTTCTTGGGCAGTCTCAGGCGAGTTGGGTCGCGACGAGCAGGATGGCGAGGCCGGTGAGGAACGCAGCGCTGGTCTCGAGCTTGTCGCGGGTTGAGGGCTGGGTGGCGATTTCGGGGAGCAGGTCCGCGGCCGCGATGTAGATGAAGTTCCCTGCGGCGAATGGCAGCAGGTAGGCGACCTCGACGTGGTCGGCGATCGCGTACGCGAGCAAGCGCCGACGAGGAAGGTGAGTGCCGAGGCGAAGTTCCAGGCCAGCGCGGAGCGGTGCCGCCAGCCGCTGTGGACGAGGACGCCGAAGTCGCCGAGCTCCTGGGGGACCTCGTGGGCGGCGGCGACCAGCCAGGTGACAATGCCCACCCGGATGTCGACCACGAACGCGCCGCCGACCGCGAGGCCGCCGATGAAGTTGTGCAACCCATCGGCGAGCAGGAGCAGATAGCCGAGGGGGCGGTGACCGGACATGCTCGGCCCGATGGCAGTGGTGCCAGTGCAGGAACTGCTCGAGGCACGAAGAACACGACGAACCCGGCGACCAGCCACACGTAGAGCGCGAGGCGATTGCCGAGCGCGTCGATGGCCTCGGGCAGCATGTGGAAGAACGCGCCGCCGAGAAGCGAACCCGCCGCCGAGCGCGACCAACGGGAGCAGGATCCGCTCGAGTCGGGCCGGCGGCAACACGAGGGTGACCATCCCGACCAGGGCCAGGGCGCTCATGGCCAATCCGGCGATCACGATCCACGCGAGTGTCGACATCGTCACGCGCGCCGGGAGTGGGCAAGGATCACGGCCGTGCAGGTGTCGGCGCGGAGTGACGAGGCCCAGGCCGGGTGACGGCGATCGCAGCGATCAGCCCCGGTACGTGGATGGCCGTGGTCGGCCTGGCGTCGTTGTCGGTCGTCTCCACGATCACCGGCGTCGCGCTCGTGCTCCGGGCGGGGGATCGACCCGGGCCTCGCGCTCTGGGACTCGGGCTGTCCGTGGGGATCATGCTGGCCATCTCGTTCGGCGAGCTCTTGCCCGAGGCGCACCGCGAAGCCGGCTTTGCCACGATGGCCCTGGCCGCGCTTGCGGGCGCCGGAATGCTGAGCCTGCTCCACCTCGTGATCCCGCACACGCACCTCGTCGAGGAGGATACGGGCGTCGGCGCAGGAACGTTGCGCGCCGCGTACCTCGTGGTGTTCGGCCTGATCCTCCACGACGTTCCCGAAGGGTTCGCGATGGCGAACGCCTACCTGTCCGCGCCGTGCCTGGGGGTGCTCGTGGCGGTCGCCATCGTGGTGCACAACGTGCCAGAGGAGTTCGCGATGGCGCTGCCCGCGGTCATGACCGGTCGCAAACGCTTCCTCGTCTGGGCCGCGGTGGCATCGGCAGCCGCGGAACCCGTTGGTGCGGTGATCGGGCTCGTGGGGGTCAGCGTGTTCCCCGGCGCGAACGTGGTCTTCCTGGCGTTCGCCGCCGGCGCGATGATCCACGTGGCGCTCCACGAGCTCCTCCCGATGGCGCGCCGCCTCGGCCACCACCGAGACACCGCGATCGGCATCGCGATCGGAATCGGCACCCTCGCTCTGCTCGAGCTGATCATCGCTCCGTGACCGCAGAGACCCCTCAGTGCCGGGGTACGGGCAGCTCAGCTCCGTCCGCCACGCCAGCGCCGCCCGCGGCCACCCTGCCCGCCCCGACCGTCGTCGGGACGTTGCGCGCCGGCGCTGGAACGCCGGCAAGTGGTTTGCTTGGGACGCCTGCTGCAGGTTGCGGTAGATCTCGAGCACGTCGGGTCGGACGGTGCTCGTCAACAGTCGGTCGTACATCGCCGCGTTCTCGATCTCGGCCTCCACCCCGGCTCGGCACGCGTCGGCGACCGACGCGTAACGTTCGACCGTTCCCGGCCACGGGTTGTCGGGAATGTCGATGCCGTAGCGGCGGAACAGCCCCAGGAGCGCGTCGATGTGGCGGGCCTCGGCGTTGACGATGTTCGCGAACGGCAGCACGTCGTCGCCGAAGTCGGCGAGCACTTGCGTGTAGATGGCATGAGCCCGGTACTCGTCGTCGAGCGCCTCCCGCAACGCCGTGATCTCGACCTCGCTCAATCGTTCGACAGCACCCGAATCGGATTCCACGACGCCCTCCTCATTTCGCCGAGCAGCCTGCATCCGTGCCCCGTGGGCAGAAACAGACATCGCGGACGAAGAGCATTGTGCCCGGCCGTGCCCCGGAGATCCACGGGGCCGACGATGGGTACCGATCCCGCGGGATCGGCTGTAGGTCGGAGGTCTCATGATCGAGACTGGAAGATCCGTCTCGCGACCCGCTCCGCAGCGTCGCTCTGCATGGAGGGCGTGACATGGGTATAGATCTCCCTCGTCACGAAGGTGCTCGAATGATCGAGGCGGACGCTGACGACCTTGATGTCGATGCCTTCGTGGAGCGCCAGGGTCGCCCAGGAGTGGCGCAGGCCGTGGATCGTCAGCCTCGGTGGTGGCTCGTCGGGTCTCGCTCGGTTGTACTGCGCCTGCTTGCGAGTGAACTCTCGGCTGAAGCGATCGGGGTCGTACACGCTCCCGTCGGGCCTGCAGAAGCCGAGCGGCGGGGGAGTGGCGGCGTCGGCGACGTTGCGGGCCACACGGTTCCAGCGCATCGCGTCCTTGAGCGCGGCATGGATGATCGAGTGGACGTAGCGGACTGTGCGCGGCTCGAGGCCGGCAGGCGCTGTGGCCCGGGACGGCGGTGACAGCCGCCGGCGACAAAGCGCAGCGACGGCGTGTCGGGACAGCCCTATCTCGTCGGGGAACGCTGCCACAACTTCGTCGGCCACGGCTTGCCAGGTGAGTCCCTTTGCTCGCAATCTCTCGACGAGCTCGCCCACCTCTTGAGCGGGACGCGAGTCGGCGGCGTGGGCGGACGGCGACCCGACTTGACCAGCACTTTGTACATCGACGTGAGGTCGAGGCCGTGAGCTGCTGCCCCAGTGCTTACGCCCGCGAGGTCGAGGAGCTCATCGACCGCAAGCAGACGCACAGCTACGAGAGGGCGGTCGAGCGCGTCGCCCACATCCGGAGCCTCCACGACCGCGCCGGCGATCCTCGGGGCTTCGAGGCGTACCTCACCGAACTCCGCCGTCGCCATCGGCAGAAAACGAAGCTCGTGCGCCTCCTCGACGAGGCCGGATTCGGCGATCCAACGAGCGCAGCGCGTGACATCGACGCGGGTGAACGTGAAGCGTCAAGCGACACTCAGCGCGTTGACGACCGGTAGCGCGAGCACCTGCAACTCCGCCACCGTCACAACCGCCATGCGCTCGTCGCCCGCCTTGAGCCAGCTGACGGTACGGATCGCTCGCTCGCCGAGGATCCGCTCAGCTGCTTCGCCAATGACGGTGCGGAGCGGAGTCGGGATGGCGGCCAGCTCATGCCGGACGGCGGGGGCGCGATCGAGGTACAGGAGAATCCGGTAGAGGTCCCAGGCGTGCCTGCGCGCTTTTCGAGTCCACTGCTGGGTCGACGGTCCTCGATGGCGTGCAGCGTCATCGCGAACAACGCACCGGGCATTGCCACCGGGATGGTGACACGGACATCCTCGGCCTGCGCGACGAGCGTCATGGCAGTTGCCGACTCGAGCGCGTACCGGTGGCCCCGACCTACAGGAGCTGCTCGTTGGTCAGGCCGTCGAGGTCGGCGGGTACGAACGGCTCGGTTCCTTGAATCTCGACCTTGATGCCGTCGATCAGCACCCGGTGGGTACCGGTCGGATCGGGACGAGCCCCCGGCACGTCGAGCAGCGTCTCGATGGCCGGCGGTGGCGTCGAGTCGTCGACGACGGTGTCGAGGTCGGTGGTGGCGCGGTGGGTTTGCCCGAGGCGCGTGGACACCGCGACGCCGCCGATGATGGCGTGCTGCCGAGGTTCGCCGCGGCGATTTTCGCGAGCGGCGTGCACGAGTCGCACCATGGCTTCGCCGGGGAGCACGACGAGCGGTTCACCAGACACGTTCGGGCGGGCTCCAGTCCCCGAGGATCTCGCGGCCACGAGCTCGGTCTTGCGCCAGGTCGAGCGCGACGGCGACCGGATGGGCGAGCGGCCACGAATGTGCGCGGTGGGGCTTGCGGAACGCGGTCGCGTCATTGACCGGTGCAACGGCGACGGACGCAGCAGCGGTCTGGGCATCAGGCACAGTGCCGTACCGGCGCGCAGCGATGGTGACCGCGGTCCGGGAACGTAGAGGTCGAATGCCGTCTCAGTCGACACGACAGGCGCTCCCCAGTCGACTGCAGCGACGGTTCCCGTGAGACACCAGCCGGTTGCCTGAGGGTCGTGCCATGCGGCTTCGGCAACCGACGGCTCAGTCGCGAGCCAAACCCGCTCGGGTCTCCAGTGCTCGGCGAGAACCCAGAACAACTCGGGCAGTACGGGTGAGCCGCCACGCTCGACGAGCCCAGCAGCGCGCAGCCGAGAGAGCGCCTCGCTGATGGTCGATGGCGCGAAGGTCATGCCTGAGCGCCTTGGCGAAGTGGACTCGCGCTGGTTCTTCGTCAGTCGTCGGTACGCGATCGCCATCCCTGCTCTGCCTCGGATCGGCTCGGCCGGTCGCGGGCCCTCCCGAGCTGAGGCGGGAACGCTGGTGTCGATCAACACGCCGGGCGATCGGAGCTGCGTGACCGCGGCGGGCCTGACCAACACCCGGGCCGTCAGCCAAGTTCCACGGAACTCGGGACATCCTCCGTAATCCGCCACGCCCGTGACCTCGCGGTACTTCTCGAGGTCGGCTTGGAACTGCTGCTTCTACTTCTCCTCGCTCAGGACGTTACGAACCTTCGGGTGGTAATCCAGACTCGGATGGCGTAACGGCCATCGCTGTCTTCATCTTTCCGGCCGCCCACGATGACACCTCGCGCTTCCAGCGTGCCAGCACACGCTCGCTGGATCGCGGGTGAGAGCAGTTCCGCCTGGACGCGGGCGACGTATCCGAGCAGTTGCCCCATCACTTCCACCCGGAGGGCATGGGCGTCGTACTCATGCGTCGGCTCGCAACGGAGCACCGCGCCGACGAACAGTCGGTTACCTTCAACTTCCTGGGGGCCAGCGATGTCAGCGAGTGTGTCTTGGCGATGGCTCGCACCGACGATTTCGAGTTCGACAAGCCGTACGTCGACGCCGTCGACCTCGAAGTGGTCTACGAGTTCGTCGTGGCTGATACCGCGAGCCCACTCGGGAGCATTGACGTGCGCACCTGACATTTCGATCGTGGCCGCGTTCGTGGCCTGTTCAGGTTGTTTCGGCGCTTGGCGGTCGTGTAGTCGATCGAGGAAGCCCACTGTCCCGACGCCTCCCTTTCGCGCGATCAGAGTATCCGGACACGACTTCTGCCTGACGACAGCGCGGAAGTGTGGATCTCGCACCACGACGACCCGTTGCGGCGCATAGCCTGGCCACGACTACGTGTACGCTGACATCGCGCTCGACCAAGTACGCGTGTGCGACGACGGTCGATGGTCGGATCTTGGGCAGTCGCGGCGGATCGCCGTGTCGCTCGTATCCCTGACTCGATGTCTTCGAGGCGGTGGTTGGGACCACGGCCCAACGCGCTCCCAACGGCACCGAACCTGACCCGGCAGTAGCTGTTCATCTGCGAACCGCGGTGGCCGGCGTTGAACGCCGACCTCTTCTCCGCGCCTAATCGCGCAGGTAGGCAGCCTTCACTTCGGGGTCGTCGATGAGGCTCGCCGCGGAACCCGTGGCAACGACTGCGCCGATCTCGAGCACGTACGCGCGGTCGGCGATCGACAGCGCGCTCGTGGCAGCCTGCTCCACGACCAGCACGGTGACGCCATCGTCGGCGAGGCCGCGGACGATCCGGAAGACATGGTGAGCCGTGATCGGCGCGAGCCCCAAGGACGGTTCGTCGAGCAAGAGGAAATTCGGACGCGACGCGAGCGTGCGGGCGATTGCCAGCATCTGCTGCTCTCCTCCGGACAGCAGGCCCGCGAGGCGGTCCCGGCCCCGACCGAGGCTGGGGAACCGGTCGTAGATCGCGTCGAAGTCGCGTCGCACTGCCGACTCGCGCCGGGCGTAACCGCCGAGTAGGAGGTTGTCTTCGACTGTGGACTCGGGGAAGACGCGCCTTCCCTCTGGGACGTGCGCGATCCCCATCCACGCGATTCGATGGGCGGGCCGGCGCTCGATGCGCTCACCGCGGTAGGTCACCTCTCCCCGGACCGACTTGAAGAGTTCGGGCATCCCGGAGACGGTTTTGAGGCTGGTGGACTTGCCGGCGCCGTTCGCGCCGATGAGGGCGACTACCTCTCCCTCGAAGACCTCGAAATCCACGCCGCGAAGTGCTCGGATGCCGCCGTAGTGCACCTCGAGTCCGCGCACCGTGAGGATCGGGTCGCGCGCGGGCTCGGGCACGGGTCCCGGCGTCGGGTCGTGGGCGACTCGGGCTTTGAGATCGGACGTCTGACGCTTGCCGAGATACGCCGCGACCACGAGCGGATCGTCGCGCACCTCGTCGGGCGAGCCGTCGGCGATCGTCTCTCCGAAGTTCAGGACTGTGACGCGGTCCGCGAGATCCATCACGACCTCCATGCGGTGGTCGATCAGCAACACGGTGATCCCTGCCGCGCGGATCCGCTTGATGAGCGCAACCAGCTCGCGGGCCTCGACGGCGGTCATCCCAGCGGCCGGTTCGTCGAGTACGAGCAGGTCCGGGCGCGATGCGAGCGCGCGGGCGATCTCGAGCCGGTGCTGTTCCGAGTTCGTCAGCGATCCGGCGGCGTCCTGCGCTCGACCGGCGAGCCCCACGAGTCCGAGTAGCGTGACGGAGGAGTCGCGCACCCTGCGCTCCTCTTTGCGCAGCCACCGCGGGAGGAGCACCGACCGCACCAGGCCGATGCGCGTGCTGGAATGCGCCCCCACCATCACGTTCTCGAGCGCGGTCATGTTCCGCCAGAGCTGGAGGTTCTGGAAGGTGCGCGAAATACCGAGTCGGGTTCGCCGGTGCATCGGCAGCTTGCCGATAGAGCTTCCCTTGAAGTGGACCTTTCCGTCGTCGGCCCGGTATACGCCGGTAATCACGTTGACCAGCGTGGATTTCCCAGAGCCGTTCGGTCCGATCAGCGCGTGTACGGTGCCGCGCTCGACCGTGAGGTCGACGTCGCGCAACGCGAACAGCCCCCCGAACTTCAGCCGGATGCCGCGGACCTCGAGGACGGCCGCTGTACCGGCGGCCGATGACGACGCGCGCGCGGGAGCGAAGACCGCGTCATCGGCATCCGTGAGCTCCGGTAGTGGTCGGTCGATCTCACGGGGTGGACCGAATCGTCCCTGCAGCTTCCGCGCGCCGCGGGTGAGCGCGCCGGTTACGCCGTCGGGCGCGATGATCATCACTCCGATCACTAGTGCCGCGAGGAACGCAGGTTCCCAATTCTTGCCGTCCCACACGAGCCATTCGCTGATCGACTTTCCGCCAAGGGCGACGCCGAACGCCAGGGTGAAGATGAACGTGCCGACGACGGGGCCACCGAGGGCCGCGATGCCGCCGACAAGTGCGTACACGACGAACCGGAACGACTCTCCGACTGTCGCGGTGCCCTCCAGCATGGTGACTTGGAGGCTGGTCTGCGCGGCGAGAACGCCGGCCAGCGCCGCGATCCCGGCCGACAGCGCGAAGGCCGAAACCTTGTACCAGTACGCGCTGACGCCGCATGCTTGAGCCGCGAGCTCGGACTCCCGGATCGCCCGGTAAGCCCGGCCCCACCGGCTGCGCACGAGGTTCTGGGTGAGATAGAGGCTGAAGAGCAGGAGGACGACGCCGATCCAGTAGAGGCCAACGAACGGCCGGTTCGGGTTCGACGCGTCGATGAACGAGAAGTTGGTGTCGAGCGGCTTGTAGACGGAGCGACCCGAAAGTCCGTTGAACATGCCATCGAACAGCAATGCGAACGCGGATGCGACCAGGCCGAAGGCGAGCGTGACCACGGTCAGGTAGAAGCCGCGCAGGTGACAGCACGTGAACGCGAGCACCGCACCGAGCGCCGCACCGACGACGAACGCGAAGGGAAAGCCGAGCCATGGTGACAGCCCGAGGTCGTCAACGGCCCAGATGGCGCCGGCGAAGCCGCCGATCACGACGAACGCGTAGTGGCCGAGCGAGATGAGCCCCGTCGAACCGAGCAGCACGTTGAGACCGACCACGGCGGTCGCGGTCCACATCGCGGTGATCCCGAGCGTGATCCAGTAGCGATTCGTGGCCTGTGCAAACCCGAACCAGACGAGGAAGGCCACCAGGAGCACCCACCACAGCGCGGGGAAGGCGCGGACCTTCATACCTTCTCCGCCTGCGGGCGTCCGAGCAACCCCGTCGGGCGGAGCGCGAGGATCAGCACGAACAAGAAGAAGACCGCGAGCGGACGGTAGGTGCTGGCCTGTGGAGTGATGCTCCCGACGATTCCTTCCACGAGTGCCACGAGGTAGCCGCCGAGCACCGCCCCCCGGATCGAGCCGAGCCCCCCGAGCACGGCAGCCACGAACCCGAGCACTCCGAGGTTGAGGCTGATGCTGAAGCGGATCCCCAGTCGCGGGGCAACGAGCACGGCGCTGAGGCCCGCGAGTGCGCCGGCGATTGTGAAGCTCATCATCACGATGGCGGTGGGGTTGATGCCCATCAACGACGCCGCTTGCCGGTCCTGGGCTACGGCGTGGAACGCTCGCCCCAGCTTCGTGCGGCTCTGGAACAGGCCCAGGGCTCCGACGGTCGCCAGGGTCATCGTCACCAAGAGGACGTCGCTCGGCTGGATCGCGACGTCGGCAATCACCGAGCCGTGCCATCCGAAGACGGACGACACCAGTGGCGGGAGCGTCTGGCCGGTGTTGCTGATGGTGTTCGCCACCACCTCCTGGAGGAGGATGCCGGCCGCGAACGTGGTGACGAGCCATGAGAGGTTTGTCACCGGGTCGAAGCGGCCGAGGGGAGCGACGGCGAGGAGGTCGACCGCGAGACCGACGAGTCCGGTGAGCAGTGTCGCGAGGATGAGCACGAGGACGAGCGACACGTCGCCGTCGAAGACGGACGTGTAGATCCACCACGCGAGGTACCCACCGACGACGACGAGAGTGCCCTGTGCGAAGTTGACGATCCGAGTAGTGGAGAAGACGATGTTGTAGCCGCAGGCGACCAGCGCATACACCGACCCGAGGGTCAGCGCGTAGACGATTGCCTGGACGACCTCGCCCACGTCAGTCCTTACGTTCGGCGCCTAGCTCAGGACAGTGATCAGTGGATCTTGCATTGGTTCGTCATACGAGTCTTGTCGCCCGGTGCGTCCGGAGGCGTCTTCGTGCACTGGATACCCCAGCCCTCATGGAGCACCTGCTGCATGTAGTCGGGCTGGGCGCGTTTGTTCGCGGCGAGCGTCGGTCGGACGAGGTGTACGGGGCCGACGTAATCCGGGCGGATCTGGGGGAAGGTCGTGGACCACTCCTTCCCCATCGCGTAGGGCGGATCGGTCTTGATGGGGCCGTTGTAGCGCTCGAGTGTGATGAGGGTCGTTTCGTCGGGCGTCACGGAGAGATGACGTTTCGGAGCGAAGCTGTACTCGAGCCCGGCGAAACGGGTCTTCAGCCGTTCCAGCTCGGTGACCATCTTGCGCCGGTCGGTGGATCCGGCCTTGCGGACCGACTCGAGGAGGGCCCAGAAGGCGTTCGCGATGGTCTCTTCGCCACCGCTGGGAGCTTGCTGGCCCGCCTTCTCGAGCCAATTCCGGATCGCGAACTGCGGTCCGCCGACGAGCCCGCCGAGGTACCACGCGGTGGCGCTCCCAGTCTTCGCCGCGTCGCCCGCGAGCTCGGCCCATTTCTTCTCGCCGGTGCCCCCCGGGTACCCCAGGATGTGTGGCCGCCAGCTGCCCTGGGCCTTGGCCGTCGGCGTGTCGACGTAATCGGCATCCAGGGCCGCGAGGCCCTTCACGATGCCGGAGGTGTTGTCGGACAGCCCCCAGACGAAGAGTGCTTCGGGCCGGGCCTGCTTCAAGCGCTGTAACTGGGCCCCGTAGTCGCCGGAGAAGATCTGGAACTCCTCGATCCCGGCAACCTGCAGCCCCGCCTTCTTGGCCGCGTTCGCGAACATCCCCTTCGCGTCGGCGAGGAGGCTGCTGTCGTAGATGAGCCCCGCGCTGTTGTAACCGCGGTCGCGTTTCGCGTAGCGACTCAACGCGTCGAACGACATCACGTCTGGGAGCAGCATCTGGAAGATCGACCGCTCGGGCGCTCGCGGATAGAGCGCGTCGTCCGACCACAGATCGGCGTAGACCGCGATCACCGGGATCTGATCTCGTTGGATCTGCGGCTTTGCCTCGGCGATGCCGATCGGGGTGCACCAGAGAATCCCGACGATGTCGGGATCGGCGATGAGCTTGTTGTAGGCCTCGCTCGTTCCCTGCGCGAACCGCTCCGCGGGAGCGTTGACGATCTGGTACGAGACTCTGGTGCCCTTCATGAGGTTCGTGTCTTCGATGTGCTGGAGCGACGCGATCAAGGATCGCTGCACAATCTCACCGAGGAACTGCCCGATGCCCGAGGTGGGGACGATGACACCCAGTTTGAGCGTCTTCGGGACGTTGCCCGCCGTGGGTGCCGCCCCGACGATCGTTCGAGTCACCCCGGCCGCGGCCCGCCCGGGCGTGCCCCAGGCGCCGAGGAGCCCGAACCCGGCCACTCCAATGCGACTCGCCCAATTCAGGAAGACCCGGCGATCGACCGGTCGATGGATCACGTCGTTGACGGGAATTTGCGGACGCTCCATAACGCCAGCATACGGAAGCCGTCACGCACCTTCCAGGGCCGAAGTACCCCGGATCGGCCGGGTCAAGAAGGACGTTCGCCTCTGGTCCACTGCGTGCGGCCGATCCGACAATCGATCGAAGATCGAGGAATCGAAGCCTCGCGTCGCAAAGGAGCATGCACGATGCTGATGAGATTTGATCCTTTTCGCGGAAATTGACCGCATGACGCAGGAGGCTGTCCGGCCTCCGCGGATGCCGATGGACGCGTACCGAAGGGGCGATCGCTTTGTCGTTCACTTCGATCTTCCGGGCGTCGATCCTGACACGATCGACCTTACGGTCGAGCAAAACACGCTGACGGTGACAGCCGAGCGAACGTGGCCCCGTGTGGAAGGTGACGAGATGGTCATCAACGAGCGTTCGCAAGGGACCTTCAGCCGCCAACTGATGCTGGGAGAAAGCCTCGACACCGAGGGGATCACCACGCGCTACAGCCAGGGGGTGCTCACGATCACGATCCCAGTCGTGGAGCAGTCCAAGGCACGCAAGGTGCAGGTCGCACGCGGCGACGAGTCAGAAGCAATCGAGGCGACGGCGCCTGGCGCCTGAGCGGAGCACCCCTCTCGGATGGCAAGGGGCATTCGACCTTTCGTTCGGATCGGCACGTCGGCTTCGCCGGCTCTGCCCGGAGCCAAAGTGCGCCGTGGCGAGCCGTACCGAACCGAATCGTTCGTCCACCAGGGATACCAGCTCGTCTATGACACCTATGGCGAGGGTGAACGCTTGGTCGTCTACATGCACGGGCTGTTGTTGGATGCGGAGTTGAACCGCAGCATCGCCCGCGCACTCGCCGAGCGGGGCAACCGCGTCGTGCTGCTCGATCTGCTCGGGCACGGGCGGAGCGACAAGCCCACGCACACGTCCGCGTACCGGATCGACACCTACGCGACACAGGTGTTCGCTCTGCTCGACGAGCTCCGTGCCGCGAGGCGGTACTCGGTGGCTTGTCGCTCGGGGCCAACGTGAGCCTCTTCGCCGCGTCGCAGCACCCTGAGCGGGTGCGGGCTCTCGTGCTGGAGATGCCGGTACTGGAATGGGCGGTCCCCGCGACGGCGTTGGCGTTCGTGCCGATCCTGCTCGCCGCGCACTACGGACGGCCGGTGTTGCGGGTCACCTCGCGCCTCATTCGCCATGTCCCACGTACTCCTTTCGGTCCGCTGAACAGTGCGCTGCATGCCGCCTCGCTCACCCCGGAGGTGCTCGCCGCGATCATGCACGGCGTTCTGGTGGGTCCCGTCGCACCCACCCGGGAGGAGCGCTCGCGCATCGCCGCGCCTACCTTGATCCTGGCCCACAGCAACGACCTGCTCCACCCCTTCAACGACGCCCGGAACCTGGCCCTCCAACTCCCCGACGCCGAGCTGGTCCTGGCCCGTTCTCCTTTCGAGTTGCGCTTCTGGCCAGAACGTCTGACCGACCACATCGCAGAGTTCCTTCGCCGGGTCTGGGAACCGGCACGCGAACCCGGCGGCACCGCCAGTTCGGCGGGTGCCGGAGCGTGACCTCCCGATCGCTCAGCGGCGAGGACGTCGCTCTGCTCTGCGCCGCGCCCCGCGGCACACAGCTGCAGATCGGCGCGCTGTGCTTCTTCGACGCGGCAGCATTGCGCGACGAGCGCGGACGGTTACGACTCGCCGAGTTGCGATCCCACGTCGATTCCCGACTCGACGCCCTGCCCCGCTTCCGTCAGCGGATCGCACCGGTGCTTGCGGATCTGGCCGCGCCAGTCTGGGTGGACGACCCGGGCTTCGACGTCGCACGTCACACCACTCGGGTGGAACTCCCGGCGCCGGGCGGTGCGGCGGCCCTCCGGGAGTTCATGGAGTACCTGCTCAGCGAGCCGATGGATCTCGCCCACCCCTTGTGGGACATCCATGTCATCGAAGGCGTCGATGTCGACGTCGTCGCCGTCGTTCTCCGTGCACATCACGTGATGGCCGACGGCCTTGCCCTGCACGCCGCCGCGAGGTTGCTGCTCGACCCGGTCCCGCGGCCACCCCGGCGGCGGGTCCACGACTGGTCACCGGAGCGGGTCCCCGGTTCGCTTCGCCTCTCCGCGACCGCGCTGGCCGATCGCACCTGTCGACAGGCGGGCGTCACGGTCGACCTCCTTCGCAACCTGTTCGACCCGCGGCGCTTCGTATCGAACACTCGCCTCGCCGGACACGTCGTGGGTTCGGTGCGCAGGAGTCCGCCCCCGACTGCGCCGACGCTGGCGTGGACGGGGCCAGTGGGGCGTCGGCGGGCGTTCGCGTGGGACACGGTCCGGATGGCCGAGGTCATCGCGGTGAAGCAGGCTTGCGGCGCCACCGTGAACGACGTCGTACTCGCGATCGTTACAGGCGCGCTGCGCCGTGAGCTGGAGGCAGCCGGTTCGTTCGACCCGACCGAACCCGAACCGCGCGTCCTCATCCCGATCGGCAGCCCCGAACGCTCCGCTCCCACAGTGGGTAACCGTTTCACGATCACGACCGTGGGACTGCCGGTGGGCATCGACGATCCCCTCGAACGGGTCACCCTGATCCATGCCTGGACGCACGAGCATCCGGCATCACCACTCCGCTCGCTCCTGCCCGGCCTGTTCTCGATCGTCGACCTCATCCCGGTTCCGGTACTCCGCGCACTGATCCCCTGGCTGCTGGTGCACCAGCCGCTGGTCAATCTGGCCGTGTCGAACGTCCCCGGCTCTCGCGACCCGCTGTACCTGTGGGGATCGCGCCTCCTCGGGCTCCACCCGTTCATCACCGGTGCGGGCAACATCGCGCTCATCATCGGTGTGCTCTCCTACGTCGATGACCTCGGCATAGGGATCACTGTCGATCCCGACATCGTCGGTGATCCTCAGGCCGTTGTCGGTCACATGCGTGCGGCGGCAACCGAGCTCGCAGCCCTCGTTCGATGACCGGTGATCCCAGGTTCACCCATCACGCGGGCGGGACTGAACGCGTGCCCGGGCGGCTCACCGTGGCGCTCGACGACGAGGCGGGGCCTGAGACGCACCCTCCCGCGTCTTGGGACCGTTGACTCTACCGAGACCCCGCCGGAGGGGCGATGATCGTGCCATGTTGGGTGCACTCCTCGACGTCTTCCGGCTCCGTCAGTACTTCGACGTTGCGGTCCGGGCTCGAGAGTTCGCCGGCGGTGTCCGCGATGATCTCGGCTTCCTGAACGTCGCTCGACGTGCAGTGGTGCCGTTGCCGGTGGACCGCTGGCCGACGCAGCACCGAAGCCCGTTCGAACCCTTCGATCCGGCGCCGACCCGTGATCTCGCGGGGCGGCGCGTCGCCTTGCTTGCCACCGGCGGCAGCGGTGCGCTGGCGTCGGTGGTCGGAGCCGGTCGAGCGCTCGAGGAATGCGGCATCGTCCCCGCGGTCGTGTCGCTGTGCTCGGGTTCGGCGCTGTTCGGCTTCCCGCTCGCCGCCGGAATCCCAGCCGCCGAGGTCGCTGACTTCACCCTCTCGCTTCGCCCCGACGACTACGTCGACGTCGATTGGACCACCCTCGCGCAACTGGGACCTCGCCTCGCCCGCGGCTTCGCCGGGATCATCCGCGGGGACCGCATCGAGGCGACGTACCGCACCCTGCTCGGCGATCGCACCCTTGGTGAGCTGGCCATCCCCGCGTACGCACCGATCTGGAATATCGAGACGAACCGCGTGGAGTACCTCGGGCCCCGAACGTATCCGGACCTGCCCATCGCCCACGCGGTGCGCATGGCGATCTCGCTGCCCCTGTTTGTCGAACCCGTGCCACTCGATGGTGGCTTCTGGTGCGACGGCGGCCTCGTCGACATCTTCCCGATCAAGCCCGTCCTCGACATCGAAGACCCGTGCGAGGTCGCACTCGCCCTCAACTGCTTCTACCCGCCCGAGTTCGCGGGTGAGGACGCGACCGGCTGGGAACAACGGGCAGCCAGCATCCTCTACCTCGCGAGCCAGGTGCGGACCTGCCAGCAAGCCGAACTCGCCCGAGAGAACCTGCGCCGCCTGCGAGAGCACACCGACGTTCTCCTCGTCCACCCCGTTCCCTACGACAAGGTCCGAGGACTGGGGTTCTACCGGCAATTCCTCGACACGACCGACTGGCCGGCATTCATGCACGCCGGGTGGAGCACCTGCCGGGACACCCTGCAGGCCGAAGAGAGGCGACGCGCCAACCACAGCAACGGACCGCAGCCGCACGGAACGACAACCGCACCGAACGGGATGGGATGAAGACGCTGATCGTGTGTGTCTCGGTCTCGCACACCAACACGAAGAAGGTGGCCCGCGCCATCGCCGAGGTCATCGATGCCGACGTCGTCGAGCCCGAGGATGTCGATCTCGACACGATCGGCGACTACGACCTCGTCGGCTTCGGCTCGGGCATCTACTTCATGGCGTTCCACTCACGCCTGAGGCAACTGATCGGCAGCCTCCCCCATGTCACGGACCGGAGGGCCTTCGTGTTCTCGACGAGCGGGAGCTCGGAGCCGACGCTCTTGGGTTACACGCGACGACTGCAGGATCAACTCGTCGCGAAGGGCTACGACGTCGTCGGATCATTCTCGTGTCGCGGTTTCGACACATGGCTGCCCCTGCGACTCTTCGGGGGTATCAACAAGGGAAGGCCCGGTGGTGCGGACCTCGAGCGTGCCCGAGCCTTCGCTCGGACGCTGGTCGGTCCAACGCCACCGCTGCCCACGTAGCGCAGTCAGGCGCGGTCAGAGAGAACACGACGAGCCTCAATCTTCGGCGTACATCCCGTCGATGAGTTCGGCGTACTTGTCGTTGACGACATTGCGCTTGACCTTCAGCGTTGGGGTCAGCTCGCCCGCGGCGATCGTGAACTCGTGAGCGAGGATCCGGTATCTGCGCACGTGCTCGACTCGCGACCGCCTGCTGTTCACCTTGTCGACGAGGCGATCGATCTCGGCCCGGAGATCGGGGTCGACGGCGAGAGCCTCGTAGTCGGTGATCTTGTGGTGCTCCCTGGCCCACGCGCCAAGTGCCTCGCCGTCGAGGGTCAGCAGCGCAGTCAGGTAGCGGCGACCGTCGCCGATCACGACCGCCTCGGAGATGAGCTCCTCGTGGCGCAGGTCCGTTTCGATCTCCTGGGGTGTGATGTTCTGGCCGGCGGCGGTGATAATGAGATCCTTCTTCCGCCCGGTGAGCGTCAGGTAGCCGTCCTGGTCGAGCGTGCCGACGTCGCCGGAGTGCATCCATCCGTCCGCGTCGATCAGCTCTGCGGTACCGGGCGGGTCGCGGAAGTAACCCGTGCAGACGTTGCCACCTTTGACAAGGATCTCGCCGTCGTCCGCGATCTGCACGCGCACACCGGGGATGGCCGGGCCGACGGTACCGATCCGGTTGTCCTCGGGCAGGCTGCAGGTGGTCGGGCCACATACCTCCGTCTGGCCGTAGAGCTCGAGGATGGGGAGTCCGATGGCGTGGAACCAGCGGATGAGATCCGGATGGATGGGGGCGGCAGCAGTCACGAGGAGGTGGGCCTGGTCGAGGCCGAACTCTTGGCGGATCTTCGCGCCCACTACCGCGTCGAGTGCCTCGTAGGGCAACTTCTCCCACACGGGCGCGCCTTGCACCGTGTCGTGCTCCGCCACCACGTGCTCTCCCAGCTCGACGTAGCGGTCGATGACGGACTTCTTGAGGCCGTGCTGTTCGTCGAGTTTGGCCAGCGCGCCCTCCTGGAACTTCTCCCACACCCGGGGCACCGCGAAGAACACCGTCGGACGACAGGCGCGCAGGTCCTCGGGGACCGTGGCCAGGCTGCGGGCGAACCATGTCTCGCCGTTGACGGTCGCCGGGAGAAAGTCGCTGATCATGCGCTCGGCGATGTGGCTGAGGGGCAGGAACGAGAGGAACCGTTCGCCCTCGCGGATATGGACCACCGAGACCGCGCTGCGGATCGTCCACATGATGTTGGCATGGCTGATCATCACCCCCTTGGGGGGCCCGGTCGTCCCGCTCGTGTAGACGAGCGTCGCCAGGTGTTCCGGTTCGAGCGCGTCAGCCCGCGTGTCGAACAGCCCCGGCTCTCGCTGCAGTCGAGCCGCGCCGATGGCGCGCAACTGTTCGAAACTAACAATGGCCGGATCGTCCAGACGCTCGTCGTCGTCGAAGACCACGAGCTGGTCGAGTTGGGGGAGCTGGTCCCTGACTTGGAGGATCTTGGCTGCCAGGTCATGGTCCTCGACGAAACACACGCGCGCCTCGGCATGACCGAGGATGTACGCGAGCTGTTCGGATGAACTTGTCTGGTAGATCGGCACGGTGACGCTGCCGTTGGCCAGGGTTCCGAAATCGGCCAGGTGCCACTCGACCCGGTTGTTGGAGAAGATTCCCACCTGATGACCGGATCCGATCCCGAACTCGGCCAACCCGGCAGTGACTTCGCTGACGGCCTGCCCGTATTCGGCCCATGTCAGCACCTCCCAACCGTTCCCAACACGACGACGGAGCGCGGGACGATTCGGAACGCGACGTGCCGTGTTGCGAAACGCCTCGACGATCGTGTCGTCCCCGATGCGGAGCAGGCGGTCGCCCATGGGTTCCCCCTCACACTCTGTGCTGTCCGAACGCTCGAGGCTCGACATCGCATGACCGACCCCCTTCGCAAGTTGGGTGTTGGGGCTTCGAGGCCCACCCCCTCCCGTCTCCCTAAGCAAGCACCACCGCGCGCCGCCGTTCCAGAGTCGAAAGCCCCCTTGTCCCGGGCGAGACGGTGACCTTGTGCCCTGTCGGTGGCTGCTCCACGACGGCACACTGGGTCCTGGGACCCGTCCCGCCGACCCACAGGGAGGGGAGTGATGGGGGCCTTCATGCGGGAGACGGACGCGTTCACCTGGTACATGGAGCGCGATCCGATCCTCCGATCGACGGTTGTCGCGGTTGCCTGGTTGGAACGCAGTCCCGACTGGGATGTCCTCGTCGCCAGGTTGGAACGGGCGACCCGACTCGTGCCGATGATGCGGCACCGCGTGCACGAACCACCCGGGCGGCTCGCGACTCCGCGATGGACGGTCGACGAGGGATTCGACCTGACCTGGCATCTCCGCCGTGTGGATGCTCCCGCGCCACACACCCCCGGGACCGTTGTCGCGCTTGCTCGCAACGCGGCGATGACTGCGTTCGACCATTCCTACCCACTTTGGGAATTCACGCTGGTGGAGCATCTCGTCGATGGACGCGCCGCCCTGGTCATGAAGTTGCACCATTCGCTCACCGATGGCATCGGGGCGATGCAACTCGCCTTGTTGCTCTACGACGCTGATCCCACCCGAGCCGCACCGCTGCCGGAGGCGAACGCTCCCGCGGCAGAGCGGGTCGGGACCGGCGACTTGATCCGCCGCGAGCCTGGTTCGAGACTGGCAGCGGGCGTGGGGGTTCGCGCGGTCCGGGGCGGGGTCGCTTCCGTGGACGCTGCGCTCCGCCCGTCACCCGCTCGCGAGCGTCCACGAGGCGCTGGAGACCGCGCGCTCGATCGGTCGCACGGTCGCGCCGGTGCGCGGCACGCTCTCTCCGATCATGAAGGGACGGAGCCTCGGCCGTCACCTCGAGATGCTCGAGGTCCGACTGGACGACCTCTCCCGCGCGGCCTCCGCGGCGGGCGGCACGGTCAACGACGCGTTCATGGCGGGCCTGACCGGTGGCCTCCGGCGGTATCACGACCGGCACGGAGTGTGGGTCGACAAGCTGCGCGTGACGTTGCCGATCAGCATCCGCGGACCGGACGACCCGATTGGCGGGAACCGCATCACGCTCATGCGCTTCGCTGTCCCCGTCGCCGATCCGGACGCCGGCGCGCGTCTTCGCGAGATCGGCCGGCTGTGCCGGGCGGCTCGGGCCGAGCGCTCGTTGCCACTCACGGAAGTGATCGCGGGACCACTCAACCTGATGCCTTCAGGGGTCATCGGTAGCATGCTCAAACACGTCGACTTCCTGGCGAGCGACATCCCGGGCTTGACCTTCCCGGTGTACCTCGCGGGTGCGAGGGTCGAGCGGTACGCCGCATTCGGGCCGACCACCGGCTCGTCCGTGAATGCCACGTTGCTGTCCTACGACGGGAAGGGCTGCGTCGGACTCAACGTCGATACCGCTGCCGTGCCCGATCCCGAGGTGTTGGTCGAGTGCCTCCGCGAGGGATTCGAGGAAATCCTGGGCCTCGGGGGGGTACACGATCGTGTGCGGCTGCCGCTGCGCGACGGGCAGCACGACGGGACGATGCGGGCGTGGAACGCCTGAGCCCCCTCGACGCCTTCTTCCTCTTCATCGAGGACGGCACGACGCACATGCACATCGCGTCATGCTCGGTCTTCGAGGGTCCGCCACCCCCGTACGAGCGGGTGGCGGCGGCGATCGCCGGCAAGCTCGCGCTGGCCCCGCGGCATCGCCAGGTGGCGCGGTTCGTCGCGCTGCAACTCGGCCGGCCGGTCTGGGTCGACGACCCCCATTTCCGGTTGGAGTACCACCTGCGCCACACGGCGCTCCCGCCACCGGGGGGTGACAGGGAGCTCAAGGACCTCATGGGGCGGCTCATGTCGCAGGAGCTCGACCGACATCGGCCGCTCTGGGAGGCGTGGATGGTCGAGGGTCTGGAGAACGGTCGGTGGGCGCTGATCATGAAGATCCATCACTGCATGGCGGACGGCATCTCGGGGACCGACCTGCTCGCGGTGATCCTCGATCGCGAGCGCGAGACCCCGACGATGGACGCGGACGCCTGGACGCCCGCGCCCGAGCCGTCGGGTCTCCGCCTTGTTGTGGATGCGATGTCGCGCCTCCTGCTGATCCCCTACGAGGAGTTGCGCGCCGTGCAGCGGGTGACCAACGCGCCGCGCCAGGCGCTCTCTCGGCTGCTCGACGTGGCCGACGGAATGCTTTCGTACCGCGCGCCGCATCCCCCCGACACGGTCCAACTCTCTCGTCGGCGGCATCGGTCCCCACCGGCGGTGGACCTGGACGAGCGCAGCGCTCGACGACGTGAAGACGATCCGGCGGACGTTCGGCGGGACGGTGAACGACGTGATCGTCGCGGCCGTCACCGGTGGGTTGCGCGCGCTTCTCCTGAGGCGGGGGGAGGCAACCGACGGCCTCGTGTTGCGCACGCTGATCCCGGTCTCGGTGCGTCCGGAGGACGAATGGGGCGTGCGCGACAACCGCGTGTCGGCGATGCTTGCCGACCTGCCCGTCGGCATCGACGACCCGGTCGAGCGGCTCGTCGCGATACGCGAGCAGATGGAGCTGCTCAAGGGCTCGAACCAAGCCGCGGCGGGGGAGGGACTGACAGCGCTTGGGAGGTTCGCGCCCTCGGCCGCGCTCGCCTTTGCCGAGCGGACCGCGATGCAGGTGCTCCGGCGCGTGCCGCAGCACACCATCAATACCGTCACCACGAACGTCCCCGGACCGGAGTTTCCGTTGTACCTGGCCGGTCGCGAGATGCTGGAGTTCCTCCCGTTCGTGCCGGTCATCTACGGCATGCGCGTGGGGGTGGCCATCGTGTCGTATCACGGGACGGTTTCCTTCGGCGTGACGGGCGACTACGACACGACGCCCGACATCGAGGTGCTGGCAAGCGCGATCGAGGACACGATCGCGGAGCTGCTGAAGCTCGCAGAATGAGCAGGGCGTTAAGGTCAGGTGGTGATCGTCGCATTGCCAGGCGGGCCTTCAGTCGGTGGTCGAAGCGGGGTTCGTGAGCGATGAGGCTGCAGGAGGTGCAGGTTCGACCGGTGACACCCGCTCGCCTCGAGTCGGTCATCGGCGCGGAGCGCACGGAACGCTTTGAGGCAACTGCGTCGTCGGCTCGAGCCTTGCTCGCGCGGCGCATGGTGCTGAACGTGAATTCGACCGCGCTCGGAGGTGGTGTCGCGGAGCTCTTGCAGACGCTCCTGGCGTACGCGCGCGGGGTCGGGATCGACGCTCGCTGGGTCGTGATCCAGGGCAACGAACATTTCTTCGCCATCACGAAGCGGATCCACAACCACTTGTACGGTTCGCCTGGCGACGGCGGGCCACTCGGCCCGGCCGAACGCGCGGCGTACGAGACGACCCTGCACGCGAACGCGGTCGAGGTGGAGGCGATGATCCAGCCACGCGACGTGATCGTGCTGCACGATCCTCAGACCGCCGGACTCGCTCGGACGCTGCAGGCTCGGGGCGCGTTGGTGGTCTGGCGTTCCCACGTGGGACTGGACCGTCCCAACGAGTATTCCGACCGGGCTTGGGGGTTCCTCCGCCCCTTCCTCGAGCATGCCGACGCATTCGTCTTCACACGCGAGCAGTTCGCGCCCACGTGGATCCCCCGCGAGCGACTGTTCGTGGTCGCGCCGTCGATTGATCCGTTCTCGGCCAAGAACGAACCGATGAGCGGCACCCAGGTCGTCGACACCCTCAGGTACGTAGGTCTGCTCGGCGGCGCGGTCCGCCAGCCTGCAGTGATGTTCACCCGCCGTGACGGGTCACGCGGCCGCATCAACCGTCATGTCGACATCCTCCAGACCGGCCCCTGCCCGCCGGCGGAGGCGCCTCTCGTCGTCCAGGCGTCGCGCTGGGACGCTCTCAAGGACATGCGGGGGGTGATGCTCGGATTCGCCGAGCACCTCGACGACCTCGGCTCGGCGCACCTGGTGCTCGCAGGGCCCGGCGTGCACAGCGTCGCCGACGACCCCGAGGCTGCCCGCGTCCTCGACGACTGCGTCGCTGCGTGGCGCGCGCTGCCCACGCGGTGCGGGGCCGGATCCATCTCGCATGCGTACCCATGGCCGACGCGGACGAGGCCGCCGCGATCGTCAACGCGCTGCAACGCCACGCCGCGATCGTGGTGCAGAAGAGCCTCGCCGAAGGGTTCGGCCTCACCGTCGCTGAGGCGATGTGGAAGGGCCGCCCGGTCGTCGCGAGCGCCGTGGGCGGCATCGTCGATCAGATCGTGCCGGGCGAGACCGGCTGGCTCGTCGACAATCCGCACGACCTCGCCGGCTTCGCCGCAGCCCTTGCCGAGCTGCTCGCCGACGCCGACGAACGCGTCCGCGTGGGCGATCGCGGTCGCCGGCGCGTCACCGAGTTGTTCCTCGGTGACCGCCACCTGGAGCAATGGGCGCAAGTCTTCGCTGGCTTCGGCTGAACTCGGATCCCGCCGTGGACCTTCGGTGGTGCGCGGGATGGGGCCATCGGACCATCGACCAGAGTCTCGAGACGCTGGTCGACACCGTGCTGGCGACGAAGCGTGGGCGCACCAATGGGAGGAGCAGCCCGTGAACGACACCGGTGACACCGCCGAGCGCATCGAGCAATTGCTGGACCGTGTCGCTCGAGCGTCCGAGCAGCTGGTCAAAGGGCGGAGGAGCAGGCTCGCCAACTCGACGCGCGGACGAGGGAGGTGTTCGAGCGTGCCGAGGTCGCGGCCGAGCGGATCGTCGAGCGGATCGACCGAGAATGGCGCGCGTGGGTCGCCAGCCTCACGCGGGAGCTGCGCCTGGGGCACGAGTTCAAGGCCCCCTCCGACACCATCATCGACTACACAGGGCCGGGACTCGATGAGGACCCGGCCGTCGTGGTTGTAGGTGACGGTGATGCCCATCTCGGTGTAGACCGCGCTCTTGTCGACATCCCACCCACCGGACCCTACAAGAGCGCGCCGGCACCTGGATGCTTCGTGACGGGTCTGCCGCGTGTTCGGTTGACGGTGTCAACCAGACCCGCGGCAGTCCCATCCAGGTGGGCCCTCGATGTCGGTGAACAAGAAGGTCACGGTGCCCTGGGCGGTTTGGCGCGGAGTGCCCGAACGGTCACGCGGGATCCCCCCACGATCGAAGGCGCGCCGGGGCTGGTACCCGACGCGGGAGTGCCGAGCGGGTCGGGTGTCCGCACGGATGCCTGTCGGCCACGTCTGTAATAGCGTCGGGTCGTGTCACCGGACTCGATCATCGAGACCGACTACCTGGTCGTCGGCGCAGGTGCGCTCGGGATGGCGTTCGTCGACGCGCTCGTCGACCACCGCGACGCCGACGTGGTCATGGTCGAGCGGCGCCATCGCCCGGGTGGGCACTGGCTCGATTCCTACCCGTTCGTCCAGCTCCATCAGCCGTCGCGCTTCTACGGCGTGGATTCGACGCCGCTCGGCGACGACCGCGTCGAACGGGACGGTCCCGAGGCGGGCTTCTCGGAACGGGCCAGCGGCGCGGCGATCTGCGGGTACTACGACGACGTGATGCGTCACCGGTTGCTCGAGTCCGGACGGGTGCGGTTCTTCCCGATGTGCGACTACCTCGGCGACCGGCGCTTTCGCTCACGGGTGTCGGGCTCGGTGACGGACGTGACGGTTCGCCAAGCGGTCGTCGACGCGACCTACATGGCGTCACGCGTCCCTGCGACCGAACCACCACCGTTCTCCGTTGCCGAGGGATCCCACTGTGTCGCCGTGGGAGGCCTCACGGCGCTCGAGCATCGGCCGGCGGGATACGTGATCGTCGGTGGCGGCAAGACCGCACTGGACGCGATCTGTTGGCTCCTCGACCGGGGCACCGACCCCGGCGACCTCACCTGGATCCGACCCCGGGACTCGTGGGTGCTGAACCGGGCGTTCTTCCAGCCGGGGCGGGTACGAACGCTCGAAGGGATCGTGCTGCAACTCGAGGCGATGATCGAGTCGCAGTCGGTCGACGAGGTCTACCAACGCCTCGAGCAGCACGACGTCATGCTGCGGACGGACCCGACCGTCGTCCCGACCATGATGCGAGGTGCGACGGTGAGCAGCGCGGAGATCGAACAGCTCCGGCGGGTGGAGCGGGTCGTCCGCCTCGGCCACGTCGAGCGCATCGAACCCGAGCGAATCGTGCTGGAGCAGGGAACCATCGCGACGAGCCCCGACCACGTGCACGTGCACTGCGCGGCCGCGGGGTTGGGCGGCAATCCGCCGGTGCCGATCTTCGCCGAGGACGAGATCACGCTCCAGCTCGTGACTCGTCTCGGTCTCACGCTGTCGGGCGGGCTCCAGGGCTTCGTGGAGGCATCGGGCCGGTCGACCGAAGACAAGAACCACCTGTGCCCGCCGACCACGATGCCCCAGACACCGTTCGACTACCTCCGGGCGATCCTGGCCGGCATCAGCACCGAGATGCGCTGGGACGACGCCCCCGACCTCCGCGACTGGCTCGACCGCTCGCGTCTCAACCTCCTCAGCGGACTCGAGGCCCGAGCGGACGATCCTGTCGGGCTCGAGGAGCTCCTGCCGCGGTTCCTGGCGGCGGTCGGCCCCGCGCTGGAACAGCTCCAGGTGTTCGCCACGCAGGCGACGGCACGGGAGCGGGCGCGCATGGGAACGCTTGCGGGCTCCCGGTGAGGACCTGCTCGCGGCGGGTGGTCTTCGGCCACGCATGACGAGGGGCTGATGGCTTGTGACTGATCTCGCCGACTTCACCCGTGTTGCGGGTCGCGGCCAGAATTTCTGTGTTGTTGCCACGACGCGTGGCGATGGAACGGTTCAAGCGTCGGTGGTCAGTGTCGGCGTGATGTCCCATCCCACGACCCGCAACGACGTGGTCGTGTGCGTGGCGCGTGGCGGTACCCGCAAGCTTGCGAACTTGCGGGCCCGGCCGGCCGGAACCGTCGTGGCACGTGCCGGCGGAGCGTGGGTCACGATCGAAGGTCGCGCCGAGCTGATTGGCCCGGACGATCCGTATCCCGGTGTCGACGAAGACGCGCTACGGCTGTTGTTGCGTGACGCATTCCGAGCTGCTGGCGGCGAGCACGACGATTGGGAGACCTATGACCGGGTGATGCGGGAAGAACGTCGCACGGTCGTCGTGGTCGTCCCCACGCGCGTGTATTCCAACGGCTGACCGACCAGAGCGGCGCCGGAGCTGCGGTTCTGCGCCCCGACCGATCGACATGGTAGGTGCGCCTCGGGACTTTCGACTCTTGCTGCGACGGTGTGTGTCCGGTCGACAATCCTCCCGCGGGCAGGCCACCCTACCTGAGGAACCGAGGGAGGGCCGATGGGAACACGGTCGCGCTTGGCGGTGCTGGTGACGGTCGCTGTGCTTGCGTTGGCAGGATCGATGGCCGTCGGCGTCGAGTCCGCCAGCGCGAAGAAGGCGAGGTCGTGCACGTTGCTGAAGGCGTCGGAGATCTCGAAGGTCTTCGGCGTGCAGATCGCCGCTCCCGGCGATGCCGGAACGCTCGACATTGCATGCAGCTTCGACATCGGCCCCGGGCTCGGTGAGGCGGGCGGCGGCTCGTTGATCGTGCAGTACTACAAGAAGGGGCCAGTCGTGTCGGCGGTCTTCTCGCAGATGAAGGCCGGGACCGAGGGCTACAAGGATCCCGGAAAGCGCGTTCGCGGGTACCAAGGTGTGGTGGGACGGCGCCGACGCGTGGGTGGAGAAGAAGGGGAATGTCGTGTCGATCAGCGCCTCGTACACCAACAACGACCCGACACCCGACGCCGTCCAGGACGAGATCGTCAAGCTCGCGAAGCGGGCAAGGAAGAAGATCTAGCGGTTTGCGTCAGCTCTGGGGGTCGTCGAGCTTGAAGGGGTGCTCGCCGGAGAAGTGCAGCTCGCCGGCGGCGTCGAGACCGAGCCGCGCGTCGGCCCACTTTCCCGCGTGTTCGCCGTCACGCAGCACGACGCGGACGGCGCCGACCTCGAGTGCGTGGTGCCCCTCGCCGGAGTGGATGTTGCCCTGCCAGCCGTAGCTGTCGATGTCGTCGATGCCGACGGTGGCAGTGATCTCGTCACCGAGGTCGGCGATTCCCACGTACTTGGTCATCGCGACATAGTACGCACGGCCACGATGCAACAGGTCGGCGACGACCGAGGTGAGCGCGCCGTTGAAGGCACCGGCCTTGGTCGCGAGGCCGCACTTCGTGCTCGTGCCGAGGGAAGCCGAGGAGTTCTCGGACTGCTCCACCACGTCGATGAGGCCGGTGACGTCAAGGGTGCCGGTGGAGGCGAAGATGTCGGAGATCGACTGCGCCTTGGCCAAGGCGACGTTCAGCGGTGAGATCTGGTGCGCGGACCGGGTGACGCGTCAAGCTGACGATCCGAACCGACCCGATTGGAGAGCCATGTCTGACAGTGAGATCGAGGTCAACGGCGGCATCGTCGTCTACGAGTTCGTGGGTCCGGAGGACGGCGAGGTCGTCGTCGTCACCCCCGGGGGGCGCTTCAGCAAGGACTACGGCGGCGTGCACGAGCTGGCCGACGCACTGGCTGCGGGCGGCAAGCGGGTGTTGCTCTGGGATCGGCCGAACTGCGGCCAGTCCGACGTGCAGGTCTACGGTCGCTCGGAATCCCACATGCGGGCCGAAACGCTGGGCCTGCTGCTGCAACAGCTCGGGGTCGAGCAGGTTGTGGCGGCCGGCGGGTCGGGCGGTGCTCGCGACTCGATCGTCTTCACCATCATGTGGCCCGAGCTCGTGCGCAAGCTCGCGGTGTGGTCGATCGTCGGCGGGACCTACAGCACGATGCTGCTCGCCACCGCCTACGTGCTCGACGAGCTCGGCACCGTCCGGGCGAAGGGCATCGAGGGCGTGATCGAGATGGACACCGGCCCGTTCAGCTGGGCCGCGATGATCGCCGCGAACCCGCGCAACCGGGACCGCCTGCGCGCGATCGGGAGTGAGGAGTTCGAGCGGGTGATGAACCGCTGGCTGGACGCCTTCGTCCCGAAGCCGAACGAGGCCATTCCCGGCGTGCCCGATTGGGAGTTCGCGACGATCAAGTGCCCGACGGTGGTCATGCGTGGGGGCGAGAAGGACTACGACCACCCGAAGCGCACGTCGTACGAGGTGCACGCGTTGATCGAAGGGTCCCGACTGATCGACCCCCCGTGGCCCGAGGACGCGTGGGAGCGGGCGGTGGAGGCGACCGCGGCGGGAACGGGAAGCCTCTTCGATCCCTGGGTGCAGGCGGCGCCGGTCCTGCTCGACTTCGTCGCCGAGGCGTGAACTAGAGCCGGTACAGCCGCGCCGCGTTCTCGCCCATCACCCGCCGACGCGTCTCCGGGCGCAGCGCGCCCATCTTGACGGCGACCGTCTCCAGCGGCGCCGGGTAGAGACACGTCGGGTGGGGGAAGTCGGTCTCGAACAGGACGCGCTGCTCGCCGACCTTCTCGAGCAGATCCTGGACGTCGCCCTGGTTCTCCTCGAACCAGAACGTCGCGTACCAGTTCGACCCGAAGTACTCCGACGGCAGCTTGGACAGCTCGGCCATGTGCTTCGGCGCGTTCTCCGACAGCTCGTAGTCCATGGTCTCGAGGATGAACGGGATCCAGCCGATCCCGCTCTCGACCGCGACCATCTGCAACGCGGGGAAGCGATCGAAGATCCCGGCGAACACGGTGTTGATCACGACGCGGGCGCTGTTGATGAACAGCATCGCGCCGCCGATCGCGGGCTTGACGTAGTCGTCCTGCGACTCCCAGTAGTAGTTGCCGAAGAAGTCCATCGCGGTGTTGCTGGACCCGATGTGGAAGTGCACCGGCATGTGGAGATCCGCGCACACCTCCCAGAGTGGGTCCCACGCGCGGTTGGCCAGATCGGGGGTGCCGAGGTCCTGTGGATCCGAGGTCATGTTGATGCCACGCAGGCCGAGGGCCGCGCACCGCTCGGTCTCCTTCACGCAACGCGCCACGTCCCACGCCGGCATGACGGGCATGGGCAGGAAGCGGAGGCCGGAGTCCTCCTGGATCTCGGCCATGGCGTCGTTGTAGATCTCGACGCAGAGCATCCGCAGCGCTTCGTCCTGCACGACGGTGTTCAGGCGGTGACCGCCGAGACCCACCGCGTTCGGGAAGAGCACCTGGGCGTGGATCCCGCACTCGTCCATGACCTGGAGGCGGGCCTTGACGTCCCATGCCCCGGGGTGCACCCAGTCCATGCCCTTGTCGGCCGAATCGAGGAACGGGATCTTCCCGCCCTCGTGGTCGACGACACCGCCACCCTTGGCGAATCCGAGCTCGGTGTCGTCGACGACCCACGTCGGGACGCCGTTGCGCTGCTCGATGTGCAGGATCCGGTCCCGGTAGGCGGCGGGCGCACGGCTCGTCCACATGTCCGGAGGCTCGGTGAAATGCGTGTCGGCGTCGATCACCTTGACGTCGTCGTACAGCGTCGCCATGGCATCGCTCCTCTCGACCGGTCGCTTCGCCCAGCCGTCATCATGCCACTCCCGCGGACGCGGACGGGCGGTGACCCGATCACGGCGGGAGACGGCCGAGCAACCAGGACGGGCTGACGACGTCGGCACCGCCGCGCCGGACCCGTTCCCCGAGACGGCGGTCCGCCGAGACCAGCACGACGTGCGCGTTGCTGGCGGCGGCGAGCGCGACCAGGGTGTCGTCCCCGGATCCCGTTGCGTGGACGACCACGACGTCCTCGTCGGCGGTCTCTTCGACGCCCTGTCGCGCGTCCCCTTCCAAGACCACGACGACACGATCGACGAGCGCCCCGTCGGCGACCGCGCGTCGAAGCCGGTCCGTGAAGTCACGTGTCGCGCCCGGACGGTCACGCCACCAGCCGGTCGGCCGGGATCCGATGACGTTCGCCGCGTCGACGAGGAGCACGGTCCGAGGTTCGCGCTGGAAACCGACCGCGTGACGAGGTCGCCCGGCGCGGCACACCCGTCGACGCCTCGGCCCGTGGCCGTTCGACCCGAAGCCGTCATGATCTTTCCGGCGGGTCGTGTGAACGCGCGTTTCGTGTGACGGATCGCGCGCGAACCGGGCGTCGTGGTCGAGGTCGCCCGTAGCCTCCTGCTACGTCGTCGGTCCCGAGTCGAGAGGAGCCGCCCGTGCGCGTCGTCCGTGCTCTCGCCGCTGTGTCACTCGTCTGCGCATCGCTGGTCATGGTGGCCGACGATGCCCTCGCCGCGTCGGGGAACGTCTCCAAGACCTGCGCGAGCCTCGCGGGATTGCAGGAGGACCTCTCCGCCATCGGCAGCCAGCCCGACGCCAGCAGTTTCGACGCGGGCGTGTTCACGAAGGTCGGGAAAGCGTTCGCCAAAGCGGCGAAGAAGGCACCGAAGAGCGTGAAGTCGTCGTTCAAGGCCCTCGCCAAGTTCTACAAGGTGGTCGGGAACGCGGACGGCGCCGCCGACGCTGCCGCCGTCATCGGCCGTCAGGCGCAGAAGTACGCCAAGGCCGCGACGAAGTTCGGCGCCTTCTACGCGACCGAGTGTGCGCCGACGAACGGGAGCTCGAGCTCGGTGGGTGGCGGCACGGGAGGCAGCCTGGTGTTCGGGGACGAGACCGTGTCGCTCGACCGGAGCCTGTGCCACCTGAAGGAGCAGACCTCCGCGGGCCAGAAGATCGAGTTGACCGCGCAGGGATTCGGCACCAATGCCGACGGCAGTGACGTCACCATCGACTTCACCCGGTACGCGCAAGGAGAGCAGTTCGAAGGCGACGACGTCACCATCGACATCGGAAGCCCGACCTCGCCGGACCTCATGTCCTATCGCGCCGCGCTCGACTACGGCGCCGTCGACCGCTCGGGTTCCACCCTCAGCGTGTCGGATGTCGAGGCGCGAAACCTGGACACCGGCGACACCGCGTCGGTCTCGTTCGAGATCGATTGCTGACGATCGGACCACCGCCGCAGCCCATGGCCTTCGGGTCGTGCTGGTCCGACACCACGACGAGCACGTTCACCGGGCGGCCCCTTCGCCGAGCCGGGTCCGCAGCTCGCGTTCGAACTCCGCGACCTGCGGACCCGCCGCCGCGTCCTTCATCGCGCGTAGCCGGGGGTAGCCGGCATCACGCTCGGCGTCCCACTCGTCGGCGAACGTGCCGGAGTCGATCCGCGCGACGATCTCCCGCATCTTGGCGGCGACGTCGAGATGGTCGAACTCCGGGCCGCGCGAGAGCTGGCCGTACTGGCTCGTGGGCGAATGGTGCTCGAACTGGCCGGCGTAGCCCTCCTTGCGGAGGAGCCGGTAGGTGCGTTCGACCTCGCCCGAGAGCACGAGCTCGGTGATCACGGCCTCGAGCGGGATCCCCTGTTCGAGCATCACCTCGGTGAACGCGCGTGACACACGCCCGAGCGCGGGCGACAACGCCTGCTCGACCGCGAGATCGAGCACCGCCTCCTGGCGTGGCGTCAACTCGATGGCACCCTGGTGGAGCCCGCCGATCGCCTTCGCGACGGCCAGCGTGCGCGGCGCGCGGTGCCGGTGACGTCCCGGTGGATGCCGAAGGCGGTGATGAAGCCGACCCCTTCTTCGTAGCACCGGCGCACCTCGGGTCCGAGCATGCGCGGCGCGACCATCCCGACATCGCACTGCGGGTCGAAGCGGTCGAACGCGAGCGTGTAGCCGCTGGCGACCACGACCAGCGCGTCCGCCCGCGGGCGGATCGGCAGCGAGGGGATGGCATCGTCGGGGATCAGCACGCACAGCACGTCGAAGCCGGATGCCGCGTCGAGATCGGCGGTGGCGAAGCCGTCGGCGACGGCGCGGTCGCGGGTCTCGTCGGCGCGTACGCAGACGGTGACGTCGGCCCCCGAGTCGCGCAGGTTCAGTGCCCAGGGACGGCCCTGGTTGCCGTACCCGACGACCGCAACCCGCGCGCCGCGGATCGGGTCGAGCGTGGCGTCGTGGTCGTGGAGGATCGTCGTCATCGCTGTCCTCTCCGTTCGTCGGGACGTCGTGTCCCAGGCATCCCGCGGCGAATGTAGCGGTGTCGTCAGCCGGGAGCTTCGTGCCCGATCGCGGGAGTCGTGCCGCTGACGACCCCGGCGCGGACCAGGACGCGGCGGAGGCCGGACGCGACGCACGCGGGTGAGGCACTGCCGTCGACGTGCTCGACATGGCCGCGTCCGGAGTACCAGTCCACCAGGGGCCTGGTCTCACGTTCATACGCCAGCAGCCGGGTCCGGAGCACCCCGGGGCGATCGTCGGGTCGACCACGCGCCAGGAGCCGGGCCAGGATCTGTTCGCGAGGGACGACCAGGACCACGCAGACGGTCACCAGCGCCGGCGCGGCCGCGGCGAGTGATTCGGCCTGGGCGATCGTACGGGGGAAGCCGTCCAGCATCACGCCATCGTCCTGCGCATGGTGCGAGAGCTCGTCCAGGGCGATCTCGGTCACCAGCTCGTCGGGGACCAGCTGCCCTGCCTCCACGTAGCGGCGGGCGAGGGATCCGAGCGGCGACTGGCGGGAGATCTCGCCCCGAAGGTGGTCACCCATGGAGAGGTGGCCCCAGCCGGTCTCCGCGGCGAGCAGCCGGCATTGCGTGCCCTTGCCGGCTCCGGGTGGTCCGAGGACGACGACCAGCGGAGAGCTCGTGTCGGCGCGAAGTGCGCCACACCCGTCCCGGGCCGCGGTTCGGGGCCCGGAAGCGGCATCTCTGGCGACTCCCAAGGTCAGCTCCTGGTCCCACGAGCGACGACGCCCGGGACGGGAGCTCGACGACGCCACATCGACGATCCGACCCGGGATCCGGCTGCCTGCTCAACCGAGACCAGTGCACAATGCCAGATCGGCGCGCCGGAGTACAGGGCCCAAGGTCCCGAACCCCTCGGGGCGACCGGGTCCCGGCGGTAGCGTCGAGCGTTCGCCGGGCGCTCGGGAAGCGGCCGGCGCACCCTCGAGATCCCGTGCCCGACGACCGACGGATCGCGCGGCCCCGCATCGAGTGAGAGGGAATGGCTTGGCCCGCTCCACGCCTGAGGCGCATGCCTGCGAGTGGTCGTGCCGCGCGTTCGTCTGCTTGATGTCCGGACTGCTGCTCATCGGCTGCTCGTCGTCGGCGAGCCCGCGAGGCGCCCGGGCGCATGGCCGCGCCACGACGACCTCGGCACCGACCTCCACGACGGACGCGCCGACGTCGACGTCGGGCACCCGCACCGTGTTCGCTCCCGGCACCTTCGACGCGACCGACAGGTCGCTCACCGACCGGGTGATGTCCGCCGGGCTCGCGGGCGGGATGATCCGGATCGTCGCCGCCGACGGTGGGGTGATCCACGAGGACGCCGTCGGAAGCGTGACGGGCACCACGCCGCTCGACGTGGCGTCCTCGAGCAAGTGGCTGACCGCGGCGACGCTCATGACCTTCGTCGATCAGGGCGACATCGGCCTCGACGACGACATCGCGCGATGGCTCCCCGAGTTCGCGGGTTCGGACCCGCCGATCACGGTGCGCGAATTGCTCGATCACACGTCCGGTGTGCACGACAACGCGTGTCAGAGCGACGGGACCCCGCTCGCGGCGTGCGTCAGCGTGCTCGCGGCATCGCCGCGCGAGTTCCCGGCCGGATCGAACTTCTCCTACGGGAACTCCCCGTTCCTCGTGGTCGGCAGGCTCATCGAGGTGCTCGGCGGTGCCGACTTCGCCACCGTGGTGCACCAGCGGCTCACCGGTCCGCTCGGCATGGACGCCGCGACCTGGCCCGGCGCGCCCGCAGCGGCGAACCCCGCGTTCGGTCTGAGGGTGACCGTCGACGACTACGGAAGGTTCCTCGCCATGATCCTCGACGACGGGATGGCGAACGGCGCCCGGGTGTTGTCGGCGGCAGCGGTGCACCAGATGGTGTCGGATCAGGTGTCGGCGTACGACACCTCGCACGACTACTCCGTCGGGATCACGCAGATCCCCCGGTACGGGCTGGGCTGCTGGCCCGACGTCGTGGACCCGTCGGGGAAGACCACGGTCGTGAGCGGCAACGGCGGCGAGGGCTTCTACCCGTGGGTCGACTTCACGACACGCACCTGGGGCATCGTCGGGGTGCAGGACGATCGCGGTGCGCAGCTCGCGGTGCCGGCGTCGCAGGCGGTCGAAGTCTCGGCCCGCGCTGGCCATCTGACGCCTTCGCCGCCCGCACGCGAGGATGTCATCGTGCGTCCACAGAATCCGAGCCTCACCACCCAGCGTCTGGAAGGCCTCAGCGACGGTGTGATCGCGATCGCCTCGACGCTGCTGGTGCTCGACATCGGCCGGTTGCACGTGCACGGCGACGGCGGCCTCTTCGACGAGATCCTCCAACGCTGGCCGGCGTACGTCGCGTACATCGTGTCGTTCACCGTCATCGGCCTGATCTGGGTCGCGCACCACTCGATGTTCGAACGCATCAGCTCCGTCGACCGGCCCCTGCTGTTCCTGAACCTCGCCCTGCTCCTCGGTATCGGCTTCATCCCGTGGCCCACGTCCGTGCTGGCCGACTACATCCGCGACGGCGGTATCAACGCCTCGGTCGCCACTGCGCTCTACAGCCTCACCATGACCCTGATCGGGATCGTGTTCATGGGGATGTGGTTGCATCTCGTTCGTCATCCCGAACACACGACCGAGGCGGTGACCGAGGCCCAGCTCCGGCGGTCGTTGCGCCTCGCCGCCGTGAGCCCGATCGTGTACGGCATCACGATCGGCCTCGCCTTCGTCAGCCCGTATCTCTGCCTCGTGGTCTACGCGATGCTGGCGGTGTACTTCGCACGTGGCCCGTCGGCACGTGCGCTCCTGGCCGGGCAGGCGGAGATGGCGGAGACGGCGGAGACGGACACGCCCGAACTCTGACGTACGCGGCCCGGCCGCGTCGACCGGCTCGTCCGCCGGGCCACGTCGCCCGTCGTCACTGCCAGCAGTGCAGCACGGTGAGGGCGATGGCGGACGCCACGTCGGCCGCAGTCAGCCCCGGTGCGTGGAATCCCTTCGGCAGCTTGGCGACGTCGACGAACAGGACGTCGAAGTCCTTGCGCACGACCATCGACCCGTTCGGGGTCTGGAACGCGCCCTGGCCGAGCCCCACGTCGTCGGGGAGACGGTTGAGGATGGTGCCGAGGGTGTCGAAATAGGCGGTCGTGGCCGCCTCGTCGCTGAGCTCCTTGACCGAGAGCGTCACGGTGCCCTTGGGGTACACGTAGTCACACGAATAGACGTGGTTCGACCACGTCGGATCGGTGACCCGGGTGGTCTTCCGCGCGAGCACCCCGGCGATCTCGGCCTGGGCCTCCTTCGCGCAGACCATGCGAGCACTCGCCGACGGGCGTGCGCCGGCGGGTTGCGGCGGCGCCCCGGTGGTGGTGCCCGGTGCGCCGGTGCTCGACGCCGAGGAGGTGGACCCGCAGGCGGTCATCGCGCACGTGAGCACGACTCCCAGCACCACCAGCCACCATCGACGCATGGACCCTCCTCGGGAACCGTTCCGCGTGCCATGCCAGGATACGCGGTGTCGGAGGCTGCGCCCGGGTCGGGCCCCGGCGTCAGGTGGATCGATCGACCACCAGCACCAGGTGGGTCGAACCGGGCGGGGTCGTCTTGGCGTCGGGGGTCAGGTCGACGGCACCGTCGGGCGCGACCGTCGCCAGCAGGATCCCGTCACCCTCCGGGCGGTGGTCGAGGGCCACGACCGTGGCCCCTGCGGCGGTGAGCTCGGTGATGCGCTCCCGCGTGGTCCCGGGTGCGAAGGGGTGCGCGCTGGCGTGGGTGATGCGACGATCCCCGGTGGGACGCGCCTCGGGCAGCGCGAGGACCTGACGGCGGCCGAGATCCTCGACCAGGCTCGCGGTGAGCAGCGTCACCGCGGGCCCCGGGCGGGCGGCCACGACCACCTGGGCGATCGTCGCAGCCTCGAGCGTCGCCGCCAGGCTCGCCTCGTCGTCGAGGATCGACGCGGTGCGCAGCCCATCGATCCGACGCTCGTCGCCCGGTGCGCGGGCGGTGAGCACGAGCACCGGCACGTCGAGTCGGTCGAGATGCCGGGCGAGCGCGAGCACCCACGGCTCGTCGCCGACGAAGGCGACACCCCGGGGCGCCCGGCGCTTCACCCGCAGGAACCCGGCGACGGTCCCAGCGCTCGATGCGTACACGACGCCGGTACCGATGATGACGCCGAACACCACCGGGAGCAGGAACGTGTGCGCGATGTGCGCGTCGTCGAGACTGCCGGAGAACTGCGCGGCGGTCGCGGCCGCGACGATGCCCCGCGGGTCGACCCAACCCACGAACGCGCGGTCGCGGCCGGCCACTCTGGTCCCGAGGAGCGACACCGCGACCGCGAGCGGTCGGAGCACGAGCACGAGCACTGCCACCAGCGCGGCGGTCTGCCACGCGTAGTGGGCGAGGTCGTCGAGCTTGATGAGTGCGCCGAGCACGATGAACAACGATCCGATGATCAGGACCTCGAGCGTCTCGCCGAAGCCCTTGATGCGAGCGGTGGGCACGATGTCCTGATTGGCCGCGATGAAGCCCAGGGTGGTCGTCGCGAACAGCCCTGCCTCGGACAGGGCGACTTCGGCGAGCGCGAACGCGGCAACCGCGAACAGGAGCGCCACTGCGGCTTCCATCTCATCGGACACCAGGAAGCGTGACATCACGAAGACGAGGACCGCGGCGGCGGCGATGCCGATCCCGACCCCGGTACCGAGACGCGCCAACATCTGCATCGCCGGGTGTACGCCGCCACCGGAGGCGAGGACCAGGTTGAGCACGACCACGCCGAGGGTCGCCCCGACAGGATCGAGGGTGATGCTCTCCCAACGCAGGACCGAGTCGGACGGATCGCGGGGTCGCACGTCGGCCAGGAGCGGCCCGACGACCGTCGGGCCCGAGACCACGAGGATCGCGCCGGTGAGCAGCGCGAGGTCGCCCCTCACCCCCAGGAGCAGCGCCACCGCGCCGGACGCTCCCGCGAAGGTGATTGCCGCCCCGATGGTGACGAGGCGCAGCACCGGACCGCGCGCCAGTCGCGGCAGGTCGCGAACGCGTAGTCCCTGTGCCGCCTGGAACAGGAGGAGGGCGACGAGGAGGGTGATCCCGGGGAAGAGGGTCTCGCCGAAGAGCTGGCCGGGATCGACGAGGCCGAGGACCGGCCCGGCGAGAACGCCGGCCGGGAGCAGCAACAGGAGCGACGGGATCCCGGACCGTCGACCGATCCATTGGGCGCCGACCCCGAAGATCACGATCGCCGCGAGCCCGATGATGATGTCGTTGTCACCCATCACGCGAGCCCTTCCACGCGTCGCTCCGGCCGGACGGCCGATCCTGTCACGCCGCGGGTGGTCGGGAAGGGCTTCGGAAGCCGCTCGCTCCGGTCACGGAGCTACGGCGAAGTCGCTTGTCGATTGCGACAACCACCATGGTCACGGCGGCGATGGCGAGGATCCGCGACCACGCGGCGACGCCGATCGGCGCGGTTTGGAACACCGAGCTCATCGCGGGGAGGTACGTGATCGCGATCTGGCCGACGATCTGCGCGGACACCCCGGCGATGATCCATCCGTTGGAGAAGAACCCGATCCGCAACGCCGAACGGGTCAGCGACCGGCAACTGAACAGGTAGAAGGCCTCGACGGTCACGAACAGGTTGACCGAAGCGGTGCGGGCCTCGGCCAGCGTGGCGCCGCTTCCTCGCTCCCATTCGAACACCCACCACGCGCCACCGACCAGCAGCGCGGAGACGAGCGCGATGCGTATCACGAGCGCACGCGTGAGCAGGGGGGTCCGCGGGTCACGCGGCGGCCGCTCCATGATCCCGTCCTCCTTCGGCTCGAACGCGAGCATGAGGCCGAGCGCGACCGCGGTCGTCATGTTGATCCAGAGGATCTGGACGGGCAGGATCGGCAAGGTCGCGCCCAGGAGAATCGCGACGAGGATGACGAATCCTTCGCCCATGTTCGTCGGGAGCGTCCACACGATGAATTTCGTGAGGTTGTCGAACACCCCCCGGCCTTCCTCGATCGCGGCTTCGATGGTCGCGAAGTCGTCGTCGGTGAGCACCATGTCGGCGGCGTCCTTGGCCACTTCCGTGCCTCCGAAGCCCATCGCCACCCCGATGTCGGCCTGCTGCAGCGCGGGTGCGTCGTTGACGCCGTCGCCGGTCATGGCGACCACGTGGTCCCGAGCCTGGAGACCTTCGACCAGGCGCAGCTTCTGTTCCGGCGACACGCGCGCGAAGACCGACGCGTCCGAGACCGCGTCGACGTAGGCGTCGCCGGAGAGGCGCGCGAGCTCGTCGCCGGTGAGGACGTCGCCATCATGGCGTTCGGTGAGGATCCCGAGTTGCTCGGCGACGGTCGTCGCCGTCGTGGCGTGGTCGCCGGTGATCATCTTCACGTCGATTCCCGCGGTGTGGCACGAAGCGACCGCACGGATCGCTGCCGGTCGCGGTGGGTCGAGCATCGCCTGCAACCCGGTGAAGGTGAGCCGGCCGGTCAGAACCTCGACATCGAAGTCGGCGTCGTCGTCGACGCGACCGACGGCCGTGGCGAGGACCCGCAGGCCGTCACGCGCGAGACCGTCGGCCGCGCCGGTGATCACGTGCGGGTCCAACGCGCGGGGAGCCGGTGGCGACCATCATGGTGCTGCACAGCTCGAGCACGCGTTCGACGGCTCCCTTGACCAGCACGACGTGGCCGCCGTCGCGGTCGGAGTGTCGGGTGGCCATGTACTTGCGGTCCGAGCTGAAGGGAATCGTGGCTTCGCGGGGAAGGGTGTCGGCGACCGCCGCGGTGTCGATCCCCGCTTTGGCCGCCGCGACCAGCAGCGCACCCTCGGTGGGGTCGCCGAGCACGGCCCAGGTCTCGTCGGTGTGCATCAGGCGCGCGTCGTTGCAGGCCGCGCCCGCGAGCAACGTCCAGCGCAGTGCCTCGTTCGCGCCCGGATCCGCCGTGGCGCCGTCGTCGTCGAGCACGGTGCCCTCGGGTCGGTAGCCGGATCCGGTCACGTCGAACTCGGCGCCGGGTGTCCAGATCGAGCGAACGGTCATCTGGTTCTCGGTGAGCGTCCCGGTCTTGTCCGAGCAGACGACGGTGGTGCTGCCGAGCGTCTCCACCGCCGGCATGCGTCGGATCACCCCCCGCCGGCGGGCCATGCGGTTCACGCCGATGGCCAGGGTGATGGTGACCGCCGCCGGGAGACCCTCGGGGATGGCGCCGACCGCGAGCGCGACCGCGGCGGTCAGCATCTCCGACGCGCTCTCACCCCGCAGGACGCCGATGCCGAAGGTGAACCCCGCGAAGCCGAGGATCACGGCGGTGAGCACCTTGCTGAACCACGCCAGCTTCCGGGTCAACGGTGTGGCGAGGCGCTCGGCACCGCCCACCAACCGGTGGATCTCTCCCAGCTCGGTCTCCGCGCCGGTCGCGACCGCCACACCGAGCCCGCTGCCGTTCGTGACCAGCGTGCCCGAGTACACCATGTTGCGGCGGTCGGCCACGACGGTCGAGTCCGGGAGCGCCACCTCGTCCTTGACGACGGGGACCGATTCGCCGGTGAGCGCGGACTCGTCGATCTGCAGCTCGGCGACCTCGAGCAGGCGAAGATCGGCCGGCACCTTGTCGCCCGCGTCGATCAGGACGACGTCACCGGGAACCAGGTCCGTCGACGGGATCGGCCGTTGGGTCCCGCCGCGCCGGACCCGCGCGTCGGTGTGCACCAGTGAACGGAGCGCGTCGAGGGAGGCCTCCGCCTTCGACTCCTGGATGAAGCCCACCATCGCGTTGATCAACACGACGCCGAAGATGACGCCGGACTCCACGCCGTCACCGAGCAGGAACGTCACGACCCCGGAGGCGAGCAGGACGTAGATCAGCGGATGGTGGAACTGGCCGAGGAACCTCAGCAGCGGCCCGCCCGCCTTCGCGGCGGGCAACTCGTTCGGACCGAAGTGCACGAGGCGACGCTCGGCCTCCGTCTCGCTGAGGCCGTCGTGGGAGTGGGTCTCGAGGAGCAGCACGACCTCGTGGGTCGCCAACGAATGGTGCGCGTACGTCGTCGCGTTCGGGATGTCGTGGGCCATCGGATGCCGAGTCTGTCGCCTGCCGGACGAGGTCAGCCCGTGAAGCGCGGGGACACGAGCACCGGGGTGACGGCGGCCGGGACGGTCGGGGACGAGGTGGCGCCGACGGGGCAGGCCGCCGCGAGCGGCTTCGCCGGGATGTCGGGGCCGAGGTCGTACGCGAAGTTCGGGTCGCCCGCCGCCGCCAGGAACGGCGCGACCGTCGCCGGCGCGGCCTCACCGGCGACGAAGCGGTCGAAGAACGCGTCGACGGTGCCGGGCGGGAACACCGGAGGCGTGCTGTGCGTGCCGGTCGGGTCGGCGAGGAAGGCCTTCGGTGCCGTGAGCTGGGTGAAGGCTGACCATGCCGGCCCGTAAGGCGTGACCGCGTCGCGGCATCCGCTCCAGAAGTACGTGGCGATCGGGCGCGACCAGTCGTAGGTGCCGGCGAGCGGGAGCCCCGGTCCGGTCGGGACGGGAATCCCCTTGATGATCTCGGTCGCCCGGATGCGTGGATCCCCGCAGCAGGAGTTGAAGAGCAGCAGCGCGGTGACGGCCCCGCTCGAGGTTCCCACGTAGCCGATCCGTTGCGGGTCGAGCAGACCCGAGAGCGCGTTCCCGGGGGCGGCGCTCAGGGCGAGGAGATTCGTGAGCACGAAGCTGACGTCGGCCGGCTGGTGGTAGATGTCGAGCGCGACCACCGGGTCCGTCGTCGAGTATCCGGGCGCGTTGGTGCAGGGGAAGTCGAGGGCCACGCCCACGTAGCCGCGTTCGGCGAGCGCGGCGGCGTCCGCCCGGGCCACCGCTCGCTGCGACGCGCCGCTTCCCGGACCCACGAGGACGACCGGTGCCGGTCCGGACGTGTCGGGCGTCACCACCGTGACGTGCAGGGTCCGCGTGGCGGCCCCGGTGCACGGAGTGGGGCGAGCAGCGTCGACGAAGGTGTACGCCGTCGTGGTGGACCCTACCGCGGCCGTGCTCGTGATCGGCACTCCCGCGACCACGAACAGCGCGACGCACGCGCCGATCGGGAGCACCCGGCTCCTCCCCATGTCGCCACGCTAACCGGTGCTCGTCGCCGGGCCACGCCGCCGGCGGTGACCCGGCGGAGGTGTGACGTTGGGCCCTAGCGGATTCGTCCGGCCGGCCCCATCATGAGCCCGGAGACGCCTAGGTTCGGAACACGTCGGTTCGGAAGTTCGGAAGTTCGGAAGAGGTCATGATGAGCGTCGCAGGTGAAGCCGTCCGCAGCCTGGTCAAGCGTCCGCCGGTCGTCGTGTACCCGGAAGCGACACTTCGGGAGGTCGCCTCGACCCTCTCCGAAGAGACCATCGGAGCGGTGGTCGTGCGCGGAACGCGTCCGCCAGGAGCGCCGGGGAGCCATGCGGAAGGGGTGGTGTCCGAGCGCGACATCGTCCGGGCGCTCGCCGACGGTCTGGATCCCGACCGCGCCCCGTGCGGAGGACGTGATGACGTTGGACCTCGCGTGCGTGGCTCCCGGCGAATCCGTGCTCGGCGTCGCGAACCTCATGTTGGAGAACGAGATCCGACACGTCCCGGTGACCCAGGACGACGTGGTGGTGGGCATCGTGTCGGAACGCGACGCACTCGCGCGCGGTGGTCGCGGACCGTCCGTAGGCGGGAGGACGCGGTGATGCGGGTCCTGGTGGGTACGGACGGCTCGATCGGAGGGCAGTCGGCGCTGCGTTGGGCCACCGGCCTCGCGGTAGCCGCCGGCGCCGAGTTGGTGATCGCGTCGGCGTGGCAACCGACGTTCGTGGAGGTGTCCGTCCCCGAGTTCGAGACCCTGCGGGGCGAGGCGGGCGATCGTCTCGACGGTTGGGCCGCGGCGGCCCGGGTGGCGCAGCCGTCCGCCCGAACGTTGCTGCTCGACGGCGACCCACGCGAGCAGCTCCTCCTCGCGGGGGACGCGGAGGCCGCGGATCTCGTCGTCGTGGGGTCCCGGAGCATGGAGGGCCACTCGCACGCGGTGCACCTGGGCAGCGTGACCCATCACCTGGTGCACCACACGCGCCGCCCGCTGGCCGCGATCCCCGCGTCGACCAGGTCGGCCTGGCCGGCGCCCGTCGTCGTGGGCGTCGACGGTTCCGAGGGGAGTCTCGGTGCCATCGCCTGGTGCGCCCGGACCACGACGACGGTCGCGACGGAGGTCGTCGCGGTGCACGCCGAGGAACCGCGCTCGGCATGGATGCACCACGCGGGTCCCCGAAGCTCGCTCGACGTCGCCCGTGCGCACGCGGAGGAATGGGTGGCGCCGTTGCGCGCCACCGGCGTCGCCGTGCGCGTGTCGGTCGCCGAGGGAGACCCGGTGGACGCCCTCATCGAGGCCGTCCACCGGGAGCAGGCGGGCCTGCTGGTGGTGGGGTCGCGGGGGCTGGGAGGGATCAGCGGGCTGCGCCTCGGTGCCACGGCCCTGAAGGTCCTCCACCACGGGCAACTGCCGGTCGTCATGGTGCCGGCCGAGTCTGGGTGAGGGGACGAAGCCTGCGTCGCGACGTGGGGACCGCCGGATCCGATCCGACGGCGGTCCGGTCGCTCTCGAACGACGAGGTCGCCGACCTCGGAGTGGAGGGGACGCTCGCCCGTCTCGGCTCGTCGCGGCAGGGACTGTCGACGGACGAGGCGAGGTCACGCCTCGAGCGGCTGGGGCCCAACGAGGTCAGCGAGCGGCAGCGGAGCGCCGTGGTCGAGCTCCTGGTGCGTTTCTGGGGCCCGATCCCCTGGATGATCGAGGCCGCGTTCGCCTTGTCGGTGGCCGTCGGGCGCTGGGAGGACGCCACCATCATCGGCGTGCTGCTGGTGATGAACGGTGTCGTCGGCTTCTGGGAGGAGCACCAGGCCGGCAACGCGATCGCCGCGCTGAAGGAACGCCTGGCGTCGACGGCGCGGGTCCGGCGCGACGGCGTCTGGGTGTCGCTCCCCGCCGGTGACCTCGTCCCGGGCGACGTGATCCGGGTCCGACTCGGCGAAGTGGTCCCCGCCGACGTGTGCCTCGTGGACGACGCGCAGGTCGAGGTCGACCAGTCGGCCTTGACGGGGGAGTCGCTGCCGGTGACCCGGTCGGTGGGCGAATCGTTGTTCGCCGGGTCGATCCTGAGTCGGGGCGAGACCGACGCGGTCACGACCGCGACGGGCGTCCAGACCTATTTCGGGCAGACGACCCGCCTCGTGGCGACGGCGTCGACGGTGAGCCACTTCCAGCGGGCCGTGCTCCGGATCGGGAACTTCCTCATCCTGCTCGCCGCGGTGCTCGTCACGTTGATCGTGGCAGTGAGCCTGGCGCGGGGCGCACCCGCGGCGACCACCCTCGAGTTCGCGCTGGTGGTCACTGTGGCCGCGGTCCCCGTCGCGCTGCCCGCGGTGCTGTCGGTGACGATGGCCGTCGGCGCGCGGACGCTCGCAAGTGAGCAGGCCATCGTGAGCCACCTGCCCGCCGTCGAGGAGCTCGGCGGGATGGACGTGCTCTGTTGCGACAAGACGGGCACGCTCACCCAGAATCGGCTGTCGCTCGCCGCCGAGTGGACAGCGGAAGGCGTGTCGCCGCGAAGACCTTCTGGTGAGCGCCGCGCTCGCGTCACGCGAAGAGGACCGGGACCCGATCGACCTCGCGGTGCTGCGCGCGGCACCGGATCCCGCGCGAATGGCCGGATACCGGGTGACGGGCTTCAGCCCGTTCGACCCGGTGGGCAAGCGCACGGAGGCGGTCGTGGAGGGGCCGAGCGGGTCGTTCCGCACGAGCAAGGGCGCGCCCCAGGTGATCCTCGCCCTGGCCGGGTCCGACGGCGCCTCCCCGCATTCGCAGGCCATGGGCGCCGTGGAGGAGTTCGCCCGGCGGGGATCCCGATCGCTCGGCGTCGCGCGCACCGACGAGCGGGGTTCGTGGCGGTTCCTCGGGGTGGTCGCGCTCGCGGACCCGCCACGCGACGACTCGCGGAGCACCATCGCGGAGGCGAAGCGCCTCGGTGTCGACGTGCGGATGGTCACAGGTGATCAACGCGCCATCGCACGCCAGATCGCGACCGAGGTCGGCCTCGGGGCCGAGATCGTCGACGCGGACGTGCTCACCGACGAGGACGACGACGGTCCGGCGGCTGATCTCGTGGAGCGCGCCGACGGGTTCGCGCAGGTGTTCCCGGAACACAAGTACCGGATCGTCAGGCTGCTCCAGCGGCAGGGCCACATCGTCGGAATGACGGGAGACGGCGTCAACGACGCGCCGGCGCTCAAGCAGGCCGACGCGGGCATCGCGGTGTCCGGTGCCACCGACGCGGCGCGTGCGGCCGCCGACGTGGTGCTCCTGGCCCCGGGCCTCTCGGTGATCGTGACCGCGATCCGCACCGCGCGCGAGATCTTCCAGCGGATGACGACGTACGCGATCTACCGCATCGCGGAGACGATTCGCGTGCTCCTCCTGATCACGCTCTCGATCCTGATCTTCGACTTCTTCCCCGTGACCCCGGTGATGATCGTGTTGCTGGCGCTGCTCAACGACGGCGCGATCCTCAGCATCGCCTACGACCGCGCCGCGGGCTCCGAACGCCCGGAAGCCTGGGACATGACGACCGTGCTGAGCATCGCCACCGCGCTGGGCCTGATCGGGGTCGTCGCCTCCTTCACCCTGGTGGTGCTCGCGGACAAGGTGTTCTCGCTCGACCGCGGCACCATCCAGACGTTGCTCTACCTCAAGCTCTCGGTGGCCGGGCACCTCACGATCTTCCTGACGCGCACGCGCGGCCCCTTCTGGACGCGACCGCGCCCGGCCCGGGTGTTGCTCTTCGCCGTGATCGGGACGCAGGCGATCGCGACCGTGGTGGCCGTCTACGGAGTCCTCGTGACCCCGATCGGTTGGGGCCGGGCGGGCCTGGTCTGGGTGTACGCACTCGCCTGGTTCCTCGTCAACGACCGGATCAAGCTCGCGGTCTACGGTGCTCTGGACCGGCGCCGGGGGGGCAGAGCCGGGGGAACGACAATCGGGGGAACGGCAACCGAGGGAACGGTCCCGACATGACCCAGCCCACAACTCCCGAGCCCGAACGCCTCGGCGAGGACGACCTCCACGGCATCGACGCGTACTGGCGCGCCGCGAACTATCTCTCCGTCGGGCAGATCTACCTGATGGCGAATCCCCTGCTGCGCGAACCATTGCGGCCCGAACACGTGAAGCCCCGGCTGCTCGGGCACTGGGGGACGACACCGGGCCTGAACTTCGTCTACGCGCATCTCAACCGGGTGATCCGGGCCCGTGACACGAACATGATCTTCATCTGCGGCCCGGGTCACGGTGGACCCGCGGTGGTGGCCAACACGTACCTCGAAGGCACCTACAGCGAACGTTACGCGGACCTCACCCTCGACGAAGAGGGACTCCGGAAGCTGTTCCGGCAGTTCAGCTTCCCCGGCGGCATCCCGAGCCACGCGGCCCCCGAGACGCCCGGCTCCATCAACGAGGGCGGGGAGCTCGGCTACTCCCTGGCGCATGCCTTCGGCGCGGTGCTCGACAACCCGGACCTCGTCGCCGCGTGCGTCATCGGTGACGGCGAAGCCGAGACCGGCGCGCTGGCGACCGCCTGGCACGGCAACAAGTTCCTCGACCCGGTCACCGACGGCGCCGTGCTCCCGGTGCTGCACCTGAACGGGTACAAGATCGCCAATCCGACCGTGCTCGCGCGCATCGAACGCGACGAGCTGCGGGACTTCCTGGTGGGCTGCGGATGGTCGCCCCGCTTCGTCGAGGGCCACGAGCCGGCCGCGATGCACCAGGCCATGGCCGCGGCCCTCGACGACGTCTTCGACGAGCTGACCGCGATCCAGGACCGGGCCCGACGGGGCGGGCACCGTGACCGGCCGCGGTGGCCGATGGTCGTCCTGGCGTCGCCCAAGGGCTGGACCGGGCCCAAGGAGGTCGACGGCCTGCGGGTCGAGGGCTTCTGGCGGTCACACCAGCTCCCGATCGCCGAGGTCCGTACCAATCCGGATCATCTCCGGCTCCTCGAGACCTGGATGCGCTCGTACCGTGCCGAAGAGCTCTTCGACGACCACGGGGCTCCGGCCGGCGAACTCACCGCGCTGGCGCCGACGGGGGACCGGCGCATGGGCGCGAACCCCCACACCAACGGCGGCTTGCTGGCGCGCGACCTGCGCCTGCCCGACTTCCGCGAGTACGCGGTCGACGTCCCGGGCCGCGGGTGCGTGCGGGCGGAAGCCACCAGGGCACTCGGCGGCTTCCTGCGCGACGTCATGACCGAGAACGCCGACCGGCGCAACTTCCGGGTCTTCGGCCCCGACGAGACGGCCTCGAACCGCCTCGATGCGCTGTTCGAGGTCACCGAGCGGGCGTGGCTGGCCAACACCTTTCCCTACGACGAGCACCTCGCGCCCGACGGCCGGGTCATGGAGATCCTCAGCGAGCACACCTGTCAGGGATGGCTCGAGGGGTACCTCCTCACCGGCCGCCACGGGCTGTTCTCGTGCTACGAGGCGTTCATCCACATCGTCGACTCCATGTTCAACCAGCACGCGAAGTGGCTGAAGGTCTCACGCGAGATCCCGTGGCGACGGCCGATCCCGTCCCTCAACTACCTCCTGACGTCACACGTCTGGCGCCAGGACCACAACGGGTTCAGCCATCAGGACCCCGGCTTCATCGATCACGTCGTCAACAAGAAGAGCGGCATCGTGCGGGTGTACCTGCCGCCCGACGCGAACTGCCTCCTGTCGGTCGCCGACCACTGCCTGCGCAGCCGGGACTACGTCAACGTGATCGTGGCCGGCAAGCAACCAGAGCTGCAGTGGCTCGACATGGACGAGGCCGTGCGCCACTGCACCAAAGGGGTGGGTTTGTGGGCCTGGGCCTCGAACGACGGTGAGCACGAGCCCGACGTCGTCATGGCCTGCGCGGGCGACGTGCCGACCCTGGAGACCCTGGCCGCGGTCGACTACCTCCGCGAGCACGTCCCGGAGCTGCGCGTCCGCGTCGTCAACGTGGTCGACCTCCTCGCCCTGGAGCCACCGACCGAGCATCCCCACGGGCTCGACGACCGTGAGTTCGACGCGCTGTTCACGACCGACAAGCCGATCATCTTCGCCTACCACGGGTACCCGTGGCTCATCCATCGCCTGACGTACCGGCGCACGAACCACGACAACCTGCACGTGCGCGGGTACAAGGAGGAAGGCACCACGACCACGCCGTTCGACATGGCGGTGCGCAACGACCTGGACCGGTTCCACCTCGCGCTCGACGTGCTCGAACGTGTCCCGCACCTCGCCGAGCGGTACGCGCACGTCGTCGACGCGCTCCGCGACGCGCTGATCGAACACCGCCACTACATCGTCGAGCACGGTGAGGACCCCGTCGAGATCCGGGACTGGACGTGGTCGGCCCGCCCGGCGGCGGCGCCCGACCGGAGCCGCTGATGCGGGTCCTGGTGGTGAACACCGGGTCGAGCAGCCTCAAGCTCTCACTGGTGGATCCGGACGACACCGTGGTCGGCGACACCGAGATCCAGGACTGGGCCGGCGGTGACCCCCGGGACGCGTTGGAGACGTTCGTCGCCGAGCGCGGTCCCGCCGACGCGGTCGGGCACCGGGTCGTGCACGGTGGCGCAGACCTCGTCGGCCCCGTCGTGGTGGACGACGCCGTCGAGCGCTCCATCCGATCGCTCGGGCGACTCGCACCGCTGCACCAGGCCCGGGCCCTGGCGGGCATCGCCGCGGCCCGGGCCGCGCTGCCCGCGGCTGTCCACGTCGCCTGCTTCGACACCGCCTTCCACGCGGCCATGCCGGCCGAGTCCGCGACCTATGCCGTGCCGGAGGCGTGGCGGGAGAAGTGGCCGATCCGCCGGTACGGCTTCCACGGGCTGTCGCACGCGTACGCCGTCCGCCGGGCGGTGTCGATCACCGGTGTCGACCCCGGACGCGCGCGCGTCGTCAGCTGCCATCTCGGCAGCGGCGCCTCACTGTGCGCCGCGGCCGGTGGCCGGTCGATGGACACCACCATGGGGTTCACGCCGCTCGACGGCCTCGTCATGGCGACCCGGTCCGGCGCGATCGATCCCGGACTCGTGCTGTGGCTCGCGGCGCGTGTCGACGGGGGCATCGAGGCGGTGGACCGGGCGCTCGAGCGGCACTCCGGTCTCGCCGGCCTCACGGGCGGGAGCGGCGACATGCGCGAGGTCGTGGCCCGCCGGCGCGACGGCGACGCCGACGCGTCGCTCGCCTTCGACGTGTTCCAGCACCACCTCGCGGCCGGGGTCGGGGCCATGGTCCCTGCGATCGGCGGACTCGACGTTCTCGTCTTCACCGGTGGCGTCGGCGAGCATTCGAACGTGGTGCGCGCCGATCTGGAACGTCGGCTCGCGTTTCTCGGCGTTCGCATCGACGCGACCCGCAACGACGCCACGGCGCCGGCGGACCGTGACATCTCCGCGCCCGACGCACCCGTGCGCACGCTGGTGATCAGATCGCGCGAAGACCTCGAGATCGCCCGCCAGACCCGCGAGCTCCTGCGCGGACCGGTCGCCCGCGGGATCCGGACCGATCGTTAGGCTGACCGCGTGGGCACAGTCATCGAGGTTCGGGGCCTGACGAAGCGGTACGGCTCCGCTCGGGGCGTCGAGGACCTCGACTTCGACGTCGAGTCCGGCGCGATCTTCGGCTTCCTCGGTCCCAACGGCGCCGGGAAGTCCACCACCATCCGCACCATGCTCGACTTCCAACGCCCGACGCGCGGGACGGTGCAGCTCCTCGGTCTCGACAGCCGGCGCGACAGCGTCGCGGTCCATCGACGCACCGGGTACCTCCCGGGCGATTTGCAGCTCTTCCCGAAGCTCAGTGGACGCGAGCACGTCGAGGCGTTCACGCGGGCGCGCGGGATGCCCCGGGCGACCACCACCCAGGACCTGGTCGACCGGTTCGAGATCGAGCTCGACCGTCCCGTGCGCGAGCTCTCGAAGGGCAACCGCCAGAAGGTCGGGCTCCTCCTCGCGTTCATGCACGACCCCGAATTGCTGGTCCTCGACGAACCGACGAGCGGCCTCGATCCGCTGATGCAGGAGCAGTTCCAGGCGCTGCTGCAGGAGGCATCGGCCGCGGGCCGCACCGTCTTCCTCTCCTCGCACTCCCTCGACGAGGTGCAACGGGTCGCCACCTCGGTGGCGTTGATCCGTGACGGGCGCCTCGTCGTGACCGACACCATCGCCAATCTCCAGCGCCAGGCGCCGGTCCGGATCACCCTGGAGTTCGCGACCCCGGTCGAGCCCGGCGAATTCCGGGGCCTTCCCGGGGTCCGGGACGTGGCCGGGGACGGCGCCCGCCTGGAGCTGTCGGTCGTCGGATCCGTCGACGCCGTCGTCAAGCGCGCGGCACAACACGAGACACGCCAGATGCGGGCGCGGCCGGCCGACCTCGAGGACCTCTTCCGCCGGTACTACACGACCGGCGACGATGCCCTGGCTGCTGATGGCGGCTGAGGTCGCCCACCTCGACCTGCGTTCCCGACGACGGAGTCTCCTCGCCTACGCCCTGGGGCTCGCCCTCTACACCCTCGTGATCGTCGCGCTCTATCCGGCCTTCAAGGACTCCGCGGGCCTCGACAAGATCGTGACGGAGTCGCCGGGTGTCGCCGCGCTGTTCGGCATCAGCGGATCGATCACCAGCCCCGACGGCTGGACGAACGCGAACCTCTACGCCAACTTCCTGCCCCTCATCGTCCTGCTCCTCACCATCGGATACGGTGGGTCGGCCGTCGCCGGCGAGGAGGAAGCGCGGCGACTCGACCTCGTCGTCTCGTTGCCGCTGTCGCGCCGGCGGATCCTGCTCGAGAAGACCGCGGTGATGATCGTGCAGGCGGGTGCGGTCTGTGCCGTGACGTACGCGTGCATGCTCGTGGGGCGTGCCTTCGACCTGCGCCTCGACGTGTGGAACCTCGCGAGCATCGACCTTCGGTGTGTTCCTGCTGGGGATCAGCTTCGGCTGCATCGCGCTCGCCATCGGTGCCGCGCTCGGCGAGCGCGGACCGGCCCTGGGCGTGACCGCCGCCATCGCGTCCGCGGCGTACCTGCTCAGCTCGCTCGGTCCCGTCGTCTCGTGGCTCGACCGCTGGCGTGTCCTCTCACCCTTCTACTGGGCCGTGGGGGACAACCAGCTCACCGACGGGCTCGGATGGGACGGCGCGCTCGTGCTCGTCGGGATCACCGCCGTGGCCGTGGTGGTCGCGATCGGCGCGTTCGAGCGTCACGACCTGCGCGGCTGAAGGAGGACGATCGTCTGGCGCGTCACTCGCCGGGGTCCGCGGCACCGCCGTGCACAGCGACGTCCGTGCACCCGGCGACTCACGGGGCGACCGGCGCGCGAGCCGCGGACATCACGGACAGCGCGGAAATGAGGTGTACTGGTCGGGGCGCGTTCCGGCGAGACGTGGAGGCCTGATGGCGCGAGCGACGTTCGACTTCGAGCCGCACTTCGTGGAGGTGGCCGGCCACCGGATGCACTATCTCGACGAGGGCACCGGCGATCCGGTGGTGTTCCTCCACGGCAACCCGTCGTGGACGTACGGCTGGCGCAACGTGGTGCCGCTGGTGAGCCCGGTCGCCCGGGTGCTCGCGCCGGACATGATCGGGCTCGGTCGTTCGGACAAGCCCGCGCTTCCCTACAGCTACTTCCTCCACCTCGGGTACCTCGAGCGGCTCCTCGATGCCCTGGGTCTCGATCGCTTCGTCCTCGCCGTCCACGATTGGGGTTCGGCGCTCGGGATCTCGATCGCCATGCGGCGCCCGGAGCAGGTGCGGGCCATCGTGTTGATGGAGTCGTTCACCGTCAACGCGGCGATACCGCCGGACGCGGCCGGTGACCCGCCCCCCTGGGCGGAGACGATCGGAGCGCTGTGCATGCGGTTCGTCGACCCGGCGGAAGGTCCGACGTTGGTGTTGGAGCAGGACGCGTTCAACGACACCGTCCAGATGATGACCCGGCGCACGTTGTCCGACGACGAGATCGCGGGCTACCGCAGCGCGTACCCCACTCCGGAGAGCCGGCGGGCCCAGTTGCAGTGGGTGTTCCAGATCATGGCGCCCGACGACATGATCCTCGGCAACCTCACCGAGTTCGAGCGTCACGCTGCCGTTCCTGGTCCAGTCGTCGTTCCCGAAGCTGCTGCTCCACGGGAGCGAGGGGATGATCAACGACCGCAACGTGGGGTGGTACCGCGACAACGTGCCCGATCTCGACATCGTGCGCGTTGGTGACGCCTACCACTATCTGCAAGAGGATCAGCCCGAAGCCGTCGGTCGTGCGATCGCCGAGTGGCTTCCCGCGCTCCCCGGATGAGCCCGCCGCGCGGTAGCGTCGGGGGATGACGCGGCGAGCGATCCTCCCCGGACTCGCCGCCGCGATCGTGTTCGCGGTGGCCGTCACGGTCGCGGGCGGTGGACAGGGCACCGCGCTGGTCGTCCGCGCGAGCAACGTCGACGTCCGTCCGTTCTCGGAGGTGCAGGCGAGCGACATCGTGTTCGAACGCGATCCGTCGGATCCGAGCCGGGGGATCTTCCGGGTCACGACGTCGGAACCGATGATCTGCGCGATCGTGTGGGGACCGAACCGGAAGTTCGGGCGCTTCAACAACAGCCTCGCGATGAACGGTACGGGGATCGCGCGACACGACGTGATCCTCCCCAAGGTGAAGGGTGGTGTCCGCTACTTCTACGTGGTGCAGGGCACCACGGCCGACGGAACGCTGTACCGGTCCAAGGTCGGTCGCTTCGAGCTCCCGAAAATGGCGAAGGCGGCCGACGCGTCACCCGCGGGCGAGAACGTCGCGCGGGGCTTCGGTGATCGACGTGAGCTCGGAGTTCTCGAAGGCGTTCGCGGCGCCGAAAGCGGTCGACGGGAAGACGAGCACCGAGTGGGCGACCAAGGGCGACGGCGATCGAGGATTCATCACCCTCGACCTCGGATCCACCCCGAAGATCACCGCCGTCGAATTTCTGACGCGTTCCATGGCCGACGGCAGCGCGGTGACGAACCGGTACACGATCAGCGGTGACGGCGCGGCGCCGCTCGGCCCGTTCCCGGCCGGGACCGTCGCCGATCCCCGCCCCTCCACCGTGGACCTCTCCGCGGAACGGTCCGCTTCGCTGTCACCTCGTCGACGGGAGGCAACGTCGGGGCGGTCGAGATCCGCGTGTACGCCGCTCCCTGAGCTCGGCTTGTCGGACGCTCGGGGTCTAGGCGAGCTCCCGGACGTTGGACTGCAGGTTGCGCACCAGCCGCAGGAGCAGGGCACGCTCCAGGTCGCCGACGTCGACGAACTCGACACCGGCCACGACCAGGCCGTCGTCGACCGGCTCCGCGTGGCGGATCTCCCCGGTCACCGTGATGCTGGCCCGCTGACGCTCCCCGAGCTGGAGGTCGAGGACGACGCGGTCTCCCACCGCGGCGTCGCGACCGGACAGCTCCAGGCCCGCACCCGCCACCGAGAGGTCTCGCAGGACGCACGGCGCGTACTCGGACTTGTCGCGGAAGGCGATCTGGTCGGTCTGATCCGTCACGAGATACCGGCTCGCCCAGCCGGCGTTCTGGCGGCCCGCTCGCCGCCGATCGCCCCGTCGCCGCTCCTGGCCACCCCTGTGGCCACCCCTTCTTCTGATCCGCATCCGCTGATCCCCTCGAAGCCCGCGCTCACCCGTTCTGGCGCCCCAGGTATCGGCGGCGGCCCCGCACCGCCTGAAGTCATCGTGACCCCTGCCACTCGGCCCCGAGGGGAGGGGTGGCGTCCCGACGCGCCGGACGCGGCCGTGCGCTCTCCGGCGCCCCGGATGTTTCTCCACTACAATGTTTGCTGTATGCAATCGAACCGGGACGCGCCGAACGGGGACTCGACGCCGGACAGCGGGGATGTGACGCCGGAGGTGGTCGATGCGGTGTTGCTGGCCTCGCGGGTACTGGTGTCGGTGTCGGCGCGGTCGCTCGCCGGCGTCGATCACGACGTGACGCTCCCGCAATACCGTGCGCTGGTGGTGCTCGCGAGCCGGGGCGAGCTGCGCCCCGGCGATCTTGCGGACGCGTTGGGTTCGCATCCGTCGACCGTCACCCGGCTGTGCGACCGGTTGGTGGCGAAGCGGTTGGTGAGCCGGCACACGTCGCCGACCAACCGGCGCGAGGTGACGATCGTGCTCACGGGGAAAGGGCGTCGTCTGGTGGATCGGGTGACCACGAGACGGCGGGGCGAGCTCTCGGCGATCGTGGCGCGCATCCCGGAGCACGAGCGAGCGACGATGGTACGGGCGCTCCACGCGCTCGGCGAGGCGGCCGGCGAACCCGCCGATTCCGTATGGCTCCAAGGGTGACGGCATGAGGTTCCACGAGACGACGGAGCGCTTCCGCGGGTTCGCCCGTCGATCACGGGACGTGGTGCTCCTCGCGGCGATCACCGGCGCGCTCACCGGCCTCGGGGTCGCGCTGTTCGAACGCGCGCTCGTCGACGGCATCTTCGACCACCTCCTCGAGTTGTCACCGTGGTTGCTCGCGTTCATGCCCTTCTGCGGGCTCGCGCTGGCATGGTTCGCGTTGCGCTATGTCGCGGGGAACACGAGCCCGGCGACCGCCGACGCCTATCTCCAGGCGTTCCACGATCCGGAGCGTCCGCTGCGGATGAGGGAGGTTCCCGGACGCATGCTGGCGGCGATCGCCACGCTGGGCTTCGGTGGCACCATGGGCCTGGAGGGCCCGTCGCTCTACCTCGGTGCGTCGATCGGCTCGTTCCTCCAGCGGAGGTTCCGGTGGATGACCGAGGGTGCGTCGACGCGGTTGCTGCTGGTCGCCGGCGCCGCGGCGGGCGTCGCGGCGATCTTCAAGGCCCCTGCCACCGGCGCGGTGTTCGCGCTCGAAGTGCCCTACCAGGAGGACCTCGCCCGGCGCATGCTGCTGCCGGCACTCGTGTCGTCGGCCAGCGGCTATCTCACGTTCGTCGCGGTCAACGGCACCGATCCGCTCCTCTCGGTGCGCGGGAGCGCCCCGTTCTCGTTCGCCGACCTCGCGGGCGCGGTGCTGCTGGGCCTCGCGGCAGGAGTGTGCGCCCGCGGGTTCGCGCTGCTCCTGCGACGGGCGAAATCCCTGACGACATCGGTCGCGCCGTTCTACCGGATCGTGGGCGCCGGCTTGACGATGGCCGCGATCTACGCGATCGCGCAGGTGTTGACCGGTGAGCCGATCACCATCGGCGTCGGGTATCAGACGATCGCCTGGTCGCTCGCCGCCGAACGCGCGCTCTGGTTGCTCGCCCTGATCCTCGTGCTCCGGTGCCTCGGCACCGCCGCCACGGTCGCGGGTGGCGGCGTCGGAGGCCTCTTCATCCCGCTGGTGGTGGCCGGGGCGCTCCTCGGGCGCATCACCGCGGAGATGATCGGCGACCCCAAGAGCACCCTGTTCGTCGTGATCGGTGTGGCCGCGGTCCTGGGCGCGGGGTACCGCGTACCGTTGGCCGCGGTGATGTTCGTGGCCGAAGCATCGGGTCGTCCCGGTTTCGTCGTGCCGGCGCTCCTGGCCGCGGTCGCGGCCTCCCTGATGATGGGGAACTCGTCGGTGACCGTGTACCAGCGTCCGACCCTGGGCGGCCCGACCCCGGAGGGCGGGGGAGAGGTGCGCCAGGAGTGAACCGTCGCCGCGGTCTAGAACAGGCCGCGACGAAGCCGGGCGAGCTCTTCGAGGTGACGCCGGCTGAGCCTCGCCAGCTTGCTGGTTCCCGCCCGCGTGAGGGCGAGGCGCACGACGCGACGGTCTTCGGGGTCGCGCGTGCGCCGGAGGTAGCCGGCGCGCACGGTGCGATCGACCAGTCCGGTTGCGCTGTGGTGGCGCAGCAGCAGTGACTCGGCGACGTCGCCGACGGTCGGCGCCGGCGGGCCGGCCCGACCGCGAACGGCCAGGAGCAATTGGTGTTGCGCGGCCGTGAGTCCTTCCCGTTCCGCCTCTTCCTCGCTCCAGCGCAAGAAGAGCCGCAACTCCGTGCGGAACTCGAGGAGCCGCCGGTAGTCCGCGTCGGTGATCTCGGCGCCCATGCACAATAGATCGTAGTACGATATACTTGTGCTCCGCCGATTTCGCGCCCGTGCCCTGCGGGTGTCCGGCGGGCTCTTCGTCGGGATGGAGCCGCGTGTCGTCGGGCTGGTGCTCGTGACCGGCTTCGGTTGCGGGATCGCGGGTGCGTGCTACCTCCTGGTCCTGCATCTCCTGCAGCACGTGCTGTGGCCGACGCAGTGGAGCGGCACCATCGGGTTCGCCGTGCTCGGCGGTGTCGGCCTCGCCGTGGCGGTGTTGACCCGCGTGCTCGGCACACCTGGTGACGTCGAGCTCATGGTCGACAACATCCACGTGTCCGGGAACGCCACCGGCCTGCGGATGCTCCGGTCACTCGTCCCGACGTCGTGGCTCTGCATCGCGGCCGGGGGTGCGATGGGTCCGGAGGCGCCGCTGGTGCAGACGACCGGCACCCTCGCCTCGTGGGCGGCGCGACGCGCCGGTCTCGTCGTTCGCGACTCGCGCGTGCTGACGATCGCGGGGATGGCCGCGGGATTCACGGTGCTGTTCGGTGCTCCGCTGGGATCGGCGGTGTTCGCGCTCGAACTGCTGCACCGGCGGGGATTGCAGTACTACGAGGCGCTGCTCCCGGCGGTGCTGGGTTCGCTGGCCGGCTACTCGGTGTACGTGGTTGCCACCGGCGCGGGGCTGGCACCGGTCTGGCACCTGCCCGCGCCGGGCGCGGTCCATCTCGGCGATCTCGGGTGGGCCGTCGTCGCCGGTCTCGGTGGCGCCCTCATCGCGGTGTCGTTCACGTACCTCAGCACCGGACTCCGGTGGGGAGCCCGCCGGTTGCCGGCCACGATCCGCCCGCTGCTCGGAGGGATCGTGCTCGCCGGTCTCGGGCTGGCCTCCACCTACTCGCTCACCTTCGGGGAAGCGCAGCTCGGTGACATCCTCGCCAAGCAGCACGGTACCGTGGCGTTCTTCGCGCTCGCCGCGTGCGCCAAGCTCGCCGGCACGTCGGTGACGTTGTCGTCGGAGTGGCGAGGCGGTTTCATCATCCCGCTCTTCTTCATGGGCGCGTGTCTCGCCCGCGCGTTCCACGGCATGGTCCCGGGCACGAACGAGGCGGTCATGGTGGCCGCGTTCATGGCCGCCGCGAACACCGGCGTCACCAAGACCCCGCTCGGCTCCACCCTGGTCGTGAGTACCATGGCCGGCTTCCGGCTGGTGCCGACCACCTTGATCGCGGCGATCGTCGCGTTCGTCGCGACCAGTGAGATCGGCCTCATCCACACGCAGCGCGAACGCGACGTGGTCGGGGGAGACGAGCGCGAGTGACCCGCGCACGGTGGACCCGGCCGGGACTATGCCGCGATCTGGCGGGCGGCCGACACGATCGTCTACTCCGCGACGCTGGCCGACGTCGCCAGCGCCCGGACGCGGATCGAGCGAGCGCGCTCGGGGCCCTCGGCGTAGAGTCGCCGGAGTGGGTCGTCTGGACGGGAAGGTCGCGATCGTCACCGGGGGCGCCCGCGGCATGGGCGAAGCCGAGGCGCGGCTGTTCGCGGCCGAAGGCGCGCACGTCGTCGTCGCCGACGTGCGCGACGAGGACGCGACCGCGGTGGCGGATTCGATCGGCGAGGCCGCGCGTGCCGTCCATCTCGACGTGAGGGACGAGTCCTCCTGGCGTGACGCGCTCGGCGCGACGGTCGCGGCGTTCGGCCCGCCCGACGTGCTCGTCAACAACGCCGGCATCCTGGTCGCCACGCCGATCCTGACCGCGGACCTCGCATCCTTCCGTGCCATCCTCGAGGTCAACCTGGTCGGCTCGTTCATCGGCATGCACGTGGTGGGCGCGGCAATGGCCGAGACCGGGCGGGGATCGATCGTGAACGTGTCGTCGACCGGCGGGCTCGTCGGCCAGTCGACGATCGGCGGCTACGTCGCGTCGAAGTGGGGCGTGCGGGGGCTGACCAAGACCGCCGCCATCGAGCTCGGACCGCTGGGCGTGCGGGTCAACTCGATCCATCCGGGCGGGATCGCCACGCCGATGCTGGGTGTGGACGGCCGCGACGTCATGAGGGAGCCGCCGTCACCCGGGACGACCGATCCCGATCCGGCGACGGCCGGGGTCGACGAGCTGGTGTCGCGGGTTCCGCTCCGGCGGGCGGGGCGTCCCATCGAGGTCGCCCGCATGGCGCTGTTCCTCGCTTCGGACGAGGCGTCGTACTGCACCGGCATGGAGTTCGTGGTGGACGGCGGCTCCGTCGCCGGCCTCGACCTCGACCGGGGCCGCTGACCAGGGCCCTTCCGCCCCCGAGCCGCTGGCGGCATAGACGATCCGATATATACTGACGCGGCATGACCCCGGGAGAGCTCCTCCGATCGGTGCGCCGCCGTCACGGCCTCACGCAGGCCGACCTGGCGCGGCGGGCAGGCACGTCGCAGCCGGTCGTGTCCGCCTACGAGCGGGGCCATCGCGAGCCGACGGTCCCGACCCTCCGACGTCTGGTGAGGGCGGGCGGGGAACAGCTGATCCTCGGCGCCGGCCCCGGTCCGGGCGGCCCGCCGCCGGCCACCAGCGTCGAGGAGCACGCCCGCCGTCTGGTCGACGTGCTGCTCCTCGCCGACGCGATCCCCGCGCGGCGCCGCGCGCGCGTGCTCGACGCGCCGAGGCTCGTCTCGTCGTGACCGTTCGCTCGCTCCCCGAACGCATCCTGGCGCTCGACGAGGCGCTGGCCGCGGTCCCCCACACGTTCGGGGGCACGCTCGCGCTCGCGTACTACGCGGAGCCCCGCGCCACGATCGACATCGACGTCAACCTGTTCGTGCCCGCCGCCGCGCTACCCGGAGGTCGCCCCACGGCTCCTCGACCTCGGGGTCGACGCGGTTGAGCCGACGGCCGTCGCCGCCATCGCCCGCGACGGCCAGGGCCGCGTCATGTGGGACGAGACCCCCGTCGACCTCTTCTTCGCGTACGACGCCTTCCACGACGCCGCGGCAGCCGCGCGCCGGACGGTGACCTTCGCCGACTCGTCCATCCCCGTCCTCGCCCCCGAGCACCTCGTCGTGTGCAAGGCGGTGTTCGACCGACCGCGGGACTGGGTCGACATCGACGCTGTCCTCGAGGGCGACACCGCGCTCGACGTCGCCGAGGTGCTGCGCTGGGTCGGCCGCATCTCCGGCGACGACGACCCCCGCTACGACCGCCTGGCCGCGGTGCTCACCCGCCGTTGACGCCCTACCTCGCGAGGTCGGTGAGGACCGCCCGACCGAGATAGCGGCTGGCCTCGAGCTCGTCGAAGATGTCGCCCAGCTCCGAGAGGGGGCCGGTGCGGGACACGTGGCTCTTCACCTTGCCCGCCGCGGCGAGGTCGACCAGCTCGCGCATGTCCTGGACGTTGCCGACGGCCGAGTAGATGACGGTCGCGTCCTTCATGAACAGCTCGAACGGGTTGAACTCGATGTTGCCCTCGCTGGTCGCGGGCAGGCCCACCGCGACGAAGAGGCCGTGGGGCCCGAGCAGGTCGAACCCGAGCCGGAACCCGGCCATCTTCGCGGAGAACACGAGGCTGGCGTCGACGCCGCCGAGCTGCTCGCGGACCACGTCGAGCGCCTCGTCGGCACCGAGGGCCATGGACGCACCGAGCGACTTGACGAAGTCGAGGCGGTCGGCGCCGATGTCGACCCCGACCACCTCGTAGCCGAACGCGCTGGCGATCTGCACCGCGTAGTGCCCGAGCCCGCCGGCGGCGCCGATCACCGCGATCGGTCGCCCCGGCAGCACGTGGTGCTGGAGCAGCTTCTTCACCGCGCCGTAGGCGGTGAGCCCGCCGCAGGCGAGCGGCGCCTCGTTGTCGCCGAGGCTGTCGGGGATCTTCACCAACGAGCGTGCCCACACCGAGAAGTGCTCGGCGAAGGTACCGATGATCGGCTTGGTCTCGGAGCAGAGACGCGGCTGGCCGCTCAGGCAGTAGCGACAGGCGCCACACCAGTAGCCGCCGCCGGCGCCGCCGAGGCCGAGGATCACGCGGTCGCCGACCGCGGCGAACCGTTCGGCGCCGGGGCCGAGCGCCTCGACGACGCCGATGGCCTCGTGGCCGATGGTGCCCGAGCCGGGGACGCCGTACCAGTCGCCCCGGGCGATGTGGAGGTCGGAGTGACACACCCCCGAGGCACTGATCCGGATGAGCGCCTCTTCGTCGCCGGGTTCGGGAACCGGCACGTCACGGATGTGCAGGGCGCCGTCTTCGAGTCGTGCTGCCTTCATCTGGACAACTCCATGGGTCGGTGGACGTCCCGGATCATGCCACCATCGTCGCCGGCTCCGCTCCCGCCCCGGGCGGCGGCTTCGTGTACAACTCGGGTGGTGATCCTCATCCTGTTCGTGCTCGTCGCGTTCATCGGCATCCCCGTGTTCCTGTCCTGGAAGCGCAACCGCGGCTGAGCCGGGCCGGCGGCCGGGCGCGGCCACGGGCACCCGGCGGCGGTTGGACGGCCGTTGACGGATCTGAGACGAGTGACTTAGCATCGGGCCCGTTCGTGGTCTCCGTACGGGGACAGGGGGAGCGGGTGTGACCGGGTTGCTCGAAGGCGTCTCCGTGGTGGAGACCGGCGTGCTGATGACCGTCGATCACCTCGGCAAGTTGCTGGGCGACGAGGGTGCCGACGTGGTGAAGGTGGAGACGCCCCAACTCGGCGACTACCTCCGCAACATCATGACGAGGTTCGCACCGGACTGGTCGACGTTCCATCTGGCGCTGAACCGCAACAAGCGGAGCCTCACCTGCGACGCCCGGACGCCGGAGGGGCGCGACGTGCTGGCTCGCCTGCTCGCGCGTGCCGACATCCTCATCACCGGCAACGTCGGTGACACCAACCGCAAGCTCGGCCTCGACTACGAGACGGTACGGACGATCCGCCCGGAGATCGTCTACTGCCAGGCCACCGGGTTCGGCGCGACCGGGCCCTACGCGGAGGTGCCGACGCACGGCCAGATGATGGACGCCCTGGGGGGTGGCGCACCGCCGATGGCGCTCGACGACGACGGGTACGTGGTCGCGACCGGCGACGCGGTGGAGGGCAGCGGTGGCGTCGTGATCGGCCCGCTCTACGCCGCGTTCGGCGTCGCGTGCGCGCTCGCCCGCGCCCGACTGACCGGCGAGGGGTGTTACCTCGACGTATCGTGCGCCGACGCGGTGCTCGGCGCGAAGTGGCTCGGCGCGATCGCGATGCTCAACCCGGACAAGGTCGACCACGAGTGGGCCGGGACGGGTCCGGGGGCGTCGGCGAAGTACCAGCACTACCAGACCTCCGACGGCAAGTACGTGCTGTTCTGCGCGATCGAGGCGAAGTTCTGGGACCACTGGTGCCGGGCGGTGGGCCGGGAGGATCTCCTCGGGGAACACCGCGTCGATCTCGTGGTCGACTTCGCGGGCGGCGAGGACCAGCTCCGGCGAGAGATCCAGCGGGTGTTCCACACCCGGACCCAGGCCGAGTGGATGGACCTCGCGGTCGAACACGACATCGCCATGGGGCCGGCGCTGCGCTTCGACGAGATCGGCGACGATCCCCATCTCCAGGCGCGGGGCCAGGTGGTCGTGGAGCACCATCCAGTGTTCGGCGACATGCTCACGTTGGGGAACCCGATCCTCGTGCCCGGCGAGGAGTTCACGGTGCACTCGGCGCCGGCGCTCGGCCAGCACACCGACGAGGTGCTCGCGGAGCTCGGATACGACGAACGCCAACGCGCACGCCTGCACGACGCCGGTGTGGTGTAGCGGAGGAGAAGGAGCTGAACATGCGCGACTACGAGATCGTCTCCACCGATTCGCACCTCGAGGTCTCGCCGGACCAGTGGCGCCCCTACGTCGACGCGGCATTCCGGGACTACGTGCCCAAGGTGGTGCAGCTCCCCGGTGGTGGCGACGCGTGGCTCATGCCCGGGAAGAGCCAACCGGTCCCACTCGGGTTGAACTTCTCGGCCGGCCGGGACTGGGAGCACCTGCAGACCTCCGGGCTCTCGTACGCCGACGGGCTCGTCGGCGCGGGTGACGCCAAGCAACGCCTCGCGGAGATGGACCAGGACGGCGTCGACGCCGAGGTCCTCTTCCCCGCGGTATCGGGACAGCGGACCCTCGACATCGCCGCCATCCCGCCCGAGGCCTACGTCGCGGTCGCCCGGGGCTACAACGACTGGCTCTCCCAGGAGTACACCGCCGAGGACCCGGACCGGCTGCTCGGTCTGGCCATCCTGCCGTGCGCGACGATCGACGACTCGATCGTCGAGCTCGAACGTGTGGCGACAATGCCCGGCGTGCGCGGCGTCGTGCTGCACCAGTGGCCGAACGGCTCCCCGGCCCCGAAGCCGGAGGAGGACGACCGCTTCTGGGCGCGCGCCATCGAGCTGGAGGTTCCCCTCACCGCGCACGTCAGCTTCGGCGGCGGGGCGGCCGCCGAGGACCAGGCCCGCGCCGAAGCCGCCGCGGGAGGGGTGTCGCTCATCAATTTCGCCCCCATGACGACCATGCTCTCCAAGACGGTGACCCGCGGCGGGCTGGTGATCCAGTTCATCCAGTACGGCACGCTCGACCGGTTCCCGGACCTGCAGCTGTTCTTCGCCGAGACGCAGATCGGCTGGATCCCCGAGTTCAAGGAGGACGCGGACGAGAACTGGCGGCGCCACCGGTACTGGAGCGGCGCCGACCAGTGGGCCCACGAGCCGAGCTGGTACGTCGACCACCACTTCCACTGGGGATTCCAGGTCGACCGGTTCGGCCTGAAGGTTCGTCACGACATCGGGGTCGACCGGATCCAGTGGTCGACGGACTTCCCGCACGTGCAGTGCGACTGGCCGAACTCGCGGGCGGTCATCGAGGACCAGTTCGCCGACATCCCGGCCGCCGAGACCCGCCGGATCGTCCGCGACAACGCGGTGGCGTACTTCCGCCTCGGCCACGCCGCGGCGTCCGCCTGACATGACCGGGCCGATCGAGGGGCTGCGCGTCGTCGACTGCTCGCGGGGTACCGCGGGCCCGCGCGCGACGGGGATGCTGGCCGACTACGGAGCGGACGTCGTGTGGGTGGAACCGCCCGGCGGCGACCCGACCCGCCGCTGCCTCCCGGCGTCCGCGTCGGTGATGAACCGGGGCAAGCGCAGCATCGAGGTCGATCTCGGCGATCCCGCGGCGCGGGAGGCACTGCTCGCGCTCGTCGATCGGGCCGAGGTGTTCGTCGAGAGCTGGCGGCCCGGCGTCGCCGACCGGCTCGGCCTCGGCTACGACGCGCTGCACGCCCGCAACCCGGCGCTGGTCTACGTGTCGATCTCGGGGTTCGGCGAGGAGGAGGGCGACGACCAGCTCCCCGGGTACGAGCCGATCGTGCAGGCGGTGCTCGGGGGTATGTCGGATCAGGTCGCGCACCGGGAGGGGCCGGTGTTCATCGGGTTCCCCTTCGCGAGCCTGGGCGCGGCGTCGCTCGCGGTGCTCGGCGCGCTCGCGGCGTTGCGCCGGGCGCGCCACGACGACTTCGGGCGTCACGTGCGCACCTCCCTGCTCGACGGCGCCCTCGCCTACAACTCGATGCTGTGGGGCGAGAGCGACGCGTCGCAGACCGCCCTGGCCGATGCGCCGCTCGTGTTCGCGCAGACGACGACCATGCGTCTGGTCACCCGCTCGTTCGAGTGCGCGGACGGCGAGTACCTCGGGCTCCACACCGGCGCCGTCGGCGCCTTCGGGCGGGCCATGCAGGTGCTCGGCCTCGACGACCGCATCCCGCCGAGCGCCGACGGCATGGACATCGGGGTGCCGCTCACCGAGGAGCAGATCCCGATCATCCAGCTCGAGCTGGTCGACATCTTCAAGACGAAGCCGCGGGCCGAATGGGTCCGGCTGTTCCTCGAAGCCGACGTGTGTGCGGTCGAGCATCTGCGCCCCACCGAGGTGTACGACACGCCACAGGCGCGGCACAACGACATGGTCGTGACGGTGGAGGACCCGGTGCTCGGCCCGGTCGAGCAGGTCGCGCCGGCCGCGAAGTTCTCCGCGACGCCGGGTGCCGTGCGAGGGCCCGCCCCGCGTCCGGGCGAGCACACCGGCGTGGTCCTGGCCACGCACGCCGGCTGGCCCGCGCCCGTGCCCGATCCGGTGCCGCCGGTCCCCGACCCGCGTCCGCTCCTCGCCGACGTCCGAGTCCTCGACCTCGGCGCGTACTACGCCGGGCCCTACAGCTCGCGGCTGCTGGCCGACCTGGGGGCCGACGTGGTGAAGGTGGAGCCGCTGCTGGGCGATCCGCTGCGGGGGATCGAGCGACCGTTCTTCTCCGCCCAGGCGGGCAAGCGCGCGCTGGCCGCGAACCTCAAGGATCCCGCGCTCGCTGCGGTCACCGAAGCGCTGCTCCGGCGCTCGGACGTCGTCCACCACAACCTCCGCCCCGGCGCCGCCGAGCGGCTCGGTCTCGACGACGCGAGCGTGCGCGCGGTGCATCCCGGGATCCTCTACCTCCATGCCCCCGGGTGGGGTTCGAGCGGACCGTTCGCGATGCGCCAGAGCTTCGCGCCCATGTTGTCGGGGTACGTGGGGGTCACGTCCGAGATCGCCGGGCGCTTCAACCCGCCGATGCCGCCGGCGGCGAACGAGGATCCCGGCAACGGCCTGCTCGGCGCGATCGCCATCCTGCTCGGGTTGCTCCACCGCGACCGGACGGGTGTCGGGCAGGCGATCGAGAACCCGCAGCTCAACGCCACGATGGGACACATGGCCCACGTGGTCCGCACCCCGGGCGGCGAGGTGATCGGCGCCGGCCTCCTCGACCCGTTGCAGACGGGCGTCGGCGCCTTCGAGCGGCTCTACCAGACGAGCGACGGGTGGGTGTGCGTCGTGGCGTACCGCGACGAGGAGCGTGACGCGTTGTTGAAGCGCCTCGGCGTGGAACGCGTCGGCGACGACGACCGTCAGGGCGATCGGTTGGCCGGTGCGATCGCGGCGCGCCGCACGAGCGAGGTGATCGCCGAGTTGCGGGCCGCCGACGTCGCCGCGGTGCAACCCACCGGCCGAAACGTGCACGCCTTCATGAACGATCCCGGCGCCACGCCGGGTCGGGAGAGTCGCCGAGCTCCCACACCCGGACAAGGGGAACGTGCGCGAGCTGCACGTGCTGGTGCGGGTGAGCGACACGGAGCAGGTTCCCCACCGACTCGCGCCCGAGCTCGGCGAGCACACCGACGAGCTCCTCGCCGAGCTCGGTTGCAGCGCAGCCGACATCGCGTCGCTGCGGGCGAGCGGCGCCGTGCGCTGAGGCCGCCCGGCGGCAGGGGAGGGCGCGGGCCGACCACACCGACAGAGGAGCGAGCCATGGGAGTCGACAAGTTCCGGTACGACGGCAAACGCGCGCTCGTCGTGGGCGGCGCGTCCGGCATGGGCGCGGAGATCGCGAAGCTGGTGGGCGAGCTGGGCGGTGAGGTGGTCGTCGCCGACATCCTCGACGTCGGGTTCCCGGTGGCGCAGGCCATCCACCTCGACCTGCGGGACGAAGGCGCGATCGACGACGCGCTCGCCCGGGTGGGGGGCCCGATCGACGCGCTGTTCTCGTGCGCCGGCGTCTCGGGCGAGCCGTTCTCGCCGGTCGACGTGATGCTCGTCAACTTCATCGGGGCGCGCCGTCTGGTCGAAGGCGCCACGAAGGAGCTGATGGGCCCGGGCTCGGCGATCGCGTTCATCTCGTCGGTCGGGGGCTCGGGTTGGGAGCTTCGGGTCGACGAGATCGTCGAGTTCCTCTCCGCCCCCGACTTCTCCGCAGCCCGCGACTGGTGCGCGGAGCACCTCGACGGGGATGCGGCGTCGGCCGCCGACCTCGCGGCGGCCAGCTACGTGTTCTCCAAGCAGGTCATCGACGTGTACGTCCAACTGCAGGCGGTGCCGCTAGGTCATCGCGGCATCCGGATCAACGCCACCGCACCCGGACCGACGCAGACCCCGCTGATGGACCGGACGCCGTCGTGGCAGATGTTCGGAGACCTGCTGTTCAAGACCGCGATGCAGCACGACCCGTCGACGGCCGAGGACCAGGCCTACCCGCTCGTGTACCTGAACAGTGACGCCGCGGCGCACGTGAACGGGCAGGTCGTGAACGTCGATCTCGGCTACACCGCGGGTGGCCTGCTGGGAGTGATCGACTGCCCGCTCGTCCAGCCCCTGGTGACCGGGAGGGACTGAGGGGGACCTCAGCGGCCCCCGACCGACGAGGGGACGGGCGCGGCGAGCCCGGCGGCCATGAGCTCCACGATCTCGTCGAGCGCGCCCTCGATGGCGTCGTGGTGCACGTCCTGGAGCCGCTTGCGGGCGGCCAGCGTGATGATCGCGAAGTCGAAGAGCCATTCGAAGCGGCGCTCGAACGTGGCCGCGGGAATCTGCGGGCTCGCGGCCTGGATGCCGCCGCGCAGCTCGTAGTGCGCGCCCATGAACGGGGCGGCACCCACCGAGCTCGCGGTGGCCATGGAACCCACGTCGACGACGAGGCGCGCGAGGAAGCCGAGGAACTGGTTCTCGGGGTCCACGATCGACTCCGCGTGCGGCTGGACGAGGATCCGCAGCAGGGACCGGGTGTCGTCGGGCGCACCGGCGCCACGGTGGCGCCCGAGCAGCTCCAACCGGCGCGCGTTGAGCCGCTCGCTGCGGAAGGCGTAGATGGAGGCGATCAGGTTGGCGCGGTCGCCGAAGTGGTATTGGACGACGTTGTTGTTCCGCTGACCGGCCGCCTGGCCGATGGCGCGCAACGAGACCGCCTCGATGCCGCGCTCGGCGAACAACGCCTCGGCCAGGATCATCAGCCGCTCGCGGGTGGCGCGACCGTTGGCGTTCCCGCGGTCGAGTGAGGTCGAGGGTGAGGCCGGCACCGGATGCATGGTGTCCAATTGTGCCAGGTGTCTCAGCTTTGCGCCGCACGGCGTACAGTCGAACGACCGCACATGGAGCCAGGAGGTGCCCGGATGCCGGTGCCGAAGCTGTGGGCCAACTCGGGGGACTCGCACTCCCTGGGCGAGCAGGCCGTCTGGGCGGAGATCCTGCCGAAGGAGCTCGCGGCGCGGATGCCGCGCAGCGAGAAGTTCGACGGGTACGAGATCGTGCACGTCGACGGCCAGGAGTTCCGCCGCGACATGCCCAAGCTCGAGACCAAGAAGGTCGGGGGCAAGACGATCGGTGAGCTGGTCAGCGAGCGGGGCGCGAACGACATCGAGTCGCGCCTGCGTGATCTCGACGCCGAGGGCGTCTGGGCGGAGATCGTGTACGACTCGCTCGGCCTGTGGGAATCGATGATCAGGGACCAGGCGCTGCTCGCCGCGGTCAACCGCGCCCAGAACGAGTGGAAGGCGACCGAGATCGTCTCGCGCTCGAACAACCGACTCGTGCCGACCGCTTCCATCCCGCTGCTCGACCTGGATCTCGCGATCGCCGAGCTGCAGCACGCTGCCGCCATCGGGCTCAAGGTCGTCAGCATGCCGACGGGTGTTCCCGAGGGGATGCCCGACTACAACCGCGACGACTGGGAACCGCTGTGGTCGGCGGCCGAGGAGGCGGGCATGGTGCTCGGCTTCCACATCGGGTCCGACAACGACGGCAAGGGCAACACCCCCTTCCGGGGGCCCGGCGGTGCGGTGCTGAATTACGTGAACACGACCTTCGGCGGTCAGTTCGTGGCGATGAAGCTGGTCACCGGCGGCGCGCTCGATCGACACCCCGACCTGAAGGTCCTGATCTCCGAAGGGGGCGCGAGCTGGGTGCCGTTCATCGGTGACCGGATGAACGAGGGGTACCGCCAGCACAGCATGTTCGTCCGCCCGATGCTCTCGACCCTGCCGAAGGAGATCCTGTACCGCCAGGTGTACACGTCGTTCCAGCACGACGAGACCGCGCCCGCCGCGATGTGGGCGATGGGGTACCGCAACGTCATGTGGGGCAGCGACTACCCGCACCTCGAAGGCACGTTCGGCCACACGCAGAAGACGCTCCACGAGCTCTTCGACGGGGTGGACCCCGAAGTCAGCAGGCGGATCCGTCTCGGTGCGTTCCAGGAGCTGTTCCCGCACGTGAGCGACCCGCCCGCGGCCTGAGGCACGCAGACGCGAGGAGGGGTGCACCACCCGTAGGCGACGCACCCCTCACTGCGGTGGATCAGCGTGACCGGTCAGGTCACTACGGCGTGCAGGTCGTCTTCATGCCCTGGGGCGCCGTGAGCTTGTGGTTCTTCAGCACGATGCCGAACCAGCAGCTGTTGTGCGGGTGCGGTTGCCCCTGGGTGAACGTGATCGGGTTGGGGGCGAGCCCGCCGAGGGTCTCGTCCTTGAACGTGTACATGCCCTGCTTGACGAGCGCCGGGGTCGCCGCGGTGCCGGCGGGGATCGTCGACGCCGCCTGGCCGAAGGCGAGGGCGGAGGTCCAGACCACGGTCGCCGGCTGCTTGTTGTCGCTCTTCAAGACCTTCGGCGCGTACTTGTTCATCGTGGCGTGGAACGCCTTGAGTGACTTGGTCTGCTCGGGCGTCGACCCCTTGGTGAGCATGTAGGGGAACGAGTAGACCGCGGCGATCGCCTTCTTGATGTTCGGGTCCTTCAACCAGGCGTTCTGCGAGATCTGGCCGTCACCGGACGTCCAGGTGGGATTGAAGTCCTGACGGGCGCAGTCGCGCGCCAGGTTGGGCAGGAGCGGCGCGCCCTCGATCCCGACGTCGGTGGTGTTCGACTGCTTGAAGGTGACGCACGCCGCGGTGTAGTCGGGCTGGCTGTTGGTGGTGCCCACCGCCTCGGTCCACTTGAGGCCGGCGTCGGTGGCGAACGCCTTCATCAGCGGCGCCGCCCCGGCGGCCGCAGGGATGTCGGAGGCGTAGGTGATGCCGAAGCTCTTGCCGCCCTGGTCCGCCACGTACTTCACCTGGGCCTTGAGGCCGTCGCCGACCGCGGTGGTGGTGACGCAGAAGTAGTTCTCGTCGCCGTTGCCTTCGATGTTGTAGCAGCCACCACCGATGACGGGAACGCCTGCGTCGGCGGCGATCGGGGCCCACACCGGATACGTCGCGATGGCTGAGTACCCGACGATGGCGACCGCGCCGTCGTCGATCAACTTCTTCACGCCCGCGGACGCGGTGGCGGGGTCGTTCTTGTCGTCAACCACCTCGACCTTGACCTTGGCGCCGTTGATCCCGCCGGCGGCGTTGACCATCTTGGCCCACGCGTTCAGCGTGTCGCGGCCGTAGGTGGCTCCCGAGCCGGGAAGCGACGAGTTGGTCTCCGTGGACATGGTCCCGATGAGAATCGTGTTCGAGCTCGATGCTCGAGGTGTCGCCGAGGCACCCGGGACCGCGGCCACCGCCGCGAGGCCGACGACAGCGACGAAGATGAACAGCGATCGAACGCGCATTGCTTCCCCCAAAGGCACCATGGGTCGGCCGATCGACCGACTGCGCCGAGCGTACGCCCGGGATCCGCGCTCCGCAGGGCGCCCCGTTGGACACCGTGCCGGGTCACTGTCCCGGGTCACTGTCCCGGGTGGCGCCGTCCCGGCGGCACCCAGTTGGTCGCGCCGGGCGCGCCGCGGGGGTCGCCGGGGAGCAGGTCGGCGACGAGGACGATCTCGACATCGCCGGTTCCCGCGGGGTCCAGCACCAGGGAGCCGGGGCGGTCTCGCAGGATCCCGACTCCGGCGTCACGCAGCGCCGAGCGTCCGCGCGAGAGACCGGCGACGCGCAGGCCCAGGACGGACACGCCCGGGCGATCCCGGTGGCGCCCCCGGCGCGCCGCGTGCTCTTCGGGGACGAACGGGTAGAGCGCGAGCGTGCAGTCACCGAGTGAGACGCCCGCGTGCGGGAGCTCCGGCGGGTTGTCCTGGGCGACGAAGGTGACCACGACGTCGAACGTGTCGGCCAGCCAGCGGGCTCCGGCGACGGGGTCGTCGACGACCGCGCCGACGAACGCCTGGTGGGTGACGTCGACGAGTGGTGGTACGAGGAAGCGGGGCGCGGGCGCGCGCCCCGCGCGGATCCTCCGGCACGGTGAAGTCCGACCACTCGAACTGGAGCCCCAGCGTGGCGCGGGGCGACGTGAACCCGAAGTTGCCGACGGTCACCGGCATCGGCACGCCGCGAGCGGCGAGGTGCTCGGTGGTGGCGGCGAAGTCGTCGACCCACACCGCGACACCCTGCATGCCGCCACCGGTCCGCCGCACGAAGCGGTCGGGTGGGGCGCCGTCGACGATGGGTTCACCGAGCTCGATCGACCCGTCGCCGATCCAGGTCATCCCGCCCCGCCGACCGACGGCCGGATCCCCGGCCACGCTGTACTCGAGGACGCGGAGACCGAACAGCTCCGCCATGCGGGACACCGTGCGGTCGTAGTCGCGGACCATGGCCGTCGAGTGGAACATCGCCTTGACGTGGTGCGCGCTCACGCGCAGCAACGTAGTCAGCTGGACGGGACTCGGCCGAGGTCTCCGCGCGCCCACGTAGGCTTTCCGGGCGATGCCACGACCGTCGAACGGGGGAAGCATGGCCACCGATCTGCCGTACAAGATCCTCGACGCGGACAACCACTTCACGGAACCGCCGAACCTCTACCAGGACTTCATCGACCCGTCGAAGCGCGACCTCGCGATCACGTTCGTGAAGACCGAGAGCGGGCGTGAGCTCCAGCTCTTCGCGGGGAAGCCCTCGAAATTCACCACCGAGGGCTTCTCCGAGGGAATCGCCGAGATGCAACAGGAGCACGGTCTCGACACCGGTGTCGACGACGAGGGCTTCCACCTGCCGGGCCGCTTGCTCAGCCGCCTCAACCCGCTCAAGGGGCTGAACGACGCCGAGCGGCGGGAGGTCATCGAGTCGTTCCGCCACCAGAGCGAAGCGTTCGGGAACCGCGAGCTGCGACTCGCGCTCATGGACGAGCAGGGGATCGAAGCGGCACTGATGTACCCCGCGTCCGCGCACGACATCGAGTTCGAGTTCGCCGACGATGTCGACGCGATGTACGCCAACGTCCGGGCGTTCAACCGGTGGATCCACGAGGAGATCGGCTACGCCGCCGAGAACCGGATGTTCCTCCCGCCGTACCTGGCGCTGGCCGACGTGGACCTTGCGCTGGAGGAGCTCGAGATCATCATCGAGACCGGCGCGCCCATGCTGCAGATCAAGTCGGGGCACGCGCACGGCGGTCGCGACGACCCGTTCGGTGGCCGCTCACCCGCCGATCCGGTCTTCGACCCGATCTGGAGTCGCGTGAACGAGGCCGGGCTCCGGCTCTGCGTCCACCTCGGCGCCACCGATTACCAGAAGTACGGCGCCGACTGGTCCGAGGACCCCGACCGCACCTTCGGGCAGTTCAGCAACTTCCAGTGGGTGATGTACTGGGGCGACCGGCCGGCCATGGAGCTCACCGCGGCGATGATCCTGCAGGACTTCTTCGGCCGGTTCCCGAACATCAAGGTGTGCCTCTCGGAGATGGGCACGGTCTGGGTGCCGTACACGATCCGCAAGATGGACCATTCGTTCATGATGGGTCGCAAGTCGGCGTTCGGGAAGCTCGACCGCCGGCCGTCGCAGATCTTCCGCGAGCACTTCATCGTCGCGCCCTACCCGGAGGAGAACGTCCAGCGGGTGGTCTCGGAGGTGGGGATCGAGCCGATCGTGTTCGGTTCCGACTTCCCCCACGGGGAGGGCCTCGCGTACCCCGCGGGGTACGTGGACGCGCAGCTGTCGTCGTTCGCCGACGCGGACCAGAAGCGCATCATGCGCGACAACCTCGCCGAGTTCCTGCGCATCCCCGCCTGACCCCGACCGATGACCAAGGTCGCCGTGGTGACCGGCGCGAGCCGGGGGATCGGCAAGCAGACGTGCCTGCTCCTCGCCCGCCACGGCGTCGAGCTGGTGCTGGCCGCGCGCACCGAGGATCCGCGGCCGGGAACACCGGGCACGTTGCGCGAGACGGTCGAAGAGCTCCGGGCGGAGGGCGCGGATCCGATCGCGGTGCGTGCCGACCTCTCGAGGGCGGTCGACGTCGATCGCATCGTCGCCACGTCCCTCGAGCGATTCGGTGGCGTCGACATCCTCGTGAACAACGCGGCGTACACCGTGGGGAAGTCGCTCTTCACCCACGTGCCCACGCTGACACGCGACCAGTGGGAGAAGCACTTCGCGGTCAACGTGACGGCGCCCCTGATGTTGATCCAGGGGTTCTGGGACTCGATGCGCGAACGCGGGGGCGGCGTGATCGTGAACCTGACCTCCGGGGCGGCGTCGCTCCAGCCCGTCGACCCGGACCGTCCGAACCTCACCGGGCTGCCCGAGCACGGACCGGCCTACGGTGCGAGCAAGGCCGCGCTGAACCGGATGACCAACGTGATCGCCCAGGAGGGCGTGACCGACCGGATCGCGGTGATCGCGCTCGAACCGGGATTCGTGCTCACCGAGACGATGGCGGCCACGTTCGAGCGCACGGGCGTGCGGGACACGGGCGCCATCCCCGCGACGGTGCCCGCGCGCGCGATCGCCCACCTCTGCACCTGCGACGACCCGCTCCGCTACTCGGGCGAGATCGTCGACGGCCCCGCGCTGGTCGAGCACCTCGGTCTCTGAGCCCCGGGCATCGGCCTCACGAGGTCGCGTCGTCGGTCGACGTGCGAAGGAGCAGACAGGTTTCGGCGAACGCGAACACCTTCAGGTGGTAGGCGCGCGCCGCCCAGCCCAGGCTCGTGTTGTGCCCGGCCCCGGGCAGGCGTTCCACGGTGAAGCTCGGTGCATTCGGGAGCACGGCACGCAATTCCTCGACGTGCTCGTCGTCGGTGAGCCACAACCGCTCGTGTTCGGCGAAGGTCAAACGGAGCGGCACGCGGATCCGGGCGCCCATCGCGCGGAAGTCGTCCGGCCACCGGGGGCCCTCGGCGACCTGCTCCGGCGGCATCTCGTGGAGGGGCAACGCGGCGCGGGTGAACGTGCCGGGTGGATACAAGCGCGCCGGACCCCACGGTGGGCCCCGGTCGCCCGCCACGGAACGCGGTTCGTCACGTGTGCCGTCGGCCGACCACCCGAACGAGTACCGGATCCCGCTGCCGGCCCCGTCGACGCCGATGATGCTCGCGACACGACCGGCGGCCGCCATGGCCCACGCGACCTTGAGACCGTACGAGTGGCCGACCAGCACGACGCCACCTCCGAGTGCGTGGGTGGCGCGGTACGCGTCGAGCGCGTCGAGCAGGATCGACGCCTGGGCGGCAAGAGTGAGCCGGTCGGCGACGAGATCGGCACTGGCCCCGATGCCGGGTCGATCGGGTGCCCACACGGCATAACCGAGGCGGCTGCCGAGCTCGAGCAGCGAAAGGCCGGACGCGGTGGTCGCGTGGAAGTAACCCGCGTGCATCCCGGCGCCGTGGACGGCCATCACCAGCGCGCGTGGCGCGTCGCCGGCGCGGGGGAGCGCGTGGAGGCCCGACACCCGCGTCTCGCCCGTGTCGACGAGCAGCTCCCGCGCGGGCCCCGACGCCGCGGGGGAGCGGACGAAATCGCGCGGCACGGGCGGATGATACGCGTGGACACGCGCCGCCCCACCGGGACAGCGTAGGTGGCTACCCTCCGCGTCATGAGGTTCGGCGTGGGCATCCCTGTCGGTGACCCGATGGGTGACGTGTACTCGTGGTGCACACGAGCGGAGGAGCTCGGGTTCGAGTTCGGGACCGTCGGACACCACCGCTTCACCGCAGGGTACGGCATGGCCCCCTGGGTGTTCCTGTCGGCCGTCGCGGCCCGCACGAGCACGTTGCACCTCGGGACCAGCGTCTTCCTCTTGCCGCTCGACCACCCGCTCGACGTCGCCGAGGAGGTCGCGGCGCTCGACCAGGTGTCCGGCGGCCGTGCGTTCCTCGGCGCGGGCCTCGGCTACCGGCGCTACGAATGGGACGCGCTCGGGCTCCCGTACGAGCGGCGCGGCACGCGGATGACCGAAGCGCTCGAGATCGTGCAGCGGGCGTGGACCGAGGAAGCGGTGACGTTCCACGGCGAGCACTTCGACTTCGACGCCGTGGAAGTGCTCCCGAAGCCGGTGCAGCAGCCTCGGCCCCGCGTGTGGGTCGGTGCCAACGTGGGCCCGGGGATCCGGCGGGCCACCCGCCTCGCCGACGGCTGGATCGTCGGCTTCGGCGATCGGCTCCCCGCGCTGGAGCCCCGGGTCGCCGAGTTCCGCTCCGCATCGGCGGACCACGGCCGGGCGGGCGAGATCTGCCTCATGCGCCTCGTGGGGATCGGGGTATCGCGAGACGACGTGGAGCGGGACTGGCTGCCGCCCGTGCTCGCGATGCTGCGGTCGTACCGGCGAGCAGGGGCCCCCGGGGAGCGCGACGAGGCCACGTCACAGCAGCTCCGGCGTTCGGGAGGACGCTCGACGCTCGCCGAGTTGGGCAACGACGTGTTCATCGCCGGCACGCCCGACGACGTGATCGCCGGGATCCGCCGCTGCGTCGACCTGACCGGCTGCGAGCACTTCATGCCCACGTTCGGCGGGCCCGACCCCTGGGGGGCCCTCGAGCTCTTCGGCCGCGAAGTGATCCCGGCGTTCCGGTGAACGAACCGGATCCCGGGCGGGCTCACCGAGGCGCAACGGGCTTGGCAGTTCGGCGTGGAGAGCCTCGTCTCGTACCGCTACCTGGGCACGTATTCGATGGCGCACGGCCGTGACCGGGCCGAGGGATGGATCACGATGCGGCGTGACCTGCGCGGTCCGGTCGGCATGCGTGCGGCGCCGCTCGGCATCGCGCTGCTCGACACCGCCGGCATCAACGTCGACCCGATCGCCGTCGTGTCACCGACCCGCATCGACCTGCACCTGTTCGAGCCGGCGGCGGACGTCGCGCGCGTGCACCTCGAAGGACGCGTGCTGCGCGAGGGCCGTTCGCAGCTCTTCACCGAGAGCCGGCTCACCGACGCCGACGATCCCAGCCCGCGTGATCGGTCTCGGCAGTACGCACTGGGCGGTTGCCGGTCCGAACCCCGGGTTCCGGTACGTCGACAACCGGCCGGGCGTCGTCGACGCCGCCGACCTGCCTCCGCTCCACGAACCCTTCGGCGCTCGCCTCGGGGCCGACGGCAACCTCGAGATCCCCGACCTGACCGCGGGCATCGGAAGTCGAGGGCCTGCACCAGGGCCCGTTCCAGGTGGTGCCCGAGGCGGCGGCCATGATGGCGGCGGAGCGGGCTCTCGGGACCGACCGTTTCTGGATCGAGCACCAGGGCACGTCCATCGTCAGCCGTGGTGTCGGTACCCCGCTGGTCACGAGCACCGAGGTGCTGCGCCTCACCGACCGCGCCGTGCACGTGCGGGTGGAGCTTCGTGCACGCGGCGCCGACGATCGGCTGTGCTCGGTTACCGTCTGTGACTTCGTTCGGGCATGATCGTGGGATGCGCGACCTCGAAGCCCGAGTCGAACGGTTGGAGTCGATCCAGGCGATCCGCGAGATCACGGCGCGGTATCCCATCCACCTCGACGTGCGCGAGCTCGACGCGCTGGTGGGGCTCTTCGTCGACGACGTGAAGGCGGGGCCCGACGCCGAACGCGGACGCGGCCCGCTCAGGACCCACTACGAGCAGTTGTGTCGGGGCTGGGGGTTCACCGTGCACCAGGTGTTCCAGCAGGCGATCGACTTCGAGTCGCCCGACCGGGCGATGGGTCACGTGTACTGCAAGGCGGAGCACGAGATCGACGGTCGCTTCGTGGTGGCGATGCTGCGCTACCGCGACCGCTACGAGCGCCGCGACAATCGGTGGTACTTCCGGTGGCGACAGACCCCGATGTGGTACGTGACCGAGATCCACGATCCGCCGGTCGGCTCGCTGCGGGTGCGGTGGCCCGAGCGGCCTCCCGCCGAGGCCGAGCTCCCGGACGCGTTCGACTCGTACCGCGCGTTCTACGACCAACCGCCGTCCGGCTGACCGATCCCGCATCGTCCGAGGAGAAGCATCGATGCAGTACCGCAAGTTGGGTTCCACCGGTCTCGAGGTGTCACGGATCTGCCTCGGGTGCATGAGCTACGGCGTGCCCGAGCGGGGGAGCCATCGGTGGTCACTCGACCAGGACGCCAGCCGGCCGTTCATCCGCGCCGCCCTCGACGCCGGGATCAACTTCTTCGACACCGCGAACGGCTACTCCGAGGGGACCAGCGAGGAGATCCTGGGCCGTCTCCTCGGCGAACACGTCGACCGCGATGCGGTCGTGATCGCGACCAAGGTGTTCGCGCCCATGGGTCCCGGTCGCAACGGCCGCGGGCTCTCGCGGAAGGCGATCATGCACGCGATCGACGCGAGCCTGCGCCGCCTCGGCACCGACTACGTCGACCTCTACCAGATCCACCGGTGGGACGCCCAGACGCCGATCGCGGAGACGATCGAGGCCCTGCACGATCTGGTCAAGGCGGGCAAGGTCCGCTACATCGGCGCCTCCTCGATGTGGGCGTGGCAGTTCGCGGAGGCCCTGGCCACCGCCGAGCGTCACGGCTGGACCCGTTTCGCCACGATGCAGAACCATTACAACCTCATCTACCGCGAAGAGGAGCGGGAGATGCTGCCCTTGTGCGAGCGCCGGGGCATCGGCGTGATCCCGTGGAGTCCGCTCGCGCGCGGCCGGTTGACCCGCCCGTGGGACTCGACGACGACGCGCAGCGAGAACGACGAGTTCGGCCAGCGCCTCTACCAGCCCGAAGACCGTCAGATCGTCGAGCGCGTCGTCGCCATGGCGGGGACCCGCGGCGTCTCGCCGGCCCAGATCGCGCTGGCCTGGTTGCTGTCCCGACCGGCGGTGGACGCGCCGATCGTCGGGGCCACCAAGCTCGAGCACCTCGCCGACGCGGTGGCCGCGCTCGACGTCGAGCTCACCGCCGAGGAGCGCGCGACGCTGGAGGAGCCCTACGTGCCCCACCGGGTCGCCGGGCACACGTGAGCGGGATCAGCTGAGCGACTTCGACGTCACGTCGTCGGCCGCGGGCGCCGTCGGTGCGTCGCCGGCGGCATCACGTTCGGCCTGGTGGGTCGCGAACATCTGGGCCGCGGCGTTCACCCGCTTGGCCACCAGCTCGTCCTGGTTGTCGGTCACCCACTCGTAGGAGCGCGCGCGGTTCGTGTTCGCGCCCGAGAAGTGCGGGATCACGTGCTCGGCGTAGAGCTCGTACGAGTGGCGCAGGGCACGCCAGTCGGCCCAGTTCGTGACCTGCAGGAGGACCGCGCCGAACTCGCCCTGCTGCTCGTAGAGACGCTCGATCCGCGCGATGGCGTCGGCCGGGGTGCCGACGACGGCGATCTGGTGGTCGAGCACCCACTCGACGTAGTCGGCGCCCTCGGGCACATGGAACCGCGGCTGGTTGTTGTTGAAGTACCGCACGAACTCCTCGCAGCCGTAGCGGATGTCGTCGATCGCCTGCTGGCGTGTCTCGGCCAGGTGCATGTTCACGACGCAGCGCAGGCGACTGCGGTCCATCTCGCGACCGTGCTCGGCGGCGACGTCGCACGCCACCTGCCAGTTGGTCGCCAGCGCGTCGAATCCGGCCTGCTCGCCGGCGGCGACGCAGAGCATGCCGAGGTCGTACTTCCCCGGCGGCGCGGCCACCCGATGGGGTGACCGCGCTCGCGACGCAGACCTCGGGGTGCGGGGAGGTGTAGGGGCGGAGGTGCGTGTCCGCGTCACGCATGGTGTACCAGTCGGTCTGCTCGGTGACGAACTCCCCGCGGAACAACCGTAGGATCACGTCGATGCCCTCGTCCATGCGGCGACGGGTGTCCTCGGGCTCGATCCCCATCATCAGCGCGTCCGACGCGAGGAGCCCGGGTCCGGCGCCGAACATCACGCGCCCGCGGGTCATGTGGTCGAGCTGGATGATGCGGTTCGCGACGTGCAACGGGTGGTGGTAGGGCAAGGAGACGACGCCGGTACCGAAGCGGATGTGCTTGGTGCGCTCGGCGGCCGCGGCGATGAACACCTCGGGCGCGTCGATGGTCTCGAGCCCGCCGGAGTGGTGCTCGCCGATCCAGGCCTCGTGGAACCCGAGCTCGTCGAGCAACTGGCAGAGCTGGAGGTCGCGTTCCATCGCGAGGGTGGGATTCTCGTGGAGCGAATGGAACGGCGCGAGGAACACGCCGTGGCGCAACGCGATGGTCATGACGTCGCCTCCCAGGTTCGGCGCGCTCCACGTGACGGCCGAACGGTACACGGCGGCCCGGTAACGTCGTGGCGTGGACCCATCGTCACAGGCGACGTCGCTCGTCGACCTGCTGACGCTCGAAGCCCTCGACGCGAACCTGTTCCGCGCCAAGAACCCGGAACACGCACTGACGCCCCGGCTGTTCGGCGGCCAGGTCGCGGGACAGGCACTCGCCGCCGCGGCGGCGACGGTCGGCGACGACCGCGTTCCCCATTCGATCCACGGCTACTTCCTGCGCGCGGGCCGGGTGGACCGGCCCACCATCCTGGCCGTCGACCGCGATCGTGACGGGCGATCGTTCTCCGCCCGCCACGTGAACGCCATCCAGGACGGGAAGGTGATCTTCAGCGCGCTGGCGTCGTTCCACGCCGGTGACGACGGGGTCGACCACGCGGTCCCCGTGTTCGACCCCGACGCGGGCGATCCCGAGACGATCCCGCCGGGCGAGCCGGTCGGCCACAACGTGCTCCTCGACGTGCGCACCCGTGTGGCCGGAGTCGGACCCGCCGTGGCAGGAGCCGCGGTTCTGGGTCCGGCCGCGCGGCGAGATCCCCGACGACCCGGTGACGCGTGCCTGCGTCCTGACCTATCTGTCGGACGTCGGGTGGGCGTTCGGCGAGCTTCCCGAGTCGCGCGGCCTGGGGGGGCCGAGCCTGGACCACGCGGTGTGGCTGCAACGCCCGGTCGACGTGACCGACTGGCTGTTCGTGGAGCTGCGCCCGGTGACGCTCGCCTCCTCGCGCGGCGTGTTCACCGGCACGATCCACGACCGGGCCGGGCGCCTCGGCGTGTACTTCACCCAGGAGTCCCTCCTCCGGGAGCGCCCGGCGGGCTGACGGGTCGTGACGCCGGCACCGGGAACGCCACCGTCGCGGTGCCGGCGCCGAGCGGCGTGCCTTCGTCGTCGACCTGCCAGATCTCCAGATCGACGATCACCTCGCCGGCGTCGCGGCGCAGCGCGGTGATCTCAGCACCCGCCTCGAGGGTGCGGCCGCGCAGGAGCGGGTTCTTCAGCCGCAGGTCGACGGTGACGATCCGGCCGTCCTCGGGGAGCCACTGGCGCAACATCCCGTGGAGGTACGCGTGGGAGAACGGCGCCATGATGAACGCGCCCGAGAACCCCTCGTGGCGCCCGACCTCGTCGTCCATGTGGTGGCCCGAGAAGTCGCCGCTCACCGCGGCGAAGCGGTTCCACGCGTCGAGGGTTCCGTCCCGGTGCCAGGTCGGGATGCGTTGCCCGGGTGCGAGCGCGTCGACGTCGACGGTCATCGGTACCTCAGGAAGACCGTGTCGAGTCGCTTGATCCACTCGTCGTGCGCGTTGACGTAGTCGACCGAGATCGTGGTGTAGAGCTGGAGGCCCATCTTCCCCTCGCGCTCGAAGTACTCGCTGATGCGATCCACCGAGTGGATCACGTCGCCGGGACGCATGCGGACGGGGGAGTAGTTGGCGGTGACGCGCGACTGGAGAACGGCGCGGTACGCGGGCGGTTCCACGCCGAAGACCGACTCGAAGTGACCCCAGCGGCCCGGTCCACCCGAGACCCGGGGCGCCGAGAGCGGGGGATCCTCGGTGGCCCACGCGAACGGGTTGAACTCCTGGGCGCGACGATGCCGCCCCACGTCGTCGTGGCGGCGTACTCGTCGTCCCAGAAGATACGAGGTGGAACCTCCGGGTAGGAGATCGCCATCGCCCACCGGCGGATGTCGTTGGCGCCGATCGGGTACGACGTCGCGCGGTGCATCGGCCGGTCGACCAGCGCCCGCATCTCGTCGGTGATCATCGTCTCGGTCGCCACGCCCGCTCAGCATGCCATGCTCCTCTCGGGCGGTGTCCGGTCGGACACCACAAATCGCCAGGAGACGCGGATGATCGACGGCGACTACCAGGGGTTCACGGTCGAGGTGCACGATCCGGGGGTGGCCGTCATCACGTTCACGCGGCCCGACCGTCTGAACGCGATGAGCTTCGGCGCGCGCCGCGACCTGTGCGAAGTGCTGATGATGGCCCAGCTCGACGACGCGGTGCGGGTGGTGGTCCTCACCGCCACCGGCCGGGGCTTCGTCGCGGGGGTCAACAACCGGTCGACCGAGGCCGAACCGCCGACCCTGACCCCCGACCTGGGAACGGTCACCGGCGCGCCGGTCAACCTGTACGGCCGGTTGGTGACCTACGCCCAAGACCCGGTGCGCACGATCCGGCGGCTCGACAAGCTCACCGTCGCGGCGGTGAACGGGGCGGCGATCCAGCTCGGGCTCTCGATCGTGCTGGCCTGCGACTTCGCGGTCGCGGCGCGGTCGGCGCGCCTCGGCAGCGCCACCTTGCGCATGGGCTGGCAGCCGGACGAGGGAGGTCACTGGCTCCTGGTCGAGCACCTCGGCGTGAAACGGACGCTCGACTTCCTGATGCGCAAGCGCATCGTCGACGGCGAGGAGGCCGCGGCCCTGGGTCTGGTCAACGAGGTGGTCGACGACGACCTCCTCCTCGACCGGGCGCTCGAGCTCGCGACCGAGCTCGCGACCGGACCGCAGGTCGCGATGCGGCTCCTCAAGCGAGCCGTCTACAACGCCGCCCATCTGACCTTCGAGCAGGCCGGCGACGACATCGCGTCGAAGACGGCGATCAGCGACTTCCACGACGACGCGCACGACGGGTCACAGGCGTTCTTCGAGAAGCGGGCACCGGTCTTCAACCGGTGGCTGGAAGGCGAGACGCCGCCGTCGCACTGAGCGGCGCGCACGGTGACGGCGTGCGAGCATGTGACGATGCAGCTGCAGGACACGGTCGTCGTGGTCATGGGCAGCGGGCACGGGATCGGCGAAGGTCTCGCCCGGAGGTTCGTGCACGAGGGCGCGCGTGCGGTCGTCGTGTCCGACCTCGACGAGGGGAGCACGAGACAGGTCGGCGAGGAGCTCGGCCAGCCCCACCGCGCGTGCGACGTGGGCGACGCCGAGCAGTACGCCGCGTTCCTCGACTGGGTGGAGGACGACGTCGGGCCGATCGACCTCCTCTGCAACAACCCCGCCATCTTCGGCGGGCCCGAAGGCGGCAACCTCCAGACGACCGAAGAGACATGGGAACGGTCGTGGCAGGTGAACGTCATGGCCCACGTGCGTTCGGCGACGCAACTGGTGCCGCGGATGCTCGAACGGGGTGGTGGCTACTTCCTGCAGACGCTGTCGGCGGCGGCGTTGATCACGTCGAACTCCGCAGCCGCGTACACGGTCACCAAGCACGCGGGGCTCGGGTTCGCCGAGTGGTTGATGCTCAACTACTCGGACCGCGGCATCAAGGTGTCGTGCATCTGTCCAACCGCGGTCGCGAACGCGACCGGACGCGTTCGCGGACATGCCCGGGATCGGTCTCGTCCAGACGCCCGAGGAGATCGCGGAGTACACGGTCCGTGGGCTCGACGAAGAGCGCTTCCTCATCTTGCCGAACCCGGCCGTCGGGGGCTCGTTCCGCAAGAAGGCCGCCGACTACGACGCGTGGCTCGAGCGCACGACGGCGCGGATCCAGCCGATCAAGCAGCCCGGTCCGTGGGACTGAGCCCGCCGGATCCACTCTGGCTCGCCCTCGACGACGCGGGCCGTCGCTTCACGCTCGACGAGGTGCGGGCGTCGTGCGCGCGCTTCCGACCGCCGCGCGTGAACCGGATCCACGAGGTCGTCGACCCGCGACCCGCGGCCACCCTCGTGCCGGTGGTCGACGCCGGCGGCGAGGCCGCGGTGCTCCTGACCCAGCGGCCCTCCACCATGCGGTACCACCGCGGCGACTGGGTGTTCCCCGGTGGGCGCGTCGACGTCGATCGGGGTGAGTCGGCACCGGACGCGGCGCGGCGGGAGGTCCAGGAGGAGCTCGGGATCCCCGCGGCACAGGTCGAGGTGGTCGGGGTGCTCGACACCCACGGCCCGATCGTGACGGGTTTCGTGATCGAGGTGTTCGTCGGCGTGATCGTGGGCCCGTTCGAGCTCGCGCCCGACCCACGCGAGGTGGCCGCGGTCCACGCGCTCCTCCTGTCGTCGTGCATGGCGCCCGGTTCCTACTCGCGGAACCGGCCGGCTCCCGAGCACGAACCAGGGCCGAGTGCTCGGGGGGCGACGACGGTGCCCGCCGGTGACGTCGGTCGTGGCCTGAGCTCGTTCACCCTGCCCGACGGCGAGCTCGTCTGGGGCACGCAGGGGGAGATCCTCGCCAACCTGCTCGAGCAGCTCTCGGGGCTGCGACTCGCCGACCGGGGCCCCGGACCGCGTCCGGTCACGTCGTGAGCGTCGGTCCAGGGCGCGGCGGATACGGTGCCCGCGTGGACCAACCGGCTGACGCGGTCACGCTCGACACGGTCACGCTCGACACGGTCACGCTCGACGAGTGGATCGGGGACCGGCTCCCCGGACGCGGCACACCGCTCGTCGCCGAGCGGATGGGAGTCGGGACCGGCATCGCCAACGCGCTCTTCCTGGTGCGTCGGGGCGAGCACCGGTGGGTGCTCCGCCGGCCGCCCGCGGTGAAGAACCACCCGTCGGCGGCCGACACGGTGCGGGAGTGGCGCATCCTCCGCGCGCTGGACGGCACACCCGTGCCCCATCCGACCCCGCGGTTGTTCTGTGACGACCCGGCGGTGCTCGGCGCCACCTTCATGATGATGGACGTCGTCGACGGCTTCACTCCCGGCGCCGGGATCCCCAGGTGGGTGGCGTCGGACCCCGCTGCGGTCCACGACCTCGGCGTCGCCTACGTCGACGGCCTGGTCGAGCTGTCGAAGGTCGACTGGCGGGCCGGTGGGCTCGAAGGACTCGGGAAGCCCGACGGCTTCCTCGAGCGCCAGGTGGCGCGGTGGCGGGGGCAGCTCGACGGGTACCGGGTCCGTGAGCTCGCGGAGGAGGGATTCCTGTGCGACTGGCTCGAAGCCAACCGCCCGGAGATGAGCCCCCCGGGCATCATGCACGGCGACTACAGCCCGTTCAACGTGATGGTGGCCGACGACCCGCCGGTGCGTCTGGCGGCCATCATCGACTGGGACACCGGCACCATCGGTGACCCGCTGCTCGACGTCGGTCACCTGCTGGCGCGGTGGGTGGAGCCGGGGGAGGTCGGTCCGCTCGGGAGCGGCGCCGAACCGGTCGGATCACCCACCCGCCAGGAGATGGCGGATCGCTACGCGCGCGTGCCACCGGCCGCGACCTCTCGGCGATCGCGTATTACGAGGTGCTCGCGCTGTTCAAGCTCGGCGCGATCCTCGAAGGCGTCTACGCGCGCGCGTTGCAGGCCGGCGTGCCGGACGAGGAGAACCCGATGACGGACCACGCCCCCCGCCTGTTCGAGGTGGCCGCCGAGTTCGCTCGCGGCGTGCGGCGATGAACCGGCGGGGGGCGCGGTCACCCGAGTGACGTCAGGTGCGCGCGTGTGCGGACCCGGTCGTCGGGGGTGCCGCACGGGATCGCCATGAAGTCGGTGGCGCCGATCGCCTCGAGCTGCTGGAGCTGCTCGGTCACCGAGCCCTCGTCGCCGACGACCGAGATGTCGGCCGGTCCCTCGGCGCCCTCGCGGTCGAGGACGGCGCGGTACACCGGGATGCTCTCGTAGCCGCGGAGCTGCTCGCCCGCCTTCGCCCGTCCCGATGCCTCGTCGTCGGTGACGCAGACGGGAAGCGCGACCACCACACGCGGCGCGGGCCGGCCGGCACGGATCGCCGCCTCGGTGACGATCGGAACGATCTGCGCCTCGAGCGTGACCGGGCCGGTGCACCAGGTGATGGTGCCGTCGGCCACGCCGCCGGCCAGGCGCAGCATCCGGGGCTGGAGTGCGGCGAGGTAGACCGGGCAGGGCACCGGCTCGGGGACGGCGATGCGCCCGCGGCCGGTGACGGCCGCACCGTTGAAGTCGACCGTGCCGTCGCGCATGAGGGGGAGCAGCACCGCGAGGTACTCCTCCATGTGGCGCGCCGGCTGTTCGTACGAGAGGCCCCAGGACCCCTCGACCGCCATCTTGTGGGAAAGCCCGATCCCGAGCCGGAGGCGGCCTTCCGCGGCGGCATTGGTGGTGAGGGCCTGGGCCGCCAGCATCATCGGGTGCCGCGGGTAGGTCGGCACCACCGCGGTGCCGAGCTCGATGTCGGGCACCTCGCGGCCGATGACCGCGAGGAGGGTCAGGGCGTCGTAGCTGGAGCTCTGCGGGACCCACGCGGACGCGAAGCCCTCGTCGGCGGCATCGGCGAACCGGTCGACCATGCCGTCGATCGCGACGTGCTCCATGCTGGGGAAGAAGATGCCGATGCGCATGGACGAGAGTCTGCGTCGACGAGGATGTCGGTGTCCACGTCATCTGCGGCTCGCGGACCGAGCAGGTACCGTGCGCGCCGATGGACGAACCCGCGATCGAACTCCGTGCGACCATTCCCGCCGCGCTCCACCGAGCGGTCGACGCGTGGGGAGACCACGACTTCATCGTGACGCCGGCGCGGCGGATGACCTACCGCGAAGCCGAGGCGCGCTCCCGGCGGCTGGCCAAGCGCATGGTCGCGGCGGGGATCGGCAAGGGCACGCGGCTCGGCGTCTGCTTCACGTACGGGCAGGAGTGGGTGGTCACGTGGCTGGCCGCCAGCCGCGTCGGTGCGTTGCTCATGCCGCTCGCGACCACGTACCGGCCGGCCGAGATCCGCAAGGTCCTGCGCATCGGCGACATCGAGACCCTGCTCACCGCCCGCACCGTGCTCGGGCGCGACATGCAGGAGATGCTCGAGGCGGGCGTGCCGGGTCTCGCCGAGACATCCGGGCGACGGCTGTACCTTCCCGACACGCCGTTCCTCCGTTCCGTCTGGATCACGCCCGACAGCGACCGCGAGTGGGCCACCCCCGTCGAGCTCGAGGCGGAACCCACGGCCGGTGAGACCATCAGTGACGAGTTGCTCGCGGCGATGGAAGCGGAAGTCGTACCCGCCGACCTCGCCCAGGTCACCTACACGTCCGGGTCGAGCGCCGATCCGAAGGGCGTGGTGCACACCCAGGGTGTGGTGTTGCGCGCCACGGCGTTCCTCGGCGCGCGTCCGGAGCTCGACGCGTCGCACGCGAAGCTCTTCTGCGCATTCCCGTTCTTCTGGATCGGCGGGACCCTGATTCTCGGGAGCGCGATCCAGACCGGCGCCACGGTGCTCTGCACCGAGCGCTTCGAGCCCGGGGTCGCCCTCGACCTGATCGAATCGGAGCAGGCCAACGCGGTGCTGGGATGGCCCACGCTGATGCAGGCGATGCGCGACCACCCGACCTTCGCCGGGCGCTCGCTCCCCGACATCCCCGGACTGACCGTCGGCCCGAGCGACGTCGCACTCACCGACACGCCGATCCCGGGGATCCCCGGCCACCGGGGCATGAGCGAGACACTCGGGAACTTCTCGATCGTCGAGACCGGCTGCTTCGATCCCGCCACCGGCACCCAGCTCCCCGACATGGAAGAGGGTGAGCTCTGGGTCCGCGGCCCCGGCGTCATGCACGGCTACTACAAGAAGGAGCGCGAAGAGGTCTTCGACGCGAACGGTTGGCTGCACACCGGCGACCGCGTGTTCATGCACGAGGGCCGGCCCTTCTTCGTCGGGCGCTTCACCGAGATGGTGAAGTCGCAGGGCGCCAACGTCGCGCCCCGCGAGGTCGAGCTCTTCCTGGAGACGTTCCCCGAGGTGCTCTACGCGTTCGTGCTGGGGATGCCCCACGCGGAGCGGGGCGAGGAGGTCACCGCGGTGCTGGTCGCAGCCAAGGACCACGAGATCGACCCGGCCGACCTTCGGGCCCGGGCCCGCGAGGAGATCTCCTCGTACAAGGTGCCGACGCGCATCGAGGTGTGGACCGAGGACGCGGTGCCCTGGCTCGGATCCGGCAAGCCGGACAAGCTCGCGATCCGGACCCGCCTCGGGGTGACCGGGGAACGTTGACCAGTTGAACGGCGCGACACCGTCCGGCATGCTCACCCGCATGCCGGAGTTCTTCGACGCGTTGCCGACCGACCATCTCGCCCCGGGCGAGTCCATGACGGTCGAGGTCGACGGCTTCCCGGTCGCGGTCGCCAACGTCGACGGCGAGTACTTCGCCTTCCAGAACCTCTGTCCCCACCAGGGCACGACCCTGGGCGGGCGACCGATCGAGGACGGCGGCTTCATCGTCTGCTCGCAGCACTCGAGCCGGTACGACGTGCGGACCGGCGCCTGCGTGCGGCCGTCGGAGGGTGACGGCTTCCACCAGGACCTGATGACCTTCTCGACCCGGGTGGCGGAAGAGGTGGTCCAGGTAGAGATCTAGTCTCGACGGGATGCTCGCGGGCGACGACTGAGGGGACGCGGCGTGGAACTCGAGTTGCAGGGCGACCAGGAGCTGTTCGTCGAGACGACGCGCCGCTTCCTCGAAGCCGAATGTCCCCTCACGGCGGTCCGTGCGCTCTACGACGACCCGATCGGGTTCGAGCGCGACTACTGGCGCCAGGGCGCCCAGCTCGGGTGGGCGGCGATGCTGGTGCCCGAGGAGCTCGGGGGCGGCAGCATCAGCGGCACGGGGCTCCTCGATCTCGTCCTGGTCGCAGAGGAGATGGGGTGGCTGGTCTCGCCCGGACCGTTGCTGGCCGTCAACGTGGTCGCCGACACCATCGCCCGGTCGGGGAGCGGCGCGCAGCAGGCGTCCGAGCTCGGGCCGCTGGTCGCCGGCGAGCGGATCGCCACGTGGGCGTTCGCCGAACCGGACGGGAGCTGGGACCCGTCGGGCGTCGCGCTCACCGCCACCGAGGACGGCGACCACTGGACCCTCACGGGCACGAAGTCCTTCGTGCAGGACGCAGCCGTCGCCGACGTGTTCCTCGTCACCGCCCGGACGGGCGACGGGCTCACGCAGTTCCTCGTGCCCCGCGACACGCCGGGGGTGGCGGTCACCCCGCAGCAGTCGCTCGACATGACCCGGCGCTACGGGGCGGTCGACCTCGCCGCCGCCCGGGTCGCGCCGAGCGCCATGGTCGGTCGCGTCGGTGACGCCGCCGCCGACGTCGAGCGCCAGCTCGAGGTGGCGCTCGCACTGCAGTGCGCGGAGACGGTCGGCGCGGTCAACCGCGTCTACGAGTTCACCCTCGAGTACGCCAAGGATCGCATCGCCTTCGGGCGCCCGATCGGGTCGTACCAGGCGCTCAAGCATCGCTTCGCCGACATGAAGATGTGGCTGGAGGCGTGCAACGCCACCGCGTCGGCCTGCGCCCACGCGGTGCAGGATGGCGCCGACAACGCGCCGGAGCTGGTGAGCGTGGCCAAGGCCTACATCGGCGACCGGGCGCCCACCATCGTCCAGGACTGTGTGCAGATGCACGGCGGCATCGGGGTCACCTGGGAGCACGACCTGCACCTCTACCTGCGGCGCGTCGCCCAGAACGCCGCCCTCTACGGCTCGGCCCGTGACCACCGCGAACGCCTCGCCAGCCTGTTGGGAGTGTGATCGAGATGACGACCACGGCCGACGCCGCCACCGTCGAAGACGTCGAGTCCTTCCGGACCCGCGCCCGGGCCTGGCTGCCCGAGACGTTCGCCCGGGTGGACTCGGCGGAGGATCCGATCGGCGCCCGCCTGCGGGCCGACGGCGAGAATCCCGAGTCCTACCCGTGGCGGGCCCGCATGGGCCAGCGCATGCTCTGGGAAGGCGGCTTCGCCGGGATCTCGTACCCCGTCGAGTACGGCGGGCAGGGCCTGACCGCGGCGCACCTGCACGCGTTCACCGGCGAAGCGCGTCGCTACGACCTCGGCGGCTCGGGTGGGATCTTCGGGATGACGCTGGGGATGATGGGCCCCACCCTGCTCGACCTCGCGTCCGACGACGTGAAGTCGCGGTACCTCCCCGGCATGATCCGGGGCGAAGACCTCTGGGTGCAGTTCCTCTCCGAGCCCACCGGGGGGTCCGACCTCGCGGGCGCGGTCACCCGCGCCACCCGCGACGGCGACACCTACGTCATCAACGGCTCGAAGGTCTGGACCAGCTCGGCCGACTACTCCGACTTCGGCTTCTGCCTGGCGCGCACCGACTGGGACGTCCCCAAGCACCGCGGCCTGACCATGTTCGTCGTACCGCTGCGCGTGCCCGGGCTCGAGGTGATCCCGCTGCGGCTGGTCACCGGCGAGACGGGCTTCTGCCAGGAGTTCTTCGACAACGTGGCGGTGCCCGCGCACGACGTGATCGGTGAGCTCAACGACGGATGGACGGTCGCGTCGCGCCTGCTCGTCCACGAGCGCAACGCCATCGCCGGCGGCTCCGGCTACCACGACATGGACGCGGGCGGGGTCCGGGACGCCGGTACCCAACCGCGGCATGGGGCGCGCGGTCGATGCCCGCGAGCTCGCGCGTGAGCGCGGCCTGGGCGACGACCCGCACAGTCGCCAACTCGTGGCCGAGGCGCAGGTGCTCGCCACCGTCAACCGGCAGCTCTCGACCCGCCTGCAGGCGGCGACGCGTCTCGGCGTGCTCCCACCCGCGGCCGGGTCGCTCCTGAAGCTCTTCAGCTCCACCACCAACGTGCGCACGTCGGACATCACCATGGAGCTGGCGGGAACCTCGGCGGTGGTCTGGCCGGGGGAGGATCGCTCGGCGGGTCTCGGGGTCGACTTCCTGATGCGCCAGGCGACGTCGATCCTGAGCGGCACCAGCGAGATCCAGCGCAACATCATCAGCGAGCGTGTGCTCGGTCTACCCCGAGAGCCGGCGCCCGATCGCGACGTGCCGTTCTCCGAGGTGCGGCACAACGCGCCGCCCAAGCGTGCGGGTGGTTCGTAGCCACCCATGCGACTCGGCATGTACGTCGACATGCGGAACGCGCCCGCATGGCGCCGCCCGTGGGCCGCCCACTACGGACGCTGGCTGGAACGCATCGAAGAGGCCGAACGGCTCGGTGCCGAAGCGGTGTGGCTCACCGAACACCACTTCTTCGACGACGGCTACCTTCCCCAGTGCTTCACCTTCGCCGCCGCGATCGTGGCACGTACGTCGCGCCTGCGCATCGGGACCGCGGTCGCCCTGCTCCCGTTGCACGCGCCGATCGAGCTCGCCGAGCAGGTGGCCCTCGTCGACGTGATCAGCGACGGGCGGGTGGAGCCCGGCTTCGGGGTGGGCTACCGCAAGCCCGAGTACCAGGCGTTCGGCGGTGACTTCAAGCACCGGTACCGGGTGTTCGCCGAAGGCGTCCGGGAGCTCCGCGCGCTCTGGGTGAGGAACCCGGCGCCGACCGCACGGTGACGCCCGCGCCGATCCAACGCCCGATGCCCATGTGGGGCGGGTTCGGCGGACCGATGGGCGCGCGCACCGCCGGTCGGCTGGGTCTCGGGCTCCAGTCCATCTCGCCCGACCTCCACGCGGAATACCTCGCGGGGATCGCCGCGGGCGGGCACGACACGTCGACCGCCCGCATGGCCGGGCAGATCGAGTTCTTCCTCTCCGACGACCCGGAACGGGCCTGGGCGGAGATCGGCGAGCACGTGGTGTACCGCTGGAACTCGTACAACCGCTACATGTTCGAGGGCACCAGCCGGGAGACGGACCCGCCGCAGTTCTTCGACGTCGACGCGGTCCGCGACCAGTTCCTCGTCGGCACGCCCGAGGAGATCGCGTCGGTGATCCTCGAACGCACGGCCGGGCTCCCGGTCACCGACATCTACTCGTGGTCCGACTACCCGGGCATCTCCGACGGGTCGATCGACCGGCACCTCGAGCTGACGTTCACCCGGCTCGCGCCGTTGCTGCGCTAGCGCGAGTCAGCGTTCGAGCAGGAGCGGGAGGTTGTGCGGCGCGCGCGGGTTGACGCTGTAGTGCAGCTCGACACCGTCGGGGATCCGGTAGCTGGGAATGCGCCGGTGCCACTCGCCGAGCGCCACCCGCAGCTCCATCCGTGCGAGATGTGAACCGAGGCAGCGGTGCCAGCCGCTCGCGAAGCAGATGTGCGGGTTCGGGGATCGGTCGGGCCGGACCGCGAGTGGGTCCTCGAACGCATCGGAATCCACGTTGGCCGCCGCCCACCAGACGATCGCGTTGGTGCCGGCCTTCAGCGTGCCGCTCGGCAACTCGACGTCTTCGACCACGTGGCGGAAGCCCTGGGTGACCGGCGACTCGTAGCGCATGAGCTCCTCGATGGCGCTCGGCCACGAGGACGGCTCGGCGACGAGCTGCCGCCGGAGTTCGGGATGGCGGGCGAGGTGGGCGAGGATGCAGGAGAGCGACGCGGCCACCGTGTCGAGGCCGGCGATCATCAGGAGGTTGCAGATGCCGTGCAACTCGTCACGGTTGATCGGGCGGTCGTCGACCTCGACCTGCAACAGCCATCCGATGATGTCGTCACCGGGCGAGTCGAGCCGCTCGCGACGGTCGAACTCGGCCGCGAACCAGGCCTCGCAGTCGGCGAACGCCGTCTCGCGTCGGCCGTCGTCGACGGTGAGCGTGGGATCGCCGCTTCCGATGATCACGTTCTTGAACTCGGTGAAGTGCTCGCGCTCGGACTGCGGGATGCCCATGATCGACAGGAAGATCGACGACGGCAGCGGGTCGCACCACTGCAGGTAGGCATCGACCTCGCCCTGGTCGACGAACTCGTCGATGAGCTCGTTGGCCCGGGCCCGGATCCGGTCTTCGAGCACGGCAACCTTCTTGGGGGCGAACACCGGGTCGAGGATCTTGCGCCACTTGGTGTGCTCGGTGCCGTTCAACTCGAGCGGGATCGCCACGTGGTGACCACCGAGGCCGAGGCTCTGGCCCTCGCCACCGCTGGTGAGCACCCCGGCCATGTCCCCGCCGCCGAACTGGCGCACCGCATGGGAACGCGTCAGGGCCTGGATGTCGCCCATCTTCCGGAGTGCGACGAGCCCTGGCATCATCTCCTCGATGCCCTGGGCCATCCGAGCGCGTGTGGAGCTGCTGCGGGTGCTCGCTCATCAGGACGGCGGTGTCCTCCGCCATCCGCTCGAAGAGGGTCGGCCTGCGGCGTCCTCCGATTGGTCGGTCATCGTGGGACTCCTCCTCGAGGAGGTGGTACCGGATGACCTGTCTACCGCACGGGACCGACCGGTGCGCCCGGAGACCAGCTGTCCAAATGATGCTCGGTCGAAGACGGGCGGTCGCGCGGCGGCCGTGATGAACTGACGGTCGGGATCGAACCGCGGTGGCGATGCGAGGGAGCGAGGCGTCATGACCGAGATGGAGCAGCCGAGCGATCACGGGAACGTCGACATGCAGGAGGCCTCGGCGATGGCGGCCCAGTTCGCCGACGCCGCACTCCCGTTCAGCGACCCCGAGGGCGCCGCGGCGCGTGCGAGCGCGGAACCGATGTCGATGTACGTGGCGCGGGCCGCACGCTGCCCCGTCGAGCGGGTCGACGACGACTTCGTCGTGCTCCTCCGCATGGCCGACATCCTCTACGTGAACAAGCACCATGACGTGGAGCAGGCCTCGAAGTACCTCGGGAGCAACCGGCCGGCGATCCCGCTCGGTCTCGACGGCCCCGAGCACCGCAAGTACCGGCGGCTCCTCGACCCGGTCTTCACGGCGAAGCGGGTCGCGCCACTCGCCGAGAACGTGCGCGCCCTGGCCGACGAGATGATCAGCACCTTCGTCGCCGACGGCGAGGTCCGCGTGTACGAACGCTGGTGCGAGCCCCTTCCGTCGACGATCTTCCTGTCGATCCTCGGACTCCCGCTCGAGGACCTCGACGACTTCCTGCACTTCAAGAGCCTCACCCTCGGCAACGAGTTCGCGACCCTGCCCTTCGACGAGGCGATGGCGCGCCGGGAAGAAGCCGTGGTGTGGATCCACGACTATTTCAACCGGCTCCTCGACACGCGCCTCGCCGCAGCCGACGCGGGCGACGATCTCCTCGGGTGGCTGGTCACGACCGAGGTCGACGGTGAACGGCTGCCGCGCGAAGACCTCCTCGACATCCTGGGCCTGCTGATGATCGCCGGCCTCGACACGGTGGCGGCCGCGCTGGCGTGCTTCCTCAGCTACCTCGCGCGCCACCCGGCCGACCGGGAGCGGCTGGTCGCCGACCCCGGGCTCTGGCCCTCCGCGATCGAGGAATTGATGCGATTCGAGTCGCCGGTGACCGACGGTGGGCGCATCGCCCTCGCCGACCTCGACCTCCCGAGCGGCGAGCACATCGCCGCCGGTTCGCGTATGGGGATCTCCTGGCACGCGGCCAACCTCGATCCCGACTTCTTCGCGGACCCGCTGCGGGTCGACTTCGACCGGAGCCCCAACCCGCACATCGGCTTCGCCAGCGGGTTCCACCGCTGCCTCGGATCGCACCTGGCCCGCATGGAGATGCAGGTCGCGCTGGAGGTCTGGCACCGGCGGATCCCGGAGTACGAGATCGCGCCGGGCTCCGACCTCACCTACACGGGGAACCCGCGGGCGCCCCACCACCTCACGCTCACCTGGTGAGCAGGGAGCGACCGTGACGACCCACGACGAGACCCCCACCACGCGGATGGTGCACTACTCGCTCGACGGCGACGTCGGGATGATCACGCTCGACCGCGCACCGGTCAACGCGTACGACGATGCGTTCCACGCGGAGTTCCAGGCTGCGTGGCAGCGGGCCAAGACCGACGACTCGCGGGTCGTCGTGATGCGGGCGAACGGGAAGCACTTCTGCGTCGGTGCCAACCTGAAGGAGCCGGAACGCGCCCCTTCCGGCACCGTCGCTCCTGTCCGCTCCGGAGGAGATCCGCCTCATCGCGTCGGTCATGAAGCCGACGATCGCCGCGGTGCAGGGTGGGTGCATCGGCGGTGGTCAACGGATGGTCTGGCCCTGCGACCTCGTCTTCTGCACCGACGACGCGTTCTTCATGGATCCGACCGCCGCGATGGGGATCGGGGGCATCCAATCCCACCTGCACACGTGGTTCTACGGCCCCCGGCTGGCCAAGGAGATGATCTACAGCGGGATGCGCCTGCCCGCGACGCGCCTCCACGCGATGGGTCAGGTGAACCGCCTGTACCCCGATCGCGACACGTTGCACCACGAGGCCCTCGAGTTCGCGCGCGACGTCGCCCGCAAGGACCCGGCACCGCTGCGGCAGGCGAAACGAGCCGCCGACATCACCATGGACATCATGGGTCAGCACTACGTGGTGAGCCGCATGGACGAGCTCCTCGATGTGATGCCACCGATGAACCTGCACCTTCCCGACTGACGCGGATGCGGCGGTAGGGTCGCCGGCGACGGACCACCAGGAGGCCGGCGTGCCAACGTTGAGCGATGCAGAGCTCGTCGAGCGGTACCGCGGGGTGCGGCTCGACCACACGAACAAGTTCTTCTACCGGGGCCTGCTCGATCGTGAGCTCTTGCTCAACCGGTGCGCCGACTGCGGGTGGTGGCACCACCGGCCCAAGCCGATCTGCCCGCAGTGCTGGTCGAAGAACGTGGTGCCCTCGCCGGTGAGCGGGAGGGGGACGATCCATCTCGCCATCTTCCTGCACCAGGGCCCACCCGCCGACGGCGTCGACTACTCGGCCGGTCCGCATCCGGTGGTCACCGTCGAGCTGGAGGAACAGCCGGGCCTGCGGTTCACGAGCACCGTCGTCGGCGCCGACAACGAGCAGATCACGATCGGCGCCCCGGTGGACCTCGCCTGGATCGAGCGAGAGGGGCGCCCGTTTCCCGCGTTCACGTTGCGGGCTCCCGGCGGGCGGGTGCAGGCGTGATCGGCGACGCCAACCCGGCGAAGGACCGGATCGCGTTCGCCAGCGCCGCGACCACGGGGTTCCAGCGCGACCGGGGCGACGTGACGCCCGAGTCGTTGGCGCTCGACGCCTGCATCGCCGCGATCGAGGACGCCGGCATCTCCGCGCAGGACGTGAACGGGCTCGTCGGCGCGAACGCGCCGTTCATCCAGTCGGCGCTGGGGATCCCCCATCTCACCTACTGGAACGGTCCGGGGATCCCGTTCGTGTCGGCGATCGCCAACGCCATGAACGCGGTCTACACCGGCGCCGCCGACGTGGTGCTCGCCTACCACTCGGTCTACCGCAACCCGATGTTCTCGCGGGCCGCGGCGAACGATCCGTTCCGCGCCGGCGCGTTCCGCCTCATGGGTGGCGGGATGGGTGGCGACGGATTCGGCCCCGACTCGATTTCCGGCGCGGTGGGGTACACGGCGTGGGCGAGTCGGTACCTCCACGAGTACCACGCGGAACGCGAGACCTTCGGCTACATCGCGATCAACGACCGCTCCAACGCGGCGAACAACCCCGCCGCGGTGCTGCGCGATCCGATCACGATGGACGACTACCTCGCGGCGCGCATGATCCGGTGGCCGCTCTGCCTGCTCGACATGGACGTGCCGGTCGACGGCGCCGACGCCTTCATCGTGACGACCGCGGAACGGGCGCGCGACATGGCGTTGCCGCCCGTGCTCATCCACGCCTGCACGCAAGGGATGATCGCCCAGAACGAGGAGGACCAGACCCCGAGCCTGCGCGACCACGGTCAGCACGTGGTGCTCGCCTCCCTGCGAGCGAAGAGCGACATCTGGCTCGACGACATCGACGTCTACTTCCCCTACGACGGCTTCTCCTTCATCACCGTGAGCTGGATCGAGAACGCCGGCTGGTGCGGTCTGGGCGAGGCCCGCGGGTTCATCGAGGACCACTGGGACGCCACGAGCAACCGGATCCTGATCAACGGTCGGATCCCGGTGAACCCGAACGGCGGCGCGCTCGTCGGAAGGAGGCACCCAGGGGTCGGGCCACACCCGCGAGGCCATCCACCAGTTGCAGGGACGCGCCGGCGCGCGCCAGGTGCCGGACGCGAGCAAGGCGCTCATCACCGCGGGCGGGTTCTTCTTCAACGCGCAGGGCTGCGTCTTGCGAAGTGACACATGAGCGACCCCGCGGTGGAGGTTCCCCTGCAGGAGGGTAACGAGGCGCTGCTCCACGACGACAACTTCCACGTGCCCGAGTCCGACCACTGGTGGGAGCACGAGACCTACTGGTTCTGGTTCTTCAACGCGGAACGGAAGCTCGGATGTTGGAGCTACCACTACGTCCGTCCCACCATCGGCATCGCCGGGGGCGGCGTGTTCGTCTTCGACGACACCGCGTGGTTCCACATGGAGACCCCGTACTACGTCAACTACACCAACACGGCGCTGCCCGAGGAGCGCGACCTGCGCGACTTCACCTTTCCGAGCGGCCAACGGATCCGGATGCTCTCGCCCAACGAGCGGTACCGGCTCACCTTCCGTGATCGTGACGTCATCGAGTTCGACCTGGACTGGCAGGCGGCCGCCCCGCCCTGGGTCCGCACCACGCGCGACCGCCGGATCCAGGGCGGTGGCGAACCGGGCGAGGACAAGCCTCGGCACCTCGACCAGTTCGGCCACGTCACGGGGAACCTCCGCCTGCACGGCGACGACGTCCCGATCGACTGCTACGCGATGCGGGACCACTCCTGGTGGCACCTGCGCCCGGAGCAGTGGAAGGACAACGGCGGGCGGAGCACGTACATCACCGGGATGGCGTCCCCGGACACCGCGTTCTTCGGTGCGGGGCCGGGCGGCTTCGTCGTCCTCGACGGTGTCCGGCGCGACATGGTCGCGGGCTCGAAGCGACGTGAGCGCGACCCGGAGCACGGGTTCGTGCGGCGCGTCGTCGTCGACGCCGTCGACTCCGACGGCCGTGACCTCCACGTCGAGGGGGAGAGCGTGAGCCGGATGGCGATCCCCATCTCCGGCGTGCACGGGGTGTGCTGGCAGAGCCTCATGCACTGGTCGATCAACGGGATCGACGCGTGGGGTGACGACCAGGACGCGTGGCCGCTTCACCAGTGGTCGGCCTTCCGGCGCGGGCAGATGGGCCTCGACGACATCCGGGCCGACCGGGTGGGCGACGTCTGGTCGTGAGCACCGGCGAGCGCGGCCAACTGGCGATCGGTCGCCCTTGGACGCGCCGGTCGCACCGCGGGTCGGCCCGGTGACCGGCCCCCTCGACGGACGGGTCGCGTTGGTGACCGGTGCGGGGAGGGGGATCGGCCGGGCGCACGCTCGGCTGCTTGCCTCCCAGGGTGCCGCAGTCGTGGTGTGCGATGTGGGCGCCGCCCTCGACGGCAGCGGTGCCGACGCCACCGTCGCCGCCGCCGTCGCCGAGGAACTCACCGTGGGCGGCGGTCGGGCCGTGGCCGACACCAGCGACGTGTCGACCTTCACCGGCGGTGAACGGGCGGTCCAGCGCGCGCTCGACGCGTTCGGGCGCATCGACATCGTCGTGAACAACGCCGGCCTCGCCGGGGGCGGGAGCATCGAGGCCATCACCGAGGAGACACTCGCCCGGGTGATGGCGGTGAACTTCGTGGGCTCGGTCGGCACGGCGCGGGCGGCGTGGCCGCACCTGAAGGCGCGCGGCCGCGGCCGGGTGGTGAACACCGTGTCGGAGGTGGCGCTCGACACCCGGATCTCCGGCGGCGGGGGAGTCGCGTACGGCGCGGCCAAGGCGGCGGTGTGGTCCCTCACGTTCTCGCTCGCCGAGGAAGGGCGAGCGCACGGCATCACCGTGAACGCGGTGTCGCCGGGTGCCTTCACCCGCATGAACGCGGCGATGTTCGAAGCCGCCGCGCCACCCCCGGGGCTCGATCTCGACCCGCTCCACGTCGCGCGCGTGGTGGCGTGGCTCGTGTCCGACGACGCGGCCGACGTCACCGGCAGGATCATCCACGCGGCGGGCGGTCAGCATCGTGAGTACCGGACCGCCCGTTTCCGTGACACCGAGCTGGTGGCGCGCCTTGACGCGTCGCTAGCGGATCCAGGACTTCAGTCGTAGGGTGACGCCGGTCGGCCCGTGAAGCCGATCCTCCGGCGAAAGGAACGTCCATGCGACTCGCGGACAAGGTCGTCGTGATCACCGGTGCGGGGCACGGCCTCGGTCGTGATGCCAGCCGGCTCTTCGCGTCGGAAGGCGCCAAGATCGTGGCGACCGACATCGTCGACACGCACGTGAAGTCGCTGGCGGAGGAGATCCGCGCAGCGGGCGGCGAGGCGACGCACGCCCAGGCCGACGTCACCAGCCCCGACGCCATGGCGGCCGCGGTGCAGACCGCGGTGGACGCGTTCGGCCGGCTCGACGTCATGTACTGCAACGCCGGGATCCCGGAGGTCGGCTTCGGCCAGGTCTCGTTCGTCGACACGCCGCTCGAGAACTTCAACAAGGTCGTCGCGGTGAACCTCACCGGCGTCTTCCTCGGCGCGCAGGCGGCGGCCCGCCGGTTCCTCCAGCAGGGGAGCGGCGGGAACATCGTGGTCACGACCTCGGCCGCCGGCCTGGTCGCATACCCGGGTTTCCGCAGCTACGTCGCCGCCAAGCACGGCGCGAACGGGCTGGTGAAGGGCCTCGCCACGGAGCTGGGCGAGTTCGGGATCCGGGTGAACGCGCTGTGCCCGTTCCACGGCATGTCGGCCAACTTCGCCGGCGCGGTCGAGGACGACCCGATGGAGAAGTCCTACGAGGAGCTCGGAGGCGAGTGGGACACGTCGGCGGCCCCGATGCCGCTCAAGCTCGACCGGGCGCCCAACATGCGCGACGCCGCCAACCTCGCGCTCTTCCTCGCCTCCGACGAGTCCGCGTACATGTCGGGCGTGTGCATCCCGGCCACCGACGGCGGCACCTATGCGAAGGTGGCGCTCAACTTCGACTAGTAGCCGGCGCTCGGGGCCGGTTGTCCCATCACGCCCACTTCCATTCGGGGTCGCGCCGCTCGAAGAAGGCGGCACGGGCTTCGGCGGCGTCCTCGAAGCGCATGATGCGGTCGGTGTAGTCCTGCTCGATGCGGTAGGCGTCCTTGAGCGGGAGGCCTTCGACGCGGTTCATCGACTCCTTGGCCAGGCGGAGCGCGATCGGGCTCTTGGTGGCGAGGACGGCGGCGAGCGCGCGTGCGGTGCCCAGCAGGTCGTCCCGGGGCACGACCGCCCGCACGGCACCGAGGCGGTGCAGCTCGGCCGCCGGCACGACCTCGCCGGTGAAGAACATCTCCCGCGCCTTGTGCCGGCCGACCAGCATGGACAGCTGGGCGCTGGCCCCGAGCACACCGACGTTGATCTCGGTGGCCCCGAACGTGGCGTTGTCTGACGCCACGAGCATGTCGCAGCACGCGGCGAAGGCGAGACCGGCGCCGAGCGCGGGCCCGTTGATCGCACCGATCACGGGCACCGCGCAGTCCGTGATCGCCCACATCGCGTCGCGTGGCCACCGGACCGGGTCTATCTGGTAGCTCGGCGGCTCCGCGGGGCGGTGGCCGACGGTCTGGAGGTCGACACCGGCCATGAACGCCCGATCACCCGCGGCGGTCAGGATCGCGACGCGTACGTCCCGGTTGTCGGCGAACGAGGTGAACACGTCGCGGAGCTCGACGCCCATGCCGATCTCGATCGCGTTGACCGGGGGCCGGTCCATGGTGACGACCGCGATGTGGTCTTCGATGTCGACAGAGACGTGCATGAGGCTCCTCGGGGCGCGGAGGTTGCTGTCCCGACACCGTAGAGCGGAAGCCGGTCAGCGGGGAGTGCGATCGAGGAGCGACGACCAGAGCAGCCGATGGCGGGCGTGGCGCCGCAACAGGTAGCGCCACACCGCTTCGTCCGCGTCGGTGCCCGCGGCCTCGACGAGCGCCGTGAACCGTTCGGACTCGAGCGCGTCGGCGCCGAGGGTCGCGGCGCGATCGGCGCGGTCGAGCGCCTCGAGCTCGACCCCGGCCTGGTCGTGGGCGCGCAGGTACCGCACGAGGATCTGGAGGTTGCGGGTCTGCTCCCGGGTCTCGTCGTCGTCGATCCGGCGCACCGCTGACCGGATGCCGTCGACGAGCGCGTCGAACTGCGGGGTGCGGGGAGTGGGGGAGAGCGATGGGAGCTCGGTCGTCTCGTCGACCCCGAGGACGGCGGAGAGGCGGGTCGCGATGCCGTCGAGGTAGCGCTGCGTCACGAGCAGGTAGGGCGCCCACCCGCGTGCACCGCCACCGCGGCTGACGGCCAGCGACGTCGTGATGGCGCAGCGGTAGTCGACCGCGACGCGGTAATAGCGGATCCGCTCGGGGTCGATGTCGATCCCGGTGGCCTCGTGGTAGCGCGCCCGGAGGGCCGGCAGCTCGTCGGGCGCGGCCCGCATCTCCATCCAGGCCCAGTCGTCCATCGGATCCCCGAGGTGCGCGAACTCCCAGTCGACGATCCCGGTGACCCGTTCGTGTTCGAACACGAAGTTCCCCGGCCCGGTGTCGCCCTGCACGAGGACGGTCCGCGGGACGACGGTGGGCGCGTGCGCCCAGAGCCACGCGCCCGCGTACCGGGCCAGCGGATCGAGGTCGGGCACACCTTCGCGAGCCAGACGGGTCCACATCTCGAGATCGAGCCGGGCGTGCTCTTCGGCGGTGCGGGGCCGGGCGAACCCGGGCAGCGCCAGCGCGTCGACGTCCAACCCGTGCAAGGTCGCCAGCGCGTCGGTGAAGTCGCGCATCGTCATTGCCCGGGCCTCGGGATCGAGCGCGGAGAGGTCGGCGGCTCCCGGCACACGTTCCATCACGAGGACGCTGCCGTCCTGTGCCATGGCGACCACCCGGGGTACCGGCACCGCAGTGGGTTCGAGCGCGCGGTACACGACCGCTTCCTTCGCCAGTGACACCTCGGTACCCGCGAACGAACCGCCTCCCTCACATCGCACCACGAGCGGGATCACCGTGCCGCCGGGTTGCTCCACGTCGACGAGGTAGAGCTCCCGTGACCCTCCGACGGAAGGCCGGACGGTGTCGACGACGCGTCCATCGACCGCGTCCTCCAACCATGACCGGAGCGCTTCGTCCATCGGTCCTCGCGTGTCGCCGAGACGACCGGAAGTCAAGCACACGCACACCTGGTCAACGAGCGCGGCGGGCGGCGGACGTCCGATAGTTTGCCCCGAGCGGGAGCCGACCAGGGGGAATCGAGTGCAGGACCTGCTGCCCTTCATCGTGATCGGCCTCACCGCCGGCTCGATCTACGGTCTCGCGGGAGTCGGCCTCGTCCTGACGTACAAGACGTCGGGCGTGTTCAACTTCGCCTACGGCGCGATCGCGGCCGTCGCCGCCTTCGTCTTCTACGACCTCTGGCAGCGCGAGGGCATCGACTGGCGGATCTCGGCGGCGCTCGCCATCCTCGTGCTCGGACCGCTGCTGGGGATCCTGCTCGAGCTGCTGACCCGGATGCTGTCCAGGGTGAGCACGGAGTACCAGGTCGTGGGGATGGTCGGGCTGGCGCTGGGCATCTCGGGTGCGCTCACGTTGTGGTCGAACGGTTGGGCCGACTCGACGTTGTCGCTGATCGTCCCCGACTACCTCTCGACCGAGACGTTCAGGGTGAGCTCGGTCAACATCGGGTACAACCAGGCCACCACGATGGGGATCGCACTGCTGTCCACCATCGCCCTCTACGTCTACTTCCGGTACGCCCGCGCCGGCGTCGCCATGCGCGCGGTGGTGGACGATCCGGACCTCGTCAACGTCATGGGGACCAACCCGATCTCGGTCCGGCGTTTCGCGTGGATCATCGGCACGGTGTTCGCGGCGATGTCCGGGGTGCTGCTCGTACCCACCATCGGGCTGAACTCCCTGCTCCTGATCCTGCTCGTGGTGCAGGCGTTCGGCGCGGCCGCGGTCGGCTACTTCTCGAACCTCCCGCTCACCTACGCCGGCGGACTGGCGATCGGCGTGGGGGCGGCGGTGTCGACGAAGTACATCGGGACGATCACATGGCTGGGAGGGCTCCCCGCGAGCCTGCCGTTCATCGTGCTGTTCGTCGCGCTCCTCGTGACCCCGAAGCGTCTGTTGGCGTTGCGCCGGGCCGCACCCCCGCCGCCGCCCCGCACCGCCTACCGGGCGCCGGCTCGGGTCAGCATCGGTCTGGCCGTGCTCGTCATCGGTGGCCTGCTGCTGGTGCCGAGCCTGGTGGGGCGCAACCTGTCCTTCTGGACCGTGGGCCTGATGACCGTGATCCTGTTCCTGTCGCTGGGGCTGTTGGTGAAGGAATCGGGCCAGGTCTCGCTGTGCCAGTACGCGTTCGCGGCAGTGGGCGCGGCGGCGTTCTGCCACTTCGTGAGCGACCACGGGGTCCCGTTCCTCCTCGCGCTGCTCCTCGCGGGCCTCGTCGCCGTTCCCGTCGGGCTCGCGGTGGCGATGCCCGCCATCCGCCTCTCGGGCGTGTTCCTGGCGCTGGCCACGCTCGGGTTCGGGATCCTGCTCGAGAAGATGCTCTATCTGCAGGACATCATGTTCGGGCCCACCGCCGACGGCATCCACGCGATGCGCCCGAGCTTCGCGAGCTCCGACGAGGACTACTACTACTTCGTCCTCGCGATCACGGTGCTCTGTTCGCTCCTCGTCGTCGCGATCGTGCGCGGACGGCTGGGCCGGCTCCTCCGCGGCCTGCGTGACTCACCGCTCGCGCTCGACACCGAGGGTGCGACCACCAACGTGACGCGCATTCTCGTGTTCTGCATCTCGGCGTTCCTGGCCGGTGTGTACGGTGCGCTCTACGCCGGCTTCCTCGGGTCGGTGAACGGCGCGTCGTTCCCGTCGTTCAGCTCGCTGACGATCATCGCGGTGGTCGTGCTCGCGGCCGGTGGTGCACCGTGGTACGCGCTGGTCGCCGCCGGGATCTTCAGCATCCTGCCGAGCTACATCGACATCGAGAACATCCAGGCGTATCTCCAGATCGCGTTCGGGGGCGCAGTCGTGTTCGTCGGCGTCATCTCCCGCAACCCGCCGTCGGTGCCGCACTGGCTGCGGGGCGTCCTGGATCGAATCGGCGGCCGGACGCAGCAGGAGCCGGCACCCGACCTGGCGACCGGCGTCCCGGCCGCTGCTCCCCTCGGCGTCGCCGTCGGACACCGCGTGGAGGCCGGCAGCGGGCTGGAGCTGCGCGACGTCACGGTGCGCTTCGGAGGGCTGGTGGCGGTCTCCGCGTTGAGCGTCGACGCGCCGGTTGGCCGGATCACCGGTCTCATCGGACCCAACGGCGCAGGCAAGACCACGACGTTCAACGCCGCGTGCGGGCTCGTGAAGGCCCAGGAGGGCTCGGTCTGGTTGCACGGGACCGAGATCTCCCGCAGCAGCTCGGCGTCGCGGGCACGGCGCGGCCTGGGTCGCACGTTCCAGCGGGCGGAGCTGTGGAACTCGTTGAGCGTGGAGGAGAACGTCGCGCTCGGGCGCGAAGCAGGCCTCGCCGGTCGAGGCCTGATCACACAGCTCGCCGCCGCACCGGGACAGCGGCGTACGACCCGCGACGTCGCGGTCGAAGCCATGCACCTCGCGGGCGTCGGTGCACTCGCCGACGAGCAGGCCGCGCTCCTGTCGTCGGGCGAACGTCGGCTCGTGGAGCTGGCGCGCGCGCTCGCCGGACAGTTCGACGTGATCCTGCTCGACGAGCCGTCCTCGGGGCTCGACCAGACCGAGACCGAACGCTTCGGCGAGGTGCTGCAGCACGCCGTGGCCACCCGCGGCACCGGCCTGCTCCTGGTGGAGCACGACATGGCGCTCGTGATGGAGGTGTGCGAGTACATCTACGTGATGGACTTCGGACGCGTGATCTTCGCCGGGACCCCCGCCGAAGTGCGCGAGAGCGAACTGGTCCAGGCCGCGTACCTCGGCACCGAGACCGAGGTCCTGACCGACCAACCGCCCGCGTCCGTGACCTGAAGGGAGCCCGATGCTGACCTTGCAGAACGTCACGGGCGGCTATGGCGACACGACCGTCTTGCGCGACATCTCGATCGACGTGCCCGACTCGTCGGTGGTCGCGCTCCTCGGCCCCAACGGCGCGGGCAAGTCGACCACGCTCAGGATGGCCGCGGGCCTGCTGCGCCCCAAGCAGGGCACGGTCGTCTTCGACGGAGCCGAGGTGACCAGGCTGAACCCGTACCAACGCGCACGGCGGGGGCTCTGCCTCATCCCCGAGGGACGCGGGATCTTCCCCTCGCTCACCGTGCGGGAGAACCTCGTGATGCACGTCGCCAAGCGCCACCAGCGGGCGGCCTACGAGCGCGCGGTCGACACCTTCGAGGTGCTCGGCGAGCGGCGCTCGCAGATCGCCGGGACGTTGAGCGGCGGCGAGCAGCAGATGCTCGCCCTCGTGCGGGCCTACGTCGCGGATCCGAAGGTCGTGCTGATCGACGAGGCGTCATTGGGCCTGGCGCCGTTGATCGTCGACGCCATCTTCGAATTCATCGAGCGCCTCGCCGACGAGGGCACATCGTTGCTGATCGTCGAGCAGTACATCAGCCGGGCACTCGCCCTCGCGAGCGTCGTCTACCTGCTCAGCCAGGGAACCGTCGTCTACTCGGGCACCGCCGAGGGCCTCGACGAGGAGACCGTCTTCGCGCTCTACGCCGGCGAAGAAGTGGGTGCGAACGAGCGCGCCGTGTCCGAGCCGGCCGGTGCCGCGGCCCGCGACCACAACGTAGGCTGACGACGTCGCCCGACGTCCGTTCGAGGGGAACGCCATGTTCGAGACCCAGCTGCCGTATCCCGTCTTCGATGCCGACAACCACTTCTACGACGCCGACGACGCGGTGACGCGTCACCTCGAGAAGAAGTTCCTCGACTCGGGCAGGATCGCCGTGGACTACGTGCCGGAGAAGGCCGCGGGCCACCTGCGGCGGATGCAGGAGGAGCTCGGCGTCGTGGTGGGGATGCCGGGCACCGCGACCTACAAGGCGAACCCGCTGCGCATCCAGGACCCCGAGGAGCGCGAGAAGGTCGTGCAGAGCTTCCGGCTCATGGCGCCGTCGTACCAGAACCGCGACAACCGGCTCGAGGTCATGGACGTGCAGGGACTCGCGGCGGCCGTCATGTTCCCCACCGGAGTCGGCGTGTCGGTGGCGTCGGAATTCCTCGACGACGCGGAGGCGAACGCCGCCAACGTGCGGGCCCACAACCGCTGGGTGCAGGACGACTGGGGCTTCGACTACCAGGGCCGGATCCTGTCGCCGGCCAACGTGCCACTCGCGAACGTCGACGTGATGGTCGCCGAACTGGACCGCGTGCTCGCCGAGGGCGCGCGCACGGTTCTCCTCCTCCCGGCCCGCTCAACGGCCGGTCGCCCGCCGACCCGTACTACGACCCGTTCTGGGCGCGCATGAACGAGTCGACCGCCCGCGTGGTCGTCCACCTGAACTACACGAAGTACCAGCGCGCCGGCGCCGAGTACGGCTACGACCCCGACACGCACTACTTCGACGGCTTCGACGCGTTCCAGTGGTTCGCGTACTGGGAGACCGCCCGATCATGGAGACGGTGGCGGCGATGATCTTCCACAACCTGTTCGGACGCTTCCCGAAGCTCCGCATCGGGATCATCGAGCACGGCGCGGTGTGGGCGCCCTACGCCATCCGCAAGATGGACCACGGCTTCATGATGGGCCGGGCGAGCCGCAATGGCACCCTGAGCGAGCGCCCGAGCGACGTGTTCCGCGAGCACTTCCTCGTGGCGCCGTACCCGGAAGAGAAGGTCAGTCGCATCCTCGACGTCCTGTCGCCCGACTCGCTCGTGTTCGGCTCGGACTTCCCTCACCCGGAGGGCCTCCCCGACCCCGTCAGCTACGTCCACGAGCTGAGCGAGCTGTCCGACGCCGACCAGCGCAAGATCATGAGCACGAACCTCGCCGAGTTCCTCGGCATCGCGGCCTGACCGTGAACCTCGAGCTCACCGACGACCAGGAGTTCTTCCGCGAGACGACCCGTCGGTTCCTCGAGTCGGAGAGCCCGCTCACCAAGGTGCGCGAGCTCTGGGACTCGAAGGACGGGTTCGACCGGGTCTGGTGGACGAAGGCGGCCGAGCTCGGCTGGACGTCGCTGTTCGTCCCCGAGCGCCACGGCGGCGGCACGCTGTCGGGCGGCGCCACCGCCGACGCGGTCATCGTGGCCGAGGAGATGGGGCGGATGGTCGCGCCCGGTCCGTTCCTGCCGGTCAACGTGGTCGCCGCCGCGCTGGCCGAGTGCCGGGCACCGACGCGCAACAGGCGGCGGTGTTCCCGGGCCTGCTCTCCGGGGGGTCCGTCGCCACCTGGGCGTTCGCCGAACCCGCGGGCGCCTGGAACGAGGCCGGGGTGCAGCTCACCGCCGACGTCGAGGGCGCCGACGTCGTGCTCCGCGGCACGAAGAGCTACGTGGAGGCGGCGCGCGGTCGCCGACTGGTTCCTGGTGTCGGCGCGGACGGGCGACGGGCTCACGCAGGTCCTCGTGCCCGCGGGTACCGGCGGCATGACCGTGCACCGCGGCCGGTCGCTCGACCTGACCCGCCGTTTCGGTCGGATCGAGTTCGACACGGTGCGCCTCCCGGTCTCCGCGGTGGTCGGTGAGGTGGGCGGGGCCGGCGCGGCGGTGGAGCGCCAGCTGCGAGATCGCGCTCGCGCTGCAGTGCGCGGAGACGGTGGGTGCCGCCCGGCGGGTCTTCGAGTTCACGGTCGAGTACGCGCAGGACCGGTACGCGTTCGGCCGGCCGATCGCCTCGTTCCAGGCCCTGAAGCACCGGATCGCCGACATGCTGCAGTGGCTCGAGTTCGAGGCCGCCATCACCGACGCGGCGGCCCGGGCGATCGACGCCGCCGATCCCGAGGCCCCGAATCTGGCGAGCGTGGCCGCAGCGTACGTCGGCGACCGCGGCCTCGACGTCATCGACGACTGCGTGCAGATCAACGGTGGCATCGGCGTCACGTGGGAACACGACATCCACCTGTATTCGCGGCGAGCGGCGCTGAACCGCGCCGTCTACGGATCACCCGAGCAGCACAAGGAGCGCGTCGGCGCGCTCCTCGGGGTCTGAGGAGACCACGGAACCCATGGAGACCATCGAGGAATTCACCGCTCGGGCGCGCGCCTGGGCCGAGGTCGACCTTCCCGACGCCGACGACGGGTCGCTCACCGACCACGAGCTGCAGGCCGTCCTGTTCGACGCCGGATTTGCGGGGATCGCCATGCCGGCCGAGTACGGCGGCGCCGGCCTCACCCTGCAACATCAACAGGCGTTCTACGACCATGCCGTCGTCGGGCGGCGCCGTGCCACTCACCTACGGCGTGTCGATCGGGATGCTCGGCGCGACGCTGATGGACCACGGGTCGGAGGTGCTCAAGGCGCGGCACCTGCCGCGTATCCTCCGCGGCGACGAGGAATGGATCCAGCTCCTGTCCGAGCCGAGCGGGGGCTCGGACATGGCCGGGGCCCTGACCCGGCTCACACCGCGACGGCGACTCCTACGTGCTCAACGGCGCGAAGATGTGGAGCTCCGGTGCGAAACAGGCGCACTACGGCATGTGCCTCGCCCGCACCGACTGGGACGTCCCCAAGCACCGGGGACTGTCGATGATCGCGGTGCCGCTGCACGACACTCCCGGCGTGGTGATCGAGGCGATCCGACAGGTCAACGGCGCCGAGGCGCACTTCTGCCAGGAGTTCTTCGACGACGTGGTCCTGCCCGTCGAGAATCTGGTGGGGGAGGAGAACCAGGGGTGGGCGGTCGCCCAGACCCTCCTCTACCACGAGCGGCTGGCCACCGCCGGGGCGGGCCACGGCTACGGCCTCAACGGCGGTGGCGGCCACGGCGACGGCGGGCTCCGGGGGATCCCGGAGACGGCACTCGTCGACCAGGCCCGCGCGCGCGTGGCGGTCGATCCCGCCCTGCGCCAGCTCGTCGCCGAGTCGCACATCGAACGCACGGTGGCGAGCTACGCGAACGATCGCATCATGACCGGGTTGCGTACCGGCCACTTCCAGGGCCAGTGGGGCTCGCTGTTGAAGCTGCACATCGGCGCCGACAACCCGCGTCAGGCGAAGATCGCGCTGGCCGCCTACGGCGCCGAGGGCGTCATCTGGGACGGCGACGAGCAGATCACCGGCAATCCGGGCGAGTCGTGGTTGAACTGCCGCGCCATCGCCATCGCCGGCGGGAGCAACGAGATGCAGCGCAACATCGTGAGCGAGCGTCTGCTCGGGCTCCCGCGGGAACCGTCGTTCGACCGCGACCTCCCCTTCAGCGAGGTGTTGCGCAACCGCACCAAGTTCACCGGGTGAGCGTGCCCGCGTGTCGCGCGGCATCAGCTCCCGATGGGGCCGGCCGCGGCGATCTCGTACTGCACCAACTCGGCCGACCGCGCCGGCACGGCCGTGGGATCGGGCGCCGCCGCGCGCAGACGGGCCAGATGGGGCGCGAGATGCTCCTTGCTCTCCCAGCGTTCGAAGAGGTACACCCGGCCGGGCTCGAGCGGGTCGGCGCTCAGCACGTAGTCGATGCAGCCGGCCTCCACGCGCGACTCCCGCATGCCCACCTCCTTCTGGGCGAGGAACGCGTCGCGACGGGCGGGATCGACTTCGAAGGTTCCGGCGATGATCAGCATCGGTGCAATCTGCCACACCGGGGCACCTCCGCTCACGGGTGCGGATGGGTGACGACCCGGAGCGCGCAGCCCGGGCCGTCAACCGGTCGCCCGCACGGCCACCTCGACCTCGATCTCCACGGCGCCACCCCGCGGGAGTGCGGCGACCCCCACGGCGGAGCGGGAATGGCGGCCGGCGGCGCCGAACACGTCGTGGAGGATCGCGCTGGCGCCGTCGACGACCGCGGGCTGGGCGGTGAAACCCGGCGCCGACGCCACGAACCCGAGCACGGTCAGGACGCGCTCGACCCGATCGAGGTCGACGAGCTCGAGCTGCAGGACCGCCAGCGCGTTCAGCGCGCACCAACGGGCGGCCTCGGCCCCCTGTTCCACGGTCAGGTTCGCCCCGAGCACGCCGGGATGGACGAGCACCCCGCTGTGGTCGCGCGGGAGCTGGCCGCTCGTGCGCGCCCGGCCGCCGTGCACCACCACCGCGTCAAGCGGCTCGTGGGGCGGGTAGGGACCGGGGAGCACGACCCCGAGCTCGTCGAGACGCGCTTGGATGCTCGCCATCAGAGGAGCGCGATCGGGTTGACCGGGGAGCCGGTGGCGCCCTCGATGACCAACGGCGCGACGGCGAGTTGGAACTCCCAACGACCGAGCGCCGCGCACGCGACCGCGATCGGCTCCAGGTCGGCGTTGTCGACGATGGGCATGCCCAGGTAGGGGAGCACCACGTTGTGCACGTGGAGGGGATGATCGATGGGCAACGGGTTGGGAAGCCCCTGCTGGTCACCGGGTGCGTCCTGCCAGTCCCAGACCAGCAGGGCGGCGGCGGTGTCGTGGAGGAACTCCACGCACGACGCGTGGACGCCCGACGGGGAGCCGAACGCCACCTGGTCGGGGTGAGCTCGCTCGAACGCGCCCCGCCCGCAGCGGATCACGACCGCGTCACCGGCCGCCGGCTTCACCCCCGCGTCGGCCGCGGCGTCGGCGAGCTCCCATCCGTGCACCGGCTCGCCCGCGGCGATCCACTCCGCTTCCCGCAGGCGCGGGATGTCGTACAGCACCCCACGCGTGACGATGCCGTCGCGCCAGTGCTCGATGGTGCCCGAGCGTCCCGACGGCATGCGGAGCGGTCCGAACGGCTTGCCGTTCCAGTACACCTCTCCGCCGTGCTGGTGCGCGGTGAGGTGGCTCGAACGCGTCGATGTGCGTCTGGGTGACCCCGTGGATGAACATCCCGAAGTAGTCGAGCATCCCGCCGCTGCCCTCCATCGCGATGAAGTGGTGCGCGGGATACGGGTTCGAGGGTCCGGCGAAGGTGTCGACCGAGCGCGACAAGGAGACGACCCGCCCCTCGGTCACGAGGCCGGCCGCCCCGCGACGCACGTCGTCGGTGATGTGGTTGAGCGTCCCCAGCTCGTCGTCCTCGCCCCAGCGACCCCAGTTCGAGAACCGTGCCGGGTACGCGAGGTACTCGTCGACGGTCGGTGGCGTGCGTTCGCTCAACCCCATGGTGACTCCCGTGTTTCCGGCGGACCGCGGTAGAGAGTACGTAGAGTCGCGCGCATGCGCGTGTACGACCCATTCGCCCCGGAGGTCATGCGGGACCCGCTCCCGTTCTACCGGGAGCTGCGCGATGCAGGCGCCGTGCACGCGCTGCCGCGCTACGACGCCTGGGCGTTGCCCCGCTTCGACGACGTGTGGCAGGTGCTGAACGACCGCGAGCACTTCTCCATCGCCGACGGACCGATCTTCGCCCGGGAGCGGCTGCTCGTGCCGAACCCGGGCCCCCCGGTCGCCGAGTCGAACCGCCCGGTGCGCAGCTTCTCGATGGCCGATCCCCCCGAGCACACGAGGTTGCGACGAGCGGTGCTCGCGCCGTTCCGGCCCGGCGCGGTCGGCGGCCTCGAAGCCGCGACCCGCGCGCACGTGTCCGAGCTGCTCGACGACCTCGTGCCGCGCGGCCGGTTCGACGTGGTCGCCGACCTCGCGTCGCCGGTCGCCACGGTCTCGACCTGTCGCATGCTCGGCATCCCGGACGCCGACCACGGCACCCTGGTGCACCTGGTCAACACGTCGGCCCGGCGGGATCCCGACACCCCGGGAATGTCGGAGGAGGGCCGCGCCGCGCAAGCCGCGCTCCACGAGTACGTGTGCGGGTTCGTGGGTGCCGCCCGCGGTCGCAACCAGCTCGTGGACCAGCTCGACGCGTTCCCGACGGCCGACGGCGTCCCGCTGACCGACCTCGAGATCGCGGTGCAGCTGACGACCCTGCTGATCGGCGGCGTCGAGACGCTGCCGAAGATCGTGGCCGGCGGGACGCTCCGGCTGCACCGCCACCCCGACCAGCGGGCGTGGCTCGCCGCCCACCCCGCCCGGGTGGCCAACGGCTTCGAGGAGATCATGCGCCTGGATGCCGTGCTGCAGTGGGTGGGCCGCACGGTGATGGCCGACACCGCGCTCTCCGGCGTCGCGATGCGGGCCGGGCAGCGGGTGTTCCTCCTGCTCGTGTCGGCCAACCGCGACGAACGCGAGTTCCCCGAGCCGGAGGCCTTCGACGTCGCCCGACCGTTCCCACGGACGCTCGTGTTCGGTCACGGGACGCACTTCTGCATCGGTGCCCACGCGGCGCGCCTCGTCGGGCGCGTCGTGTTCGAGGAACTGCTCGCACGGGTACCGGAATACGTGGTGGACGAGGCGGGCGCCGAGCGGCCGCCGTCGGAGTTCCAGGTCGGCTACACCGCGCTCCCCGTGTCGTGCTGACGGGCGAGCTCAGTCGAGCAACGGATCGATGATCTTCCGGTCGACCGCTCCGTCGTGAACGACGCTGCCGTCGCGCAGCGCGACGCAGCGAGTGGCGCGCTCGAGGAACTCGAGCTGATGCGTCGCGACCATCACCGCGGCGCCCGCCTCGGTTGCCGCGGTCAGCAGGTCGGTGAGCACGGCCTGTCCGGGCGGGTCGAGGCCCACGAACGGCTCGTCGACCAGGAGCACGGAGAACGGCCGCACGAGGGCCAGGACGATGGCCGTCTTCTGTCGTAGGCCGCGGCTGAAACGCGCGGGCAGGTCGTCGGCGCGGGCGGTGAGGTTGAAGATGGCGAGCAGCTCGTCGGCCGACTCGGGCCGTCCGTCGAGGCCGTGGAGGCGGGCCACGTACTCGATGTGCTCGTTGACGCTCAGGTCGTCGTAGAGCGATGGTTGGTCCGCCACGAACGACAGGACGACACGGGCGTCGAGTGACCCGGCGAGCGCGCCCTCCACCAGGATCTGGCCGGCGGTGGGCTCCAGCAGCCCCACCGCGAGCTGCAGGAGGGTGGACTTGCCCGCGCCGTTGGGTCCGACGAGCGCGACGAGCTCTCCGCGCGCCACCTCGAGCGAGACGCCGTCGAGCGCGACGCGGTCGCCGTACTCCTTGACGACCGCACCGGCGATCAGCGCCGCGCCGTGCTCGCCGGCGATGTCACTCGTCATCCCGTGACCTTTCGTCGGGAACGAAGCCAGATCGCCGCGGTCGCGACGAAGGCGAGCGGCAGCACCGTCGCCGTCAGCGCCGCGGTGGACGCCGCGTCACCGCGCGCCCGACGCGTCGTGTGCCACTGCGACCGGCACGAAGGCCGCGACCACCACGAGGGGAGCCAGCACCTGGCGGGCGATCAGCCACAGGGTGGCGAACTCGGGGAAACCGAAGTCGAGGAACATCGTGGGCGTCGGCGCGCCGAGCACGACCGACGTCGCCGCGCCCGCCGCGCCGGCGAGCGCCGCCGGGAGGAGCACGATCCCGGCGACGGCGAACGTCGCGGCGTCTCCCGTGACGGCGCCGAACACGACCGCAGCGATCACCCCGAGTCCCGCGAGCAGGCAGGTCGGCGCGACGAGGTGGCTGAGCACCAGGTCTCCCCACTCGACCGGGTACTGCTGGGGGCGCAGCGGGTGGTCGGTCTCCTCGCGCGAGCCCTTCCACGGCGTCGATCCCCGCCACGAACACCGCGACGCCCGCGACCGCGACCAGCGCGTCGGTACCGCGCCAGATGCCGACGCAGGCCAGTCCGGCCACCACCATGAGCAGGACCACCCGGACCACGCGCCCGACCGGCCACCGGGCGAGGCCGCGCCAGTCCCGTTGCCAGCAGGGACCGGTGCGGCCGGCGCCGCGGTCGTGGCCGCGCGCCTGCCACCAGGGCCGTGCACGCGGGAGCTCCTGGGCGAGCTCGCGGTGCAGCACGATCACCGAGCGCATGTCTTGCAGCGTCGCCGCGAACCGCAACTCGCTGACGAGGCGCGCCCGTCGCCCGAGCGGCTCCAGGGCCACGTTGCCTGCGCCGGCGAAGCCGACGCCCGCGACGACCAACGCGAGCCCGCCGCCCAGGAATGCCAGCCATGACCAGGTGAGCGGCAGGAGCGCGACCCGGGCGAGCTGCGCGGTGGGTGCGGTGGCACGGCCGGCGGCCACGTCGAGGAGCGACCACGCGACGAGGAGGAGCGCGATCGAGTTGGCGCGTCGCAGGGACATCTGGGTGCCGGACGCGATGAGGGCCGCGCCCCATGCGGTGAGCGCGACCAGCGCGCCGGCCGCCACGCCCGCCGCGATCCAGCCGGCGCGGTCGCCACCGAGTCGCCCGGCGGTGACGCTGCCGGCCACCGCGCCGGCGATCGCCGGGACGAGCACGACGCCGCGGAGCTGTCGGGCCGCGGCGGCCCGCAGCACGGTGGCCCGGGGGATCGGAGCGAGCAGGAGGTACATGACGTCCGCCGGCTCGGGCGCCAGCGGGCCACCGTGCGCACCGGAGCGCAGCCCGAGCGCGACGATCACCGCGATGCCGAGCCCGAGCACGCCCGCAGCACTGTCGCGGATCGTGGCGATCGTGCCCGCGTCGACGGTCGTGTTCCCGAGGGTGACGGTGAGGTAGAAGAGCGCGAGCGCGGCGATGACGACCGTGACGTACGCCTTGTACAGCGAGTCGACCCAGTCGCTCTCGGTCAGGTAGTGGCGACGGCGGGAGCGTCGGAGCGCACGCGTCGTCGACCGCGCGCTCGTGCCAACGTCCACGGGCGCAGCGTAACCAGCGCCACCGCTTGCGCCCGGAGCGGGCTGAGCACGCTTCGCTCCCGTGACGGGAACCGTGGCGACCCTCGACCCGAAGGTCGTCTCGAAGTCGGGCTACCGCAGAACGGTTCCGCCGTGGCGGCCGGCGGGATGGAGGGTGACGGTCAACCCGCCTGAGCGGTCACGTCGGCGTCGTCGAGCTCGTGGATGGTGACGCGGGTGAAGCCCACGGCGGGCATCCCCGGGTGCTCGCGCGGTCAGGCCGAGGGGATCACGCCGCCGGCCGCGACCCAACGGTTGATGACGTCCTGGGCCTCGGCGGGCGAGTAGACGTCCTCCTCGAAGCTCCACTTCCCGTCGCCGGCGTAGTGGAGGATGGTGTTGACGTCGAACCCGTAGTAGCCGTCGTCACCTTCGGGGGGCGGCAGGATGTTGGGGATCAACGCGCTGACCCGGTTGCCGTCGATCAGGCGCCACGACACGGGGAACTCCATCGTCGGAAACGGCTGCATCACCGACTTGATCCACGCCCGGATCTCGGCGCCCGACGTGAAGTAGCCGTAGTGGTGCTCCCGGTACTGCGCGTCGTCGGTGAACTGGTCGGCCCACTGGTCCCAGTCGCCGGTCGCGACCGCCTTCGAGCCGCGCGCCCGGTACTTCTCGAACTCGGCCTCGATCTCGGCCCGCGGGAAGGCGGGCTCCGGCGGCGCCGGGTTCCAACCGGCGATCCCCTGCAGGCTGTGGTCCTTCGGGGTGTCGCGGCGTCCACCGTCGCTCAGCCACTCGCGGAACACGCGCTCGGCGTCGGCGGGGTTGTAGTAGTCGCCCTCGAACGAGAACTTCCCGTCACCGCCGTACTGGAGGAATGTCGTGTTCGGGAACCCGTATCGCTTCCCGGTACCGGTCGGGTCGGGCAGGTTGTTCCAGATGTAGAACCCGATCCGGTCACCGTCGATGATCGACCAGTCGATCCACACCGTCATCGCCGCGTACTCCCGCATCGTCGAGACGATGAAGTCGGTGATCGCGGGCCGACCGACGAAGACCCCGAGGTTGTGTTCCTCGTAGCGTGCGTCGTCGGTGAACATCTCGGCCCACGCCGGCCAGTCCTCCTCGACCGCGCCCCGCTTCTGGTACTCGGCCCAGGCCTCGGTGATCTCGGCGGTCGTGTACTCGGACATGTGTTCCCCCTCGTTCGTGGGGGACAGTAGCTCCGTACCCGCGGCGGTGTGGCCTAGCGTGCAGCCGTGGCACCGAAGGACGCCGCCCCCCACATCGAGCTTGCGATCTCGGGCCGGACCGTCCGGGTCAGCACACCGGACAAGGTGATGTTCCCCGAGGGCGGGCAGACGAAGCTCGACGTCGTCGACTACTACCGCTCGGTCGAGGCCGAGCTCATGGGCGCGATCCGGGGCCGTCCCGTGTTGATGCAACGGTTCCCCAACGGCGTCGGCGGATCGTCGTTCTTCCAGAAGCGGGTGCCCAAGGACGCGCCCGACTGGCTCGAGACCGCAGTGGTGAGCACCCCGAACGGGACCACCTCCGACGCACTGGTCGCGGCCGATCTCGCCCACATCGTCTGGGCGGTGAACCTCGGGTGTCTCGGCTTCCACGTGTGGCCCAACCTCGCGTCGGACGACGAGCACGCCGACGAGCTGCGCATCGACCTCGACCCGCAACCGGGAACGTCGTTCGACGACGCGCGCGCGTCGCGGCGCGCGAGCTCAAGGTGCTGTTCGACGAGCTCGGCATCCGCGCCTGGCCCAAGACCACCGGGAACCGCGGCATCCACGTCTACACGCGCCTCGAGCCGCGGTGGACACCGATCGAGGTGCGCCGGGCCGCGGTCGCGGTCGCGCGCGAGCTGGCGCGCCGCCGACCCGACGTCATCACCGACGCGTGGTGGAAGGAAGAGCGGGGCGAGCGCGTCTTCGTCGACTTCAACCAGAACGCCCCGCACAAGACGGTGTTCGGCGCGTGGTCCGTGCGCGCGCGACCGGGCGCGCCGGTCTCGACCCCGTTCACGTGGGACGAGCTCACCACCATCGACCCCGAGGCGTGCACCATGGAGACGGTGCCGGCGCGGGTGGAGTCCGGCGGCGACCCGTGGGCGGACCTCGCCGATCGACCCCAGTCGCTGGCGCCGCTGCTCGAGCTGTGGGACCGGGACGTCGCCGCGGGTCTGGCGGACGCGCCCTGGCCACCCGTCTACCCGAAGATGCCGGGGGAACCGCCCCGCGTCGCGCCCAGCCGGGCCCGGAAGCCGACGGCGAAGGGGGAGTGAGCGGCGTCAGCGCTTGCGGTCGCTGAGGGCCCAGGCCGCGGCGGCGCTGACCCCGGCCACGGTCAGCACCGCGGGCCAGGCGCCGATCTTCTTGGCGAGGGGATGCGACACCCCGAACGCGCCGTAGTACACCGCGCTGAGGATCGCCGCGTTGACCGGCCCGGCCGACTTCGCCCACTGCCGCTGGGCGACCATCCCGCCCACGGCGAGCACCGCGCCTCCCAACGGTCGGATCCTGGTGGCCCGGGCGACGGCGTAGCCGCCGATCAACGAGCCGGCGACGACGGGTGCCGTGGGAACAGCCATCGCCCGAGCCTACGGGCCGTTGGCCAGGTCGATGTCGTCGGCGATCGCCTCGCCCAGCGGGGTGAACGTCTCGCCGTGGTCGAATCCGGCCTGGGTGGCGACCAGGGCACGGTCGTCCTCGACGTAGCGGAAGATCGCGACCACCTCGCCGTGCAGCTCGGGCATCGTGGCGACGGCGACGAACTCGAGGACGGCGTCGGTCGGGTCGTGCCGGTAGAGGCATCGCGCCACGAACGTGTCGAGATCGGGTCGACCGATCATCATCCTCCCGGCCACTGTGTCGGTCGCAGACTACCGATCCCCCGTTGAGGTTCGCGTACGAGGGAGGCGGGTAGCTTTTTGCGATGACCGACTACGTGATCCCCGAACCCGAACCGAAGGAGATCGACGAGAAGCTGTCGATCGAGTTGCGCCACCTCTCCGAGAACGCCGTGCTGAAGGGTCAGCCGTCGGGTGACGAGCAGTGCGAGAACTGCCTGTACTACCTGGAGAACACCGCCACGATCTCCTACTGCTGGCACCCCAAGCTCCGCATCCTGGTGGGTGCCCAGTGGTGGTGCCAGTGGTGGGAGGCCATTCCGGAGGGCTGATCGGCCCGGAGGGCTGAACCCGGTGCCGTCGCAGCCTGCGCCGATGACCTACCGGCCAGAACCATTGCGGGTGGTGGTGTGGGGCACCGGCAACGCGGGCCGACCGGCGATCCGCGTGGCGGCCGCCCACCATGACCTGGAGCTGGCCGGAGTCGTGGTCTCGAACCCGACCAAGGTGGGACGTGACGCCGGGGATCTCGCCTTCCTCCTGCCGCTCGGTGTGGCTGCGACGGCGACAGCTCGAGCGCACGATCGACGTGCCGGGGATGGGCGTCTTCCAGGCGGGTAGCCAGGGTGCGTTCCGGTTCGAGGTCCAGGGTGTCGTCGGGGGGCAAGCCGCGCTTGGTCGTCGAGCACGTGACATGAATCCACGACGACTGCGCGCGCGTGGCCGGTGTCGAGCGCACCGGGCGCCATCCACCGCGTGGTGGTCACCGGCCATCCCCACCTGGAGGTGACCATCCACGGCACCGCCGGGGGAGCCGGGCGCGGCGAGCGGCGGGAACGCCACCACCGCCAACCGCATCGTGAACGCGATCCCCGCGGTGTGTGCGGCTCCGGCCGGACCGCTCAGCGTGCTCGACCTCCCACCGATCACCGCCGGTGCGCAACTCCGGCACTGATCACGGCCAGGCCGGGGGGAAGGCCTCCGGGTCGAGCGGTGCGCCGCCTGCGATCCCGGCATGATGGGGCTTCTGCGGCGCGCCAGGCTTGCTGCGGTACACGACGTCGTCACCCGCGTAGCGCACCGAGATGGCGCGGCGCCGGCGGGTCGTGCTGCTGTTCGCATACGCGCCGTGGATGGTGCGAGCGTGATGGACCACGACGTCGCCGGGTTCGGTGTCGAACGTGACGAGCTCGTGATTGTCCGAGAAGTCGGGCACGTCGTCGCCGTCGGTGCCGGGGATCGCCATGGTGGTGACGAAGAGGTTGGGCCGGTACCGAGCCGAGGAGCGGTGGGAACCGCGCACGTAGCGCACCGCGCCGCTCTCGGCGTCGACCGGGTCGAGTGGGACCCAGACCGTGCACACCTGGTCTCCCTCGAGGTGGAAGTACGCGTAGTCCTGGTGGAAGGCGGTGCGATCGGCCGTGCCCGGCTCCTTGACCAGCACGCTGTCCTCGTAGAGCCTCACGGTGGTCGCCCCGAGCAACGCCGCGACGATCGCGCCGAGGGGCGAGTCACACGCGAACCGACGGAACTCGTCCTGCTCGCGCCAGTGGTCGGTGCCGGCGCGGAACTGCCCGCGAGGCGCGCCGGGGGCGGCCGTCGACTCGTCGCGCGTGAGCGGCGCGCCCGCCGCGCCGAGCGCGTCGCCCATCGCCGACAGATCGGCGGTGGCCGACGACCCGAGCGCCGCTTCCACCGGCGCTTCCATGGCGACCAACCAGTCCACGTCGATGATCGCCCGCAGGCACACGACACCGTCGCGGCGGAAGTCCGCCACCTCGTCGTCGGTGACGGGACGCCGGGGGGTCGCCGTGGTCATCGCCCGGCCGCGGGTACCCGCAGCAGCGTCCGCGCCGTTCCTCCGAGCACCGCGGCCTTCTCGTCGTCCGACAACCCGGACGCTTCGATCTGGGGCAACAGGTGGCTGATGCGCCGGCCGACCGGGTACGAGTACAGGTCGGTCCCGAACACGACGCGGTGGGCCCCGAACTGCCGGGCGAAATCCTCGATGAAGTCGAAGTTGTAGCTGAGGCTCGTGTCGAACACCACGTTGGGTGCCACCTCCCCCATGAAGAAGCACTGCCGGGTCGCTTCGAACCCGCCGAAGGCGTCGAGGGCGAGGATGGTGAGGTCCGGGAGCAGCCGCGCCACCGCGGCCAGCTTCCACAGCGCCTCCTCCGGGGTGTCGTCCATGGCGTGGATGATCGGAACCAGCTCGTGTTCGCCCATGCGCTCGAGGTAGCGGAGGATCCACCGGCTGTCCATCGAGACGCCCTGGAAGCGGGTGTGGAAGCTCAGCGCGACCAGCCCGAGCTCGGTCGCGGCCCGGTCGATCTCGGCGAGCGAGTCGCCGCCGTCGCGCGGCTCCACGATCCCGCAGGCCACGGGGAACCGGGCCGGGGTCGCGTCCCGGTACGCGGCGATCTCGTCGTTGACGCGGCGCGTGTCGGCGATGCCGCGCGGGCGGAGATAGCCGTGGCCGGGGATCACGAGGGCCTGGCGCACGCCCCCTTCGTCCATGATGCGCAGCCGGTCGGCCAGCTCGAGGCGCGCGCGAACTCGACGGCGTCGCCGGTACCGGTGTCGAGCTCGCCGCCGAGCGCATCGAACGCCCGCCCGACGTGGTGGTGCACGTCGAACACGTCGAACGCCACGTCAGTACCCGGCGTGCCGGTCGACCACGTTGCGCAGCTCCTCTTCGCGCAGGTACCGCCCGAGGTTGTCGGCGAAGAGCGCGAACAGCTTCTGGTTGTAGCCGTCCTGCGCCGCCGAGCAGTGCGGCGAGATGTGGATGTTGGGGGCGTCCCAGAGCGGGTCGTCGGCCGGCAGCGGTTCCTGGCGGGTGACGTCGAGGATCGCCGCGCCGAGGTGGCCGGTCCGGAGCGCGTCGATCAGCGCCGGTTCGTCGACCAGCGAGCCGCGTCCGACGTTGCAGAACACCGCGCCGGGCTTCATGGCGGCGAACGCCGCCGCGTCGAAGAGGCTCTCGGTGGCCTGGGTGCCCGGTGCGCTCACCACGACCGCGTCGCAGCGCCGCGAGCACCGCGTGCAGGTCGTCGGCGCCGCGGAGCTCGTCGACCGCGTCGTGGTCGTCGCCGGGCCGGTAGCTGCGCCGGGTACCGATGACCTTCATCCCGAAGGCCCGCGCCCGGACGGCGACCGCGGTGCCGATGGCGCCCAGACCGATCACGCCGAGGATCTGACCCTCGACCGTGCGCCCGAACTTCGCCTTCCACTCGTGGGCGCGCTGTTGCTCGTCGAGCTCCCCGAACCGCTTCCAGACCGCGAGCAACCGTCCGACGGCGAACTCGGCGATGGGGGCGGCGGCGACGCCCGCGGCGTTGGTGATCACGCACTCGGCGGGCAGGCTCGCGTCCGCCAGGTGGTCGATCCCGGCGCCGATGGCCTGGACCCAGCGCAACCCCGGTGCGAGCTCGGCGATGCCGGCGGGCAGGTCGAGCGCGATCGCCGCTCCCGCCCGCCCCCACACCGCGAGCTCGGGACCGGAGAGCTCGTCGGTGGCCTCGGGGAGATGATGGCCGAAACGACCGAGGTAGGGCTGGGCGACGATCTCGACGTCGGGGAACTCCACGCGCAACGGAGCCAGCAGCTCGTCGTCGGCGTTCCAGGGGAACGCGACGACGACGGTGTCGACGTTCATGCGAGGACGTCCTTCAGCACGCCGGGCGTGTGGATCGGCGCCAACGTGGTGTTGAGGTAGTCGGGGGCCGCCTCGGTCTCCACGAACCATCCGGTCGGGCACATGGTGAGGATCTCGACGAACGAGAAGCCGCGCCGGGCCTCCTGGGTCTCGAGCGCACGCCGGATCATCTTCTTGGTCCGGGCGACGTTGCCGGCGTTGTTCACGGCTCCTCGCGCGACGTACGCGGCGCCTTCGAGCCCGGCGATGAGGTTGCTCACCCGGATCGGGAAGCCGTGCCGGCCGGCGTCACGACCGTCGAGGGTGTTCTTGGTGCGTTGGCCGATGGCGGTGGTGGCGGTCATGTGCCCCCCGGTCTCGCCGAACACGCCGTTGTCGAGCATGAAGCAGGTGACGTTCTCGCCGCGCGCGCCGCGGTGTGGAGCACCTCCTGCAGACCTTCGTTCACCATGTCGCCGTCGCCCTGGACCGTCAGCACCAGCGTGTCGGGCTTGGCCCGCTTGACCCCCGTGGCCAGCGACGGCGCCCGCCCGTGGAGCGCCTGGAGCACCTCCATGTCGAGGTTGTTGGAGAACGCGGTGTAACAGCCGATGCCGAACACCCCGATGGACCGGTTGCGGGCCCCGATCTCCTCGACCGCCTCGAGGATCGCCCGCATGGCGATCGGCTCGCCGCACCCCGGGCAGAGCGTGTGCGAGGCCTCGTTGAGCAGCGACGGCGCGAAGTCGTCGACGAGGTGCGCGGGCTCGGTCGGGGGCGCGCCCGTCGGGAGGAAACGGTCACTGGCCATCGAGGACCTCCTGGATCTTCCGCACGAGGTAGTCGTTGTCGAGATCGGGGGCGATCCCGAACCCGGAGCTGTCGAGGCTGAGCCGGCCGATGAAGTCGACGGGCACGATGCCCTGCACCGCGAGGCGGACGTCGTCGACCATCTGGCCCTGGTTGTTCTCGTACACGGCCACGGCCCGGGCCCCGGTGGCCGCACGGGCGACCACGTCGCTCGGGAACGGGAGCAGCGTGATCGGGCGGACGAAGCCGACGGGCTCGCCCTCGTCGCGCAGGCGACGGACGGCGGCGCGCACGTACTTCGCCGGGGTGCCGAACGCCACGACGACCACCTCGGCGTCGTCGGTGAACAGGGTCTCGGCAAGAGGCTCGATACCGGTGAGCATCTCCTCGGTGGCGAGGGCACAGTCGACGTAGTGCTGGGCGAGGTCGTAGCCGCCCGACGCGCTGCGCTTCCCCGAGCCGAGCGGCGAGACGAGGCGCGCCCGCCCGGTGCCACTCGTCGTGCCGTCGAGCGACCAGTCGTCGGCGGGGAGGGGACCGTGATCGACCGCCGCCACGTCGACCGAGGTGGCGGTGTGGGCGAGGTAGTAGTCGCCGAACAGCAGCACCGGGTTGCGCCACCGGAAGGCGAGGTGGAACGCGAGCTGGGTCATGGCGGTGGCCTCGGGCACGTCCATGGGCGCGAGCACCGGCATCCGCGAGTCGCCGTGACCGGGGCCCCGGGTCGACTGCCAGTAGTCACCCTGGGCCCGGGCCATGTTGAGGACCACCAGCGGGACGCGGGCGTACGCGGCCTCCGCCAGCGACTCCTGCATGAGCGAGAGCCCCTGGCCGGTCGAACCGGTCGCGCTGGGGGTGCCGGTCGCGGCCGCACCCCAGGCCATCCCGACCGCCTCGAGCTCGCTCTCGGCGTTCATGCAGGTACCGCCCACCGCGGGAGCTTGGCCGCCATGTGCTCGAGCACCTCGGTGAACGGGGTCATCGGGTACCCGCTGAAGAAACGGCATCCCGCCGCGACCATCGCGTCGGCGATGGCCTCGGAGCCTTCGAGCAGTGCGAGGGTCACGACACGTCCTCCACCGGGACCTCGAGCGGTTGCTCGTACTTGTACACCTGGAAGCAGAAGTCGGGGCAGATCCAGGCACAGGCCTGGCAGCCGGTGCACCCCGCGACCAGGCGCGGGTAGCGGTACCCGCGCCCGTTGACGTCGTGGACGGTCATCTCGAGGACGCGCGGCGGGCAGGCGTCGATGCACAGGTCGCATCCCTTGCACGCCTCCACGTCGATGACCACGGTGCCCCGGGTCAGGACCGTCCTCACGCTGCCGCCTCCACCCAGGCGGGTGCGAGATCGCGCGGCGCGACGTCGAACCCGGCGCGGATCGCGGCCACGTTCCTCGCCACGTGTTGCGTGCGGTAGGCGGGCAGCGACTCGGCGACGGCCCGGTCGAGCGACGTCGAGCGCGACCATGCCGCTCGCCGCGACGTACGCGCCGAGCATCACCATCGACGCGGTCATGATGTTGCCGAGGTCGACCGCGAGATCGGTGGCGGGCACCTCGACCACCCGGTACTCGGTGGTGTCGAACGCGCCCTCGAACACCGTCGTGTTCACGAGCACCAGGCTTCCGGGCCGCAGCTTCGCACGGGTGGGACCGGAGAAGTCGTGATGCATGAAGATGGCCGACCACGCCGCCGCGACCGTCGGCGGCGCCTCGATCGCGCCGTCGGCGACGACCACCGTGGCCTCGGTGTTGCCCCCGCGCATCATCCCGCCGTAGCTCCCGAACATCTGCACCGACCGGCCTTCGGCGATGGCGGCGCGGGCGAGCACCTGGGCGGCGAGCTGGACGCCCTGGCCGCCGATGCCGCTGAGGACCAGTTCACGTTCCATGGGTCTCGATTCAACTCGGGAGCGGTGCGAGAGGAGAGCTGCCGCGACCGAGGAGGGCACGGCGAGCTCTTGCCGTTCGAGGCGGTACGCGGGATCTCGTCCACCACCTCGACCCGGCGGGGGTGCTTGTAGCGCCGCCAGTGACCCCGCGCACGAGGCGCGGAGCTCGTCGACGGTCGGGGGATCGCAACCGGGCGCCAGCACGAGCACCGCGCACACCACTTCACCCCATTCGAGCTGGGCATGCCGACGACCGCGAGGTCGGCGACCGCCGGGTGGCCCGCGACCGCCTCCTCGACCTCGCCCGGCACGACGCTCTCGCCCCCGGTGCGGATCATGTCGCGGACCCGGCCCACGATGGAGAGGTAGCCGTCGTCGTCGACCTCGGCGAGGTCGCCGGTCGCGAACCAGCCGTCACGCACCACGGCGGCGGTGGCCTCCGGATCGTCGAAGTAGCCGTCGAAGAGCATCGGTCCGCGCGATCGCAGAGCTGGCCGTGCTCGTCGACGTGCGCACCTCGGCGCCCGGTGACGGCACCCCGCAGCTGCCCGGCTTGCGGTGCAGGTCGGCGTGCTCGAGACACGAGACGCGCCCGGCCTCGGTCGAGCCGTAGAAGACGCGGACCTGCGCCGTCGGGAAGGCAGCCTCGATGGCGGCGAGCAGCTCGACCGGTGTCGCCGAGGTCCCCGAATCGGCGAAGCGCACCGTGGAGACGTCGGACCGCGCGCCGGCGTGCGACGCGATGAGGTCGAGGACGCGCCGCCAGACCGCCGGGATGCAGTTGAGCCGGGTGGCCCGGTGCTCCTCGACCGCGGCCAGGATCGCCGCCGGATCGGGGGGCACGAACACCACGCGGTCCCGGGCCTGCCACTGCTGGAGGGCGAGGGTCCACGCCCCCATGTGGAAGAGCGGGTACGGACACACGAGCGCGCCCCGGGGCTCGAGCAGCGCACCGGGGAAGGTGCGGAGGAAGTTCGACCGCGGTGGGAGAGGACGACACCCTTGGGGCGTCCGGTGCTCCCGCTCGTGAAGAAGACCACGTGCGGGTCGTGCTCGGACACCGCGGCGCCGGTGCCCGGCGGCGCCGAGGGCGCGCCCGCGAGGTCGGGGAGCGCGACGCAGTCGCATCCCGCCGCCGCCGCCACCGCGGTGGCGACGGCCGCGGTGCTCGTGATCCACGACGAGCACCGCGGGCCGGGCCGACGCGACGATCGGCGCGGCCTCCTCGGGCGAGAGGTCGAGTTGACGGGCGCGAACGCGGCGCCGAGATGGGCGAGACCGGCGAAGAGGGGGGCGATCTCGATCCGGGTGTCCGACCAGACCGCGACCCGGTCACGGGGGCCGACCCCGAGCATCCCCAACGCCGCGGCCGTCGCCCGGCCCTGTTCGTCGAGCTCGCGGAAGGTCAGCGAGGCGTCGCCGTGGACGACCGCCACGCGGCGGGGGACCGCCCGAGCCGCGTTCCGGAAGACGTCGCCGATCAGGAGGTCCATCGCCACCGCATCTCCGGGAGAGTACTGTTCTGACCGTAGCAGAACAGTGCTTTCCCCATGCAGGAGCAGTGCTTTGGCCGAAGACCTCAGGGTGACGTTGGCGGAGCGGGCGGTCGACCGCTCGGTCGGCGATCGGCGGGCGCAGTACGCGGAGGAGATCCGGCGCGTGCTGGAGATCACCTACGACCTCATCGAGCGCTCCGGTGACGTCGACCCGTCGCTGCGCGAGATCCTGGCGGCCGCCAACCTGTCGACCCAGGCGTTCTACCGGTACTTCCAGTCGAAGGACGAGCTGTTCCTGCTGCTCCTCGACGACGGTCGCCGGCGGCTCGTCGGGACGCTCGAACGTCGTATGCACAAGGTGGCCGCGCCGGAGGCCCGGGTCCGGGCCTGGATCGAAGGGGTGCTCGCGCAGGCGTCGGACGCCCGCGCCGCCCGGAGGACGCGCCCGTTCGTGACCGACGAGGACCGTCTCGCCGAGGCGTTCCCACGTGAGCAGCAGGAATCGGTCGACCTGCTCGTCGACCTCCTCGCGGGCGCGATCGTGCCCCTGCACGGGGGTGCGAACGCGCGCGACGACGCCGTCGTGGTCTACCGCGCGGTGTTCGCGACGTTACGTGACCACCTGATCCATGGCACCCGGCCGACCACCGCCGAAGCCGACCACCTGGTGCGCTTCTGCCTCCAGGGGATCGAGGGCGACCGGCCCGAGACGATTCGACGATGATTCCGACGACGGTTCCGACGACGAGGAGAGGGCGATGAGCGACGAGGCACGCGTGCTCGGACCGATGGGGGACCGGGTCGTCTTCGAGAACGACCGGGTGCGGATCTGGGAGCTGGTGATCCCCCCGGGGGGCGACAGCAACGTGCACGAGCACGAGCTCGACTACGTGCTGGTGCAGCTCGGGGGAGATCGCGTCGCCGCGGTGCCCGAGCCCGACACCGCGGGCGCCTACGACGAGTACTTCGAGGCCGATGTCGTGCCCGGCACCGCGATCTTCGTGGAGCGGGGCGGCATCGAGACCGCCCGCAACCCCGGGAAGGTCCCGTACTCGGAGATCATCATCGAGCTCAAGGACTGACCCGTCCCGCGCCCGCCCGCGCCGCGCCCGCGGCGAGCATGTGTCGATCAAGTGTCGCCGGCGACACCGAATCGACACATGCTCGGGGGTGGGCGAGGGACGGCGTGGTGCGTCCGTCGCCGGACGCGCGAGAGTGGCCCCATGGACTACCGACTGCTCGGCCGTACCGGCCTCCGCGTCAGCCCGCTGTGCCTCGGCACCATGAACTTCGGCATGCCGACCGCCGACGGTGGTGTGCAGACCTCGGAGGCCGACGGCCATCGCATCATGGACCGCGCCCTCGACCTCGGGCTGAACTTCTTCGACACCGCCGACGTCTACGGCGACGGCCGCGGGCTCACCGAATCGATCGTCGGGCGCTGGTTCGCGCAGGGCGACCGCCGCCGCGAGCGGACCGTGATCGCGACCAAGGTCTACAACACGCGCAGCTCCTGGCCGAACGACGGGAGGCTCTCGGCGTTGCACATCCGCCAGGCGTGCGAGGACAGCCTGCGCCGCCTCCAGACCGACCACATCGACCTCTACCAGATGCACCACGTCGACCGCGACACCCCCTGGGACGAGATCTGGCAGGCGATGGACGTCCTGGTGCAGCAGGGCAAGGTCCTCTACGTCGGCAGCAGCAACTTCGCGGGATGGCACATCGTGCAGGCCAACGAGGCCGCCGCCCGGCGCCACTCGCTCGGCCTGGTGTCGGAGCAGAGCCTCTTCAACCTCCGGGCCCGCACCATCGAGCTCGAGGTGCTGCCCGCGTGCGAGCACTACGGGGTCGGCATGATCCCGTGGAGCCCGCTGGGCGGCGGTCTGCTCGGTGGCGTGCTCGCCGACCGCGCCGCCGGCGGCCGGCGCGGCAACCAGCGCATCCAGGACCAGATCGAGACGCTACGACCCCAGCTCGAACGGTGGGAGAAGCTCTGCGCCGAGCTGGGCCACGCGCCGGCCGACGTCGCCCTCGCCTGGTTGCTGCACAACCCGGTCGTCACCGCGCCGATCATCGGGCCGCGCACGCTCGAGCAGCTCGACACCGCGCTGGGCGCGCTCGACGTCCACCTCGACACCGACGTACTCGCGCAGCTCGACGAGATCTTCCCCGGCCCGGGTGGCCCCGCCCCCGAGGCCTACGCCTGGTAGCAGGCCGGCCGAGCTAGGAGTGAGCGTGGATCCCATCAAGATCGGCTGGCTGGGCGCGGCCCTCGACGGCCCCGGCGGAGGGTACGACAAGATCCACCGCCTGGCTTTCGACGAAGCGGTCGAGTCCGGCGTGCTCGGGCGACCCTACGAGTTCGTGCTGCACCCCGAGCGGGGCCTCCCGCAGGGCTCGGCGAAGAACGCCATCGACGGGTTCAAGGAGCTGGTCGACGAAGGGTGCATCGCGGTGGCGGGCGCGTACAGCTCGGACAACGCGATGGTCGTCGGCCCGTACGCCAACGAGCTGCAGGTGCCGCTGCTGTCGTGGTGCGGCACCGAGCGGTTCTTCGGCGACTACTGCTTCCGCCTCGGCAACGGCGACTGCGGCGGCGACGCGGCGCTGGCCGTCGGCTGGCTGAAGCGCAACGGCTACGAGCGGGTCGCGGTGCTGAGCGAGGTGTCGCCCAACGGCGAGGAGTACTTCCGGTACTTCCGCCAGGAGTGCCGGCGGCGGGGCGTGACCATCGCCGCGGTCGAGACCGTCGACCAGACCGAGGAGCGTCTCGCCGACAACCTCGACCACCTGCGCTCGGTGGGAGCCGACGCGCTGGTGTACATGGGCTACGGCGTGCTCGCGGCCAACGGCGAGCTGCGCCGGGCGCTCGATCACCTGGCGTGGGACCCACCGCGCATCATGGGCACCGCGTTCATGTTCTACCTGATGGGGTTCGACAAGTTCGAGGGTTGGGTGGGCGTCGACCAGCTCTGCCCGCAGAACACGCTCGCCGCCTTGTTCCACGAGCGCTACGTCGAACGCCACGGCGCGGATCCGCCGATGTGGCCCAACGCGATCCCGGTGCTCGCCTACGACACCGCGCGCGTGCTGGTCGAGGCGCTGTTCCGGGCGCCGGTGCTGACGGGCTGGGGTGTGAAGGCGGGCTTCGAGCAGATCCGCTTCATGCCCAGCGCGACCGGCGGGCCCCAGACCCACATCGCCGGGGGGCCGTACGACCACCAGCTGTTCAAGGGCGACTGGTTGCTCTACGGGCGCGTGCGCGACGGGAAGTTGGAGTTCGAAGGACTGTTCGAGCCGTGGGAGTGAAGCGATGAGCGAGATCACCGAGGCCGACGTCCGTGAGCGGGTCGACCGTCTGCTCGCGGAGCACGGCGACGACGACGAGGTCGCGTTCCTCGGCGCGCAGTTCGACGCCGGTCTGGCGCGCATGGACTATCCCGTCGGCCTCGGCGGGCTCGACGCGTCGCCGAAGCTCCAGGAGATCGTCGACGAAGCGCTCGAGGGCGCGGGGCGGCGCTACCCGTGGATGCGCAACGCGATGGGCATCGGGATGTGCGGGCCCACCATCGTGGCCCGCGGGCACGCGCGAACAGCAGGAGCGGTTCCTGCGACCGATCTTCACCGCCGAGGAGATCTGGTGCCAGCTCTTCAGCGAGCCGGGAGCGGGTTCGGACGTCGCCGGTCTGGCGACGCGCGCGGTGGCCGACGGTGACGAGTGGGTCGTCAACGGGTCGAAGATCTGGACGTCGATGGCGCACCGCGCGCCGGTTCGGGCTGCTCCTCGCGCGTACCGATCCGGACGCACCGAAGCACAAGGGCCTCACCGCGTTCATCATCGACATGCACCAGCCGGGCGTCGAGGTGCGCCCGATCCGGAGCATGGCCGGTGCGTCGATGTTCAACGAGGTGTTCTTCACCAACGCCACCGTTCCCGACGCGATGCGCGTCGGCGACGTGGGCGACGGGTGGCGGGTCGCCAACGCCACGCTGATGAACGAGCGGGTGTCGATCGGCAGCGAGGTCGCACCCCGGGGCTCGGGCCCGATCGCGGGCGCGGTGGCGGCCTGGAAGCGTGCCGCGAGCGACAACCCCGTCGTGCGCGACCGGCTGCTGCGGCTCTGGATCGACGCCGAGGTGCTGCGCCTCGGCAGCCTGCGCGCCCAGGCCAAGCGCGAACGAGGGGTCCCGGGCCCGGAGGGCTCCGTGCTGAAGCTGCTCTCGGGTCGGGTGCAGACCGGCGTCAGCGAGTTCGTCGTCGACGTCATGGGCGCCCGCGGCACGCTGCTGGAGGAGCCCTACTCACGTGAGGCGGTCGAGGAGGGCGAACCGACCGGCCGGGACCCGGTGGTCGGGTTCGTGAGCTCGCCCGGCGGCACCATCGCCGGCGGCACGACGCAGATCCAGATGAACATCCTGGGGGAGCGGGTGCTCGGTCTCCCCCGCGAGCCGGGGCTCGACCCGAACACGCCGTGGAGCCAGATCCCCCGGAACTGACGGGAGTCCCATGTTCGACACCTCCGAGACCGACGCGCTGCTGTCGACCACCCGCGCCGTGCGCAAGCGCCTCGATCTCGCCCGCCCGGTCGACCCGCAGGTGATCCTGGACTGCATCGCGCTCGCGCAACAGGCGCCGACGGGGACCAACGCGCAGTCGTGGCGTTGGGTCGTGGTGACCGACGCGGGCACCAAGGCCGCGCTCGCCGAGATCTACCGGGGTGGCTGCCTCGCCTACCTCGAGCGGGGGGTCGTGGAGGAGGAAGACCCCCAGACCCGGCGCGTCTACGAGAGCTCGCTGCAGCTGGCGACGACGATCGAGCACGTACCGGTGCTGGTGATCCCCTGCATCGAACGCCGCTTCGACGGCGCGCCGCTGGTCGTGACCGCGTCGTCGTTCGGGTCGATCCTGCCCGCGGCGTGGAGCTTCCTCCTCGCGCTGCGGTCACGGGGGCTCGGATCCGTCTGGACGACCGCGCACCTCTGGGACGAGGAGGCCGCCGCCACCCTGCTCGGGATCCCGCCGACGGTGACCCAGGTGGCGATGTTCCCGGTCGCGCACACCATCGGCACCGACTTCCGACCCGCGCTGCGCCCGCCCGCCGAATCGGTGACGTTCTGGGAGTCGTGGGGCGAGACGCGGTGAGCCGCGCGCCGGTGCCGCCGTTGCTCCGGCCGCGCTCGTCGGACGAGTACGCGCCGGTGCCCTGGACGCGCGCCTCCGTCGCGCCGCGGCCGCGGCGCGGGCGAGCGCCGAACGCAACGCCGGCCCGCTCGGCACGACACCGGCCGCCTACCTGGGGAACCGTCGTGGCACCGCGGCGACCCTGCGGGCGCTCGATGCCGGCGCGGGTGGCGGGTTCTACCGCGTGCCCCTCGCCGCGGAGGTCGACACCGAGGCCGCCGCGGCCGCGTTCGCGCCGACCGGCCCGGTCGTCGACGTGCAGACCCACCTCGTGGACCCCGCCCGCTGGCGGGGCGCCGGCGCCGCCTCGCTCACCGGCTTCCTCCAGCTCGTGGACCCCGACCGGTGGCCGGATGCGGTCGACCCCCACCTGCTCGACGCCGCGGCGTGGGCGACCCAGGTGTTCGCGTCGAGCGAGACCGCGATCGCCCTGCTCACGTCCACTCCCGGGGGCGCCGACCACAACGTGCTGCTCAACCCGCAGATCGCGGCCACCCGCGAGCTCGTCGACCGGTACGCCGGATCGGGGCGGGTGCGCACCCACGCGATCGTGCACCCCAACCTCGGGCCCGCCGAGCTCGACGCCATGGTCGACGGCTACGACGCGCTCCGGCCGTCGGGCTGGAAGTGCTACCCGCTCTACGGCCCACCCACCCACGCGTCACCCACCGGCGGGTGGTTCCTCGACGACGACGAGATCGGGTTCCCGTTCCTCGAACGGGTACGGGCGTCGGGCACGCGCGTCGTCGCCGTGCACAAGGGCCTCGGCGGGCCTGTCCCCTCGGCGTCGGTCGCGGCGGCGTCGCCGCGCGACATCGGGCCCGCGGCGGCGGCGTTCCCCGACGTCGCCTTCCTCGTGTACCACTCGGGCTACGAACGTGATCCCGACGGCGAGGAAGGCCCCTACGATCCCGACGCGCCCGCCGGGGTCGACCGGCTCGTCACCAGCCTGGCAGCCGCGGGCGTCGCGCCGGGCGCCAACGTGTACGCGGAGCTCGGGAGCACGTGGTACCTCATGCTGCGCCGTCCGGTCGAGGCCGCCCACGTGCTCGGCAAGCTCCTGCGCGCGGTGGGACCCGACCGCATCGTGTGGGGCACCGACTCGATCTGGTACGGCTCCCCCCAACCCCTCATCGATGCGTTCCGCACCTTCGAGATCCCCGAACGCATGCAGGAGCGCTACGGCTACCCACCGCTCACCGTCGAGACCAAGGCCCAGATCCTGGGCGTGAACGCGCGTGCGGTGTACGGCATCACCGACGACGAGGTCGCGCGCGCGCGTCGGCCGACAGGACCCGCACCTGGGTCGAAGCGCTGGGTCCCGACATCGCCGCCGAGGTCGCGGCCGCCGCGCCCTGAGCGATCAGACCCGCGGATCGCCGGTCAGCACGCGATCGGTGAAGCGGTATTCGCAGCCCCACGTCTTCGCGACGTCGAGGCGGATCACGTGTTCGGTGACGTCGGCAACGTAGGAGTCGAACCGCTCGAAGAACGCCGCGGTCCCGGCGACGTCGCGCACGGTGAAGGTGACCCCCGTGACCGACGGCCCGACGCGCGCGAGGTCGGCGGCGTGCATCGAGTCGGTGTCGCCCGGAGCGAGCAACTCGACGACGGTGTCCTCGCCGACCGCCACGTACCGCGCCACGCCACCCGGGACGGTGGCATCCTGATCAGGGAGGGGCACCCCGTCGAGCACGTCGACGTAGAACTTCTCGGCCGCCGGGAGATCGTCGACGACGACGGTGACGTGCGACATCCGTTGGAGGCCGAGCGGGTGGCTCCGCGCCCAGAACGCATCGCGGAACGCCGCCCACTCGGGCCGGAGTCGAGGGTCCATGCCCTCCCACAGGCCTTCGGCAGGGTGGAACTCGAGCATCCCGGGCGTGTCCTTGGGGTGGCAGAACACCGTGGAGCCCGAGCCGGCGTCGGTGATGCGTACCCCGGCGGCCTCGAGCCGTTGGGCGAGGTCGTCGAGATCGTCGACGTAGAACGCCATGTTGTGCACGCGCGGGCCGAACTTGTCGGCGTAGCGGAACCAGCTCGTGGCTTCCTGACCCGGCCCCGGCGGGAGGCACTGCATGGGTTCGATCGACGTCTCGGCGATGACGTAGATCGCGGCGTGGCGGTGCCAGTGCTCCGAGTAGTTGCGCATCATGCACAGCGGCGAGAACACCGCGTTGAAGAAGAACTCGGCATCGCCGAGGTCGTCGACCAGCGGCGTCAGGTGGAACATCTTGCCGAGCCGGGCGCGTGCCATCGGGACTCCTTGTCTCCAGCCGGTCTGCCGACCGGTCCTGCCGTCTCCGAGGCGGATCGTAGGGTCGGGAGCCCCGACCGCCCCACTGCGGCGGCCGTCGACGACGTGGACGCGGTACGGTCCGGCCATGACCACCTCGCGTCCACGCGCCGTTCGCGCCCCGGGATGAGCACCGACGCGTGAACTCGTTCTTCGACCGGTTCGGGCGCCTCCACGCGTGGGCGTACCGGCGCGACGGCCGCCTCGGCCGGCGGTTCGCCTGGATCCCCTGCCTCGTGCTCGTCACCACCGGGCGGAAGTCCGGCCGCCCGATCCCGTTCGTGGCCTTGGAGCGCTCAGCCGAGCACTAGTTGCTCGGACCAGGCCGCCAGTGCCCGTCGTCCTCAGCCCACCGGCACCTGCAACCGGAACAGCGCTGCGGCGTTGCCGCCGAGGAGGCGGTCGATCATCGCGGCGTCGACGCCGTGACCTTCGAGCATCTCGCGCGCCTCCGACGGGCCGGCCGCGTCGTGGTTGGGGTAGCGCGAGCCCCAGGCCGCCTTCTCGCCGAGGCGGTCGGGCATGATGCCGACGGATTCCTCCCAGCTGTCGAACGACACGATCAGCGGCTGACGCTCCCACACCTCCTCGGGCTCGAGGCACACGAACGCGGTGGCGAACTGTGGCGAGAGCCACAAGTAGGTCTCCGACTTCTCGAGCGCCAACGGCACCCAACTCGTGCCGGCGTGGACGATCGCCAGGCGCAGACGCGGAAAGTCCTCCAGCAAGCCGTGGAACAGCGCCGAGGTGACGAACAGGTCGGCGTCCTGCATGTGCGCGATCGGTTCGGCGACGGTGTGTGCGACACCGAGCCGGTGCGAGACGCGTTCGGCGAACCCGCCGCTCGAGATCGCGTCGGGCCCGGTGATACCGAGCGACGGATGGACGCACGCGACGAGGCCGAGCTCTTCGATGCGGCGCCACAGGTCGCGGAAGGGTGCGGTCTCCACGAAGTGGCGGGGCGACCACTCGGCACCGCCGAGGCCCTGACGCATGGCGTCGGCCATGGCGCGCGACACCTGGTCACGCTGTGAATGGCCGTCGATAATCGACGTCGCGTAGAACGCCGGACGGATCACCACCGACGTGAAGCCCTTCTCGGCGACGCGGTCGAGCTCGCGACGCGCGAGCAGGAGCGAGTGCATCGGAAGGATCGCCACCGGGTGCACGCGGCCGTTCGTCCGTTCGGCGAAGTCCCAGATCCAGTCGTTGTAACCGTAGGCGAGCGCGGCCGCGGCCTCCGGGTTCTCGACCAGCGGCAGGTATTCGTTGAACAGCGTCGGGAACACCACGGCGAGGTCGACGCCCATCGCGTCCATGTCGGCAACACGGGCCTGCGGGTCGTAGGCGCCGGGGTTGATCGGCACGTACTGGTCGGGGTCGAGGGCACCGATGTCGTCGACGGTCATCCCGGGCCGCCAGATCGCCTGGCGCACCAGTCGCGAGCGGTTGAGCTCCGCGCCCGGCGCGCCGTTCACGACGGTGAGGCGGTTCCCCTCGTCGTCGACCTCGTGGTAGAAGGCCGAGCGCGCCAGTGCCCGGAACTGCTCGGGGACGTAGCGGTCCCAGATCTCGGGTGGTTCGTAGACATGGCTGTCGACGTCGACGACGGGCGCCATCAGTAGAGACCTTTGCCCGCGGCGACACCCGACGTGTCGTCGAGGAGGCTCATGGGGTCGAGGCCCATCTCACGCATCTGCTCGGCGTGCTCGCGGGGGTGCGCCACGATCTCGGCCCACGCTTCGAGCGCCTCCCCTTGCGGGAACCAGTCGGGCCGGTCGATGGGCGGCGCCTCGTCGGTGACGAACAGCTTGCCCTCGATGCCGTAGAAACGGCGTGCGTTCCCGCCGAGCAGGTCCGCCTGGACCTCCTCGGGCACGCCGCACTCGGTCATGTTGCGCATCGCGCTCCAGGAGTCGGCGCCGTCGTGGTGGTAGGCGTCCGACGCCCAGATGCCGATCTCCTGGAAGTGCTCCCACTGCCGGAACACCCCGATCTCGTCCGACTCGAACGAGATCACGCACTGTTCGTGGAACGCCTCCGACGGCAGCCGGTCGCCCGACGAGCCCCGCTCGCGCGCGTACAGCTTGAAGAGCCGGTCGCAGCTCTTGAGCGTGTACGGCAGCCACTCCGCGTTCGACTCGAACACCGCCATCTTGAGCTTCGGGTAGCGGTCGAGCAGGCCGCTGAGGAGCACCTGCGACAGCCACACCTGCATCTCGTGCACGAACGAGAAGGTCTGCGAGTCGACACCGGCGCGGTTGAACAGCTCGCCGGGCGATGCCAGGTAGTCGCGGCCCAACGGGTGCGGGTAGTTGGGCGCGGGAAACGTGTGCATCCCGAGCACCATCCCGGTGTCCTCGAAGGCGCGGAACACCGGGTCGTACTCGCCGTTCGCCATCATCGACGGCGCGGCCGCGTTCGGGTACTTCGCCTGCGCGTCGATCGGACGGATGAGCCCGACGGGCAGGCCGAGCTCGGCGGCGCGGTGGATCTCCGTCGCGGTGTAGCCCGGGTCCTGGGCGGGAAGGAACGCGGCGGCGTAGATCCGGCTCGGCTCCTCGCTGCACCAGTCGACGACGAAGTTGTTGTACGCCTGGCAGAACGCGTTCACGCCCTCGGCGTTCGTCGCGAACGGCACGTGCATGATCACCATCGTCGGGATCACGAGCACCTGGTCGATACCCATGAGGTCCATCTCGACCAGCCGGGCCCGTGCGTCGATGGCACCGTCGTGATGCAGGTACGCCTTCTGATCGGCGCTCAACGGCATCGCGTTGAGCTTGCGCATGATCTTCTTGTTCATCTGCGGTCCGGCGATGCAGATGGGGTTGTACCCGGGGAAGTGCGCGTTCCCGCCGCCCATCACCGGCGTGTCGCCATTGAGCCAGGCCTCGGCGTCACCTCGCCAGTAGGTGTTGCGCACCAACTCCTTCTGAGAGTCCGGGACGTAGTCCCAGATCTGCTCCGGATCGTTGATGTGCGCGTCGCAGTCGAAGACCGGATACGACTTCGTGAGGCGGTCCATGATTCCCCCCAGGGCTCGGAACGACTCTGTCGTCGCTATCGTACCGAGCCCGACTTCGGGCCGCCTCCCCACTCGCCCCGGGGCGCGCGTCAGGTCCCGGTCCAGCGGGGCACCCGCTTCTCCGTGAACGCGAGCGGGCCTTCGCGGGCGTCGTTGCTCGCGAGCACGGTGCGGCTGAGCCGGGCCTCGATGCGCAGGGCCTCTTCGATGGTTGGCGCCGCGAGCCCGCGCAGCGCGCTCTCCTTGGTCGCGGCGATCGCCAGCGGCGCGTTGGCGGCGATGCGCTCGGCCCACTCCTGGGCCCGTTCGAGCAACTGGTGGCGGGGCACGATCTCGTTCAGCAGTCCCATCTCCAGGGCGCGGGTCGCCGCGACCGGCTCGGCGGTGAGCAGGAACTCCATCGCCGCCGGCCAAGCGATCTGGCGGGGGAGCCGCACGGTCGTCCCACCGCTGGCGAAGATCCCCTGCCGGGGCTCGAGCATGCCGAACACCGCCTCGGGGCACGCCAGGCGGATGTCGGTGCCCCCGAGCAGCTCCATGCCGCCGGCGACACACGGCCCGTTCACCGCGGCGATGATCGGCTTGTAGATGTCGAGGTCGCGCAGGACCGCCTCGGTGCCCGACCGGAACCGGTCCCGGTCCCCGGGCGGCGCGGCGGTGAGCAGGGGGATGTAGTCGCGGAGGTCGCCGCCGGCGCAGAACGCGTCGTCGACCCCGGTGACGATTGCGACCCACGCGTCGGGATCGTCGCGGAAGCGTTTCCACGCGTCGGCGAGCGCGTCGAAGTGCTCGAGGTCGAGCGCGTTCCTCCGGGCTGGTCGATCGATGGTGATGGTGACGATGTGTTCGTCCTGGCTGAAGTGGATCGGCACGAGCGCCTCCGTTCGTGATCGGCGTTCGACGACTGGACGGTCAGTGACTGCGGACCAACGAGACCACCACGCGACCGGTCTCCTCGACCGTGAGATCGGGTCGGGACACGTACCCCTCGGGATGGGAGAAGGCCACGAGCCCGTCAGGATCGCTCGGCTGCGCGTCGACGAGATGGCGTACCAGCGCGCCCTTCAGGAGCTTGTTCCGGCGACTCACGGTGGTGAGCGTACGTTGGCGCCCGCCGGCGGCCTTGCCTTCCGACGGTGGGATCAGGACGACGGGGTGCACCGGCAGAACGTACCGGAGGGTCGCGCCGGCCGTCGTCGCGCCGGTAGCCTCGTCGTCGTGACGGTGGCGAACATGCGGACGGGGTGCCCCGGGGTGCTGGTCGAGACCGCTCCCGGCACCGGCACCTGTGCTCGCGGGGACGAATGCGAGGCGCTGGCGCTGCTGCCCGACTACCTGGCGTACCGCGACGCCCACGGCAACATCGACGCGGTGTGGACCCGACCGAAGAGCGAGCGATGACGGACCCGTGAGTTGCCCGCACGACCCGCGAGGTCCCCGACCCGGCGCCTGACCCACCCGTTCGAGACCGTCGTGGACCCCCAGGAGACCCGGTGGGCTGCCCTGGTGCACCACCGGAGCGTCCTCGTGCTCGACGCGGTGCGACCCGCCCGGGCGTCGGACCGCCGCACTGGCTAGGTTCTGGCGACGTGGGGGACATCGAAGCGATCACCGCGCTGGTGTACCGGTACGCCGAGCTGCTCGACGCGGGGGACGTCGACGGCGTGGTCGGCCTGTTCGCCGGCGCGACCTGGCGTTCCGACGCCACCGGGGCCGTGTTGCGCACGCCCGAGGAGATCCGGGCGGTGTACGACCGCGTGATCCTCTACGACGGCTCGCCGAAGACCCGCCACCTGATGAACAACCTGGTGGTCGACCTGGTCGAGGGCGCCGACGAGGCGACCGGGCGCTGCTACTACACCGTGCTCCAGGGCATCGACGCGGGGGCGCCGATCCAGACGGTGCTCTCGGGCCGGTACCACGACCGGTACCGACGCGGGCCACAGGGATGGCAGTTCGCCGACCGGGTGTTCGTCATCGACCTGGCCGGCGACCTCTCGCGCCACTTCTCGTGACGGTGGTGCTCGTGACCGAGGACGCGTGAGGTTCGGCTTCGCCATCCCCGCCTACGGCACCGGGGCCACCGGCACCGCGGTCGCCGACCTGGTCGCGGCGGGGGAGGAGCTGGGCTTCGACTCGGCCTGGTTGCCCGACCACGTCGCGGTGCCCGACTACGCGGCCGCAGCCAACCTCGCGCCACCGTTCCTGGAGCCGCTCGCCACCGCCGCGTGGGGCCTCGGGGCCACGACCCGTCTGCGCTTCGGTACCGACGTGCTCGTCGCGCCGTACCGCCACCCGTTGGTGGTGGCGGCGATGGCGGGAACGCTGGGCCGCCTCGCCGGCGACCGGCTCGTGCTGGGAGTCGGGATCGGCTACCTGCGGGGCGAGTTCGAGGTGCTCGGCGCCAGCTACGACGATCGCGCCGCCGACACCGAGGAATGGATCCGCCGGGTGCGCACGCCACCGTCCGGGTGCTCGGTGGTCGACGCGCCGACGCCGGTCCCGATCTGGATCGGCGGCAACTCGCCGCGGGCGTGGCGCCGCGCCGCGCTGCTCGGCGACGGCTGGCACCCGCTCTGGCTCCCGGCGCAGGACTACGCCCGGGCCCGGGAGCAGATCCTCGCCGTGCGCCGCGACGCGGGTCTCGACGCGCCGTTCGCCTTCTCGTTCAGCGCGGGCTTCACCCAGTTCGCGGACGAGCCGGCCGGCGGTTGGCCCCCGCCACGCGCCCGCGCACCGGAAGGTTCCGAGTTCCGTTACGCGCCGGAGGCGTGGACCGCGCCCGACGGGCGGCCCCGCCTCGTCGGCTCACCCGACGATCTCCGCGCCGATCTCCGGTCGCTCGCCGACGCGGGCGTCGATCACGTCACCCTCCGTTTCGGCACCACCGATCCCGCGCCCCTCGAACGTTTCGCCCGGGAGGTGCTTCCGGCGTTCCGGTGACTTCACGCGGCGAGGTGAGGCCGTCGGGCCCGCGCACCGTCACGAGCCGGTTGACACCAGCTGAGCGACCCGCTGGCGGAACACGCGCCAGCGCCGCTCGTTCTCGTGGACGAGGCCGGCGGAATCGCTGAGCAGGTCGGCGGCCCGATCGAGCAGCTCGGTCGCCGAGAAGACGAGTCCGGGGAAGCTACGAGCACCGTCGAGGTCGCCGCGCAGGCCGTCGGGTGTGAAAGTTCGACCAGGCCCAGCACGTCGAGGGCGCGGAGCAAGAGCCGGCCGGCCGCCGGCTTCCATGAACAGCACACCGTCGAGTTGCAGCGCGACCGGGTCGTTGAGGTCCTCGCTTCCCGCGTACGGCACCCCGGGCCGGGCGTGACCGCCCACGCGCGCCAGCCAGTGCCCGGCGAGAGCCTTGAACGTGCGTGAATGGCGTTGCAACGCGACCGCCTGCTCCCGTGGGTGCTCGGCATAGAACTCCTCGTGCTCCCGGTGAAACCGGGAGAGGTTGAGCACCGCCTCGAGCCATGGGTCATCAACGCTCACGGTCGACCACCTCGTGCCGGCTCCGAAGCCTCTACGGCCGGATGTTCACCGGCGACGGCGTGCTCCAGCCGGGGAGCAGGTTCAGCTCGCGGCACAGCTCCTGGCCCTCGACCCACTGCCCGTTGAGCTCGCGCGCTTCGGGTGCCGTCGCCAGCCACGCGGCCACCGCGCCGATGACGTCGGGCGGAGCGCCCTGGTTGGCATCGAAGCCGAAGGCGCCCATGTCCTGAATCATGCGCTCGGTGGTGATGAACCCGGGGTGGAGGTTGTAGGCGAAGATGCCGTCCTGCTCGTGCTCGAGCTTGACGATGCCGATGAGCCGGTGCACCGCGCCCTTCGACATGCCGTAGCCGAGGCCCCATCCACCCTCACCGGCCGGTGCGGGCGGATCCGACATGCCCGCGCCCGACGTGACCGTCATCAGGCAACCGTTGCCGCGTTCGATCATGCCCGGCAGGACGAGCTTGGCCAGGATGATCGGCGCCATCGTGTTGGCCTCGAGGTGCTTGTCGAGCAGCTCGACGGGGGTGTCGAGCAGGCGGTCCATGTGGCCGGGGCCGATGTAGCGGGCGTTGTTGACCAGCACGTCGATGCGGCCCCAACGCTCGAGCACGGTCGTGACCGACGATCCGAGGGTCGTCCGGTCGGTGATGTCGAGGAACACCGACAGCGCCCGGCGCCCCTCCGCTTCGACCAGTGCGGCGGTGGAGTCGAGCGAACCGGGCAGGGGTGTCGTGTCGGACGCCTTGATCGTCGACGAGTGCTCGCGGGCTTCACCCTCGTGCACGGTGCGGGCAGCCAGCGCGACGTCGTACCCGGCCCGGGCGAGGTGGACGGCGATCGCCTTGCCGATGCCGCGGCTTGCTCCGGTGACGAACGCAACCCCACGTGCTTCGGACACGGCTACCCCCCGGGAACGGTGACGGTGTCGGTGTCGACACCCGATCGGAGCACGGTACCGGGCCGCGCCGCGGTCAGCACACCCCGCTCCACGATGGTCTCGCCCCCGACGACCACCTGCTCGATCCCGACCGCGTCCGCGTAGAGGCGGGCCGCGCCGCCGGGCAGGTCGTGACGCTCGACCGCGGGCCGGCTGCCGACGGTCGCGGGGTCGAACACGACGAGGTCGGCGTGCCCACCCGGGACGATCCGACCCCGGTCGCGCAGCCCGAGCAGCCGCGCGGGCACGTCGGTGAGACGGCGGATCGCGTCCTCCAGCGAGAAGAGCCCGCGGTCTCGGACGAGGTCGCCGAGGACGACCGTGGTGTAGTTGGCGTGGCACATGATGTCGACGTGCGCGCCCGCGTCCGAGCCGCCGAGCACCACGCGGTCGTCCCGCCAGACCTCGCCCCGGACCCGCCAGCTCTCGGCGGTCACCCCGAGCGACGGCACCAACGAGGGGAACACCGTGGTGAGCGGCAGCGCGTCCGGCAGCACGACGTCGAGGAGCACGTCGATGGCATCGGTGCCGCGCTCGGCCGCGACCGCGGCGACGCTGCGCCCGTCGGGCATCTCCACCAGGTCCCACTGCATCACCCCGCCCAGCCCACGCCCGGCGGAGGTGTCGAACCCGCTCCGGAGGCGAGCGCGCACGGCGTCGTCCCGGAAAGCACGGCGGCGTTCGCCGTCCGGCAGTGCCAGCACCTCGGCCCAGCCCGGGAGGGAGCGGAGGATGCCGCCGCTGCGCATGCGCAGGAGGTCCGGGAGGGCGAGCGCGACGACGGTGGCCCCCTTCGCCGCGGCGAGATCGCACGACGTGAGCTGCTGCTCGTAGACCTCCGAGGGCGACAGGCTGCCCAGCAGGTTCCAGTTGAGCGGGCGGTCGGCGGCCAGCGACATGTCGGCCATGAGCTCGGCCCGGTCCGGCGGGATCTCGCCCATGGCCGCGATGAACTCGAGCGTCGTGCCGGCGTGATCGCGTACCGCAGCCGCCAGCGCGAGGAACTCGTCGGGCGTCGCCGCCCGCGACGGCACGGGGTTGCCGTCACCGTCGGTGTGCGCCTCACCCAGCGACGACGAGAACCCGAGCGCACCCGCGGCGAGCGATTCGTGGAGGAGATCGACCATCCCGGCGATCTGCTCGGGCGTGGCGCGGTCAGTGGTGGCCGTGTCGCCCATCACCACCCGGCGCATGGTCGAGTGGCCGGCGAGGAACCCGGCGTTGACCGCCAGCCGGCCGTCGAACCGGTCGAGCCACTCGCCGAAGCTGCGCCAGTCCCACGCGGGCCCGGCCCGCAGCGCCTCGAGCGCCATGCCCTCGACCCGCGCCATCATCCGCATCACGTAGTCGACGTGCTCGGGCGTGAGCGGCGCGATGGAGAAGCCGCAGTTCCCGCCGATCACGGTGGTGACGCCGTGGAGCGGTGACGGTGTGACGGCCGGATCCCACAATGCCTGCACGTCGTAATGCGTGTGGATGTCGACGAAGCCCGGGCTCACGACGAGGCCGGCGGCATCGACCGTTCGCCGCGCGTCGGTCGCCGACCGTCCCGACCGCGACCACCCGCCCGTCACGTACCCCGACATCGGCGACGGTCGCCGGCGCACCGGTGCCGTCGACGACGCGTCCCCCGCGGATGAGCAGGTCGAGATCCGCAGCCATGTCAGTCCGACGCCGACACGGCGGCGACCGCGTCTTCCACCCCGGTTCCGGCGAAGAACCCAGGATTACCTCGGGTGTAGAAGCGAACGGGGTTCGTGAAGACGAAGTCGCGGAGGTCGGAGTCGGTGAAGAGGTCGTGCTCGACCATCTCGTAGACCTCGCCGAGCACGTCGGCCATGACCGGCACGTCCCAGTGGGAGATGTCGGAGCCGAACATCGCGTTGAAGCGGGCCCCGAACGGGTTGGCCTTCACGTTGAACGCGGTGGTGGTCATCGGATCGTCCGCTTCGCAGCCGCAGAAGAAAGGGGTGACGAAGCGGTCGCGGATCTCCTCGGCCCGTTCGATGCCGCACGCGGCGAACTCGTCGAGCAGGTCGCGGTCCTGCGCGGGGTACACCGTGGGCTCGGGTGCCATCGCCGCCCAGTCGCCGCCGTACCGCTCGAAGAGCCGCGCGAACTCGTCCCAGTCGACGCGCTCGGGGTCGAGGCGCCGCATCGCCTCGCCGTTGCGCTTCTCCCAGTGACCGACGAGATCGGCGTACAGCGACGCCGCCCACGCGACCCCACCCTCGAGGAACCCGAAGTTGAGGTCGGGGAACCGGCGGGTCACGCCGCCGAGGAAGAGCGACTTGGCGAGCGCGTGGTGGCTCTCGCCGAGCATGCCCGACGTGGTTGTAGACGTAGCTGGAGATCGACGCCCGGTTCTGCCACCCCATGGCCGAGGAGTGGAACGCAGGGGCGATGCCGAGCTCGCGGCACTTCTGCCAGACGGGGTCGTAGTCGTGGGCGCTGTCGAGGCCGAAGGTGTCGGTCCACACCGCGTACCGCGCGAGCCGCGGGTCGAGGTCGGCGGCGGCGCCGACCGGTCGCTGCACGAATCCGGCCATCACCACGGCGCGGAACCCGAGGCCGGCGGCGTGCTCGAGCTCGTCGAGCGCCTCGGCCGGGGTGTGCATGGGGATCTCGGCCACCGGGAGCAGCCGGTCGGCGAACTCGGCGAAGACCCCGGCGTTGAAGCGGTTCAGCGCGCGGCATGCCCCCCTTCGGTCGCGCTCGTCGTCGAAGTGGCCGAACAGGAGGCCGAAGCTCGGGTAGATCACGCTCACGTCGATGCCCAGCTCCGGCAGACGCTCGTAGAGCAGGCGGGGGAGCATGGCGGTGGCGCGGTCGACCGCGTGCTCCATGCCGCCGTTGCCCCAGGGCCCGCGGGCGACGCGTCGTGCGGCGCGCTCCTCGGGGGTGAGCTCGTACCAGTCGGCGATCGGCCCGAAGGTGCCTGACGTGCGGCGAGCCATCGAGTCACCGTCGAGTCGCACGCCCTCCTTCACCAGCTCGCCGGCCAGCGCGGGGAAGAACTCGACCGTGTGACCGTCGATGTCGATGACCGGATGGCCCAGCTTGTCGTGGACCTCGGTGGCGCTCAGTCCCGTCACGCTTCGTGGCCCCTGTGCTCGTCGCCGCGTCGGCATCACTATAAGTACCCTGCCCGGATGGCACTCGACCTGGTGATCCGCAACGGAACGGTGGTCGACGGCTCCGGGTACGGGTCGTACCGCGCCGACGTCGGCATCGTCGACGGCGTGATCACACGGGTCGGGCGCATCGGCGAACGGGGCGGGCGCGAGATCGACGCCGACGGCCACGTCGTGACCCCCGGCTTCATCGACGGCCACACGCACATGGATGCCCAGATCTTCTGGGATCCGGCCGGGGCGAACTCGTGCTGGCACGGCGTGACCACCGCGGTGATGGGCAACTGCGGCTTCACCCTCGCGCCCGTGCGCGCGGACGCCCACGAGCTGGTGGTGCGCAACCTCGAGCGGGCCGAGGACATCGACCCCGCCGCGCTGGCGTCGCTCGAATGGAGCTGGGAGACGTTCCCCGAGTACCTCGACGCGGTGGAGGCGCTGCCCAAGGCCATCAACTACGCGGCCAACATCGGGCACTCCGCGCTGCGCACCTGGGCGATGGGCGAGCGCGCCTTCGAGGAGCACGCGAACGCCGACGACCTGCAGCGGATGAGCCAGCAGCTCGAGGCTGCGCTGGCTGCCGGAGCGGTCGGGCTCACCACCTCGCGCAGCGAGCACCACGAGACGTCCGACGACCGGCCGGTCGCGTCACGGCTCGCGGCCTGGGAGGAGCTGTGCGAGCTGGTCGCGGTCATGGGCCGCTTCGGTGACGGCATCCTCGAAGGCGGTACCGAGGGGGTGCTGTCGCCCGACCCGGAGCAGCGTGAGCGGTCACGGGAACGGATGCGGGCCTTGGTGGCGGAGACGGGGGTGACCCTCACGACCGGCATCATCGCCACGGACCCCGGTGGCTACGAGATGCTCGCGCTACATCGACAGCATCGCCGAGGTCGGTGGGCGCATGATCGGGCAGTCGCACTGCCGCGGCATCAACGTCCTCCTCTCGTTCGCGACGCGGCTCCCGTTCGACCTGCTCCCCGAATGGGCTGACGTCCGGGCCCTGCCCGAGGCCGAGCAGCTGGTCGCGTTGCGCGACCCCGCGGTGCGCGAGCGGCTCGTCCGCTCGGGGATGGAGGGCGACTACCGCCAGTGGCGCGGGATCGGGGCGATGCCCCGCGAGCCCGACTTCGACGGCATCCGCGTGTACCTCCACGGTCTGCCGCCGAACCCGACGATCAGCGAGGTGGCGGCCGCCCGGGGCGTCACGCCGGTCGAGGCGATGATCGACCTCGCGCTCGAGACCGACCTCGGCCAGCTGTTCATCCAGCCCAGCCTGTATCCGCAGGACCCCGACGTGCTGCTCGCGGTCATGCGCCACCCCCGGACGGTGATGACGTTCTCGGACTCGGGGGCGCACCTCAGCCAGATCGCCGACGCGTCCATCCACACCCACCTGCTCGGCCACTGGGTGCGCGACCGTCACGAGTTCACGCTGGAGGAGGCCGTCCGCATGCTCACCCTGGCGCCCGCGATGGCGTGGGGGTTCTCCGACCGGGGCCTGCTGCGGCCGGGCATGGTGGCCGACGTCAACGTGTTCGACCCCGAGCGCGTCGGGCCGGCCGTCCCCGAGGTGGTGCGCGACCTGCCCCGCGGCGGCAAGCGCCTGGCCCAACGCTCCGAGGGCTTCAAGGCCACCGTGGTCGCCGGGGAGGTCACCATCGACGACGGCGAGGCGACCGGCGCCACACCCGGCCGGCTGGTGCGCAACCGCGCCGCGGGTTGACGGACGCGCGGCTCAGCCGCGCATCCACACGATCTTCGAGACGCGGTGGTGGATCAGCCATCCGCCGTCGCGGCGCACCATGTCGTCGACGTAGCGCATCCCGAGCGTCAGGTCACCGGCGTCGCCGCTCACGGGTTGGTTCTGGTAGACGACCGCGTACGTGTCGAGGTGCGCGGTGTCGGCGCCGGCGTCGAGCTCGACGAGCGGATCGGCGGGTACGTGCATGCTCGACGCGAACGTCCGCGGCATCGCCCTCATGCTCTCGAGGTACTCCGGGACGGTCTGCGCGCCGCGCGTCCCGTCGACGGAGCCGTCGGGATCGAACAGGGCCTCGAGGGCGTCGTGGTCGCGGTCGTCGACGGCACGGGCGTACCGCTGAGGGAAACGTCGCAACAGCTCCAGATCGACGAGCCACTCGAACGGCGACGACACCGGTCAGCCCGACTCGGGTGCGGCGAGATCGGTGTGCCCGTCGGACATGCGCAGATGTTCGCACAGTTCGCCTTCGAGCGGGCGAGGTGGCGCCCGGGCCCGCTGCTTGCGTCGCTCCGGGCGGGGCCGCGAGACTCGTGCGGTCCGACCACCGCACGGAGGAGCGCTGGTGAACGTGCTGAAGCTCGCCGACGGGCGCGACCTGGCCTACGAGGAGTACGGCGATCCCGGCGGGGCGCCGGTGATCTTCAACCACGGGTTGTCGGACTCCCGCCTGATCCGGAACCCCGACGACGCGCTGACCGCGTCGCTGGGGGTGCGCGTGATCGCGGCCGACCAGCCCGGTGTCGGCGGCTCGTCGCCCCAGAAGAAGCGCCGCATGGTGGACTGGGGCGCGGACATGGAGGCACTGGCGGACTCGCTCGGCCTCGGGGAGTTCGCGGTCGCCGGTCATTCGGGCGGAGGGCCGCACACGCTCGCGATCCCGTACCGCATGCCCGACCGCGTCACCAAGATCGTGCTGGCCTCGCCGGTCTCTCCACTCGACGAGAAGGGCATGGCGAAGCTCATGGTCAACAAGGACCTCAAGCTGATCGCCAAGCTCCACCACCTGCACCACCTCATCAAGTGGACATCGGACTTCGAGGCGAAGAAGGCGGAGAAGGACATCCCGAGCTTCGTCGAGGCGACCGCCGAGGACGACGAGTCCGACGCCGGTACGTTCCTCGAGGACCCGGCCCAGCGGGCCATGTTCGAGGCGTCGTTCACCGCGGGGATGGAGCAGGGCGGCGAAGGCATCTACGAGATGATCATGGCGCTGTGGGACTGGGGGTTCCGACCCGAGGACATCTCCCACCACGTCGAGCTGTTCTACGGCGACGCCGACGACATCCTCGACCCGAAGATGCCGCTGCACCTCGCCGACCGGCTTCCCGACTGCACGACCCACGTCTGGCCGGGCGCCGGCCACTACGGGTTCGTCGACCGGGAGCGGTGGACCCAGTTTCTCGGCGCCGTGGCCTGACTGCCGGGGCCCGCGCCGCTCAGGCGGCGGGTGGACCGCCGAGGGCGACGCGGATCCGGTCGATCGTCGCCTGCTCGCGCTCGTTGGTGCCCTTGGCGGCGCCGGCGACCGCGCCGGCGATGTCGAGCAGCCAGCTGCGGACCTCGATCGCCTCGTCGAGCGGCAGCTTCGCGAGCGCGGCCGCGGCCCGCCGGACCTGGGCGATCGCCTCGTCGACGGCCTCCTCGGGGGTCTTGCCCCGATGCTGCCTGGCGTCGTGGCGAGCTTCGTGACCCTGGGCGTCGTGGGAGAGCGCGGCGATGAGCTCGTTGGCCGCGCCGTGGTCGCCGGGGCGGGTGGTGGTACGCGCGCTGGCAGCGGCTTCCTTGACCATCGAGATCGGGCCGTGCTCGCCGACCGTGACCACCGCCAGGGTCACGAACAGGGGCGCCTCGGAGAGCGCCTGCCATTCGTCGTCGCTGAAGAACGCCTTGTCGGTCATCGCACCACCCCGATCGGGGAGCCGTCCGGGCCCCGCAGTAGTAAACCAGGGATTCTCGAACGCCCGTGGTCGGCCCCCACCGACCACGACCATGACCGTGACCACGATGGAGGATGCATCCGTGGAACTCCGCGAGGTGATGCGGACGACGCCGGCGAGCCGTGAGTACACCGACGACGACGTCCCCGACGACGTGCTGTACGACATCCTCGAGCACGCCCGCTTCGCGCCGAACGGCGGCAACCGCCAGGCATGGCGGGTGATCGTGGTCCGTGACCCGGACACGAAGCAACGGATCGCCGACCTGTACGACCTCGGGATGCGCGAGTACGCCGCCCACCTCCGCGCCGGTCTCGTGCCCTTCGCCGCCGCGAACGACGGGAAGCCGCCGCAGGTGGACCTCGACGAGGCGCGCCGGACCCCGCTGCCGGAGGGACAGCACCATCTCGCCACCGCGCCGGTGCTGCTCGTGATCCTGCTCGACACGACCGCGGTGTCGAGCGTCGACAGCGGACTCGGGCGAGTGCCGCTGACCGCCGGGGGCTCGGCGTTCCCGTTCGCCCACAACATCCTCCTCGCGGCGCGTGACGTCGGGTACGGCGGACACCTCACGTCGGTCCTCGCGCGCCAGGAGCCGGCATTGCGCGCGGTGCTCGGCATCCCCGAGGAATTCGTGCTCGCCACGATGCTCCCGCTCGGGCGCCCGGTGCGCGAGGTCACGCGCCTCCGCCGGGCGCCGGTCGAGGAGTTCACCACCCTCGAGTCGTTCGCCGGGGCTCCCTTCGCACCACCGGGCTGAGCCGGTTCGCCGCGCGCCCGCGCGCGGTCAGCAGCTCCCGGGCTCGGATCGGGCCACGACCTCCCCGAGCGCGGTGGCGACGCGGCGGGAGCCCTCGGCGAGACCCAGGGCGTCGACCTCGTCGCTCAGGACCTCGGCGCCGACGGGAAGCGCGGGATGCGCGGCCACCACGCGGGCGACGATCTCGGCCAGAGGGAGCGCCCCGGCGCCGGGGAGCTTGCGACCCTTCCTCGGCACGTACGGCTCGCGGTCCTGCGCGGGGGAACGGTCGCTCACCTGGAGCCCGCCGATCGCCGCCACCGCCGGCGGGTCGAGGTCGGCGAGGGTGCCGCCACCGCGCGCGAAGTGCCAGGTGTCGAGCAGCACCGAGCCGTTGGGGGCCGCGGCCTCGCGCACGACCGCGACCGCGGTCGCGAGATCGGGGATGCCGGTGCCGGGGAGGAACTCGATCGCCAGGCGCAGCCCGTGCTCGCCGGCGCGCGCGCAGCCGCGCGTGCGAACGCTTCGGCCAACGCCGGCACCGGGGTTGCGACACCACCGACGTGCACGAGGTTGACCGCGCCGGCGCCGGTCGCGAGAGCGATGTGGATGCAGTCGTCGAGGCTCGCCTCGTGTGGGTCCGCGAAGGTCCCGTCGTGCGTCGCCGCCGCGGGCGTTCCCGGCAGCGCGGCGCACAGGCCGTCGACGAAGGTGACGCGCACCCCGAGGTCGGCCACCCGGGCGCGGAGGTCAGCGGCGTCCCCGCCGCTGCGGACGAACAGCTCGGGCGTGAGCGTGACCGCGGCGAAGCCGGCGGCGGCCGCGGCGGTGGCCAGCTCGGGCAGCGTCGCGTCGCGGAAGGTGTAGCTCCACAGCTCGAGCTCGGTCACGCGTGCCTCCGCCCGCCCCCGCTCCGGGGGTCAGGCACAGAACCGGTCGGACGCCTCGGCAAGGACGCTCCGCAGGGTCGATTCGATCACGTCGAACTCGGCCGGTCCGGCGATCAACGGCGGCGCGAGCTGCACCACCGGATCACCGCGGTCGTCGGCCCGGGCGATCAGGCCCGCGGCGAAGAACCGGGGGAGCAGGAAGCCCCGCAACAGGTCCTCGCGCTCGTCGGCTGTGAACGCGGTCTCGGCGTCCTGCCCGGGAACCAGCTCGAGCGCGTGGAAGTACCCCGCGCCGCGGACGTCGCCGACGATGGGCAGGTCGCGCAGGCCTTCGAGGCGGGACCGGAAGTCGATCTCGTTCGCGCAGACGTGCTCGAGGAGCTGCTCCCGGTCGAACAGGTCGAGGTTGGCCAGCGCCACCGCGCAGCTCACCGGGTGCCCACCGAAGGTGAGCCCGTGGGCGAACGACGCCCGGTGCTCGAGGAAGGGCTCGGCGAGGAACTCGCGGCAGATCACCGCGCCCAGGGGGGAGTACCCGCTCGTGAGGCCCTTGGCACACGTGATCATGTCCGGGAGGTAGTCGTAGCGCTCGCAGCCGAAGGTGGTGCCGAGACGACCGAACGCGCAGATCACCTCGTCCGACACGAGCAGCACGCCATGGCGGTCGCAGATGTCGCGCACCCGCTCGAAGTAGCCGACGGGCGGGACCAGGCAACCGCCGGCGTTCTGCACCGGCTCGAGGAACACCGCGGCCACCGTGTCGGGGCCCTCGCGGAGGATGCACTCCTCGATCTCGTCGGTGACCGCGAGCATGAACGCGTGTTCGTCGTCGCCGAGGGGATGGCGGCGGCGGTTGGTGTTGGCCACGTGCACCGCCCCGGGGGTGAGCGGTTCGAACGGCGCCTGCAACGCCGGGATGCCGGTGATCGCCAGCGCCCCGAGGGTCGTGCCGTGATAGGCGGTCGTGCGCGAGATGACCTTGTGCCGCCGCTCCTGGCCGATGGCCCGGAAGTACTGGCGAGCGAGCTTCCAGGCCGTCTCCACCGCCTCGGAGCCGCCCGTGGTGAAGAACACCCGATCGAGGTCGCCCGGCGCGAGGTCGGCGAGGCGGGCCGCCAGCTCGATCGCGGGTGGGTGCGCGTAGGTCCAGATCGGGAAGTACCCGAGCGTCTCGGCCTGGACGCGCGCCGCCTCGGCCAGCTCGGCGCGCCCGTGGCCCACCTGCACGGTGAACAGCCCCGACAGGCCGTCGAGCAGGCGGTGACCGGTGGCATCCCACAGGTGGCAGCCCTCGCCGCGGGCGATGATCGGTACCGGGGCGTCGTCGCCGAAGGACCCGAGGCGCGAGAAGTGCATCCAGAGATGGCGCCGGGCCAGCTCGCCGAGGTCGTCCATCCCTCCAGTCTGGCCCGTGCGGGATCACCCGCGGATCACCCGCGGCTGACGTACGCTCCGGCGATGGGCCAGGGAATCAGCGAAGTCCTGCCGTTCGCCATCGGCATCGCCATCAGCCCGATGCCGATCATCGCGGTGATCCTCATGCTGTTCTCGCCGCGGGCGAAGGTCAACGGCCCGATGTTCCTGTTCGGGTGGGTGCTCGGCCTGTCGGTGGCGAGCGGGGTCGTCTACCTGCTGAGCGACGCGGCGAACGCGTCGACCGACTCGACCAGCTCCGACACCGTGTCGTGGGTGAAGATCGGCCTCGGCGTGCTGCTGCTGGCCCTGGCCCGGCGCAACTGGGCCAAGCGGCCCAAGGCCGGGGAGGCGCCCGAGCTGCCGAAGTGGATGGCGATGGTCGATTCCATCACGCCGATCAAGGCGTTCGGGCTGGCGGTCGTGCTGAGCGTGGTGAACCCGAAGAACCTCGCGTTGGTGATCGGGGCGGCCGCCGGGCTCGGCCAGCTGGCGATCTCCACCGGCGACGCGGTGGTCGCGCTGGTGGTCTTCGTGGTCGTGGCCAGCCTCTCGATCGCGCTGCCCGTGATCTACGACCTCGTCGGCGGCGCACACGCGAGGGCCACCCTCGACGACATGAAGACGTGGCTGTCGACGAACAACAACGCGGTCATGGCGGTGCTGCTGCTCGTCTTCGGCGTGGTGCTGCTCTCGAGAGGCCTGGCGCCCCTCAGCAACTAGGCCTGCCCGGAGCTACAGCTGGGAGTGGTCGATGGCCTGGCCACCGTCGGCGGTGACCTCGGTGCCGGTGATCCACTCCGACTCGTCGGCCGCCAGCCAGAGCGCGGCGTAGCCGACGTCGCGCGGGTTCCCGACCCGGGTGAGCACGTGGCTCATCTCCGGACCCTTGTCCTCCGCGTACGCGACGACCCGGCCGACGATGATCGTGTTGCACCGGATGCCGTACTGCGCGTACTCGACCGCCATCACCCGGGTGAGCGCGTTCATACCGCCCTTGGCCGCGCTGTAGACGGAGATGCCGGGCACACCGAAGACCGAGCCCCCCGACGAGATGTTGACGATCGAACCGCCGCCCGCCTCGATGAGGTGGGGGATCGCGTACTTCGACGCCCAGAACACGTTGCCGGTGAGCGTGGTGCGCAGGATCGCCTCCCACTCACCGGTCGTCAGCTCGTGCATGGGCTTGAACCCCGCGCTCGACGAGGTCGGTGGGCGCGGCGTTGTTGATCAGGGTGGTCAACCGGCCGTAGCGGTCGATCGCGGCGGCGACGGCCTCCTGGCACGCTCGCCTCGTCGCTCACGTCGAGGCGCACGAAGGTCGCGTCGCCGCCGGCGTCGCGGATGCGGGTGGCGACCTTCTCGCCCTTGTCGACCGAGCGCCCGGTCACCACGACCTGCGCGCCCTCGGCGGCGAACATCTCGGCCATGGTCCGCCCGATGCCGCGCGTCGAACCGCTGATGAACGCCACCTTGCCTGCGAGCCTCATGCGCGGCATCCTGGCCGACCGGCCCGCTCCGGCCAATTCCCGGGCCGCGCCCGGTAGCTTGGCCCGCGGTACGACACGCGGGACGGGGGACCCATGCAGTTGCAGGGAGCACGGGTGCTCGTGGTGGGCGCGTCGTCGGGTATCGGCCGCGCCGTGGCTGTGCAGTCGGTGGCCGCGGGGGCGCAGGTGGTGCTCGCGGCGCGCCGGGCCGAGAAGCTCGCCGACGCGGTCGCGGCAGCCGGCGCCGGCGCTTCGCTCGCGATCTGCGACGTGCGCGACGCCGAGCAGTGCGACGCGGTCGTGCGCGACGCGGTGGTGCGCCTCGACGGGTTGGACGTCGTCGTGTACGCCACCGCGATCGATCCGCTCGTGCGCCTGGTCGACACCGACGCCGAGCGCTGGCACGACGTGTTCGCGACCAACGTGGTCGGTGCGTCGCTGGTCGCCCGGGCCGCACTCGCGCCCCTCACCGCGTCGAAGGGGCGGATGGTGTTCATCTCCGCGTCGTCGGTGGGGCGGCCGCTGCCCGGCATGGGCGCCTACGAGACGAGCAAGGCCGCGCTCGACGAGCTGGTGCGCGCGTGGCGGGGCGAGCATCCCGAGATCGGTTTCTGCAACGTCGCCGTCGGCAACACGCTGGGCACCGAGGTGTACCAGTCGTGGGACCGCGCGCTGCTCGGCGAGCTGTCGGCGGTCTGGGAGACACGCGGGTACGTGCACGACAACGGCCCGGGAGCCATGACCGTGGACGACTGCGCGACCGTTGTCCTGGCGGCGATGACGTCGCCGGTCGACCTGCGCTACGTGCTCGCCAACCCCGCGCCGGGCAGCACCATGGACATCTCGTGATCGGAGCACGGTGAGCGACGTCGAGAGCACCGTCGAGAGCACCGTCGAGGAGGTCCCGGAGTCGCTGCGGCCGGTCGGGCCGTGGCTGGCGGCGCGCCTGGCGGATGTCGACACCGTCGAGCTGGTCGGGATGCGGCGGGCGAGCAGCGGGTTCTCGGCCGACACGGTGATGCTCGACACGCGGGTGACCCGCGGTGGCGAGACCGCGGCGGAGCGCTACGTGCTGCGGACCGAGAGCCCCGATCCCCCGATCTACCCGGTGCAGGTTCCGGGGTGGGCGGTGGAGATCGAGCTGCAGTACCGGGTCATGGAGGCCCTGGCCCGCCACGCGGCGGTGCCGGTCGCGCCCATGATCGGCTACGAGGCCGATCCCACGGTGCTCGGCACGCAGTTCTTCGTCATGGGCTACGTCGACGGACAGGTGCCGGTCGAGGACCCGCCGTACACGACGACCGGCTTCTTCCTCGACCTGTCGCCGGCGGCTCGCCGGCAGATGATCGAAACGGGGCTCGCCACACTGGCGCGCGTGCACGAGGTCGACTGGCGCGCTGCCGGCCTCGACTGGCTGGTGCCGCCCGGCGTGACGCCCGGCGTCGAGACCCAGCTCGCGCTGTGGGAGCAGTACGCGCTGGACCGAGCTGCGGGACCGAAAGCACCCGCTGGTCGACCGTGCGTTCGCGTGGCTCCACGCCGAGCAGCCGGTCGACGGCGCGATCGGTCTGTGCTGGGGTGACCCGCGGCCCGGGAACATCATCTGGCGCGACGCCACGCCCGTGTGCGTCACGGATTTCGAGGCCGCGTCGATCGCACCACCCGAGCTCGACCTCGGGTGGTGGTTGATGTTCGACCGCACGATGCACGAGGGCGCGGGGGTGGCGCGTCCGGACGGCGACCCCACGCGGGAGGAGCAGCTGCGGATGTACGAGGCGGCCGCCGGGCGCATGGTGCCCGACATCCGCTGGTGGGAGATCTGCGCGGCGACGCGTTACTGCGCCATCGTCGTCCGGGTGATGAACCGTGCCGTCGACCGCGGGCTGATGCCCGAGGACCACACGATCTGGATGGAGAACCCCGCAGTCACCGCGCTCGAGGGGCTGTTCGCCGACGCGTGATCTCCCGGCCGGTGATCTCCCGGCCGGTCAGCTGTTGGCGAGGATCAGGTTGTGGACCAGCGGGTAGATCTGCGTGTCCCACCGGCGGCCGTTGAACACGCCGTAGTGGCCGACGCCCGGTTGCAGGTGGTGGCGCTTGCGCATCGGTTTGATGTTGCGGCAGAGGTCGTGGGCCGGGAAGGTCTGCCCGGGTGAGCAGATGTCGTCGCGCTCACCCTCCACGGTGAGCAGCGCGGTGCGGCGGATCGCGGCCGGGTCGACCCGCCGGCCCTGGAAGTCCAGCACGCCCCGCGCCAGGCGATGCTCCTGGAACACGTACTCGACCGTCTCCAGGTAGAACTCGGCGGTGAGGTCGAGCACCGCGAAGTACTCGTCGTAGAAGGTCTTCGTCGCGTCGGCCGCGGCGCGGTCTCCGTCGACCAGGTCGCGGTAGAGCTCGCGGTGCGCGCGTCAGGTGACGGTCGAGGTTCATGCTCACGAACGAAACGAGTTGCAGGAAGCCGGGATACACCCGGCGTCTCGCGCCCGCATAGCGCAGCGGCACCGTGCTGATCACGTTGCGCTCGAACCAGGAGATCGGCTTGCTCGTCGCGAGGTCGTTCACCACCGTCGGGTCGACACGCGTGTCGATCGGCCCGGCCATGAGCGTGAGCGTGCGCGGCTGCGCCGGGTTCCCGGCCTCGGCCATCACCGCGGTGGCCACCAGCGCGGGCACGCACGGCTGGCACACCGCGATCACGTGGGTGTCGGGACCGATGATCTCGATCCAACGGATGAGGTGCTCGATGTACCCGTCGAAGTCGATGGCCCCGTCGGCGAGCGGCACGTCACGCGCGTTGTGCCAGTCGGTGATCCAGACGTCCTGCTCCGGGAGCAGGGTGCGCACGGTTCCCCGCAGCAACGTGGCGAAGTGGCCGGAGAGCGGCGCGATCACCAACACCTTCGGGAGCTCCACGGCACCGGGCGCGGTGTCCTTGCGGAAGTGCAGCAGGGTGCCGAAGGGCGTGACGTCGGTGGCTTCCTCGTGCACCGCGACCTTCCGCCGCCCGACCGCCACCGAGTCGATCCCGAACGGTGGACGCTCGTGGGTGAGACCGACGCGCCCGAGCAGCTCGTAACCCGCGCCCAGGTTGCGCACCGGTGCCGACTCGGCGATGCACGGGGCCAACTGACCGAAACCTTGCAGAGCAATCCCGGCCACGCCGCGCAGGGAGGCCATGATGTCGGCCTGGGCTTGGTACGCCTGGTACATCATCAGCCGTCAATCCCTCGGCGGTACGGTGGCGACACCCTAGACAATCGCAGGCAACCCGCGGTGCTTCCGATCCCCCCGGAGGTGAGCTGATGGCACAGGCCACGCTGACGATCAACAGCAGGAACTACGGCGCGTGGTCGTTGCGCGGCTGGCTGTTGTGCAAGATGTCGGGTATCGACTTCGAGGAACACGTCCTCACCAACGACGACCCGGACACGCGCGGAGCTGCTGTTGCTCTCGTCGTCGTTCCTCGTGCCGCGCCTGGTCCACGACGGCGTGACCGTGTGGGACACGATGGCGATCGGGGAGTACCTCCACGAGGTGCGGCCGGCCGTGGGGCTCCTGCCGCCGGACATCGCGGCGCGTGCGCACTGCCGCGCGGTGTCGGGCGAGATCCATTCCGGGTTCGTGAACCTGCGCTCCGCGCTCCCCATGAACCTGAAGGCGCACCATCCGCACTTCAAGGTGTGGGCCGGTGCGCAGGCCGACATCGATCGGATCGTCGCCATCTGGCACGAGTGCGTCGACGCGTACGGAGGCCCGTACCTGTTCGGCGCGACGCCGACCATGGCCGACGCCATGTACGTGCCGGTCTGCACCCGGTTCGGCACCTACGACGTCGAGCTGGACGCGGAGAGCCGGGCGTACTGCGACGCGATCATCGCCCTCCCCGCCATGGTGGAATGGGCCGCCGCGGCCCAGATGGAACCCGACGAGCTCGAAGAGCTCGACATCGAGTTCTAGCCGCGCACCGCCTCGGCGAAGGCGCGCATCTCGCGGGGATGTCACCGGCCGGCGTGTACATGAGCTCCGTGTCGCCCGCGGCCTCCGCGGCGACGGCCATGGCGCGCACCTCGTCGGCGGTCCCGACCCACCCGGTCGTGCCGAGCGCGTCGCCGGCCGCCGCCGAGCACGTCGCGGTCGCGCGGCATCACGTTGGTGACGTGGCCCTCGTGGACCGCGAGGTGACGCTCGCCCTCGGGCCGCTCGGCGGCGATGCCCGCCAACCACTCCTCGCCGCGCGGCATCCCGGCGACCGCGTCCGGGAACGCCTGCCACACGCCGTGGTAGCGCACGACGTACCAGGGGCCGAGCGCGTCCTGCACCCGCTCGCTGGTGAGTGACTCTCCGGGGTCGAGCACGGTGCCGGCAGTCATGTGCACGCGCCACGGGACGTCGACGTCGGTGTCCGCCATGGCGATGAACCCGTCGATCACGCCGGCGGCGTGCAGCTCGCCCACCACCTCGATCCCCTTCGGGCCGAGCGCGGAGAGCAGGAAGGGGGTGTCGATGGGGCGGGCGACCGCCCAGTCGGGGTGGTGGATCATCTGGCACCGCTCGCCGTCGATCTCGACCACCTCGCCGCGCAGCAGGCCGCGCAGCTGCTCGAGGTAGCGGCGGGTCGTGGCCCACGAGAGCGCCTTCTTGTTCAGGACCCAGCGGGCGGTCGCCCCGGTGCCGAAGCCGCACGCCAGCCGCCCCGGCGCCAGGCCCTCGATGGTGGCGATGGCCGACGCCGTCGTCATCACGTGGCGCAGGTTGGGCACGAGGACCGCGGTGCCGATGTCGATGTCGGTGTGCTCGGCGACGCGGGCCAGCCAGATCCAGGTGTCGTCGTAGAGCGCGGCCGAGTCGTAGAGCCAGAGACGCTCGTACCCCAGCTCGGAAGCGAGCTGCGCGTATTCGACGGCCCGCGGGCCGGGCGGCATGGCGACGGACAGCTGCATCGGTGTCCTTCCTCGAACTGGCGTCGCTCGCCGGGGCTCCACCCCGGGTGAACGACGCCGGTTCGGAGTGGTTCAGAGGTCGGGGAGGTGCATGTCGAGGTTGGAGGCCTCGATGCCGCCGTCGACCTCGAGGATCTTGCCGGTGACGTAGCTCGACGCGTCGGACGCCAGGTAGAGCACCGCCAGCGCGATGTCGTCGGACGCGCCGAGGCGTCGCAGCGGGGTCTTCGACACCATCTCCGCGCTGAGCGCGTCGTCGGTGAGCACGATCTCCAGCGCCGAGGTGGCGATGGAGCCCGGCGCCACGCCGTTGACCCGCACGCTGCGGCGCGCAGTCGGCGGCGAGGAGGCGGGTCATGTGGGCCAGCGCCGCCTTGGCGGTGCCGTACGCGACGTAGCCACGGTCGCGGAAGCGACCCATGGCCGAGGTGATGTTGACGATCGAGCCGCCGTCGCCGTCGAGCATGGGCGGTACCGCGGCCGTGGGTCAGCGCGTACGCGGTGGCCACGTTGAAGTGGAACGCCTGCTCCACCGTCTCGACCGTCGTGTCCAGGAACGGCATGGGCATCGTGCCGCCGACGTTGTTCACCGCGATGTCGAGGCGCCCGAATTCGGCGACGGCGAGATCGACGAGTGACTCGACGTTGGCGAGGTCGCTCAGGTCGGCGGGCGCGACCACCGCGCGCCGACCGAGGGCTTCGACGTCGGCCGCGACCGCTTCGAGCTCGGACTGGGTCCGGGCCGAGATCACGACGTCGGCTCCGGCCTCCGCGAACGCGCGGGCGGAGGCGGCGCCGATACCACGCCCGGCGGCGGTGACGATGGCGACGCGGTCGTCGAGACGGAAGCGGTCGAGCAGCATGCGGGCACGCTACCGGGACGGTACGTTGCGCGCATGGCCGTAGCACCGACCGTCGACGACGTCCCGAGTCCCGAGCAGCTCGAGGCCCTCTACGCGGCGCTGAGCAACTGGGGTCGCTGGGGGGCGTCCGACGAGCTCGGCGCGCTGAACTTCCTCACCGCCGACCGGCGAGCCGGGGCGGGGGTGCTGGTGCGCAGCGGGGTCACGGTGAGCCTCGCCCACGACTTCCCCGTCTCGCCCTCACCGGAGACACCGAGCCCCGCGCACCACCACATGCTGGCGAGCGGTGACGCCCGCGACGCCAACGGCATCCCCGGCTACGAGGCGAGCCGCGACTACATCGGCACGGAGGTCCACGGCATGGGGATCACCCACCTCGACGCGCTGTGCCACATGTTCGTGCGGGGCGAGATGTACAACGGTCGCCCCGCGGCGGAGGTGCGCAGCACCGGGGCGCTGGCGAACACGGTCATGACGACCGCCGACGGCCTGGTCGGGCGGGGCGTGTTCCTCGACATCCCGCGCGCCCGCGGCGTCGAGTTCCTGGAAGGGAACACCGCGATCACCGTCGCCGACCTCGAAGCGGCCGAGGCCACCCAGGGCTCGGCGGTGGGCACGGGTGACCTGCTCGTCGTCGGCGGAGGGCGCGACGCCCGCAAGGCCGCGCAGCACGGCCGACTGGACCCGTTCCGCGACGGCCTGGCCGGCCTGCACCCGCAGTGCCTGCCCTGGCTGGCCGAGCGCGAGGTGGCCCTGCTGATGGGTGACGGGATCTCCGACATGACGCCCGGCCTCGGCGTCGCCGGCTGGCCGTTCCCCGTCCACCAGATCGGCATCACCGGGATGGGCCTGCACCTGGTGGACAACGTCGACCTGTCGCGCCTCGTCCCGGCGTGCGAGTCGCACGGGCGCTGGGAATTCCTCTGCGTGGTCGCGCCGCTGCGCATCCCGGGCGGCACCGGGTGCCCCGTGAACCCGGTCGCGGTCTTCTAGCCCTCGGCGCCGCTGACGAACCGCGTCGGTGGTGGTCAGCATCGCCCACACGGCGCGACGACCTGACCGCCCCCGGCTGCGTCCACGCGCCTGATCGGCGGGTGTCAGGCCCTCAGCCGCACCGGCATGCGCTTGTAGCCGTTTTAGGGATTTCATCGTCGGTTCCCCATATGTCACAACGGATCTAGGGGCGGGGGACTAGAACGGCGGCCGTGGGGGACTACAACCCCTCACGGACGCCGCTGGTGGCATCGGGGCCACTGCACAGAACGGGCAATCTCTGCGCCGGTAACGAACGTATTCCCGCTGTGCGCCGAACATTGGCATTCGCCGGGAGGCTCCTGCGGCATGAGAACAAGCGAACGAATCAATCGGGCGATGCGACGCACCGGAGAGGCTACGAAGTTCGTGGTCACCCACCCCAGGGCGGCGGTGAGGATCCTCGCATCGCCCGAAGGGGAACGGGAACGAGCCCACGAATTTGCGCGTAGCTGGCCACTCGACAACGCCGAGACAATGCCAGTGCCTCCCGAGCCGAACCGGCTACGCGAGTACTTCGAAGCGAACCAGACCGGGCCCGGCATCTGGAAGTTCCGCCACTACTTTGACGTCTACCAACGGCACCTCGCCCGCTTCGTCGGACGCCAGGTCAGCGTCGTCGAGATCGGGATCTATAGCGGCGGCAGCCTCCCGATGTGGCGCTCATACTTTGGCGAGCAGAGCCACGTGCACGGCGTCGACATCGAACCCGCTTGCAGGGCCTACGAAGGCGACGGGAGCTCGATCCATATCGGCGACCAGGCCGACCGTGCGTTTTGGGCCCAGTTCCGTCGAGACGTCCCCGACGTCGACATCGTCATCGAGGACGGCGGCCACCGCACTAACCAGCAGGTCGTCACGCTCGAGGAGCTACTGCCGCAGATGCGGCCCGGCGGCGTCTATATCTGCGAAGACGTCACCTTCGTCAACAACAAGTTCACACAGTACGCGGCCGGTCTCGTCGACCAACTGAACGAGTGGGGTGACGACACGTGCGCGTTGCCATGCGTCCCGCCATTCCGACCGAGGCCACGTCGACCCGTCGTCACGAAGGAACACCAGCGCGTCCTTGATCGCGATGACCGGCTGGGCCGCACGATGAGCGCGGGAGCATCGCAACCGCGTCGGGGGTGAGGAGCACGCGTCGGCTGTCACCGGTCTTCGTGGGACACCACGCAGGCCGGTGCGGCGCGGAGTAATCGAACTGGCGGTCAATGGTCAGTTCCGCGGCGTCGAGGTCGACCCGGTCCCAGGTCAGCCCGGCCCCTTCGGACCGTCGCAGGCCGGTCGAGGCGAGCAGCCGGGCATACGTGGACAAGGCGGGGGTGGTGGCGTCGATAGCGGCGAGGAGCGCGGCGAGCATCTTCGGGTCGAGCGCCACGGGCGGCGTCTTCGTCGGCCGCTTCAACCGGGCCGCCGACGCCGGGTTCCGGTTGATCAGCTCATCCTCTACTGCACCTTGAAGGACCATGCTCAACGTCCGGTGTACCCCCGAGACGGTGGTCGGGGCGAGGCCCCGCGCTTCGAGTTTGCGGTGCCAGCGGCGCACGTCCGCCGTCGTGATCTGCCCGAGCGGCACCCAACCGAACACGGGGGACAGGTAGTTGCGCCAATGTGACGCGTGGGTCGCCCGCGTGGAGGGCCGCCACTGACGGCCCGGTTCCCACCGATCCCACCAGCGGGCCAGGGTGAGCGCGTCGGGGTCCGATGCCATCGGCGGTTTCTCGTCGAGCACGGCCCGCGCTTCGATACGTCGCGCTGCCCGTTCCGCCGCCGGCTTCGTCGCGTGGGGACTCGTAGACCTGTCGGCCGGTCTCGTCGTACCACTTGACCCGCCACCGGTCCTTGTGTCGCTGCACAGATGCCACCGACGCCTCCTCAACGGGGGACTACAGGGGACTAACCCTAGTAGCCGAGAGTTGCGAACAGTGGTTCTAACCGTTGAATACCAACGGTTTCAGGCCAGCCGTAAGGGGAGTCGCTTGTAGCCGTTGTTGAGGTTGGAACGGACGCGGACGGGGTCGCCGGTGAGCTCGATCGTGGAGAACGTCGAGAGCACCTCCTCGAAGAACACACGGCCCTCGAGCCGCGCCAGGTGCGCGCCCAGGCAGAAGTGCTCGCCGATCCCGAACGAGAGGTGCGGGTTGGGCGACCGGTGGATGTCGAAGCGGTGCGGTTCGACGAACACGGTCTCGTCGCGGTTGGCGGACGTGTAGTACATCAGCACCTTGTCGCCCGCGGCGATCTCGGTGCCGTGCAGCACGGAGTCCGCCGTCGCCGTGCGGCGGAAGTAGTGCAGCGGGTTCTCGTACCGCAGGATCTCCTCGACCGCGCCGGGGAGCAACGAGCTGTCGGCCCGCACCTCGGCCATCTGCTCCGGGTGCTCCAGGAGCGCGAGCAGACCGGCCGACAACATGGTCTTCGTCGTGTCGTTACCCGCGGTCACCAGCTGCACGAAGAAGATGCCGAACTCGAGGTCGCTCATCGGCCCGTCGCCGAAGTTGCCGGCGAGGATCAACGACGTGAGGTCGTCGCGCGGCGCCTCGGTGCGGCGCTGCGCGGCGAACTGCATCGCGTACATCGCCATGTGCATGGTGCCCGCGCCGCTCGTGTCGTACGACGAGTCGTCGTCGGTGCCCGCGTGCTCGGCGCCGACGATGTCGGGGTCCTGGCCGCTCGTGTTCATCTCGGCCCAGCGCTGGATCTGGTCCCAGTCCTCACGGGGGAGCCCCATCAGCTCGCCGACGACCTGGCTCGGCAGCAGGGTCGCGACGTCGTGCACGAAGTCGAGGTCGCCGGCGTCGCGCGCCGACGCGTTGATCTCTCGGCAGATGGTGCGGATCCGGCCTTCGAGGCTGCCGATCACCCGGGCCTTGAAGCTCGGGGCGAGCGGGCGGCGGTAGGCGACGTGTTTCGGCGGGTCCATGGCGAGGAGCATCCCCCGCATCTGCTCGAGGTTCTCGGGGTCGAGGTTCTCGAGCACCACGCCGCCCGCGCTCGCCGAGTACAGCACGGGTTCGCGGGCCACGGCGGTGAGGTCGGCGTGGGTGAGCACGGCCCAGAACCCGGGCTCGTCGGGCATGTCCTGCCAGTACACCGGCTGGGTGCGGCGCAGTTCGGCGAGGAACTCGTGGGGCGGGCCCGAGGTGAAGACGTCCGGGTCCCAGAGGGCAGGGACGGTGGCGATGGAGGTCATGCCCCCATCTTCACAGGTTCCAGACCCGCCGTGCGTTGCCGGCGACCACCAGCTCGCGCTCGGCGTCGGTGAGCACGCCGAGGCTGTCGGCGACGACCTGGCGCGAGTTGGGCCAGCTGGTGACGGGGTGGGGGTAGTCGCTCGACCACATCATGTTCTCGATCCCGATGCGGTTGCGCAGCTGCGGCGCGCTCGATGGCATCGGACTCTTCGATGAAGGTCACGAAGACGTTGCGGTGGAAGTAGAAGCTCGGGAGCTCGGTGATCGCGGGCAGCTCGTAACCCTGGCGGGTGACCATGTCGTCGGTGATGAACAACCACCAGGCGATCCAGCCGAGGCCGGGCTCCACGAACACCACCTTCAGATCGGGGAAGCGCTCGAACACCCCACCCATGATCCACATGCCGAGCGCCTCGCCGGTGCTGAGCGCGGTCATGGGCACCATCACCGCGCTGCCCGGTGTGGGGTCGCGCGCCATGAGGTCGTCGAGCATCGTGTTGAGCCCGATGTGGCAGCAGATCGGCAGGCCGGTCTCCTGGATGGTCGAGAAGAGCGGGTCGTAGCGCTCGTGGAAGTAGTCGGCGAGGCCCACCTCCGGTGGGAACACCGGGAGCTGCAGCGACTTGCCGCCGAGGTCGGCGACGCGGCGCACCTCGGCGGCCGCGGCGTCGATGTCGTGGATGGGGATCTGGTAGGAGACGATCAACCGTGACGGGTCGGCGACGCCGAACTCGTGGAGCGCGTCGTTGAACGCGACCGTGGCCTCGGCCTGGCCGGCCTTCAGGTCGCGGATGTAGCGGAACGCGCTCACCTCGCTGTAGACGACCTCCTGCTGCACGCCGTCGGTGTCCATGTCGGCGAGACGCGCGGCGCCGTCGGAGTGACCGGGCCGCTTCATGTTCCGCAGGCGGAAGGCGGTCAGCTTCTCCTCCGCCTTGCGGTTCGACTGCCAGGCCTGGTTGACGCGGCCCGCGCCCTGCGCCATCCGTTGCCCGAATGCTGCGACGGCGGCGTCGTACTCATCGTGGAACTTCGAGGCCAGGTGGGTCTTGACCGCGTCGTGGCTGATCTGGGCGTGGGAGTCGGACGAGATGAGCAACTCGGTGGCGGTCACGGCGTACCTCTTCCTCGGGGTTTTCCCTCGGGCGTTCCTCGGGCGGTCGCAGAGCGGCCATAGCAGTCACTAGGGGATCGGGTCAGCGTACCCCTCCCTCGGGGGCAGCGCATGGTCGATGCCGGCCGGGAAGCCGTCGACCGTGCGCAACGCGGGGAAGAGCCCCCACCACAACGCGGCGACCACGAGGGTCCCGGCGCCCCCGAGCACGACGGCCACGGCCGGGCCGAGCAGTTGACCCACCACCCCGGACTCGAACGCGCCGAGCTCGTTCGACGCGCCGATGAACACCGCCTCGACCGCCAGCACGCGCCCGCGCATGTCGGGTGGGGTGACGAGCGGGACGAGTGTGGAGCGGATGAACACGCTGACCGAATCCGCCCCCGAGAGCGCCATCAGCGCGAGGAAGGCCACCGCGAAGCTGGTGGTGAGCCCCAGGGCGATCGTGCCCACACCGAACAGCGCCACCGAGACCAGCAGCGTGCGGCCCACCCGGCGGCTCACCGGCCGCACCGTCAGCCACAGGGTGACCATGCCGGCACCGATCCCGATCGCGGCACGCAACCACCCGAGCCCGACGGCCCCGACGCCGAGGCGGTCCTCGGCGATGGCGGGGAGCAGGGCGACCGCGCCGCCGAAGAGCACCGCGAAGAGGTCGAGGGAGATCGCACCCAGGAGGATCGGCTGCCTGCGCACGAAGCGCAGCCCGCCCACCGCCTCCCGGACGCTCGGTCGCTCCCGGTCGACCGGGCGCGGGGCGACGGGGCGGGGATCCACGAGGAGGACCACGCCGGCGGCGAGCACCACGAACCCGGCCGCGGTCGCGAACGGCAGCCAGACGTCGACGACGTAGAGGAAGCCGCCGATCACCGGACCGACGATCGACGCCCCCTGCCAGGTCGCCGCCTGCCGGGCCGTCAGCCACGGGAGCCGGGCGGCGGTGACGGTGTCGGCGGGCAGGGACCGGGTGGCGGGCGTGGCGAACGCCCGGGCGGTGCCGAATCCGATGACGAGCAGGAAGAGCGGCAGGGTCGAGGTCGGGTCGGTGCTCGTGTACAGCGCCACCATGGCGATGAACCCGGCCTCCACGCTCAGGGCGACGGCGGCGAGCCGGCGGCGGTCGATCCGGTCGGCCACCGTGCCGGTCACGAAGACCAGGAGCGCGGCGGGGGCGAATTCGGCCAACCCGAGGAGCCCGAGGGCGAGCTCGCTGCCCGTCATGTCGAAGACGAGCTTCCCGAGCACCGTGGTCAGCAGGGCCAACGCGGTGGAGGAGCCGAACACCGACGCCAGCAGCGCGACGACCGACCGCGTTTCGCGCTGCACGGCCGAACGCTAGGCCGCGGGGTACCGTGTCCGCCGTGTCAATTGGTGACGACGCCCCGTTGACCCGGCGCGCCCTACATCAGAGCCGGCATCAGAGCCGACACCGGTCGCGTCGCGTCCAGTGGCGTCGCTTCGCGATCCGCGGTCGGCGTCACCGCGGCGCTCATCGCGCTGATCGGCGCCCTGCCGCGGGAGCTGAACGGCCGCCCCGGTCCGGCCCAGGCCGCGGCGGTGAGCGCGGTCGGTGACGACATCACGACCGCCGGCGTCACCACCGCCACCACGACCGCCACCACGGCCGCGGCCACGACGACGGCACCTCCGGCCACGACGACGACCGAGGCCCCCACGACCACCACGGTGCCCGACCTGCGGGTCCCCGGGCTCGGGCTGCCACACCAGCCGGTGCCCACGCCCGTCGACCTGCCGCCCACCGGTCAGGCCCCGGTGTTCAGCCGCATCCCGACCACCAACAAGGTGATCTTCCTCGGGATCGACGACGGCATCGTCCGCGACCCCGCGGTCGCCGACCTGCTCAAGCAGGCGAACGTCCCCTTCACCATGTTCCTGGTGCAGGGCGAGGCGGACGCCGGCGCGGACTACTTCCGCCAGCTGCAGGGCTACGGCGGCGTCGTCGAGGCGCACACGATCAACCACCCGGACCTCACGACGCTGTCCTCCGGGCAGGTCCAGAACGAGGTGTGCGGCGTCCTCGACGACTACCAGAACCTCTTCGGGCGCCGGCCCACGCTGTTCCGGTCGCCGTACGGCAGCACGAACGTGAACGTGCAGACGGCGGCGGCGTCGTGCGGCCTGAAGGCCGTCGTGCTGTGGAAGGGCTCGACCAACGACGGGCGCTTCGACCTGCAGGACGGTACCCAGCTCACGCCGGGTGACGTCGTGCTCATGCACTTCCGCACCGACCTCCTCGCCGACCTCCAGAAGGTGTTCGCGGTGTGCAAGGAGCAGGGCTTCGCCATCGCCAGCCTCGAGGACTACCTCCCGGCCTGAGCGGTCAGATGCGGAGGGGCTTGGTGGGCGCCAGCACCAGTGACGGGTCGTCGCGCCAGGCTTCGGGCTGCACGTCGATGTAGAGCTCGATCTCGTTGCCGTCGGGATCCTCGACGTAGAGCGAGTGCGTGACCGTGTGGTCGGATGCGCCCACCATCGTGACCCCGGCCTCCCGGAGCTCCGCGACGGCCGCGCGCAGCTCCTCGTCGGTGGTGCCGATCTTGAAGCCGAGGTGATAGAGGCCGGTCCGGCGCCCCGACGGCGGTGACGCCGCCGACGGACCGACCTCGATCAGCAGCAGCTCATGGTGGGTGCGCCCGCCGCTGAACGCCGCCGCGCCCGGGAAGGCAGGGCCGATCTCGGGGAGACCGAGCACCTCGCCGTAGAACTGGCGCGAACGCTCCAGGTCACGGACGTAGAGCACCGCGTGTCCGAGCTCGACGGTCTTCATCGCACACCCACCTCGTTCCTCGTGGCCGGGCCGCCCGGGTCAGGCCTTCACGACCTGGATGTCGAGCTGCACCTTCACCTTGTCGCTCACCAGTACACCACCGGTCTCGAGCGCGACGTTCCACTCGAGGCCGAAGTCCCTGCGGTTGATCTCGGTCTCGGCCGTGAACGCGGCCCGGGTGCCACCCCACGGGTCGGCGTTGACGCCGTCGAACTCCAGATCGAACTCCACCTGCCGGGTGACGCCCTTCACGGTGAGGTCGCCGAAGAGCACGTAGTCGCCGTGATCCTCCTTGATCCCCGTGCTGTGGAAGCTCATGTCGGGGGAGCGGCCACCGTCGGTGTCGAAGAAGTCGGCGCTCCGGAGGTGCCCGTCACGCCCTTCGTCGCCGGTGGTGATCGACGCCAGGTCGACGGTCGCCGTGACGGTCGACTGCAAGGGGTCGGGTGCGATCTCGACCACGCCGGAGAAGTCGGTGAAGCGGCCTCGGACCTTGCTGATCATGAGGTGGCGGGCGACGAAGCCGATGGTCGAGTGCGAAGGGTCCACGTTCCAGGTCCCGGGGGTGAGGGCTGAGAGGTCGGTCATGGGAAGCTCCTTGGTCGCAGGATCGCGTACACCCACTCGAACATGCTTGTGTGCGCAAGTATTCCCGAAGTACTTGTGTGATCAAGTATTCTGGTCCCATGGTCGACTGGCTGGACGACGAGGAGATGCGGGCCTGGCGAGGTCTCGTCGAGGTCTTCGCCGACGTCCACGCGTCGCTCGAGGCGGAGCTGGTCGCAGGATTCGGGATCACCGAGGGCGACTACGGCGTCCTGGTGAACCTCTCCGAGGCGCCGGGACGCCGTCTCCGCATGTGCGACCTCGCGGCGCGGCTCCACCTGTCGCCGAGCGGCCTCACCCGCCGGCTCGACGGCCTGGTCCGTGAGGGTCTCGTCGCACGCGAGCCGAGCGCCGAGGATCGCCGGGTCACCCTGGCGGTGCTCACCGACGCCGGGATGGCCCGACTCGAAGCGGCCGCGCCCGCCCACGTCGACGGCGTGCGCCGGCACTTCATCGGGAACCTCAGCCGCACCCAGATCCGCCACCTCGGCGCCGCGTTCGACGCCCTCCGCCGCCGGCGCGCTCTCGGCGCGGCCGCCGAGAGCGCCTGACTCGTCGCGTCCGGTTCGGTACCCTCTGCCCGTGGTGGCGCCGGAGCACGTACAGCAGGTCGTCGAGAGCTTCTGCCGAGCCGAGCCGGCCGGGCGGGCCGACGCGGAATGAGCCCGCCCGACGACGTCTACACGCACGGCCACCACGAGAGCGTGCTGCGCTCGCACCGGTGGCGGACGGCGGAGAACTCGGCCGGCTACCTGCTCGACGTGCTCACGCCGGGAACGCGCGTCCTCGACGTGGGCTGTGGCCCCGGCACCATCACGCTCGACTTCGCGCGCCGGGTCGCGCCCGGGGAGGTCGTGGGCATCGATCGCGAAGGCGAGGTGCTCGACAGCGCGCGTGCCGCGGCGCGCGACGCGGGAGTCGAGAACGTGGTGTTCGACACCGGCGACGTCTACGCGCTCGCCTTCGCCGACGCGTCCTTCGCCGTCGTCCACGCGCACCAGGTGCTCCAGCACCTCACCGATCCCGTCGCCGCCCTGCGGGAGATGCGCAGGGTGTGCGCGCCCGATGGGGTGGTGGCGGCGCGTGACTCCGACTACGCGTCGTTCACGTGGTTCCCCGACGACCCGCGCCTGACCGCCTGGCTCGAGTTGTACCACCAGGTCGCACGGGGCAACGACGCCGAGCCCGACGCCGGCCGCCACCTGCTGCAGTGGGCGCGCGCGGCCGGCTTCGCCGAGGTGGACGCGTCGGCATCGGCCTGGTGCTTCGCGTCGGACGCCGACCGTGCGTGGTGGGGCGGCATGTGGGCCGACCGCGTGGTGGCGTCGGCGTTCGCCGGGCAGGCCGTCGAGCGTGGCCTCGCGTCGCGTGGCGATCTGGAGGACATGTCCGACGCGTGGCGTGCGTGGAGTGCGTCACCCGACGGCTGGTTCGCCATCCTCCACGGCGAGGTCCTCGCCCGCGGTTGAGCTCACCCGCCGGTGAACTCCGGCCCGTCGTAGCGGTCGACGGTGGCGAACGACTCGACCGGCTCCCGGGTGAGTCGGGTGGCGCGCTTCACCGGGTAGCCGAGGGCGAGCACGCCGGCCACGACCACCGGGTCGGGCACGCCGAGCAGTTCCTTCACGGCGGGCTCGCGCAGTATCGGCATGGTGGTGAGCACACCGCCGAGGCCCTCGGCGTGGGCGGCGAGCAGGAGGTTCCACGCGAACGGGTAGATCGACGCGCCACCCACCAGCGTGTAGCGGCCCAGGTCACGGTCGGTGGTGGCGAGGTCCCGCAGATCGGCGAGGACGACCAGGAGCACGGGCGACTCGTGGAACCGCTCGGCGAAACCGGGCGGTGCCGCGGCGGCCCGGGCGGCGATCTCGGGCGCACGGGCGACAGCCCGGGCCTCGGCGGCCCGGTCGGTCACCGCGGCGAACGGGGTCAGCCCGGCCTCCACCTGCGGCAGGTACTCGTACCAGCCGGGCACGTACAGGTCACGCAGCGCGAGCTTGACCGCGGGGTCCCGCAGCACCACGACCCGCCACGCCTGGCGGTTCCCGCCGTTCGGCGCGAACCGGGCGGTGTCGAGCAGCCGGTACACGACGTCGTCGGGCACCGGGTCGGGGCGGAAGTCACGGACGGCTCCCGTGGTGCGCAGTCCCTCGATCAGGTCCATGCCCCGACCTTACGAGACGCCGCGGAGTCGACCCTGTGAGGTCGAGACGCAGCGACGCCGTGCTCGGAGAGCGGGACGGCGTCGCGGAGTCGACCCGTCGAACAGGTCTACGCTCGACGGCGACGACCCAGCTCGGAGGACCTCCCATGTACGACATCCTGATCCGCGGCGGCGATCTCATCGACGGCACCGGGAGCGCGCGCCGGCGCGCCGACGTCGGCATCCAGGGCGACCGCGTCGTCGCCATCGGCGACCTCACCGAGGAAGCGGCGGAGACGATCGACGCCACCGGCAAGGTCGTCGCGCCCGGATTCGTCGACGTGCACACCCACTACGACGCGCAGGTGTTCTGGGACGGCGCGCTCACGCCGTCGCCGCTGCACGGCGTCACCACCGCCCTCGCCGGGAACTGCGGCTTCACCATCGCGCCGCTGTCGGACGACCCTGCCGACGGCGACTACCTGATGCGGATGCTGGCGCGGGTCGAGGGGATGCCGCTCGAGTCGCTGCGCGACGGCGTCCCGTGGAACTGGACGTCGACCGCCGACTACTTCGGGGAGATCGAGGGCCGGCTCGGCATCAACGCCGGCTTCATGGTCGGGCACTCCGCCATCCGCCGCGTCGTGATGGGTGAGGAGTCCGTCACGCGCGAGGCGAAGCCGGAGGAGCTCGACGCGATGCAGGCGCTGCTGCGCGCGGGGCTCGACGCCGGCGCGCTCGGCTTCTCGTCGTCCTGGGCGCGCACACACAACGACGCCGACGGGCACATGGTGCCGTCGCGCTACGTGTCGCGTGACGAGATCGTGGACCTCTGCGCCACGCTGGCGCAGTACGAGGGCACGTCGCTGGAATTCATCCCCATGGTCGGCCCGTTCGAGCCGTGGGCCGTCGAGCTGATGGCGGCCATGTCAGCCGCGGCGCGACGTCCGCTGAACTGGAACGTGCTCGGCGTCAGCGCCAAGACCCTGGCCGACGCCGAGGTGAAGCTCGAGGCCGGTGACTACGCGCGTGCGCACGGCGGGCGCGTGGTCGCGCTCACCGTGCCGATGAGCTTCCCGATCTACCTGTCGTTCCGCTCGGGCTTCGTGCTCGACGCGATGCCCGGCTGGGAAGACGTGATGGGCCTGCCGCTCGACGAGAAGCTGCAGTTCTTCGACGACGCGGACGCGCTCGCCCGGCTCGACGAGCAGGCCCAGGGCCCGAACAACCCGATGCGCGGGCTCGCCAACTGGGGGAACCTCAAGATCCACGACGTCGTGGCGCCGGAGAACGCCGAGTACCGGGGCCGCATGGTGGGCGAGATCGCCGAGGCCGAGGGCCGCAGCGCCTGGGAGGTGCTCACGTCGATCGCCCGCGCCGACGAGCTGAACACGAGCTTCGGCACCGTCGCCGCCCAGGACACCGACGAGGACTGGAAGGCACGCATCCAGGTGTGGCGCGACCGCCGTGCCCTCATCGGCGCGTCCGACGCCGGCGCCCACCTCGACCTGCTCGCTTCGTTCAACTACGCGACTGAGGTCCTGGGCAAGGCGGTCCGCCAGCGGGGATTGCTCCCGATGGAGGAGGCGATCAACCTCCTGACCGACACGCCCGCGCAGCTCTACGGGCTCCGCGAGCGCGGCCGCGTCGCCGAAGGGTGGAAGGCCGACGTCGTGGTGCTCGACCCCCACACCATCGGCAGCCACGACGTCCGGATGCGGATGGACCTGCCCGGTGGCGCCGGTCGGCTCTACGCCGAGGCCGACGGCATCGAGCACGTGCTCGTCAACGGCACCGGCATCGTCCGCGACGGCAAGCTCACCGACGAGCGCGGCGGCACGCTCCTGCGGTCGGGCCGCGACACCGCCACCGCCTCCCTCGACTGATCGCCACGAACACCTGACGGTCTGCTAGCGCCCACGGTGGTCCGGCGTCACGGGTTCGGGGGTCCGGGGGGCGATCATGTCAAGATGGGTCGGCTCACCGCTTCCGAACCGGGGGGACCCACATGCACGAGCTCGTGATCCGCGGGGCGACCCTGGTCGACGGCACCGGCACCGAGGCCCGCCCGGCCGACGTCGCGGTCGACGGCGGGACGATCACCGAGGTCGCCGATCCCGGCACGCTCGAGGATTCGTCGGCCCGGCGGGCCGTCGACGCCGACGGCCTCCTCGTCACGCCCGGCTTCGTCGACCTCCACACGCACTACGACGGCCAGGTCACCTGGGACCCGCTCCTCACCCCGTCGTGCTGGCACGGGGTGACCAGCGTCGTCATGGGCAACTGCGGCGTCGGCTTCGCGCCCGTCCGCCCCGGGCAGGAGGACTGGCTCATCCAGCTCATGGAAGGCGTGGAGGACATCCCCGGCACCGCGCTCAACGAAGGCATCACGTGGGGCTGGGAGACCTTCCCCGAGTACCTCGACGCGCTCGACGCGATGCCGCGCGCGCTCGACGTCGGCACCCAGGTGCCGCACGGTGCGGTCCGCGCCTACGTGATGGGGGAGCGCGGCGCGCGCAACGAGCCCGCGACGCCCGAGGACATCGCGGCGATGGCCGATCTCGTCCGCGACGGCATCCGACGCCGGCGCGCTCGGCTTCTCGACGTCGCGCACGATCATGCACAAGGCCGTCGACGGTGAACCGGTGCCGGGCACCTTCGCCGCCGAGGACGAGCTGTTCGGCATCGGCAAGGTGCTCGGCGAGCTCGGCACCGGCCTGTTCGAGCTGGCGCCCGCGGGCGTGATGGGCGAGGACCTCTCGGCCCCCGAGCGCGAGGTCGAGTGGATGCGCCGGCTCTCGGCCACCATCGGCCGGCCGGTGAGCTTCGCGCTCTCGCAGCACAACCTCGCCCCCGACCAGTGGCGCGACGTCCTGCGCCTGGCCCAGGAGGCCAACGCCGAAGGCGCCGACCTGCGGGGCCAGGTGGGCGGCCGACCGCTGAACATGCTCATCGGGTTCCAGACCTTCCACCCGTTCCTCGGCCGCCCGACGTACCTGAAGCTCGCCCACCTGCCGCTGGCCGAGCGGGTGGCCGAGCTGCGCCGACCCGAGATCCGGGACGCGATCCTCTCCGAGACCTCGCCGCCGAGCCCGCTCGACGACGTCATCGGGACCCGTCTCGACGTCCTGTTCCCGATCGGCGAGCCGCCGGACTACGAGCCCGCACCCGAGCGCAGCATCGCGGCCATGGCCGCACGCGAGGGCCGTGACCCCGAGGCGGTGCTCTACGACGTGATGCTCAGCCATGACGGTCGCGAGCTCGTCATGAAGGCGCTGCTCGGGTACAGCTACGGCAACCTCGACGACATGCGCGAGATGATCCTGCACCCGAACGCCGCGCTCGGCCTCTCCGACGGTGGCGCGCACTGTGGCGCGATCTGCGACGCGTCCATCCCGACCTTCATGCTCACGCACTGGGCGCGCGACCGCGACCGCGGCGAACGCCTCCCGCTGGAGCTGGTCGTGAAGAAGCAGTCGCACGACACCGCGCACCTCTACGGGCTCGCGCGACCGCGGCGTCGTGGCGCCGGGATTGCGCGCCGACCTCAACGTCATCGACTTCGACGCGCTCTCGCTGCAGTTGCCGGAGCTGGTCCACGACCTGCCCGGCGGCGCCCGCCGGCTGATCCAGCGGGCCGACGGCTACCGGTCGACGTTCGTCGCCGGCGTGGAGATCATGCACGACGGCGAGGAGACCGGCGCCCGCCCGGGCAAGCTCGTGCGGGGCATGCGGTGACCGAGGGAACCGGCGCCGGCGACGTCCTGCTCGAGACGCCGGTCGGGCGCGAGCGCGTCACGCCGGTGCGCATCCCGGCGTCGCGCTACACGTCGCCCGGGTTCTTCGCCCGCGAGATGGAGGCGGTGTGGCCGCGCACCTGGCAACTGGCGTGCACCGTCGACCACGTCGCGAAGCCGGGAGACTGGCACGAGTACCGCGTCGGCGCCATCTCGGTGCTGATCGTCCGGGGTGACGACGACGTCCTCCGCGCGTTCCAGAACGTGTGCCTCCACCGCGGCAGCGAGCTGTGCAGCGGGTCGGGGAGCGACCTCGCCGAGATCCGCTGCCCGTTCCACCGGTGGACGTGGGGCCTCGACGGACGCCTCCGGGAGGTCCCGTCGCGCCGCGAGTTCGGCGTGCTCAACGACGACTACCCGCTCATCGACGTGCAGGTCGACACGTGGGGCCCGATGGTCTTCGTCAACCTCGACCGCGACGCCGGGCCGCTCGCCGACTTCCTCGCGCCGGTGCCCGCCGAGACCGCGTGGGCGAACCTCGAGGAGTTCCGCGGGCAGGCGCTGATCTCCGTGCGGGCCGACTGCAACTGGAAGACGCTCATCGAGGGCTTCAGCGAGACGTACCACGTGCAGGGCATCCACCGCGAGATGCTCGGCATGGCCGACGACGTGAACGGCCCGCAGGTGATCTGGCCGCGACACGGGCGCCTGGTGCAGTCGTACGGCCTGCCGTCGCCCCGTCAGGGACGAACCGGCGGCGACGACGAGGTGTTCGCGTCGTTCGTCGAGGTCATGGGCGGCCGCATCGGCATCGACGACGTGCACGCCCCCATGCCCGCCATCCCCGAGGGCGGCACGCTGCGCGGGATGCTGGCGGAGATGGTGCGGGCGACGAACCTCGCGCAGGGCATCGACCTCGCGGGCTACAGCGACCACCACGTGCTCGACATGGAGCAGTACAACCTCTTCCCGAACATCACCGTGCTCGTGTTCGCCGACATGCTCTCGGTCGTGCGCGCCCGTCCCGGCACGCACGTCGAAGAGGCGTTCATGGACGTCTTCGCCTTCACACGCGTGCAGGCGACCGACACGCCGCGGGCCAAGCCGTTCGACGCACTGTTGGCGCCCGACGCCGAGCCGCCGTTCGGCCTCGTGCTGAACCAGGACGTCGGCAACTTCGCCCGCACCCAGCGCGGCCTGCACCAACCGGGGTTCACGCACCTCACGGTGTCGCCGACCGAGGAGTGCCGGGTCGTCAACCTGCACCGCACGCTCGAGGAGCTCCTGGGGATCGGCCCCGAGGAGGGCTGACGACACGATGCGCGGGCTCACCGTCGACGACCTGTTGGCGCGCGAGGAGATCGGCGACGTCGTCAAGGATCTCGCCCGGGGCACCGACCGCCTCGACCGCGAGCTGATGGCCTCGTGCTACCACCGCGACGGCACCGACGACCACAACGTGTTCCGGGGGACGGGCACCGCGTTCGCGCAATGGGTCGTCGACACCCTGGGGCACTTCGAGACGACGATGCACTTCGTGGCGTCGCCCCGGATCCGGCGCCTCCCACCGCACGACGGCAACGAGGTCGCGCGCGTCGACACGTACTGCGTGGCCCACCACGTCAGCCGTCCCGCCGACGACGGCACCCAGACCGACATGCTCCTCGGGTTGCGCTACGTCGACCGCTTCGAGCGGCGGGAAGGCGAGTGGAAGATCGCCGCCCGGGTCTGCGCGTTCGACTGGACCGTCACGGTTCCCTTCGATCCCGCGCGAGGATTCACGTTCGAGACGGGGTGGACGCTCGGCGCCCGCGACCGGACGGACATCACCTACTCGGATTTCACGTTCCAGGAGGACTGACCATGGCGCCCACAGCAGAGAAGACGGCCCAGACCGGAGCCCCCGAAGCGCTCCATCTCGGCGCCGACGACCTGCCCTTCGTCGAGATCGGCGACGGCAACAAGCTCAAGGTGCTGCACGTCGACGAGAAGGAAGGCCTCTGGATCGTCGAGAACATCTTCCAGGCCGGGTACGAGGTGCAGAAGCACCGCCACACCGGGCCGGTCTGGGGCTACACCACCACAGGGGCGTGGAAGTACAAGGAGTACGACTACGTGAACCGGGCCGGGTCGTTCCTCTACGAACCGGCCGGATCGGTGCACACCCTCACCTGCATCGAGGACGACACGCAGGTGTGGTTCCACATGTACGGCGTGAACCTCAACCTCGCCGCCGACGGCAGCATCGAGTCGGTCGCCGACGGCGCCGGCGCGCTCGCCGCCTACTACGCCCTCTGCCAGGCCCAGGGGTTCGGCCGCCCGAATGTGATCGTCGCGTAACCCGCCCGTCGCACCCGGGGGTCCCCGGGCGCGAGTATGGGCCGACGACCGCTCCGGGGTGGAGCCGACCGATCGACCGACCGGACGAGGACCGGACGAGGACCCGACGAGGACCCGACGAGGAGGTGGGGCACGTGGCCGATGGCGCCGAGTCGAGGTCGACCGACGCTTCCGCGCTGCCCCTGCTCGGCGTCACCGAGGCCGCCATCGACACCGCCGACCCGGTGTCGCTCGGGCGCAGCTACCTCGGCTCGTTGGGCAAGGCGGCCCGGCGGCCGCTCCACTCGGTGCCCGCCTGGTTCCGATTCGGCGCCGGCCTCGGCATGGCCGGGACCAACCTGGCCACGCGGGCGGTGGGCATCCACCTCCCGGGCGTCGCCGAACCCGACCCGCGCGACGCCCGGTTCCGCGACCCGACATGGTCCGACAACATCGTCTTCCACGGCCTGCTCCAGGTCTACCTGCTCACCACCCGGCTGGTGCAGGAGCTGGTCGAGGCCGCGGGGCAGGGGCCGCCGGAGGGACCGAAGGCCGAGTTCGCGGCCTCGATCCTCGCCGACGCGCTCGCGCCCACGAACTTCCTGCTCACGAACCCGCGGGCGTTGAAGCGGGCGTTCGAGACGGGCGGTACCAGCGTCGTGCGGGGCGCGGGGAGCTTCCTGCACGACATGCTGCACAACGACGGGTGGCCCCGCCAGGTCGACCGCGAGCCGTTCGTGCTCGGGCGGAACACCGCGGCCACCCCCGGGAAGGTCGTGTTCCGCAACGAGCTGATCGAGGTGTTGCAGTACACGCCGACCACCGAGGAGGTGTTCGAACGCCCGCTGGTGGTGATCCCGCCGTGGATCAACCGCTACTACATCGCCGACCTCGCGCCGGGCAAGAGCCTGGTCGAGTGGGCGGTCGCGCACGGACACACCACGTTCGCGGTGAGCTTCCGCAACCCCGATCGCTCGATGAGCGACCTGTCGTTCGACGACTACCTCCGGCTCGGCCCGCTCGCGGCCATCGACGTGGCGCGCGGCATCGCCGGGAGCGAGACGGTCAACACGCTGTCGATCTGCCTGGGCGGCACGATGACGGCGATGGCCCTCGCCTACCTCGACGCGTGCGGTGACCGCCTCGTGCACTCGGCGACCTACCTGAACTCGGCCATCGACTACTCGGATTCCGGCGTGCTCTCGTCGGTGTTCGCCGATCCGGCCACGCTCGAGGGCCTCGTACGGCGCATGGAGAAGAAGGGGTTCCTGCCCGGGAAGGACATCGCCCGCACGTTCGACCTGCTCCGCGCCAACGACCTCGTCTTCCGCTACGTGGTCGACGGCTGGCTCATGGGGGAACCGCCACCCGCCTTCGACCTCCTCGCGTGGAACGCCGACAGCACCAACATGCCCGGCCGCGCGCACGCCGAGTACATCCGCCGCACCTACCAGGAGAACGCGGTGGCGCGCGACGAGTACGTGGCGATGGGGGAACGGCTGATGATCACCGAGATCGGCACCGACTCCTACGTGGTCGCCGGCGTCGAGGACCACATCGTGCCGTGGCAGGTCTCGTACCGGACGGCCCAGCTCTTCAAGGGCCCGGTGCGCTTCGTGATGTGCTCCGGTGGGCACATCGCCGGCATCGTGAGCCCGCCGGGCCCCAAGACGCGGCTCTGGACCAACGACGACCTGCCGCGTGACCCCGACCAGTGGCGGACCGGGGCGACCGAGCACCGCGACACCTGGTGGAACGACTGGTCGGCGTGGTTGGCTCCGCGGGCCGGCGGGCTGGGGCCGCCGCCGCCGATGGGCGACGCCACCCACCCGGTGGTCGGCGACGCGCCCGGTGAGTACGTGACGAGCTGAATCGGTCGCCGGCTCAGGCGCCGGTCGGGGCGTCGCCCTGGCGGTAGCTGCGGTAGACGGACAGCAGCGCCTGCTTCTGGTCGTCGCTGAGCGACGGGTCGCGCCGGATGGCGTCTTCGGTGCCCGGAACCGACTCGTCGGCGGGGTCGTCGACGATGCCGGCGTGCGCGAGGAGCGACTCGGCCGACAGGTTGAGCGCGCGGGCTGATCGACTGGAGGACGCGGACCGACGGCTCGTGGAGTCCGCGTTCGAGCTGGCTCAGGTACGGGTTCGACACGTGGGCCAGGTCCGCCATCTGGCGGAGCGAGAGGTTCGCGAGCTGGCGCTGGGCCCGGATGAACGCGCCGAGGTTGTGGAGCTGGCGGTCCCGCCCGGTGCGGTCGTCACCCGGGGCATCGGGGCCCGCGGCGTCGGGGCCGGAGGCATCGTGGTCGACAGGCATGCGGAGCAGGAGAGAGTGCGGGGCTGCTGCGTCCCGGTCCGGCGGGGGGACACCGGACCGGGAGTCGCAGTGAGCGCGCCTGATGTCAGGCGGCCTGCTTGGGGGTCATCGCGTCGACGACCTTCATCGCGAAGTCCTTCTGCGTGCTGAGCAACTCCTCGGCGAAGCCGAAGCTGGACTCCACCACGGTCTTGGGGCTCGGGAGCGACTCGACGAAGGGCATCGAGTCGAGCTCGGGCATCGTGAACGCCTTGCCCGCGAAGTCGAGCCAGATGCTGATGCCGCTGAAGGCGAGCTCCTGGCCCTGCTTCACGCCGGCGATGACGGCGTCGGTGAACACGGTGGACGGATCGGCGGTCTTGCTGGCCATGGGGTCACTCCTGGTCGGGGGGGGATTCCGTCTCGCGAGTATAGGAAGCGAGCGCTTGATTTGCCAAGCGAACCCTGCAGAACGCCGCCGGAACTCCGGGAGCACTCCGGGAGAACGCCGGGTGAGGACCACGGGGCGACAGGGACGCGGCGGTAGCCTGCACGGTGTGACTCCCTTGCCGCAGGCCGATCTCCGGGTGCTCTCGGTGCACGCCCACCCCGACGACGAGGCCTCCAAGGGTGCGGCCACCATGGCCCGCTACGGGGCCGAGGGCGTCCGCACCGTCCTCGTCACGTGCACCGGCGGCGAGGCCGGCGACATCCTCAACCCCGCGGCGGACACCGACGAGGTGCGCGCCGACCTCACCGCGGTGCGGCGGCGGGAGCTCGACGAGGCCGTGCGCGTCATCGGCTACGACGCGCTGTACCTCCTCGGCTACCGGGACTCGGGCATGGTCGACACCGACCACAACGCCCACCCCGACAACTTCGCCAACGCGGATCTCGACGAGGCTGTCGGGCGCCTGGTCGAGATCGTCCGGGCCGAGCAGCCGCAGGTGCTCGTGGGCTACGCCCGCGACCGCGTGTATGCGCACCCGGACCACGTGCGCGTGCACGAGATCACCGTGCTCGCGTTCGAACGGGCCGGCGACCCCGACTGGTACCCCGAGCTCGGCGCGCCGTGGCAGCCGGTGAAGCTCTACTACACGAGCGGGTTCACGAAGGAGCGCATCCAGTCGATGCACGACTGGTTCGTGGAGCAGGGCGAGGAGAGCCCCTTCGTGAAGTGGATGGAACGGATGGACGAGGAGCTCGAGGAGGACGCCGAACCCGACGCGGTGACCACCACCCGCATCGACGTCCGCGACCACCTCGAGGTCGGGCGCGCGGCCCTCCTCGCGCACCGCACCCAGATCGCTCCCGACAGCTTCTTCTTCCGCGTCCCCATCGAGGTGGCCCGGGAGCGCCACCCCTGGGAGGAGTACGTCCTGGCACGGTCGCTCGTCGACACGGGCGTGGTCGACGGCGAGTACGAGACCGATCTGTTCGCGGGCATCCGGGTGGCGGCGAGCTCCTGAGCGCGCAGCCACCGGTGTTGCTCGTCTTCGGCGTGGCCGCGGTCGCCGGGCGCAGCGACGGCACCGCGAAGCCCGAGGTCGTGGTGCGGGGCCCCGCGGTCACGACCCGGCCTCGAACCTCGACGACGAAGTAAGCGCCGGGGTCAGCCCGCCGGCCGGGACGCCCAGCGCCACGTGGCCGAGACGCGGGGTCCCGCGTGGGCCGCCTTCGGAACGCCGTGTTCCCAGCCTCGTTGGCACGCGCCACCCATCACCAGCACGTCACCGGAAGCCGGCGCGAGGTCCCGCGAGCGCACACCGCGTCTCCCGAGCGGGCGCAGCAGGAACGGACGCCGGGCTCCGAGGGTCACGATCGCGATCAGCGTGTCGTCGAGCTCACGCAGCTCCCGGTCGCGGTGGAAGGCGACGCTGTCGCGCCCGTCGCGGTAGTAGTTGAGCGCGAGGGGGCCGAGCTCGACGCCGTACCGGGCGCCAAGCGCGGCGCGCATCTCGACCAGCACCGGGTGCGGGACGGCGCGACGATCGGGGCACCGGTACGAGAGGCGCGGGTCGTCGACCATGCGGTCGTACATGCGCCGGCGACCACACGTCCACCGCACCTGTGCCACCACGTGGTCGAGGACATCGTCGGCGCCCCGCAGCAGACCGCGGGCGACGTCGACCCAGCTCCCGGTATCGAGCTCGAGGCGCGTCCAGGAAACCCCGCGGTCGACCGCGGGCTCACCGGCCGAGAGCAGCGACCGCTGCAGCGGCACCATGCGGGCGAGCGTACACGAACACCTGTTCGTGATGCCCGCCGGTAGATTCTGGCGGTGAGCGATCAGAGGGTGGGCGCGCTGGCGGCGATGCACCACCGCGACTTCTCCCTCTTCTTCTCGGCGGCACTGCTGTCGAACACCGGCACCTGGATGCAGACCATCACGGTGCCGTACGTCCTCGACCAGCTCACGCACTCGACGGTATGGGTGGGCGTCGGGGCCTTCTGCACCTTCTTCCCATCGACCGTCGTCGGCCCCGTCGCGGGGTCGCTCGCCGACCGCTACTCGCGGCGCACGGTACTGCTCTGCTCGCAGGTCGTGATGATGCTGAGCGCGCTGGCGCTCTGGGCCGTGTGGGTCAGCGGGGCCGCCACGCCCCCGCTCATCGTCGCCTGCGTGGTGGTGGGGGCGATCGGCGCGGGCATCACCATCGCCGCGTGGCAGGCGTTCGTGCCCCAGTTGGTGCCGCCCGAAGCCATGGTCAGCGCGGTGCGCCTCAACGGCATGCAGTTCACGGGGGCCCGCGCGTTCGGACCCGCGCTCGCGGGGCTGGTGCTCGCGCAATTCGGGCCGGGCACGGCCTTCATGGCCAACGCGCTCTCGTTCCTGCTGGTGATCGGCGCGCTGCTCCTCATCGCCGCCCGGCCGGTGGCGCCCGGCACGAGCCACGGCAGCGTGCTCGCCCACTTCCGCGAGGGCATCCGCTACGTCCGCAAGCGCGACGTGCTGGTGGTCGCGGTGCTCGGCGCCCTGCTCTCGTCGTTGCTCGGCGTGTCGATGATCCAGCTGGCCGAGCCCTTCACCCGCCAGGTGCTGCACGAGGGCGCCGGCAAGTACGGGATCCTGGTCGCGGCCTATGGTGCCGGGGCGATCGTGGGCTCGATCGTCACCGTCGCCCGAGGTGACGCGTTCCGGCGCTCGACTCTCACCGTCGTCGGGTTCGCGATCTTCGTGCTCGGGGAGGTGACCTTCGGCCTGGCGCCCGCCTACGCGCTCGCGCTGGCCGGGCTCTTCGGCATCGGCCTGGCCCAGGTGCTGGCCATGGTGTCGTGCCAGACCGCGATCCAGGTCAACGTGGACGAGCACTACCGGGGACGGGTCCTGTCGATCTACGTCATGTGCTTCTTCGCCGGCACCCCGGTGGGCGCGCTCATCGGCGGGATCGTGGCCGAGGTGATCGGCCTGCGCGCCACCATCGTCGGCTCGGGCCTCCTCCTCGCCGGTGCGGTCGGCCTCACGCTGCTCCACTACCGGGGCTTCCGCGTGCTCGACGAGTCACGCCTCGGCTTCGACCACACCGTCGAGGCCGTGGTCGAGGGTGACATGCACGGCGCCGACCTCGACACCGCGGCCCACCTCATCGTGGAGCCGATGGACTGACCGCCGCGCCGGTCAGCCGCCCTGCGCGAACGCGACCATCGAGTGGTACACGGAGATCACCTTGCCCGAGTAGCCGGGGTCGGTGGCCCAGTTGCCGTGGCCCATGTCGCTCCACGTGGGCGCCCAGCCCTTGGCGAAGTACGTGTCGAAGTACCGGGCCGCGGTGGCGGGGTCGGGGCTCCACCAGTAGGGCGACGGCGGGTGGTGCAGGTTGGCCGCGCGCGAGTTCACGTCGGCGTAGTCGAGCAGGAGCTGGATCTGGGCGCGGACGCCGTCGCGGGCCGTGGGGAACACGGTGCCGCGCGCACAACCGTCGCACCACCCGAGGCCGGAGTAGTTGTGGTCCGGCGCCGACGAGAACCCGCCCGTCTCGACGATCGCCTGCGCGAACGCGAAGTCGCCGCGGACGTTCTCGTCCGCACCCTCCTGCAGGAAGATCTGCGCCAGCTCGCCGACGCTCACGTCGAGATTCGGGTGGTAGCCCTGCGTGTCGTACCAGGCGACCATCTGCTCGGCGGTGAGGCCGGCCGGGCCCATGATCGGCTCGCCGGCCGCGTGCAGCGCACCGATGACCCGCGCGTGTTCCAGGGCGGCGTTCGCCTCCGCCACCCGCTGGTCGACCGCGGCCTGCTGCTGCTGGAGCTGAACGAGCAGCGAGTCGAGCGTCGACTGCTGCTGTTCGAGGTCGGCCTGCTCGCGGCGCAACGTCGCCTGCGTGCTCGCCAGCGTCGTGCGCGCCGCCTCGAGCTTCCGGGCGTTGTCGTGGTCGCTCTTCGACGCCGCGTCACCGAGCTGCTTGCGCCGCGCACCTTCGAGCGCGCTCCCGGAGAAGATGTCGGCGGCCCCCGTGACGTCGCCGCCGGCCTGGTACAACGCCACCGCCCGCTCGCGGAGGTGCGCGAGGATCGTGTCGCGGATGGCCGCGAGCGCGGCGCGCTGGCGGTCGAGCTCGGCGATGTGCGTGCGATCGTCGGCGACCTTGGCCTCGACCGCGTCGCGCTGCTCGGTGATGGCCTCCAACTTCGCCGCCGCCTCGTGCGCCGCGGCCTGGGCGGCGTCGAGGTCGGCCCGGGCCTTGACCACCGCGGGGTCGGACTCGATCAGGCTCTCCTGGGCGCCGGCGCGCGGCACCGGCCCGCCCACGCCGGCCCAGGCCGCGCCCGCCGCGCACCCCAGGGCCAGGGTGAGCAGCACCGCCGTCGTCCGCACCCCGCCCCGTCGCATCACGGAGAGCTTAGAGAACACACCCACCACTCTGTCCACACCGGCCCCACCCGCCGCTGCCGCATCAGGGGTCTTCGGGGGGTGGTCGCCGGGCCTTCGCTCGAGCCCGCCCGACGGCCCGGCCCAACTGGCGGGGCCCGTCGGCCTTCGCCCGGCCGACCGCGCTGCCGAGCTGGCGGGCCAGCGGCGTCGGGGGAGGTGGGGGAGTCGCCGGGGCAGCGGGGGGCGTCCGAGGTGCCGGGGCGGGATCGGCGCGCGTCCCCGCCCGGCCCCGGGACCGCTTCCTGGACCGGGCCCCGGAGCGTTTCGGCGTCCAGTTCGTCCGCAGCGCCAGCCAGGCCATGCCCACCGCGGCCGCTTCGAGGACGACGATCGGCAGCACGGCACTGAGCGAGAGCAGCAACGGGCTTGCCGCCAGCACCGCGGCGGCGGCGACGTCGAGCACGCGGTGGAACCGCCGCCCGATCCACGGCCAGGCACCGAGCGCGCCGTCGCTCAGGAGCGAGAGCAGGAGCAGCGCGCCGCCGAGGCCGGCGAGGACCGCGGTGTGCTGGCCCGTGCGCGCCCCCTCGATCAGGAGGAGTGCGCCCAGGAGCATCTCGGCGAGCTGGTGGGCCCAGAAGGGAACGGTGCCCGCCGCGGCTCGATCCTGCTCGCCCGCCATCGCCGTCAGCCTACCGAGACCCGGCGCCGGCGCGCGCGGCGGCCGAGACGGGCGGCGGTAGCCTCCGCGTCATGGACCCGGCCTGGGCGCGCCACCTCCCGCCCGGGACCCGACCCGAGTCGGTCGACCTCCTGGCGCGCCGCTGCCTTCCGGCCGTGTGGGCGTCCGGCTGGGCCGCCGACCCGGACCGGCCCGCGATCCACGACGGCCGCCGTTGGCTCACCGCGGGCGAGCTCGACGACCGCTCCCGGCGCGTCGCCGGGCGTCTCGCCCGGGCCGGGTTGCGCGCCGGCGACCGGATCGTGATGAGCGCCGCGACCTCGGGCGACCTGGTGGTGGCGCACCTCGGGGCGCTGCGCCTCGGTCTCGTCGTGGTCCCGGTCAACGGAGCGTACCGGGCCCGGGAGATCGGCCACGTGGTCGGCGACTGCGCGCCGCGTGCCGCGGTGGTCGACGACGCCGAGCGCGGCGAGGTGATCGTCGCAGCCGCGCCCGAACCCGTCGTGGTGGTGGACCCGGGTGTCGACCTCCCCGACGGCCCCGACCCGGAGCTGGACGCGGCCGGACCGTCCGACGGGGCGCTGCTCTGCTACACGTCGGGCACCACCGGATCGCCCAAGGGCGCCGTGCTCACCCACGGCAACGCTCTCGCGAGCTGCGAGGCGCTCCGCATCGTGTGGCGCTGGACCGCCGACGACCGGCTCGTGCTCGCGCTCCCGCTCTTCCACGTGCACGGCCTCGGCGTCGGGCTGCACGGCACGCTGCTGTGCGGAGCCTCGGCCGTGCTCGTCGGGCGCTTCACGCCCGACGCGGTGCTCGACGCGGCCCGGGCACACGACGCGACCCTGTTCTTCGGGGTCCCGACCATGTACTCGCGCCTCGCGGCGTCGCCGCGCGCCGCAGAGTTGGCGCGCTTGCGCCTCTGCGTCTCCGGTTCCGCGCCGCTCCCCGCGGCGCTGCACCACCAGCTCGCCACCGCGGCGGGCGTGCGCGTGCTGGAGCGATACGGCATGACCGAGACCATCATGAACGTCTCGAATCCGTACGAAGGCGAGCGGCGCGCCGGCACCGTGGGGTTCCCACTGCCCGGCGTGGAGCTGCGCCTCGAGGGGGACGGCGACTCGGGGGAGATCCAGCTGCGGGGGCCGAACGTGTTCCCCGGCTACTGGCAGCGCGACGACGCCACCGCGGCGGCGTTCACGCCGGACGGCTGGTTCCGCACCGGCGACGTCGGCGCCTTCGATCCGGACGGCTACCTGCGCATCGTCGGTCGCAGCAAGGAGCTGATCATCTCCGGCGGCTTCAACGTCTACCCCCGCGAAGTCGAGGACGTGCTGCTGGAGCACCCGGCCGTCGCCGAAGCCGCGGTGGTGGGCGAGCCCTCGGACGAGTGGGGCGAGGAGGTGGTCGCGGTGGTGGTCGCGCAGGAGGTCGCCGACGGCGAGCCGGTCACCGAGGCCGAGCTGCTCGCCCACGCGGCCGCCGAGCTCGCGCCCTACAAGCAGCCCCGCCGGGTCCGCTTCGTCGGCGAGCTGCCCCGCAACGCGCTGGGGAAGGTCCTGCGCCACCAGCTCTGACCGGACAGCTCTGACCGGAACCCGGGGTGTCTCTCACCGCAATCTCAGGCTCGGTCGCCATGATGCCCTCATGGACACCCGCCCGCGCCCCGGCTTCCGGCCGGCCCATCCCACGACGATCCCCTCCGTCGACGGTGGGCCGCCGCCGGGCCGGGAGCGCGCGCGGGGCGTCCACCGGCGGAGTCGCCTCCGGGCTCCGACAGGGTGCGCGGGCACCCCGACGCACGAGCACCGCGTGCCCTGAAGCCGCCGGGCCCGGCCTTGTCGTCCCAGAGCCACGACAGGGTCGGGCCCCGGTGCACCGGCGGGACCGCTCTCGGGTCAGCCCGACTGCTCCTGCGCCACGATCCAGGCGACGAACTCCTCCACGGTGCCCGAGCTCTCCTCGGCGATGAACGTCTCGGCCCATTCGTCGATCTGGGCGTCGTCGAACCCGTCGGCCCGCAGCCGGGCCCGGGCGTCGTTCCCGAGCAGACGTGCCCCTTCGATGTTGCCGAGCTCGGGGATCTCCTCGGCGACCCCGGCCTCCTCGGGGTGCTCGGGCTTGGGTTCGGGCATCACTGGCTCCCTCGTGTCGGTATCGGGCTCGTCGGGGTCGGTGGTCAACTACGCCGTCGGGGATCGTCGAAGCGGTCGGCGGGCCACTGCCCCGAGTCGACCGCGTCGTGGCTCCAGTCCGGCTGCTTGGTCGCCTGGTCCGGGTCGGGCACGGCCCGGCCGTCGACGAGGTCGGCGATGGCCGCGATCGGGAACGGCTCCACGCCGGCGACCGCGCGCTCGGCGTGGGCCCGCACCAGGTCGGGGAACAGCCGGAGCACACTTCCCACCACGATCTGCTGCTGGGTGGCGAGGTTGCACCGGGCGCCCTCGGTCACCGTGTCGAGATGCGTCGCGAGCTCGTCGGTGTCGTGCTCGGTGGCGTGCGAGCCGGCGAGACCGGCGAGGAGCTGCGCGATCACGAGGCCGTCGTCCTTGCAGCGCGCGCACTGGCCGCACGACTCGACCGCGAGGAAGTGCGCGACGCCGGCCGCGACCCCCACCAGGTCGTCGGCGTCGTCGAAGACGATGAACCCGGCGGCGCCGAGACCGCTGCCCGCGGCCCGCATCGCCTCGTAGCTCACCGGGGTGTCGAGCGCGCTCGCGGGCAGCAGCGGATTGGCCACGCCCGACATCACCGCCACGATCTCGCGGCCCGGGCGCGCGCCGCCGCCGATGGTCTCGATGACCTCGCGCAGGGGCGTGCCCAGCGCCACCTCGGCCACGCCGTGGCGGACGGTGGCGCCGCTCACGGTGCACACCACGCTGCCGGGGGAGTCGAGGGTGCCGACCTCGCGGAACCAGTCGCCACCGAAGCGCACGATGCCGGGCACGTTGGCGAACGTCTCGGCGTTGCCGGCGAGCGTCGGGGGCGCGACCGACTCGCCGGTCGGGCCGGCCATCTCGACGCCTGCCGCCGAACGGCTGTCGGAGTCCGCGCCGGCGACGTCGTCGAAGAGCTCGTCCACCCCCTCCCGGTAGGGCGGGGCGATGCGCGGGAAGGGTGGCCGGCCGTCGATCACCTCGAGCAGCGCGGTCTCCTCCCCGTAGAGGTACTCGCTGGGGCCGGTGAAGAGCGTGACGGGCACTGGCGCCGTCCAGCCCGCGGCGTCGGCCTCGGCGATGGCCGTCCGGAGCCGCTCCACCTCGCGGGTGAACGAGGCCTTGGTGGCGATGATGACCGAATCCGCTCCCACCGTGTGCGCGGCGATCAGCGCCCCCTCGATCACCGCGTACGGGTCGGCGCGGAGGATGGCCCGGTCCTTGAACGATCCCGGTTCGCCTTCGGCCGCGTTCACCACCACCGTGGACGGCAGGAGAGGCGAGTGGTTGGCCGCGACGGTGCGCCACTTGCGCGCCACCGGGAACCCGGCGCCTCCGCGACCGCGCAGGCCGGCGGCGTCGATCAGGTCGATCACCGCGCCGGGCTCGCGCCGCGCGCGGTGCGCAACGCCTCGCCGGCACCGGCGCCGATCGCGTCACCGATCGCGATGCGCTCCTCGGCGGGAAGGACACGGGGTGGAAAGCCGGTGGACATCTGCGGGACCTACCTGAGTCGGAGGAATGTGTAACGGGAACCCGGCACCCGGCGTTGGTGGGGTGCCTCCGACCCGCGTCGCAGCCGATCCGAGACCTGCCCGCGGACGGTGACCGGAACGGGTCGGAGGCACTTCACCGTCGTCACCCGGTCAACTCCGGACGGGACGCTCGTCGAGGAACCGGCCGACCTGGGCCAGCACGGTGGGATCACTCTTCAGCTCGGAGTGGCCGAGGCACGCGGTCTCGACGTTCTTCGCCCCGGCAAGCTCCGCGTTGGCTCGTGGCACGATGGCGTCGTCGCACGGCGACCACCACGCGCCGTACCGGGTGGAGCCGGTGGGATGGAAGGCGTCGTTGAGCCGGTGCAGCAGCGATGACGACGGCACCATCTCCCGGCACGGTGTGAGCGGGTAGCAGCCGTAGGCCCAGACCGTGCCCTCGTTCACCCCGGCGAGCGAGACCCACGCGTCGACGTGGGCGGCGCCACCCAGGCGCTCCAGGTAGTACCGGGACGAGATCGCGCCCATCGAGTGACTGACCACGTCGACGCGCCGGGCGCCGGTGCGGGACCGGAGCGCGACGACCTCCCTGGCGATGCGCCGGGCGGTGTCGAGGTTGGAGGCGTTGCTGTCGTAGCTCATCGCGTCGATCTCGTCGGTACGGTACCCGCGCGTCCGGAGGTAGGCCTCCATCGCGTGCCAGCCGCCTCCCGAGCCGTGGAACCCGTGGACCAGCAGCACCGGGTCGTGGTGGACCGCGCGGGCGCGCGCGCTCGCGGGCGTCGCGGGCAGCATGGTCGCCAACGTGATCACCGCGGCGAGCGGCAACAGCAGGAGTCGGCGGCGCACGGGCGCCAACCTAGGAGCGCGCCGCGGCAGGTGGGCGTCGCGGGCCGCCGTGCGCCGGCGACGGTAACGTCACCCGATGCTGGTGCTCGTGCGACACGGCCAGACCGAGGCCAACGCCCGGGGACTGCTGCTGGGGCGGGCCGACCCGCCGCTGTCGGAGCTGGGCCGGCGCCAGGCCCGGGCGTTGGCCGCCATGGTGCCGGGCGAGGGCCGGGTCGTCGCCAGCCCGCTGGCCCGCACGGTCGAGACCGCGACCGCGTTCGGGCGCGAGGTCGAGCTCGACGAACGCTGGATCGAGCTCGACTACGGCACCTTCGACGGCCGACCGCTCGCCGATGTTCCCGTCGACGTGTGGCAGACCTGGCGCCGCGACCCCCACTTCGTCCCCGGCGGCGGCGAGTCGCTCGCCGCGCTCGGGTTGCGGGTGCGGGCCGCCTGCGAAGAGCTCCTCGACGAGGCGCGCCGGCGCGACGTGATCGTGGTGAGCCACGTGTCACCGATCAAGGCGGCGCTGGCGTGGACGCTGGGCGCGGGCGACGACGCGTCGTGGCACATGTTCGTGCAGGTGGCATCGATCGCGCGCGTCGGCGTCGACCGGTGGGGCCCGAGCCTCCGCTCGTTCAACGAGACGCCCGTCGTCGGGTGAGCCCGTCCTCGCGCCGGGCGATCAGCTGAACGCGGGCACCACCTCGGCCGCGAGCAGACGCAGGTGGTCGAGGTCGTGAAGGTCGAGCACCTGGAGGTAGACGGTCTCGGCGCCCGCGTCACGGTAACGGCCGATCCGGTCGATCACCTCGGCCGGCGTACCCGCGATCCCCGACGTCTTCGCGCCGGCGACGTCGCGACCGATGGCGACCGCCCGGCGCGCCACCTCGGCGTCGTCGGCGCCGCACACGATGGTGTTGGCGATGCTCGTCGGCAGGGTCGCCGGGTCGCGCCCGAGGGCCTCGCAGGCGGCGTGCACGCGGTCGGCGACCTCCGGGAACCCCTCCGGTGGAGCGAACGCCACGTTGAACTCGCTGGCGTAGCGCGCCGCGAGCCGCGGCGTGCGGACGGGGCCGAACCCTCCGATGACGATCGGGGGACCCGGCCGCTGCACCGGCTTGGGCAGCGCGGGCGACGCGTCGAGGGTGTAGTGGGCACCGGCGTAGGAGAACTGCTCGCCGTCGGGTGTCGACCAGAGCCCGCTGATCACCGCGAGCTGCTCCTCCAGCAGGTCGAAGCGTTCGCCGGTGTCGGGGAACGGGATGCCGTACGCGGCGTGCTCACGGTCGTTCCAACCCGCGCCGAGGCCCAGCTCGACCCGCCCCCCGCTCATGGCGTCGACCTGGGCCACCGCGATGGCGAGGGGACCGGGGAGGCGGAAGGTCACCGGTGACACCAGCGTGCCCAGGCGCAACGTGGTGGTGTCGCGGGCGAGCCCCGCGAGGGTGATCCACGCGTCGGTGGGGCCGGGCCGGCCGTCGGACGCGAGAAATTGACGAGGTGATCGGAGCGGAAGTAGGCGTCGAAGCCCAGCTCCTCGGCGAGCCGCGCGACCGCGAGCTGCTCCTCGTAGGTCGCGCCTTCCTGGGGTTCGGTGAAGATCCGGAAGCGCATGGGAGAGTTTTAGCGCACCGGTCGCGCCGGTTCTGCCGCTACGCTCGCGCCGCCGATGCCGCAGGACACGGGGCCGGCCCGGGTGTGGGAACGGGCGGTCGACCTCACGAACCGCGTGGGCGACCGCCTGCTGAAGCGGGTGAACCGCGCCATCGCGCGCCAGTCGGTGCTGCCCGACCAGCCCTTCTACGACCCCGCCGACTTCCCCTGGGTCCGCGAGCTGGAGCAGCACTGGAAGCACATCCGGACCGAACTCGACGAGCTGCTCGAGCACCGCGCCGCGCTGCCCAACTTCCAGGACATCAGCACCGACCAGTACAACCTGACCGACGACGACAAGTGGAAGACGTTCTTCTTCTACGGCTACGGCTTCCGCAGCGACGCCAACTGCGCGCGGTGCCCGGACACCGCGCGCCTCGTCGAGAGCATCCCCGGCATGGAGACGGCGATGTTCTCGATCCTGGCGCCGCGCAAGCGCATCCCTCCGCACGACGGGCCCTACAAGGGCGTGCTGCGCTATCACCTGGGCCTGGTCGTCCCCGACGACCCGGACCGGGTCGGCATCCGGGTGGGCGGACAGGTCGCGCACTGGACCGAGGGGCGCAGCCTGGTCTTCGACGACACCTACGAGCACGAAGCCTGGAACGACAGCGACGAGACCCGGGTCGTGCTGTTCGTCGACTTCGTGCGACCTCTCCGGGAACCGATGCGCACGATCAACGCGGCGATGATCACGATCATCGGCTGGTCGCCCTTCATCCAGGACGCCAAGCGGCGCCACCGGGCCTGGGAACGGACGTTCCAGCAGAACGTGTGACCGCACCCCGGCGGGGGCGGCGGTGACTACGGCGCCGAGACCGCCGCCGGGTCCTCGGGCAGCTGGTCGTTGTCGTTGAGGACTTTCAGGATCACCTCGGCGGCCTCTTCGAGCAGGGCCGGGGTGTGGTCGAGCATGAGGCTCAACCGGATGAGACCCAGGCCCTTGGGCACGGCCGGTGCGACCACGGGGTTCACGAACACACCGGCGTCGAGGAGCTCGCGGGCGAGCACCACCGCCGACAGCTCGTCACGCTGGCGCAGCGGGATGGTGATGATGGCGCTCTCGGCCGGGTTCACCGGCACGCCACGTTCGGTGAGCAGGCCGAGGAAGAGGTCGACGTTGCCGCGGAGCTGCCCGACGATCTCCGGCTCGTCGCGCAGCATGCGCAGGGCCTCGAGCGCGGCGGCGACGGAACCGGGCGTGTTGGACGCGGTGAAGATCAGCGGATCGGCGTCGAGGGTCAGCAGCTCGATGGCGTCGGCCGACCCGACGAGCGCGCCGCCGCACGAGCCGAGCGTCTTGGAGAACGTGATGGTGATGAGGTCGATGTCGCCCAGCACGCCGTGGTGCTCGGCGGCGCCCCGGCCGCGGGCGCCGAGGACGCCGAGACCGTGCGCCTCGTCGTCGAGGATGAACGTGTTGGGATACCGGCTGCAGAGCGCGACCATCTCGGCCAGCGGCGCGGTGTCGCCCCCCATCGAGTAGACGCCGTCGACGATGACGGCCTTCCCGCGGTCGGCGGGCAGCTCGTCGAGGATCCGGGCGAGGCGCTCCGTGTCGTTGTGACCGAAGCGCTTCATCGTGGCGCCCGAGAGGCTGACCCCGGTGAGCAACGAGTTGTGGGCGTCCTTGTCGAGGATCGCGTAGTCGTGGCGGGTCAGGAGCCCGCTGATCGTGCTCACGTTGGCGACGTAGCCGGTGGAGAACACCGAGCGCGGCCTCCCGGCCGTAGAACTCCGCGAGCTCGGCTTCGAGGGTGAGGTGGAGGTCGAGGGTGCCGTTGAGCAACCGGGAACCGGTGACCCCGGTGCCGTACTTGTCGGTGGCCCGCTGGGCGGCCTCGATGACCCGGGGGTGGTACGAGAGGCTCAGGTAGTTGTTGGAGCCGAAGTTGATGTAGTGCTGGCCCTCGATGGTGAACCGGGCGCGGGCCGCGCTCTCGACCGTCTTGTAGTACGGCCAGTACCCGGCCGCCTTGGCCAGGCGGTAGTCGGCCAGCCGCGGGAAGGCCTCGAGGCGGTCGCGAAAGAAGCTCACCCGAGACTCACCCCAACCTTTCTCTGGCCCCCGTCATTCCGGTCAATGTACCGGTCGGCACGGGAGTCTACGGGGTACCACGGGGTGGTGGTGGACCCCTTCGTCCACCGAGGGGTTCCGGGAGCCCGGCGGCCACCGGATCCTCGAGGATCTGCTTGGCCCGCTTGAGCGCGTAGCCCGCGACCAGCCCGTCCTCCACCCGTTCGTCGAACGTCCACCGCAGCGTCATCGTCCGGCGACGGTCGGGCCCGCTGGTGGGCGATCCGGGGTCGGTGGTGGGCCGACCGATCACCCCGAAGATGCCGATGCTGCCGTACTCGTAGAGGTGGTGGTAGCAGGCGTCGAGTCCGATGCTGGCCAGGTTGGCGAAGAACACGCTGGCGTACATCGGGTCGTGCTCGATCATGGAGGCGGGCAGCAGCCCGAACGCGTCACCGAGGCGGCCCACCGCGAGGATCAGGCGCCGGATCAACCCGGGGAACTTCAGGATGAGGGCGGCCTCGGCGTCCGACGGGCTCACGGTGTCGCCGTAGCGGTCGTCGCGCAGCTGTTCCTGCATGGCCCGCACCATGTCGACGAACGGCTCCTCGGGATGGAACTCACGCTTGAGCACGAGGAGGGGCGACTTCCCCTTGAGGCTCTGCTTGGCCGAGTAGGTGAACCAGATGCCCCGCCGCTGGTAGAGGCGCCCACCGACGACGAACCGGTTCATCGTGGGGTACTTCTCGAGCACCTGGGTGATCGTCCACATCACCAGGTGCTGGACGGTGATGGGCGTGTCAGGGTGGACCTCGTTGAACTCCCGGACGTAGCGGTCTGCCTGGCGCATCGCGACCTGCTGCTCGAAGTAGACCGCCGACTCGTTCCGCCCCCGCATGAGGTACGGCATGATCGCCTTGGTGGGCGGCACGTCGTGCACGAGATCACCGTCGGGGCGACGCCACAGCATGGCCGCGGATGCTACACAGGCGCGTGTGAGAGGACGCCTCCGCGGCGGCGGAGGTTGGTACCGTCATGGCGTGGCCTTCGCCGATCTGCTCGCCCATCCCGACGTGGTCGAAGAGCAGCTCCTGGCGTCGCCGGCGGGGTTCCTGGCCCTCCACGGCGGACTCGAGCCGGGCACCGCCGAGATCGCCCGTGCCGCGGCACGCCGCTCGGGCGCCTCGTGCTACGTCATCGTGCAGCCCGACGACCTGAAGCACCACGTGCCCTCGCACCAGACCGATCCCGGGTGCTCGCCCCTGCTCGCCGAATTCCTCGGCCACGTCGAGACCCTCGTGTCGGTGCACGGCTACTGGGGCCACGACGACCTGCGCCACGCGCTCCTCGTGGGGGGAGGCGACCGTGTGCTCGCGGCGGAGCTCGCCGGCCGGCTGCGGGTCGCCCTGCCCGGGTACCGGGTGGTCGACGACCTCGACCGGATCCCGCGTCGGCTCCGCGGGGTCGACCCGCGGAACCCGGTGAACCGCGCGTCGCGGGGCGTTCAGGTGGAGCTGCCCCACCCGGTGCGGGCCATCGGGCCCTACGGCGCGGGCGCCCGGGGCGAGGTCCACCGGGCCCACACCGCCGCGCTGGTCGACGTGCTGGCCGCGTTCGCCGCCGACGTGGCCGCCTGACCCATGGGGGCGCTCGCGGTCATCGGTGGGAACAGCCTCCTCGGGAGCAACGTCGGCGTCGACGCCCCCGAGCTCACCGTCGACGACGGCACCCGCGCCGTGGTGGTGCGCGACCTCGGCGACGCGTACCTCCTGCAACGTCACGGGCTCGACAGCTACACGCCACCCCACCTCATCGACCACGGCACCAACCTCCGCGCGCTCGCCGCGCTCGGGTGCGACCGGGTGCTCGCCATCAGCTCCACTGGTGGGTTGCGGGATTCGATCCGGGTCGGCACCTTCGTGCTGGCCGACGACTTCGTCGCGCTCCACCCCGTCAGCAGCACGTTCGCCGACGAGCGCGGCCACCGGATCCCCGACTTCGACGCCGCGTGGCGGTCGCGTGTGCTCGACGGGTGGCACTCGGTGACCGGCGTGCCCCTGCGCGACGGCGGCGTGTACTGGCAGGTGACCGGCCCGCGGCTCGAGACGGCCGCCGAGATCCGGTTGATGGCGCAGCACGCCGACGTGGTCGGCATGACGACGGCCTCGGAGTGCGTCGTGGCGGGGGAATTGGGCCTCGCCTACGCGTCGGTGTGCACCGTCGACAACCTCGCCAACGGGGTCGGCGAATCACCGCTCAGCTGGCCCGAGTTCGAGGCCGGTCGCGACGCGACGCAGGCGGTGCTGGCGAAGGTGCTCGACGCGCTGGTCCCGGTGCTGGCCGCCGACCCCGACTCGTAGGCGCGTCGTCGCGTCGTCGTCGAGGTCTCCGGTCAGGACCCGAAGACCTCGAACGTCGCCGCGTACTGGCAGCCGACCTGCTCGCCGGCGCCGCGGGCGATGCCGCGCAGGAACCCGTCGGGGTCGAACTCGTAGCCGAGCCCGGCGATGTACGCGGCGTGCTCCCGGAGGCTCGCGATCCCGAGCTCGAGGTGGGTGCCGAGGTCGACGAAGTGCGTGGGCGTCGGCGAGCCCGCGAACGCGACGTGCTGCACGCCGCCCCACGGCTCGCCGGCGTCGGCGAACACCCAACGGTTGGCCGCGTCGCGCGAGGCGTCGAGCACGGCGAGCCCCACGTGACGGTGGTCGGCCATGTTCAGCGAGGTGCCACCCCAGGTGTCGCGGTGGTTGATCGACACGAGCAGCTCGGGTCGGTACCGCCGGATCGCCGCGGCGAGGTCGCGCCGCAACGGGAGGCCGTACTCGATGACACCGTCGGCGTGCCCCTCGAGGAACTCCACCGTGCCGACGCCCACGACCGCGGCGCCGGCGCGTTCCTCCGCCTCCCGGACCCGGGCCGCCTCGGCCGGTTCCATGGCGTCGATCCCCGCCTCGCCACGCGTGACCAGCAGGTACGAGACCGCCTTGCCCGACGCGGTCCACGACGCGATGGCACCCGCGGCGCCGTATTCGAGGTCGTCGGGGTGCGCGACCACGCAGAGCGCGCGGTCCCAGTCGTCGGGGAACGCGTCGAGGGGCACGGCGGAGCGGTCCTAGAGCGAACGGGGGCTGGCGAACACGGCACGCACCCTCGCCTCGAAATGCTCGAGGGGGAGGGTGTCGTACGCGGGATCGAACGCGCGCTGGTCCCACTCGTCGGCGAAGCGCTCGGCGAGCGCGTACGACTCGTGGCCGCGGTACTGATCGCGGGCGTTCGGGTCGGCACCGAGGTGCTCGTAGTAGTGGCGGCCCTGGAAGTCCTGGTGCACGAGGATGGTCCAGTACACCTCGTCGCTCACGTAGGGCCGCAGGATCTCCGCCGCGATGCGCGGGTGGTTGGGCACGCTCACCGCCTTGCCGATGTCGTGGCACAGTGCGGCCACGACCAGCTCGTCGTCGGCCCCGGCGCGCTCGGCGAGGGTCGCGGTCTGCAGGGAGTGGGTGAGCTGGTCGACCGCGAAGCCGTCGGTGATCCCGGCCAGGCTGCCCAGCAGCGTGAGCACGGACTCGGCGACCCGCTCCTGGTGGGCGAAGGTCTCGGTGACGATCACGCCCCACTGCTCGGCGGTCGACTCGTCCATCCTGGTGAACGTGGGGGAGGTGGACGTGGGGGAGGTGGAGGTAGCCCGGTGCAGAAGTCATGGCCCTATTCTTCCGCAGATGGGCGACGAGCGGGCGATGTGGCTGGGGACGGCGATCACGGTCGTCGCCAGCCTCCTGCTCACCACGCTGGCGGCGGCACTGGAATCCACGGTCAACGGCCCGGGCAGCCGCGTGGTCGCCCCGCCGGTCCTGTGGGCCCTGGGCGGGGGTCTCGGCCTGGTGCTGGGGGCGGTCGTCGGCGCGTGGCTCAGCCGCAAGGCGTGGCCGGGCATCTTCGCGGCATTCGCCGGATCCGTCCCCTTCCTGATCCTGGTGATCGTCGGGTACAACAGCACCGACCTCCGGGCCGAGGACCAGATCGTGGGTTCGTTGTTCGTGGTGGTGATCCCGGGCCTCCTCGTGGCCATCGGCTTCGCGTTGCTCACGGCCCCCGTCGCCCGGCTCGTGGGCGGCGCGGCCAAGCAGCCGGAACGGGCCCGTCGGGCCGGTCCGGCACCGGGCTGACCCCGCAGTAGACTTCCCGGTTCCCCCGCTCGCCGCCCCCCGGCCAGCCGAAGAGCCACGGAAGGCACTTCCATGTCCTCGCGCGCACTGCCTCGTCAGGAGGCGCTCCGCAACGTCGCCATCGTCGCCCACGTCGACCACGGCAAGACCACCCTCGTCGACGCCATGCTGCGCCAGACCGGCGCCTTCGGCGCCCGCGACGAGGTCGTCGACCGCGTCATGGACTCGACCGACCTCGAACGCGAGAAGGGCATCACGATCCTCGCCAAGAACACCGCGGTGCGCTACGGCGGCGTGAAGATCAACATCATCGACACTCCCGGCCACGCCGACTTCGGGGGCGAGGTCGAGCGGGGACTCACCATGGTCGACGGCGTGCTCCTGCTCGTCGACGCCAGCGAGGGCCCGTTGCCCCAGACCCGGTTCGTGCTGCGCAAGACGCTCGAGGCGCGACTGCCGGTGATCCTCGTGGTCAACAAGGTCGACCGCAGCGACGCCCGCGTCGCCGAGGTGGTGCACGAGGTGGAGGAGCTGTTCCTCGATCTCGACGCCGACGAGCACCAGATCGACTTCCCGATCGTCTACTGCAACGCGCGTGACGGTCGCGCGTCGCTCGACGGGAACGACCCCGACCTCGTCAACGCGGTCGACGGTGGGTCCGACGGCCTCAAGCCGCTGTTCGAGACCCTGCTCGACCACATCCCCGCGCCCGAGTTCGACGAGAGCCACCCGCTCCAGGCGCTGGTGACCAACCTCGACGCGTCGCCGTACGTGGGCCGCATCGCGCTGTGCCGGGTGCGGCACGGCACGCTGCGCAAAGGACAGCCGGTGGAGTGGTGCAAGGCCGACGGCACCAGCGAGACCGTGCGCATCACCGAGCTGTACGTCACCGAGGCGCTCGACCGGATCGACGCCGAAGAGGTGGGCCCGGGCGAGATCATGGCCATCGCCGGCCTCCCCGACGTCACCATCGGCGAGACGCTCACCGATCCCGACGACCCCCGCCCGTTGCCGGTCATCCACGTCGACGACCCGAGCCTCTCCATGACCATCGGCATCAACACGTCGCCGTTGTCGGGACAGGACGGCTCCAAGCTCACCGCCCGCCAGGTGAAGTCCCGCCTCGACGCCGAGCTCGTCGGCAACGTGTCGCTGCGCGTGCTCAACACCGACCGCCCCGACGCGTGGGAGGTGCAGGGCCGTGGCGAGCTGCAGCTCGCGGTGCTCGTCGAGATGATGCGCCGGGAGGGCTTCGAGCTGACCGTGGGCAAGCCCGAGGTCGTCACCCGCGAGGTGAACGGCAAGATCCACGAGCCGGTCGAGCACGTGACCATCGACGTCCCCGAGGACTACCTCGGCGTCGTCACCCAGATGCTCGCGCTGCGCAAGGGCCGCATGGAGCAGATGGTCAACCACGGGACCGGCTGGGTGCGCATGGAGTACCTCGTGCCCGCCCGCGGGCTCATCGGCTTCCGCACCGAGTTCATGACCGAGACCCGCGGCACCGGCATGCTGCACCACGTGTTCGACCGCTACGAGCCCTGGCACGGTGCGCTGCGCACCCGACCGACCGGGAGCCTCGTGTCCGACCGCCGCGGCACCACCAACACGTTCGCGCTGATGAACCTCCAGGAACGCGGGCAGATGCTCGTGGGCCCCGGCGTCGAGGTCTACGAGGGCATGATCGTGGGGGAGAACGCCCGCTCCGACGAGATGGACGTGAACCCCATCAAGGAGAAGAAGCTCACCAACATCCGCGCGTCGGGCTCCGACAACACCGAGCGGCTGGTGCCGCCCCGACCCATGTCGCTCGAGCAGGCGCTCGAGTTCATCGCCGACGACGAGTGCGTCGAGGTGACGCCGCACAACGTGCGCCTGCGCAAGGTCGTGCTCGAAGCGACGACCCGCGGTCGGGCCCGCTCCAACGCCAAGCACGGGTAACCGTCAGACCGCGTTCGGCCCGGCGCGCCGTGGTGGAAGCCCGAGTCCGTGGGCTTCGTCGCGGGTGAGGTCGTCGAGCGCCACGAGCCGGAGACCGTCGGGCTGGTTGGGGTTGCCCACGAGCGCCCACTTGCCGGTGGGGACGAGCAGGCCGTGATGCCCGCCGGCGCCGCACACCGCGGCGAGGTTCGGGATCTCGTCGCTGCCACCCAGTGATCGGGGTCGGAGGTGATGGATCTCGAGACGTGGCGGACCTCGCAGCCGGGGATGCGGCAGTGGCCGTCGCGTAGCAGCACGGCCCGAGTGATCTTGGGGGACAACGCTGTCGACCGCGCACCGACCGCGGTCGCGACACCGTCACCATCGACCAGGACCGGCTCGATGGGCGCGCTCGCCCGCAACCGCTCGACCATGGCGTCGGGTAGCGGGATCCCCGCCACCTCCGCGGGCCCCGACATGGGCACCTCGACCACCAGCAACGGCTTCGCCGCGGCGGCCGGTGGTTCCGCGGTCTCGTACACATCGCACAGCTCGACCAACGCATCGGCACTGCGATGCTCACGCGTATCCCACCTCCGGCCCTTGGCCGGGCGCTTCCGTTCGATCATGCGGTTGATGGTGGCCTCGAAGCGGGCGCCGTCGACGTCGGGAAGGTCTCCCCGGATGGACAGCATGCCGGTGTCGCGCCGCCACCACATCCGCACGCTGCGCGCCTCACGCCGGGCACACGCCTCTTCCACCGTCGGCTTCACCTTCGTGCGGGCCAGGCGGGCCAGATCCGCCGGCGCCACGTTCGGCGCCCGGCTCGCCCACTCGGGCATCCGTCGATTCGTCCGCCAACGCCACCACCGGGCCCAGCTGCTCGGAGCTCAGATCCCCGGCGTACGCGGCCGCGGCGACCGCGGGCAACGACTCCAACGCCCGCGCCGTCTCCACCGTTTCGCACGCCGAACACGCCGACACGCCATCACGCCCCGCGAGGCCGTCGTCGATGCGGCCGCGCTCGTCGAGCACCCGCACCACCGCCAACTCCTCCACCCGCAGGCGCCGCTGCTCCCGCACCAACTCCTCGCGACGCGCGACCAGCCGTTGCGTCGGCCAGCACCGCGACCCGTCGAGACGATCGGCAACGTCGAACACCCCACCATCCAACCACGGGGGTATGGCACTCATCGCCCGAATCGTGCCGAACCGCCGCCCCTCCGTGGTCTGCACGCGAAGGTGCCGACGGGGTCGAGCTACGACGGCTCCATGCCTCGCACGGGGGCGAGCCTCTCGTCGATCGACGTGGCGAAGAGCTGGTCGTAGGCGAGTCCCCACGGCGGCCGGAGGAACCCGAGCACGCGGACGTCTTCGAACCAGTGAGCGAACGGTGAGCGCTGGGAGAACGATCCGCCACCGAGGACGCGGGTGATGCGCAGGAGCGTCTGCTCGGCGAGCTCGGCGACGGCTTCCTTGGCGCGCACGCCCGCGTGCGACGCGGTGGCGGGGTTCCCTCCCTCGATGGCGCGGAGTGCGCCCTCGTACGCCTGCACGGCGAGCCAGTGGTCCTGCTCGGCTCGCGCCCACTCCACCTGCTCGAACGCGCGCAGCTGATCGGCCCGATCGCGCACCTGATCGCGGGCGACCGCGATCGCTTCGTCGAGCACGCCGAGGATCACGGCCACGAACAGCGAGGCGACCAGGGGGCCTGCCGCCCCGGTGATCGCATCCAGCCGCCCGCCCCATGCGAGCCGGATCGAGGCTGCGCCCTCGAGCCGCATGGCGTGGCTCTGGGTCGCGGCCATTCCCATGCCGTCCCACTCGGCGATGAGTTGGAGCCCCGCGCTGCCGTCCCATGGCCGGCCGCGCACATCCAGAACGAAGATCGTCGGTTCCGACTCGCCCTCCGGGATCGCCGTCGTCATCATGCGGTCGGTGACACCCAGGCCGCTGCCGAAGTGCTTGTCACCCGTGACCCCGTAGGTCGCCCCGACGAGAAACGGGTCGCCGTCGACTGGTGTCGCGACGGATCGAGTCCGGCCGATGTCGCCCCCGCTCCCCGGTTCCGACGTGATGGTTCCCCACTGTTGGCCCGCCACCGCGCTCACGAACACCGCACGGCGCTGCTCCTCCCATTCGGTTTGCGACGGATCAGGACTCGCGAGCCAGAACGCGATCACCGAAGGGTGCATGCACGAGACCAGCGCCACCGAAGGATCGGCGGAGGCGAGCCGGCGGTAGATCTCGCAGAGGGGCCGGGCCGAGGCGGTCATGCTCTGCCACAGGCCTCCAGCATCGACGGGCGCGATCAGCGCGAGCAGCCCTGCGTCGCGCAGCAGGTCGAAGTCGGCGCGGTCCAGGCGGCGACGAGACTGCCGTTCCGCCCGAGCGCCACGCCAACGCGATGCAATCTCACCTACTGCATCCGCGACCTGGGCAACCGTGTCCGCCATTCGCGGAGGTTAGGCCGCCAAGGCGGACGCCCGCGCCAGTGTCGCACCGAGCGCGACCTGCGTCGGGAGTTTCCCGGCCCTGCTCGGTACGATCGCACCTGCATGCGCGTGCCGCACCTCAGCCCGATCGCGTACCGGCGGATCGCGATCCTCGCCGCCGTCCTGCTGGCGATCATCATCGTCAGCGGCGCGGCGGTCCGTCTGACCAATTCGGGTCTCGGGTGCCCGGTCGGGGTCAGCTGTCCGAACAGCCAGTTGCAGGCCCACGGACCGTCGAGCGAGCACACGACCATCGAGCACCTCAACCGCCTCTTCACGGGCCTCGTGTCGGTGGCGGTGATCCTGGCGGTGCTCGGCAGCCTCGTGCGCATCCCACGCCGCCGTGACCTCATCTGGCTCTCGTGGGGCCTGGTGGCGGGAGTGTTCGCCCAGGCCGTGCTCGGCCAGCTCACGGTCGCGTTCGACCTCAAGCCGCCGTTCGTCATGGCGCACTTCCTGCTGTCGATCCTGCTGCTCACCGACGCGCTGGTGCTTGTCCGCCGCGCCGGTCAACCCGACGGACCCGCCCACGCGGTCGTGTCACGTCGCACGGTGCTCCTCGGACGGGTGCTGCTCGGGCTCGCCGGCGTGGTCCTGTTCACTGGCACCGTCGTGACCGGTGCCGGGCCTCACAGCGGAGGCTCCAAGCACGACGACGTCGCACGGCTCGACCTGAAGCTGGAAGACGCCGCCCGCGTGCACGGCACCCTCGTGATGGTCTTCCTCGCCGCGGTGCTCGCGATGGTGTGGCTGCTGCGGCGCGACCGCGCGCCCCACGGTATGCAGCAGCGCGTCACCGTGCTCCTCGTGGTGCTCGTGGCCCAGGCCGCGGTCGGGTACGTGCAGTACTTCAACGACATCCCCGCGTTCCTCGTCGGCATCCACGTCGCGGGCGCGGCAGCGGTGTGGACGGCGACGGTGATGCTGTACCTCGGTTGCTTCGAACGAACGGCGCGGGTCGCGGTGACCCCGCCGGGGGAACCGCTGCTTGCACCGGCGTAGCCCCGCGGCGACACTGGGTCGGTGCCGTCACCGTTCCGCTTCGACCGGTCCTGGCACTTTCGCCTGGGCCCGGACGAGCTCTGGGCGACGCTCGCGCAGACCGACCGCTACCGCGAGTGGTGGCCCTGGCTGCGGGAGTTCCGCGTCGGCGGCGGTGATGCGCTCGTCCCCGGAGCCGTGGCGGACGTCATGATCCAGGCGCCGCTCCCGTACCAGCTCCACTGCACGATCAGCGTCGACGACGCGACCGTCGAGGAACGTCTCACCACCCGGGTCGCGGGCGACCTCACCGGCCCGGCCCGCCTCGAGCTCACGCAGGTCGAGGGCGGCACCGACGCCCGTCTCGCGTGGGAGCTCGAGCTCGCGGCGCCGGTGCTCCGCTCGCTCGCCGTCGTGGCGCGCCCCGCGATGTCGTGGGCGCACGACCGCGTCGTGGAGCGCGGACTCACGCAGTTCGAAGGCCACGCGCTGCGCGGCCACGACCGTTCGGCCTGAGGGCGGGTCAGACCACGGGAGCCGGGCGCGGGGCCAGGCGCGACTTCATGCGCTTGGCGACGTTCCCGACCTTCTCGACGTGCTGCACCAGCCGGTCGCGCGCCTGCTCGCCGGCCGTCTTGAGATTCTGGAGCTGCTCGATCCGCCAGTGCTTGAACACGACGGGGACGAGGATCTGGTCGTGGTGCGACGCGAAGTCGTACACGCCGGCGTCGGCGATGACGCGTGCGTGGACCTTGAAGTCCTCGATGCCCGCGCCGGGCATCTCGAAGGTGCGCACCTGCCGCTCGATCGCCGCGACCATGCCCGACGGGTCGACATCCAGCGCCGCCGACACGAGGTCGCGGTAGAAGAGATGGTGGAGGTTCTCGTCGGCGGCGACGCGGCTCATGATCGCCAGACCCTCGGGGTCGTCGAGCAGCTTGCCGGTGTTGCGGTGTGAGATGCGGGTGGCGAGCTCCTGTAGCGCGACGTAGACGATGCCGTCGGCAATGCTGTCGGGGTTGGGTACGAGCCCGAGCGACACCTGCCGCATGCGGGCGCGCTCGAGCTGGCGCATGTCGAGTGAGCGGTTCACCGCGAGGTAGTCGCGGATGACGATCGCGTGGCGACCCTCCTCGGCCGTCCACCGGCGGTTCCATTCGCCCCACACGTCGTCGTTCCCGAACTTCGACGTGATCGTGCGGTAGTAGTGCGGGAGGTTGTCCTCGGTGAGGATGTTGAGGAACAGCGCGCTGCGTGCACCATCGCAGAGCGTGGACTGCGCGGGGTCCCACGCCTCGTCCACGACGTAGTCGCGGCCCCGGCTCCAGGGCACCATCTCGTGCGGGAACCACTCCTTCGCGGTGGACAGGTGACGTTCGTAGAGCTGGATCGCCGTCGGTTCGAGCTCGGCCAGCAATTGGTCGTCGTCCACGGTCGCGAGGGTAGCGCCCCTACCGGTCGGTAGGGACATCAACCCCGGGTTCTCGACGTGCTCCCAGGTGTGCCCGGGCGGCGCAATGTGCCAGGCTCGGGGCCATGGCGACCGCCGGGATCGAGGTCCATCTCGTCGACGGCACCTACGAGCTGTTCCGCCACCACTTCGCGGTGCCGTCCCACTTCGACGCCGCAGGGATCGAGGTCGCCGCGGTCCGGGGCGTGGTCGGGTCGGTGCTCGGCATGCTCGAACAGGGGGCGACGCACCTGGGGGTGGCGACCGATCACGTCGTCGAGTCGTTCCGCAACGACCTCTGGATCGGCTACAAGACGAGCGAGGGGATGGACCCCGAGCTCCTGACGCAGTTCCCCATGCTCGAGGAAGCCCTCGGGGCGCTGGGGGTCACGGTCTGGCCGATGGTCGAGCTGGAGGCCGACGACGGGCTCGCGTCGGCGGCGCGCGTGGCGCGGGACGATCCGCGCGTGGGCCGCGTGTTCATCTGTACCCCCGACAAGGACCTCGGCCAGTGCGTGGAGGACCCCAAGGTGGCGCAGCTCGACCGCCGCCAGGGCGGGCGGGTGCTCGACGAGGCGGCCGTCCGCGAGCGCTTCGGTGTCGGCCCGCGCTCCATCCCCGACTACCTCGCGCTGGTCGGCGACGCCGCCGACGGCTTTCCCGGTCTGCCGGGCTGGGGGGCGAAGTCGGCCGCGACGGTGCTCGCCCGCTACGAGCACCTCGACGCGATCCCCGACGACGTCGCCGATTGGGACGTGTCGGTGCGCGGCGCGGCCAAGCTGGCCGCCACGCTCGCGACCGCGCGCGACGCGGCACGGCTCTTCCTCGATCTCGCCACGTTGCGCACCGACGCCGACGTCGGCACCGTCGACGACTGGGAGTGGCGGGGGCCGACTCCCGAGCTCGGCGCGTGGGCCACCCGGCTCGGCGCCGGGAACCTGGTCACACGCGCCGAACGGCACGCGGCGCGCCGCGCCGGTTGAAAGGGATCACCAGCATGGAATCACTCGGGCTCACCGTCGGGCCGTACACGTACACCGCGCTCGCCGACGGCCCGGCCGACGGCGAGCTGGTGCTGCTGCTCCACGGGTTCCCCGAGACCTCCTACGAGTGGCGAGCCCAGCTCGGCGTCCTGGCCGACGCGGGGTACCGCGCCGTGGCTCCCGATCAGCGCGGCTACGCCGTCGGGGCGCGACCGACCGAGCTCGCCGGGTACCGGATCGACCGGCTGGTCGACGACGTCGCCGGGTTCGCCGACGCGCTCGGCGCCGAGCGCTTCCACCTCGTGGGGCACGACTGGGGCGGGTTCGTGGCCTGGTACGCGGGCGCCCGCCACGCCGAGCGGCTCCGTTCGCTGACGGTGGTGTCCACGCCGCACCCGACGCCCTTTCGGAACGCCATCGCGTCGGGCGGCGACCAGAGCGAGAAGTCCGCGTACATGGCGTGGTTCCGGTCCGACGGGGCCGAGGCCGCGTTCCTCGCCGACGACGGCGCGCTCCTCGCCGCGGCCTATGCCGAACACCCGGCGGACGCCGCGGCCGAGTACCTCCGGGTGTTCACCGCCGACGGCGGGGCGGCACTGACTGGCGGGCTGAACTGGTACCGCGCCAACGACTTCGGCGCCCCGATCGGCCCGATCACGACCCCGACCATGTACGTGTGGTCGACCGACGACGTCGCGCTCGGGCGCGAGGCCGCCGAAGGGACCGCGGCCGAGGTCGCCGGGCCGTACCGGTTCGAGGTGCTCGAGGGCGTGAGCCACTGGATCCCCGAGGTTTCCCCCGACGCGCTGAACCGCCTGCTCCTCGACCACCTGGGCGCCTGACGCCGGAGCCCGGGAGGGCGTTTCCGCAGGTCAACGGGCATGGCGATCAGTGTCACACCCCTGCCGTACCTTCGGAGCATGGAAGTCGTCTCGCTGGTCCTCGCGGTGGTCGTGGTAGCCCTGGTCGCGCTCGTCGTCGCCCTCGTGCGCGCCCAGCGCCGCGACGTCACGCCCGAGGTGCCGATCGACCTCGTCGTACAGGAGGCCGTCGAGGCACACGCCACGGCCGACCGGGTGGCGATGGCCGGTGCGGTCGAGCAGCTCGTCCGCATGAACCAGGAGATGATGGAGGCCGAGCGGCGCCTCGGCACCCAGGAGCTCGACGGCACCCGCGGCCTGATCGACCAGCAGATGGGCGACATGCGCGTCGAGCTGGGGAAGCTCACCGGGCTGCTCCACGAGGTCGAGGCCGAGCGACGCGAGCACGTGGGCGAGCTCAGCAGCCAGCTGCGCGAAGCGGGCCGGCACACCCAGGTGCTGGCGGAGACGACGCAGTCGCTGCGCGAGGCGTTGTCGAGCACGACCGCGCGCGGCCAGTGGGGCGAGCGGATGGCGGAAGACGTGCTGCGCCTCGCCGGCTTCATCAACGGCGTCAACTACCGCAAGCAGCAGGCGATGGCCGGTTCGGGCGGCATCCCCGACTACACGTTCCTGCTCCCGCAGGGCCTCTGCCTGCACATGGACGTGAAGTTCCCGCTGAACAACTACATGCGCTTCCTCGACGCCGAGACGGATGCCGAGCGTGAGCGCCTGCGCAAGGAGTTCCTCAAGGACGTGCGCCTGCGGCTCAAGGAGGTGACGCGGCGCGAGTACGTCGACACCGCGAACGACACCGTCGACTGCGTGCTGTTGTTCATCCCGAACGAGCAGGTGTACGGGTTCATCCAGGAGCAGGACCGCACCATCCTCGACGACGCGTTGCGCGACAAGGTGATCTTCTGCTCGCCGCTCACCTTGTTCGCAGTGCTGGCGGTGATCCGCCAGGCAGTGGACAACTTCCGCCTGAGCCAGACCTCGCACGAGATCCTCGGCCTGCTCCAGGGCTTCGAGAAGCAGTGGGACCGATTCGTCGAGCAGATGGACAAGGTGGGCCGCAACCTGAAGACCGCGGGAACCGCGTTCGAGGAGCTCGAGGGCACGCGCCGGCGCGGGATCGAGCGCGAGCTCGAGAAGATCGACGCCGTGCGCCGCCAGCAGGCAGTCGACCCCGCCGCGGCCCCGGTCGGGGAAGCGGGCAACGTGCTGCCGCTCGCGCTGGACGGGTGATCTTCGGCTCATAGCCTGGAGGCGTGTTCGTGATCGTCCTCCTGCTGGTCCTGTGGCCGCTGGTCGAGATCGCCGTCTTCCTCCAGGTGGCCCAGTGGATCGGCGTGTTCGACACGCTGGCCCTGATGCTGGTGATCGCGATCGGCGGCGCGTGGCTGGTGAAGCGCCAGGGCGTCGGCACGTTCGCCCGGATGCGGGCCGAGCTCGACGACGGGCGCGTCCCGACCGGGCCGATGACCGACGGCGGTCTGCTCGCGCTGGCCGGGTTCCTGCTGCTGCTCCCGGGCTTCGTCACCGACGGGATCGGGTTGCTGCTGCTGCTCCCGCCCGTGCGCGCGCTCGTGCGGAGCCGCCTCGGTCGCCGGTTCCGGATCAGGGGACAGGTCAGGCGCCGGGCGACCACGGGCTACCTCGACGTCGAGGAACACCATCGGCCGCCAGGCGAGGATCCGCCGGAGCTCCTGCCGTAGGGGGATCGGGCCGTGGCGGGATGCGGCCTCTCGGGATCCGACCGTAGCGGGATCCGGCCGCCGGGACGGGCGTCAGCTGAAGCGCAGGAGCTCGGGCGCGACCGGACAATCCACCCGGCGGAGCAGCTGCTCCGGGCGCACCAGACCGGTGGGGCCGGCGATGCGGTCCGCGACCTGCACGTCGAGCTGCTCCAGGCCGTGGTCCCCGGGGTCGCCGATCTCACGCATCATGGCGTCGAACATGCGGGCGGGCAGCACGCGCCCGACACCGGCCACCAGCCACACCACCAGCGACGGGCGGGCCAGGTCGGCCAGCGCCGCCGACGTCCCGTCGGCGACGAGCAAATCGGTGGGGCTCGCGCCCGCCACCTCGACGAGCAGGTGTGACGGCTCCCGGGCCAGCGCCTCGGTGAGGTCGACCGGGCGCGCCGACGCGTCGCTGCGGGCCAGCCTCGCCACCCAGCTCCCTTCGTGTCCGCGCCGGGCGCCGTGGTCCACGCGCACGGCCAGCGCCTCGAGGTCGGGACGCATGGCGAGGGCGGCGCCGCTCAGCTCGGGCCACCCGAGCACCGCGATCGGGTGGTCGGCGGGAAACGGCAGCAACGCGGCGAGCCGGTCCGCGGTGGCGTCGGCCCGCATGAGCCCCTCGGCCTCCCACGCCGCGTCGGACGGGTCCGGCGCCGCGAGCACCCGCGCGCAGAGCCACCACAGCGGGGCGCGTTCGGGATGGTGGTGCAAGAGCCGCCGGCAGGTCACGACGAGGGCCATGGGGTCGTCGTCGAACTCGCCGAGGCAGTCGGCGGCCTCGGCCACCAGGAGGCGGTCGTCACCGCCGTGTCGGGCGATCGCCCGGAGCCGTTCGAATGGCTGCATCGCCCTGCACGCTACCGGCCGCCTCCGGGAAGGTCGTGCGGCTGCGCACCGGGGCGAACGCGGCATCGAGCCGGGAGAGCAGGTCGGCCCGCCTCGCCAGCACCTCGGGGCGGCCCTGCACCTTGAGCGAGCCGGTCGCCAACGCGTCCTGCGCCCGCACCCGCCCCTCGTGCAGCGAGCGCGCGGTGGCCGCGTCGGTCAGCAACGTGACGTCGGCGTCGCCGCCGCCGCCGGTCGAGACGCGCGCGCCGCCCGGCCCGACGCGCACCCGATAGCGCACGACGCCACCGGGAAGGCCGCGCACCACCTGCCCGACCACCAGCTCACCGTCGTCGAGGATCAGGTCGTCGGCCGCGCGGGCGGCGGCGTCGAGCTCGGCGATCCACGCGGCGGACAGGAACTCGGCCATTCGGGCGGATGCTACCGACGCCCCTAGCATCGCCGCCGATGGAGCCACGCCCCGCGGAGCGTGCCCTGCCGCTCCCCACCGGCGCGCGCGCGAGTTCGGCGTCCGGGTCGAGCAGCGGATCACCTCCCTCCTCGACGCCGAGATCGCCCGCTGGTCGGCGCTCGACGGGGCGCTGGCACCGCCGCTCGAGGCGCTCCGCGACCTGGTCGCGGCGGGCGGCAAGCGACTCCGGCCCGCGTTCTGCGCCTGGGCGTTCGTGGGCGCGGGCGGCGACCCGGCCGACCCGGTCGTGGTCGACGTCGGCGCCGGCCTCGAGCTGCTGCACGCCTTCGCGCTCGTGCACGACGACGTGATGGACGGCTCCCCGCTGCGCCGGGGGCGCCCGGCGGTGCACACCCGCTTCGCCGCCGCCCACACCGCCGCGGCGTGGCGGGGCGAAGCGCCGTCGCTTCGGCGAGGGCGCGGCGATCCTGGTGGGCGACTTCGCGTTCGTCTATGCCGACATGCTCTTCGCTGCCGCCCCGCCCGGGGCCCGCCCCGTGTTCGACGAGTTGCGCCTCGAGCTGTGCGTCGGGCAGTTCCTCGACCTCGCGGCCAGCGCCGAGGGCAGCCGGGACCGGGCCCGGGCCGAGCTCATCGAGCGCTACAAGTCCGGCAAGTACACGGTGGAGCGTCCTCTGCACCTCGGCGCCGCGCTCGCCGGTCGGCTCCCGGAGCTGGAGGCCCCGCTCAGCGCGTTCGGCACACCGACGGGTCAGGCCTTCCAGCTCCGTGACGACCTGCTCGACGTGTTCGGCGATCCCGCCCTGACCGGCAAGCCCCTGGGCGACGACCTCCGGGAGGGCAAGGTGACGCCGCTGCTGGCCGCGGCGGTGGAGGCCGACCCCGCCTTCGGTGGCGAGCTCGACCGCCTGGCCGCGCACCCGCTCGACGACGCCGCGCTGGCCATGGTGCGCGAACGTCTGGTCGCCACCGGCGCGGTCGCCGAAGTCGAGCGCGCCATCGCGAGCCTCGTGGCGGAGGCGCTCGCCGCCCTCGACGCCGGCCCGGTCACCGGTGAGGCCGCGGTGGCGCTCGCCGACCTCGCCCGCTTCGTCGCCTGGCGCGACCGGTGAAGGACGCGAACCCGCCCCGAGCATGCTTCCGCCCACGGGCGGTCGCTAGGATCCGGCAACGGTGAACTCTCCTGCGCACGCGATCGAGGTCGCCGCGCTCGAGAAGCGCTACGGGCCCACACTGGCGGTCGCCGGGATCTCGCTCTCGATCGCGGCGGGCGAGGTGTTCGGCCTCCTCGGGCCCAACGGCGCGGGCAAGACGACCACCGTCGAGATCCTCGAGGGGTACCGGCGCGCCGACGCGGGTGAAGTGCGGGTGCTCGGCGCCGACCCGTGGCGCGACGGCGCCAGCATCCGCCCGCGCATCGGTGTGATGCTCCAGGAGGGCGGCCTCTACCCGGGTATCCGGCCGCTCGAGGCGCTGCAGCTCTTCGCGTCGTACTACGACCACCCCGACGACCCGGAACGTCTGCTGCGCCTCGTCGGCCTCGACGACTCCCGTCACACGCTCGTGCGGCGCATGTCGGGCGGCCAGCAACAGCGGCTCTCGCTCGCGCTCGCACTCGTCGGCAAGCCGTCGCTCGTGTTCCTCGACGAGCCGACCGCGGGCATGGACCCCCATGCTCGCGCCACCACGTGGACCATGATCCGCGAGCTGCGCGACCGCGGCGTGACCGTCGTGCTCACCACCCACGCCATGGACGAGGCCGAGCACCTGTGCGATCGCGTGGGAATCATCGATCACGGCCGGCTGGTCGCGTGCGATTCACCCGCCGAGCTCACGACGCGCGCCGCCGCCGACGAGATGTCGTTCACGACCCTGCCCGGTCTCGTGGTCGGCGACCTCGCCCGCCATCTCGGCATCGCCGCGGGTTCGGTGCGCGAGCTACGACCGGGCGACTACCTGATCGACACCGCGGCCACGCCCACGCTGGTCGCCGCGCTCACCGCCTGGCTCTGCGAGCAGGGCGCGCTGGTGAGCGAGCTGCGGGCGGGCCGCCGGAGCCTCGAAGACGTGTTCCTCCGTCTCACCAGCGAGGGGCATTCATGAGGGCGAAGGCCGTCGCCGCTCAGGCGCGCATCGAGATGCTGCTCACCGTGCGGCGCGGCGAGAGCCTCCTCGTGACCCTCGTGATCCCGCTCGGCATCCTGGTGTTCTTCTCGTCGGTCGACGCGGTCAACACCACCTACAAGGATCCGGTCGACTTCCTGGTGCCCGGCGTGCTGGCCCTGGCGGTCATGTCGAGCGCGATGGTGAGCTTGGGGATCGCCACCGGCTACGAGCGTCGCTACGGCGTGCTGAAGCGGCTCGGCTCCACCCCGTTGAGCCGAGCCGGGCTCCTCTCCGCGAAGACGCTCAACGTGCTCGTGCTCGAGGTGGTCCAGGCCGCAGTGATCGTGCTCACGGGGCTCGCGCTCGGCTGGCACGCGACCGGCGGTCTGGTGCTGGCGATCCTGTTGCTCCTCGTGGGCACGGTCGCGTTCGCGGGCATCGGCATGCTGCTCGCGGGGACGTTGCGGGCCGAGGCCAACCTGGCCGTCGCCAACGGGCTCTTCCTCGTGCTCCTGTTCCTGGGCGGGATGGCGTACCCGCTGGCCAAGCTGCCCGACGCGATCGAGACGTTCGCCAAGGCCCTCCCTGCGGCGGCGCTGTCGGAGACGGTCCGCGCCGCGCTCACGCCCGGGCAGGGGTTCCCGACCGGCGAGCTGGTGGTGCTCCTGGTGTGGGCGGTCGGGGCGCCGCTCGCCGCGATCCGCTGGTTCCGCTGGGAGGAGTGAGCGGGGCTGCAGCGGGTCCGGAGCCGTCTCCGGCGGATCCGGCGTAGCGTCGGAGAGGTGGACGGTCGCTACGTCGCGGTCATCGGGCCGAGTGAGGCCACGGCCGAGGAGATCGCGCGCGCAGACGCGGTTGGTCGGCTGCTCGCCCAAGCCGGCGCGGTGGTGTTCTGCGGTGGTCTCGGCGGGGTGATGGAGGCCGTCGCGCGCGGCGCGGCCGCCGCGGGCGGCACCGTGGTCGGGTTGCTCCCCGGACGGGCGCGCGCCGACGCGAATCCACACGTGACGGTGGCGATCACGACCGGGATGGGTGAGATGCGGAACGCGTTGATCGTCCGCTCCGTCGACGTCGTGATCGCCGTCGGTGGTGCGTACGGCACGCTCTCGGAGATCGCGTTCGCGTTGCGAACCGGTGTACCGGTCATCGGTCTCGACACCTGGGATCTCGACGACGTCATCGACGCCCCGGATCCCGAAGCCGCGGGTCGCGCTCGCGTTGGAACTGGCGGCGACATGAACGCGCTGCACTCCCCAGGAGGCACCTTCGGCAAGGAGTCCGCGGAACGTGTCGATCTCCCGCGCGTTGAACGCCGGGGGGAGTCAGTCCGCGATCTGTTCGACCGTGCGCAGTTGGATCGGCAGATCGAGGCAACAACACTGGCCGGTGTTGCACGGGACGATCCGGACGCCCCGCTCGACCAGGCATCCGCAGTCGGCGCAGTACATCTCCATGTCCGAAAGGGTAGGCCGGTCGAGGAGCACCGCGACCGGCGCGACCGACCACCAGTCGGCCGTGTGCGTGTCACTTCGGCTGGTGCGCCCGCAGCGGGATCAGTGAGACGGCTCCCGCGGCGGCGGGGAGGAAGGTGCCGACGGCGCGGTAGAGCAGCACGCCGGCCAGGGCGGCACTGACCGGCGGCCCGTACCAGTGGATGACGGCGGGCATGACCGCCTCGACGACGCCGATGCCGCCGGGCAGGAGCGGCACCGCGGCCGCGACCGCGCCTGCCCCCACGGCGAGGAGCGCAACGTCGGGATCAACTCGGGCGCCGACCGCGATGAGGATGAACCACAGGCACGCGACATCGCTCATCATGGAAGCGAGCGAGAGCAGCGCGAGTTGGAACCGCGCCCGCGGTGGTCCGACGACCGCCATGGCGTCGGCGTGGAATCGTGCTCCGGCCGCTCGTCGTTCGCTACGCGCAGGGCGGGGCTTCCAGAAGCGAAGCGCGCCCAGGACGACTGCGAGATGTTCGGCGGTACTCGGTCGGCTCGCGAGCACGGCGGTCACCGCCAGCAACAGGAGGACGACCGGCGCGATGACGAGCGGCCAGGTGGCGTCGACGGGGAGATCGCGGGTGGCGAGCATGAACAGCAGGTTGACCGCGCTTGCGAGGTAGAAGATTCGAAAGCTGAACCAGTTGGTGAAGCCGAGGGTCAGCGCGATCCGGCGACGAGCCAGACCGCGCCGTGACAGCTCGGTGGTCGCGAAGGCGAGGCCTTCAGCGGGTGAGGCAGGGGTGAGGAGGCCGAGCCCGTTGACCACCAGCTCGATCTCGGTCGCGGAGACGACGGTGAGGCCGGCGTCGGGCCCGGCGAGGCGCCGCAGCCGAACACCCGACAAGACGTAGGCGAGCCCCTGGAGCGCGACTGCGGGGATCAGCCACCACGGGTTGGTCTGGCGCAAAGCGTCGCCGACGTCGGCGAGGCCTCCGGCGGCTTGGAAGACCAGCCAGATGGCACCAGCTCCGAGTCCCGCGCCGAGGACGCCGCGAAGCCATTGTCGCCAACGCGGGACGCGCGGCGTGTCCGACGTCTCGGGAAGCAATGCCGGTTCCACGGGAACGGAGCGTTCGCCTCAGCTCGCCGCGGGCTTGGTGATCTGCGCGAGCGCGGCGGCGAACTCGCCGGACGTGGGCTCCGAGTAGAAGCGTTGCGCGATCGTGCCGTCACGCGTGATGAAGAAGGTCTGGGGCACCGCCCGGATCCCGTACGCCCCACTCACCGCGTTGGCCGAGTCGTCGAGAATCGGCCAGGTGGCGCGCTGTGACTTCACGAACTTGCGCGCGTCGGACGTGATGTCCTTGTAGTCGATGCCGAGCATCACGAACTTCCCCGGGTGGGCGACCAACGCGTCACGAAAGCGCGGGAACTCGTCGCGGCACGGGTTGCACCACGAGGCCCAGAAGTTCACCACCACCGGCTTCCCGCGGTAGTCCGACAGCGTCACCGTCTTGCCGTCGAGCGTCGTGAGCGTGAAATCGGGCGCCACGTCACCCACCTGCGGGCCGCCGTCGCGCACGGCGCGGGGGATCGCAGTGTCGCCCGAGGAGCTGTCGTTGCCCGCCACCGCGACCCACGTGACCGCGCCCACGACGACCACCAGGGCGACCGCGACCAGGGCGAGGATCCACCGGGCCCGCCGGGAGGGGCCGGGCGACGGGTCCGGGTCAGACGGAGTGGACGAGGGTGTCGAGCGCAACGGCGGCGAAGAGCAGCGCGAGGTAGGTGTTCGAGTATGTGAACAGCCGTATGGCCTGCGCGGGCGTCGTGTCGCGCGCCAGCCGGATCGCCTGGCCGATGAACAGCGTTCCGAGCACCGCGGCAGCGACCACGTAGATCACGCCCACCTCGTCGGTCACGAGCGGCAACGTGAAGGTGATGGCGACGACGACGAACGAGTAGACGACGATCTGGCGCACCGCGGTCGGGATGCCCTTGGCCACCGGGAGCATGGGGATGCCGGCGGCCTTGTAGTCGTCGAAGTAGCGCAGCGACAACGCCCAGAAGTGCGGTGGCGTCCAGAAGAAGACGATGGCGAAGAGGACCCACGCCGGCGCGGCGAGCTGGCCGGTCACCGCGGCCCAACCGACGAGCACCGGCACGGCCCCGGCGGCGCCGCCGATCACGATGTTCTGGGGGCTCCGCGGCTTCAGCCAGATGGTGTACACGAACACGTAGAACAACATCGCGCTGACCGCGAGCACGGCCGAGAGCAGGTTGACCGTCGACCAGAGCAACGCGAACGCGAGGACCTCGAGGAGGAGCCCGAACACCAGGGCGCCTTCGGGAGCGACGTCGCCCTGGGGCAGAGGCCGGTGCGCGGTCCGGCGCATGAGGTGGTCGCGGTCGCGCTCGATCCAGCAGTTGATGGTGTTCGCGCCACCGGCGGCGAGCGCGCCGCCGAGCAACACCTCGAGGATCAGGGTCAGCGACGGCAGCTCACCGGCCGCCAGGATCATCGCGGGCAACGTGGTGACGAGCAGCAGCTCGATCACGCGCGGTTTGGTGAGGTGGAAGTACGCGAGGGCCGTGGTACCGGTCCGCCGGGCCCAGCTCCCCGCCGGGGAGGGCTCCGCACGGACCGACGGGTCCACTGGGATCACTGGCGCGGCGCGCCCGGCAACCTCGGAAGAGTCGGCCACTGCAGCGAATCTAGCCGCCGTACCCCCGGGCGTTCGAAGCCGCCGCCGTCGAAGCGGGGCTGGTCCCGGCCGGTAGCCTCCGGGCATGGCCGACCGCGCCAAAGCGCGCCCCGACGACACCAAGCAGTCGATCCGCATGACCGCCGACCGCGTGCTCGTGCTGCCGTCCGACGAGGCCGGCGACCGCAAGAGCCGCGGCGGGATCCTCATCCCGGCGACCGCCAACCTCGATCGGCGCCTCACCTGGGCCGAGGTCGTCGCGGTGGGGCCGACGGTCCGCAACCTCGAGGAGGGCGATCGCGTCCTGTTCGCGCCCGATGCCGGGTTCGAGGTCGAGATCCGCGGCGAGGAGTACCTGATCCTGCGCGAGCGAGACGTCCACGCGGTCGCCTCGGCCCGCGAAGACGGCCAGACCGGCCTCTACCTGTAGGTCGCTCAGCGCTTGCGTCGGCCGATGGTGACCGGCACCGCCGCCGGGTGCGCCACCGGCGGGAACGACTTCGGCATCCGCCGGGCGTCGAGATAGGCGACGACCTGGCGGTAGAGACGCTTCCCGAGCATCTTGCGCAGCTCGGTCGCCATCGACTCGTAGACCGGGCGCGACCCGGTGAACGCCTCGGGCGCCTCGGTGCACCACCACCCGAAGTCCTCGCCGCCCTCACCCCAGCCCTCGCGCCCGAACTCGGTGAGGCGCGACACCACGGTGCCGTCGTCCTGCTCGTCGTCGATCCGGCGCAGGGGGAGCTGCCAGCACACCTCGGGCTTGAACTCGCTGAAGTGCTGGCCGACGTTCAGCGCGTGGAGGTGCAGCGCGCAACCGGGCCCGGCGGCGAAGTCCGGGCGGTTCAGGAAGATGCACGCGTCCTGCACGACCCGCGTCTGCCACTCGGGCGAACCGTCGTCGTCGCGGCCCGCCTTCTTGAAGATGCCCTTCTTCTTGGCGACCTTGGCGAACTGCCATTCGTCGGCGGTGAGGCTCCTGGCCGCCTTCACCACGCGGTCGCGGTCGGCCTTGTCCGAGAAGTGCGCGCCGTAGGTGCAACAGCCGTGCGCGAGCTCGGGCGTGGGCTCGGTCCAGATGCCCTGGCAGCCGCAACCGAAGATGCACTCCCACGACGAGAGCAGGAAGGTCACGTCGATCTGCCACGTGCGACCGCCGTCGGTGGGATCGGCGAAGCTGACCCACTCCCGCGCGGGACCGGCATGGTTGCTCGTGCGTTTGCTCATGATGCGTCGAGCGTAGCGACAGCGCGAGGAGGGACCCGGCTTTCACCGCAACGTTTTCGTCATAGTCTCGGACTCATCGACGGCACGCGTGCACTCCTCGGCGACCTCCACTCGGCGCTCGGCACCGACCGCGTGCGGGCCGAACCACTCGAGCTCGCGCTCTACTCGTGTGACGCCGGTGTCGCGCGCGGGCAGCGCGGCGGTGGTCTGCTTCCCGCGCACCGGACGGGACGTGGTCGAAGCCGTACGCGTCGCGGCGCGTCACGACCGAGCCTTCGTGGCCCGGGGAGCGGCACCGGGCTCGCGGGCGGCGCGACGCCGGTCGACGATCCGCTCGTGATCGTGACCACCCAGCTCAACCACGTGCTCGAGGTCGACGCCGACGAGCGGGTCGCGTGGGTAGAGCCGGGGGTGCTGAACCTCGACCTCAGCCGGGAGGTCGCGCACCTCGGCCTGCACTACGCGCCCGACCCGTCGTCCCAGCAGGCGTGCACGATCGGCGGCAACGTCGCCACCAACGCCGGGGGCCCGCACTGCCTGGCGTCGGGGGTCACCGCCACCCACGTGCTGGCGGTCGAGGTGGTGCTCGCCGACGGCTCGGTCGCGCTGCTCGGCGGCCTCGAGCCCGACCAGCCCGGCTACGACCTCCGCGGGTGCTTCGTCGGGTCGGAGGGCACCATGGGGATCGCCACCCGCATCGCGGTGCGGCTCACCCCCGACCCGCCCACCGTCCGCACGCTCCTCCTCGACTTCACGTCGATCGAGGACGCCGCCGCCACCGTGAGCGGGATCATCGCCGCGGGGATCGTGCCCGCCGCGCTCGAGATGATGGACGCCGAGATCACCCGGGCGGTGGAGGACTACGTGGGTGCCGGATACCCGCGCGACGCGGCCGCGGTGCTGCTCGTCGAGCTCGACGGCCTCGCCGACGGCGTCGCACACCAGGTCGACGCGGTCGACCGGGTGGGTCGTGCGCACGGCGCACGTACGGTGCGCGTCGCCGCCGACGAGGCCGAGCGCGCGCTGCTCTGGAAGGGCCGGAAGTCGGCGTTCGGCGCCATCGCCCGCATCGCGCCCGACTACTACCTGCACGACGCGGTCGTCCCGCGCACGAAGCTGGTCGACGTGTTGCGCCAGGTCTACGCGATCGCGCACGAGCAGCGGCTCACGATGATGAACGTGTTCCACGCCGGCGACGGCAATCTCCATCCGCTCATCGTGTTCGACGCCCGCGAGCCCGGCGTGTGGGAACGCGTCCACCGCGCCGGCGACGAGATCCTCGCCGCCTGTGTCGCCGCCGGGGGAGTGCTCTCGGGTGAGCACGGCATCGGCCTGGAGAAGCGCGAGGCGATGCCGCTGGTGTTCAGCGCCGACGACCTCGACGCCCAGGCCCGCCTGCGCGACGCGTTCGACCCGTCGGGGCGCGCCAACCCGCGCAAGATCCTGCCGCGGGGAAGCCGCTGCGGTGAGCTGCAGCGGGTACCCGACGGGGCGTGGATCTGATGGCCCTCGTGGCGGGGGTCGACGAGCTGCGCGCCGCGGTGGCCGCCGCAGGGGTCGTGGCCGCGGCAGGCGGGCGTACCCACTGGGAGGTCGGGGGGGCCGTGCCCACCGCCGAAGACCTGTTCGAGGCGCGCGCACCCGGAGGCATCGTCACCTACGACCCCGCCGACCTCACCGTCACCGTCGGCGCGGGGACCAGCTGCGCGGAGCTGACCGCCGCGCTCGGTGCCGAGGGGCAGGAGTGCGCGCTGGACCCGCGCGACGACGCGGCCACGGTGGGTGGGGTGCTGGCGAGCGGCCTGTCGGGGCACCGGAGGCTGCGCCACGGACCGCTGCGCGACCGCGTGCTCGAGGTGCGCTTCATCACCGCCGACGGCCGCCTGGTCAAGGGCGGCGGGCCGACGGTGAAGAACGTGAGCGGCTTCGACCTCCCGCGCCTGCTGGTCGGTTCGCTCGGCACCATCGGCGTGATCGCGCAGACGACGTTGCGGTGCCAGCCCCGGCCCGAGACCGCGGCATGGTTCACGACCGACGCCGACCCGTTCGCGATCCGCCGCGCCGCCTACCGGCCCTCGTGCATCGCCTGGGACGGCCACCGCACCTGGGTGCTGCTCGAGGGCATCGGCGCCGACGTCGCGGCCGAGCGCGCCGCGTTCGGAGCGCCCTCGGAGCCGGGCCCGCCGCCCGCCTGGCCGGGGGGGCCGCACCGCGGGCGGATCTCGGTCCGCCCGTCGACGCTGGGGGCGCTCGCCGCCGACCTCGACGCGGCCGGCCTGCGCTGGCTGGCCGAGGTGGGCGTGGGCACGGTGCACGTCGCCGCCGACCACGAGCCGGCGCTAGCCGCCGCGCGCGCCGCCGCCACCGCGTGCGGAGGCTGGCTCCTCCGGGAGGCCGGCGCACCGTCACTCGACGGGTTCGGTCGCGCGCTGCCCAACGCCAAGCTGATGGAACGCGTCCGTGCCGCCTTCGACCCCGCGGCCAAGCTCTCACCCGGTCGCCTCCCGCTCGGACCCACCGATGGCTGACCCGCCGATGGCTGACCCGCCCATGGCTGACCCGTCGGCGCCCGCGCCGCCCGCACGGGGCCACCGCGCCGGCATCCTCCCCGTCGACGAGGACGAGCTCGTCGCCTGTGTCGGCTGCGGGCTCTGCCTGCCGCACTGTCCGACGTACCGCGTGTCGGGGCTGGAGACCCTCTCGCCGCGGGGTCGCATCGCCGCGATGCGCGCGGTCGAGCTCGACGGCGCACCGCTCGACGACGCCTTCCGCGCCAGCATGGAGACCTGCGTGCAGTGCCGCGGCTGCGAGGCGGCCTGCCCGTCGAGCGTGCCGTTCGGTCACCTCATCGAGGGCACGCGCGCGGCGTTGGCCGCACGGCCCGAGCCGCGCGCCGACCGCTGCGCCGGGTGACGGAATGGGCAGGCTACGTGCTCGTCCTCCCGCGGCACCCGGTGTTGCTGGCGCTCACCTGGGTGGTCCTCGTCGCCCAGCGCCTGCATCTCGTGCCCCGGCGCTTCGGCATCCCGCGCCTGTCGGGAGCGTCGCTGCGCGAGCCGCTCGTCGCCGACGGGGGACCCGCACCCGACGCCTTCCTCTTCCCGGGGTGCGTGATGGACGCCTGGCAGCGTGACGTCCACCGGGCCGCGCTCGCCACGATGCGCGCCACCGGCGCCCGGGTCGGCCTGCCGGGACGCGGGGGCGACTGCTGTGGCGCCCTGCACGTCCACGCGGGTCGGGTCGGCCAGGCGAAACGGCTGGCCCGGCGGGTCATGGCGTCGCTCCCGGGCGACGCGCCGATCGTCGTCGACAGCGCCGGCTGCGGCGCGGCGATGAAGGACTACGGGCGCCTGCTCGGCACTCCCGCCGCACACGCCTTCTCGGCCCGGGTCCGCGACTTCTCGGAATGGCTCGCCGCCCGGCCCCCGCTCCCACTCGGTGACTCCGGCGCCACCGTGGTGGTGCAGGACCCGTGCCATCTCCGTCACGTGCAGCGCGCCCAGGGCGCGGTCCGCACCGTCCTGGCGCCCGCCTACCGCCTGCGGGAGACCGCGGACGACGGTCTCTGCTGTGGTGCCGGCGGCGCCTTCGCCGCCCTGGAGCCGCAACTCGCCGGCGAGATCCGTGACCGCAAGGTGGCCGCGCTCCACGCGGCGCTCGGTGACGCGGGCGGCCCGCTCGTCGTCGTGTCCGCCAATCCCGGGTGCGCGATGCACCTCGGCGCCGCCGGGCTCGACGTGCGCCATCCCGCCGAGCTGGTCGCCCGAGCCCTCGTACCTGATCCCCTCGTACCTCCTCCCCACGTGAACCCGGAGCACCCCGATGCGTGACGCCGAGCACCTCGTCGAACGGCTGCAATCGATCGAGGAGGAGCTGCGCGACCTCGCCTACGAGCGCCTGCGCGCCGCCAGCGATGACGGCGACGCCGACGCCCTCGCCGACGAGAAGAAGGTGCTGCAGGCGCGACGGGCCATCGAGCGCGCCATCGTCGCGCTGGGAGGATCGCCTGGCTACGACTGACCGCGCCGCACGTTCAGTGCGGAAGGTTCAGTGCGGGGGCATCGCCGCCATCCGCCGGGCCATCTCGTCCGCGGAGACGTCCTCGACGTGGGTCGCCACGTTCCACCGGTGGCCGAACGGGTCGAGGAACTGGCCGGAGCGGTCGCCGTAGAACTGGTCCTCGACCGGCCGCAGGGCGGTGGCCCCACCCGCCAGTGCCCGGGCGAACACCGCGTCGGCGTCGGCGACGTAGACGTGCACGGTGACCGGCGTGCCACCGATCGACAGTGGTGACAGGAACCCGATGTCGGGAAACTCATCGGCCAGCATCACGAGCCCGTCACCGATCTCGAGCTCCGCGTGGCCCACGGTGTCGGGCGAGTCGCCCGGCATGCGCCCGCCCCGTTCGACGGCGCCGAACACGTCCTTGTAGAAGTCGATCGCGGCGGCGGCGCCGCGACAGCACAGGTAGGGCGTGACCCTCGGAGAGTTGGCAGGGATGGGGGCGACGTCGGGCATGGGTGACCTCCGTGCAGGACGAACGTACGTTCGTGCAGGATAGCCCGCGGTCGCGGTCCACACAAGGGGTCAGGGCACCACGTAGCCGCCGTCGACCGAAAGCGCGTGCCCGAGCACGAACGACGCGTCGTCGGAGCAGAGCCACAACACCGCGTTGGCGATCTCCTCCGCGGTGCCGATCCGGCCGATCGGGTGCAGCGCGATCAGCTGCTCCTCGAGGCCGGGCTGGTCGATCACGGCCTCCACCATGGGCGTGAGCGCGGTGCCGGGGCAGACCGCGTTGACGCGCACGCCCCGCCGGCCGTACTCGAGCGCCGCCGACTTCGTGAGCCCGAGCACACCGTGCTTCGACGACACGTACGGCGACTGGCCGGGATACCCGACCAGGCCGGCGCCCGACGCGGTGTTCACGATCGCCCCGCCCTCGGCGAGCAGGTGCGGGATCTCGTACTTCATCGAGAGGTAGACGCCTCGGAGCATGACGCCCTGCACCCGGTCCCACTCGGCCTCGGGCAGCTCGGCGACGTCGTGCTGGGCGCCGGCGACACCGGCATTGTTGTGCGCGTAGTCGAGACGCCCGTACTCCTCGATGGTTCGGGCCAGGAGGGCCTGCACCGACTCGCTCGACGACACGTCGGTGGCGACGAAACATGCCTGACCCCCGGTCGCGGTGATCGCGGCCACCGTCTCCTCACCGCCGTCGCGGTTCACGTCGGCGACGACGACCGCGGCTCCGGCCCGGCCGAAGCCCAACGCGGACGCCCGCCCGATGCCCCCCGCCGCGCCGGTGACGACCGCGACCCGGCCGCGGAAGTCGTAGGTGACCTGGCTCATGCGGCTCCCTCGTGGGTCCGCCGGTTCAGACAGTCGATCAACATGCGCAGCCGCGACCACCCGTACCGGTTGAACCGGAACCCGATGCGTGCGAGGTCGACATGGTCGTCGTCGGCGACCTCGTCCGCGGTGGCGGGTATCACCTCGATCTCGCCCCGCACGACGATGTCGGCGAAGTCACGGTTGAGCGCGGCCAGCTCGTCGGGCGACGGCGCGCGCCGGAGGCGCAGCACCAACCGCCCCTTCACGAACCGTTGCGAGTGGTAGTTCGCGTAGAACCCGAGGATCTCGTCGACCGCGGTCTCGATGCTGTCGGTCACGCAGAACAGGTTGTCGTCTTCGCGCGACACGTACCCGGGCCGTTCGAGCTCGCGCTCGACGAAGGCGCCCCAGTGCTGCCAGTAGGTGCCGCCGGGCACGTCGAGCATGATGACGGGCGCGGGCTGGGCCTTCCCCGTCTGCAGGAGCGTGAGCAGCTCGAAGGCCTCGTCGAGGGTGCCGTAGCCTCCGGGGAGCAGTACGAACGCGTCGGACTCCTTGATGAACTCGAGCTTCCGCGTGAAGAAGTACCGGAAGTTCATGAGCTTCGGGTCGTCGGCGATGAACTGGCTGGTCGTCGTCTCGAACGGCAGCTGGATGCTCACGCCGAACGCGTTGTCGGGACCCGCGCCCTCGATCCCGGCTTCCATGATCCCGGGCCCGGCCCCGGTGACGACCATCCAGTCGAGCGCGGCCATCGCCGACGCCAGATCGCGCGTCTGCACGTAGAGCGGGTCCTCGGGCTGCGTGCGGGCGGAACCGAAGATCGCGACCTTGCGGGCGGCGCGGTAGGGCGAGAACACCTGGAAGGCGTGGCGCATCTCCTTGAGCGCGGCGTTGGCGATCTTGAGGTCGCCGCGGTCGGCGTTGTCGCGGGCGAGGCGCACCGCCGACGCGACCAGCTCGAAGATGAGGTCGGCGTCGGCGGGACCGGAGAACCGTTCGACGAGCGTGGCGACCTCCTCGTCGAGCGCGTCGTCGCCGGTGCGGTACCGGGGGAGCTTCATCTGCGGCCGTTTCAACCGGCGCGTTCCGAACGGGCGAGCAACGGCCCGGCCAGCTCGGCGAGCGGCACCTCGGGCGCGCGCCCAGGTGGCCGATCACCTCGGCCGCCACGAGCGCGCCGAGACTGGCGGCACTACCCAGGTCGTACCCGTGGGTGAGCCCGAAGAGGAACCCGGCCGCGAACTGGTCCCCGGCGCCGGTCGTGTCGACGACGGCCGAAACCGGATGGGCGTCGACCACGTGCACCTCGTCGCGGGTGACGACGACCGCGCCCTTCTCGCTGCGCGTGAGCGCGGCGATCTCGCAGTGGTGCTGCACCCGCTGGAGCGCGTCGTCGAAGTGGTCGACCTCGTAGAGCGAGGTGATCTCGGCCTCGTTCGCGAACAGCACGTCGACGTCGGACTCCACGAGGTCGAGGAACTCCGCCCGGTGGCGTTCCACGCAGAACGAGTCGGACAGCGTGAACGCCACCCGGTTGCCGGCATCGTGCGCGGTGCGCGCCGCGAGCCGGTACGCGGCCTTGGCGTCGGGTTCGTCCCACAGGTAGCCCTCGAGGTAGAGCACCTGGGCCCGGGCCACGAGGTCGTGGTCGACGTCGGCCGGACCGAGCTGGGCCGACGCGCCGAGGTAGGTGTTCATGGTGCGCTGGGCGTCGGGCGTGACGACGATCAGGCAGCGGCCGCTCGGCTCGCCGCCCGCGACGGCCTCCGCTCGGAACTCGACGCCGGCGGCCCGGATGTCGTGCCCGAAGACCGCACCGAGCTGGTCGTCGGCGACGCGGCCCGACGAACGCCGCGCTCCCGCCGAGCGACGTGACGCCGACGAGGGTGTTGGCCGCGGAACCGCCCGAGATCTCGACCGCGGGCCCCATGGCGGCGTACAGCTGTTCCGCCCGCTCGGTGTCGATGAGGGTCATCGCGCCGGGCGTGAGGCCTTGGGCGGTGACGAACCCGTGCGACTCGTTGCTGAGGACGTCGACCAGCGCGTTGCCGATGCCGACGACGTCGAACCGCTCCCCGCCGCTCACGATGGTGCGCTCACGTTGCCGGCGCGGCGCTGCGCACGCCGCCCAGGGTGACGGGCACGGAGGTCACCGCCGCGGCGAGGCGATCGGCCTCGACCGCTTCGGGCGGCGGGCGGAGGCGGCGCCCTTCGGTCGTGGTACGGCCGTAGAGCGTGGTGCGCTGTTCGAGGGGGCGGCCGAGCGGCTCGACGATGGCCCGCAGCTCGGACTCGTCGAGCTCCTGGCCGTGGCTCGCCCCCGCCGCTCGCGAGATGTTCTCGTCCATCAGCGTGCCGCCGAGATCGTTGCACCCGGCCTGCAGCGCCTGCTGCGCGCCGCGCACGCCGGTCTTCACCCACGACACCTGCACGTTGTCGATCCAGCCGCGGTACGCGATGCGCCCGACCGAGTGCATGAGGAGGACCTCGCGCATGGTCGGGCCCTTGCGCGCCTTCTGTTGAAGGAAGATCGGCGTGGCCATGTGCACGAACGGGAGCGGGACGAACTCGGTGAACCCGCCCGTCTCCTTCTGCACCGCACGGGTGCGCACCAGGTGGCGCGCCACGTGCTCGGGCCGTTCGACGCTGCCGAACATGATGGTGATGTTGGAGCGCAGCCCGACGGAGTGCGCGGTGCGGTGCGCGTCGAGCCACTCCTCGGTGTCGATCTTGTCCGGGCAGATGACGGCCCGGACCTCGTCGTCGAGGATCTCGGCCGCGGTGCCGGGGAGCGTGGCGAGTCCGGCGTCCTTGGCGAGGAGCAGGTACTCCCGCAGCGGCATGTCGAGCCGCCGCGCGCCCTCGGTGACCTCGAGCGCGGTGAAGCCGTGCACGTGGATCTGTGGCGCGACCTCCTTCACCGCCCGCGCCACCGACAGGTAGTAGTTCCCGTCGAAGCTGGGGTGGATCCCGCCCTGCAGGCACACCTCGGTGGCGCCGCAGTCGACCGCTTCGACGACGCGGCGCTGGATCTCCTCGAGGTCGAGGAGGTAGGGCGTGCCGCGCAGGTTCAGCGACAACGGGCCCTTGGAGAACGCGCAGAACCTGCACTTGAACGTGCACACGTTCGTGTAGTTGATGTTGCGGTTGCGGACGAACGTGACCGGATCTCCCACCGCCTCGACACGCAGCTGATCGGCGACCGCCGCGACCTCGGCGAAGTCCGGCCCCCGCGCGCCGAGCAGCGCGACGATCTCGTCGACGCCGACCTCCTCGCCCGCGCGCACTCCGTCGAGCACCTCGCCCACCGGCGTGCGGGCGCGGGCCACCCAACCGACCGGCGCCGGTGCGGGGATCAACGCGGGTGGCGCGGCGTCACCCCCGGCAGCCCACTGGTCGTCGCGCGCGAGTGCTTCGAGATCCGACGCGCAGCGTACGGCGAAGCGCACGTCGTCGTGCAGCCAGCGGTCGCCGTCGTGCACGTACTCGGGGTAGACGGTGAGGCGCGGCGCCAGCGTCTTGCCCGCGGCCTCGGTGGCGCGGCGCAGCAGCTCGAGGTCGGGCCAGGGGCGCTCCGGGTTGACGTGGTCGGGCGTGACGGGGGAGACCCCGCCCCAATCGTCGATGCCGGCGCCGACCAGGGCCGCGAGGTCGGCCGGGTCGGAGAGGTTGGGCGGCGCCTGGAGGTGCATCTCGGCGCCCAGGACGATGCGCGCGGCGGCGATGGTCCAGAGGAACTCGTCGGGGTCGCAGGCGGGCGCGCGCCACATCGACGTGCCCGCCTTGGGCAGGAAGTTCTGGACGATCACCTCCTGCACGTGGCCGTGGCGGGCGTGGGCGTCGCGGATGGCGACCAGCGCCTCGAGCCGCTCGGTGCGGGTCTCGCCGATGCCTACGAGGATGCCGGTGGTGAAGGGCACCCGGGCCTCCCCGGCGGCTTCGAGCGTGGCCAGACGACGGGCCGGGGTCTTGTCGGGCGCGCCCGTGTGGGGCCCGCCGCGCTCGCCGAGACGCCCGGCGAGGGTCTCGATCATCATCCCCTGCGACGGCGAGACCGCGCGGAGGCGTTCGAGGTCGCCGCCGGTGAGGGCGCCGGCGTTGGCGTGGGGGAGCAGACCGGTCTCGGCGATGACCGCGGCGCACGCCGCCACCAGGTAGTCGACGGTGGAGGAGTGGCCCCGGGCCGCGAGCCACTCGGCCGCGTCGGGATATCGGGCCTCGGGCGCCTCGCCGAGGGTGAAGAGCGCCTCGTGACAACCCAGCGCCGCGCCCCGGCGCGCGATCTCCAGCACCTCGTCGAGCTCGAGGAAGGGCGCCACCAGGTGCGCGGGAGCCTTGGCGAACGTGCAGTAGCCGCACTTGTCGCGGCACAGCATGGTGAGCGGGATGAACACCTTCGGCGAGAAGGTGATCCGCGCGCCGTGGGCGGCGTCGCGGAATGCCGCGGCCTCGGCCATGAGGACCGCGGTCGGCACCTCCAGCAGTGCCTGCGGATCGCCAGTCGCGACGGCGGGTGCGGCCATGTGGGGGAGGCTACCCGCCGCCGTGGGCCGGGCGACCTGGATCAGAACGGGAGTGGCCGGGTGAGGAGCGCTTCGCTCCCCTCACCGGCGCCCTGCGCGCCCCAGCCACCCGCGAACACTGCGTCGGTCATCTCGCGCCGGTGGGTGATGAGCCAGCGGCCCTCGACGGGTGCGAACTCGTCGAGGTACCGGCCCCAGTGGTCGAGGCCGTGCACGGTGAGGAAGAGGTAGTAGGAGCGTGCGCGCGCCGCCGTCTCGCTGAGGACGTCGATCTGGGTCGTGGCGGTGAAGTGGCGGATGAACGGGACACCGCCGCGCGCCACCCACTCCTCGGTCGGCGTGAGCACCACCGACCCGCTCGCCGCGTCCGGCGCGGTCGGCCGCCCGCGTTCCACGACCGACGACATGAACGCGCGGATCGCGTCGTGACCCTCGTAGCGACCCGACCCGGTCTCCATCACCCCGTCGGGCGCGAACACCTTCACCATCTCGTCGATACGACCGCTGTCACCGTTGGCGTTGTAGCGGGCGATGCAGTCGCGGATGCTCTCGCGCGCGACCAGTTCCCAGACTTCCATGTCGTTCCTCCTGTGCGTTCAGCCGACCGCGGCGGCGTCGACGAGCCAGACGACCCGTTCGGCAGTGACCCGGCCCGCGGGCAGGTCGGCGCCCGCGCGGACGCGAGCCAGCGCGTCGCGCTTCCCCTCGCCCGCCACGGTGAACACCACGAGCCGCGCCCGCGCCAGCGCGGGAAACGTGAAGGTGAGGCGTGGGTGGGGATGGAGGTCGTCGCCGTTCGGGATCACGAGCCGGTCGACGACGTCCAGCGCGGCGGTACCCGGGAACAGCGACGCGGTGTGACCGTCGGGACCGAGCCCGAGGTGCACGAGGTCGATCGGGGGCGCGGCGACGATCCGTTCGTCGTAGGCGGTCGCGGCCGCGTCGATGCTCGGACCGGCGTCGCGCAGCGAGTGGACGGCCGCCGGGTGCACCCGGTCGAGCAGCGCCGCGCGCGCCATGCCTTCGTTCGAGTCCGGGTCGTCGACCGGTACCCAGCGCTCGTCGCCGAAGTACACCTCGACGCCGGCCCACGCCAGGTCGACGCCGGCCAGCTGTTCGTAGGCGCGCCGGGCGGTGCCGCCCCCGGACAGCGCGATCGACGCCGGCGCCTCCCGGGCGACCAGGGCCGCGAACGCGGCGGGTACGTCGTCGACGATCTCGAGGGCTCCGTGCACGCGGCCATGATACGGACGTGGAGCGGGACACGGTCGCGGTGTACGAGGAGCGGGCCACGGAGTGGCGCGACCGTCGCCGCCCCCGGTTCCTCGAGCAGGCACGCGCCCTCGCAGGCGCGGTCCCCGAGCACGGGATCACCGCCGACCTCGGGTGCGGGGCCGGCCTGCACCTCCCCGTGCTGCCGCGCCCGGTGGTGGCCTTCGACGCGGCCCTCGCCATGGTGCGCCTCGCCCGGGACGAGGCCCCCGACGTGTGGCCGGTGCAGGGCGATCTCGAGGCGCTGCCCTTCCGGCGCGGCGCGCTCGCCGGCGGTTGGGCGAGGGCGAGCTACCTCCACGTGCCGAACGCAACGCCTGCCGATGGCCCTGGCCGACCTCCACCGCGCGCTGCGTGTCGGCGCGCCCGCGCACCTGCTGCTCCACGCGGGGGAGCGCAGCGGCCCCCTCGCCGACGACGACTTCCCCGGGCGCTACTTCTCGGCGTGGTCGGCCGACGGGCTGACCGACGTCCTGGTGGGCGCCGGGTTCGACGTCGACACGTGCGTGGTCGACCCCGCCGACGACTTCTGGGTGGAGACCCGGATCACGCGCACCCGCACCCTCCCCGACACCGTCGGTCCCGGGATGCGCCTGCTCGTCTGCGGGCTCAACCCCAGCGTCTACGCGGCCGACGCCGGCGTGGGGTTCGCCCGCCCGGGCAACCGGTTCTGGCCCGCCGCGCTCGCGGCGGGTCTGGTGCTCACGCGACCGCGACGCGTCGCCACGTGTTCACCGCCCACCGGATCGGCATGACCGATCTCGTGAAGCGCGCGACGCCCCGCGCCGACGCGCTCACGCGCGACGAGTACCGCGCGGGCCTGGCGCGCGTCGAACGCCTGGTGGAGTGGTTGCGGCCCGGCGCGGTGTGCTTCGTGGGGCTGGCCGGCTGGCGCGCCGCGGTCGACCGGAAGGCGACCGTGGGTGTGCAGGCACGCGGGATCGGCGGCCGGCCCGCCTACGTGATGCCGAGCACCAGCGGGCTGAACGCGCGTGTCCCGCCCGCCGAGCTGGCCGACCACCTGCGCGCCGCGTTCGCGCTCTGGCCGGTCGTGCGTACGAGGTGACTTCGGCCCGGCGCTTCTCGATGGTGCCGAAGGCGTCGGTGAACGACGCCGCGAAGGAGTCGACGCCCTCGCGCTCGAGGACGTCGGTGACGTCGTCGAAGTCGATGCCCGCGGTCTTCAGGTCGGCCATGAGCTGGTGGGCCGTCGGCGACGCCCTCGGTGACGGTGCCGGGACGCTGGTCGCCCTCACCGGCCTGCAGCGCCTCGATCGACGCCGGGGCCAGCGTGTTGACGGTGTCGGGACCGATCAGCTCGTCGACGTAGAGGGTCGACGGGTACGCCGGGTTCTTGGTCGACGTCGACGCCCACAGCGGGCGCTGGAGCCGCGCACCCTGCGCGGCGAGGGCCTCCCAGCGCGGGCCCGAGAACTGCTCGCGGAACAGCTCGTAGGCGAGCTTGGCGTTCGCCACCGCCGCCTTCCCGCGCAGCGGGCTGCCGTCGGGCAGGCGCCGGTCGGTCTCGGTGTCGACCCGGCTCACGAAGAACGATGCGACCGACGCCACCGTCGACAGGTCGCCGCCGTCGGCGGCGAGCCGCTCGAGGCCGGTGAGGTAGGCCTCGACCACCTTGGCGTGACGGTCGAGCGAGAAGATCAGCGTGACGTTGACGGTGATGCCGGCGGCGATGGTCTCCTCGATGGCGGGGATGCCCTCGAGGGTGGCGGGGATCTTGATCATCACGTTGGGGCGGCTCACCCGTTCGTGCAACGACCGGGCGGCCGCGATGGTGCCCTCGGTGTCGTGGGCGAGCGTGGGCGCGACCTCGACGGACACGAAGCCGTCGCCGCCGTCGTGCGCGTCGAACACGGGGCGCAGCACGTCGGTCGCCGCGACGATGTCGTCGAGGACGACGGCCCAGTACGTGTCCTCGATCGACAGACCCTGCTTCGCGCAGTCGGCGAGCGCGTCGTCGTAACCGTCACCTGCGCCGATGGCCTTGTCGAGGATCGTGGGGTTCGACGTGACGCCGCGGATGCCGTCGTCGCGCGACGAGCCGGGCGAGGCCGCCGCCGGTGAGCAGCGGCCGGCGCGAGGTTGTCGTACCACGGGCTCTGCCCGAAGTCGTGGAGCCGGGCGATCGCACTGGTCATGAGCGTGCTCCGTTCTGCAACAGCGCGGCGGCACGTGCGGCGACGTTCTCGGGCGTGAAGCCGAACTCGGCCAGCACCCGCGGACCGGGGGCCGAGGCTCCGAAGTGGTCGATACCCACGGCGTCGTCGGCGTAACGCTCCCACCCGAAGGTGGCGCCCGCCTCCACCGCGAGGGTCGGGACACCCGGCGGGAGCACCTGCTCGCGATAGCCCTCGGGCTGCGCGGCGAAGAGGTCCCACGAGGGCATCGACACCACGCGCACCGAGAGGCCGTCGAGCCGGGCGAGCGCCGCGACGCACAACGACACCTCGGAGCCGGTGGCGACCAGGACGAGATCGAGCCCCTCACCGGCCTCGTCGACGAGCGTGTAGGCGCCCCGGGGGACGCCCGCGGGCGCCCGCTCGGCGGTGGCCGCCAGCACCGGGACCGGCTGGCGGGTGAGGATCAACGCCGTCGGGCCCTCGCCGTCGACGTGCACCCGCCACGCCTGGCTCGTCTCGTTGGCATCGGCAGGGCGGATCAACCGGAGCCCGGGCATCGCCCGGAGCGATGCCAGCTGCTCGACCGGCTGGTGGGTGGGGCCGTCCTCGCCGAGCCCGACCGAGTCGTGGGTCCACACGAAGGCGGTCTTGTACTGCGAGAGCGCGGCGAGGCGGACGCCGCCGCGCATGTAGTCGCTGAACACGAAGAACGTGCCGCCGGCCGGGAGGGTGCCGCTCACCGCCATCCCGTTCATCACCGACGCCATGCCGTGCTCGCGGACGCCCCAGTGGATCTGGCGACCGCCGAACTGGTGCGTCGCGATCGGCGTGGCGCCCTCGAGCTCCATGCCGGTGTTCTCGGTCAGGTCCGCCCCTCCGCAGAGGAGCCCGGGCACGACGTCGATGATCGCGTTGACCACCGCGGTGCAGGCCTTCCGGGTGGCGACCTCCTCACCGGCATCCCAGGTGGGCAGCTTCGACTCCCAACCGGCGAGGCCCCGCTGCTCGAGGCAGGCGTCGAACTCGGCGGCCAGGCCGGTCTCGGTGGCGGAGAACGCCGCCCGCCGCCGCTCCCACGCCTCGCGCTCGGCCCGCCCCCGCGAGCCGGCGGCCCGGTAGAACTCCAGCACGTCGTCGGGCACGAAGAACCCCTGCTCCGGCAGGTCGAGGATGGCCTTCACCGCGGCGACCTCGTCGGCGCCGAGGGGGTTGCCGTGGGCCTTGGCAGTGTCGGTGTACTTCGGTGACGGGTAGCCGATGTGGCTGCGCACGATCACCAGGCTCGGGCGCCCGGTCTCGGCCATGGCCTCCCGGATGCCGGCCTCGAGGGCGTCGAGGTCGTTGGCGACCTCACCCAGTTGCACGACGTGCCAGCCGTAGCCCGCGAAGCGGTCGGGGACGTTGTCGCTGTACGACAGCTCGGTCGGGCCGTCGATGGAGATGTGGTTGTCGTCATAGACGTAGACGAGGCGCCCGAGCCCGAGGTGACCGGCGATCGACGCCGCCTCGTGGCTCACGCCCTCCTCCAGGTCGCCGTCGCCGCAGAAGGCGAACACGTGGTGGTCGACGACCTCCTCCCCGAAGCGGGCACGGAGGTTGGCCTCGGCCAGCGCGATGCCGACGCCGTTGGCGAACCCCTGGCCGAGCGGGCCGGTGGTGACCTCGATGCCGGGCGCGTGGCCGTACTCGGGGTGCCCGGCGGTCTTCGCGCCCCACTGGCGGAAGTCCTCGAGGTCGTCGAGGGTCAGGCCGAACCCGGTGAGGTACAGGAACGAGTAGAGCAGCATCGACGCGTGGCCGTTCGAGAGCACGAAGCGGTCGCGGTCGGGCCACGTGGGGTCGGCGGCGTCGTACTTCATGATGCGCGTCCACAACACGTGGGCCAGCGGCGCGAGCGCCATCGGCGTGCCCGGGTGCCCGAGTTCGCCTGCTGCACCGCGTCCATGGAGAGCCCACGGATCACGTTGATGCCGCGCTGCTCGATGTCGCGGGTGTCGATCTCGGTCGTCGCCATTGCGCCCCTTCACCTCGCGTGCCCCTCGGCCCGAAGCCTACGACGTGGGGCGGAGGCAGCCGGTCAGGAAGCGCGACAACGGCGGAGTGATCACGGTGTCGCCGGACACGCCGATCTGCGAGTTCACCGCGCCGTGGGTCAGGGGGCGGGCGTCGACCACCGTGACGGCCACCTCCGCGTCGCGGAGCCGCTGCGCGAACGTCTCCGCGGCGCGCCGGCGAGCCGCCGAGCCCCGCTCGACGACGAGGAACGGCGGGATGTCCTTGCCCGGCGCGACGTGCTGCAGCGGTGACGCGTCGGCCCACGTGGCCGGGTCGTCGCCGAAGGCGGCCCGGTAGAGCGGGTTCCCGGTGGCCGCCACCGTCGCGACGTCGTACCCCTGGGTGTCGAGCGACGCGACGCAACGCAGGGCGTCGAGCCCGAGCCCGTGGGCACCGAGGTAGCGCTCGTCGGTGGCGACGCCGGCGACGATCTGCGCGCCGGCGGAATGACCCATGAGCGCGATGCGGCCGGGGTCGCCGCCCGAGCGGGCGATGTGGTCGTGCACCCAGGCGACGGCGGTGGCGACGTCCTCGTCGTACGACGGGTACCGCACCGGCGCCCGGCTCGACGGGTCGGTGAGGCGGTAGTTCACGCTCACCAACACGTAGCCGGCGTCGTCGAACAAGCGGATCTTGTCGGCGAGCTGGTTGCGCTTGTCGCCGGTGCGCCACCCACCCCCGTGGACCCAGATCACCACCGGGGCCGGACAGCCGTGCCGGGGCGGAAACACGTCGAGGCTCAACTGCCCGGGGTCGACACCCGGGATGGACTCGTACGCGACGTCGAGCTCGGGTTTCGCGGGCATGCGCCGCCCGACGGCGTCGTCGCCGTCGTGGAGACAGGCGCGCCGGTCCGAGCCTTCGCCGCCGAGCCGCCTCCGTTGCCGCCGTCGGCGCCACAGGCGACGAGTAGCGCGCCGACGAGGACGACCGCGGCCACCGCGCGGACGGGGAACCGGATGCTCGTCATGACCCCACTCCAGCGCGCCTTCGTGAGCCGCGTGTGAGCCGACGCTCAGAACAACGCGATGCTGGCGGTGAACCCGTGCAGGAAGTTGCGGCCGCCGACCGGCCCGATCTCCCCGGCGCAGAACGCGCCGGCGACCGGCAACGGCCCGAGGAGCTGGTCGACCACGCCCGCGTCGTGGTCGGGCACACCGAAGAGGTGCCGACCACGCCCGTTGCAGGTGAACACCAACGCCGCGGCCGCCTCCACGCCGCTCAGCATCTCCCGGAGGTCCTCGTCGGCCGCGGCGGCGTCGCGCGACGTGGAACTGGACCGTCTGGCCGACCACGATCTCGTCACCGATCACCAACGTGCCCGACTCCTGGTCGGCGCCGAGCACGTTGCGCACGAGGAAGTCGCCGCGGGCGAACTCCACCTTGTGCTCGTCGACCACCACGCCGAGGTGCAGCCCCGCGCGCATCAGCGTGCGGTCCTCCTCGGTCGCCTGCGCCGCGCACTCCTGGAGCCGGTCGAGCGCGGCGCGGCCACCGAGCTCCTCCACCCGGTTGCGCTCGCCCCGGGTGATCACGAACGGGCTGCCGACGGGCCGGCATCCCTGCGACACGACGGTGCGCACGTCGACGCCGTCGACGAACACGCCGACCGCGCCCGAACTGGTCACCGCGGTGTCGAGCACCAGCCGGTTCCCGCCCGGGCCCCGCGCCGCCGACGCCGCGCCACCGATCACCTGCAGGTCGCCACCGGCGCCGACGGCGGCGTGCGCCCCGTCGAGCTGGTGGAGGAACCCGTCGATCGGGAAGCTGAAGGGATCGGCGAGGAGCAGGAGCGTCGAGGGCTCGTGATCGAGCTCGGGCCACCCGGTGATGGTCGCGCCGTCAGGCGTCCGTTCGACACCCAGGGCGACCGGCGTCAGGCGGGCGCCGGGAAAGGAGGCCGCGAACGCGGACAGCGCAGGACCTTCTTCCACCTCGCGGGCGCCGCCGATGATCGACACCGCGGTCGCGCCGAGCAGCACCCTCGACCCGAGGAGGTTGCCCAGCGCGAACGCAAGGTCGTCCATGGTGCCGACGAAGTGCGGCGACGCGAAGCACACGACGAGATCCGGGTCCGCGCCGTCGAACGCCTCGAGGATCTGGCCGGCCACCTCACCCACCGCGTGGGAGGCAACCGGATGCTCGGAGAGCGCCGACGCGAAGCGTGTGTCCGGAGTCATACCGGGTCCCGCCACAGCTGGACGCGCAGGCGCACGAGGCCCACCAGGGTGCGCGCGATGCGTCGCGCGATGGAGGTGCGCGAGGGACGGCGCTCCTCGACGGTGACCGGCACCTCGGTGACCACCAGCCCGGCCCGATCCGCGCGCAGCACCAGCTCGGTGTCGAAGAGGTCGCTGCCGTTGCGGCAACGGGCGACGATCGGCTCCACCACCACGCGGCGCATGGCCTTCATGCCGTGCGTGTCCGACACCTCCAGGCCGAACCCGAAGCGCAGGACGGTGGCGAACCCCGCGGTGATGGCCCGCCGGGGCCACGGGCGGGTGTCGGTCGTGCCGGGGGCCCGCTTGGAGCCGACGACGATCGCCGGCCCGCCCACCGCGGTCAACGCCGGCAGCACGCGGTCGACGAACTCGGCGTCGTAGTAGTCGACATCGAACAGGACGACCACCGCGCCGGTGGCGGCGAGGATCCCGGCCCGCATCGCCTCGCCGTAGTCGGCCCGGGCACGCGTCAGCACCACGACGGTGTCGTCGCCGGCGGCGAAGGCCCGGGCGTCGGCAAGGGTCGCGTCGTTCGACCCGTTCTCCACCACCAGCACCTCGAACCGCAGGTCGCGGCTCTGCAGCGCCTTCGTCACCTCGGTGAGCGTGGTGTCGAGCAGGCGTTCCTCGTTGTGCGCAGGCATCACCACCGACACTTCGGGCGCGGCGTCGCGCGCCGGAAGCGGGGGTGCCATGGCGGTAGGCTACCGACCCTCCATGGACCTCTTGACGCAGCACGCGCAGGCCAACGGTGCACGAGCGGCGGTCATCGTCGACGCCGCCGGCGGCGCCCGCCCCTCGGCCACCAGCTTCACCGAGCTCGAGGCCCTCGCCAACCGGTTGGCGCACGCGCTGTTCGCGCTCGGCGCCGTTCCCGGCGACCGGATCGCGTGGTGCGGGCCCAACTCGCTCGAGGTCGTCGCGACGATGCACGCCGGCCGCAAGGCTGCGGTCACCGCGGTCCCGGTCTCGTACCGGTTCAACGCGAGCGAGATGCAGTTCGTCATCGACAACTCGGACGCCACCGTCGTCGTCACCGATGCCGAGCAGGCACCGGAGATCGCGTCGGTGCTCGACCAGCTCCCGAAGGTGCGGGGCGTCCTCGTGTTCGGCGGCGACGTGCCCGACGGCTGCACCGGGTGGGACGACCTCCTCGCGTCGCAGCCCGACACCCCGCCCGCCACCGACGCCGAGGCGGCCACCAGCTCGACCGGCGCCACGATGATCTACACGTCGGGCACGACCGGCCGTCCCAAGGGCGCCCTGCGCACCGGCGCCGACGCCGGCGCGGTCGGCGCGCTGCTCGAAGGGCTGAACCTCCTCGCGCCCGATCCGGTGCACATCACGACCGGCCCGCTCTACCACTCGGGCCCGCTGTCGTTCGCGTCGTTCGCGCACGCGTTCGGCGGCACGATCGTCGTGCTGCGGAAGTTCGACCCGACCGCGTGGCTGCGGCTGGTCAAGGAACACCGGGTCACCGACACGTTCACCGCGCCGACCCAGCTGAAGCGCATCGTGGCGCTCCCGCCCGGCGAGTTGGCCCGCGCCGACCTCTCGTCGATGCGTACGCTCATCGCCAACGCCGCGCCGGTGCCCTACGCGCTCAAGCAGGAGCTCATCGCCAAGCTGGGCGACGGCTTCCTCTACGAGGTCTACGGCTCGACCGAGCTGGGCGTGGTGACGATCCTGCCGCCACAGGACCAGCTGCGGAAACCGGGCTCGTGCGGGAAGACCTACGGCCCGATCGAGGTGCGCATCGTGCGTGACGACGGGACCGAAGCGCCGACCGGCGAGCCGGGAGAGCTCTTCATCCGCACCACCCTCGAGATGGACGGGTACCACCACACCGACGAACGACTGGCCGAGCACGGGGCCGACTGGAAGTCGGTGGGCGACGTCGCCTACCTCGACGAGGAGGGCTACCTGTTCATCTGCGACCGCAAGAAGGACATGATCATCTCGGGCGGCGTCAACATCTACCCCGCCGAGATCGAAGCGGTGATCCACGAGCACCCGGCGGTGCTCGACGTCGCCGTGCTGGGGATCCCCGACGACGAGTGGGGCGAGCGCGTGCACGCGATCGTGCAGCCGCGCGTCGACGCCGACCTCGACCTCGACGACCTGCGCGAGTTCGTCGAAGCACGCGTCGGCGGGTACAAGCGACCGCGTGACTACGAGCTGCGCGACGAGCTCCCGCGCACCGAGTCCGGCAAGCTGCTCAAGCGCGTGCTGCGCGACGAATTCTGGGGCGATCGCGAGACCGCCGTCTGATGTGGGCCGCCCGCTGATGGGGGAGACGCTCTCCGAGCACGACTCCCTCCGGATGGTGGCCCGCTACGGCGTCCCGGTCGTCGACGAACGACCCGCCGGTGACGCCGACGCCGCGGCCGCAGTGGCCGAAGACCTCGGGTACCCCGTGGTGGTGAAGCTGCACGGCGACGCCATCGCGCACAAGACCGATCGCGGCCTCGTGCGCCTCGGGCTCGCCGACGCACCCGCGGTCCGGGCCGCAGCGCGCGAACTCCTCGCCGCGGCACGGCCCGACGACGGCGACGTCGACCTCGTGGTCGCGCCCATGGTCGTCGGCGCCCGGGAGCTCATCGCGGGTGTCCACACCGACGCCCAATTCGGGCGATGCGTGATGGTCGGCATCGGCGGCGTGCTCACCGAGGCGCTCGGCGACGTCGCGTTCCGCTTGGTGCCGCTGTCCGACGCCGACGCCGACGACATGCTCGACGAGCTGCGGAGCCAGGCGCTGCTCGGGCCCGTGCGCGGCGAGCCGGCCGTCGACCGCGCTGCGGTACGGGACGTGCTGCTCGCGCTCTCGCAGCTCGCGGAGCGCGAGCGAGCGGTCGTCGCGGTCGACGTCAACCCGCTCGTCGTCGCCGACGGGCGCCCGGTCGCGGTCGACGCGCTGGTGGAGCTGCACCGGTGAGCCGGCTCGACCCGTTGTTCGACCCGCGCGGGGTGATCGTCGCCGGCGCGTCCGCACATCCCGGCAAGTTCGGCTTCGTCACGCTCCACAACATCCTGCGCTGCGGCTACGCCGGGAAGGTCTTCCCGGTGAGCCTCGACGGGGGAGAGGTGCTCGGCCTCCCGGTGGCGACGTCGGTCGACGAGCTTCCCGACGGTGCGGCCGACCTCGTGTTCGTCTGCACGCCCCGGGCCGCGAACCTCGACCTCCTGCGGGCGTGCGCGCGTAAGGGCGTGCGCGCCGCGTTCGTCGCCACCGCCGGGTACGGCGAGGCGGGGCCCGACGGTGCCGCGGCCCAGGCGGAGCTGGTCGCGCTGTCCGACGAGCTCGGCATCGTGCTGGCCGGACCGAACGGACAGGGCGTCGTGTCCACCCCGTCGTCGCTGTGCGCCCAGATCGTCGCCCCGTACCCTCCCGCGGGCGGCATCGGCATCGTCAGCCAGTCGGGCAACTTCGTGTCGAGCCTCCTCAACCTGTCCGTCCAGAGCGGCATCGGGGTGAGCCGTGCGGTCTCGGCCGGCAACGCGGCGTCGCTCGCGGTGGCCGACTACCTCGGCTACCTGGCCGACGATCCCGCGACGACCGTCAGCCTCGCCTACCTCGAGGCGGTCGGCGACGGTCGCGCCTTCTACGAACAGGCGCGCCGCACGACGGAGCGACAGCCCCTCGTCGTGCTCCAGGGGGGCACGACCGCGGGGGGCCGCCGCGCCGCGGCGTCCCACACCGGTTCGCTGGCCGGCGACGCCCGGGTGTTCGCGGGCGTGTGCCGTCAGGCCGGCATCACGCGGGTCGCGACCGTGGAGGAAGCCTTCGAGGCCGCGGCCACCTTCGCCAGCCAACCCCGGCCTGCGGGTCCGAACGTCGTCGTCGTCACGACGGTGGGCGGCTGGGGTGTCGCCGCCGCCGACGCGATCGGCCGCTCGGAGCTGACGCTGGCACCACTCCCCGACGATCTCCGCACCGCGCTCGACGAGATCCTGCCGCCCCGCTGGAGCCGGAACAACCCGATCGACCTCGCCGGCTCGGAGACGCGCGACACCGTCCCCGCGGTCCTGGAGCTCGTGACGCGCCACGCGGCGGTCGACGCGGTGATCTTCCTCGGCCTCGGCATCCAGTCGAACGAGGCCGCCATGATGCGCAGCGGCGAGTTCTACCCCCGTCACGGTCTCGAACGGATGGTGGAGTTCCACGAGCACCAGGACGCCCGGTACGCGGAGGTGGCCGCCGCGATCTCCGATGCCACCGCCAAACCCATCCTTGTCGCCACCGAGCTGGCGGTGACCGACCGCGACAACCCGGGCCCGCGGGCCGTGCGTGCGAGCGGGCGGTACTGCGCGTGGTCGGCGACGCGCGCGGTGACCGCGCTGGAGCACCTCTGGCGGTACGCGCGCTTCCGCGCCCGCGAGGAGGCGGCGTGAGCGGCACGACCCGCCGCGTGGTCGCGGGCCTGCTCGTGCTCGCGGCGGTGGTGGCGCTGGTCGTGGCCTTCTCCGGCGGTGACTCGAACGCGCGCGCCGGGGCGCCGACGGGTGCGGCGACGACGCCGCTGTGGTCGGTGCGCCGCGTCCCCGAACCCGTCGCCGACGCGGTGGGCGCGCAACATCTCCAGGCCGCGCTCGACACCGCCGCGCCGGGTGACGGCACGTGCTTCGTGGTCGACTCCGGCACGCACATGATCGCCGCCCACGACGCCGACACGCCGCTCATCGGGGCGTCCACCCAGAAGCTGCTGGTGGCGGCGGCCGCGCTGTCGACCCTCGGGCCCGACTTCGCGTACCAGACCAAGGTGGTGGCACCGGCCGCGCCGGCCGACGGCACCGTCGACCGGGTCTGGCTGGTCGGCGCGGGCGACCCGGTGCTGACGACCGGCGACTACGCCGCGTTCCTGCAGTCGCAGGGCAAGACACGCGGCGACGTCACGACCAGCCTGGAGGCCCTGGCCGACGCGGTGGTCGCCCGGGGCGTGCGCCACATCCCCGGCGGGATCGCCGGCGACGACTCCCGCTACGACGCCGTGCGCTACCTGCCCACCTGGAAGGACACCTACCGCACCGAGGGTGAGATCGGCCCGCTCGGTGCGCTCACGGTCAACGACGGTTACGCCACCTGGTCGTCCAGCCACAAGGAGCCGGTCTCCGACCCGGCACGCAACGCCTCGACCGCGCTCGCCGACCTGCTCCGGGCCCGCGGCGTCGACGTCGGCGACGGCTCAACCGGCGACGGCACCGCGCCCGCCGGCGCGGTCGAGGTCGCGCAGGTCACCTCGCCGAACCTGCGCTCGATCGTCGCGTCGATGCTGTCGTCGAGCGACAACCTCACGGCCGAGCTGCTCACGAAGGAGCTGGGGGTGCACACCGCGCAGGTCGGCAGCACCGCGGCAGGCGTGGCCGCGACCACGGCCGAGCTGCGGGAGCTCGGCGTCCCGGTCGCGACCGGCTCGCTCAAGGACGGCTCGGGCCTCGACCGCGGGAACCGGGTCACGTGCAACGAGCTGGTGGCCACGCTGGTGCTGGCCGACCGGCCGGAGCTGGCCACGCTGGTCGACGGTCTGCCCGTCGCCGGCCAGACCGGCACGCTGTACGACCAGTTCCTCGGGAGCCCGCTGGTGGGCCACTTCCACGGCAAGACCGGCTCGCTCGACGGCGTGAGCGGCCTCACCGGGGTGGTCGATCTCGGCCGACGCCTGCGCTTCGCCTTCCTCGACAACGGCGACTTCTCCGAGACCGAGGGGGCGGCGACGCGGGTCCACATCGGCGAGATCGTGGGGACCTTCCCCGACGCGCCGCCGGTCGACGCCCTCGTGCCGGCGCCGCAGTAGGGTCTGGACCTTCATGGAACCGACGCAGCCGGTACCGACCGGTCCCACATCCTCCACGTCGTCGGGGTCGTCGCCGTCCGCGGCGCACCGCCGACCGCCGCCGTTGCCCCAGCTCGTCACCGAGCTGCGCGACCTCGTCGTCACCTACCTCAAGCAGCAGACGATCGTCCCGCTGCAGAAGCTCGGCCGCTACATCGGCTTCGGGATACTCGGCTCGCTGCTCATGGGCTTCGGGGTGCTGTTCCTGGGTGTGTCGTTGCTGCGGCTCCTCCAGGACCACACCGGTGACACCTTCGCCGGCGACTGGTCCTGGGTGCCCTACCTGATCACGTTCGTCGCCCTGCTGCTCGGCGGGGCACTGGTGTGGCTGGCGCGGACCGCACGCCGGGCCGAGAAGGAGTTCGGATGAGTGACGCGCCGGTCACGCGTGCCGACATCGAGGCGAAGCTGGCGGAGATCCGGGGTGTCGCCGACGACACCACCGATGTCGCGGAGGGCGCCGCCAAGACCGGCCTCGTCGTGGCGGGTGTCGGGATCGTGATCGTCGCGTTCCTCCTCGGGCGCCGTCGCGGGCACAAGAAGAGCACGATCGTCGAAGTGCGCCGCATCTGATGGCCCGGTCCGGTCGCCGCCGCGACACCCTGGTCACGCTCGGTGCCGCGGCGTCGGCGGCGAGCGTGCTGCGCAAAGGGTGGAGTGCCCGCCTCATCGCCCGGTTCGCCACGACGGCGCTGCGGCGCGGGATGCACAGCGGCTCACGCGGGTGGCTCTACGCGGGCGCGGCCGCGAGCGGGTTGCGGGTGCTGCACATGGCCGTCGGGCGGCGCGAGGACATCCTGCGCATCAAGCTGAAGCCCGGTCAGGGGCTCGAGATCCGCGAGATCGCCCGGACGAAGTAGCCCGGTAGCCTGCACACCGTGAAGGTCGTGCTCCGCAACCCGAGACGTGAGGTCGACGTCGACGGCCCGATCACCGTCCAGGCGCTGCTGCGCCGGTTCGAGCTGAGCCCCGAGTCCGTCCTCGTCATCGTCGGCGACGAGCTCGTGACCCACGACGCCAAGCTCGCCGACGACGCCTCGGTCGAGATCCGCCCCGTCATCTCGGGTGGGGCGACGGGCGGGCCGCGCCCATGAAGTGCCGGGTGTGCAAGGGGCCGGCGGTGATCGACGTGCGCCGCCACAACGCCGCGTTCTGCCGTGACCACTTCGTGCACCACTGCGACGAGCAGGTCCGCCGCGCGATCCGCTCGCACGAGATGCTCGAACCGGGAGAGCGGGTCCTGGTCGCGGTGTCGGGCGGCAAGGACTCGCTCGCGTTGTGGGAGATCCTCGTGCGCCTCGGCTACGAGGCCGACGGCCTCTACCTCGGCCTCGGCATCGGCGACTACTCCGACGTCTCGGGCCGCTACACGCGCGCGTTCGCCGAGCGGCTGGGCCGGCCGCTGCTCGAGATCGACCTCACCGCCGAGTACGGCTACGGCATCCCGCAGGCCGCGGAGGCGACCCGCCGCTCGCCGTGCGGCTCGTGCGGTCTCTCCAAGCGCCACCTCTTCAACTCGGCGGCGATCGAGCACGGCTACGACGTCGTCGCGACCGGCCACAACCTCGACGATGAGGCCGCCGTCCTCCTCGGCAACGTGCTCCGGTGGGACACCGGCTACCTCGGACGCCAGCACCCCGTGCTGCCCGCGGCCCCCGGCTTCGTCCGCAAGGTGAAGCCGCTCGTGCGTCTGGGCGAGCGCGAGACGGCGGCGTACTGCGTGCTCCGCGGGATCGACTACCAGGTGGAGGAGTGCCCGATGGCCGCCGGGAACCGCCACCTCGGCTACAAGGAGGTCCTGAACGCGTTGGAGGACCGGTCACCCGGGTCCAAGGCGGCGTTCCTCTTCGGGTTCATCGAACGGGGTCACGAACGGTTCGCGGGTGATGCCGAGACCGAGCGCGACGACCTCGGTGAGTGCCGCGTGTGCGGCGCGCCCACCCCCGGCGACGTCTGCGCGTTCTGCCGGTTGCGGGTGCAGGTCGGCGCCCTGGAGGCTCCACCGGCCTCGGTGCCCGTCCGGCTGGAAGTCGGCTAGCCGTGGCCCACGCGTTCGCACCGGGCGACCGCGTGCTCCTCGTCGACGCCAAGCGCCGGCGGCACCTCGTCACGCTGGCCGAGGGCGGCGAGTTCCACACCCACGCGGGCGTGCTGCCCCACGCGGAGATCATCGGCCGGCCCGACGGCGTCACCGTGCGGACCACCAAGAACGCCCGCCTGGTCGCCGTCCGCCCGACCCTCGCCGAGTACGTGCTCGAGATGCCCCGCGGGGCGCAGGTCATCTACCCGAAGGACCTCGGCCCGATCCTGATCCTCGCCGACATCTTCCCGGGGGCCCGGGTGCTCGAGTCGGGCGTCGGGTCCGGCGCGCTCACGCTCGCCCTGCTGCGCGCGGTCGGCAGCACCGGGCACGTCACCGGCTACGAGATCCGCGACGACTTCGCCCGGCGCGCCCGCAGCAACGTCGAAGGCTTCCTCGGTGCCGACATCCCGCTCGAGGTGGAGGTGCGCGACGTCTACGACGGCATCGGCCTCGACGACCTCGACCGCATCCTCCTCGACCTCCCGGAACCGTGGCGGGTGGTCAAGCACGCCGAGGCGGCCCTGCACCCCGGCGGCATCCTGCTCGCCTACCTGCCCACGATCGGTCAGGTCTCGCGCCTGCGCGAGGAGCTGGCGGGATCGGCGTTCGGGATGGTCGAGTCGCTCGAGGTGCTGCAACGCACCTGGCACGTCGACGGCCAGTCGGTGCGCCCGGACCACCGGATGGTCGCCCACACCGGTTTCCTCACCCACGCGCGGTTGCTCGCGCCGGGGGCGTGAACCTCCTCGACCTCATCGTCGTCGCCGTCGCCGCCGGTGCCGGCTGGGTCGGGTACCGCATGGGGTTCGTGCGGCGGGTCACGTCGTGGGGCGGGCTCGCCGTGGGGTTGGTCGTCGCGGTCCTGTTCGTGTCCGACGTCGCCGACGCCCTCCGCGGCTCGCCACCGCGCACCCGGCTGCTGGCGTCGCTCGCGTTCGTGGTGATCGTCGCCACCGTGGCCCAGGCCATCGGGTACACGATCGGCAACGCGCTGCACGCACGGCTGGGTCGCCATGCGGGCTCGGGGCTCCACCGGAGCGACCGCATCGCCGGAGCGGTCGTCGGCGTCGGCGGCGTGCTGATGATCATGTGGCTGCTGATCCCGGCGCTGGCGAGCTCGCCGGGGTGGACGGCCCGCGCCGTGCGCGACAGCCGCGGTCGCCCGCTTCATCGACCGCGTGGCCCCCGGGCCGCCCTCCGAGGCCGAGACCCTCGGACGCCTCGTCGGCGACCAGTCCTTCCCCGAGGTCTTCGACACCCTGTCGTCCCCGGACGCCGGTGACCCTCCCGCCGACGGCATCCCTGCGGCCGCTGCGGCCCGCGTGTCCGCCTCGACCGTGAAGGTGGTGGGTCAGGCCTGTGACCGCATCCAGGAGGGCACCGGTTTCGTCGCCGCCCAGAGCCTCGTGGTCACGAACGCGCACGTGATCGCGGGCGAGAGCCGCACGCGGGTCGAGACGTCGGACGGACGGAGTCTCGACACGAGCGTGGTCGCCTTCGACCCCAACCGTGACCTCGCGGTGCTCCGCGTCCCCGACCTCGCGCTGGCCCCCCTGACCGAGGGCCAGGGCCACGTCGACGACCGCGGCGCGCTGTTCGGGCACCCGGGAGGCGGCGCGCTGCGCCAGGCGCCGACCCGGATCGCCGAGCAGATCCTGGCGCGGGGCACCAACATCTCACGGACCGCGTCGACCGAGCGGGAGGTGTTCGTCCTGGCCGCGGTCACCGCGCCCGGCGACTCGGGCGCCCCCGTCGTCGACACCGAGGGCCGGGTGGTCGGCGTGATGTTCGCCTACGACATCAGCCGCCAGACCACCGCGTACGCGCTCACCCGGACGGAGCTCGACGCGGTGCTCGGGCCCGTCGTCGCGGGGACCGCGCCGGCGGCACCGGGCACGGGGGAGTGCCTCTCGGAGTGAGCGGTCCCACCCGCGCAGGAGCCCGGGTCGAAACCCGGGCTCCGCGACGATCAGTCACCCTGGCGAGGGCGGACGCGTCAGTCAGTCGACCTCGATGAAGATGCATTCGCCGGGGCACTCCTCGGCCGACTCGATGGTCGCTTCCTCCATGCCCGCGGGCACGTTGGCGAGACCGTCGGCACCGCCCGGGTCGCTGAACACCTTGTCGCCTTCCTTGACGTACGCGAGCCCGTCGTCGAGGAGGGTGAACACCGAGGGCGCGATCTCTTCGCAGAGCCCGTCGCCGGTGCAGAGGTCCTGGTCGATCCAGACCTTCATCTCCAGCATCTCCAGACCTTCATCGTCGAGTGGTTCCTTCCGACCGGGCGCCGCGACGTGCGGCGTCGATGTACGCCACACTAGTTCCGGCGAACCTATTTTTCAAGCCAAGCCGGTGGAAATTCTCCAGCTCGTCCGGGACCGGCGGCGGCGCCGGACGGGTGCACGAATCTGCCGCGATCGGCGGGAGACCCCGGTGTAGTGTCCGACGCCAGACACCGACTCGTCTCCCCGGGAGGTGAACCCCATGGCTTCCGAGCACGACCGTCGTCTGGCGGAGTACGAGCGCCAGGTGGGCGACCTCCAGGGCCAGCTCAAGGGCCTCGAGGAAGAGGTCGTCGTCCTCCGGCGACGCCTCCAGGACGCCCCCAAGCGGGTCCGCACCCTGGAGGAGAAGATCCTCGAGACCAAGGGCCAGCTCCAGCAGGCCGTCTCGCAGAACGAACGCCTCTCCGCCACCCTCCGCGAGGCCCGCGAGCACATCGCCGCACTGCGCGAGGAGGTCGAGAAGCTCACCATGCCACCGTCGGCCTACGGCACGTTCCTCGGCGCCAACGACGACGGCACCGTCGACATCTTCACCGCCGGTCGCAAGATGCGGGTCTCGGTGCACCCGGAGGTCGAGGTCGACACCCTGAGCCGGGGCCAGGAGGTCGCGCTCAACGAGTCGCTCAACGTGGTGCTGGCCCGGGCCGCCGACGTCTCCGGCGAGGTGGTGGTCCTCAAGGAGCTGCTCGAGGGCAAGGACCGCGCGCTGATCGTCGGCCGGGCCGACGAGGAGCGGGTCTGCGAGCTGGCCGCGCCGCTGCTGGGTGAGAAGCTGCGGTCCGGTGACCACCTCCTCATGGACGGCCGCTCCGGTCTCCTCGTCGAGCGCATCCCGCGACCCGAGGTCGAGGAGCTGGTGCTCGAGGAGGTCCCCGACGTCACCTACGAGGACGTCGGCGGGCTCGACGACCAGATCGAGCAGATCAAGGACGCGGTCGAGCTGCCGTACCTCTACGCCGAGCTGTTCCACGAACACGAGCTGCAGCCACCGAAGGGCATCCTCCTCTACGGGCCCCCCGGCTGCGGCAAGACCCTCATCGCCAAGGCGGTCGCGAACTCGCTCGCCCAACGCGTGAGCGAGAAGACCGGCAACACCGCCGCCCGGTCCTTCTTCCTCAACATCAAGGGCCCCGAGCTCCTCAACAAGTACGTGGGCGAGACCGAGCGCCAGATCCGCCTGATCTTCCAACGGGCCCGGGAGAAGTCGGAGGAGGGCTACCCGGTCATCGTGTTCTTCGACGAGATGGACTCCCTCTTCCGCACCCGCGGCACCGGAATCTCGTCCGACATCGAGAGCACGATCGTGCCCCAGCTCCTGGCGGAGATCGACGGGGTCGAGAGCCTGAAGAACGTCATCGTGATCGGCGCCTCGAACCGCGAGGACCTCATCGACCCCGCCATCCTGCGGCCGGGTCGCCTCGACGTGAAGATCAAGATCGAACGCCCCGACGAGGAGAGCGCGGCGAAGATCTTCCGCCAGTACCTCACCACCAGCCTCCCGATCGCCGACGCGGAGACCGCCCGGTTCGGCGGCCCGGAGAAGGCTGTCGAAGGCATGATCTCGGCGGCCGTCGAGCGCATGTACTCGGTCGACGACACCAACCGGTTCCTCGAGGTCACCTACCAGAACGGCGACAAGGAGATCCTCTACTTCAAGGACTTCGCGTCGGGCGCGATGATCGAGAACATCGTGCGCCGGGCCAAGAAGCTCTCGATCAAGCGCCAGATCGAGAACGGCGACAAGGGCATCAGCGCCCAGGACCTCCTCGACTCCATCCGTCAGGAATTCCGCGAGCACGAAGACCTGCCCAACACGACGAACCCGGACGACTGGGCGAAGATCTCGGGCAAGAAGGGCGAACGCATCGTCTTCGTGCGCACGATCCTGGCCGAGGGCGACGAGCCCCACGGCGGACGTCAGATCGAGCGCGTGCAGACCGGCCAGTACCTCTGAGCCCGGACCCGCGGCGCCCGCCGGCGGGAGCTCCCTACGCCGTGGTGCAGCAGAACTTGATGGAGATGTACGCCAGGGTCTTGCTGCTGGAGGTCTCGTCGATCTCGGCCGAGGTCGCGCCGTTGCTGATGCCGGTCACGGTGTTGCAGCTGTCGGAGCCCGCCCCGCAGCCGATCACGTCGAGTGGCCGGGAGCTCCGTCGGATCGGGGGGCCGCGACCACGGTGAGCCGCACCATCGAGATCCACTCGTACACCCACACGAGACCGAGCGCGGCACCGACGCCGGCACCGGCGGGCGCCCCGAGACAGGCCGCCACCGCCGACCGTGCAGACGCCGCCGGCCGAGCGTCGAGGTCGGAGGGCACCTCGGCGACGTCGAGCGCGGCGAGGACCTCGCGGGCCTCGGTCTCGAGTGCGGCTCGGGCTGCCGCACAGCTCGCCCCCGGCGTGCCGGGCCCCGCGTGGCTCCGCAGGACGCCGTCGCCGGCGATCCGCAACACGGTCACGCACGCGAGACGAGCGGTCCAGGAGGCGCGGTCGACCGCACCGCCGCCATGCTCCACGGTCAAGTCTTCGAGCGCGGCGACCGCGCGACCCCGCGCCCCGGCCACCGCGGCGCGCGCCGCCTCCGCATCCACCCGCGGGTGACCGAGCAGGGTCACCGAGAGCGCGACGTCGAAGAAGTGGCGCGCCGCGGCGAGCATCTCGGCGAACGTGTCGCGGGCGACGCTCCGCGCCCCCCGCGGCCAGAGCAACGCCCCGACGGCCACGCTGATCCCGGCCCCGATGGCGATGTCCTGCACCCGTACGAGCCCGGTGCGCCAGCCCTCCGGTTGGAGCAGGTTGAAGAGGGTCACCACGAACACGGTGAACGACGCCTGCCCGACCACGAAGCTCACCGCGCCCGGTGTGTAGGCGGAGAGGAAGACCACCAGCGGCAGGACGACCCAGAGCACACGCTGGTCGGCTCCGATGGTGAGCATCACCGCGGACGCGACGCCGAAACCTACGAGTGCCCCGACCAGGGCGTGCAGCGCGGTGGCGCCGGTGCCGAGCGCGTTCGACCGCAACACCGAGAGCGTGCCGAGCACCACCCAGAACGAGTGCTCCAGCGAGGCGCCCCGAGCGACCAGCACGGCGAGCGCCAGCCCGACCGCCCGCGCGCGGCGTTGCGGAAGCGCACCGAACGCAGCCGCAGGTGCGCGCGCAGCACCCCCAGCGCGCCCTGGTCAGGACGTGCCGCCTCGGGGAGCGCGCCGGGGTCGGAGGCGTGGGCCTCGGCGCCGGTGGCGCGCGCAGCTTCGACCGCGAGCTCCGCGGCCAGCAGCGAGAGCCGTCGGAGCGGGAACGCGGCGTCGAAGCGCGCGACGACGCGGTCGGCGTCGACGGTGCTCAGCGCGGCGACGGCCCAGCGCTCGAGCGCGGCGGTGTGCTCGCGGCGCGCCGCCTGCAGCGGGTCGAGATCGACGACGTTGCCATCCGCGGTGAACAGCCGGGCGGCGGCGGCGAGGGTGGCGCTGGTGCGCTGCGCCAGCGCCGCGTACTCGGGGAGCGTGTCGGCGGTCGGCGACACGTCCGCCGCCTCCAACGCGTCGAGGAGATCGGGCAGGCGGCGCACCGCGACCACGAGCGCGACGAGCGCGTGGTCGCGCGCCATGCTGCCGGCCGGGCGGTAGACGATGCCGGTGCGAGCGCGGAGCGCGTGTGCCGCGTCGTGCACCGGCGCGAGATCGCGCCGCGACCCCGGCTCGGCCAGCGCGGCCGCCGCCGCGTCGAACACCGTGGCCACGCCGGTCCGTATCCGGTGGCGCTGGTGCACCGGCCAGAGCGTCACCGCGGCCAGCCCGGCGACGCCGACGCCCAGGCACCAGCCCACCTCACGCGCCAGCAGGCCGGTCTCCCCGCCGGGCGACATCACGGACAGCACGAAGGCCAGGATCGCCGCGACCCCACCCGCCGCGTAGTAGCCGCCCAGGGCGCCCGACAACGTGACCGCGAAGGCGACCGCGAACATCGCGACGACCGCCAGTGCGGTGGTGTCGGCGCACGCGTCGCCCAGCGCGACGAACGCCCCACCCCCCACGAGCAGCGCGCCGTAGGCCCGGATCCGGCCACCCACCGAGCCGCTGAAATCCGCGAACACGAGCGCGGCGAAGGAGCCGAACGCCGCGAACAGCGCGACCGAGTCGTCACCGAGCGCGACCAGGGCGGCGAACAACGCGCTGACCACGAGGGCGGCGCGCAACGCCTTCCGCAGGTTGACCCGGTTCGGATCCACGAACAGCACCCGCGCCCGCGCCTCCGCCAGCCCCACCGTGGGGATCGTACCGATGCCTCCACCCGGCCCCGGTCATGGCCCGATACGTGGAGCGGGAGGACCACCCACCCCAACTAGGCTGATCCCGTGGCCATCCCGAAGGTGTGCGGGATCGAGACGGAGTACGGCGTGACGCTGCGCGGCGCGGCCGACCCCAACCCCGTGCTGGCGTCGTCGATGCTCATCAACGGCTACGTCGAGCACCACAAGGTGGGCTGGGACTTCGAGGACGAGTCGCCCGGACGCGACGCCCGGGGCTTCGCGCGCGATGGCGCCACGCCCCCCGAGATCGAGACCCACCTCGTGAACACGGTGCTCACCAACGGCGCGCGGTACTACGTCGACCACGCGCACCCCGAGTACTCCACGCCGGAATGCTCCGACGCGCTCGAGCTCGTCTGCGCCGACAAGGCCGGGGAGCGGATCCTCGCGCGGTCGATGCTGGCGGCCCGCCACCTGGTGGAGCCGGGCCAGGAGATCGTCGTCTACAAGAACAACTCCGACGGCAAGGGCAACTCCTACGGCACGCACGAGAACTACCTCGTCGACCGCGCCGTGCCCTTCGCCCAGCTGGTGCGCAACCTGCTGCCGTGGTTCGTGAGCCGCCAGGTGTTCACCGGGGCGGGCAAGGTCGGCTCGGAGAACGGCGCGGCGGCGGTCGAGTACCAGCTCAGCCAGCGCGCCGACTTCTTCGAGGAGGAGGTCGGCCTCGAGACGACGCTCAAGCGGCCGATCGTCAACACCCGCGACGAGCCCCACGCCGACCCGCAGCAGTACCGGCGCCTCCACGTGATCGCGGGCGACGCCAACCTGTGCGAGGTTGCGACCTACCTGAAGGTGGGTACCACCGCCGTCGTGCTGGCCATGATCGAAGACGGCTTCATCGCCAAGGACCTGTCGATCATCGGGCCGGTCAACGCGATGCGGACGGTGTCGCACGATCCCGGTTGCCGCGCCACCGTCGAGCTGCTCGAGGGCGGGAGCATCACCGCGGTCGAGCTCCAGTGGGAGTTCCTCCGGTTGGCGCAGAAGTACGCCGACGAGACCGGCCTCGACGCGTGCGGCGGCGAGACCGTCGGCGGTGACGTGCTCACCCGTTGGGAAGCCGTCCTCACCGAGCTCGAGCGTGACCCCATGCTGCTCGACGGGCAGCTCGACTGGGTCACCAAGCTCTCGCTCTTCCGGGCCTACATGGACCGCGACGGTCTGGACTGGTCCGACCCCAAGCTGTCGTTGCTCGACCTCCAGTACAGCGACGTGCGGCCCGACCGGTCGCTCTACGAGCGCCTGGTGCGGGCGGGCAAGGTCGAGCGCATGGTCACCGAGGATGCGGTGCACGAGGCGATGACGGTGCCGCCGGCGACGACTCGGGCCTACTTCCGGGGCGAATGCCTCGCCCGCTGGCCCGATTCGGTGGTCGCGGCGAACTGGGACAGCGTGATCCTCGACGTAGGCTCGGACCCGTTGCGGCGGATCCCCATGATGGAGCCATTGCGGGGAACGAAGGCGCACGTGGAGCCGTTGTTCAACCAGGTCGGTACCCCCTCCGAGCTGGTCGAACGGCTCCAGGGATGAACACGAGGAGCAACCACCATGCCCGAGCGTGAGCGCAAGCAGAAGCCGGCGCCCAAAGAGCGCGTCGAGGAATCGGCGGAGGTCGCCGCGCCCGCCAAGCAGGGCGAGGAGCTGAAGGAAGAGCTCGACGACCTCCTGGACGAGATCGACAGCGTCTTGGAAACGAACGCCGAGGAGTTTGTCAAAAGCTACGTGCAAAAGGGGGGAGAGTGACCTTACGTACAAAGCGTGCGTAACTGTCACACCCCCGTCGTACGATCGCTCGGTGAAGCGATGCAAGAAGTGCGGTGAGACCAAGCCACTGAGCGAGTTCCATCAGGCCGCGGGTATGCGAGACGGTCATCGCTCGGAGTGCAAGGAATGCTCCCGGAAGATTCGACGCGCTTGGTACGTCGCGAATCGGCAGAGCGCAATTGCGAACGTCAAGCGCTGGCAGCAGGAGAACAAGGAACACCTGCACGAGTACCGACGCGAGTACCGGAAGCGGCGCCGCGCCGAAGACCGGGATGCCCATCTCCGGCGGACGTTCGGCATCACCCAGGCCGATTACAACAAGCTGCTCGCCCGTCAGGGTGGGGGCTGCGCGATCTGTGGGCGGCCGCCCACGAAGGCGGCGCTCCACGTCGATCACGACCACGCGACCGAGGAGATCCGCGGGCTCCTCTGCGTCGGGTGCAACAACGCGCTCGGCCAGTTCCGCGACGACGCCACGCTGCTCGAGCGTGCCACCGACTACGTGTCGTCCGAGACCAGGCCGTTCGTGGCCGCCATCGAGCTCGCCGACGTCGCCCGGGGGCGGGCGGGGGAGTTGCGCCAAGTGCCCGTATAGGCTCGCCCGCGTGACCGACACCCCCCTCCCCACGTTCGGTCCCGGGCTCGATCCGGGCGCATCGTTCGTCGACCTGCTGCGCCGGGTCGCCCCGCACGACCTCCCGGGCGCCGCGCTCGGGCGCACGGCCGTCGCGCCGCCACCCGAGATCACCCACGGCACGACGGTCCTCGCCATCCGCTTCGACGAGGGCGTCGTGATGGCCGGTGACCGTCGGGCCACGGCCGGCTACACGATCGCCAGCCGCCGCATCGAGAAGGTGTTCCCCGCCGACGACTTCTCCGGGGTGGCCATCGCCGGCGCCGCGGGACCCGCGGTCGAGATGGTCAAGCTCTTCCAGGTGCAGCTCGAGCACTACGAGAAGATCGAAGGCGAGACGTTGTCGCTCGAGGGCAAGGCGAACCAGCTCGGCCAGATGGTGCGGAGCAACCTGCCCGCCGCGATGCAGGGGTTCGCGGTCGTCCCGCTCTTCGCCGGCTACGACCACCGTCGCAACCGCGGTCGGGTCTTCAGCTACGACGTCACCGGCGGCAAGTACGAGGAGGCCGACTTCCAGACGAACGGCTCCGGTGGGGTGCACGCCCGCAACTGGATCAAGGCGACCTGGAGCGACGGCATGGGCCGCGACGACACCGTCGACCTCGCCCTGCGGGCCCTGTTCGCCGCGGCCGACGAGGACACCGCCACCGGCGGCCCCGACCTCGTGCGGCGCATCTTCCCGACGGTGGCGGTGATCTCGACGACCGGCTTCCTGAGCCTCGCCGACGACGAAGTGGCCACCCGGGCCGAGGCCCTCTACGGCGGGCGAGAAGAGGGGAGCGGGCTGTGAGCATGCCCTTCTACGTGCCGCCGGAACAGATGATGAAGGACCGCGCCGATTACGCGTGGAAGGGCATCGCCCGGGGCCGCAGCCTCGTCGGCTTCAGCGTGAGCGACGGCATCGTGCTCGTCGCCGAGAACGTGTTCCGCACGCTCTACAAGATCAGCGAGATCTACGACCGCATCGCGTTCGTGGGCGTCGGAAAGTACAACGAGTTCGAGATGCTGCGCGTCGCCGGGGTGCGCCAGGCCGATCTCAAGGGGTACTCGTTCGCCCGGGAAGACGTCAACGCCCGCGCGCTCGCCAACGCCTACGGCCAGACCCTCGGCCAGGTGTTCACCCACGAGATGAAGCCCTACGAGGTCGAGATCCTGCTCGCGCAGGTCGGTGAGACCATCGAGGGCGACGAGCTGTACCACATCCTCTACGACGGCACCGTCATGGACGAAGAGGGCAGCGCGGTGCTCGGCGGGCAGGCGGAACAGGTCGCGGAGGCGCTCGAGTCGCGCTACAACGCCGAGCTCGACTCCGGCGCGGCGATCCGGCTGGGCGCGGCCGTGCTCGGAGGCCCCGACACGCTGCTCACCGCCGACCAGCTCGAGGTCGCCATCCTCGACCGTTCGAAGCCCCGGCGGGCCTTCCGCCGCATCGAGGGCGACGAGCTGGCCGAGATCCTCGCCGCCGGCTGACGCACGCCCGCGCGCGCTACCGGTGGCGCGCTACCAGTGGCGCAGCGCGCCGAGAAACGTCCCCAGCACCGCCACGCCGAGCATCGTCGCGGCGACCCACCAGAGCCATCGGCGCCGCGACGGCGACCGCTCGACGCCGGCGTCCCACCAGTCGGAGGGCGCGGCCAGCGTGGCGTCGACCTCGTCGGCGAGCAGCACGTAGCGGGCGTCCGCCAGCTGGTCTTCCGGGACGTAGACGTCGATCCGGGCCAGGTCCCCCACCGTGAGACCGTACGGGCCGTCCAACGCACCGCGGAGCTGCGCGTCGATGCCCTCGGACTCGAGGCGCGCCGCGAGCACGCGGGCCCGGAACCCACCCGCCACCCACGTGAGCGGGGCCATGCGCACCTGGCCTTCCATGACCGCGATGCTACGACCGGCGAGGCGAGCCGCGTTCTGGGCGCCCCGCCGGCGGCACTGCCCGAGTACGGCGCGGCACTAGCCTCGTGGCGGTGGAGCGACGCATCTTCGGGCTCGAGAACGAGTACGGCGTCACCTGCACGCTGCGCGGGCAGCGACGCCTGAGCCCCGACGAGGTCGCCCGCTACCTCTTCCGCCGGGTCGTGTCGTGGGGCCGGTCGAGCAACGTGTTCCTCGAGAACGGCGCCCGCCTCTACCTCGACGTCGGCAGCCATCCCGAATACGCCACCCCCGAGTGCGATTCCATCGCCGACCTCGTCGTGCACGACAAGGCGGGCGAGCGAATCCTCGAGGGTCTGGTCCGCAGCGCCGAGCAGCGCCTCCGGGAAGAAGGCATCCGCGGCGAGGTGTACCTGTTCAAGAACAACACCGACTCCGCCGGCAACTCCTACGGGTGCCACGAGAACTACCTCGTGGAGCGCGAGGGCGACTTCACCAAGTTCACCGACGTGCTCATCCCGTTCCTCGTGACCCGCCAGGTCTACGCGGGCGCGGGCAAGGTGCTCCAGACCGCCCGGGGTGCGATGTACTGCGTGAGCCAGCGCGCCGAGCACATCTGGGAGGGCGTCTCGAGCGCGACCACCCGGTCGCGTCCCATCATCAACACGCGCGACGAACCCCACGCCGACGCCGAACGCTTCCGGCGCCTCCACGTGATCGTGGGCGATTCGAACATGAGCGAGTACACGACGTTCCTCAAGATCGGCACGATGTCGATCGTGCTGCGGATGCTGGAGGAGGACTCGCGCCCGTGGCGCGACCTCACGCTCGAGAACCCCATCCGCGCCATCCGTGAGATCAGCCACGACATCACGTGCCGCCGGCGAGTACGGCTCGCCAACGGCCGCGAGCTCTCCGCGGTCGAGATGCAGGCCGAGTACCTGCAGCGCGCGCTGCAGTTCGCCAAGCGTCGTGGCCTCTCGCCCCTCGAGGAGCAGGCGTTGTCGATGTGGGAGCACGTGATGACCCACCTCGAGAACGACCCGTTGAAGCTCTCCACCGAGGTCGACTGGGTCATCAAGTACCACATGATCGAGGCGTACCGCGAGCGCCACGACCTCGCGCTGACCAACCCGCGCGTCGCCCTGCTCGACCTCGCCTACCACGACGTGACCCGGGCCCGGTCGCTCTACTACCTGCTCGAACGCCGGGGCGCCGTCGAACGCACGGCCACCGACGATGCGATCGACGAAGCCACGTCCACGCCGCCCCAGACCACCCGCGCGCGTCTGCGCGGCGCGTTCATCAAGCGGGCGAAGGAACGCAAGCGCGACTACACCGTCGACTGGGTGCACCTGAAGCTCAACGACCAGGCGCAGCGCACCGTGCTGTGCAAGGACCCGTTCAAGTCTCGCGACGACCGCGTCGAGCGACTCATCGCCAGTCTCTAGGTCGCGCTCCGCCATGCCGTCGTTCCGGACCGGGGAGGTCGTGACCCTGCTCGAGTCGCGGCGCGGGTTGCAGCGGGTCGAGGTCGACCTGGGCAACGGGCCCGAACGCGCGTACGCGCTCTCGCAGCTCACCGGACCCGTCGGCCTCGGCGACCGCGTCGTGGTGAACACCACCGCGGTGGAGCTCGGGCTGGGGACCGGCGGGTGGCACGTCGTGCACTGGAACCTGGCGCGCGACGAGTGGAGCGAGCCCGGCCCCGGCCACATCATCAAGAGCCGCTACACCAGTCTCCAGGCCGACGTCGGCAGCGCCGAGGAGCACCTCGAGGCACTGGCCGAGATCGAGTCGATCGACGGCATGCCGGTGGTCGCCGCCGCGCTCCACAGCCAGCTGCCCGCGGTCGCGGCCGCGTTCAAGGAGCGCGCGCCGGACGCCTCGCTGGCGTACGTGATGACCGACGGCGCCGGCCTCCCGCTCGCGCTGTCGGATCTCGTGGCCACCCTGGAGGGCGCGGGGCTGCTCGACGCCACCATCACGTGCGGGCACGCGTTCGGCGGCGAGTACGAGGCGGTGTCGGTGTTCTCGGCGCTCGCGGTCGCGCGCCACGTCGCGCGCGCCGACGCCGCGGTCGTCGTGATGGGTCCGGGCATCGTCGGCACCAACACCCGTCTCGGGTTCAGCGGCATGGAGGTGGGCCCGATCCTCGACGCCGCCCACGCACTCGGCGGGGTGGCGGTCGCGTGCCTGCGGATCTCGTTCGCCGACACGCGCGACCGCCACCTCGGGCTCTCGCACCACAGCGCGACCGCGCTGCGCGTCGCCGCGCGCGAGCGAGCGCTGGTCGCGGTGCCCCGGCTGGCCGACCCCGAGCACGACCGCCGCCTGCGCACCGACCTCGTCGCCGCGGGTATCGACCGCCGTCACGACCTCGTCGACGTCGACGCGCCCGACGCGCTCGACCTGTTCGCGCGCCACGGGCTGTCGATCACCTCGATGGGCCGGCCCGCGGCGGCCGATCCCGCGCTGTTCCAGGCCGCCGCCGCGGCGGGCGCGCTGGCCGCCGACCGCATTCCGAGGGGGGCGGGCGATGGCTGACCGCCTCGAACGGCTCGTGAACCTCACCGCGACCCTGCTCGACACCCGGCGGCCGCTCAGTCTCGACGAGCTGTCCGAACGGGTCGAGCCCCGCTATCCGGAGGAGAAGGCCGCGCGCCGGCGCCAGTTCGAACGCGACAAGGAGACGCTGCGCGAGCTCGGCGTGCCGATCCGGGTCGAGACCGTCGACGGCTTCGGTGCCGAGCAGGCCTACCGCATCCATCCCGACGACTACTACCTGCCGGAGCTGGCGCTCACCGACGCCGAGCTGGCCGCGCTGCACGTGGCGGTGACCGCGGTGCGCCTGGAGGGCGGCGCCGGCCGCGAGGGCCTGGCCAAGCTCGGCGGCCTGACGGGTGAGGGCGCCGACGCCCCGGTCGCCGAGCTCGGCGTGACACCGGGCCTGGCGGTCCTGTTCGACGCGGTGAGCCGCCACGCCATGGTGACGTTCTCGCACCGGGGAGCTCTCCGCCGACTCGACCCCTACGGCGTGGTGCTCCGGTTCGGCCACTGGTACGTCGTGGGCCACGACCGCGACCGCGACGCGCCACGCGCCTTCCGCGTCGACCGCATCGACGGCGAGCCCGAGATCGGCCCCGGCGGCGCGTTCGTCACCCCGGAGGGGATCGACCCCGCCGACTTCGTGCGGGCCGATCCCATGACCTACGGCGAGGACCAGCCCGTCGCCGCGCACGTGCTCGTCGACGCCCCCCGCGCCGGCTGGGTGGTCGAGCAGCTCGGGGTCGAGGCGGTCGTCGAGCGCCGAGACGATGGCGGCGTCGTCGTCGAGCTCCCGGTCGTCAACCGCGCCGCGTTCCGCTCGTGGGTGATCGATCTCCTCGACCACGCCGAGGTGCTGTCGCCGCCCGAGCTGCGGGCGGACATGCTCGCGTGGCTCGACGCGGTCGCGACGGACGCATGAGCCCCCGCCCCCTCGTCGGCCCGCGCCTGCAGCGGGTGCTGGCGCTGGTGCCGTGGATCCTCACCCACCCCGGCGTCACCCTGGCCGAGCTCGCGGCCCGGTTCGAGGTGTCCGAGGGCGAGCTCGAGCGCGACCTCGAGCTGCTCCCGATGTGCGGGCTCCCGCCCTACACCGCCGACCGCCTCATCGACGTCTCGGTGATCGACGGTGAGGTCGAGATCCGGCTGGCCGAGTACTTCGAGCGCCCCCTGCGCCTCACGCCGGCCGAGGGACTCGCGCTGCTCGCCGCCGGTCGCGCGCTCCTCGCGGTGCCCGGCTCCGACACCACCGGCCCGCTCGCGACCGCGCTCGACAAGCTCGACGGCGCACTGGGCACGCGGGGTGGGCTCGCGGTCGACGTCGGGGCGAGCGACCAGCTCGAGCGCCTCCAGGACGCGGCCGCGGCCGACGAGCGGGTCGAGATCGACTACTACTCGTTCGCCCGCGACGAGATGACCACCCGGGTGATCGACCCGTGGCGGGTCTTCCACGCGTTCGGCACGTGGTACGTGGCCGCGTGGTGCCACCGGGCCGGGGCCGAGCGACTCTTCCGGGTCGACCGCGTCCGCGCCACGCGCGACACCGGCGAGCACTTCGACCCCGCGTCGCGCACCGGCGACGACGTCCGGGAGCTGGTGTACCGCCCACGCCCCGAGGATCCCCGGGTCACCCTGCACCTGGCCCCGAGCGCCGACTGGGTGGTGGAGAGCCATCCCCAGGAGTCGGTCGTCCGCCGCGACGACGGGTCGCTCGAGGTGGTCATGGCGATCAGCGAGACCGCCTGGCTCGAACGGCTCCTCGTCGGCCTCGGGCCCGACGCCCGCGTGTTGGCACCACCCGAGTTCGTGGGCCTCGGCGCGGCCGCGGCCACCCGGTTGCGACACCGCTACCGCGATTCCTGATCCCGGGTCGGCCCGCGTCCGGTTCACGGGGTCGGATCTGCGAGGATGGGGCCGTGGAGCAACCTCGGTGACCCCCGACGACGTCGACACCCCCATCGCCGTCGACACCCCGACCGGGACCGTGCCCCCCGTCTCGGGCAACGGATCCGGCGGCGGGGACGGCGCCGACAGTCCCGGTGGTCCTGGCGGTCCAGATGGTCCAGATGGTCCGGCCGGCGAGGCGGGTGCGGCTGGTGCCGACGGCACCCGCCCGTCACCCAAGCGCAGCTCCAAGCGGGCGCTGCTCGAGTGGGCCGTCCTCATCGTCGTCGCGATCGTCATCGCGATCGTCATCAAGACGTTCCTCTTCCAGGCCTTCTACATCCCGTCGGCCTCCATGGTCCCGACCCTCGAGGTCGGCGACCGGGTCCTGGTCAACAAGCTGAGCTACGACCTCCACGACCTCCACCGGGGCGACATCGTCGTGTTCGCCGCCGAACCCAACGTGCAGTGGCACCGTGCCGGCATCAGCGACCTCGTGAAACGCGTCATCGCGTTGCCGGGCGAGACCATCACGCAGTGCGAGCCGAACCGGGTGTGCATCGACGGGCGGCTCCTCACCGAGAGCTACCTGCCCAAGGACACCATCACCACGATGCCGAGCAACCTGCCCTACATCACCGACACCACCGGCAAGAAGGCGCTGGTGTGCGAGCCGGTCGGGCCCGACGGCAGCCCCGAAGGCGGCTGCAAGGTGCCCGCCGGCAAGGTGTTCGTGATGGGGGACAACCGCACGAACTCGTCGGACGCCCGCGCCAACGGGCCCATCAAGGAGTCGAGCATCGTCGGGCGTGTCTTCGTCCGCATCTGGCCGCCCGGCCGCATCGGCCTGCTCTGACTCGAACCGGCCGCTACACGCTCCACTCGCTCACGGTCGCCACCATGCGCGCCACGTGGTCGGAGTAGACCGCGTCGACACCCATCGCCAGCACGTCGCGGAGGTGGCGCACCTCCTGCACGTCCCACACGAACGCCCGCACCCCGAACCGATGGAAGAGGCCGACGAGGCCCGCCGTCCAGTCCGACCGGTGCATGTTGACCACCTCGACTCCCGTCTCGGCGAGCACCGCGGCGTGGCGCTCCAGGGGCACGTCGACGGCACGGCGGCGGATCGAGTGCACCAGGTGGGCATCAGGGGCGAGCGCACCGAGCGACTCGAGCAGGGGCAGCTTCGACGAGCACAGGTAGAGCCGCTCCGTGCCGCCCACGGCGGCGGCGACGTCGAGCAGGCTCCGACCCGCCGCCGGGTCGTACACGTCGAGCGAGAGCTCGTAGTCGGCGCCCAGCACGGCGTAGAGGTCGGCCAGGCGGGGCACGTCCAGGCCCGCGAGCACCGCGGCCGGGGTGCCGGCGACCCGTCTGCGCCGCCAGCCCTGGCGGGCGATCGCCCCGTGCACCAGGACCACCTCGCCGTCGGCCGAGAGCCGGGCGTCCGATTCGAGGCCCCGGGCACCCAGCTCGAGCGCCAGGCGGAAGGCGGCGATGGTGTTCTCGGGCGACGTCGGCGCTGGCGCCACGATGGGCGAACGTGATCGGAGGGCTCACAGGGGGATTGTTACCCACGCCACTCACGCGGACCGGTTCTCAAGTGCCCGGGTCGACGTGCCGATCCTGCACTCAAGTGGGCCACGAGCTTCTGGGAGGTGGGCCCGTCATGACGACGGTTCGAGCCCAATGCCCGGCGTGCGGGGACGTGCAACTCCAGATCGACGACCTCACCGTCCGGACATGCAGCAACGACGAGACATCGAGCGCATACCGCTTCACGTGTCCCGGGTGTGAGCAGACCGTCCACCGGGACGCCAGCCCGCGCATCGTGGACCTGCTGGTCTCGGCCGGTGCGCCCCACGAGACGTGGAATTGGCCGGCCGAGCTCGCGGAAGCCCGTTCCGGGCCGCCACTGACGCCCGACGACCTGCTCGACCTGCACGTCCTCCTCGAGGACGACACGTGGTTCCAGCAGCTCGTGGCCTTGGTGCGCAGAACGACTCCGGAGTAGCATTCACCCATGATGGCCGTCTGGGTGGTTGTGGGGGTCTTGGGGGCAGGGGTGGTTGCCGCTGTCTACGCGTCCCGCCGTCACTCCGACGACGTCGAACCGTCGGTCCGCGAGTTCACCGAGTTCCGCGACGCGATCTCCCGTCAGGTCGCCGGTGTCCAGACCGACACCCGCACGACGCGGCGCCACCTCGATCGCTCAGCGGCTGCCCGCCCGCCGGTGGGGAGCCCGTCGGTTTCCGTCGAGCAGCGCGCCGACGACCAGCAACCGCGGGGTTAGGCTGTCGTCGGGTCAGCCCGGCGGAAAGGAACCCCGATGCCTTCGCTCGGCCCGGCCGAGATTCTCGTGATCCTCGTGGTCGCGTTGCTCGTCTTCGGCCCCGAAAAGATGCCCGACATCGCCCGACAGGTGGGCAAGGGCATGCGCGAGTTCAAGCGCGTGCAGCAGCATCTCAAGAGCGAGTTCCGCGACGTCGTCTCCGAGTTCGACGCGCCGTCGGGCACCACTCCCGCGGTCGAGATCGACCCGGTGCCGATGTTGCCGCCGAAGGACGACCCGGTTGCCCCGGCCGCCGAGACGCCCTCCGGTGGCGCCGCGCCCGCCGACCCGCCGGGCCGAGATGCCAGCACCGGGCCAGGACCTGAGCCCGACCCGCCGGCCGAACCTGCCTGATCCGCCCCCGTGCCCTTCCTCAAGGACAGCAATCCCGAGGGCCGGATGACGGTCTTCGAGCACCTCGGCGAACTCCGCCGGCGGCTCGTGATCTCCATCGTGGCCGTCGTCGTGGCCGGGACGGTCGTCTTCATCTTCGCCCCGCAGATCATCAGCTGGCTGATCCAGTTCTACAACGACTCCGCGCCCAAGGGGACCCCGAACAAGTTCATCTTCACCGGGCCCCTCGACGCGTTCGCGACGCGGTTGAAGATCGCCACGTACGGCGGCATCGTGCTCGCGCTCCCGGTGTGGCTCTGGGAGCTTTGGCGCTTCATCACCCCCGGGCTGAATCCCAAGGAGAAGAAGTACGCGATCCCGTTCCTCCTGTCGTCGATCGTGTTGTTCGTGATCGGTGGGTGTGTCGCGCTGCTCACGCTCGAGCCCGCGCTGAAGTTCCTCCTCAAGATCGGCGGGTCCGATCTCCAGCCCCTGCTCACGGCGGACAAGTACATCTCGTTGGTCTCGCTGATGATCCTGGCCTTCGGGCTGTCATTCGAGTTCCCGGTGATCCTGGTGTTCCTGTTGATCGCTCATGTGCTCACGACCCGCCAGCTGCGCAGCTGGCGGCGGTACGCGGCGGTGATCATCGTCGCGTTCGCCGCGGTGATCACGCCCAGCCAGGACCCGTACTCGCTCTTCATGCTCGCGGTCCCGATGTACATCTTCTACGAGGCGGCGATCATCATCGGTAGGGTGCTGAAGCGATGAGTGGACGTCGACAGGCGGGTGTCCCGCCGACCGGGGAGCAGGGCTCGTGAGCCCCAGGACGCGACGCAAGGGCGCCACGGGATGGAAACCGCCGCGCGACCGGCACGAGCTCGTCGTCGCCGTGCTCGCGTCGCTCGCGATCGTCGTGGTCACCTTCGCGCTCCTCTGGTTCCTGCGGCCCAACCGCAACTCCGGGTCCACGACCACCGACACGGTCGTCTCCACGACCATCCCCACCGGCGCGAGCACCACCGCGCCGATCACGACGTCGCCGGCCACCACCGCGCCGCCGACCACCTCGCCGGCGACGCCCTGAACGCTCCGGTGCGCACGTGAGCACCGCCACCGATCCCCGGCGCGCCACCTTCGAGGCGGAGCGCAGCTTCCCGCTCGACCGGTTCCAGCACCTCGCGCTCGATGCCCTCGACGAGGGTCGCAGCGTCCTCGTCGCCGCGCCCACCGGCTCCGGCAAGACCCTCGTGGCGGAGTACGCCATCACACGGGCGCGCGCCGACGGCGGCAAGGTCTTCTACACCACACCGCTGAAGGCCCTGTCGAACCAGAAGTACTCGGATCTCGTGCGGGTCCACGGCGCCGCGAACGTCGGCCTGCTGACCGGCGACAACTCGGTGAACGGCGAGGCGCCCATCGTGGTGATGACCACCGAGGTGCTGCGCAACATGATCTACGCGGCGTCGACCACCCTCGAGGGCCTCCACTACGTCGTGCTCGACGAGGTGCACTACCTCCAGGACCGCTACCGCGGACCGGTCTGGGAGGAGGTCATCGTGCACCTGCCCGCCGAGGTGCTGCTCGTGTGCCTCTCGGCGACGGTGTCGAACGCGGAGGAGGTCGCGGCGTGGATCGAAACCGTGCGCGGCAGCACCGCAGCCATCATCGAGGAGCACCGCCCGGTGTCGCTCGAGCACCGGTACCTGGTGGGGGAGCGGGGCAGCGACCTCCTGCACCTGCTGCCGACGTTCGTCGCCGCGCCGGACGGCGAGCTGCGGCCCAACCCCGACGCGACCCGGCTCGACGCCCGCAACGCCCGCGATCCCGGATGGCGGGGCCGGCCCCGGACCCGGCTGCGCACGCCCAGCCGGGTGGAGACCGCCGAGCTGCTGGCGGCGGAGTCGATGCTGCCCGCCATCGCATTCATCTTCAGCCGCAAAGGCTGCGACCAGGCGGTCGAGCAGTGCCTGGCCGCCGGGCTGCGCCTCACCGAGCCCGGCGAGCGGGCCCGGATCCGCGCCATCGCCGACGCCAAGACCGCGGACCTCGCCGACGCCGACCTCGACGTGCTCCGCTACGGAGAGTGGCTCGCCGGCATCGAGGCCGGGTTCGCCTCCCACCACGCAGGCATGGTGCCGCCCATGAAGGAAGCCGTGGAGGAGGCGTTCGCCGCCGGGCTGGTCAAGATGGTCTTCGCCACCGAGACCCTCGCCCTCGGCATCAACATGCCCGCGCGCTCGGTGGTGATCGAGAAGTTGTCGAAGTTCACCGGCGAGCGCCACGAGTTCCTCACGCCGGGGGAGTACACCCAGCTCACCGGCCGCGCCGGCCGGCGCGGCATCGACGAACGCGGCTACGCGATCGTGTGCTGGAGCCCGTTCGTGCCCTTCGACCAGGTGGCGTCGCTCGCGTCGCGCCGCAGCGACGCGCTCACGTCGTCGTTCCGCCCCACGTACAACATGGCGGCGAACCTCGTGCGCCGCTACACGAAGTTCGAGGCGCACCATCTGCTCAACCTCTCGTTCGCGCAATTCCACGCCGACCGCGACGTCGTGGCCCTCGAGCGCCAGCTCGAACGCAGCCGCCAGCAGCTCGACCGCCAGCGTGAGCTGGTCGGTGACGGCCTCGACGACCTCCAGGAGTACCGCGCGCTCGTCAGGCCGAGCTCGACGCCCTGCGGCGCAACCGCGGCGGTGGGCGCAAGGTCGCGGAGGCGATGGAGGCGCTCAGGCCCGGCGACGTCGTCCTCCTCCGCCGGCGTGGCGGCCGGGTCGCGGTGCTCAGCCACGAGCACGCGGCGCGGGGCGGGAGCCGCCTCGTCGCGGTCGACGCCGGGCCGCGACGTCGTGCGCCTCGGCGCCCAGGACTTCGACGCTCCACCGCGCCGCGTCGCCACCATCGACCTCCCGACGCCGTTCGCGCCCCGCAACCCCGCGTTCCGGCGCCAGACCGCCGAGCGGCTCCGGCGGGTGAAGCTCCGCGATGACGGCGGTCGCTCGCGGCGTGAGGAGCGCCGCCGGACCGAGCTGGAGGAGACGCTCGCCGGGCACCCGCTCACCGGGGATCCCCAACGCGAAGCCAAGCTGCGTGCCGGTGCCGCGATCGAGCGCTTCGAGCGCGACGTCACCCGCACCGAACGCAGGGTCCGCAGCCGCAGCGAGAGCCTGGCCCGCCAATTCGACCGCGTGCTGCGGGTCCTCGAGGCCTGGGGCTACGTCGACGGGTGGTCCCTCACCGAGACGGGAGAGCGCCTCGCCCGCCTCTACACCGAGACCGACCTCCTGCTCGCCGAGGCGCTCGCGCGAGGGCCTGCTCGACGCCCTGAGCGTCCCCGAGCTGGCCGCGGTGGTGTCGTGCTTCACCTACGAGCGGCGCGGGCCCGAGGGGCCCGCACCGCTGCCCCCGGCGCACTGGCCGACCAAGGCCGTCGCCACAGCGGGCCCGGGCGATCGAGCGGATCGGCAACGACCTGCGGCCCAACGAGGACGACGCCGGCCTCCCCGAGACCCGGTCGCCCGACCCCGGCTTCACGCCCTACGTCGTACGACTGGGCCGCGGGCGACTCGCTCGCCGACGTGCTCGACGACGACGAGATGACCGGAGGCGACTTCGTCCGCCACGTGAAGCAGTGCATCGACCTGCTGCGCCAGGTCGGCGACGTAGCCCCCGATCCCGAGCACGCGAGCGAAGGCCCGCGCCGCGGCCGACGCGTGCCACCGCGGCGTGGTCGCCGCGTCGAGCGTCGCCGCCTCGTGACGGCCCGGCCGGATCGAGTGCGAAGCCGGATGATCGAAGCCGGTGATCGAGAAGGGGGTCCCGTGGGAACGGCCGTCGACGGGTCCGGCCGAGTGGCACGTCCACGGCGACGACGCCACCCTCGCCGCCGCGGTGCGCGGCCGGCCCGGCGCGCGCGTCGAGTTCCGGCCGGACCCCGGGTCCGATCTCGCCCGCGCGCTCGGTCTCCACCAGCCCGGAACCGGTGCCCTCGAGCTGCCGATGGACGCGCTGCGCATCACGGCCGACGGCCGGGAGACTTCGCGGTGAACATGCTCGTGGCCGGCGCCGCGCCCGACCGTGCCGGCTGGCGCGCGCCGCGCCCGGGCTCCGGGTGCGGGTCGCGGAGCGGGTCGTGCACGACGGCGCCGCCACCGCGGTCGTGGTGGCGAACGGGCAGTACCTGCGGGGTGCCGATCTCGTGCCGCGCGGGCACCCGGGAGACGGGCGGGCCGAGGTCCAGGTCTACGCGGTGGCGCGGGGACAACGCGCCGGGTGCGGGCCCGCCTGCCCCAGGGTGTCCACCTGCCCCACCCCGACATCACCCAGACCAGCGGCCGCGCGGTCGAGATCCGGGGCGACCGCGGCACCCTCCCCCTCGAGATCGACGGCGTGAGCGTGCCCCCGGCCGCGCTGGTGACCGTCACCGTCGTGCCCGAGGCGTTCGTGTTGGTCCTCTAGCCACCCGACCACGCGGGTGTCCCACTGAGCGGATGATCGCGCCGATACCATCGCCAGCCCTGGCCGACGCCAGGCCCGGCCGGTTGGCCAGCGCGCTGGAGGCAAGACTGTGGGCGTGTACCCGTCCGAGAACTTCACCGACGACGAAGCTGCCGTCCTGCGGCCGTACTTCACGAACCTCGACCGTCCGGTGTTCGCGCTCGTCAACCTGCCCGAGGTCGTGAAGGGCGCGCTGTTCGCCCGTTACTCGCGCACGCACAAGAGCCTGCGCCGCCTCTTCCTCGACGAGTTCGTCAACGACCTCGACCTCACCGGCGACCTCACCGTCGACGCGACCGTCGGACTCCGACGGGCCGAAGAGCTCTACGACCGCGTGTTCTTCGAGTACGGCGACGACTCGGTCGCACAGCTCGGCGGAGTGCACCTCGCGTGTGAGCAGTCGTCGAACCTGCTCACCAAGATCCTCGAGTGGGGCCGCCTCATGGCCTACCTCGAGCAGTCGACGCGCTACATCGAATACGACAAGAAGCTCGACGGTCGCTTCCGCTACTACCGCGACACTGCGGTGCTCGCGTCACGCGAGCACGCGTGGCGCTACATCGCCGACATGGACGCGCACTTCACCACCTACGCCGAGATGCTGCCGCGACTCATCGACTGGGCCCGCGAGCGCTACCCGAAAGATGCCGCGCGACTCCGACTTCGTCTACAAGCAGACGATCAAGGCGAAGGCCTGCGACGCGATCCGGGGGATCCTGCCCGCGGCCACCCTGTCGAACGTGGGCATCTACGGCACCGGCCAGGCCTACGAGGCGCTCCTGCTCCGGATGCGGGCCCACCCGCTGCCCGAGGCCCGCAGCTACGCGGCCATGATGCTCGAGGAGCTCCGCAAGGTCATCCCCTGCTTCCTGACCCGGGTCGACCGGGAGGACCGGGGCGTGGCCTGGAGCGCCTACCTGGCCGAGACCCGTCACTCCACCGGGGAGCTGGTCGACCGCATCTTCGCCGGTGAGCGCCGCGGAGCCCGCACCGGCCGTCTCCCTCACCGACTTCGATCCCGAAGGCGAGGACAAGCTCCTCGCGGCCATCTGCTACCCGCAGACCCACCTCCCGGACGACGCAGGTGATGGCCAAGGTTCGGACGTTGGGCGATGACGACCGCGTCGCGTTGTTGGCCGCATACGTCGGCGATCGGCGCAACCGCCGGCACAAGCCCGGGCGCGCGTTCGAACGCATCGACTACCGCTTCGACATCGTCGCCGACTACGGCGCGTTCCGCGATCTGCAACGGCACCGCATGCTCACCATCGAGTGGCAACCGCTGTCGACGCGACACGGATACGAGGTTCCCGAAGCGGTGGAGGAAGCCGGGTTCACGCGTGCCCTTCGACGACGCGATGGAACGCTCGGCCGCGTTGTACGACGCGTTGCTCGACCCGTTCCCCGAGCAGGCACCGTACGCGGTGTCGCTCGCGTACCGGATCCGCTTCGCGATGCAGCTCAACGCGCGCGAAGCAATGCACCTGCTGGAGCTGCGCACCGCGCCGGCCGGCCACCCTGCCTACCGCCAGGTGGGCCAGGAGATGCACCGGCTCATCGCGGAGCAGGCCGGCCACCGCGCCGTCGCCGAGGCCATGAGCCATGTCGACCACACGACCTACGAGCTCGAGCGCTTGGCCGCGGAGCGTGCCGCGGAGGCCCGCCGGGCCGCGGGGCCAGTGTGACCAGAGTCTTGCCAACGGGAAAAAATTCACAGACACTCTGACCAGCCTCGACGCGCGTCGGTGCAGGTCACGGCGTCACGCGTGGGAGGCCTTCAGCTTGACAGGGAGGCCCTCTGTCGGGCGTACTACGTGACGTCCTGAACACTCGGTCGTGGGTCCTTCCGTTCCGCGGAGGGAGGGCCGGGCGAGGGAAGGGCACGGGGGCTCAGGAGACCAAGTAGAGAACGCTGCAATAACCCGGCCTGCACGGCAGGTCGGGCCAGACAGTGGCCCCAACGGTCTCCTGGGCCCCCCACTTCGCACGTCCGTCGGCATCGACGGGTGCACCTCCGGGAATAGCCGCCGCCGATCGACGGGTTAGCGCGCGGCGTATCAGAAGTTGCGGGTGTTATATTCCGCGGCCCTCACCCCCCGTCGGCCGGCTCCGCCCGGCCCATCCGCTCGGAGCCCCGATGAGCGACGAAGATTTCGAAGACGAACCGGAACTCGACGACGACGACGATCGAGGACGACGACCTCGTCGCGGACGACGACGACGTGATCAGCGACGACGTCGAACTGCTCGAGGACGACCTCGAGGTCAGCCCCGAGGTCCCGGTCCCGGTGGTCACCGACACCACCGCCTCGGAGACGTCCGACGAAGACGACGACGAAGGCGTCGTCGACCTCGACGAGGAGCTGCACCCCGACGACGTCGAGGAGCCGCTCGACGTGCTCCTGCAGGAGCGCACCGCCAGCGCCAAGCTGGAAGACGACGAAGAGGACCTCGAGGAGGAGGAGGCCGACGGCGACGACGCTCGCCGACGGGCCCACCCGTATCGTGCCCCGGCGGCCCGACGAGTTCCTCTGCCAGTCGTGCTTCCTGCTGCTGCCGCTGCGGCGCCTCGCCGACAAGGAACGGCAGTTCTGCGACGACTGCGCCTGAGCACACGCGCGGCAGCATGACGCCGCCGCCGGGTTCACCCACGCGGTCGCGTCCGGCCCAGCTGGAGCCGACTCGCCGCCGCGCTGGGGGCGGGGATCGTCACCGGCCTCTGCTTCCCACCGACCGACCTCGGACCGGTGGTGCTGATCGCGCTGGTGCCGCTGCTCTGGGCCTGGCGCGGCGCCCGCCCGCGTCACGCCGCGCTGTACGGCTTCGCGTTCGGTGTCGCCGCCTACGCCGTGGTGATCCCGTGGATCCGCTACTTCGGCGTACGTCGCGTTGGTCCCGCTCGTCGTGGTGATGGCGGCCGCGATCGCCGTGGTGGGTGCGCTCGTGGCGTCGTTCGCGTCCCGAGGGCTGTCGTCGCCGTTCCTCACCGCCGCGGTGTGGGTCGTGCTCGAGGCCCTGCGCGGCCGGTGGCCGCTCGGCGGATTCCCCTGGGCGGACCTCGGCGTCGCCCTCCACGGCGTGCCCCCGGCCCGGGCGCTCGCCGGTTTCGGGGGCACGCTCCTCGTGACCTTCGCGGTCGTCGCGGTCAACGGTTGCGTGCTCGAGCTCGCCCTCGCGTTGCGATCACGGCGGGGCCGGGCGGTGCTCGTCGCCGGGATCGGGCTCGCCGGGCTCCTCCTCGTGTCGGTGGCCGCCGACCTCGCCCGCTTCGAGCCCCGCACCACCGGGCACCTCCGGGTGGCGCTCCTCCAGGGTGACGACGAGCAGCTACCGCTGGCCGAGCAGACCGACCAGCTCCTCACCGCCAAGCACCTCGCGCTCGCCGACCGGTTGCACGGGCACTACGACCTGATCGTGTTCCCCGAGTCGGCGCTCGACACCGATCCCGAGACCGACCCCACCCTCCGCACGCAGCTCACCGCCATCGCCGCGAAGCACGGCGCCGCGCTGCTCGTCAACGCCCGCACCCCGGGCACGGGCGGACAGAACCGCAACACGAACCTCCTGTACACGCCCGACGGCCGTCTGCAGGCGACGTACTCCAAGCAGCACCTCGTGCCGTTCGGCGAGTACGTGCCCTGGCGCGACCAGTTGAGCTTCCTGGCGAGTTGCGCCAGATCCCGTACGACTTCCAGGCCGGCGACTCCGCGCACCATCTTCCACGTGGCCGGCCACCCGATCGGCAGCGTGATCTGCTTCGAGTCGGCGTTCGGGCCCCTCGTGCGCGCCTACGTCCGCGACGGCGCGGCAACGATCGTCGTGAGCACGAACAACCGCTCGTACCAGCGGTCGGGCAACTCCGAGCAGCACCTCGCGTTCGGCCAGATGCGCGCGGCCGAGACCGCCCGGCCGGTGCTGCAGGCGTCGGTGTCCGGCATCAGCGGGGTGATCGATCCTGACGGCACCGTCCACGACACCACCGAGCTGTTCCGGTCCACGGTGGTGACCGCGACCATCCCGACCACCACCGGGGAGACGCCCTACGTGCGCTTCGGCGACTGGGTCGTCGTCGCCAGCGGTGATCGCGCTGCTCGTCGTGACGGTCGTGGCCGTGCGCCGTCCGGTCATCGTCACCAGGAGCTTGATCGCGGCGACAGGCCGACGACCACGACCAGCGACGCGCAGGACCGGGGCCGGGCAGGCGGCGACCGACCTGGGCGCCCACCTGCGCGCCGACGACGGAGCCGACGGCGATCAGCGCCACGACCTCCCACGCGACGTCGGCGAAGAACACGAACAGCACCGCGGCCACACCGTTGGCGATGAGGGCGAGCACGTTCTTGACCGCGTTCAGGCGCTGCAGGTCGTCGGCGATGAAGATGCCGAGCAACGCGAGGAGGATGACCCCCTGGGCGGCGCCGAAGTATCCGCCGTACACCCCGGTGAAGAAGATCGCGACCACAGAGCTCGAGGCCGCCGTGCTCGACCACCCGGCGTGCGCCGTTCGGTCACGAGGCGGCTCAGCCGGCGGCTGCACGATCACGAGGGCCACCGCGAGCAGGATGAGCACCGGCACCACGTTGTCGAACACCGAGCTCGGGAGCGTGAGCAGCAGCACACCGCCGGTGATCCCGCCGATCAACGACGCCGTGCCGAGCAACAGCACCCGCCGCCGCTGGCCCACCAGCTCCCGGCGGTAGCCGAGCGGCGCCGCTCATGGTCCCGAAGGTGATGCCCACGGTGTTGCTCACGTTGGCGATCACCGGCGAGTAGCCGATGGCGAGCAGTGTCGGGAACGTGATCAGCGACCCCGACCCGACGATGGTGTTGATGGTGCCGGCGAGGAAGCCGACCCCGACCACGAGCAGCGCTTCGAAGACCGTCATCGTGCCCGGCACCGTAGACTGACCGGCGCAGGAGCCTGGGCACCGAAGCGGGAGTCGAATCGTGCCGGACGAGAAGCCACCCGTGGAGAAGGCCGTCGAGTTGCTGGTGTACGCCCCGGTCGGCATGGCGCTCTATGTGCGCGACATGTTGCCGAGCATGATGGGCATCTTCGTGGCCCGCGGCAAGCGCGAGGTGCAGTCGCACCGCACGCCGCCGCCGCCGGTGTCGCCGCCACCGATCCCGCCCGAGGTGAAGCGCCGCATCGACGAGTCGGTCGGCATGGCCCGCGTGATGGCCGAAGGCGGCTTCGGGGTGGCCCGTGAGGTCGCGGGCAGCGGCATCGGCGTCGCGCGCGACGTCGCCGGCAGCGCGCTGACGCAGTTCCTGGCCTTGCGCAGCACCAACGGCGACCCCATGGCGACGCCGAACGACACGGCCACCGCGGCTCCGGCGGCTGCGACGCCTCCCACGCCTCCGTCTCCGGCGCCCGCACCGGCACCGCCCGCCGCGGAACCGCCGGTCCCACCCGACGCCGCGTGGAAGGCGGACGTGCCCGCGTCGGACGCGCTCCCGATCCCCGACTACGACGAGCTGTCGGCGTCGCAGGTGGTCGAGCGCCTCGACGGACTCGACCGTGACTCGCTCGAAGCGATCCGCCGCTACGAGGCCGACCACCGCGGCCGGAACACCATCCTCGGCAAGATCGCGCAGCTCACCTGACGTGGAGTCGAGCCGGCCGGCGACGGCCGCCGACGTTCCCGTCATCGTCGAGCTGGCCCGCCTGATGCAGGCCGAGCTGCGCCGCGATGCGCGGTGGCGAGCTGTGGGCCGAGCGCGACGCCTGGCCCGAGCCGCTCGACGACGCGTACCGCGCGCTGGTCGGGCGCGACGACGCGCTGGTGGTGGTCGGCACCATCGACGACACCCCGCTCGGATTCGGCGCAGTGGTGCGCGAACGCCTGCGCTCCGGTCGCACCCTCGGGGTGATCACCGACCTGTTCGTCGACGAGGGAGCCCGCTCGGTCGGGGTCGGCGAGGCCATGGCCGACGCGCTGGTCGCGCACTGCCGCGCGCACGGGTGCGTGGGCATCGACGCGCCCGCACTGCCGGGCCACCGCGCCGCCAAGAACTTCTTCGAGACCCACGGCTTCACCGCCCGCGCGCTCGTGATGCACCGGCGCCTGGACCCCGAATCGCGGTGAGCGCGCCCGAGGTCGCGGTCGGCGCGGTCTGCACCCACGACGACGCGCTGCTGCTCGTGCGGCGCGGGCGCGGCCCGGCGGCGGGGGAGTGGTCGGTGCCCGGCGGCCGGGTCGAGTGGGGGGAGACGCTCCACGAGGCCGTCGTGCGGGAGACCGCGGAGGAAACCGGCCTCGAGGTGGTCGTCGACCGCTTCCTCGGGTGGGTCGAGCGCATGGACGACGCGTTCCACTACGTGATCCTCGACTTCGCGGTGACCGCGCTCGACCCGACGCGGGCGCCGGAGGCGGGCGACGACGCCGCCGAGGCGCTCTGGGTCCCGCGGCACGAGGTCGCCGACCTGCGCCTGGTCACCGGCCTCTACGATGCCCTCCGCGACTGGGAGGTGCTCTGAACCGATGGACTTCGAGTTCACACCCGAGGAGGAGGCGTTCCGCCTCGAGCTGCGCGCGTTCCTCGCCGACGAGCTCCCGGCCTGGTGGCGCACCGTGTTCGTCGACGACGCGTGCGCCATGCCCTTCACCCGCGAGCTCTGCCGCAAGCTCGCGGCGCGCGGCTGGCTCACCTTGAGCTGGCCGGAGGAGCACGGCGGGGCGGACGGCTCGGTGTGGCAGCAGGCCGTCGTGCGGGAGGAGATGTGGGCCGCCGGTGAGCCCCGTGGCCCGCAGTACATGAACCTCAACTACATCGGCCCGTTGATCATGCGCTTCGGCACACCCGAGCAGCAGGCCCGTTACCTCCCGCCCATGGCTGCGGGCGACGTCATCTGGTGCCAGGGCTTCTCCGAGCCCGAGGCCGGATCGGACCTCGCGTCGCTCAAGACGCGGGCGGTGCGCGACGGCGACGACTACGTCGTCACCGGGCAGAAGATCTGGAACAGCTACGCCGACGCGCCGGCCGACCAGTGCCTGCTGCTGGCGCGCACGAACGCCGACGTGAAGAAGCAGATGGGCATCTCGATGTTCCTCGTCGACATGCGCACGCCCGGCATCACGGTGCGGCCGATCCCGAGCATGGCGGGCCGGAGCGAGTTCAGTGAGATCTTCTTCGACGATGCCTGTCATCCCCGTCACCGATCGGCTGGGTGACGAGAACAACGGATGGACGCTCGTGGGTGAGGGCCTCGCGTTCGAGCGCATCGGCATCGCCCGGTACGCGCGCGCCAACCGCGTGCTCGAGCACCTCGTCGCGTACCGCGCGCGACACCATCGTCGACGGCCGCCCACTGGCCGAGGATCCCGCGGTCCGGGCCCGCCTGGCCACGCTCGCGGTGCGCATCGAGGCCGCCAAGCTCCTCAATTACGGCGCGATCTCGATCCAGGCCGCAGGCGACGTGCCCGCGATCGAGGCGTCGATCGCGCGCATCCACAACACCCAGGTCGAGCAGCTCGCGGGCCAGGTCGGCCTCGAGCTGCTCGGAACGCAGGGACAGCTGCTGGAGGGCGACCCGTTCGGGCTGCTCGACGGCGAGATGCAACGGCAGTGGCTGGAGAGCATCCCGGTGACCGTCGCCGCCGGCAGCACCGAGGTGCAGAAGAACATCATCGCCCAGCGCGGCCTGGGTCTGCCGCGGAGCGCCTGACGTGGACCTCACGCTCGACGCCGACCAACGCCTGCTCGCCGACTCCGCCCGCCAGCTGCTCGAACGCTCCTATCCCACCGCCGAGGCCCGTCGGGCCGAGGAGCTGCCCGGGGGCTTCTCGACGGAGCTGTGGCGCCAGGCCGTCGACCTCGGCTGGCCCGGCATCGCGCTGCCGGAGGCGTGCGGCGGGGCCGGCTACGGCGTGCTCGAGCTGGCCGTCCTCGCCGAGGAGCTCGGGCGGGCGGCGGCGACGCTGCCGCTCCTCCCGTCGTACGCGGCGACGCTGCCGCTCCTGTGGGCGGGGAGCGACGCCACGCGGGCGCGCTGGCTCGACCGGCTCGCCGCCGGCGACGCGGTCGCCTCCCTGGCCCTCGTGGAGCCCGGCGGCGGCCACGAGCGCTCGGCGCCGCGCCTCGGTGGCACCGCGGCCGCTGACGGCTGGACGCTCGACGGCACCAAGATCGCGGTCCGCTTCGGCGACACCGCCGATCTCCTGGTGGTCAGCGCGGATCTCGGCGGCGGGGGTACGTCGCTGGTGACGGTCGACGCGACGGCACCGGGAGTCGCGGCGCACGCGCCACCGTGCCCTGTCACCCGAGCCGCTCGAGGCGATCACCTTCACCGCGGTGCCGGTGAACGCAGCCGACGTGGTGGGGGAGCGCGGCGGTGGGGTGGCGCTGCTCACGCGCGCGCTCGCGCACCTGAGCGTGCTCGACACCGCGTACGCGGTGGGGCTCGCGGGCGCCGCGCTCGCGCTGGCCGTCGACCATGCCACCAACCGCGAGCAGTTCGGGCGTCCCATCGGCGTGAACCAGGCGGTCTCGCACCAGTGCGTCGACATGCGGGTCGAGATCGACGCCATGCGCGTGCTCGCGCACCAGGGCGCGTGGCGTCTCGACCAGTACGACACTGATCCCACTGGCGACCCGGACGCGGCGACACACGCGGTCGCCCTCGCCAACGCCTACGCCCGCGACGTGATCCCGGGCATCTTCGCCCGCGCCCACCAGGTGCATGGCGCGATGGGGTTCACGATGGAGTACGACCTGCAGTTGTTCAGCCGCCGGGCCAAGGGCTACGAGCTGACGGGCGGGGGAGCCGCCGCGCACCTCGAGCAGGTGGCCCGGTCCGTCGGGCTCTAGGCCGACCGGGGTCGCCGCCTACGCGTCGATCGGTGCCGTCATGGTGTTGTTCTTCGACAGGAAGTTGGTCGCGTTCCCCTTGTCGAGCTCGTTCACCGCGGCGTCGGTGCTGAAGCCGCCGTACTCGCGGGGCGTGGTGTCGACGTCGGTCGCCTGTGCTCGCAGCGCGCCCACCGTGCACTCCTCGCGGGTGCGGTGCTCGAACGGGTCGAACTGGTACCAGCGGCAGGCGTTCTCCCACGTGACCATGTCGATCTCGTCGTCGGGGAGGCCGACCTCCTCGAGCGACTTCATGAGCACCTCGGGCGACTCCGGCCACGTGCTGTCGGAGTGCGGGTAGTCCGCTTCCCACGTGAGCGTGTCGACGCCGATCTGGTGACGGTTCCGCAGACCGGTGGAGTCGTCGATGAAGCACGTCTGCACGTGCTCGCGGAAGACCTGGCTCGGGAGCTTGTCGCCGAAGTCCGCGCCCGTCCACGCCCGGTGGTGGTCGTAGACGAAGTCGGCCTTCTCGAGGAAGTACGGCACCCAGCCGATGCCGCCCTCGGCGAGTGACATCTTGAGCTTCGGGAACTTCTGCATGATCGGCGACCACAGCAGGTCGGCCGCGAAGATCGCGGTCTGGAACGGCATCGCGTGGGGGATCACCGAGAACGGCGTGCGGGGCATGAAGTTCGGGAAGCCACCGAAGTGGAACACCGCGACCGTGCCGAGGTCGTTGCAAGCCTGCCACGCGTGGTCCCACTCGGGGCCGTGGTAGTCGGCGGCGCCGAAGCGGTGCGGCTCGGAGTGGAAGGAGACCGCGTGGCAGCCCTTCTCGGCGACCCGATGGATCTCGCCGGCCATCCACTCGTCGCCGAGCACGAAGCCGGAGAGCGCGAGGGGGATGAACCGGCCGGGGTACCGCCCACACCACTCGTCGATGTGCCAGTCGTTGTAGGCGCGGATCATCACCTCGACGAACTCGGTGTCGTCGTTCTGCACGAAGAACTGTCCGCCGAGGCCCGGCCACGACGGGAAGTTGAGCGAGGCGAGGACACCGTTGACGTTCATGTCGCGGATGCGCTCGTCGACGTCGAACGTGCCGGGACGCACCTGGTCGAAGCTGGCCGGGTCGGCGCCCCAGCTCTCCGCGGGGACGACCCTGCACCGCGTTGAGCCCGAAGGTGGCGAGCTCCTGGCCTTCGATGAGCCACGCGTCGGTGCCGTCGTCGCGGCGGATCACCCGCGGCACGCGCTCCTTGTACTTCGCGGGAACGTGGTCCTTGAGGTACTCGGCGAGCGACGGCGGCTCGACGATGTGGTCGTCGACGCTGACGAGGATCAGATCTTCCGTGCGCATCCGGCAACCCCCGGGGCTCGTGACTCTCCACGTGTGGAGACGACTCCTCCACTCTATATCCGCGCGCGAGTACAACACCGCACGACCCCCGACCCGCGGGGACGTGTGCTCGGCGGGCGCTCTCAGCCGGTGAAGGCGGGGGTGAGGAGCACCGAAGCGGCGGGGGTCGGGGTGGGCCCGTTCGATCGGCAGGCGCCGGTGCTCGGCACGCATCCCACTCCCGCTTGGGTGCCCATAATCCTCGTTATGTCAAGTAGCCCTTCCCGGCTCCCGGTCACCGCTCAGGAGGCCGGGACGATGGCCACGCAGGCGCTCTCCCCCTGGAAGAAGCCCGTCCGGAAGGCGTCGACGTTCTCGAACGCGGTCGGGCCGGTACCGCTCGAGATCTTGTCGGTGTCACGGAAGATCAGGAACGACTGGATCGCCTCGTCGAGGTCGCCGGCCGAGAGCGTCAGCAGGGTGCCGTCGGGATCGTGACCGCCCCGCACCACGTCGCCCGCCCAGGAGCCGGTGAAGCAGCTCTGCTGGAGCTCCATCGCCTTGGGGTCGCCGCTCACGCCCTCGAGCTGCTGCATGGCGACCGCCCACTCCGCCGCGATCACCACCGCCACCCCGAAGTCGCCGGAGCGTTCGTAGACCGCCGGGAGGAGCCGGCGGTCGTAGGCGATGGTGCCGGTGGCGCCGCAGTAGGCGATGCCGTCGACGGCCTCGGCACGGCTGAGCTTCTGGCCGTCGCACACCGGGAGCGCCCGGTCGGGGTCGTAGGGCTTGATGTGCTGCACCGACCGGTAGTTTGCCAGCAGCCCCGACCAGTATGCGTCGAGGTCCTCGGCGGTGGCGGTGATCACCTCGCGGTACGGGAGATCTCCCCCACGCTTGGCGTCCGCGGGGTCGGTGAGGGGGATGTCGGTGAGCGGCGGTGGGTCGGTCTCGAAGGCCGCGCACCGCCGCGGGCCGGCGTCGTAGCCCTCCTGGAAGGCGCCGACGCGATCGAACGCGCTCCCGTGGGCGCCCGCCGCGGTCGGGTCGCTGCCCGGGGGGTCACGCAGCGTGAGGAACCCGGCCAGGCCCGAGTCGAGGTTCCCCGACCGCAGGCTCAGGCGCTTCGTCCCGCCGTCGGCCACGTGTCGCACCCAGGCGCCCGCGAAGCAGTCGGCCTGTTGCTCGAGCGCGATCGTCGGCCCGGTGAGGCCGGCCTGGTCCTGGATGGCGTGGCCCCACTCGTGGGCGAGGGTGAGGGCGATGGTGAAGTCGCCGTAGTCGCGCTCCAGCTGAGGGAAGAGGTTCTCGTCGTCGTAGGCGACGAACTTCCCGGCGTTGCAGTAGAAGGCGTTGGCGGCGACGTCCCGGTAGCTCACCTTCCCGGGCCCGCAGCGGGGCACCTTCGACGTCGACGTGTACGGGATGATCTTCGAAGGGGGGATGCGGGTGTACGCCACGCCGTAGAGCTCCGGCATGGTGGTGCTCCAGTAGTCCTGCAGGTCGGCGATGGTCAGGCGGACCGTCGCCGCGTAGGGCTTCGCACGCGACGCGGGTGCCACCGCTCCCACCTCCGCGGGAGCCAGCGCGCCGACGGACAGCGCGATGGAGAGCGCGACGACGAGCAGGACGACGACGCGCCGCACGGGGTTCAGTCCGAGGGCAGGATGCCGTCGAGCGCGTCGAGCGACGGTGCGAAGTAGAACGCGCCGCTCACCGGGGTCGAGAAATCGGTGAGGTGGTCGTGGACGCCCTCACCGTCGGCGTCGAACATCCGCCGCAGCATCTTGGTGAAACGCGTCGGATCGGCGCTGAACGCGAGGAAGTAGAGGCCCGCCTCCCTCACCTGCCCGTACGGCGTGCTGCGCCGGTAGAGCTCGAGCTCCTCGCCGTCTTCCTCGATCACGACGCGCGAGATGTGCGCGGTCGGTGGCTTGTCGGCGAGCTCGACGCTGTCGGGCTTGGTGCGGCCGATGGTGGCTTCCTGCTCCGCCAGGGACCGGGCGTGGAACCGGGTGAGGTCATGGACCCACTTCTGGGCCAGCACGAAGGCACCGCCGGCGCCGGGCTCCCCGTCTGCCACCAGGGCGACGTCGAACGCCTCCTCGACGGGCGGGTTCTCGGTGCCGTCGACGAAGCCGGTGAGGTCACGGCTGTCGCGGTAGACGAAGCACGGCTGCTCGGCCGCCAGCGTCGCCACCGGCGACATGACCATGGCGACGGCCCGCGCCACGTCGAGCTCGACGTCTTCGCCGGTGCCGTGACTCCACACCCACACCTCGTGCTGGGTGGCGGGGGCCCGGCGGCCGTCACCCTCGATCGCCACGAAGGGGGCCAGCGCCTCGGGCGCGTCGCCCGGTTGGAGGCGCCGCCACAGGTCGGCCCCGAACCCGACGACGATGTTCGAGCCGCCGGCGGTGACCGACGGTTCGCGTAGGCCGTGCAGGGCGGCCACGATCGCGGCGTCGGTGGCGCCGGGCAGCAGGTCGAACTCGAGGTGGTAGTGGGAGCGGGTGCCCTGGGCGAAGATCCCGGGCTGCGGTCGGGCCACGTCAGTCCTCCTCTGCGCCGTCGGGTTCGCCGTAGGCGGACAGCGGCGGGCACGAGCACATCAGGTTGCGGTCGCCGTACGCGCCGTCGATGCGGCTGACCGGCGGCCAGTACTTGTCGGCACGGTCGACGCCGGGCGGGTACGCAGCCTGCTCGCGGGCGTACGCGTGCGTCCACTCGTCAGTCACGACGTCGGCCGCCGGGTGCGGGGCGTGGCGCAGCGGGCTGTCGTCGAGCGCCCACTCCCCCGCCTCCACCGCGCGGATCTCGTCGCGGATGGCGATCATGGCGTCGCAGAACCGGTCGAGCTCGGCCAGATCCTCCGACTCGGTCGGTTCCACCATCAGGGTGCCCGCCACTGGGAACGACATGGTGGGCGCATGGAAGCCGAAGTCGACCAGGCGCTTGGCGACGTCGTCGGCCGTGACCCCGGTGGCCTGGGTGATCGGGCGCAGGTCGAGGATGCATTCGTGCGCCACCATGCCGCCCGGTCCGCTGTAGAGCACCGGGTAGTGCGGGCGCAGCCGCGCCGCCACGTAGTTGGCGGTGAGGATCGCGATCTCGGTGGCGCGGAGGAGACCGTCGCCACCCATCAGGGTCACGTAGGCGTACGAGATGGGCAGGATGCCGGCCGAGCCGTGGGGCGCGGCGGCGATGTGGCGGGACAGGAACGGGGCCAGGTGCTCGCGCACGGCCACCGGCCCGACGCCCGGCCCTCCCCCGCCGTGGGGGATGCAGAAGGTCTTGTGGAGGTTGAGGTGCGACACGTCGGCGCCGAACTTCCCCGGCTTGGCCAGGCCTACGAGCGCGTTGAGGTTCGCGCCGTCGAGGTACACCTGGCCGCCGCACTCGTGCACCGCCGCGCACACGTCGCGGATGTTGCCCTCGTAGACGCCGTGGGTCGACGGGTAGGTGACCATCAGCGCGGAGAGGTCGTGGGCGTGCTCGTGCGCCTTGGCCTTGAGGTCGTCGAAGTCGACGTTGCCGTCGTCGTCACACGCCACCACGACGACGCGCATGCCGGCCATCACCGCGCTCGCCGCGTTGGTGCCGTGCGCGGACTCGGGGATGAGGCAGACGGTCCGCGCCTCCTGGCCCCGACTGGCGTGGTAGGCGCGGATGGCGAGGAGGCCGGCGAGCTCGCCCTGGGAACCGGCGTTGGGCTGGAGCGACACCGCGTCGTATCCGGTGATCTCGCAGAGCGCGGCTTCGAGGCCGGCGAACAGCTCGGCGTAGCCCTCGGCCTGGTCGACAGGCGCGAACGGGTGCAGGTCGGCGAACTCGGGCCAGGTGATCGGCATCATCTCGACGGTCGCGTTGAGCTTCATGGTGCAGGACCCGAGCGGGATCATGGTGCGGTCGAGCGCGAGGTCGCGGTCGGCGAGACGGCGCAGGTAGCGCAGCATCTGCGTCTCGGAGTGGTAGGTGCGGAACACCGGGTGCACCAGGATCTCGGACGCTCGCATCCACCACCGGTGCTCGAGCGTCACCGCGAACGACACCGGCTCGGTCACGGCGACGCCGAACGACCGTGCGACCTCCGACACGATCTCGTGGGTGGTCGTCTCGTCGACCGAGACGCCCACCGTGTCGTCGTCGAACCGGCGGAGGTTCAGCCCACGGGTGCGCGCCGCGTCGCAGATCTCGTCCGCGCGGCCCGGGACGTCGACGGTGACGGTGTCGAAGAACGGGCCCGGGCGTACCGCGACGCCGCTCTGGCGGAGGACGAACGCGAGCTCCATCGCCAGGTGGTGCACTCTCGTGGCGATCGCGCGCAGGCCGTCGGGGCCGTGGTACACCGCGTACATCCCGGCGATGTTGGCGAGCAGCACCTGGGCGGTGCAGATGTTGCTGGTCGCCTTCTCGCGCCGGATGTGCTGCTCGCGGGTCTGCAGTGCGAGCCGCAGCGCGGGCCGCCCGGCGGCGTCGACCGACACGCCGACGAGGCGCCCGGGCAGGTTGCGCTTGTACTCCTCGCGGGTGGCGAAGAACCCGGCGTGCGGGCCGCCGTAACCCATGGGCACGCCGAAGCGCTGCGCGGAACCGACCACGACGTCGGCGCCCCACTCCCCCGGCGGGACGAGCAGCACGAGCGCGAGCAGGTCGGCCGCGACCGCGACCAGCGTGCCCTGCGCGTGCAGGTTCGGCGACCAGCGCGCGGTCGTCGCGGACCGCGCCACTCGTGCCCGGGTACTGCAGCAGCACCCCGAACACCCCCTCGGCGGGCATGTCGGGCTCCGGGACCCCGACCACGACGTCGATGCCGAGGGGCTCGGCCCGGGTGCGCACGACCTCGATGGTCTGGGGATGGCACTCGGCGTCGACGAAGAACACGTCGCCCGCCTTGGCGTTCACCCGGCGCAGGAGCGTCATCGCTTCGGCCGCCGCGGTCGCTTCGTCGAGCATCGACGCGTTGGCGAGGTCCATCGCGGTGAGGTCGCTCACCATCGTCTGGAAGTTGAGCAGCGCCTCCAGGCGGCCCTGGGAGATCTCCGGCTGGTACGGCGTGTAGGCGGTATACCAGGCCGGGTCCTCGAGGACGTTGCGCTGGATCACCGGCGGGGTGAAGGTCCCCGAGTAGCCCATGCCGATGAGGGGGGTGAGCACCTGGTTGCGGCGGGCGAGCTCGCGCAGGTGCGCCAGCGTCGCCGCCTCGGTGAGCCCGGCCGGCAACGCCAAGGGGAGCCGGTCACGGATCGACTCGGGGACCGCCCGGTCCACCAGCTCCGCCACCGACGCGACGTCGAGCGCGCCGAGCATCGTCTCGATCTCCTCGGGTGACGGCCCGATGTGACGGTCCGCGAACTCACGACTCACCCGCAGCCTCCGATCGCGCTCCCCATGGAGCACGAGGCTACCGGCGGACGAACGGCAGCTTCGTGACGACGGCCGGCACCGCGCGACCCCGCACGTCGACGGTGAGGACGTCGCCGTCGGCAGTATCGGGGGGCAGGAACGCCAGCGCGATCGCGTGCCCGAGGGTGGGCGAGAAGTTGCCGCTGGTGACCACGCCGACCGGTTCGCCGTCATGGGACACCGCGTACCCCTCACGCGGGATCTGGCGACCGCCGATAGTGAGCCCGCGCAGCCGCCGGGCAACCCCCCGCTCCTGCTCGGCGGCCAGCGCCTCCCGGCCCCGGAAGTCGCCCTTGTCGAAACGCACGACCCAGGCCAGGCCCGCCTGCAACGGCGTGATGCCCGGCCCCAGCTCGTGGCCGTGGAGCGGGAGGCCGGCCTCGAGCCGCAGGGTGTCGCGCGCGCCGAGGCCCGCGGGCGTGATCCCGGCGGCGAGCAACTGCTCCCAGCACCGGGGCGCCGCCGCCACCGGCACGTGCAGCTCGACGCCGTCCTCGCCCGTGTAGCCGGTTCCCGCGACCCAGCCACGCTCGCCGTCGAAGTCGTGGGCCGCCACCGCGAAGCGCGCCACCGCCGCCGCCTCCGCCGAGACCGTCGCCAGCCGCGCCCGCGTCTCGGGCCCCTGCACCGCGAGCACGGCGCGCGTCGGGGTGACGTCGTCGATCTCGCACTCCCCGCCGCCGTAGAACGCCGCCGCCTCACCGAGCGCGTCGACAAGCGGCTGCGTGTTCGACGCGTTCGGCATCACCAGGAACTCGCCCGGCGCCACCCACCACACGATGATGTCGTCGACCACGTGCGCGTCGTCGGGGTCGAGGAGGTGCGTGTACTGCGCGTGGCCGGGGGTGATGCGGTCGAGGTCGTTGGTGAACGCCCACTGCAGCGCGGCGAACGCACCGGCGCCGCGCACGCGCACCGAGCCGAGGTGCGACACGTCGAAGACCACCGCGTGCTCCCGACAGGCGCGGTGCTCCTCGAGCACCCCCGTGTACTGGATGGGCATCTCCCACCCGCCGAACGGCACCATGCGCGCGCCGAGGGCGCGGTGGGTGGCGTCGAGCGGGCTGTGGTGCAGCGGGCCGTCGGGCTCGGCGTCGCTCACGCAGCTGGCGTCATGCTGATTCGGCGGCGCGCCCGGGGCGACGCGGCGGGAAGAGGTCGAGCGGTTGGGCGTCGCCGGGCTGCACGCCCGCCTCGACCAGCTGCGACGGCGGCTCGAGGCCGTACTTCACGAGCAGCTGGAGGTAGTCGCGCTGGTAGAGCACCTTCACCGAGACGTCGGGATGGAGCTCCACCAGCCGGCGCGCCTTGCGGTTCTTCTTGGTGACGAGCTTCTGGTTCAGCGTGGTGATCTCGATGTACAGGTCGTACGTGGGCAGGTAGAAGTCGGGGGTGAAGGCCTGCGCGGGGTTGCCCTCGTGGTCGCGCTCGAGCACGAACGTGCGTGGCTCGTACTCCCAGCTGATGGCGTAGAAGTCGAGCAGCTTCGCGAACTGACGTTCGGAATTGTGCGCGAACCGCACCTGCTCGTGCGGCAGCGGCCCGGTGGCGTGCGCCTGGGTGATGTCAGCCTCCCTGCGCGGCGCGGCAGCTCGGTCATGTGCTCGCGCACAGCCCGCGTCGAGCTGCTCCATCATGTGCCCGAGCGGCAGGATGTTGAGCACGCCCTGGCCGCGCCGGACGAGGTCGATGAGCGCGTCGTCGGTGCGTGCCAGCACCGAGTTGGTGCCGTCGAGCACGAGGTTGGCCGACGCCCAGTCGTCACCGAGGTCCTCGCGCAAGTAGTCGATCGCCTTGCGCGCGGTCTGGAGCTTCACTCCCGCGTCGAGCAGGCTCTTCACGACCTTCAGGCGGACGAGGTCGGAGAACGAGTACGTGCGCTGCGTGCCGCTCCCCCGCGCGTCGGTGATCGACGGGCGGACGAGATCGGTGCGGGCCCAGTAGTCGAGCTGGCGGTAGGTGATCCCGACGATGCTGCACACCTGCGGACCACGGAACCCGAGCTCCCGGGGGGTCGGCTCCAGACCGTCGAGCATGGGCTGCTCGGTCTGCGGCTTCCGGGCTGGGGTCATCGCCACCTCGATCTCACGTCGACCCGGGGTCACGCTGAAGTACAGGGTCGTAGTTACGGGAGTGTGAGGCTACCGCCTGGAGCGCGCGACGTCAACGTTCCGGAGGGTCACTCTCCGTGGGCGAAGTCCTCGGGGCGCACCTGGTCGAGGAACTCCCGGAACTGCTCGATCTGCTCCTGGTCGACCGGCTCGTCGTCCTCGTCCTGCTCGAAGAGCACCCCGGCCTCCTCGAGGACGTCCTCGTGGGCGAAGATGGGGACGGTGTCGGCGTACCGGACGGCGAGCGCGATGGCGTCGGACGGCCGCGACGAGATCCGGTAGGTGCCACCCTCGCGTGAGAGCTCGATCTCGGCGAAGAAGGTCCCGTCGTGCAATTCGGTGATGACGACCTGGAGCACCTTGGTGCCGAGGTCGTCGAGCACCGACTTGAACAGGTCGTGGGTCATCGGTCGGGGCGTGTCCATGCCCTGGAGCGCGTAGACGATGGCGGTCGCCTCGGGCTGGCCGATGAAGATGGGCAGATAGCGCTGCCCGTCGTTCTCGCGCAGGAGCACGATTGGCTGGTTCGACGGAACCTCGACTCGGACTCCGACAAGAGACATCGGGATCATCGGCACCCCTCCCGAGTCGGACTGGCGAATCGGACTCCACCCACGCTAGCACCGCGGGTCCGGGTCCCCTCCGGCACCGGGGGCGCCGTAGAGCGCGTCGACGTACGCGTCGGGCTGCCGTCGCACCGTGTCACGGTCGGCGGTGACGATCCGGGGCACGTTGCGGTAGAGATCGGCGCGGTGGAGCCCGTAGCCGAGAACGAACACGTCGGGGATCTCGACGCCCACGTAGCGCACGGTGAGCGGGAGGATCCGCCGCGCCGGGCGGTCGAGCAACGCGCACACCTCCACCCGTCGGGGGCGTTGCGCGCGCACGTGTTCGACCAGGTAGCCGAGGGTGAGGCCGGTGTCGACCAGGTCCTCCACCAGCACGACGTCACGGCCGTCGAGCTCGAGCTGGACGTCCTGGAGGATGCGCACCCGTCCCGAGTCCGGCGCGTAGCGGGAGATGGCGATGAAGTCGACCTCGACGTCCACGTCGCGGATGGCGCGCGCCAGGTCGGCGAGGAAGATCAACGCGCCCTTGAGCACGCCGACGAGCACGACACCGTCAGGATGGTCGGCCGTGATCTCCGCCGCCAGCCGTTGCACCAGCGCCCCGATCCCCGCCTCGTCGACCAGGGTCTCCGGCGAAGGGACGGGGTCCGTCACTCGGCGAGGGTCTCGCGCACCGCGTCGCGGAGGAGGACGGTGCGCAGGCGCCGCCCCAGCGTCGCGAGCTCGACCAACTCCTCCTGCAGGCGCACCCGCGCCTCGGGGTTGCGCTGGTGCACGTAGGGCATGAGCACCTGGCCGAAGAGCACCGCCTCGCGTTCGGCGAAGGTGCGGTACATCCGCAGGTGACGGGCCTCGACGCCGCGCCGGAAGAACCCCGACGCGATGCGCGCCACCTCCAGCGCGTCGTCGTCGTAGTGTGCCTCCCCGGCCACCTCGCGGGCGGGGGCGATCATGCCGTAGCTCTCGAGCTCGCCGAGCTGCCCGTCGTCGAGACCGGCCGCCGCTGCCAACTCGGCGCGCGAGTAGGTGTCGCCGGAGCCGGGCGCGCCCGGCGGCAGCTCGTCGACCAGCTCGTCGATCGGGAGCGTGGGGGCGAACGCCGGGGCTCGTGGGGCCCGGGCCGGGGTGCGGCGCTCGGCGCTGGGGGCGGCGGGCGCCGCCGCGGACTCGGGTCGGGCCTCGGGCGCCACCGGCTCGGGCTCGGGGCCGGTGGCCGTCGCGGGCCCGGGATCGAGGAGCGCCTCGTCACCGGGCGCCAACTCGTCGAGGCGTTCCTTGATCACCTTGAGCGGCAGGAAATGCTCCTTCTGCTGATGCAGGATCCACCGCAAGCGGGCCAGGTCGTGCGGGTAGAACTTCCGGTAGCCCGACGGCGTCCGCTCCGGGTTCACGAGGCCCTGGCTCTCGAGGAACCGGATCTTCGAGATCGTGATGTCGGGGAATTCGTCGCGGAGCTCGGCGAGCACCTCCCCGATCGAGAGGTGCTCGGGCTCCCGGGCGCTCACGATTCGTCGCTCCCCACGAGGAAGACGAGCACGAAGCGCCCGATCTGCAGATCGGCGAGGTGGTGGAGCGGCGCGGTGTCGACCCGCTCGTGGTCGACGTAGGTGCCGTTGAGCGATCCGACGTCGGCCACCTCGTAGCCGCCCTCCGGCCGCCGCCGCACCGCGGCATGGCGGCGCGAGACGGTGATGTCGTCGAGGAAGATGTCGGACTCCGGATGACGCCCGAGGGCCGTGATCTCGCTGTCGAGCACGAAGCGGCTTCCGGCGTTCGGCCCCCGGCGCACCACCAGCATGCCCATGCCCTCGGGCAGCTCGGCCAGGGCCGCGCCGAGCTCCTCGTCGAGCTCGAGCCGCTCGGCCAGCTCGGTGAGGCTCATCGTCGTCTCGTCGTCGTGGGGCAGGGGGCTGCCGCACGACGAGCAGAAGTTCGCTCCCGAGTCGTTCTGGTGGCCACACTGCCGGCATCGCATGAGGTCGAGGGTACCCCGCCCGGTCAAGCCGCCGCGACCGTCAACCTCCAGCTACGGGTTCGGCTCCGACACGACGCCGGCACCCGCCGCCGCCGGCCCCTCACCCTCGACCTCGAGTCGCGACGTGAAGTCGAGGTCGAGGTCGAGTGTTGTCCGGAAACCCTCGACCAGCGCGTCCGCCACCGCCCGCGGATCCGTGGTGACACCCAGCTCACCCAGCGTCACGGTGGCCGCGCGCAGCCCGGCGCGAGTCACCGCGGGCGTTCCCGGGCGGGAGACGACCAGGTCGGTCTCGTCGAAGGCGAGACGCTCGAGCAGGATCGAACCGTGCTGCAGGACCGCGTCGCCCTGGCGCACCTGCGCCGAGCCGCAGAGCTTGCGGTCCCCCACCCGCAGGTCGGCTCCCCGCTGCGCCGCGAAGCACACCGGCCCCGCCGCGCCCTCGTGGCGGGCGATCGCGGCGTCCACGCCCAGCCCGGCCAACCCGGCGATGAGCGCGCCCGCCAGGAGCCCGTAGACCGCGTCGACGCCGCCGGCGGCGCCTGCCGGGCGTGGCATCGCCACCGCGTACGTGAGGTCGCCCCCGTGGAGCAGCCCGTTCCCGCCCGTCGGACGGCGCACCACCTCCACGCCGAGGCGCGCACACGCGGGCGCGTCGACGTCGTCGTCGGGCTGGAAGCGCCCCAGCGACAGCGCCGGCGGCGTCCAGCGGTAGAGGCGCAGCGCGGGGGCGACGCCCGCCTCGACCGACGCCAGCAGCGCCTGGTCCGCCGCCATCTGCCCGGCCCCGTCGAGGCCGCGGTCGAGATCGTCGACCAGCCGCCACTCCCGGCGAGGCAGGATCCGGGACTCCCGGCGAGGCAGGATCCGGGACTCCCGGCGAGGGCAGGATCCGGGACTCCCGGCGAGGCAGGATCCGGGTCACCCCTCTTCGACGAGCGCCCGGTAGGCCGGGGCGTCGAGCAGGGCGTCGACCTCGGTGGAGTCGGCCATCTCCACCACGAAGATCCAACCGGCGCCGTACGGGTCGGCGTTGACCTGCTCGGGCGCGTCGTTCAGGGCCTCGTTGACCTCGACGATCGTGCCCGTGACCGGCGAGAAGATCTCCGAGACCGACTTGGTCGACTCCACCTCGGCGCAGCTGGCGTGGGCGAGCACGTTCGTCCCCACACCGGGGAGCTCGACGTAGACGACGTCGCCGAGCGAGTCCTGGGCGAAATCGGTGATGCCGACGCGCGCGCGGGGGCCGTCGACCGCCACCCACTCGTGCTCGGCGCTGTAGCGGAGTTCGTCGGGGAAATTCATGGGCCGGACGTTACCCGGCTACTGGAGCACCTGGCGGATGCGCTGGACGTACTCCTGGGCCAGGCGGCGGGCGTGAGGGTCGGTGTCGGCCTCGGCCCACACATGGGTGAGGGCCTCGTCGGGATCGGGCAGCACGAGGGCCCACTGGTCGCCGTCGATCACCTTGACGCCGTCGATCAGCTCGAGCTCGCGGTTGCCCGCGCGCTCGACGATCTCGCGCATCACCGTGCCCTTGCGTTCCCACGGGGTGACGATGGTCTCGTGCGCGACGTGGGTCTCGGGCAACCCGGCGACCACCGCCGACAGCGGCCGGTCGACCGCCGCGAGCAGGTCGAGCAGCTTCACGAGGGTGACCGCGGCGTCGTAGGCGGGCAGGAACTCGGGCCAGATGCAGCCGCCGTCGGGCGTGCCCGCGAACATCACCGCGCGGCCGGCGGCGGTCTCCATCAGGCTCGCCCCCCAGAGCTTCGTGCGGACGACGGCGCCCGGCGTGTCGAGGATCCGCTCGACCGCGCTCGTGACGTTGACCGGCACCGCGACGCTGGCGTCGGGCACCGCCTCCTCGATGAGCGACACGACGGCCAGCAGCAGCTCTTCGGGCCCGAGCGTGTGGCCGCGGTCGTCGACCACGATCGCCAGCTCGCCCTCCGGGTCGATGACGAAACCGAGATCGCTGCCCGACATCTGCACCAGCTCGGCGAGCCGGGCGACCTGCGCGTCCCGGACCTCCGCGGTCGACGGTGGCCGCCGCGGTGCTCGCGAACGGGTTCACCGCCAGCACCTCCGCGCCGAGCTTGGTGAGGAGGCTGGGCATGACGATCGAGGCCGCGCCGAAGGAGTAGTCGAGCACGATCTTGAACGCCTGGGTGCGTACCTGTTCGATGTCGACGACCCGCTCGAGCCCCGCCGAGTAGAACTCGAGCGAGCGGGGTGGGAACACGATGTCGCCGATGTCGCCGCCGAACGCTCTGCGGTAGTCCTCCCGGTAGAGGAGGCGCTCGACCTTGCGCTGCACCCCGGGTCGATGTCGCGCCCGTCGTTGTCGAAGAAGCGGATCTCGACGGTGTCGGGATCGCCCGGCGCCAGCCGCACGGTGATGCCCCCCTGGGAGCGGCTGTTGCGCACCTGGAAGCGGGTGAGGGGCACCGTCGCCAGCTCGATGTCCTCCACGTTGACGCCCGAGAGGTTGATGCCCGCCGATCAGCGCCCGCTTCAGGGCGCGCGCGATGCGGCTGGTGTCGCGGCTGGTGGTGATGGTCGAGCCCTTCGGCAGCGCGGTGCCGTAGGCCATCGCCAGCCGCACCGCCACCTCCGGGTTGACGTCGACGTTGGCCAGCCCGCGCACGCCGCGCCGGCCGAACAGCGTCCGCGCGCCGCGGCTCTCCCACACGATCGACGACGTGACGATGGCGGCCGACTCGACCGTCTTGAACGGGTACACCTTCACGTTGGGGTTGATGACGGCGTCCTGGCCGATGAAGCACTCGTCGCCGACGACCGTGCCCTCCTCCACCCGCACGTGGGCGCGCAGGTCGGTGTTGCGGCCGATGACGCAGCCCGCGCAGGTTGGCGCCGGGCCCGACGTACACGTGGTCGTGGCAGCACCGCGCGCTTCGAGGAACGCGTCGGCCTTCACGATGACGTCGGTGCCGAGCACGGTGTAAGGGCGGACGTGGCGCCGGCCTCGACCCGACAGCTGTCGCCGATCACGACGGGCTCGTCGATGCGGGCGTCGGGGCTGATCTCGACGTCGGTGCCGATCCAGCGCCGGTCGCCGAGGCGGAAGCCGTCGATCTCGACCCGCACCCGACCGTCGAGCACGTCGGCGTGGGCACTGCTGTAGGCCTCCAGCGTGCCGACGTCCTCCCAGTAGCCCTCGGACACGTGACCGTGCAACGTGTGGCCGGAGTCGAGCAGCGCGGGGAACACGTCGCTCGAGAAGTCGACGACCTCGCCCTCCGGGATGAACTCGAACACCTCGGGCTCGACGACGTAGATCCCGGTGTTGATGGTGTCGGAGAACACCTCGCCCCAGGTGGGCTTCTCGAGGAAGCGCTCGATGCTGCCGTCGGGGCGGGTGATGACGATGCCGAACTCGAGCGGGTTCTCCACGTGCTTGCAGCGCGATCGACGCGGCGGCGCCGGCGTCGCGGTGCGCCTTCACGAACGCGGTGAGGTCGATGTCGGTGAGGACGTCGCCGGAGATCACGAGGAACGTGTCGTCGAGCTCGTCAGCCGCGTTGCGCACCGAACCCGCGGTGCCGAGCGGCGTGTCCTCCGTCGCGTAGCGCATGGTGACCCCGAAGTCGGAGCCGTCGCCGAAGTAGTCGCGGATCTGGTTGGCGAGGAACGCCACCGTCACGACGATCTCGTCGAAGCCGTGGAGCGCCAGCAGGTTGACGATGTGCTCCATCATCGGCTTGTTGGCCAGCGGCATCATCGGCTTGGGGGTGTTGCTGGTGAGAGGGCGCAGGCGCGTGCCCTCACCGCCGGCCAGGATGACGGCCTTCATGCGGTGAAGCTCCCGGTCTCGGTGGTGCCCGCGGGCACGGGTGGCGTGGCGGCCCGGCCCTCGCGGAGGGCCTCGCCGCGCCAATGGGACGTAGGTGAGCGCGGCGTAGTAGCTGAACAGCAGCCCGCTGATCGCCATGAACCACGCGGCCACCAGCACCAGGTCGTGCGCGACACCGTCGATCGCGTCGGCCCAGAGGTAGAGGGGAAAGGCGAACATGAGCGCCAGCGTGCCCGCCTTCCCGACCCACTGCACGTCGATCCGGCGGGCCCCGGCGGCGGCCAGGGCCAGCACCGCCACGCTGATGACGAGCTCACGGGCGAGCACGAGCACGGAGACCACGACCGGCGCGCTGCCCTGGACGAGCAGCGCGATGGCGCCGGTGAGGAGCAGCACGCGATCGGCGACGGGGTCGAGCACCTTCCCCAGCTCGCTCCCCTGGTCGAAGCGCCGCGCGATCCACCCGTCGACCCAGTCGGATGCACCCAGCACGGCGAGCAGCGCGGCGGCGGCGATCAGCCGGTCGTCGACGAGCAACCAGACGAACACCGGCGCGCACGCGAGCCGGACCAGCGAGATCACGTTGGGCAGCGTCACGATCCGCGCGCCCCGGTCGTCGCCCGCGCGTCGTGCTCGGCGCGTTCCTGAGCGGCGCGCTCGTGACCCATGCCTGGATGGTACGCGCTCACCCTAGAAGAGCCCCGTGTACGCCCCGCCGTCGATCGGAATCGCCGTCCCGGTCACGAACGACGCCGCTTCCGAGCACAGGAATGCCGCGACCCGGCCGAAATCCTCCGGGCGCCCGATCACGCCGGCGGGGATGCCCGCCTCGTTCGCGTCGATCTCACCCCCGCCGTAGAGCTGGCGGATGCGGGCAGTGTCGTGCAGGCCCGGCTGCAGCGAGTTGACGGTGACGCCGTCGCCCGCGACCTCGCGGGCGAGGGTCTTGAGGAAGGCGGTGAGCCCGGAGCGGGCGACGTTGGAGAGGATGAGCCCGGCGATGGGCTGGCGCACGCCCACCGACGTGATGGCGAGCACCCTCCCCCACCGCTGCTCGCGCATCGCGGGCACGCTCTCGGTGCACATCGCGATCGCGCTGAGGCAGTTCAGCTCGAGGGCGCTGCGGTACGCGGCCGGGTCGGTCGACGCGAAGTTGCCCGCCGGCGGACCGCCGCCGTTGGCCACGAGGATGTCGACGCCGCCGAGCGCGGCGCTCGCGTCGCGGACGAATCCCGCGGCACCCGCCTCGGTCGACACGTCGGCGACCAGCGGTACGGCCAGTGGTCCGATCTCGGCCGCGGCGGCGTCGATACGCTCACGCGAGCGGCTGCACACCGCGACGGTCACGCCCTCGTCGGCCAGGGCGCGCGCGGTCGCCAGCCCGAGGCCGCTCGACGCCGCCGCGACCGCAGCCCGGCGCCCTTCGATGCCGTAGTTCACGAGTGGATCGGGCCGTCGGCGTCGCGCAGGGACTGGGCCTTGCGCCCGGTACGGGCCCCGATGATCTCGGCACAGATCGACACCGCGGTCTCCTCCGGCGTCCGCGCGCCGATGTCGAGACCGATCGGCGCCATGATGCGGTCGAGCTGCGCGTCGGTGACGCCCGCCTCCCGCAACCGTTCGGTGCGCTTGGCGTGCGTCGTGCGCGAGCCCATCGCGCCCAGGTAGCCGACCCGGGTGGCGAGCGAGCCGACGATCGCGGGCACGTCGAACTTGCTGTCGTGGGTGAGCACGCACACCGCGTCGCGTGGGCCGAGCTCGTCGCCGATCTTCTCGAGGTAGCGGTTGGGCCACTCGTTGACGACGTCGTCGGCCATCGGGAACCGCTGGCACGCGTCGCGAACACGGCGCGGGCATCGCACACGACGACGCGGTAGCCCAGCACCTTCGCCACACTGGCCAGCGCGCGGGTGAAGTCGACCGCGCCGAAGATCACCATGCGCGGTGGCGGTGCGAAGGACTCGATGAAGACGGCCACCGTGTCTTCGCGCGCTTCGCCGTGCGCGCCGTAGTGACGGGTCGACGTGAGGCCGGCCTCGAGCTCGCCGCGCGCGTCGCGCGCGACGACGCGGTCGAGATCGGCATCGCCGAGCGTCCCCTGCCGCGGTGCCGTCGGGCCGCACCAGGAGCTTGGCGCCGAGATTCGGGCCGGCGGTGACGGTGGCGAGCGCCACCGGCTCCTCGGTGCGCAGCGCGTCGCGCAGGTTCTCGTAGACCGACCGTTCGTCCATGATCGCGGCTACCAGTCCAGCGGCTCGACGTAGAGGTGGATGGTGCCACCGCACGTCAAGCCGACCGAGAACGCCTCGTCGTCGGAGTAGCCGAACGTGATGACGCCGCGTTCACGGGTGCCGGCGAGCACCTCGAGCGAGGCCTCCACCACCGCGCCCTCCACGCAACCGCCGGAGACCGACCCGGCGACCTCGCCGTCGTCGTTCACCGCCATGGTCGCGCCCGGATCGCGGGGCGCCGAACCCTCCAGCGCGACGACCCGGGCCACCGCGACCCGGTGACCGGTCGATCGCCAGCGTTCGATGTCGTCGAGTACTTCCTTCATGGGTGCTCCAGTCTGCTACCGGGAGACGACCCGGGCGAGATGTTCCAGGGACGCGACGTTGTGGCCCTCGACGAACTCGTCAACGTGCGGGAGGGCCGCCGCCATTCCACGGGCCAGCGGCGCGAAGTTGGGCGACGACTTCAGCGGGTTCACCCACACGACCCGGTGGGCGACGCGGTGCAGGCGCTCCATCTGGTCGCCGAGCACCTCGGGATCGCCGCGGTCCCAGCCGTCGGAGAGGATGACGACCACCGCGCCGCGGGCCATCCCCCGCACTCCCCACTCGTCGTTGAACTGGCGGAGTCCCTCGCCCAGGCGCGTGCCGCCCGACCAGTCGGTGACCCGTCGGGCCGCGGCGGCGATGGCGGCGTCGGGATCACGCGACGACAGCTCACGGGTGATGCGGGTGAGCCGGGTGCCGATGGCGAAGGCCTCGACCCGGCCCCGCCCCACGACGGCGGCGTGGAGGAACCGCACGAGACCCCGGGCGTAGGCCTCCATCGACCCGCTCACGTCGCAGAGCAGGACCAGCCGGCGGGGGCGGTCGGCGGGCTCCACGAACGCGCGGTCGATCGGCTCGCCCCCGGACCGGATGGCGCGCCGGACCGTGCGCCGGAGATCGGGACGGCCCCGGGTGCGGCGGCTCGGACGCATGCGGCGGGACCGGCGCATCGAGCCGGCCATCCGCAGGTCTTCCATCAGCCGGCGTGATTCGGCGAACTCCTGGGGGCTGTAGTGCGCGAAGTCGCGGTGGCGCAGCACCTCGGCCCGGCTGTAGCGCACCGACAGCATCGGCGCTTCGCTCTCCTCGGTGTCGTCCCCCGCGTCGGTGTCGTCGCCCTCCTGGTCGAACGCGAGCACGATCTCGCGCTCGGTCGGCGACGCGAACGACACCTCGACGATCTGCTCCCACCAGGCGGCGAAGCTGCGGTCGTAGAGCTCGACGTCTTCGGGCTGGCGCACCAACGTGGCGCGACCGGCCCAGTAGACCGACTCGCGCCGGCCGACGCCCACCACTCCCAGGGCCTCGGCGAAGAGCAACGTCGTGCCGACGGGCACGTCGAGCCCCGCGCCGCGCAACACGCGGGCGAAGCCGACGGCCAGCCGGTCGACCTCGCACGGCGCGTCGGGCGGGGCCGCCACGTCGGCTCCCGGGTCAGCCACTGCGCTCGCCGGCCGAGCGGACCAGCTGCTCGATCCCGGCGGCCTTGGTGCGCTCCTGGTCTTCGCGGTACTTGAGGATGGTGCCGAGCGTGACGGTGACCGCCTGCTCGTCGATCGTCGTCTTCCCGAGCGCGGCGAGCGCGTTGGCCCAGTCGATGGTCTCGGCGACCCCCGGCGGCTTGTAGAGCTCCAGGCCCCGCAGGGCCTCGACCGCGGCCGCCACCTGACGCGCGAGACGCTCGGGGACGTCCGGGGCGCGCACGCGCAAGATGGCGAGCTCCCGGTCGAAGTCGGGGTGCGCGATCCAGTGGTAGAGGCACCGGCGCTTGAGCGCGTCGTGGACGTCGCGGGTGCGGTTCGAGGTGACCACCACGAGCGGCGGCACCGAGGCCCGGAACGTCCCCAGCTCGGGCACGGTGACCGTGTAGTCGGAGAGGATCTCGAGCAGGAACGCCTCGAACTCGTCGTCGGCGCGGTCGACCTCGTCGACGAGGAGCACCGGCGGCGCGACGGCGCCGAGCGCGTCGGCCTCGTAGGCGATCGCCTGCAGCAGCGGGCGCTTCACCAAAAAGCGCTCGGAGTACAGCTCGTCCTCGACCACCTCGCCACCACCGGCCTCGACCGCCCGCAGGTGCAGCAGCTGGCGGGAGTAGTCCCACTCGTAGACCGCCTGCGAGGCGTCGATGCCCTCGTAGCACTGGAGGCGCAACAGCTCGCCGCCGGTCCAGCGGGCGAGCACCTTCGCCACCTCGGTCTTGCCCACCCCGGCCTCGCCCTCCAGCAGCAGCGGGCGCTGGAGGCGGATGGCGAGGAAGATGGCGGTGGCCAGGCCCTCGTCGGCCAGGTACTGGTGCTCGGCGAGGGCGGCGCGGACGTCGTCGACGGTTTCCATCGTCATCGATCGTAACCGGCTCACGGGCGGCTCCCGGAGCCGCCGGTGAGCCGCTCGGAGCCCTCAGATCGCGAACGAGTACCCGCCGTTGACCGGGTAGGTCTGGCCGGTGATCCACTCCGAGAGCGGGCTGGCGAGGAACGCGGCCATCGCGGCGATGTCGCTGGGCAGGCCCCGGCGGCGGATCACGTAGCGCTTCACGAGGTGCGCGAGCGCCTGGTCCTCCTCGGGCGGGATGCCCTGGGTGTTCATCGTGCCGAGCGCGATGCAGTTGACCGTGATCCCGTGGCGGCCGACCTCGCGGGCCACCGAACGGCAGAAGCCCGCCGCCCCCGCCTTGGCCGCCGAGTAGGCCGCCATGTGGGTCTCACCGACCCGCGCGGTGTCGGAGATCACGGTGACGATCCGGCCCCACTTCGCGTCGATCATCGCCGGCAGCGCGGCGCGGACCGCGTACATGACGCCGTAGAGGTTCACCCGGATGAACGGATCCCAGTCCGGGGGTTCGGTGTCGACCAGGTTCTTCAGGTCCTCGAACCCCATGGTCGCGGCCCGGCCCGCGTTCCCGGCGTTGTTCACCAGGATGTCGACCGGTCCGGCGTCGACGAACGCGGCGCTGACCGCGCCGTAGTCGGTGACGTCGAACGCGGCCGCGCCCGCGCGGCCGCCGTTGGCAACGATCTCGTCGACGACCGCGTTCGCCCGGTCGGGCACGAGGTCGTTGACCAGCACCTCGGCACCGGCCTCGGCCAGCGTCGACGCGATCTCCTGGCCCACCCCCTGGCCCGCGCCGCTGACCAGCGCGCGGCGTCCGGACAGGTCGATGCCGTAGGTCATGGCTGCTCCTCGGGGCTCAGACCGCGCCGTCGCGGTGCAGGATCGCGATCTCGTCGGCGCCGAATCCCGCCGCGGTCAGCGCGCCGTCGGTGTGCTCGCCCAACGCGGGTGGCGAGCTCGGCGCGAAGGGTGCGGCGGCGCCGTCGGCGTCGGCGATGCGCACCGGGGTGCGCAGCACCCGGGTGCCCTCACCCGCGAGCTCGACGATCGAACCTCGCGCCCGCACGTGGGGGTCGTCGAGCAGGTCGTCGACGGTGAGGACCGGACCGACGGCCGCGGCGGTGTCGCCGAGTCGCTCGACCCACTCGGCCGCGGGCTGCGTCGCGAAGATCGCCGCGAGCTCGACAGCGAGCGCGTCCTGCTCCCCCGGCGGCACGTACACCCGGTCGGCGAGGTCGGGCCGCTCCACCGCGGCGCAGAACGCGGCCCAGGTGCGCGGCTCGGCCGCGGCGAGGGTGACCAACCGACCGTCGGCGGCCCGGTAGGCACGGCGGTTGGCGGCCTCGCCCCAACCCGCCTGGCCCCCGTCCGCGACCCGCGCCACGGCCTCGCCGAGGATCCAGGTCGCGCTGTCGACGATGCTGGTGTCGACGAAGGCGCCCCGGCCGCTGCGGTCGCGCGCCGCCACCGCGCTCAGGATCCCGACGACGGCCACGAGCGCGCCGAAGGGCACCGCGAGCACGAAGTCCGGCGTGGGCGGCACGGTGTCGCCCGCCATCAACGACAGGAGGCCCGAGTAGCCGAGGAAGCTGATGTCGTGCCCGGCGCGACCCGCGTAGGGGCTGTCGGGCCCGAAGCCCGTGATGGAGCACCACACCAGCCCCGGGTCCGCGGCGGCGAGGGTCGCGTGGTCGATCCCCTGGGCCCGCAGCGGGGCCGGGAGGCCCGACTCGACCACCACGTCGACGCCCGCGACCAGCCGGCGCAGGATCTCGGGCGCCCGCTCGTGCTTCAGATCGAGGGTGAGCGACCGCTTGCCGCGGTGGTAGGCGTCTGGCGCGCCCGGGATGGCGCGCAGCTGGTCGCCACCGGGCGCCTCGACCCGCAGGACGTCAGCCCCGAGGTCGGCGAGCATCCCCGTGCAGTACGCGCCCGGGTGCAGGCGAGAGAGGTCCAGCACGCGGAGGTGGGCGAGGGGGGCGCCGTCGGGCGGCGCCGGGGACGGGGATGGGGTGGTGGTCGTCATCGTGGCGCATGATGGCACCGCCACCGGAGTTCTGCGAAGTGGGGTGGGCATGGGTCGGGTCGTGGTGGTCATGGGGGTGACGGGGGCCGGGAAGACCACCGTGGGCCGGCTCGTGGCCCGAGCCCTGGAGGCGCCGTTCCTCGACGCCGACGACTACCACGAACCCGCGAGCGTCGAGCGCATGCGCGCCGGGAAGCCGTTGCGCGACGGCGACCGCCGGCCCTGGATCGATCGGATCAACGACGCGCTCCGGAACGACCACGCGGGCCGGGAGGTGGTGCTCGCCTGCTCCGCGCTCACGCCCGAGCTCAGATCCCGGCTCACCCGCGGCCTCGACGACGTCGTGTTCGTGGCCCTGACCGGTGATCCCGCGCTCATCCGCGACCGGCTCGCGGCGCGCCGGCACCACTTCGCGGGGACGGACCTGCTGCCGTCGCAGCTCGCCACCCTGGAGCTGCCCGCGGGGGCGATCGTCGTCGACGTGACCCCCGGGCCGGACGCCGTCACCGAGCGCGTCGTCGACGCGCTGCGCGCCCACGGCTAGTGCTGCCGGGGCGCGTCGGGGCCTAGCCCTCGCGGACCTCGACCTCGGCGCCGAGGGCGGCGGGATACGCGTGCCAGCGGGTGGGCGTGTCCTCGATGAGGCAGACCATCTGGTCCATCCCGAGGAACCGGGCGTCGACGCGCGCGACGGTGAACTCCTGCCCGGCGTAGCGCACGACGTCACCCGGCCGCACGTCGTCGACGTTCGTCGTCTTCCATCCGTCGGCCATGGTCGTGGCGCCTCGCTTCCGGTCAGGGGTCGGACGGGGCCGAGGATACGGCGAACTCGACCGAGGGGAACGCCTTGGCGCGACCGGCCGCGTCGGGCGCGGCGAGGCCGAGGTCGACGTAGAGCGCGGACGCGATGTCGGCCAGGCGGTGGTAGTGGTCGTCGTTGGCGCACATGCCGTTGGTCTGCACCACGGCGACGAGTCCGCACTCCGGATCGGCGAAGGAGATCGCCGAGAGCGCGCCGCCGTGGCCGAAGGCGCGCCGCGACGCGTGGCGGCCCATCGCGAAGGCATCGACCGCGAACCCGAGGCCCCAGTCGCAGTCGGCGTGGAACGTCTCGTCGTAGAGCCCGACCCGGTGGCGCGCGGTCATCGCCTCCACGGCCTGTGGGCTCAGCACGCGCCGACCGTCGAGCTCGCCTCGCGCGAGCATCGCCTCGTAGAGCCGGGCCAACTGGCGGACCGGGCCGCGCCCGCCGCCCCCGGGGATGCACCGGCCGAGCGCCTCCACCGAGTCGAATGCGCCGAGGGGCACGGCCGCGCCGCCCACGGTGCTGTGCATGGTACCGAGCCGTTCGCCGTAGGCAACGGCCCGGTCGGCGGGCATCCCGACCCAGCAGTCGTTCATCCCCAGCGGCTCGAAGATCTCCTCACGGACGTAGTGCTCGAAGCGGCGCCCGTCGCGGCGGCACACCACCTCGGCGAGGATGGTCATGCCGCTGCTCAGGTGGTATCCGGCCCGCCGGCCCGGCACCCACTCGGGTTCGGGCGCCACCGCGCAGATCCCGGCGACGATCTCGTCCCAGTAGGCGTCGCCCGCGGCGGTGCTGGCAATCGCATCGGCGTCGCGGATGCCCGCGGTGTGCGTCAAGAGGTGGCGCAGCGTGATGGCCTCCTTGCCGTTCGCCGCGAACTCGGGCACGTGGTCCGCCACCCGGTCGTCGAGCTCGAGCCGGCCGCGCTCCCATTGCTGCGCGACCGCGACCGCCACGCTCGGTTTGGTCATGGAGAACCAGATGACCATCGAATCGGGGGTCATCGGTACGCCGGCGCGCGCTTCGCCGATCCCGAGATCGGCGACCGGCTTCCCGTCGATCGACACGTAGACCTGGGCGCCGAGGTGCAGCCCGCGTTCCATGCCGGTCGCGATCTCGCGGATCGCACCCGCGACCGCGTCGGCTCCGCGGCCGACGATCCCGACTTCGCTCACGACAGCGACGCTAGCCCGCGCCCCCGGTCGGTGCGCCATGATGAGCGCCCGCAAAACCCCCTCCCCCGACCCGCACCGAGGTCACCGTGAACGACACCGTCTTGTACGAGCTCGACGCCCACGTCGCCACCATCACCTACAACCGACCGCAGGCGCTGAACGCGATCAACGGCGAGATGCGCGTCGGCCTCAACGACGCGTTCGCCCGCTTCCGCGACGACGAGGACGCGTGGGTCGCGATCGTCACCGGCGCCGGACGGGCCTTCTGCGCGGGCGCCGACCTGCACGACGGCGCCGGCGCGATCGGCGAGTTCGCGGGCACCTTCTGGGAGAAGCCGACCATCAACTCGTTCGAGAGCGGCTGGGAGATCTTCAAGCCGGTGATCGCGGCGGTGAACGGGTACTGCATCGGTTACGGGCTCACCCTCGTCACGTGGTGCGACTTCGTGCTCGCCAGCGACCGCGCCGAGTTCGGCTATCCCGAGGCGCTCCTCGGTACGCCCGCGATCGTCGGCGCGATCCGCCTCCCGCAACGCGTGAACTGGCAGTACGCGATGGAGATGCTCCTCACCGGTGAGCGCATCGACGCCGCGCGCGCCAAGGAGATCGGCCTCGCCGGCTGGGTGGTGCCCCACGCCGAGCTCATGGCCGAGGCGCGCGCCCTGGCCGCGCGCCTGGTGCGCGCCGCGCCGCTGGCCACGCGCGCGACCAAAGAGGTCGCGGTGCGCTCGCAGCACCTACCGGCCCTCGAGGCGATCCGCTTCGGCGAGACGATGCGGAAGGTGGCCGCGGCGACCGACGACGCGTCGGAGGGAACACGCGCCGCGGCGGAGGGCCGGGCCCCCGAGTGGCGCGGGCGGTGAGGACGAGCCCGCGGATTCAGCCGGGCGGCGGGTAGAAGCGGTCAACGAGACCCCCGAAGCACGCGACCAGCGGCGTCGGCGGGGTCTCCGGTCGTGAACACCACCAGAGCTTGAACATCTCGGCCGTGGCCTCCCGCTGGTTCGTCGTCGCGTAGACCGACACCTCGCGCACGATGCGGGCCCGAGCCGCCCGCCACGCCGGCGGAGCATCCACCTCGCCACCGCGGAGCGCGTGCTCGAAGGTCGCCACGCCGAGCTCCTCACCCAGGACCCGGTTGAACTCCAGGTAGACGCCCGGAGACGTCTGCATGCCGGCGTCGAGGTTGTGCCAGAGCTCGTGCGCGGCCACGCCCTCCAGCGCGGTGAACGGCGCCGCCACCTCGGCGGCGACCGCGACACCACCCGCGGCGGCGGCACGGCGGCGGAACGCGGTCACCTCGTCGGCGAACGCGAGGTTCGTGTTGAGGAAGATGGTGCCGGTACCGCTCTCGGCCGAGCCCGCGACCGACCCGTCGGCGAACTGGCCGCCACCGTGGTCGAACGCCAACGCCCGGACCCCCGACGCCATCCGGCCGAATCGACGCTTCACCGCGAGGGTCGTGTCGAGCGTCGACGCGATGATCTCCGGCATCACGTCGACACGATCGGGCATGCGCACCCGCACCTTCGTCGTACCGTCGGCGCCGGCCACCCTGAGGGTGAGCACGTGGCGACCGAAGCCGACCCGGCGCAGGTCCGCCCCCGGCAACAACGCCGCGATCGCGGCGACACGCGGGTCCGCGCCGGGCGTGGGCGGCGGGGGTGGAGCAACCGGTCGGGTCAACGGGGCTCGGAGCGCACCCACCCATCCGGCGTTGCGTGCCTCGAAGCGCACCAGCTCGTCGTACACGAACACGAGAGGCGGTCCGTCGGCCGACGTCGTGCCCACCGCGCGCAGCACGTCGGCGAGCTCGCGGGCGCCGTCGCGCCCGATCGTGAGTGCGGTGAGCACCGTGACACCGACCAGGTCGCGGCCGTCACGGCGCGCGATGTCGAGCGCGGCGACCTGGGTGTCGCCGTCCCAGACGCCGTCGCCGGCCCGGAGCTCCATCCGCTGGAGTCAAGCACCCGGACGGCGGGAGGGACCTTCGCCTCTGGCGCCCAGACGTTCTGGGGCCTTGCATCGAGAGGATGCAGCCGCCGGAGCTGCCCGTTCCGGAGGAAGCCGGTGAACGACGACCAGCGTTCGACCGACCGACCTCGACCCGAGCTCGCCACCCGGGCCGAGCAGCTCAACGCACAGCTCGACGCGCTCACCTCGCGCACCACCCGTGCGGTGGCCCAGCTCCGTACCGAGAGCCGCTCCATCCTCGGCGACGTCGACGCGTGGACGGCGCAGCTGCAGCAGTTCCGCGTCGACGCCGAGCTGGCGCGCCTCGACGCGCGCGACGAGCTCGAGTCGGCGCGCCAGGCCATCCACGACCGGGCACGCGACGTCGCCCGGCGCCTGGAGAACGCCCGGGCCGAGTCCGCCGACGCGTGGTCGGCGCTGCGACGCGGACTCGAGGAGGCACTCACTGATCTCCGGCGGGCGATCGAGGGCGAGGCACCCGACGACCGGGCCCCCGACTAGACGAACACCCGCTCCAGGAAGTCGCCGAACGCGTCGGCCGCATCCTCGATCTCGAGTGCGCCGCCGACCTCCTGGAGGCGCAGCGCGGGGCAGAAGAAGCCCCGGTCGTCGAGGAAGTACTCGGGTGAGCCACGCACTTCCAGTCGGGTACCCGCCTCGAAGTCGGCGAGCACCGCCGCCCGCGCGTCGGGTCCCGGGGCTCCCACCCCGAGGTGCCGCCCGATCCCGGCCAGCACCTCCGGGTCGGCGACGTCACGACCCTCTTCGAACAGCGCGTGGCGGATCGCGAGGCTGACCGCTTCGCCGAGCGCGTCGCCGTGTGCGTAGGCGGCGGCGGTGAGCTCGAACGCGGGGAACGACGTACCCGGGACCACCGCGGGATCGAACCCGGAGAACAGACCGGGTTCCACCTGGTCGCGGAGTTCGTCGACATGCTGGGCGACCTTCTCGGGGTCCAGTGGCGCGCCGTTGACCAGCTCGAGCGGCCAGGCCCGGACGCGCAGGAGCGGCTCGGTCCGGCCCAGCTCCTCGCGCCGACCCACGATCCGCAACAGCCCGACATGCGTGAACGGGCATGCCACCTCGGCGAAGACCTCGACGATTGCCCGGCTCACGGATCCTCCCAGGGGTTCGTCGACGCGATCCTATGGCCCGGGCGCGCCCGGTCCCGAGGCATCTACCCGCCGGCTGCGACCTCGGCGAGCAGATCGGTGATCGCCAGCCCGTCGACCTCGTCCTTCGGGCGGGACAGGTAGACGTCGACGTGGTAGCTACCGGCCGCTTCCTTGCCCGTCGGGTCGACACCGAGCGATGCGAGCTCGCCCAGCGCGTACTCCCGCTCGGCGTCGCTGGCGAAACGGCGTTGGGGGAACGTGACGTCCGGAAGGTGCTCGGTCACGAGCCCGTGATCCGCGAGGCATTCCGCGATGGGCTCGTACGAGACCGTACGCAGACACAGGCTGGCCACCCACGGCTGCTTGTCCGACTCCTCGGCGCAGTCGAGGAGTCGGTCGAAGGTGCGTTCGGTGATGTAGCCGACGCCACCGGTCACCGTGATCAGATCGGCAGCCGCGAGGTGCTCGCCGAGCTCCGCCGACGGCACGTCCGTCTCGAGATTTTCCACGCGACCGTCGTCGAGCAGGCCGACCCGTACCGCGTACTCGACCGCCGGTCCGGCGGCGTCGACCCCGACGACGTAGGGCGGCGCGTCCCGGCGGTGCCGGGCGAAGAACTCCCGGTCGATCTCCGCGAGCTCGTCGGACGTCAAGTCGGCGTGCGCCGCCGCGCAGTAGTGACGGTAGAGGTCGTCCAGCTCGAGGTCGTGCTTGAGCAGCGCGGCGTTGACGCCGTAGGAGCTACAGAGGTCGACCACCGTCGGTCGCTCGACGTCGAGCGCGTCGAGCGCCGCCGAGAACACGCTCTCGCCGTGCTGGGGAACCTCGTAACCGAGTGCACCCAGACCTTCGAAGTAGCCGCGCGGATCGGGCTCCGTGTAGATGTCGTCGAAATTCGCCTTGCGACGCTTCGCGCGCGCTCCCCTACCCATGGTGAACTCCCGTCAATCCTCGCCGGCACATCGACCGCGCCGCGTCACGCCGGGCACGTCGGTGCCCCGGCGGAGGCGCAGAGGCGCTGCCGCGCGGCTCCCGCAGGCTCGCAGCCGGGCATTGTCATCGTGTGACGGGCCCGTTGCGGTCACGCGCGGATGACCTCTGGAGTACGGGGAATTCAGTTGTCGGCCGGCGGGACTCGAACCCGCGACCTTGGGTTCCCCTGCCTCGGCCTCGGCGTCTACTGGCTCCATCGTCGCGCGTAGACGTATGCGTTGACCAGCACCTTCGTGGACTCGCTGTCCGTTGCATCTACCTCGGGTGATGTCTTGCCGAGCACGTTCTGTGCTCGCTGGGGGTGGGTATCAATCCCGAAGTCGCAGAACGTCTTTCCCGTCCAGTTCGACCTATGGCGAACTCGGCGAGCCCCCCGTTGGTGGGTGGTCATTACGGTCCTGTTGGTCTCGGAGTCTGCGGAGCTCGGGTGCAGCCATGTGTCGGGCGATGAGCCCGCCCGCCACTGCACCGAGCAGGGCCGCCACCATCAGGCCGATCCACAGCGGTGCCGTCACCTGGGGGACGAAGAACCGGATCTTCGTTTCCCTCGTGTTCTCGACGACGAAGACGAAGACCAGTATGCCGAGCACGACGCCGAGGACCAGACGCGGGTTCACGCGCGGGTTCAGGCGCGTTTGCGGGTCGGGCTTCATCATGTAGCCAGTGTGCCACTTCCCGCCCGTTGACGGGAGCGGACGGTCCCGACCCTGGTGGCCGTGCTGAGACAGAGCACGGTGGCCTTGTCGGGGAACTGGTGACCGGCTGGAGTCGATCTCGTCGAACTGCTCCGGTAGGGCCGTTGGGCCCTGGCGATTCGATCCACTCGCCGGACACAATGGCGGGAGAGATCGTAAATCGGTCAGCATCGGGCCATCGGGCCACCGGGCGTGGACGAAGTGCCAGCCCGTCCACCAACCGAGAGAGGAAGGGTAACTCGATGTACATCGGCGTCGGCACTCTCGTCGTGATCCTGATCATCGTGTTGATCATCTACTTCATCCGCCGCAGCTAGGAGAGAACATGGGCTCAAAATCTGACGACCTCAAAGGCCGAGCGAAGGAGGCTGTCGGCGATCTCACCGACAACGATGAGCTGAAGAGGGAAGGTAAGGCCGACCGTGCAGGCGGCAAGGCAAAGGAAGTGATCGAGAACGCCGGCGAAAAGGCCAAGGACCTCGTTGACGACATCAAGGACAAGGTTCAGGGCTCAGACGACGACTAGACGCCCGTGCGCGCCTGAGGGTCCGTACGGTCAGCGCGATTGGGAGGTATGGATGCCGGGTCCCTTGCAGGTGATTGCGGTGAGCTTCGGTCCGGGTGCCGACTTCGAGGGTCGGGTTCTCGCTGAAGCCGATCGCCTCCAGGGCCGAGGAGTGCTGCGGCTGCTCGACGTGCTCTTCGTCGCGAAGAGCGAGGACGGCGTGGTCGAGCAGCTCGTCGTGGGTGATGACGAGGACTTTGGCGCACTCCTGGCGAGCATCGTCCCTCTTGACGGCGCGGGCCTCGTGGCCGACGACTCGTCAGGATTCGATCCGGCTGACGCATGGGCATTGGCAGGGTCCCTGGCGCCTGGGACGGCGCTCGCGTTCTTGCTCGTCGAGCACAGCTGGGCGCAACCATTCTTCGACGCGATCGCCGAGAGCGGGGGCGCGTTGGTGGGCGAGGGTTTCCTCACGCCCGAGGTCGGGTTGCTGGTCGGAGCCGAGGTCGCGGCGATGGAGGAGGCAGCTCGGGTGATCGCAGCCGCGCAGGCCGACGAAGCCGACACGATGCTCCTGGCCATGGCCGCAGAAGCCCAAGCGGTCGAGGCGATCGCGACCGCAGAAGCGATCCGCACCGCCGCCGCGGCAGACGCCATCCGAGCGCTGATCACCGCAGGCATCGTGGAGGAAGCAGCCGCCGTCGAGGCCGTCGAGGCCTTGACCGCCGCTGGGATCATCGTCGCGGCAGCCAACGAAACCGCGACGGAGGCGGTCGCGGAAGCCGCGGCCACGATCAAGGCGGCATCGATCACGATGGCTCAGGCAAAGGTCCTCCGTTACCTGCCCACGCAGTCGAGCTTCGCGGTCATCGCCGACAAGCTGGGGATCTCCCGCGCCGCGGCGAAGGAACGAGCCGAGCGCGCCTACAAGAAGCTCGGGGTACACAGCCGATCCGAAGCCGTCGCCCGAGCCCGCGCGCTCGGGATCATCGACTGACCCTCGAACCGATCAAAGGCTCACCACTCGATGGTGAACTGGCAGCCCGTGCCGGCTTCGGAGGGTCTGTGCATTCACTGAAGCACGTCGTCGCGCGCCACTGGTTGCGTTCACACGCGAGGCTCGTTGTGTTCGCCATCGTCCTCGCTGGCATCGTCGTGCACCGCCCCGGATACCGGGGGCGCCGATGTGTATGCTGATCTGCATGCAGAGCACGAGCGTCCGGATCGATGTCTCAACCCACGAGGAGCTCAAGCGACTCGCTGCCGAGATGAACACCACCGTCGGCAACACCGTCGCCTTGGCGGTTCGAGCCCTCCGCCAGGACCGCATCGGCGACGAGCTGCACACGCCGCTGCGCAAGGACGAGACCGCCTGGCTCGATGCCGACCTCGGGTGACGTCGTCGACCTCGATCTGGGAGTCCCCGAGGGACGAGAAGCCGGCTTCCTCCACCCCGCGGTCTTGGTGACAGCCCAGCGCATCCTCGACGCCACCCCCTCGGTCGTCCACGTCGTTCCGCTCACGACCACGATCCGGCGGTTCGACTCCGAGATCGTGATCGATCCCGATCCTGCGAGCGGGCTGCACGAGGCCTCCGCCGCCCAATGCCAACACCTTCGAGCCGTGTCCCCGAGCCGTATCGCCTCGACACGCGGGAACGTCGGACCCGCCATGGTCGCACAGCTTCGTGAGACGATCGCCGTGCTCCTCGACCTCCCGGGATAGGACCACGGCGTGCCAGGCCACTCGGGCGATCGGCCATGTCGCGTTCGTACGCCCACGTGCCGTTCGTACGCCCACGTGCCGTTCGAACGCTTCACGAGCGACGCGACGGTCGTCCCCCTCGGCGATTCTTCGCGGTTCTTTGCCGAGAGCCGCCAGGGACGACCCGGGGTCACCGCACCACACGCTCGTGACCTGAGGAGATCGATTGTCGGGCTGGCGGGACTCGAACCCGCGACCTTTGGTCCCCCAGACCAACGCGCTAACCAAGCTGCGCCACAGCCCGTACACGGCCTACGCCGCGGAGGGCAGTGTAGACGGGAGGGTTCGCCCGACCGCTGGTCGGAGTGCGGGCTCCTATCCGCCGAGGAGCCACTCGATTCCCTGCATCGCCCGGTAGCCGAGGTAGATCGCCAGGGCGGCCGCGAGCAGCCACAGGTGCCAAGGGATCGGCGGTAGGTCCTCCTCCTCACCGACCGGGTCGGGCACCACGCCTGCTGCGTGGGCCCGACCGGCCTCGACGACGCGCCCGCACGACGGGCACGTGCCGTCGACCTTGACCGTCGAGGGCGAGAGGAAGCGGTCGCAGGCGTCGCACCAGGGCACCCGCCCATTGCAGCACGCGGCCCCCTCCGAACCCGATGCCGCGCGGTCGTTACTTGATGAGCCGGACGGGCTCCCCGAGAATGTAGGCACTCCAGGTGGTGGTGTCGCTCACGCTGGTGCCGCTCGGATACACGAACTGCAGCTTGGTCCAGCAGCCGAGCGGGTCGGCGGAGTTGCACGTGTAGGTGCTCGGGATCGGGATCTCCCAGGTGACCCATTGACCGTTGTAGCTGTTCGCTCCCGAGTTGGTCACACCAGTGATCTTGCAGCCGGAGACGGTGGCGGTGAACGAACCCCAGGGCGGCCCGGTGGAGTTGCCAGGCGGCTGCACGTACGTGCAGCCGGTGAACACGCCGCCCGCGACGTTGGAATCGGCGGGTGGGAGCACGGCAAGCGTCCCGGCCTGAGAGGCGTCACCGGTGTCGAAGAAATTGAGCACGAGCGTCTTGCCTGCCTCCCCCGGCAGCACGCGGGTCAGGTAGAACTGCGTGTTGGCACCCTGGGCGTTGGCGTACGCACCCATCTTCTGGTTCCCGTACAGATGTACGCCGTTCGTCGACGCGTAGTTCGCGCCCGCGCCCACCCGGATGGCGAAGCGGTTGGAGCCACCGCCGTTCGGCGCCGGGGTTCCGTCGATCTTCTTGGCCGTCTGCACCTCGAGGAAGTAGGTGCCCTGGACGGGGTTGTTGACGCTGCACAGCGTCACCCACTGGCGGAAGAACGACGCGAACGAGCGGGCCGGGTTCGTGCCCGGGTACGGGGTCGCCTGCTGGAGCAGCGTCTTGAGCTCGTTGGCGTTCACGGTCCCGTTGGGAAGACCGTTGCTCCTCTCCGGGTAGACACCCGGGAACTCGGCCTGGCACACGATGGGGTTGTTCGTGGGATCCCACGTCGAGATGTCGGGAGCGCGGAGCGTCCAGACCGTCCAGGGGTTCGCAGAGTTGCCGCCGTCGCCGTAGTAGTTGTCACCGCTGCAGAACGCGCTCGACCCCGCCGACGCGTAGCGCACCGCGGGCGTGATCGTGCCGGTGTAGCCGGGGATCTGCGCGGCGGTGAGCGTGGCCGCGTTGTCCAGGCTGTTCTTGGCGTTGCCGTCGCTGTCACCACAGTTGTCACCCACGTGGACGAACGCGGGATCGAACACCTGCACGTTCAGCGGGCTGGCCGCGCCGGCGGGAACGTCGATCCCGTAGAAGTAGCCGTTCGCGTCATAGTCCTTGTTGGCCTGACTCGCGCAGTTGTCGGCATTGCACAGGCTCGCAGCGGCGGGCGGTGGGCCCGCGCCGAGGATGGCGTCACCCTTGTCCTTGTTCGACGACGGGCCGAACACGTTGCCCCAGAACTGCGGCTGGGCCGCCGCCGACTCGGGATCGTTCCCGTAGGAGTTCTGCGGGCTCCCGAGGTTCTGGGGAAGTTGGTACTCGGCGACCGCGCTGCGCACGATCGTGGTGGACCCATAGTTCACCAAGGCCCCCCAGGGATTGTGGGTCGTTTCCGAGATCGTCACCTTGAGTTGATTGGGGAGCTTCCCGGCGCTGGTCGTGACCGTCACCCCGTCCGACCCGTTGGTGAAGCCGTTCTCCGACGCCAGCTTCTGCGCCGTGGTGTACGCCTTGTTCCCGACGTTCTCGGGCATGAACACGGCACCACCGAGCGCGGCGGCATCAGCCGCCTTCTGCGCCCGCGTCGCGATTTGCTGCCAGCGGTTGTACTCGAGCGCGAGACCCGCGAAGGCGGTCAGGGTGACGAACGTGAGCGCGAACCACACCATGTAGAACCCTTGCTCGGAGGCCCGGCGTTCCCGGAGGCGCGCGACGAATCCGAACATGCCGTCAGGGGCAGAGCTGGGTCGGAGCGGGCTCGAGGCGGAACACCGCGTGGTCGGCCAAGGTGACGGACGCCCCGAAGAGCTGGGTGAGGAACTTGTGCCGAAGCTTCACGTAGACGCCGACGGAGTCCCACGAATTCTGGTTACACGCGTTCTGCGTGGTGTACGGCCACCCGCTGCCGCCAGGATTGGCGGTGTCGAAGGTGCGGGTCGCAGGCACCCACGTGTACTTGATGCAGTGTGTGGTGCAGTTCGTGAAGTTGCCGGACTCGGGATAGCCGTTCGGTGCGGCCCGGTACACCCACATCTCGAGCGGCTCGCTGCTCGGGATCGTATGGAGCGCGGTCGCAGCCGCCGCCGCGGCGTCGGTGGCGTAGTTCGGCAGGAGCGCCTCGGCCGATGCCACACGCGCGCCGGCGCGGGCTGCCGCCGACGCCACCGATGACGACTGGTAGGCCGACGAGAACTCGATCAATCCGAAGGTGACGAGGATGACGACGGGGAGGATGATCGCCGTTTCCACGAGTGCCGCGCCACGCTCGTCCGAGAACCTGCGTCGTCTGCCGAGATGCCGCACCGCGTGCGCTGCGTGACGGGCCCACCCCAGATCCATGCTGGATGTGTCGGCCTGAACGGCACGCGAGTTGATGCAAGAAATCGAGAAATCTGGCGATCTCTGGTCAGCCGTTCCGGCGCCGGACTCTCATCTTCACCGGGGTGGGCCCGAGATCGAAGGCCTCGCGGATCTTGCGCTCCAGATACCGGATGTAGGTGGGCGGCAGCTCGTGGGTCGCGAACAGCGTGAAGGTCGGGGGGTCGTTGGCTCCCTGGGTGGCGTAGAGCACCCGGGCCCGGTGGCGCTTGCTGGCGGGCGGCGGGTGGCTGGCCTGCGCCTCACGGATCACCCGGTTGAGCGCGGCGGTCGGCACACGTTGGTGGTAGGCCTCCTCGGCCTGGCGCAGCGCGGGCAGCACCCGTTGCATCATCCGGCCGGTGAGCGCGGAGACCGTGAGCACCGGTGCGTAGGCCAGGAAGGCCAGACGGTCGGCGACGTCGATCTTGGCCTTGGCCCGTCCCTCGGCGTCGAGGAGGTCCCACTTGTTGAGCACGATGACCACCGCGGTGCCCGCGGCGTCGACCCGTTCGGCGAGGCGCTGGTCCTGGTGGCTGACGCCTTCGTGGGCGTCGACGACGAGCAGCGCGGCATCGGAGCGGTCGACGGCCTGGAGCGCGCGCACGAGGCTGAAGTACTCGGTGGGTTCGTCGATCTTGCTGCGGCGGCGCATCCCCGCGGTGTCGACGAAGCGCAGCGGGCCGTCCTCGGTGTCGACGATGGTGTCGACCGCATCGCGGGTGGTACCGGGCATGTCGTGCACGATCGAGCGCTCGTCGCCCACGAGCCGGTTGAACAACGTCGACTTGCCCACGTTCGGCCGGCCCACGATGGCGACCGAGAAGATCTTGTCGTCCTCCTCCACCGGCTCCGGCGCCTCCGGAGGGAGCGCGTCGACGAGCGCGTCGAGGAGGTCGCCGCTGCCTCGCCCGTGGATCGCGGACACCGGGTGCGGGGTGCCCAACCCGAGGCGAGCGAAGGACCACGATTCGTTCTCGCGGCGTTCGTCGTCGACCTTGTTGGCCACGAGGAGCACCGGCTTGTCCGCCCGCTGGAGGACGTGCGCGACCTGGGCGTCCTCCTCGGTGATACCGACGTTGACGTCGACGACCATGAGGATCACGTCGGCGTCGGCCACCGCCCGTTCGGCCTGGCGACTCACCTGGCGGGCCAGCGGCTCGGCGCCGTCGCCTGACGTGGGCGCCAGCCAGCCGCCGGTGTCGACCACGGTGAACGAGCGCCCGTTCCAGTCGGCTTCGAGCATCTTGCGGTCGCGGGTGACGCCGGGCTTCTCCTCGACGATGGCGTCACGCCGCCCGACGAAGCGGTTGACGAGTGTCGACTTGCCGACATTGGGGCGCCCGACCACGGCGACCACCGGGAGGGCTGCGTTCACGAAGGGCCCTTCATCGCGGCGACCAGCGACGCGCCGTCGGTGGCGACGATCTCCACCCGGCGCGGGAGGTCGGCGGGGGTCGAGCCGTCGAGGAACCGGCCGTGGGAGAGCACGACGTCGGGGAGCAGGACGCGGTCGCCTGTGGGGGCCGCGGCCAGCGCGGCCGCGACGTCGGGCCCGGTGAGGAGGCCGGTCACCGCGATGTTGCCGCCGAAGAACCGGTTGGCGACGGGGAGCAGGCGAACCGGCACGCCGGCCGCTTCGGTGAGGTCGGCGGTGACGGGTTCGAGCACCCGGGCGCCGTACTCCCCGGTCAGGATCGTGACCGGCGCCGGGGCACCATTCCGGGCCCGCAGGATCACTGGGACCGAATCGGTCGCCGAATCGCCCCGGGGACTCACCGAATCCACCGAATCGGTCGCCGAATCGGCGCGGGGACTCAGCGAATCCACCGAATCGGTCGCCGAATCGGCGCGGGGACTCAGCGAATCCACCGAATCCACCGAATCGGTGGCCGAATCGCTCCGACGGGGCGCGCGGTAGCCCTCGGCGGGGGCGCCGTCGACCCAGGCGAAGAACCCGGTGCGGGTCCCGACCACGTCGACGTCGGCGTCGGCGCCACCCGCCAGTGCCGCGCGCACCTCCCGTTCGAATTGGGCGGCCATGCCGATGCCGTTCTCGTGCTGCGGGAGGCCGTCGTATGCGTCGAGCGCGGGGAAGGGACGCCCTGCGAGCAGGTAGTACTCGTCGGAGGCGAACACCAGGCGCCGGCCGAGCGCGTCGGTGAAGCGCGCCTGCCATTCGGCCACCACGTCGAGCACCCGCTCGGCCTCGGCCACGGTGTGGGCGCGCATCTCGGCCTCGGTCGTGTGATCGCTCACCCCGAGCGGCACCACCCCCACGCTGGCGAGACGCGGGAAACGGTCCAGCACCCCGAGGAGGGTGTCGTCGAGCACGTCACCGTCGTTGATGCCGGGACACACCACGACCTGCCCGTGCACCTCGATGCCCGCATCGAGCAGCGCCGACAACCAGCGCAGGCTGCTCGCGCCTCGACGGTTGCGCAGCAGGCGCGCGCGCGTGTCGGGGTCGGTGGCGTGGATGCTCACGTAGAGCGGGCTGAGCTGCTCGGTGATCACCCGCTCCAGGTCGGCCTCGGTGAAACGGGTGAGCGTGGTGAAGTTCCCGTAGAGGAACGAGAGGCGGTAGTCGTCGTCCTTCAGGGAGAGGCTCTTTCGCATCCCCGGGGGAAGCTGGTAGATGAAGCAGAACGGGCAGTGGTTGTCGCAGGTGCGGACGCGGTCGAACACCGCGCTCTCGAGGTCGAGCCCGAGGGCCGCGCCGGCGTCCTTCTCGACCAGCACGAGCTGCTCGAGTCCGCCGCGGCGGACCTCGAGCTCGACGCGGGGCTCGTCGGCCTGGATCTGGTACCGGATGACGTCGCGCACCATCTCGCCGTTGAGCGTGAGCAATTCGTCACCGGGGAGGAGCCCGGCGGCGTCAGCCGGCGAGCCGGGCGCGACCGCCACCACACGGGCGGTCGGCATCTGGCCAGTGTACGGGCTCCCAACCCCCGGGGCGGCGGTACCCTCGGACGTATGGCCGTCGAGAAGGTGCTGCTCGCGCAGCCCCGGGGGTTTTGCGCCGGGGTCGAGATGGCGATCAAAGCCCTGTCCTGGATGGTGCGCGTCTTCGAGCCGCCCGTCTACTGCTACCACGAGATCGTGCACAACCGGCTCGTCGTCGACCGGTTCCGGGAGCTGGGCGTCGTCTTCGTCGACGACGTCGACGACGTCCCCGCCGGCGCGCCGCTCATGCTCTCGGCGCACGGCTCGGCCCCCGAGGTGGTGACCGCGGCCCGCGACCACGACCGCTTCGTCGTCGACGCGGTCTGTCCCCTCGTCACCAAGGTGCACCACGAGGCCAAGGTCCGGGCGGGCAAAGGCTTCACCGTGCTCTACGTCGGCCACCGCGGTCACGACGAGGCGTCTGGCACCCTGGCGGTGGCTCCCGACGCCATCCGGCTCGTGGAGGACGACGGCGACCTCGAGCACGTGATCTCCACCGTCGACGACCCGTCGAAGGTGGCACTGCTGGCGCAGACGACCCTTTCCATGCACGACTGGGAGGGCATCATGGACCGCGCCCGCGAGCAGTTCCCCGACCTCTGGACCGCGGCCCGCGGCGACCTCTGCTTCGCCACCACCAACCGCCAGGCCGCGCTCCAGGCGATCGCGGCCGAGGCCGACGCCATCCTGGTGATCGGCAGCGCCAACTCCTCCAACACCCTCGCGCTGGCCAAGGTCGCGGTGGCGGCCGGCTGCCCCACGGTGTTGCGCATCGACGGCCCTGAGGAGCTCGACGCCGTCGCGCTCGGCGACGCGCGCGTCGTCGGGGTCACCGCCGGCGCGAGCGCGCCGGAGGATCTCGTGCAGGCGGTGATCGCGCGGCTCGCGCCGAGCGGGGGCGTCGTGCCCGTGCACGTCACCGAGGAGGACGAGTACTTCCCACCCCCGCGGGAGCTGCGCGAGCTCATGGCCACGCTCGACCGCGCCGCACCGGTGCTGCTGGGCGGGGCGGTACCCGCGAGCCCCGGGGGTGCGTTCACCGACGACCGCCGGGTCGACGCCTCCGACGTGCTCGCCGGCTGAGCGGCGGCCGCGCCGCGCCTCTACCCGGCCAGGCGCGTCGCGTCGTCGAGGCAGCGCTGCAGCTCCTCGTGGAGCTGTGCGGTCAGGCGACCCGCCGCCGCCCGGCGGGCACGCCCTTCCAGCACCGACGGCATGATCGGGTGGCCGACGGACACCGCCACCCGGTGGATGCGGGGGAACACCTTCCCCTTCGGCAGGATGTGCTCACTGCCCCCGATGCCCACCGGCACGATGGGCACGCCGAGCTTGATCGCGAGGAAGGCGGCGCCGTCGAACAGCTCACCGATCTCGGCGCCGGCGCGGCGAGTGCCCTCGGGGAACACGGCCACCGGCGAGCCCGCCGCGAGCGCGGCCTCGAGCGCGCGCAACGCGGCACGGTCGGCGGTGCCACGCTCGACCTTCACCGCGCCGAGCACGTCGAAGAGTCGCGCCCCCAACCGGTGCTCGAACAGGTCGTCCTTGGCGAGGAAGCGGATCGCGCGCGGCGTGATGTAGGCCGCGAACGGGATGTCGAGGATCGAGCGGTGCGAGGGGGCCACGATGTAGGCCCCCGAGGCCGGTACCCGCTCGCGCCCGACGACACGGACACGGAACACCACCTTGAACACGCCGAGCACCACGCTGCGGGCGAACTGGTAGAAGGTCACCCGGCACGCTCCACGATCTCGGTGATCACGTCGTCGGCGGTGCGGTCGCTGGTGTCGATGACCACCGCGTCGGGTGCGGCGTCCTCGGGCCGCGTCGCCCGCCCGAGGGTGGCATCGGCGCGGTCGCGCTCGGTGAGCGCGTCGCGCACGTGGTCGACGGCCACCGCGCGGGCCGCCGCGTGCTCGTCTCGCTGGCGGCGCGCCGCCCGTACCTCGTCACGCGCGGTGATGAACACCTTGAGCGGCGCGTCGGGCAGCACCACCGTGCCGATGTCGCGCCCTTCCACCACTCCCCCGCCGTGCTCGGCGACCCACGCCCGCTGCCGGTCGACCAGCACCGCACGCACTGCGGGATGCGACGACACCTGCGAGACCGCGCCCGTCACCTCGGGGCCGCGGATCGCGCTCGACACGTCGCGCCCGGCGAGCTCGACGCGGCCGTCCTCGAGCAGGACGCGGGCTTCCCGCGCCACGGCCGCCACCGCTTCACCATCGGCGAGATCGACGCCCGCGTCCATCGTCGCCAGGGTGATGGCGCGGTACATCGCGCCGGTGTCGAGGGTCGGGAGCCCGAGCGCGTCGGCGACGCCGCGCGACACCGTCGACTTGCCGGAGCCCGCGGGCCCGTCGATCGCGATCACCCGGGCGCCCATCAGCAACGGACCCCCTCAGGCACTGGCTCTCCCGGTGAGGACGGCGAGATCCTGGGTGAACTCGGGATAGGAGCTGGTCACCGCGCGCCAGTTGCGCACCAGGGACTCCCCTTCGGTCGCGTTGGCGGCAACGGCCCCGGCCATGGCGATGCGGTGGTCGCCGTGACTGTCGAGCTCGGCGGCGCGCGGAGAGCCGCCGCGGATGGCCAGCCCGTCGTCGCCGGTCTCGACCCCCACGCCCAGACGCGTGAGGAGATCGCACACGGTCGTGATCCGGTCGCTCTCCTTGACCCGCAGTTCGGCGGCGTCGCGGATCTCGGTGACGCCGTCGGCGAACGCGGCGGCGACCGCCAGCGCGGGGATCTCGTCGACCACCCAGGGGATCTCGGCGCCCTCGACGACGGTGCCGTGCAGCGGCGAGGCGACGACCCGCACCTCGCCGACGGGCTCGCCCAGCTCCTCGCCGGTGGTGGCCAGCTCGATCGACCGCGCCCATGCGGATCAGCACGTCGACGAAGGCGATACGGGTGGGGTTGAGCGCGAGGCCCTCCACGACCAGCTCCGAACCCGGCGTGATCGCGGCCGCCACCACCCAGAACGCGGCCGACGACGGATCGCCCGGCACCGAGAACTCGAGCGGGCCGGGCGCGCCGGCGGTGACCCGCACCGCGCGCTCGTCGACCCGCACCACCGGCGCCCCCAGGGCGCCCAGCATGCGTTCGGTGTGGTCGCGGCTGGCCGCCGGCTCGGCGATCTCGGTGGTGCCGGTCGCCTGCAGCCCGGCGAGGATCAGGGCGGTCTTCACCTGCGCGCTGGCCACCGCCAGGGAGTGGGTCGCGCCCACCAGCCCGCCGCCACGGATGGCGAGCGGCGCGAGGGTGCCCTCGGCGCGGCCGTCGACGTGCGCACCCATGGCACGCAGCGGTTCGGTCACCCGCCCCATCGGCCGCTGCACCAGCGAGTCGTCACCCGTGAGCACGCTCAGGAACGGGCGACCGGCGAGGAGGCCGGTGAGCATGCGGATGCTGGTACCCGAGTTCCCGCAGTCGACCACCGCCGTGGGCTCGGTGAGCGCGTCGACCCCGTGACCCTCGACGGTGACGGCCGAACCGGCGATGGTGCTCGTCACCCCGAGCTGCGCGAGCGCGCGCCGCGTGCGGAACACGTCGTCGCCGCCCGCGAGGCCCACGACGCGCGACCGGCCGTCGGCCATCGCCGCGAACAGCAGGGCGCGGTGCGACATGCCCTTGTCGCCGGGGACGCTCAGGCGGCCGCGCAGCGGTTGGGGGCCCGTCAGCGAGAGATCGGTGGGCACGCTCACGCCAACGCCGTCCGTGACACGTGGTAGCCGTGCTCCACCAGCGACGATTCGAAGGCGTCGAGCCCGTGCTCGGCGACGACGAGCACCAGCACGCCGCTGCGACCCTCGAGCGAATGGGCGATCTCGAGGTCGGCGATGTTCACGCCGAACCGTGCCGCGAGCGTGGCCACCTCGGCGATGACCCCCTCGCGGTCCGGCACCGGGACACGCAGCTCGAACATCTTCGTTTCCGCCGGGATGCCCACCGGGAGGTTGCGGCGGGCCACCCGGGCCTGCTCCAGCAGTTCGAGGAGCGCGTCACGCTCACCACCGGCGACGATCGCCCGCACGCGACCGAGCTCGTCGAGGTAGCGGTCCAGCGCGCCGACGATCGCGTCGCGGTTGGCCAGGCAGATGTCGGGCCAGATCGCCGGATGGCTCGACGCGATCCGGGTCATGTCGCGAAACCCGCCGGCGGCGAGGCGCAACATCACCGCGTGTTCGTCGTTCCCGGCGCTGGCGACGTTCATGAGCGTCGACGCCGCGAGCTGCGGCACGTGGCTCACCACTGCGACCAGCGCGTCGTGCAGCTCGGGCGCCACCGCGATCGGCTCCGCGCCGAACCCGGCGATCCAGGCGCGTACCTCGGCGAACACCTGGGGGTCGGTGCGTCCTGTCGGCGTGAGCACCCAGGTCGCGCCCACGAACAGGTCGGCGCTCGCGCCGGCGAGGCCCTCCTGCTCCGAACCCGCCATGGGATGGCCGCCCACGTAACGCGGGGCGAGATCGGGACGCTCGCGCTCCACCGCGTCGACGACCGGGGCCTTCACCGAGCCGACGTCGGTGACCAGGGACGCGCCGGCGTCGAGCGCCGCGATCACCACCTCGGCGACGTGGCCGACCGGCACCGCCACCACCGTGAGGTCGGCGCCGCGCACCGCCTCGGCGACGCTGCCCGCCAGCGAGTCGGCCGCGCCGAGCTCCTTCGCCGCCGCGGCGCGTGCGGTGTCGTCGTCGAAGGCGCGCACCTCCACGCCGACCGCGCCGCAACGCCAGACCCACCGATCCCCCGATGAGGCCGGTGCCGATCGAGCGCGACCGTACGCGGGGCGGCCATCGGGTCGCGCGCGCACTCGTCCGCGTCGGCGAGGTCGGCCCGCAGCGCGGCGGCACCGTCGAGGAACACGTGGCGCAGATCGTCGCGTGACCGCTCCGAGTAGCAGTGCACGAGCACCCGGATGCAGCGAGGCGTGCCGTGGGCGACCGACTGCTCCTGGGCGCCGAGCAACGCGACGCCGTCGAGCCCGAGTGCGGCTCGTGCCGCGCTGGCGGGAAACTCGGCCGTGAGGTCCGGCGTGGCCGTGAAGATGATGCTGACGATGTCGTCGTGATCGATCTCGTTGCGGGTGAGGAGCTCCTTCACCAGGCGCGCGGTCTTGGCGTCGATCTCGGCCTTCGAGTCCTCGGAGCAGGTGATCGCGCCGCGCAGCGCTCGCAGTCTCATCGGGAGAAGCAGGTTAGCCCGGCGCGATGTCGGGTCCGGGCGGGTTCGGAGCCTCCGGCGTGGCGGCTTCGTAGAGCCGCCGCACCTCGCGGCGCGACAGCGGCCGCCACTTCCCCGGCGCCAACGTGCGGTCGAAGAGCGGTCCGATGCGGATGCGTACGAGCCGCCGGACGGGATGGCCGACCGCTTCGCACATGCGTCGCACCTGGCGGTTCCGGCCTTCGTGGATGCCGAGCTCGATGGCCGCGCTGTCGCCGCGCCGCTGCACCACCTTGACCCGCGCCGGCGCGGTCGACCCGTCGTCGAGCTCGACGCCCTCGCGCAGCCGACGGACCGCGGCGGGTGCGGGATCGCCCTCGACCTCGGCGAGATAGGTCTTCACGACGCCGAAGCTCGGGTGGGTGAGGAGCTGCGTGAGCTCACCGTCGTTGGTCAGCAGCAGCAGCCCCTCGGTCTCGTAGTCGAGGCGGCCGACGGGGTACACGCGCGGCGTCGGCGGGACCAGCCCCACCACGGTGGGGCGCCCGTGCGGGTCGGACGCGGTGCTCACGTGCCCCGACGGCTTGTTCAAGAGGTAGTACACGAGATCGTCGCGCGCGATGACGGCGACGCCGTCGAGGGTGATGTGGTCGCGCTCGGCATCGGCGCGCCGGCCCAGCACCGCCACCTCGCCGTTCACCGTGACCCGACCCTCCGCGATCAGGTCTTCGGCGACCCGGCGCGAGCCCAACCCCGCCCGCGCCAGGATCTTCTGCAGGCGCTCGCCCTCGGGGGGCTCGCTGGAACCGGCCACCGCGGGTCAGTCGGTGGGTTCGGCCGTGGCGGCGGCCGGATCGTCGTTGATGCGCAGGCCGCGCTCGAGCGCCTCGACCACCGACGCGTCGGGCACGAAGTCGCCGAGCGGCGGGAGGTCGTCGAGCGACGGGAGACCGAGGCGCTCCAGGAACTCGCGCGTGGTGCCGTAGAGCACCGCCGCGCCGGGGCCCGGGTCGCGCCCGACCTCCTGCACGTAGCCCCGCTGGAGCAACGTGTTGAGGGTGGCCTCGACGTTGACCCCGCGGATGGCCGACATCTGGCCGCGCGAGATCGGCTGCTTGTAAGCGACGATGGCGAGCGTCTCCAGCGACGGCCCCGACAGGCGGGCGTGCTGTCCCTCGAGCACGAACCGCTCGACGTACGCCGACAGATCCGGGTGGGTCTGGAAGCGGTAACCCCCGGCGACCGGCGCGAGCACGAAGCCGCGTTCGGAGGCTTCGTAGTCGGCGGCCAGCTCGCGGCACAGCTGCTCGACCCGCGTCACCGGCAGCTCCACGAGTTGCGCGAGCAACCGGACCTCGACCGGTTCGCTCGACGCGAGCACCACCGCCTCGATGGCGCGTCGGGCCAGCCGCTCGTGGTCCGGCGCCGTGGTCGCGGACTCCTCGGTCACGCCCGAGATTCCTCGGCCATCACGACCTCATCGTCGCCGGCGTCGTCGACCTCGTCGTCGAGCTCGTCGGCGGGGGCGTCGTCCCAGTCGTCGAGGCTGGCGACGTCGAGCACCGACTCGCCCACCTGCAGACGTCGCACGAGCAGCTCACCGAAGTTGGTGAACTGCAGGATGTCGACCATCCCCTGCTTGTAGAGCTCGAGCACGGCGAGGAAGCGGACGATCACCTCGAGGCGGTTCGGCGCGCCGCTCACCAGCGCCCGGAAGCTCATCGACTCGGACTCGGGCAGGAGACGCAGTACCGACTCCACCGCGTCGCGGACGCTGACCCGCACCGGGGCCACGTGCTCGGTGTCGACGACGACGACCGGCGGCGCCGACAACACCCGGAGCGCCGCGGCCCGCAGGGCGTCGGGGCGCACCCGCTCGAGCGGGTCGGGCATCATCCAGCGGTAGGGCTCCTCGGGACCGGCGAGGCGCGCCACGCTGCGGTCGGCCCTGCGCATCCGCGACTCGAGCGCCCGCGCCGCGTCCTTGAACGTCTTGCACTCGAGCAGCCGCGCGAGCAGGAGGTCACGTTCCTCGAACCTGAGCAGCTCCTCGTCGAGCTCGAGATCCTCGATCCCCGGCAGGAGGCGCCGCGCCTTGAGCTCCACCAGCGTGGCGGCGATGAGGAGGAACTCGGTCGCGACGTCGAGATCGAGCGTCTCCATGCGGTCGAGCTCGGTCAGATAGGCGTCGACGATCTCCGACAGCGACACCTCCCACAGCTCCACCTCCTGTTTCAGGATGAGGTGGAGGAGGAGGTCGAAGGGTCCCTCGAAGACAGGTGTGCGGACCGCGTACGACATCGGGTCGAGCGTACCGGCCACGACCGCCGGGCAATGGCATCTCGGCCCGATCGGCCTTCCCGGTAGTCTCACCGCCCATGCCACGCGTGCTCTCGGGAATTCAGCCGACCGGGGAGGTCCACCTCGGCAACTACCTCGGCGCGGTGCGCGAATGGGTCAACACCCAGGGCGACGGCTCGGCGCCCGACGCCACGCTCTACTGCGTGGTCGACCTCCACGCCATGACGCTGCCCTACGACCCGTCGGACCTGGCCGAGGCGACGCGCCGCACCGCGATGGTGCTCCTGGCCGCCGGCCTCGATCCGCAACGGTGCACCCTCTTCGTGCAGAGCCACGTGCCCCAGCACACCGAGCTCACCTGGATCCTCAACTGCGTGGCCACGTTCGGCGAGCTCGGGCGGATGACGCAGTTCAAGGAGAAATCGGACGGACGGGAGTCGGTGAGCGTCGGGCTGTTCGACTACCCGGTGCTGATGGCCGCCGACGTGCTCCTCTACGACACCGAGCGGGTGCCGGTGGGCGACGACCAGCGCCAGCACCTCGAGCTCGCCCGCGACGTCGCCATCCGGTTCAACCACCGCTTCGGCGACACGCTCGTCGTGCCCGAGGCCGCGATCCCACCGGTGGGTGCCCGCATCATGGACCTCCAGCAGCCCACCTCGAAGATGTCCAAATCGGCGGAATCACCCCAGGGGACGGTGCGGCTGCTCGACACACCCGCGGCGATCGCCAAGCGCATCAGATCGGCGGTCACCGACTCCGGCAGCGAGATCCGCTTCGACCCCGCCACCAAGCCGGGGGTGTCCAACCTGCTCTCGATCCTCGCCGCCAGCACCGGGCGGGCGATCCCCGAGCTCGAGGCCGAGCTCGACGGCCAGGGCTACGGCACGCTGAAGGCAACCGTCGCCGACGCCGTCGTGGAGCTCGTGCGACCCATCCAGGAGCGCTACGCCGAGCTCGACCGCGACCTCGGCGAGGTGGGGCGGATCCTCGAATCCGGGGCCCGGCGCGCCGAGGAGATCGCTGCGGTCGTGATGGCACGCGCGCCGCGACGCGGCCGGCCTGCTCCCCCGTTCCCGCTGATGGACCCCGAGCCGGGCGCCGACGCGTCGCCTCCGGGCGGGTCCCGTCCCGGGCTCTACCGGCGCTCGTCGAAGTCGCTCGAGTTCGACCGGGTCATCTTCTTCAGCGACGCGGTGTTCGCCATCGCGATGACGCTCCTCGTGGTCGGCATCGGGATCCCGCACGTGCGCGACGCCGCTCTCGACCAGGCGCTGCGGGACAAGCGCCAGGAGATCGTCAGCTTCTTCATCAGCTTCGCGGTGATCGGCTTCTACTGGCTCGCCCACCACCGGTTCGTCTCGCACCTGCGCGCGATCGACGTGCGTTTCATGAAGCTCAACCTCCTCTACCTCGCGGTCATCGCCTTCACGCCCTTCCCCACCGCGCTGGTCGGTGTGTACGCCGACCATCCGATCTCGGTCGTCATCTACGCGGTCACGCTCGGCGCCGCGAGCTTCTTCGAGACGCTGCTGTTCTGGCACTCGTACCACGCCGAGCTGCTCGACGTGCACCCCTCGCCCGAGATGTTCCGCTACAACCTGCTGGCCTCGCTGGCCCCCGTCGTCGTGTTCGCGGTCTCGATCCCCATCGCGTACCTCACCACGGAATGGGCATTGCTCTCGTGGCTGCTGATCTTCCCGCTCGAGGTGATCCTCGACCGGACGGTGAAGCCGGCCGACACGCCCGACTTCTAATCGTTGTCGGCGGCGTCGAGCGCCACGACCACCGGCTCCGGGATCGGGAGATCCGGCCAGGTCGCGGGGTCGTGGTGGGCGGCCGACCAGCGGGCGGCCTCCTCGGGCTCCCCGGCCAGGCGGATGCGATCGGCACCCAGCTCGGCGTGACGGAGGTAGAGGCCGACCCGGCGGGTGAACCCACTCGACGTCGACCAGTGCTCGGCCGTCTCGCGGCCCGCGAGCGACGCCGACACCGTGGCCACGACCCGCCCGTAGACGCCGAGGCGGGCGTCGAGCTTGCCGATGTCGTGGAGCAGCGCCGCCGACAGCCACCGGGGGTCGTCGGCGTGGTCGGTGCCGGCGAGGCGGGCCTCCACGTCGCGGGCGACGCCGATGGCGTGGCGCTGGTCGTGGTTGGGCTGGCGCCGGAACTGGACGAACCCGTCGGGCGTGAGCACCGACTCGACCCACGCGACGTCGTCGGGCCGCGGCGGGCCCGGCCACAACGCCCGCGTGAACCGGCCGGCGAGGTGGCGGGCCTTCATCCGAACACGAACCGGAACAGCGCGTCCTCGAACGGAAGGAGGAACTCGGAGATGATGCCGGTGGAGAACACGAGGAGGAAGAGTACGAGGAATCCGTAGGGCCGGAACTTGTACCACTGGGGCAGCCAGCGCCCCGGCAACGCCCGCTCGATGATCGCGGAGCCGTCGAGCGGCGGGATCGGCAAGAGGTTGAACAGGCCGAGGAACAGGTTGACCAGCGCGAACGAGAACAGGATCCGGATCCCGAGCGGCAGCTGGTCGTAGTACTGCACCGACGCGGCACTCGCGTAAGCGGCGCGGGCACCGAGGGCCGCCGCCACCATGAGGAGGAAGTTGGTGCCGGGGCCGGCCAGGCTCACGAAGAGCATGTCGCGGCGGGGATTGCGCAGCCCGCCGGGGTTCACCGGCACCGGCTTCGCCCAGGCCAGCACCGGGAACCCGATGATGGCGCCCATCGCGGGCAGCACCAGCGACCCGAACGGGTCGATGTGCGGCACCGGGTTCAGGGTGAGGCGCCCGGCGTCCTTCGCGGTGTGGTCGCCGAACCAGAGGGCGACGACCCCGTGGCTGATCTCGTGGAGGATGACCGCCACGACCAGGCAGCCGAACCAGATGACCGTCTGCTCGTCGAGGTGCAACGCAGGACGGCGTCGCCGCTCAGCGCCGCTGCGACGCGCACTCGATGCAGAGGCGCGCGGCCGGCATCGCCTCGAGGCGGGCCTCGGGGATGCGGCGGTGGCACGACTCGCACTCCCCGTACGTGCCGTCGTCGAACTTGGCCAGGGCGTCCTCGATGTCGGTGAGGGTCTCGGTGAGCTGCCCCGACAGGGCCTCGACCTCGCCCCGTTCCGCGGTGACCTGACCAGAGTCGGCGAAGTTCTCGTCGAAGTCGAGGTCGCGCTCGGCGCCGTCGGTTCCGTGTCCGAGTCGCGCCAATTGCTCACGAACGCGTTCCCGCTCCTCCTGGAGCTTGTCGCGCAGCATCGTGTCGGACGATTCGGCCATCCTGAGAGTCTACCGCCGGGCCCCCTCCGGTCAGACCTCGGTCACCTCGTCGCGCGGGCCCGCGGATGGGCGGCGTCGTAGACGGCCCGCAGCCGTTCGGGCGATACCTTCGTGTACACCTGGGTCGTCGAGAGGCTGGCGTGGCCCAGCAATTCCTGGACGACACGAATGTCGGCGCCGTGGTCGAGCATGTGGGTCGCACACGAGTGGCGCAGCACGTGAGGGAAGAGGCGGCCCCCCAGACCGGCGCGGTCACCGGCCGCCCGCACGATCAGCCATGCGCCCTGGCGGGTGAGCCGTCCGCCGCGCGCGTTCAGGAACAGCGCGGAGGCGCTCTGGCGGCCCACGAGCTCGGGGCGGCCGGTGGTGAGGTAGTCGCCGGCGGCCTCGCGCGCGCTGCGCCCGAGGGGCACGACGCGCTCCTTGTTGCCCTTGCCGAGCACCCGCACCTGGCCGTCGTAGAGGTCGACGTCGCCCAGGTCCAGGCCGACCAGCTCGCTGATGCGCAGGCCACCGGCGTAGAGGGTCTCGAGGATGGCGCGGTCGCGACGCGCGCGGGGGCCGTCGCCGGGCACCGCGTCGAGCAACCGGCCGACCTCCTCCTCGGTGAGCGCCTTGGGGATCCCCTGGGGAACCCGCGGGCCGCCGATCTCCTCGCTCGGGTCCGCGACCAGCAGCCCCTCCTCGACGCAGAAGCGGTGGAAGGAACGCACCGCGGCCAGCGCACGCGCGATCGACGACTCCTTGTAGCGCGGGGTCCCTTCGTCGGTGCGCGCCGCCTTGAGCTCCTCGACGTAGGCGGCGACCAACCCTTCGTCGACCGCGGCGGGGTCGGTCTCGCCGACGCGCCGCAGGTAGGCGACGTAGCGCCGCAGGTCGCGCCGGTAGGCCGCCAACGAGTTCGGCGCCAACCCCCGCTCGACCCGCAGCCACGACTCGTGTTCGTCGAGAAGATCCGCCAGCTGGTCGTCCCCGGCCACCGGCTACGCGTCGAGGAATCGGCGTGCGAGGAGCAGGCCGATGATGCTCTTGGCGTCGACCAGCTCGCGCGTCGCGATCAGCGCATCGACCCGGTCGAGCGCCACCCGTTCGATCGTCATCGCCGCTTCCTCCGCGCTCACCGCGGCGCGCTCGCGCGGTTCCAGCTCGGTCGCGAGGAAGAGGTACGTGTACTCGTCGCAGAACCCGGGAGAGTTGTAGAACTCGCAGAGCAGGTCGAGGCGGCCGGCGGCGTACCCGATCTCTTCCTCGAGCTCGCGGTTCGCGGTCACCTCGGGAGCCTCGCCGTCGACGTCGCGCTTGCCCGCGGGCACCTCCAGCAGGTCGGCGCCGGTGGCGACGCGCCATTGACGTACCAGGAGCGCGTCACGGCCACCATCGGGAGAGACGATCACCGGCACCACGACGACCGCGCCGGGATGACGCACGACGTGGCGGTCGAACTCCTCGCCGTCGGGCCCCGCGACCCGCAGGCGCGACATCGACAGGAACCCGGCGTCGCAGAGGGTGCTCGAGCCGAGCACGCGGAAGCCGTGCTCGTCGGTCATGGGCTCGCTCAGACGGCGGGCGTGTCGATCGGCAGCGGCAGCCGCGGGCGGCGACCCTCGGCGCGGCTGCGCGCCGCCTGCACGAACGCCGCGAACAGCGGGTGGGGACGGTCGGGGCGGCTCTTGAACTCGGGGTGGGCCTGGGTGCCGACGAAGAACGGGTGCCCGGGGAGCTCGACGAACTCGACCAGGCGGTCGTCCGGCGACGTGCCCGAGCACACGAAGCCGGCCTCCTCGAGCCGGGACCGGTACTTGTTGTTGACCTCGTAGCGGTGGCGGTGACGCTCGTAGATCACTTCCTGGCCGTAGGCGCGCTGCACGACGGTGCCGGGCACCAGCTTGGCCGGGTAGGAGCCGAGACGCATGGTGCCGCCCTTGTCGACGACGTTGCGCTGCGCGTCCATCAGGTCGATCACCGGGTGGGGGGTGTCGGAGGCGAACTCGCTCGAGTTGGCGCCGGCCAGCCCGCACGCGTCGCGGGCGAACTCGATCACCGCACACTGCATGCCGAGGCACAGCCCGAGGAAGGGCACGCCGTGTTCCCGGGCGAAGCCCGCCGCGGTGATCTTGCCCTCGATACCGCGGAACCCGAACCCGCCGGGGATCACGATGCCGTCGAGGTCGCGCAGGCGTCCCTCGGCGAGCAGGCCCTCGGCGTCGTCGGAGGCGATCCAGTCGATCTCGACCTGCGCCTCGCAGTTGTACCCGCCGTGCTTCAGCGCTTCGGCCACCGAGAGATACGCGTCGGGGAGGTTGATGTACTTGCCGACCAGGCCGATGCGCACCGGCTCAGTGGCGGCCTCGACCCGGGCCACCAGCTTCTTCCAGTCGGCGAGATCGGGTTCGTGGTCCGAGAGGTGCAGGGTGTTGCAGATGTAGTCGTCGAGGCCCTCGTCGTGGAGGACGAGGGGGATCTCGTACAGCGACGGCGCGTCGACGCACGAGACGATGCCTTCCTCGGGCACGTCGCAGAGCTGGGAGATCTTCTCCTTGAGCCGAGTCGGGATCGGGCGGTCGGAGCGACAGACGATGGCGTCGGGCTGGATGCCCCGGCTGCGCAGCTCGGTGACCGAGTGCTGGGTGGGCTTGGTCTTCTGCTCCCCCGACGGGCCGATGAAGGGCACGAGGGTCACGTGCACGTAGAACACGTTGTCGCGCCCGACGTCCTTGCGGAACTGCCGGATCGCCTCGAGAAACGGGAGGATCTCGATGTCGCCCACCGTGCCACCGATCTCGGTGATCACGATGTCGACGTCCTCGTCGGCGGCGAGGGCGAAGATGCGGTCCTTGATCTCGTCGGTGATGTGCGGGATGACCTGCACGGTCTGGCCGAGGTACGCGCCGCGGCGCTCCTTGGCGAGCACGTCCTGGTAGATCGAACCGGTGGTGGCGTTCGACTTCCGCGTGAGCGGCACGTCGACGAAGCGCTCGTAGTGACCGAGGTCGAGGTCGGTCTCGCCGCCGTCCTCGGTGACGAAGACCTCGCCGTGCTGGAACGGGTTCATCGTGCCCGGGTCGACGTTGATGTAGGGGTCGAGCTTCTGCATCGTGACCCGCAGACCGCGGGACTTGAGGAGGCGCCCGAGCGAGGAGGCGGTGAGGCCCTTCCCGAGGCTGGACGCAACGCCGCCCGTCACGAAGATGTGCTTCGCCAAGACCTCTGCTCTTTTCTCGCGTGCCATCCGACCGTCGGCGACCGTACCATGCGGCCCGCGGCGATCCGCGCACCAGTGTTCGATACGGTGCCGGCATGGCTCGGGTCCAGACGGCTGCTCCGGGACCCGCCGATCCGGCCCACCCGGCCACCCGCCGCTTCCCCCACTGGCGTGTGGACGCGACCGTCCTCGCCCTCGTGGCCGTGGCCATCCGTCTCCCGGCGTTCCTCGCCACCCGCTCCCTCGTGTTCGACGACGGCGTGTTCGCGTCGTCGGCGCTGGCCATGCGCGGGGCGAGGTGCCCTTCCGCGACATCTTCTCGAGCCAGGGGCCGGTGTTCCTCCCGCTCGTGTGGGTCGCCGACCTCCTCGGATTCCGCACGCTCGACGCGCCCCGCCTCCTCGCCCTCGCCGCCGGAGTGCTCCTCACCGTCGCGGTGTACTCGTGCGGGCGCCGGATCACGACGCGCGCGGACGCGCTGCTCGCCGCGGGGTTGGTGACGACGAGCGGATCCGTCTTGTGGGTGACCGCGCCGGTGAACGCCGACGGCCCGTCGCTCGCGTTGTCGGTGCTCGCGGTCGCGTTCGCGTTGCGGTACCGCGACGATCCGCGCCTTCGTACCGCGGTCTGGCTCGGCGTCGCCGCGGGCGCGGCGGTCTCGATCAAGGCGCTGTCCGTGCCCACGGTGGTCATCGCGGGTCTGATCGTGCTCCTCTCGCATCGCCCGGGCGGGCGGGGCGTGCGCGACGCCGCGGTCGCGGCCGGCATCGCCGTCGGCGTCTACGTGGTGGCCGCGCTGCCGTTCGGCATCGGCCGCGTCTGGGACCAGTCGTTCGTGTACCACCAGGACTCGCGCCGGGTGAACAGCTCCACCGGTGCCCTCCGCAAGATCCTCGACACACTGTGGGACCGCGACAAGCTGGTGCTGGTCGCACTGGCGCTCGCCACGGTCACGTTCACGGTTCGCTTCGTCCTCCGGCGGCGCGCCCGCAAGGAGGCCGACCGCGCGCTGACGGTCGTCGTCGCCGGGTTGCTGCTGTGGGTCGTCCTCGTCGTCGCACTCCTCGTGTGGGAGCCCGCCATGTGGCGTGCCCATGTCGCGCACGTGATCCCGCCGCTCGCGTTGCTCGCGTCGCTCCGCCCGCCACCGTGGGCGGTCCTCGCGGTCGCGGGTCTGGTCACGGTGCCGTTCGCGATCGCGAGCAACACGTCGATCCTCTGGCCCGACGGCTACACCGGCCACGAGGCCGCGCTCGTTCGACACCTCGAACGATCCCGGCCCGATGCGCAGTTCATCAGCGACGATCCCGGCCTCATCTGGCGGTCGGAGCGCAGCACGCCCGGCAATTTCGCCGACACCTCCTACCAACGTCTCGACGACGGCGAGATCACGACCCGGTCGCTCGCCAAGGCCGCGCGGGACGACCACGTGTGCGGCGTGATCGTGACCTCACCCGCGCACTTCGGGCGCTTGGCGGGCCTGGAGCGCGCGCTGGCCGACGCGGGCCTGCTCACCGTCGAGCACTTCGGCCCGCGCATCACGCTCTATCAGCGCGGGAGCGGAGCCTCGTTGGCGAACTGCCCGAATCCCTAGGCCCCGGAACGGGCGCGCCGGCTCCCCCACCGGTCGAACCGGCGCAGGGGCGGGACCGCGTCGATCACCCGGCTGAACGACACCAGCTCGGCGGCGACGTTGAGCGCGAGCAGCGCGAGCATCACGCCGAGGCGGATGCTGTCACGCGAGCCCAGCACCACCGCGAGGCCGAGCACCGCGCCGATCACGTTGGCGCCGGTGTCGCCGAGCATGAGCCGCTCGTGGAGATCGTCGCCGAGCAGGCCGAACGCCGCGCCCATCACGGGTGCGATGGCGATGCCGATCGGCGCGGCGCCGATGGCGATGGCGATGGGGACGTAGGCCACGAGGCCGAACTTGATCGTGCGCCCCGGGGCGCGGTCGAGCAGGTTCCCGAGGTTGGCGGCGAGCGCGATGAGCATCGCGTCGACGAGGAGCGTGCGTCCGGACTTGAAGCCCGGGGTCGCCACCAGCACGACCGCGACGCCCGCTCCGCCGACGAGCTTCAGCATCCCGGTCGTGACGCGACCCTCACGGAGCGCGCCGAGGTGGCCCCTGAAGCCACGGTCGGAGCCGACGGCCGCGAGGTCGTCGACCAGGCCGAGGAACCCGAAGCCGAACACCGCGAACAACACCGCGCTGCGGGCCTCGGTGAGGCCGGTCTCGGGTCCGACGCCGAGGGCACCGAGTGCCGAGCGGCCGGCCTCGATCACGAGCACGGCGAGGATGACGAACAAGCCACCGGCCGTCGCGACGGTGTGGCCCCGGTAGTTCTGCCGCTCGAGCGCGGGCGACGCGAGGATCTCGCCGCACACCATCCGCACGAAACGCACGGTGATGACGCCCACGACGATCGCGACGACGACGGTCACGTCCGGTTCCGCGACCCGCGTGTACACGACCCGCACCAGCACCACGACCAACGCGCTCTCGAACACCGCGGCCATCATGCCCGGGATGGTGATGCCCGAGTCGTTGAGCGCGAACCCGAGCACCGCGACCACCGCCAGCGAAAGGGCGGTCGCGCGCGCGGTGGAGACCTGGGCGAGCAACGGTTGGAGCGAACGCGGTGGCACGAACCAGAGGTAGACGAGCATCAACGCGACCACGATCAGGCACCCGAGCAGCAGCGAATGGCCGAGCACGGAGAGGTTCTCCGACGCCTTGCGCCGCAGCACCAGGGTCGCGCTCCCGAAGTCCGTCCCCGTCTTCTCGAAGAACTTGCCGACGTGGGTCCGCTGGTCCGACGGTCGCAGGAGGTCGACGAGGCCGACGAGCACGCCGGCCGCGACGAACACCCCGACCAGGGCCCAGACCGTCCGCCACCGCAGCTCCCGCCCGAGCAGCAGCCACCCGAGCAGCGCGAAGCCCGGCGCGGCGGAGATGGCACCGCCGAAGTCGTTGCCCCAGAACGGCACTCCCATGACGACCACGGTCACCGCGAGCAGGCCGAGGGCCACGCGCACGCCGCGGGGCGTCGGGACCCGCCAGGCCAGCAGCCCGGCGAAGAGCACCACCGCCGCGGTGAGCTGGGCGAAGGTCATGTTCCCCTGGCCGACGAAGCGCACGCCAATGGTCGGCGAGTACCCGAAGACGGTGTTCCACTCCAGGTGCGCGCCGGTCACGAGGTCGACGAGATGGAGCACGACCACCGTGCCGAGGCCGGCCAGCACCGCGTGGACCGGCCGCTTCCGGGTGGCCAGCATGCACGCGCCGGCGATGACCCCCCCGACACCGACGACGAATACCCAGTACGCGCCGGCGCCACCGTGACGCCCGAAGTGCAGCGGACCGGCGAGGTAGGTGGCGTCGAGGTAGCCGAGCAGCCACAGCGCGCCGAACGCGAGCAACGCGGCGCCCCGTCGCCACCGGTCCACGAGCGCGACAGCCACCGCGAGCGCGCAGGCGACGCCCACGATCACCCCCATCGACGGACCGACGAGCCCGTCGCGGAACAGCCCGTCCTCGTTGGTGTTCACGAGGAGCTCGGTGCGGGCGGCGAGTGATCCGCCGGCCTCCCCCGTCTCCATGCGCCGCCCCTCCATCGCGTCGGGGCGATCGATGCCGAAGTAGCGCAGGATCGTCGGGGCGACGTCGGTGAGGTTGACGAAGCCGTCGCGCTGGGTCGTCGTGGAACGCAGGAGACCGGGCGCGAAGCCGGGCGCGCGCACCGCGGCGACGGTCAGCGCGTCACGGGCGAGCGGCGGCGTCGGTCCGACCACGATCACCGCGTCGGCCGCATCCACCTGGTCGAGCAGCCGGCCGACCAGGTGGTCGGTGGCCTCGAGGGCCCGCGCCCGGATCTTCACCGCCTGGTCCTCCGACGCGAATCGGGCGGCGAGGTCGGCCCGCACCAGATCGGACCCTTCGACCATCACCACCGATCCGGGGTTCCACGCCTCGGAGAAGGCCTGCACCACGCGGCGCTCGTCGAGGCGGACCCCGAACGGCGCCGACGCGTCCTTCCGCAGCAGGCCGGTGTCGACCCGACCGCCGGGGACCTTGCCGTCGCTGGTCATCAGACCCGCGACGGCGGCGCGCCGCCAGGGCGAGTAGCGGGTCTCGGGCGTGCTGGGGTCGGAGCCGTCGCCATTGGCGACGACCGCCCGCGAGATCCCCGCCCGGGCGAGCTCGTCACCGAGGAGACCGACCTCGGCGCCGTAGAGGGCCGAGTCGTTGGTGTCGATCGTGTCGGCGATGGGCATGTACACCAGCCCGTTCCCCGCGGGGATGCCCGTGCGGGTCGTGAACACGACCCCGGCGGGATCCCGGCCGAAGTCCTCACCCACCCCGAAGCCCTGACCGCCGTTGGAGCCGCTGGCCGTCGCCCGCGCGCCGGCACCGAGCGTCGCGTAGCCACTCGGCAACGAGGTCGGACGGTCGACGCCGTTGGTGACGAGATCACCGATCGTCGAGCGCGCGAACAACCGGTCGAGGTTGGGGGTGACGACACCCTGGAAGTCGGCCCACTCGACGTCGGGCAGCGAGATGACCAGCACCCGACCACGCGGCGGCGTCGCCGCGGCCGCGACACCTGCGAGCCCGCCGGCGACCACACCCGTCAGCACGACGAGCGCCGCCAGCATCACCACGACCCGCCTCACGCGCGCTCCCTCACACGAACCGTCCGGTCACGCGTTGGCCGGATCCGGGAGCGGTCGGGCGTTCTTCCCGTAGCCGTACATCCCGGCGACGGGCGGCACCAGGAAGAGGTCCGACATCGCGAGCGCCACCGTGGCCGGGCCCTCGGGCTGGTCGAGATCGTCGACGGTGGACACCGTCGTGGACAGATCGCTGTCGCGCAGCGGCTGCACGACCGCGGCGCGGTCGGGGGCGTCGGTGACGTCGGCCCAGACCCCGGCGACGACGAGCGGCACCTTCGCACCGGACAGCGCGGTGGCCGCGGGCAGCACGATCGTGTCGGCCGGCACCGATCCCTGGTTCCCGACCACCAGCACCAGCCCGGCGCTGCGTCCGGGGAAGTCGGAGATGGTGGCGTCACCGACCGCGTCGAACCCGAGGAAGCCCGCCTGCTGGAGCACGACGAGCAGGTCGTCGGACGCGCCCGTGCCGGCGGTCACCGGGAGGCTCAGACGCTCGGCGAGCCGGCTCCAGGCCTCGGCCCGCAACATGGTCTTGTTCCTGGTCGTGGTGCCCAGGGCGGTCTGCAGGGCCTTGACGTCGTCGGCGGTGGCGAGCTGCCACTTGTCCTCGAGCCACAGGGTGCCGGCAACCGTCGCGTCGGCTTCCTGCAACGCGGTGACGGTCGCCTTGGTGCGGTCACCGTCGACGCCGCGCACCGCGATCACGCCGACGTCGTCGCCGACGAGGCGGCCGCTCACCGCGAAGGGTTGGAGGTCGCCGATGACCCCCTTGAGCTGCTCGTTCTCGGCCGACACCTTGTCGCTGTCGGCCTTGATCCGATCGGACTTCGCCTCCACGGTGTCGAGGCGGTTGTTGAGGGTGTTGACCACCCCGCGGTCGATCACACCCGCGCCGATCAGCACCCCGAGCGCGAGGGCGAGGAAGATCGCGATGAGCGAGACGACGTGGAACCGGAAGTTGATCATCAGCGGGAGAACAGATCCTTCATGGTGACCCAGAGACCGCGGGCGAACACGTGGATGGGTTCGGCCACGATGCCCACGACGAGCATGGCGATCAGCGCCGCGCTCACGAGCAGGACGATGTCGAGGCGGCGCACGCGCCCCTCGTAGAGACGGCTCACACCCTTGGCGTCGACCAGCATCGGCCCGAGGCGGAGACGGGTGAGGAAGGTCGACGCCATGCCGGGGCGGCCCTTGTCGAGAAATTCGACCATGGTGGCGTGGGTGCCGACCGCGACGATGAGCTGCGCCTGGGACTCGTAGGCGAGGAGCATGGCGACGTCCTCGCTCGTGCCTTCGGCGACGAACTCCACGTAGTCGACTCCCCATTCGAGCAGGTTCTCCCGACCCGGGGCGCGCCCGTCGGGGTGCACGTGGTGCACGAGCTCGGCGCCGCAGGCGAGTCCCTTCTCGGACACCGAGTCGAAGTCGCCGATGATGATGTCGGGCGTGTGACCGTTCTCGAGCAGGGCGTCGGCGCCACCGTCGACCCCGATGAGCACGGGTCGGTACTCGCGGATGTAGGAACGCAGCGCGGCCAGGTCGGAGCGGTAGTCGTGGCCCCGCACGACCACCAGTGCGTGCCGGCCGGCGAACTCGGTGCGGATCGGCGGCAGCGCCACCGGCTCGAACATGAGCCGCGCTTCCTTCTGGATGTACTCGAGCGTGTTGGCGGCGAAGCGTTCGAGCTCGCTGCCGATCGTGGCGCGCGCGTCGTCCATCGCCGTCTCGATCTCGGGCACGGTCATGACCGTGCCCGAACCGACCATCTCGCCGTTGCACCAGATCTTGCCGTCCTCGATACGGACGGCGTCGCCCTCCCGTACCCGGTCCATGAGATCGGCGCCCACGTCGTCGACCAGGGTGATGCCCGCACCCACCACCCGGATGGGCCCGCCGTTCGGGTAGCGACCCGAGATCGACTCCGCGGCAGTTCACGACCGCGACGACACCCGCCTCGATGAGACCGTCGGCGGCGACCCGGTCGAGGTCGCGGTGGTCGATCACCGCGATCTCACCAGTCTGCAGGCGCGGGATCATGTCCTTGGTGCGGCGGTCCACCCGGGCGACTCCCTGCACCGCGGCGGGCGACTCCTGCTTCCTGCGCAGGCGGAGCCGGGCCATCAGCGCGTTCCGCGCCGGGGAGCACCGGCGCGTGTCCGCGTGCCGGTCGTCGCCGCGGTCTCCAGCAGCTCGGCCGCGTGCCGGCGGGCGTGGGACGACTCGCCGATCCCGGCGAGCATGCGCGACAGCTCCGAGACCCGGGCGTCGCCCTCGACCACCGCGGCAGTCGCCACGGTGCGTCCCGCGCGCCCTGCCTCCCGCACGTCTTCCACCGCCTTCTCCACGACGACCTGGGTGCCGGCGAACGCCGCCACCTGCGCGAGGTGCGTGACGCAGAGGACCTGGTGTCGCGACCCGAGGGTCTTGAGCAGACGGCCGACGGCGACGCCCGCAACGCCTCCGATCCCGGCGTCGACCTCGTCGAACACCAGGGTGGGCGGAGCCTCGGACAGCACGACGCGCACCGCCAGCATCGCACGGGAGAGCTCGCCGCCGGACGCGGCCCGCGCCAGGGGCCGGGCCGCCTCGCCGGGGTTGGGCGCCAGGAGGTAGGTCACGCGGTCGTGACCGTCGTCGGTGGCCTCCCCCGGCTCGACCGCCACCTCCATCGCCGCGTGCGGCATCGCCAGCTCCCGGAGATGCCCCTCCACCGATCGGGCGAGCGGCTCGGCGGCGTCGCGGCGGGCCGCCGACAGCGCCGCCGCGGCCGTCGCGGCCGCGGCTTCGTGTTCGCGACGCTGCGCCTCGAGCGCGGCCGCCCGCTCCTCGTAGCCCTCCAGCTCCCCGAGGCGCGTCGCCGCTTCGGCGCCGTACGCCATCACCTCGGCGAGGGTCGAGCCGTACTTCCGTCCCAGCTCGTGGAGCTGATGGCGCCGGGCGCGCACCGTCTCGACCCGGGTCGGATCGTCGTCGACCCGCTCGACCTCGTGGCGCAGCTCCTGTTCGATGTCGGCCAGCTCACCCTGGGCGCCGCGGAGACGGACCGCCAGCTCGGCGAAGGGGGCGCGCCCGTCGAGCGCGGCGAGCGCGGCGCCCAGGGCGTCGAGGCCCGGCCCCTCGAGCACCTCGTAGGCGCGGGTGAGCGCCTCGCGGTGGGCGACCGCGTCGGCGAGCAGCAGCTCCTCCGCCTCCAGGGCCACGTCTTCGGCGGGATCCTCGAGCCGTGCCGCGGCGATCTCCTCGACCTGGTAGCGCAGGAGGTCGATCTCGCGTGCGCGTGCCCGGGCGTCGCCACCGAGCGACGCGAGCTCGGCGTCGACGGCCCGCGTCGCCGCCCGGGCGGCGCGGTACGACTCGAGCGCGTCGAGCGCGACCGCGCCCGCGTAGCGATCGAGCGCGCCACGCTGGACCGCGGGGTCGAGCAACGACTGGTGCGCGTGCTGCCCGTGCAGGTCGACGAGCTCGGCGCCGCGTTCGGCCAGCTCGGCGGCGGTGGCGAGGCGGCCGTCGACGTAGGCGCGGCTGCGCCCCTCCCGCGGGATCACCCGCGCCAGCACCGTCTCCTCACCCGTGCCGGGACACACGAAGCGCCCCTCGACGTGCGCCTCGGTCGCGCCGTCGCGCACCGAGCGCGGTGTCGGCCCGACCCCCGAGGAGCAGGTCGACGGCCTCGACGATGAGCGTCTTGCCCGCGCCGGTCTCGCCGGTGATGGCGGTGAGGCCGGGCCCGAGGACCAGGTTGAGGTCGGCGACGATCCCCAGATCGACGACGTGGAGCTCGACGAGCATCGGCGACCGGCCCACCACTACCGGTCGGAGAGGCCGAATTTGGCCTTGAGGATCTGGTGGAAGTCGCGCGGCCCGAGGGTGACGATGCGCGCCGGAAGCCGCCCGCCGGTGCACGAAACCGCGTCGCCCGCCGCGAGCTCGCCGAGCTCGCGGCCGTCGGTCGGTGAGCACGACGCTGCGGTCGTCGCAGACGACGAAGCGCAACGTCTCCTCGGCGTCGAGCACGAGCGAACGGTCGAACAGCATGTGGGGCGACACCGGCGTCAGCAGGATGCAACGGTGGCGGGGCGACACGATCGGTCCGCGCGCGGAGAAGGAGTAGGCCGTCGAGCCGGTCGGGGTCGCGACGATGACGCCGTCGGCGGCGTAGGTGGTGAACAGCGTGCCGTTGATCTCGACGTCGAGGCGGGCCAACCGACCGGTGTGCACCTTCTCGAGCACCGCCTCGTTCAGCGCGAACCAGCGGCCCCGCGCCGGGCCGGCCGACTCGACCTCGATCTCGAGGACCATCCGCTCGGCGACCTCGTAGTCGCCGGCGACGATGCGGTCGAGCGCGGCGTCGAAGTCGGCGGGTTCGATCTCCGTGAGGTAGCCCATCTGGCCCACGTTGACGCCGAGCACCGCGACCCCGGCTTCGTACGACAGGTCGACCGCCCGCAGCATGGTGCCGTCTCCCCCGAGGGAGATCACCAGGTCGAGACCGGTGGGGAACGCCGAGAGCTCGTAGGCGAGATGGCCCAGGCCGGCGACGTCCGCGTCGGGACCGGGCACCCGCACCTCGATCCCGTGCTCGGCGAGGCGCGTCGCCGCGTGCTTGGCCAGGTCGGTGGCGGTCGGCCGGTTCGGGTGCGGGACCAGCCCCACGGCGCGCACGCTCATGCGTCCACCCCTCCGCGTGCCGGCGCCTCGCCCGGCACGGCGGCGTCGAGGCGGTCGTCGCCCACGGCGGGGCCGCGCGTGTCGCAGCGCACCAGGAACTCGACGTTGCCGTCGGCGCCGCGCAGGGGCGACGCCATCACGTCGACGACGAAGAGCCCGGCGGCACGCAGGCCGTCACGCACCTCGCGCAGCACCGCTCGGTGCACTTCGGGGTCGCGTACGACACCGCCCTTGCCGACGCGCGCCGCGGCCGGCCTCGAACTGCGGCTTCACCAGCAGCACGAAGTCGCCGTCGCTGCGGGTGCAACGCGGCGAGCGCGGGAGCGACGGTGAGCAGGGAGATGAACGAGAGGTCGGCCACGGTGAGATCGACCGCGCCGCCGACGTCGCCGGGCTCGAGGGCCCGCACGTTGGTGCGCTCGAGCACGGTGACCCGGGGGTCGCCACGCAGCGACCACGCCAGTTGCCCGCGGCCCACGTCGACCGCGAGTACGTGGGCGGCACCCGCCTGGAGCAGGCAATCGGTGAACCCGCCGGTGGACGCGCCGGCGTCGAGGGCCCGCCGCTCGCGCACGGGCACCGCGAACCGTTCCAGGGCGGCCGCGAGCTTGTCGCCGCCGCGCGAGACGTACCGGGGGGCCTCGCCGGTCAGCTGGATCGGCTCGCCCGCGCCCACCAGCCGAGACGCCCCACGGGCGGGGCTCCCGCCGACGCGGACACGCCCGGCCGCGATCGCCTCCACCGCCTGACGGCGGCTCCCGAGCAGGCCGCGGCGCACGAGCTCGGCGTCGAGTCGTCGGCGCACAGTCACCGGCGCAGGATACGCCGGAGACGGAGCGGAGCCGTGCCCGGAGGGCGCGACGGCGCCGCGGCATCGGCCGGGAAGATCGGCGTGCTAGCCCGGAAAGGCCGCGATCAGGCCGGCGGCCAACGCTCCGAGGTCGTCGCCCACGAACGGCGGCGCCGGATCGGGCACGGCTTCGCCGCCGGGCGGGGCGACCGCGGCGGTCACGCCCGAGAGCACGAGCGCGAACGGCCAACCCAGGGCGTCGGCCAGGGCGCCGTCGGTCGACGGCCGGTCGCCCACCACCACACCTGCGGCTCCGAAGCGCTCCCGGATGAGCTCGACCGTCGGCTGCTCGGGCTTGCCCGCCACCTCGGGCGTGGCGCCCGCGGCGGTGGCGACCGCGGCGACCAGCGATCCCGCACCGGGGATGAGCCCGCCGGGGACGGGATAGGTGGCGTCGAGGTTGGTGGCCACGAAGCGGGCCCCGGCGCGCACGGCGTGGGAGGCCCGGTCGAGGGCGTCGTAGTCGAACTCGCGGTGGAACCCGACGACGACGGCCTCCGCGGGCCCGTCGTCGACCGCGATGAGCCCTGCTCCGGCGAGCGCCTCCCGCACGCCCGGACCCGCGCACGCCAGCACGCGCGCCCCGGGCGCCAGCGACCGCCCGAGCAGCCACGCGGCGGCGATGGCGCTGGTCACGACGTCGTCGGCCTGGGCGGGCACGCCCATCCGTTCGAGCTTGGCGACGACGTCGCCCACCGGCGAGTTCGAGTTGTTCGACACGAACGCGACCCGCAACCCGGCGGCCCGCAGGCGCGCGATGCCGTCGGCCGCAGGCGGGATGGGATCGTCACCCCGCCAGATCACCCCGTCGAGATCGCACGCGACGACGGGAGCGCCCGACGGGCCCGGGGCCACCTCGCTCACGCGTGCTTCGGCGACGCGGGCCGAGGGCAGCCGCGTAGTCCGGCTGGTCGGGCCGCATGGCCACCGCCAGCTTGAGGTGACGGCGGGCGCCGAGGCGGTCACCCTGGCGGATGAGGCAGAGTCCGAGCCCGAAATGGGCGTAGTCGTTCACCGGCTCGAGCTCGACCGCCCGCTCGAACTCCTCGCGGGCCTGGCTGAAGCGGCCGCTGCGAAAGTAGGCGCGTGCCAACGTCTCGCGCACCGAGGCCTGGTCGGGCTCGAGCTCACGGGCGCGCTCGAGTGCGATCACCGCCGCGTGGGGGTTCTGCGACGCGAGCAGCCGGGTGCCCTCCTGGAACGCGTCGTACGCCGATTGCATGGCAGGCTCCTCGAAAGAATCGGCCCGGCCCGACCGCCGAGCACCCGGATCCGGCGGTCCCGTATGCGAGAATCCGGTCACCGTCCCCCGACTGAATCGCGACCGTGCCCGATTTTCTTCCCTTCCCCGGAATTCGCTACCGCGAGGCCGACATCTCGGCCGTGAGCGCCCCACCCTACGACGTGATCGAACCCGACGAACGCGCCGCGCTCGTCGACCGGGATCCCCACAACGCGGTGCGACTCATCCTGCCCGACAGCTACGCGGGGGCCGCCGACATCCTGGCGCGCTGGCGGGTCGACGGGACTCTCGTGACCGACGACGTCGCCCACCTTCTCGGTCTACCGGATGGACTTCACCGGCGACGACGGGCGTCCGCAACGCACCACCGGCGTGATCGGCGCGCTCGGCGTCGACAACGCGGCCGGCGACGTGATGCCCCACGAGCGCACCCTCCCGAAGGCCAAGAGCGACCGTCTCGAGCTGCTGCGCGCGACCCGCGCCAACCTCGACCCGATCTGGGGACTCTCGTTGGCCGGTGGCCTGTCCGACCTCCTCGATGCCGCGGTGGCCGACCAGGGCGGCGCGCCGCTCGCCACCGCCACCGACGACGACGGCTACCACCACTCGCTGTGGCGGGTGACCGACCCGGCCCGGATCGCGGCCGTCGCCGACGCGGTGCGCTCCGAACGGCTGGTGCTCGCCGACGGCCACCACCGGTTCGAGACCGCGGGCAACTACCGCGCCGAGCGCGAGACCGCGGGCGTCGACGATCCCGGCGCCGACGCGATCATGACCCTCGTGGTGGAGTTGGCGCCCGAGCAGCTGTGCGTGCGCGCCATCCACCGGTTGCTCAGCGGCGTCACCGGTGTCGACCTCCGCGCCGCGCTCGCCGACGGGTTCGCGGTGCGGGACATGGGTCCCAACGTGCCCGAAGGCGTCGCCGCGCTCGAAGCCGCGATGCACGCCGACGGCGGACTCGGCCTGGTCGACGGCGCCGGGCGTGGCGCTGCTCGTGCCGCGCCCCGAGCTCGAGACGCGCATGCGCGACCTGCCGGCCGAGCTGCGCGACGTCGACTCCGCGCGTTTCGATGCCGGCGTGCTCCCGGCGGTGCCCGGCGTCTCGCTCGCCTACCGCAACGACGCGCGGGACCGTCGCGGCCCAGGTGGAGAAGGGCGACGCCGACGCCGCGGTGCTGCTGCGCCCCGTCACCGTCGACACCATCCGCGCCGCCGCGGCCGCGAACCTCCGCATGCCGGAGAAGACGACGTTCTTCGCGCCGAAACCCCGCACCGGCATGGTGTTCCGCAGCCTCGACGACGTCTGACCACCGGAAGCCATCGCCGAGCCCGCCTGAGCGCTCTAGTTGACGTCCCAGGTGGCGCCGGTGCCGATGAGCTGGTGCAGGTCGCCGGGGCCCTGGCGGTCGACCGCGTTGACGACCTGTCGCTGCACCTCGGCCTCGTAGGTGGGCCGCGAGACCGAGCGGAACACCCCCATCGGCGTGGGCATGGTCGGTGACGACGAGAGGCGCGAGAGCGCGAACGCCAGCGCCGGATCCGGCCGGGTCTCGTCGTGCACGAGCAGGCGGTCTTCGCCGACGTCGGCGACCTCGACGATCTCGCATTCACCGTACGCGTTGAGGATCACGCCACGCTCGTTGTCGGTGCCGAAGCGGATCGGCTCACCGTGGCGCAGCGGGATGATCATGTCGCCCCGCACCTCCTTGGCGGTGATCCCGGAGAACGCGCCGTCGTTGAACACGTTGCAGTTCTGGTAGATCTCCACGAACGCGCTGCCGTCGTGCTCGTGGGCGCGCCGGAAGGCCTCGAGCATCCCCGGGCGGTCCATGTCGTGGGTGCGGGCGACGAAGGTGGCCTCCGCGGCCAGTGCGACCGACACGGGGTTGAACGGCGTGTCGAGCGAACCGAACGGCGACGACTTGGTGATCTTGCCGACCTCGCTGGTCGGCGAGTACTGGCCCTTGGTGAGCCCGTAGATCTGATTGTTGAACATGATGATCTTCAGGCTCACGTTGCGGCGCAGCGCGTGGATCAGGTGGTTGCCACCGATCGACAGCATGTCGCCGTCGCCGCCGATGACCCACACGTCGAGGTCGGGGCGCGCCAGCGCGACCCCCGTCGCCACTGCGGGCGCCCGGCCGTGGATCGAGTGCAGGCCGTACGTGTTCATGTAGTACGGGAACCGCGCCGCGCAGCCGATACCCGAGATGAACACGAGGTTCTCCGGACGCACGCCGATGTCGGCGAGCTCGAGCTGCATGGCGGCGAGGATCGAGTAGTCGCCACAGCCTGGACACCACCGGACCTCCTGGTCCGACTGGAAGTCCTTGCGGCCGAGCTTGACCGCGGTCCCCGTTCCGTTCCCGTTTCCTGCGGCGTCGTTCTCAGGCATCGATCATCTCCATGATCTTCTTCTCGATCTCGGTGGCGCTGAACGGCAGGCCCTGCACCTTGGTGAGCGACTGCGCGTCGGCGAGGAACTCGGCCCGAACCAGCCGCGAGAGCTGGCCCAGGTTCATCTCGGGTACCAGCAGCTTCGGGTACCGCGCCAGCACCTCACCGAGGTTGGCGGGGAACGGGTTGAGGTGCATGAGGTGCGCGTGGCCGACCTTGGCGCCCGATGCCCGCACGCGGCGCACCGCCTCGCTGATGGGGCCCCACGTGCTGCCCCATCCGAGCACCAGGAGGTCGCCGTCGGCGTCTCCCTCGACCTCGACGAGCGGGATGTCGCGGGCGACGCCCGCCACCTTGTCGGCCCGAATGTGGGTCATGAGCTCGTGGTTGGCCGGTTCGTAGTTGACGTTCCCGGTGCCGTCCTGCTTCTCGATCCCGCCGATGCGGTGCATGAGTCCGGGCGTGCCGGGAATCGCCCACGGCCGGGCCAGGGTCTCGGGGTCACGCAGGTAAGGCCAGAACTCGCCGTCGTGGTTGGTCTCGGCGGCGAAGGGCACCGAGATGTCGGGCAGGGCGTCGATGTCGGGGAGCTTCCACGGCTCCGAACCGTTGGCGACGTAGCCGTCGGTGAGGAGGATGACCGGCGTGCGGTACTTCAGCGCGATGCGGACGGCCTCGAACGCGGCGTCGAAGCAGTGGCTCGGCGACTTCGCCGCGACGACCGGCAACGGTGACTCGCCGTGGCGTCCGTACATCGCGAGCAGGAGGTCGGACTGCTCGGTCTTGGTGGGCAGGCCGGTGGACGGCCCACCGCGCTGCACGTCGATCACGACGAGCGGCAGCTCGAGGCTGATCGCCAGGCCGAGCGCCTCGGACTTCAGGTCGAGGCCGGGACCGCTCGTGGCGGTGATGCCCAGCTGGCCCGCGAAGGCGGCGCCCACCGCGACCGCGGCGGCGGCGATCTCGTCTTCCGCCTGGAGCGTGCGGATCCCGAAGTTCTTGTGCTTCGACAGCTCGTGGAGGATGTCGGAGGCCGGCGTGATCGGGTACGACGCGTAGAGGATCGGCAGGCTGGCGGACTGCGCCGCCGCGATCAGGCCGTAGGCGACCGCCAGGTTGCCGGTGATGTTGCGGTACCGACCGGGATCCAGCTTGGCGGGCTGGATCTGGTAGTGCTCGATCAGCTCGGCCGTCTCGCCGAAGTGCAGCCCGGCCTTGAACGCGGCGAGGTTGGCGTCGCGGACCTTCGGGCGCGACGAGAACTTCTGGTCGATCCACTCGACGGTGGGCTCGGTCGGACGCGTGTACATCCACGAGATCAGGCCGAGGGCGAAGAAGTTCTTCGAGCGCTCCGCGTCGCGCGGCTTGACGCCGAGCTCCTTGCACGATTCGAGGGTGAGGTTCGTCATCGGCACCTGGACGACGTGGTAGGCCGCCAGCGAACCGTCGTCGAGCGGGTTCGCCTGGTAGCCGACCTTGGTGAGGTTCCGCTCGTCGAAGGCGTCGGAGTTCACGAGGATGGTGGAACCCGGGGGCAGCTCGGCGAGGTTCGCCTTGAGCGCCGCCGGGTTCATCGCCACCAGCACGTTGGGCGCGTCGCCCGGGGTGACGATGTCGTGGTCGGAGATGTGCACCTGGAACGACGACACGCCGGCGATGGTGCCCGCCGGGGCCCGGATCTCCGCCGGGTAGTTCGGCATGGTGGCGAGGTCGTTGCCGAACACCGCACTGACGTCGGTGAATCGGTCGCCGGTGAGTTGCATCCCGTCGCCGGAGTCGCCGGCGAACCGGATGACCACCTCCTCCAGGTACTCGGGCTCGAGTGCTGCGGTCTCAGATGTCGCGGTCACGTCCCTCACCTCGTTGTGTGGGCTCTTGTGTGGGCTCTTGTCCGGGTCGTGCTGTCGAATTCGGGTTGCTCTTTCGATCATACAGACGGAGTACGGGCTGGCCGGGATGGGGCCGTCGCGTTCTCACCCCGTTCATCCGAGGACCTCGAGCGCCGCCCGGGCCCGGCGCAGCGCGGCGTCGATCCGGCGGCGGTCACGGGCACGCCCGATCGTCTCGGCCTCGACGTCGACCCGGGAGCCGACCCCACCGGGCCGCTGGTAGAAGCGGCGGCGCAGCCGACCCACCACCACGACCATGTCACCGGGCTCCAGGGTCTCGATCCACGCCGGTGGGTCCCACACGGTGACCGGCACCGAGGTGGCGCGCTCGCCGGCGGCGGCCCCGGCCGGGCAGCGGACCGCCAACGTGGCCAGACGGGTGCCCGAATCGAGCACCCGCAACTCCGGGGCGCCCGAACAGGGCCCGCAGAGGACGCTCAGGTTGAGGGCGGTCTCGAGGGTGGTCGCTGCCATGGGCTTCCCTTCCCGTTCACCGGCCGTGGGGTTCCGCGGCCGTGCTGGAGGGGGAAGCGCTCGGGGAGCTCGGGGAGGTGGCGCCGACGCTACGTCGGGGGTACGACACTCATCCGAGGGCGGCGAGACGCTCGGCCACGTCGGCGAACGCGGGATCGGCCCGGCGCACCTGGTGGAAGAGCTCACGGGCACGGGCGAGGTTGCCGGCTCGTTCCTCGAGGTCGCCGAGCGCGTACCAGAGCCGCAGGTGGTGCTCGCGTGGCGACTTGACGTGCTCGGCCCGCTTGCGCAGGAGCGCGAGCGCCTCCGGGAGGCGCCCCTGATCGGCCAACGCTCCCGCGTAGACGATGCGGCCCTCGGCGACGAGCTCCGCCGTCGGCGAGACCGACGCCAGCTCCAGCCAGAGCTCCTCGACCTTGCGCCACCGTTTCGTCGCCCGGTAGCAGTCCATGAGGACCGGGTTCTGGTCGACGGAGTCGCTGAGGTCCGCGTAGGCCTCGAGCTCCTTGGCCGCGGCCGCGTAGTTGCCGATGCGGTACTGGGCGAGGCCGGTGAGCTCCCGCACGCTCGGCGAATCGGGGAGCTGCTCCCGGAGCGGGCGCAGGATGCGGAGCGTCTCGCGCTCACGGTCGTGGGCGAACGCGTCCGCCGCGGCCATCAGGGTGCCGAGCGCCCGGTTGGCGTTGCGGCCCGCGACCCGCGCCATCTCCTGTTGCACGTCGGCCGGCCCGCGCCTGCGCCGACGCCGGGTGGTCGTCGCGCTCTGCGCGCGCCGGGACCTGCGGGGCGTGGTGTCGCGCTCGGTGCGCTTGCCGACGGTTCGCAGCGCCGGCCGCTCGCCCGCCCGCTCGCCCGCTCGCCGGGTGCCGGTGCTCTTCGCCCCGCCCCGGGAACCCGCCGGGCGCCCCGCGCGCTTCTCGCGGGTCTCCTCGTCGCGGCGATCGACGGCGAAGGGACCGAAACCGCCACCTTCCTTGCGCCGGGCACCGGCGTCGCCCCCGCCGCCCGCACGCGACGAACCCGCACGCGACGAACCGGGTCGGCCGCCGCCGTCCGAGGACCGGCGCGCCGCCGAGCCCTTGGCGGCGCCGGTGGAACCTTTGGACGCGCCCGCCCGCGGACTCTGCGCCGGCTTGGGGCCCCCGGTGCTCGCGCCGCGCCGGGCCGGCGGCCGTCCCTGGCTGCTGCCCCGTCGTTGGTCTGCCATCGATGATCCCGTCGTGTGCTGGTGGAAGGCGAGCGTACCGACCGGTGCGGATCGGCACGCGAGAACGCCCCCGCCGCGGCGATCGCTCGCGCGGCGGGGGCGTCTGAGAAATCCCGGCGACGACCTACTCTCCCAGGGGGTTCCCCCCCAAGTACCATCGGCGCTGGCGGTCTTCACTTCCGTGTTCGGAATGGGAACGGGTGTTTCCCCGCCGCAATTGTCACCGGAAACCTTATGAAATTGTCAAAGCCCTCATCGAGAGCTCCAGAGCGAGCACGAGCAAATAGAAGAAAGATCCCAAGCCCTCGGCCGATTAGTACCGGTCGGCTGAACACGTCACCGTGCGTACACCTCCGGCCTATCAACCTGGTCGTCTACCAGGGGCCTTACCCGGTTAACCCGGTGGGAGATCTCATCTCGAGGCAGGCTTCGCGCTTAGATGCTTTCAGCGCTTATCCTTTCCGCAGGTAGCCAACCAGCCGTGCCTTTGGCAAGACAACTGGCACACCAGAGCTGCGTCCGTCCCGGTCCTCTCGTACTAGGGACAGCTCCCCTCAAATCTCCTACGCCCGCAGAGGATAGGGACCGAACTGTCTCGCGACGTTCTAAACCCAGCTCGCGTACCGCTTTAATGGGCGAACAGCCCAACCCTTGGGAGATGCTTCACCCCCAGGATGCGACGAGCCGACATCGAGGTGCCAAACCTTGCCGTCGATGTGGACTCTTGGGCAAGATAAGCCTGTTATCCCCGGGGTACCTTTTATCCGTTGATCGACCGCGCTTCCACACGCCACGGCCGGGTCACTAAGCCCTGCTTTCGCACCTGCTCGACTTGTAGGTCTCGCAGTCAAGCTCCCTTGTGCCTTTACGCTCGACGCCTGATGGCCAACCAGGCTGAGGGAACCATTGGGCGCCTCCGTTACTCTTTAGGAGGCGACCGCCCCAGTCAAACTACCCACCTGACGCTGTCCCCGACCCGGATTACGGGCCCAGGTTAGATTCCCAATATGTACAGGGTGGTATTTCAACGTTGTCTCCACCGAAGCTGACGCCCCGGCTTCCCAGACTCCCACCTATCCTACACAATACATACCGAAAACCAACATCAAATTGTAGTGAAGGTCCACGGGGTCTTTCCGTCCTTCTGCGGGAAACGAGCATCTTTACTCGTACTGCAATTTCGCCGGGTCTCTGGTTGAGACAGTAGCCAAGTCGTTACGCCATTCGTGCAGGTCGGAACTTACCCGACAAGGAATTTCGCTACCTTAGGCATGGTTGTTACTCCGAGAGGTGGCGCAATGCCATCGCTCGCGGTCAGGTCATTTCTGCCTGACTCCCCATGTCGCCATGAGGATCGGACTGTATCTTCACGTCTCGAGCGGCGTGGCTCGAGGGTGCCTGGCGTGCAGTCTCTGAGGATCCCATCAGGATCTCGTCGATGCTCCGACTGCGCTGCTTGCCATTCGCGTTCATCATGAAGGCAAGTCGAACGAGTCGCTCGAAGCCATCGGCGTCGAGGTGCTCCTTCCGTCGCATCGCGGTCACGATGACCGAGAAGCTGCGGAAGTCGCCGGCCTTGACGACCAGTGGGTAGCGCTCGAAGAACGGGAGGACGTGGTCCTCGAGATCCCGGAGCGAGTCGACGGCGAACGTCCACACGCTGCTCTTCGGTCCCTTCGGTCGGAGTCGACCACAGGCAAGAACGGGATCAGTGCTTCGAGCACATCTCGATGCCTCTCGTGCTGGTAGACGTGGAACACCGGATGGAGTTGCCATCCCCTCGTCGACCGAGCGTTGGGATTCCGGTGGATCGAGACCGAGAAGCATCCTTCTCCGTCCACGAAGCCAGTCACCCAGCGAGGATCGAGTTCGAACATCGACCTGACGGTTTCCTGCTGATTGTCCGCACCGGATGGATTTTCACTGCTCATCGTCACATTCTCTGTCGAGGGTGTGACACTGAACGAGTACCACCGGATACTCGGAGATTCCAGCATATAGCCAGGTTTTGTAACGGCCACTAAAGTCGACCGTTATA
>CAWARX010000003.1:0-262500 GCA_963784595.1 uncultured Actinomycetes bacterium | reverse complement strand
AGGCGCTTGGCGTCGACCGGGGCGAGTGAGCCGTCGGCCAGCGCGCCCGTGACCTCGGCGATGCGGTCGGGGTGCCAGCCGGTCGTGAGGGTGAAGTAGCGGGGCATGAGGGCGTCGGGCAGGGAGAGGAGCTTGCCGTACTGCTCCCCCGCCGGCTCGGCGATGCCCACGAAATTCCCGAGGGACTTCGACATCTTGTTGACCCCGTCGAGGCCCTCGAGCAACGGCGTGGTGACCACGCACTGACCCTCCTGGCCCTCCTGGCCCTGGAGGGTACGGCCCATGAGGTTGTTGAAGAGCTGGTCGGTGCCGCCGAGCTCGACGTCGGCCTCCACCATCACCGAGTCCCAGCCCTGGAGCAGCGGGTAGAGGAACTCCATCACCGAGATGGCGACGCCGTCGTGGTAGCGGCGCGAGAAGTCGTCGCGCTCGAGCATCCGGGCGACGGTCGTGCGCGCCGCGAGGCGCAGCACGTCCTCGATGCCCATCACGCCGAGCCACTCCGAGTTGCGCCGGATCTCGAGGTGGTCGTCGAGCAGGATGCGCCGGGCCTGCTCCACGTAGGTCGCGGCGTAGGCGTCGACCTCCTCCTTCGAGAGGCGGGGCCGGGTGGCCGACTTGCCCGACGGGTCACCCACCTGGGCGGTGAAGTCGCCGATGATGAGAACGGCGGTGTGCCCCAGCTCCTGGAACTGGCGGAGCTTGCGCAGGACGACGGCGAACCCGAGGTGGATGTCCGACGCGGTGGGGTCGATGCCGAGCTTCACCCGCAGCGGACGGCCGGCGCCGAGCTTGCGGCGGAAGTCGGCCTCGGTGATGAGGTCGACGGCGCCGGTACGGACGATGCGCAGCTGCTCGTCGACGGAGGAAGACGCGGTGGCCATGACGTCGGAACGCTACCCGGCTGTCATCCCCCGAACCGGCGCCGTTCGCCGGGGTCAGAGCCCGGGTGCACGACGCCGGTTGGTGGAGGGACGGCTCAGGTTGGGGTCGTCGGGGACGAAGAAGCGCCACGGGTGGTGGTCGCCCCGGCCCTCGGCCAGTCCGACCCGGACCGACACCCCGGGGACCTCCGGGGGTGCCACGCCGTCGTCGAGGACGCGGATCGGGCCCCGCACCACGTCGGCGCCGTTGTCGGAGCCCGTGATCCCGAACGCCTGGCACAGCCGGGCCGGTCCCGCGAGGAGGTCACGGTCGCGGCGCGCCTTCACCCGGCGGGCGCGCATCACCTCGAGGCCGGCCACGGGGACGGCGGCGCGCAGGAGCACGGCGGCCGCATCGCCCGCCCGGTCGTGGGCGGCGACGACGTTGGCGCACCAGTGCATCCCGTAGGTGAAGTAGACGTAGAGGTGCCCCGGCGGCCCGAACATCACCTCGGTGCGGGGCGTGACGCCCCGGAAGGCGTGGCTCCCGGCGTCGTCGGACCCGAGGTAGGCCTCGACCTCGACGAGACGTGCAGCCAGGCGCTCGCCGTCGAGGGTTCGCCCCACCAGCAGCTTGTTGAGCAGCTGGGGCGCCAGCTCGCGCGCGTCGCGAGCGTAGAACGAGCGGGCAAGGGGCCGGGCGCGGCTCAAGCGGGCAGCTGGAGCCACCGCTCCTGCTCGTCGAGGCGCGCGTGCGCCTTCACCAGCTGCTCGCCGACCGACGCCGGCCCGGCGCCGCCGGGGGTGGTCCGGCGCAGCACCGCCGCACCGGGCTCGAGCAGCGCGAGGGCGTCGGGACCGAGGTCGGGCTCGGTGAGGACCATCTCGTCGAGCGGCACACCCCGCTCGACCGAATGGCGCACCAGCTCGCCGACGCGGGCGTGGGCGTCGCGGAACGGCACGCCCCGCTCCACCAGCCGCTCGGCGAGGTCGACGGCCGCCGAGTGCTGGCTGTCGGCGGCGGAGCGCATCCGGGCGGGAACGACCTCGGCGGTGGCGAGCAGGCCGGCGATGGCGCCCAGCGCCAGGCGGTTCTGGTCGAGCGCGTCGAAGAGCGGCTCCTTGTCCTCCTGCAGGTCGCGGTTGTAGGCCAGCGGCAGGCCCTTCAGGGTGGCCAGGAACCCGGTGAGGTCGCCGATGAGGCGCCCGGCCTTGCCCCGGGCCAGCTCGGCGATGTCGGGGTTCTTCTTCTGCGGCAGCATCGACGACCCGGTGCTGTAGGCGTCGGCCAGGCGCAGGAACCCGAACTCCTCGCTGGTCCAGAGCACGATCTCCTCTCCCAGGCGCGACAGGTGCACCTGGGTCAGCGAGGCCACGAAGAGCGCTTCGGCGACGAAGTCGCGGTCCGACACCGCGTCGAGCGAGTTGTCGAAGCGCCGGGCGAAGCCCAGGTCGGCAGCCACGCCGTCGGGATCGAGCGGGAGGCTCGAGCCCGCCAACGCGCCGGCGCCGAGGGGCGACACGTCGGCCCGGCCGAGCGCGTCGCGCCAGCGTTCGACGTCGCGGGCGAAGGCCCAGAAGTGGGCGAGGAAGTGGTGCGCGAGCAGCACCGGCTGGGCGCGCTGCAGGTGCGTGTAGCCGGGCAGGTAGACGTCGTCGGCCGCCTCGGCGCTCGTTAGCAGCACCTGCTGGAGGCGGTGCACGTGACGGGCGACGTCGGCGCCCTCGCGCCGGAAGAACAGCCGCAGCGCCGTCGCGACCTGGTCGTTGCGGCTCCGCCCGGTGTGGAGCTTCGCCCCCGCGGGCCCGGCGAGCTCGGTGACCCGCCGCTCGATGGCGGTGTGGATGTCCTCGTCGGCGGGCGCGAACTCGAAGGTGCCGTCGACCAGCTCGGTGCCGACGCGGTCGAGCGCGGTCTGGACGACGGCTGCCTCGTCGTCGGTCAGGAGCCCGACGCGCGCCAGCATCCTCACGTGCGCGCGCGATCCCGCGAGGTCGTCGGGCGCCAGGCGCCGGTCGAAGGAGAGGCTCTCGGTGAACGCCAGCAGCTCGTCCGCGGGGCCGTCGCCGAACCGGCCGTGCCAGAGGGTCATGTCGCAGGTCCGCCCACCGACGGGTCGGCCCCTCCGGGGCCTCCCTGCTCGCGGGCCCACGTCTCGACCGACAGGCCCCACAGCCGGACGAAGCCCGACGAGTCCTCGTGACGGAACGTGTCGGACGCGTCGTAGGTGGCCAGGTCGTGGCTGTAGAGACCGCGATCGGCCCGCCGGCCCGCCACGAAGCAGCGGCCGGGCTCCAGCCGGAGACGCACGTCGCCGGTGACGAAACGCTGGGCGTGGCCCATGAACGCGTCGAGCGCCTCCTTGAGGGGCGAGAACCACAGGCCGTCGTACACCAGCTCCGCGTAGCGTGGCTCGAGGCGGGCCTTCTCGCGGATGAGATCGCGCTCGAGCGTGATCGATTCGAGGTCGGCGTGGGCGAGCAGCACCGCGAGGGAACCCGGACATTCGTAGGTCTCGCGGCTCTTGATGCCGACCCGGCGGTTCTCGACCATGTCGAGGCGACCCCAGCCGTAGGCGCCGACGGCGGCGCCCAGCTCGATGACCAGCTCGTGCAGCGGCTTCACGACGCCGTCGAGCGCCACGGGCACGCCCCGCTCGAAGCGCACGACGATCTCACGCGCCTCGGCGGGTGCGTCGGCGACCTCGCGGGTCAGCGCGTAGGCGTCGGCGGGCGGCGAGACCCAGGGGTCCTCGATCATGCCGCACTCGATGGCCCGGCCCCAGAGGTTCTCGTCGATCGAGTACGGGCTCTTCTTGGTGACGCTGATCGGGATCCGGTGCTTGGCCGCGTAGTCGATGCTGTCGTCGCGGGTGAACCCCCACACGCGGACGGGGGCGAGCACGTCGAGGTCGGGCGCCAGCGCGCGCACCGACACCTCGAAGCGCACCTGGTCGTTGCCCTTCCCCGTGCAGCCGTGGGCCACGGCGTCGGCACCGAACTCGCGCGCCGCGAGCACGAGGTGCCGCGCGATCACCGGGCGCGACAGCGCCGAGACGAGCGGGTACTTCCCCTCGTAGAGCGCGTTGGCGTGGATGGCGTTGACGAGGTAGTCGTCGGCGAACTCGGCGCGGGCGTCGACCACGCTGCGCCTCGACGGCGCCGGCCGCCAGGGCGCGGGCGGTGATCTCGTCCCACGGGTCGTCGGCCTGCTGGCCCACGTCGACCGCCAGCGCGACGACCTCGGCGCCCCACTCCTCCTGGATCCACTTCACCGCCACCGACGTGTCGAGACCGCCGGAGTACGCGAGGACCACGCGCTGCGTCATGTTCACACTGCTTTCGTCAGAGGCCGGCGAGGCCGGCGAGCTCGGCGGCGACCGGGCCGCCGCCGGTCGCCGAGGCGCAGACCAGGATGATCGTGTCGTCGCCCGCCACGGTGCCGAGCACCTCGACCAGGCCGGCGCGGTCGAGGGCCGAGGCCACCACGTGGGCCGACCCCGGTGGGGTGCGCAACACGACCAGGTTCGCGCTGTGGGCCACCTCCACCACGAACTCGCCCATGACCCGCCGGAGGTGGTCGTCGGGTGCCGTGCGTTCCTTGGCGTGCTCGGGGATGGCGTACGCCATCGCCCCGCCCGGGATGCGCACCTTCACCGCGCCCAGCTCCTCGAGGTCGCGACTCACCGTTGCCTGGGTGGCCACGACGCCGTCGGCCGCGAGCATCTCCACCAGCTGCGCCTGGCTGGAGATCGCCTGCTCCTCGAGCAGGCGGGCGATGCGATGCTGGCGCTGAGGTTTGCCCAAGGTCGCCATGCCTACGTCCCTTCCAGGAGATGCGCGAACACGGCCCGGGCGGCGTCCATGCGGTTCGCCGCCTGTTGCCACACGGCCGAGCGTGGGCCGTCGATCACCGAGGCGCTGACCTCCTCGCCCCGGTGGGCAGGCAGGCAGTGCAGGAACCGGGCCTGCTCGCCCGCCGCGTCCATGAGCGCGTCGTCGACGGTGTAGCCGGCGAACGCCGCCCGCCGCGCCGCCTGCTCGGTCTCCTGCCCCATCGAGGTCCACACGTCGGTGTAGACCGCGTCGGCGCCGACGACCGCTTCGCGGGGATCGGCGGTGAGCTCGAGGACACCGCCGAGGTTGCGGACCCGTTCGACGGTGAGGTCGTCGAGCTCGTACCCGGGTGGCGACGCCACCGTGAGCTCGACCCCGGACAGCGCGGCGGCGTAGGCGAGCGACGCGGTGACGTTGTTGCCGTCGCCCACGTAGGCCAGCCGGCAACCGTCGAGGGCACCGAACAGCTCGCGGAGGGTCAGGACGTCGGCCACCGCCTGCGTCGGATGCGCGCGGTCGGAGAGCAGGTTGACGATGGGCACGTCGACGACCTCCGCCATCTCCTCGAGCGTGGCGTGGTCGAACACCCGCGCCGCGATCACCGCGCAGAAGCCCGCGAACGTGCGGGCGACGTCGGCGACCGATTCCCGGACGCCGAGACCGACCTCCTCCGGGCGCACGTAGATCGGGTGGCCACCCAGACCGACCACGGCCATCTCCGTGGACGCGCGCGTCCGCGCCGACGGCTTCTCGAACAGCATGGCCACTCCCCTTCTGGCCAGGGGCGCAGGGACCAAGGTCTCGTCTGCCTTCCACCGCTCGGCGGTGTCGAGCACCGCGGCGAGCTCCGCGGGCGTGAGGTCGTCGACCTCGAGGAACCGCGGGGCGCTCACGTGGCCGTCGCCTCCGCCAGCACGCCGGCGAGGACCGCGGCCGCGGCGGCGATCTCGTCGTCGGTGACGAGGAGCGACGGCGCGAACCGCAACGCGGTCGGCGTGACCGCGTTCACGACCAGCCCGGCGCCCAAGCACGCGCGCGCCACCGCTCCGGCGTCGAGACCGGTGTCGAGCTCGGCCGCGAGCAGCAGACCCACGCCGCGCACCCCGGCGACGCCGGGCACGTCGAGCAGTGACCGGGTGAGCACCTCGCCGGCGTGGGTCGCGCGCGCGGGGGCGTCGACCTGCTCCATCACCTCGAGCACGGTGAGCGCGGCGCGCGCCGCGAGGGGTTGGCCGCCATAGGTGGTGGCGTGGTCACCGGGCCGGAACGCCTCGGCGACCTCGGTCCGGGCCCAGCAGGCGCCGATGGGCACACCGTTGCCGAGCGCCTTGGCCATGGTGACGATGTCGGGGCGCACACCGGGCGCGTGCTGGTACCCGAACCACTCGCCGGTGCGGGCCAGACCGGTCTGGACCTCGTCCATGATCAGCAGGGCCTCGCGCTCGTCGCACAGCGCCCGCACACCTTCGAGGTAGCCGGGGGGCGACGGCTGCACGCCGCCCTCCCCCTGGATGGCCTCGAGCATCACCGCGCAGACCCGTTCGTCCATCGCCGCCGCCAGCGCGTCGAGATCGGCGAACACGACCTGACGGAAGCCGACCGGCAACGGTTGGAACGTCTCCTGCTTCTGGGGCTGGCCGGTCGCGGCCAGGGTCGTGAGCGTGCGGCCGTGGAACGATCCCCACGCCGAGAGCACGTGGAACCGGTCCGGGCCGCCGTTGGCCTGGCCGTGGCGGCGGGCGAGCTTGATCGCGCACTCGTTGGCCTCGGCTCCCGAGTTGGCGAAGAACACCTTGCCGCCACCGCCGTGCAACGCGTCGAGCTTCGCCGCGACCTGGGGCTGCCACTCGTTGTAGTAGAGGTTGGAGACGTGGAGGAGCGTGCGGGCCTGGTCGGCCAGCGCGTCGGCCACCGCGGGATGCGCGTGGCCCAGCGCGGTGACCGCGAGGCCGCCGAGGAAGTCGAGGTACTCCTTGCCCTCGCTGTCCCACAGCTGCACGCCCTCGCCGCGCACGAACGCGACCGGGAGCCGGCCGTAGGTCTGCATGCCGTGCTCGGCGTCGAGCGCCCGGATCTGCTCGAAGCTGCTCATGCCCGCGTCGCCTTCGCGTCGATCATGGTGCCGATGCCCTCTCGGGTGAAGAACTCCAGCAGGAGTGCGTGCGGGATGCGGCCGTCGAGGATGTGCGCGCGCCGCACCCCGCCGTGCAGCGCGTGGAGGCACGACTGGAGCTTCGGGATCATCCCGCCGTCGGCCTGCCCGGTGACGAGCATCTGCGTGATGCCGTCGACGTCGGTCTGCGAGATGAGCGTCGATTCGTCGCCGTAGGCGCCGTAGAGGCCGGCGACGTCGGTGAGGTAGACGAGCTTCTCCGCGTCCAGCGCCTGCGCGATCGCGCCGGCCACCGTATCGGCGTTGATGTTGTAGGCCTGCCCCAGCTCGTCGACCCCGACGGTCGCGATCACCGGGATCAGCTCCTCGTTGACCAACTTGTGCACGATCGACGGGTCGATGCTCGAGACGTCGCCCACGAAGCCCAGCCGCTCGTCGCGCTTCTCGACCTTGATGAGTCCGGCGTCCTCGCCCGACAGGCCGACCGCGTACGAGCCGTGCTGGTTGAGCGCGGCGACGATCTCCCGGTTGACCTTGCCGACGAGCGCCATGCGCACGATGTCGACGCTCTCGGCGTCGGTGACGCGCAGGCCGTCGACGAACTCGGGCTCCTTGCCGAGGCGGCGCATGAGGTCGGAGATCTGCGGACCACCGCCGTGCACCACGACCGGGTTCATGCCGACGAGGCGCATGAGCACGACGTCCTGCGCGAACAGGTCGGCGAGCGCGGGATCCTCCATCGCGTGGCCGCCGTACTTGATGACGACGGTCCGGCCGGTGAACTCCCGGATGTAGGGCAGCGCCTCCGAGAGGACCTGCGCCTTTTCGAGGATCTCGGCGAGCCGGGTTCACGACGTCCCCATGTTCTCGTCGACGTAGGCGTGGGTGAGGTCGGTGAAGAGCATGGTGGCCTCGCCGTTGCCGTGGTGCAGGTCGCACAGGATGCGCAGATCGCGTCTTCGCCATGAGACGCGCCGACCGCGTCGGCTGTCGTGCTCGCACGCCACGCCGTTGCGACAGACAGTGACGGAGTCGTAGGCGATCGTGACCGCCTCGGGGTCGAACATCGCGCCGCTCACCCCGAGCTCGGAGATGATCCGGCCCCAATAGGGATCCTTGCCGTAGAGCGAGCACTGGACGAGTTGGCTCGACGCCACGGTGCGCGCCGCCAGCTTGGCCTCGTGATCGTGCGCGCGCACCCCGCACGTGCAGGGTGACGCACTTCGTGGCGCCCTCGGCATCGGTCGCCATCTGGTCGCGCGAGGTCGGCGCAGGCCGCCGTGAGCGCCTCGACGAATCCGGCGTACGCGAAGCCGGTCGTGCCGGTGATGGGCTCGTTGCCGGCCACGCCGTTCGCGAGCACCAGCACGGTGTCGTTGGTGCTCTGGCAGGCGTCGACGACGAGCGCGTTGAAGCTCTCGCTCACCGCGGTCTGCAGCGCGCGCAGAGCGGTGCGGGTGCGATGGCGACGTCGGTGGCGAGGACCGCGAGCATCGTGGCCATCGACGGCGCCAGCATCGCCGCGCCCTTGGCCATGCCGCCCACCGTCGCCGCCTGCGGCATCGGCAGCTCGACCGGCTGGCGCGTGAGCTTGCGCACGGTGTCGGTGGTGAGCATGGCGTCGGCCGCGGCGAGGCCACCCGCGGCGTCGGCCGTGAGCATCGCCCCCAGCTTCGGGACCCCCGACTCCACCGGGTCCATGGGCATCGGGATCCCGATGAGGCCGGTCTGGCACACCAGCACGTCGGACGGCGCGCACCCGACAGCTTGCGCGGTCAGCTCGCACATCCGCAGCGCGTCGGCCCGGCCCGGCTCCCCCGTCGCCGCGTTCGCGTTCCCCGAGTTGACGATCACCGCGGCGGCGCGACCGTCGACCAGGTGCCGGCGGCTGATCTGCACCGGCGCGGCGGCGACGAGGTTGGACGTGAACACGCCCGCGGCCGTCACCGGCGCGCCGTCGACGGTCGCGACCATCGCGAGGTCGGGCGCGCCCGACTCCTTGATCCCCGACGCGAGGCCGTTCGCCCGGAAGCCGGGCACGGAGGTGATCACGGCATGAGTCCGATCGTCGAGAGGCGCGGTGGTCTCGGGGAGTCCGAGGAGGAGGTTGGCGTTCTGCAGCGCCTGGCCCGACGCGCCCTTCACCAGGTTGTCGAGCGCGCCGATGGCCAGCACGGTGTTCGTGCGCTCGTCGTAGCGGACGGTGAGGTGCGCCGCGTTCGAGCCGAGCGTGGCCTTGGTGGCCGGCGAACCGTCGGTGACGTGCACGAACGGCTCGGCGGCGTAGAAGTCGCGGTAGCCCGCGAGGAGGGCGTCGGTGCTCAGGCTCACGCCGGCCACGGGCCGGGCGTAACAGGTGGCGAGGATGCCCCGGGTCATGGGGACGAGGTGCGGGGTGAACAGCACCTGCACCGGATCGCCGGCCACGTGGGTCAGCGCCTGCTCCATCTCGGCGGTGTGGCGATGGGTGAGCAGCCCGTAGGCGTTGACGTTGTCGCTCACCTCGGCGAAGAGGCTGGTGGCCTTGAGCCCCCGGCCCGCCCCCGACACCCCGGACACCGCGTCGACCACGATCCCGGTGCGCTCGACCAGCCCGGCGGCGAGCAGCGGCGCCAGGGCCAGGGAGGCGGTCGTCGGGTAGCAACCCGGCGAGGCGACGTGCTGCGCGGCCAGGATCTGGTCCCGGTAGAGCTCGGGCATCCCGAAGGCGAACCGCTCGACCAGCGCGGGCGCCGCATGGGCGTCGCCGTACCACTGCTCGTAGTCGGCCACCGGGAGCCGGAAATCGGCCCCGAGGTCGACGACGTGGCCGACGGTGTCGACGAGGTCCCCCGCGATCGCCTGCGACTGCGCCGTGCGGCAGGCACAGGAACACGAGGTCGAGCCCGGCGAGGTCGGCCGGTGCGACCTGCTCGTAGGTCAGGCCGTCGTACGCGACGGCGAGGGACGGGTAGAGCTCGCCCACCGTCGCACCCGCGTTGGTGTCGGCGGTGACCAGCGAGACCTCGATCTCGGGATGGCCGGCGAGGAGGCGCAGGAGCTCCGCCCCCGTGTACCCCGATCCCCCCACGACTGCCGCTCGATGCGCCATCGCAGCAGTATACACAGATCTGCATATCTATGCGGACCGTTCACGTGGGAAGGCCCGCCGAGTCCCGCACCATCGATCGCGCCGGCGGCGCGTCAGGCCCGACGGAGGCGGCGGACGCCGAACCAGAGGAGAACGGCGCCGCCCACGGTCAACTTCACCGCCACGATCCACAGCGTGATGTTGCGACCGGTGTGGCTGGTGTCGGTGACGATGCTCGTGGGGTCGTTGCGGTCGTAGTGGATCGCGACGCTGCTTCCCGGCGCGGGCTGCTCCTCCCCCGTCTTCACCGACTCGGTGGCCCGGATCACCCGCCCACCGGCGGTCTGGAACTCGAGGTGGCGCTCGCCGTTCACCGAGACGACCGTGGCGACCGCCGCCACGCCGTTCGCCCGCAGATCGGCGTCGTGGCGCTGCAGCGAGAACACGAACACACCGACGACGATCCCCAGCACGATCAGCAGCGGTCCGCCGATCGCCGCCCAGCGGGCCGTCTTGCGGGTGAGGCGGAACGCCGGTCGCGCGGTCGGCGAGGCGGTCGCGGCCGGGTACGGGGCGGTTGCCGCCCACGGCACCGACGCCGCGTCGTAGCGGGCCCGTTCGGCGGGGTCGACGAGCACGCGGTAGGCGGCGCCGACCCGGGCGAAGCGCTCGGCCGCGGTGGTGTCACCGGGGCGGGCGTCGGGATGCAGCTCCTTGGCCCGGGCCCGGTACGCGGCGGTGATCTCGTCGCGCGTCGCGCCGCGCGCCACCCCGAGCTCCTCGTACGGGTCGCCGACGCGGTTGGCGGCCGAGTGGAGGGTGGGTGGCCACGGCTTCCCATTGTGCCCCTCGGGGGTGCGAAACTGCCCGCCGTGGCCTCGTGGACGAGTTCGAGCGCCAGGCCCCCGGGCTTTCGGGCGCGGTCCACGACCGGCTGACCGCGACCCTGCACTGCGTGCTCGCCACCCTGCGGTCCGGCGGGTGGGCCGCGGCACCACCCGGAAACCCCTGGTGCGGAGGCCGGAATCCGGGTACAACGATGGGATGGCGGGTCGGTGGTGGCGATCCCGATTCGGGGGCTCCCTGGTGCGGGAGCTCGTCCTCGTGGTGGCGCTGCTCCTCGCGTACAAGTACGGGCGCTTCCTGACCGCGGCCACGTCGCGACCGCGCTGCACAACGCCCGCGGCGTCATCGAGGTCGAACGTTCCCTCGGCGTCTTCACCGAGGCCCGCCTGCAAGACCTGGTGGTCGGCAGCACCACGGTGATCCGCTTCCTCAACCTCTACTACCTCGTGGCCCACGTCGTCGTGACCGCCGCCGCGTTCGTGTGGCTCTTCGTGCGCCACCCGGACGGATACCGGCGCTTCCGCAACGTGATGGTCGCGATCACCCTCGTCGGGATGAGCGCCCATCTCGTGTTCCCGCTCGCGCCCCCTCGCATGCTGCCGCGCTTCGGGTTCGTCGACACCGCCCGCATCTTCGGGCCCGCGTCGTACGGCGCCGGGAGCCCGTACAAGGGATTCGCCAACCAGTTCGCGGCGATGCCGTCGCTGCACTTCGGGTGGGCGCTGGTGATCGCGTGGGCGGCGCTCATGGCCTCGTCGAGCCGTTGGCGATACCTGGTGCTCGCACACCCCGTGCTCACCCTCGCCGCGATCGTCCTCACCGCCAACCACTACTGGCTCGACGCGGCGGTGGCGGCGTTCCTGTTCCTCTTCGCGCTCGGAGTCGACCGGCTCGTCGAGCGACGGCGGGCCCGGCGTGAGGAGCGCGCCGAGCGCACGTGTTCGGCGCGCCGCCCGGTCAGAACCGCGTCGCCGACTCCAACGCGTCACGCAGCGAGTCGGGAATCGCAACCGGATCGTGCGTACCCGGGATCACCGACACGTAGGTGATCGTCCCGGTGCTCGCGGGCGAGCCGTTGCTCGTCGCGGTGTAGACCAACTCGAACGACTTGGTCCCGATGCGGCCCGGGACGACGCGGATCGCGACGTCGTCGTCGAAGCCGGCCGGCCCTTCCCACTCCACCACCGCTTTCACGACCATCAGGTCGAAGTCGCGGACGAACGCCACCGCGGGCGGGAACCCGAGCGCCTCGATGAAGCGGGTCGACGCGTCGTCGAAGTAGGTGAGCCAGTGGGCGTTGAAGACCACGCCCTGCACGTCGACCTCGGCGTAGCGCGGCCGCAGGTGGTGGACGAACGGGGTCAAGCCCGCAACTCGGCACCGTGCGCCGTGACGACCGCGTCGATCGCGCCCTTTCGCAGCGATCCCACCTCGGCGTCGGTGAGCGTGCGGTCAGGGGCCCGGAAGCGCAGCGCGAACGCCAGACTGCGCCGGCCGCTCCCGAAGGTCTCGGACCGGAACACGTCGAAGCAGCGCACGTCCTCGAGCAGGTCGCCGGTCGCGGCGGCCAGGGTGCGCATCACATCGTCGGCGGCGACGGTGTCGGCCAGGACGAATGCGAGATCGATGGTCGACGCCGGGAAGCGCGACGGCGCGCGGAAGGTGCGGTCGCGCCGGGGTGCGTCGAGCAGCGCGTCGAGCACCAGCTCGGCGGCGACGACGGGTGCGTCGAGGCCGAGCGCGGCCAGGACCTCGGGCGCGATCTCGCCGACGGCGCCCGCCGCGGACCCTCCGATCATCAGCTGCGCCGCTCGCCCGGGCCGGTAGCCGGTCAGCACGGCGGGCTCGAAGGCGGCGTCGGCGATGGCGAGCGCATCGAGCACCGAGCGCACCGCGTCGAGGGCGTCGTAGACGTCGACGGGCCGGTCGTCCTCGAGCGGGCGCCGCCGGATGCTCCCCGCCCAGGCCGAGCGCGACGTGCTCGGGTTCGTCGGGCAACGGCCCTTCGGCCGCCGCCGGGTCGAGAGGCGTGAGGAAGACCCGCCCCATCTCGAACAGCGCGACGTCGGCCAACCCGTGGGCCCGGTTCCCGGCGACGGCGCGCAGGAGGCCGGGCAGGATCGCCGTGCGCAGCACCGACTCCTCGGCCCGCAGCGGGTTGGTGGCGCGCACCACACGGTCCAGCGGCGCGCCGGCACGCTCGAGGTCGCCGGGAGCGACCAGCGAGAGGGTGATGGCCTCCGAGAGGCCGACGCCGACGAGCGCGTCGGCGACGCCGCGCCGTTCGCGCTGGCGGACGGTGAGCGCGCCGACCTGTCCGTGGGTGTCGGGCAGCGTGCGTCCGATGCGGTCGAAGCCGATGCGCCGCGCGACCTCCTCGACCAGGTCGATCTCGCGGTCGAGGTCCGGCCGGAAGGTGGGTACGACGGCGACGACCGTGTCCGCGTCGTCGGTGGCGCCATCGGCAGGCGCGGGGGTGTCGAGCTCGATGCCGAGCGGGGCGAGCGACGCCCACACGTCTTCGTCGTCGAGGTCGGTGCCCAGCACCGCGTTGACCCGGCTGGCGCGCAGGCGGATGCGCTGGCGTTCGACCGGTACCGGGTACACGTCGTGCACGTCGGGCGCGACGCGCGCACCGGCGACCTGCACGAGCAGCTCCATCGCGCGGTCGGCGTTGCGGGCGACGGCCTCGGGGTCGATGCCCCGTTCGAAGCGCGCGCTCGACTCGCTGCGGAGCTTGAGCCGCTTCGAGCTGCGGGCGATGCCCATCCGCTCGAAGTAGGCCGATTCGAGGAGGATCTCGGTCGTGCCGTCGGAGACCTCCGAGGTCGACCCGCCCATGATCCCGGCGACGGCCTGGGGCGCGCGCGCGGCGTCGCAGATGAGCAGGTCTTCGCGGGTGAGCGCGCGCTCGACGCCGTCGAGGGTGGTGATGGTCTCGCCGTCTCCGGCGAGGCGCACCACGATCCCTCGCCCGCCGAGGCGGGCGAGGTCGAACGCGTGCAGCGGTTGGTTGCGTTCGAGGAGCACGTAGTTGGTGACGTCGACCACGTTGCTGATCGGCCGCATGCCCGCCTTCACGAGGCGCTGCGCCATCCACGCGGGCGACTCGCCCATCGTGACGCGGGCGACGCGGCCGAGGTAGCGCGGGCAGCGAGTCTCGTCCTCGATCTCCACCGAGATCTCCTGGTTCACGAACACGCCGGCCGCCACCGGATCGATCTCCACCCGCGGCTCGGGCACGGTGAAGTCGAGCGAGAAGTGCGCGGCCAGCTCGCGGGCCACGCCGACGATGCACATGGCGTCGGGCCGGTTGGGGGTGATGGCGAGATCCAAGATCACGTCGTCGAGCCCCAGCAGCTCGCGCACGTCGACGCCGAGCTCGGCGGCGGCGTCGAGGCCGAGGATGCCGCTGTGGTCCTCGCCGAGGCCGAGCTCCTTGGCCGAGCAGAGCATGCCGTCGCTCACCTGGCCGCGGATCTTGCGCCGCTCCAGGGTGAAGCCGCCGGGCAACGTCGCCCCCGCCGGCGCGTAGGGCACCACCATGCCGGCCACCACGTTGGGCGCGCCGCACACGACCCGCGTCTCGCCGGAGCCGGTCGTGACGTCGACCAGTGACAGCTTGTCGGCGTTCGGGTGCTTCTCGACGTCGAGCACCTGTGCGGCGATGACGCCGGTGATCTCCTCACCGGGCTGCTCGACGCCCTCCACCTCCAGGCCGAGCTGGTTGAGCGCGGACACGATGTCGGGCACCGGCGCGTCGACCGGCGCGAAGTCGCGGATCCAGGAAAGCGGTGCGCGCATCGGTGAGCCTCAGTACTGCGCCAGGAAGCGCACGTCGCCGTCGAAGAACGTCTTGATCTCGTCGATGTCGTAACGGACCATCGCGATGCGCTCGAGCCCGAAGCCGAACGCGAACCCGGTGAACTCCTCGGGATCGATGCCGACGCCGCGCAGCACGTTCGGGTCCACCATCCCGCAGCCGCCCAGCTCGATCCAGCCGGACTGCGAGCACACGCGACAGCCGTCGCCGCCGCAGAAGATGCAGCTCACCGCGAGCTCGGCCGACGGCTCGGTGTAGGGGAAGAAGTCGGGCCGGAAGCGCGTGCGGATGCGGTCGTCGTCGAACAGTTGCTGGGCGAAGGTCTCGATGGTGCCGAAGAGGTCGGCCAGGGTGATGCCCCGGTCGACCGCCAACGCCTCGATCTGGTGGAACACCGGTGAGTGGCGGGCGTCGAGGGTCTCGTTGCGGTAGGTGCGCCCGGGCGCGACCACGAAGATCGGCGGCTCCATCGCCTCCATGGTGCGGATCTGCACCGGCGACGTGTGGGTGCGCAGCATCACCTGCTCGGGATCGCCCAGCTCGACGTACAGGGTGTCCTGCATGGAACGCGCCGGGTGGCCCGGCACCATGTTGAGCGCCTCGAAGTTGTGCCAGTCGTCCTCGACCTCGGGACCCTGGACGACCCGGTAGCCCATGCCCACGAAGATGTCCTCCAGCTCGCGCTGGACCTGCGTGACCAGGTGGAGGTGGCCCCGCTCACGGCCGTGGCCCCCGAGGGTGAGGTCGAGCCGGTCGCGCTCCCCCGCGGTCGCCGCCTCCGCGGCCTCCAGCGCGGCCCGCCGGGCTGCTGCCAACTCCGCGACCGCGGCCCTGTAGGCGCCGACCGCCTTGCCCACCGTGGGGCGATCCGAGCCGTCGAGGTCCTTGATCGCCTCGTTCACCTCGGTGAGCACCGACCGGCGCCCGGTGGCGTCGCGTTCCGCCGCCTGCAGCTCCTCGAGGGTCGTCGCGCCCGAGAGGGTGGCGCGCGCCGCGTCGAGCGCGGCGTCGAGGCGGCCGGTGAGCTCGGCGGCGCTCACGCCCCCGCTCCCGGGTCACGCTGGCGGGCCGACTCGAAGCACACCACGGTGGCCGCCATCGCCACGTTGAGCGACTCGGCGAGCCCGGCCATGGGGATGGTGACGTGGCCGTCGAGGTGGGCGGCGAGGTCGTCGCCGAGACCGTGCGCCTCGTTGCCCAGCACCACCGCGGTCGGGCGGCGGAAGTCGACGTCGGGATACGGCGTGCCGGTGCCGGCGACGGCACCCAGCCGTTGCCGGCCGAGCTCCCCGAGCGCGTCGAGCGCCTCCACCACGGACCATCCTTCCGAGACCGCATCCACCACCGGGATGCCGAAGATCGCGCCGGCCGAGGCCCGCACGACCTTGGGATTGTAGGCGTCGACCGATCCGGGCCCGAGCAGCGATTGCCGCCGCGCCGGCGGCCTCGGCGCTGCGCAGGATCGTGCCCAGGTTCCCCGGATCCGACAGGGCCACGCCCACCAGCACCAGGCCGTCGCGGCGCGAGCACGGTGCGATCGGGCGCCGGGATGGGCGCCACCGCCAGGACCGGCTGGGGTGTCCGCGTGGTCCCGACCTTCTCGAGCACGCCTTCGCGCAACGCCGTGACGTCGGTGCCGGTGGCGACGATCCGGGCCGTCAGCGTGGGAAAGGCGGTCTCGGCGCGGGGACCGAGATACACCGCCTCGAAGCGGACGCCGCGGTCGAGGGCGGCGTCGACCGCCCGGGGGCCTTCCACCACGAAGGCCCGCTCGGACGCCCGGGCACGCGCGTCACGCAGGAGGTCGCGCAGCCGCTTGACCGCCGCGTGCCGCGGACCCAGTTGCTCAGGCAGCTTCGGCAGTTTCGAGCGCCTCGCGCGCGGCGACGACCAGCGCACCGAAGGCGGCCGAGTCGCGGACCGCGAGGTCGGCGAGGATCTTGCGGTCGACCTCGATCTCCGCGGCCTTCAGCCCGGCGACGAAGCGCGAGTACGAGATGTCGTTCTCGCGGCACGCGGCGTTGATGCGCACGATCCAGAGCCGGCGGAACTCACCCTTGCGGGCCCGGCGGTCACGGTACGCGTAGTTGCCGGAGTGCATGACCTGCTCGTTGGCCTTGCGCACGCTGCGGCTGCGTGAACCGCGGTACCCCTCGGCCTTGGCGAGCGTCTTGCGGCGACTCTTCTTGCTGTGGACGGATCGTTTGACCCTTGCCATTGGACCAGCTCCCGATCAGGCGCGGCCGAGCAGCCGCTCGACGCGCTTCTTGTCGCCGCCCGTGACCTCGGCGGGACGCGCCAGGCGGCGCGTCCGCTTCGTGGGCTTCTTCTCGAGCAGGTGGGCCCGGAACGCCTTGCGACGCATGATCTTGCCGGTACCGGTCACCTTGAAGCGCTTGGCCGCGCCCCGGTGCGTCTTCATCTTGGGCATCACGCTGCTCCGTTGTCGGGGGCGGGCGGCGCTTCGGGCACCGTCGCCGCTTGCTGGTGCTCGACGGGCTGCTCGTCGGCTTCGTGCTTCGTCGAGGCCTTGCGCCCGTCCTTGCGGACCGGGTGCAGCACCATGGTCATGTTGCGGCCGTCCTGGCGGGGGTCGGATTCGACCACCGCGAAGTCGGCCACGTCGTCGGCGACCCGGCGCAGGATCTTCATACCGAGCTCGGGGTGAGCCATCTCACGACCACGGAACATGATCGTCAGCTTCACCTTGTTGCCCTCGCCGAGGAAGCGCACGACGTGCTTCATCTTCGTGGTGTAGTCGTGCTCGTCGATCTTGGGCCGGAACTTCATCTCCTTGATGACGACGTTCGTGGCCTTGCGTTTCGACTGACGCCGTCGCTGTTCCTGCTCGTAGACGTACCGGCCATAGTCCATGATCCGGCAGACGGGCGGGTTGGCGTTGGGCGCGACCTCGACCAGGTCGAGCTCCTGTTCGCGGGCCTGGGCCAGCGCTTCGGGCAGGGGGCGAACCCCGAGTTGCTCTCCCTCGGCGCCGACGAGGAAGACCTCGCGGGCTCGAATGCGGTCGTTGATCCTGACCTCGTGTGCGGCTATGTGGTCACCTGCTTCATCGATGGTTACGGGTGGCGGGCCCGAACGCGACAATGGCGGACACGGGAATGTCCGCCATCACACGGTCGCGCCCGATCCGGGGATCGGGGCGGCCGCAAAACATGCGGACCCGGCGCACCCACGTACTCGGTGGCCGGGTGGGGATTCCCGTCTCCGCGGAGCAGAAGAATCCCACTTCCCAGTGAAGTTGTTGCCGGTCGGGACCGGGTTACCTGAAAGGATACACGGGTGAGCAGCATCTGGACACCATCAGGAGAACACGAACCCCACGATCAGGGTCCGGAACCCGCGCCCGGCGGGGGTGGGGTCGGTGGCGCGGGCGCCGAGGACGCGGGCCGGCCGGACATGAGCCGGCCGGACATGAGCCGGCCGGACATGAGCAGGGAGGACTACGAGGAGCTGGTCCGGACCCGAGCCGAGCTCTCCGCCATCCCCGTGGCCGACATCGTGGCCAACCACGCGGTGGGGCTCTGGCAGCTCGCCATCCTCCACCTCACCCCCGATCCGGGCCCCGACGGGCTCCCCACCGAGCCGCGCCTCCCCGAGGCCGGGCTCGCCATCGACGCGCTGGGCGCGCTGGTCGACACGCTCGGGGAGCGCCTCGAGCCGCACTACGAGGCCCTGCGCGAGGCCGTGACCCAGCTGCGACTGGCGTTCGTCGAGATCTCGTCGCCCGAGTGAGCGCGTGACCCCCCGAGCATGAGCCGCCGGATCGAGCAGTACGCGCTCGTCGGCGACACCGAGACCGCCGCGCTCGTCGCCGACGACGGGTCGATCGACTGGCTCTGCGTCCCGCGCTTCGACTCCGGTGCGTGCTTCGCCGCCCTGCTGGGCGACGACTCCCACGGCCACTGGCGCATCGGGCCCGCCGCCGGCGGCGCGTGCAGCCGCCGCGCCTACCGCGACGGCACGCTGGTCCTCGAGACCGAGTGGGACACCCCCGAGGGCACGGTCCGGGTCGTCGACTGCATGCCGGTGCGGGACCGGACCATCGACGTCGTGCGCGTCGTCGAGGGCGTGCGCGGCAAGGTTCCCATGACCATGGAGCTGGTCGTGCGCTTCGACTACGGCGGCGTGCTCCCGTGGGTGCGCGCGGTCGACGGATCGATCCGCCTGGTCGCCGGGCCCGACGCGCTGCGCCTCGCCAGTCCCGTGGAGGTCGAAGGACGCGACTTCCGCCACCGCGCGACGTTCACGGTCGCCGAAGGCGAGCGGATCCCGTTCGTGCTCAGCGGCTTCCCGTCGTACCAGGACACGCCGCCGCTCCTCGACGCCGAGACGGCGCTGGAGCGCACGACCGCGTTCTGGCAGGAGTGGTCGGCCCGATCGACCTACGACGGCGACCGGGCCGACCTGGTGCAGCGCTCGCTGATCACGTTGAAGGCCCTGACCTACGCGCCGACCGGGGGCATCGTGGCGGCACCCACCACGTCGCTGCCCGAACGGATCGGCGGCGTGCGGAACTGGGACTACCGCTACTGCTGGCTGCGCGACGCGACGTTCACCATCTACTCGCTCATGAACGCCGGCTACACCGAGGAGGCGTCGTCGTTCGCGCGACTGGCTGCTCCGCGCGGTGGCCGGCGATCCCGCGCATCTCCAGATCATGTACGGCGCCGCCGGTGAGCGGCGCCTCAGCGAGTACGAGGTCGACTGGCTCCCCGGCTTCGCGGGTTCGGCGCCCGTGCGCGTCGGCAACGCCGCGCACCAGCAGTACCAGCTCGACGTCTACGGCGAGGTGGTCGACTCGCTCCACCAGAGCCGCCACATGGGCATCGCCGACGACCCCAACGCGTGGGCGGTGCAGCGCGCCATCCTGGACTTCCTCGAGTCGGGATGGGAAGACCCCGACGAAGGCATCTGGGAGGTCCGGGGCGGGCGCCAGGACTTCGTCCACTCGAAGGTGATGGCGTGGGTGGCATTCGACCGGGCGGTGAAGGGCCTCGAGGAGTTCGGCCTCGAAGGGCCTCTCGACCGGTGGCGGGCGTGTCGTGACGCCATCCACACCGAGGTGTGCAGCGAGGGCTTCGACGCCGACCGCAACAGCTTCACGCAGTACTACGGCTCGCCGGGCCTCGACGCCAGCACGCTGATGATCCCGCTGGTCGGGTTCCTCCCCGCGTCGGACCCGCGCGTCGCCGGGACCGTCGACGCGGTGCAGCGCGAGCTCATGGCCGACGGCTTCGTGCTGCGCTACCGCTCCGACGAGGGCGTCGACGGCCTCCCCGCGGGAGAGGGCGCGTTCCTCCCCTGCTCGTTCTGGCTGGCCGACTGCCTCGGCATGCTCGGGCGCGCCGAGGAGGCCCGGGCCCTGTTCGACCGTCTCGCCGGCCTCGCCAACGACGTCGGCCTGCTCTCGGAGGAGTACGACCCGGAGGCGAAGCAGTTGGTCGGCAACTTCCCCCAGGCGTTCACCCACGTGTCGCTGGTCAACTCCGCCGGCAACCTCTCGGGCGCGCACCGCCCCGCGCTCCACCGCGCCACCGGCCGCAACGGACCGGGCACCTGAGCCCTCCACCACCCACGCTCACCCAACCGGCGTCAAAGTGGCGCGATTATTCGCCCGAACTGACGCCGGTTCGGGTGGCGGCGGCGACGAGGAGGTCGTCGAGGCGGCGGGCCACGATCCAGCCGAGATACACCGCGACGTGGATGACGACCTCCTGGAGCTCCTCGTAGGAGAGCTCGCCGGTGCGCAGCGCGGCCTCGAGGTGCTCGGTGGTCTCGGCGTCCACCCCGAGCTCAGCGCTGCAGCAGATGCTCACGAGACGCCGGTCGCGGCGGGTGAGGAACTCGTCGCGGGTCCACACCTCGCCGTAGAGGAAGTCGTAGTACGCACGCCCGCGGAACGCGGTGGTGGCCGGCGCCGGTGCTTCCCCGTGGACGGCTTCGTAGGCCGCGAGCCCGCGGGCGCGACGGATGTCGTCGTCGATCGGATCGGTCCACGGGACGAAGGCCGGGAACCGCATCTCCTCGCCGCGCTCCTCCGCGACCTTCGCCATGGCCTGCATGATGTACGTGTTCATCGCCGAGCCCTTGGGCCAGCCCATCTGGGTCCCGAAGAACAGCAGGAACTCGTCGATCTCCTCGGTGGTCACGTCGCCACTGTTCAACGCGGCGTACGTGTGGGTCTCCATCGGGATGGGCGCGTCGGCGGCGCCGACACAGGCCAGCGTGATCCACCGGCGGTCACGGGGGGTGAGCACACCGCGACGCCACATCTCGCCGAACACGAAGCCGATGACCCCGGCGTCGATGTAGGCACCGATGGCCGGCGGCGCAGGCGTGGTCATGATGTGCTCGTACTGCGCCTGCGCGTCGCGCTGGCGGTCGTCGCGGTCGGTCCACTCGCTCATCCGGTTGACTCCTCGTCGGGGGCGGGGATGCCCATGGCGGGATCCCACCACGCCGGGTAGATCGGCGCCAGCCGGGTCGCGGCGTCGAGCGCGGCCAGCTCGTGACCGTCGAGCACGAGATCCGCGGCGCCGAGATTGTCGTCGAGCTGTTCGAGGCTGCTCGCGCCCACGATCACCGAGGTGATCCCGCGCTGCGCCAGCACCCAGGCCAGGGCGACCCGGGCCATGCTCACCCCGCGGTCACCGGCGACGGCCGCCACCGCCTCGAGCCCGCGCTCGCCGACGCCGGGGTCGACGGGCGGGAACGTGAACGTGCTGCGGCGGCCCGCGGGACCTCCGAGATCCTGGAGCCCCTCGCGGTAGCGACCGGTGAGGTACCCGCTCGACAGCGGGCTCCACACGATGACGCCGAGGTCGTCGGCCCGGCACTGCGGGATGATCTCGTGCTCGGCCTCGCGGCCCACCAGCGAGTAGTAGGTCTGCACCGCGGTGAACGCCGGGCGCCCGAGCGCCCGCTGGCGGGCGACCGCGCCCGCAACTTCCCACGCCCGGAAGTTGCTGGTGCCGGTCTCGCGCACGAGACCGCGGGCGACGAGGTCGTCGAGCGCCCCCAGCGTCTCCTCGATGGGCGTGGTGCGGTCGGGCCGGTGGAGCTGGTAGAGATCGATGTGGTCGGTGCCGAGGCGGATCAGGCTCGCCTCGCACGCGGCGATCACGTTGTCGTAGGAGAGCGCGCCCGGCCCGCGCGTGGCGAACCCGACCTTGGTGGCGACGAGCACGTCGTCGCGCCGCTGCCGGATGGCGGCACCGAGGATCAGCTCCGACTGGCCGTTCGCGTAGACGTCGGCGGTGTCGACGAGGTTCACCCCGGCATCGAGGGCATGGTCGACCATCACGCGCGCGTCGCGTTCGTCGACGGTGGTGACGGGCGGCATGCCGGCGCCGAAGGTCATCGCGCCCAGCGCGAGCTTCGACACCTCGAGCCCGCTCGCACCCAGCCGGCGGCGCTCCATCGCGTCAGTCCGCCAGGATGACGGCGGTGGCCTCGAGCTGGCCGAGCGGTCCGAGCACCAGGCGGAAGCGCACCTCGGCGCCCTCGCCGATGGTGCGCGTGCCGTCGGCGACGGCGGTGCAGTGGAACGGGAACCGCAGGCCGCCGCGCGCCTCGACCTCGCCGCGGCCGCGGTGGTCGTCGAACGTCGCGACCCGGCCCGAGTACACCGCCTTCACCGAACCGGCCTCATCTCGGCTACGGCACGATCTTCGAGATCGGCAGCTCGATGATGCCGTTGGCGCCGTGGTCGAGCAGCTCGGGGATGAGTGTGTTGATCTCGCTCTTGGCCACGACGGTCTCCACCGCGAAGGCGTCCTCGCCGAAGAGCTTCGAGACCGTCGGCGACTTCAGCGCCGGCAGCAGGGCGATCACGCCGTCGAGGTCGCCGGCGTCGACGTTCAACTTCAGCAGCACGCGCCCGCGTGCTTCGAGCGCGCCGGTGAGCAGGCTCTGGAGCTGCTCCATCGCCTTGCGCTTGTCGGGATCGGCGTACGACGCCGGGCTGGCGATGAGCTCCGTGTACGACACCGAGGATGGTGTCGAGGATGCGGAGCCCCGCGGCCCGCAGCGCCCGGCCGGTCTCGGTGATCTCGACGACGGCGTCGGCGATGTCGGGCACCTTGGCCTCGGTGGCGCCGTAGGAGAGCTGCACGTCGGCGTCGACGCCGTGGGCGGCGAAGTACCGGCGGGTGATCTCCGGGTACTCGGTGTGCACGACCAGTCCCGCGGGCAGGTCGGTGACCGACGTCGCCGGCGAGTCGGCGCCGACCGCGAGCACCAACCGGATCGGGCGGGCCGTCGCCTTCGAGTAGTGCAGCTCGGTGAGCGTGACGACCTCGGCGTTGCGCTCCTCGATCCAGTCACGCCCGGTGATGCCGACGTCGAACATGCCGTCGGCGACGTAGCGCGGGATCTCCTGCGGGCGCAGGATGCGCACCTCGTCGACGCGGGGATCGTCGATCGTCCCCCGGTAGTCGACGTCGGAGCCACGCGACACGGCGAGGTCGGCGTCTTCGAACAGCGCAGCGTGGCGCGTCTCGAGCGAACCCTTCGGGAGGACGAGGCGGAGCATCAGGTGCCTCTTCTCGGGAGGTACGCACGGCGGGCAGCTTGCGGAGGAGGTCGACCATCTCGACCGCGGTGTGCGGCCGACTCCTCCGCCCTTGTTGCAGGAGATGTCGCCCGCGGCAGGACCGCCGCAGCGGGCGAGGGCCTGGTCGAGGTCGTCGGTGGTGAGCACCCCGAAGACGCACGGGTACGCCCGTGTCGAGCGACACGCGGGCGATCCCGGCGGCGCACTCCCCCGCCACGAAGTCGAAGTGGGGGGTGTCGCCCCGGATCACCGCGCCGAGGCAGATCGACCGCGTCGCACGTGCCCGACGCCGCCAGCCGCTGCGCGACCAGCGGGATCTCGAACGCGCCCGGCACCCAGTGCACCGGCACGTCGTCGAGGCCGGCGTCGTGCAGCGCGCGCCGAGCGCGCCCTCGAGGAGCGGCTTGGTGATGTGGTCGTTGAACCGGCCGGCGACGATCGCGATGCGCATGCCGGTCGCGTCGAGCGTGCCCTCGTACTCGACGAATATCGTACCCATGACGATCGTCGTCCTAGCTGGTGCCGAGGCCTTCGTCCTCGATGTCGAGGAGGTGGCCCATCTTCTCCTGCTTCGTGCGCAGGTAGCGGATGTTCTCGGCGTTGGGGAGCACGTGCAGCGGCACCCGCTCGACGATCTCCAGACCGTAGCCCTCGAGGCCGCCGTACTTCGCCGGATTGTTCGTCATGATCCGCATCGTCGACACCCCGAGGTCGACGAGCATCTGCGAGCCGATGCCGTACTCGCGCGAGTCGGCGGGAAGCCGAGCTCGACGTTGGCCTCGACGGTGTCGCGACCCTGGTCCTGCAGCGTGTAGGCGCGGATCTTGTGACCGAGGCCGATCCCGCGCCCCTCGTGGCCGCGCAGGTAGACGACGACGCCGGTGCCCTCCCGTGCGATGAGCTCCATCGCCGCGTCGAGCTGCAGGCCGCAGTCGCAGCGCATCGAGCCGAACACGTCGCCGGTGAGGCACTCGCGAGTGCACGCGTACGAGCACGTTCTCCTTGCCCGCGACCTCGCCGCACACGAAGCGCCATGTGCTCGGTGCCGTCGAGCAGCGACTCGAACACGTAGCCGGTGAAGTCACCGTGGCGGGTGGGGATGCGCGCCTCCGACACACGCCGGACGAGCTTCTCCCGGTGACGGCGGTAGCGGATGAGGTCGGCGATGGAGATGAGCTGCAGGCCGTGCTCCTCGGCGAAGGCCTCGAGCCGGGGCATGCGGGCCATGGTGCCGTCGTCGTTGACCACCTCGGCCAGCACGCCGGCGGGTCGGAGGCCGGCGAGTCGAGCCAGGTCGACCGCGGCCTCGGTGTGCCCGGCCCGCTTGAGCACGCCGCCCTCGCGGTAGCGCAGCGGGAAGATGTGTCCGGGCCGGGCGAGGTCCTCGGGCCGGGTCGCCTCGGTCGAGCAGCGCGTGCACGGTGGTCGACCGGTCGGCGGCCGAGATGCCGGTGGTGGTGCCGGCGCGTGCGTCGACCGACACCGTGAACGCGGTGCGCTGGCTCTCGGTGTTGTCGGCGACCATCAGCGGGAGACGCAGCTCGTCGAGCCGGGCGCCTTCGACCGGCATGCAGATCACGCCGCTCGTGTGACGGATCATGAACGCCATCGCTTCGGGCGTCATCGACTCGGCGGCCATGATGAGGTCACCTTCGTTCTCACGGTCGGCGTCGTCGACGACGATCACGAGCTCGCCGCGTGCGATGGCGGCGATGGCGTTCTCGATCTCGGTGAAGGGCATCAGGTGCTCCTAGCTCGGGTTGGCCGAGGTGGCGCCGTCGCTGAGCCAGTGCGGGCTCAGGAGGCGTTCGACGTACTTGGCCAGCACATCGACCTCGAGGTTGACGGGATCGCCGGGCGCCTTGGTGCCCAAGGTGGTGACGGCGAGGGTGTGGGGGATGACCGCGACCGCGAACGGTGCCTTGCCGTCGTCGCGGGGGTGCCGACCGCGGCGACGGTGAGGCTGATGCCGTCGACGGTGATCGAGCCCTTCTCCACCACGTAGCGCAGGACCGCGGCCGGCGCGGCGAAGGTCATGCGGGTGGAGCCGTCGGGCAGCGCGGTGCGGTCGCGCAGGGTGCCGACCGTGTCGACGTGGCCCTGCACGAGGTGGCCGCCGAGACGGTCCACCAGCCGTACCGGGCGCTCGAGGTTGACGGGGTCACCGGGGCGGAGGGAGCCGAGCGACGTGCGGTCGAGGGTCTCGGTCACCGCGTCGGCCGCCCAACGGTCGGCGTGCAGCTCGACGACGGTGAGGCAGCAGCCGTTGACCGCGATCGACGCGCCGAGCTCGGCGTCGCCGAGCACGCGGGTCGCACCGATCTCGATGCGCGCGCCGCCCTCGTTGCGGGTGACGGCCCGCACCGTGCCCAGCTCCTCGACGATCCCGGTGAACATCAGACCTGTTCTCCGTTCGGCCACGGAGGCGGTCTCTCCGTTCGGCCACGGAGGCGGTCTGCTTCGCGGGCGGGAGGTTCGTAGTCGAGGCGGACGTCGGTGCCGACCCGGGCGACGTCGACCAGGCGCCAGCGCGGGCGTCGGCGATGCGGGCGGGGCCCTCGAGGTCGAGGGCGGGGCGGCCGTCACGGCCGAGCATCGTCGGCGCGACGTAGGTGACGAGGTGGTCGGCCAGGCCGGCCTCGACCAGCGAGCCCGACAGCGCGGCGCCGCCCTCGAACAGGGCCTGCAGGACCCCGAGGCCCGCGAGCACCTCGAGCGTAGCGGCGAGGTCGACCCCGGCGCCCTGTGTGGCGGGGGGCACGGTCAGGACCTTGGCCCCGGTCGCCAGCCACGCCTGCTGCACGGCGTCGGGCGCGGCATCGGTCGTGACCACCAGCGTGGGGGCCAGCTCCGGGTCGAACAGCGGGCCCTCGGCCGGGACCCGGCCGGTGGCGTCGAGCAGGACCCGCAGGGGCTGACGGACCACGGGCGGCTTCACGTCACGGGCCGTGAGGCTGGGGCGATCTGCGAGCGCGGTGCCCGCCCCGACGACCACGGCCTGCGAATCGGCGCGCAGCACGTGGGCGTCGGCCCGCGACGCCGCGCCGGTGATCCACCGCGACGAGCCGTCGCGCGCGGCGATGCGGCCGTCGAGGCTCATGGCGGTCTTCACGACCGTGTAGGCACGCCCGAGACGGCGGTGCACGAGGTAGGGCGCCAGGTCACGCGCCGCGGTCTCGGCCCCGACGCCGACGTCGACGGTGACCCCGAGATCACGTAGTCGGGCGACCCCCGCCCCCGCGACCCGGGGATCGGGGTCTTCCAGGGCGATCACCACGCGGGTCACCCCGGCGGCGGCGATGGCGCCGACACACGGCGGCGTGCGCCCGTCGTGCGAACACGGTTCGAGGGTGACGTAGACGGTGGCACCCCGGGCCCGGTCGCCCGCGTCCCGCAGGGCCTCGATCTCCGCGTGGGGCCCACCCGGTGGCTGGGTGGCGCCCTCGCCGACCACGTCGCCGTCGTGCACGACCACCGCACCGACCCACGGGTTGGGCGCGGTCCGCCGCCGGGCGGTCCCGCCCAGGGCCAGGGCCCGGCGCATGAAGTCGGCGTCTGCGGCCACCAGTTGCGCTCCGTCTCCCGTCTCGTGTCTCCCGGACGGGGAGCGAGCGCAGCGAGCGCCGGCGCAGCTGCGCCGTCGATCCTGGTCTGCGCCCTCTCCCATCCGGACTCTCACCGTCGGCCCCGGCTTCGGACCGGGTCGACCCACGACCGGCTGCCGTGGGCTCGCGGGCTCTCAGGTTCTAATGCATCCCATTATAACCGGGAGGCACCGTCCTGACCACCGCCGGTCGGGAATTGCACCCAACCCCGAGGGCTTGCTTGTGGACAGGAGTGTAGGTCCGGGCGCTCAGACCAGGTCGATGACGGTGCGGATGCCCACGCCGGCGGCGAGGTCGGTGAAGGCGTCGTTGATCTCGTCGAGCGGGCGGCGGGCGGTGACCAGGGCCTCGAGGTCGAGCTGACCGGCCTGCCACATCGCCACCATGCGGGGGATGTCGCGCAGGGAGTTGCAGCTGCCGAGGAAGCAGCCCATGAGCTTCTTCTCGGCGATGCCGAACAGGACCAGCGGGTCGAGGACGAGCTTCTCGTCGATCCCCGGCGCGCCGACGAGGACGGTCGTGCCCCCGGCGCGGGTGGCCTCGACGCCGACCGCCGCCAGCTGCGCGACGCCCGCGCACTCGAACGCGTAGTCCGCGCCCACCCCGGTGATCTCCTTGGTGACGCCGGTGACGTCGTCGACCGTGGGGTCGAGCACGTCGGTCGCCCCCATGCGGGCCGCCGCCTCCCGCCGCCAGCCGTGCAGGTCGCTGGCGACGATGCGGGCCGCGCCCGCGGCGCGGGCGCCCTGCACCACCGAGAGGCCGATTCCCCCGAGACCGAGCACGAGCACCGTGGCGCCCGGCTCGACCCGGGCGGTGTTGAGGACCGCGCCCACGCCCGTCTGCACCGCGCACCCGATCACGCACGCGGTCTCGAGTGGGGTGTCGGCCGGCACCTTGACCGCGCCGGTCTCGTTGGCCATCGCGTACTCGGCGAAGCCGCCCACCCCGAGGCCCCGGTACACGAGGGTGCCGCCGCGCGAGAGGCCGGTGGTGCCGTCGGTGAAGGAGCCGCCGAGCACCGCGGCGTTGTTCACGCAGGAGCCGGGCTCCCCGCGCACGCACCAGTAGCAGCGACCGCACGGCGCGATCGGCGTGAGCACGACCTTGTCGCCCGGTGCGAGCATCGCGACGCCCTCGCCGACCGCGTCGACCACGCCTGCCGCCTCGTGGCCGAGGATCGACGGACTCGCGCCGTACACGCTGTGCAGCGCGGTGTAGTCCGAATGGCAGATCCCGCAGTGGTGGACGCGCACGCGCACGCGACCAGGGCCGGGCTCGGCGATGTCGACCTCGCCGAGGACGAGGTCGGGGCTCCCGGATTCGTACAGGGCGGCGCGCATGTGGGCTCCGTTCGGGTCAGTGCGGCCGGCCGCCGCTCAGCAGGTCGAGCGCGTGCGGGAGCGCGGGGAGGACGACCTCCAGGCACTCGAGCGCGCCGTTGCTGGAGCCGGGCAGGTTGCACACGATGGCGGTGCCCACCGTGCCGCACACGCCCCGGCCGAGCATGCCGAACGGCCGCCCCGGCGAGTCGCTGGCCCGCCGCATCGCCTCGGCCATCCCGGGCGCCTCGCGGTCGATCACCATGCGGGTGCCCTCGGGGGTGAGGTCACGGGGCCCGAACCCGGTGCCGCCGGTGGTGAGGACCACGCCGGTGAACCCGGCGACCAGGTCGCGCAGGGCGAACGCGACCTCGTCGATGCCGTCGGCGGTGACCCGGTGGTCGAGCACCACCCACCCGGCGTCGACCAGCCGGGCGACGACCTTGGGGCCGGCGTTGTCGACCCGGGTGCCGGCCATCACACCGTCCGACGCCACCAGCACCTTGGCCACCAGGTCGACGCCGACCTCGGGCGCCGGCGTCACCGCTCGTCTCCGGCCGCGGCGAGGATGGCGCGCGCCGCGGCGACCGGGTCCTCCGCGCCGAACACCGCGCTGCCGGCCACGAGGATGTCGCAGCCCGCGGCCGCGGCGGCGGGCGCGGTCTCGACGTTGATGCCGCCGTCGATCTCGATCTCGACCGCCAGGCCCCGGGCGTCGATCTCCTTGCGGGCGGTCGCGACCTTGTCGAGCACCTCGGGGATGAACGCCTGACCGCCCCAACCGGGATTGACGCTCATCACCAGGAGGAGATCGACCTGGTCGAGATAGGGCAACACCGCGTCGACCGGCGTGGGCGGGTTGAGCACCAGGCCCACCCCCACGCGGCGCGCCCGCAACTCGTCGAACAGGGGCCGCGGGTCGCCCAGCTCCACGTGCACGATGCAGCGGTCGGCGCCCGCGTCGGCGAACTCCTCGAGCAGCACCCCGGGGTTGTCGACCATGAGGTGGCAGTCGAGGAACAGGTCGGTGCGCTTGCGCAGCGACCTGACCACGGGCGGACCGATCGTGAGGTTGGGCACGAAGTGGCCGTCCATCACGTCGACGTGGAGGAGGTCGGCGATCCCGCTGACACGGTCGACCTCGGCGCCGAGCTCGGCGAAGTCGGCGGAGAGGATCGACGGCGCGAGCTTCATCGAGCCAACGCTATGCGCGGACCGCACCATGACGACACGACATCGCCGTGGCGCCGCCCCGACGACACCGCGTCGAAGCTCGCGCTTGCGCCGGTGCTGGCAATGTCGTCGCGGCGATCAACCGCGTCCGGGCTCTACGAACGGCGACGCAGGAGCAGGACGAACATGCCGTCGGTGCCCGCGGCCTGCGGCAGCAGCATCGCGCCGCGGCCGCGGCGGGTCCAGAGCCCACCCGGCGGCGCCAGCGCGCGGAACTCGGGGAGGTGCTCGGCGGCCCAGTCGTCGACGCCGGTGGTCTCGACCGTGGTCACCGTGCACACCGAGTAGGCCAGGACGCCCCCGGGCCGGACCAGCTCCGCTGCGGCGCCGAGCAGCTCGCGTTGCAGTGACGCCAGCTCGTCGATCGCCGCGGGCCGGAGCTGCCAGCGGGCGTCGGGCCGCCGGCGCAGCACCCCGATGCCGCTGCACGGCGCGTCGAGCAGCACCCGGTCGAACCCGGACGCGCGCAATGGCGGGGTGCGGGCGTCGCCCACGACCGGTGCGAGCTGCCGGACCTCGAGGCGTTCACGGGCGGTGGCGATCATGCGTACCCGGCCGGCGTCGATGTCGACGGCGACGACCGCGCCCTCGGGTCCCACCCGCTCCGCGATGGCGGTGGCCTTGCCGCCAGGGGCGGCGGCGAGATCGGCGACGCGCTCCCCCGGCTCGGGCGCGAGCGCGTGGACGATCGCCTGGCTGCCCTGGTCCTGCGGGGTGGCCCGGCCCTCCCGCACCGCGTCGAGCCGGGCGGGATCGCCGATGCCGCGCACGAGCAGCGCGTCGGGCACGAGCCGGCCCCGCTCGACCTCCGCCCCGGCCGCGAGCAGCTCCTCGGCCAGGGCGTCGGCGGTCATGACGCGGGGGTTGGGTCGCAACGTGACCGCGGCAGGCTCGTTCATGGCGACGAGCGCATCGTGCGCGTCGGTCACGCCGAGCTCCGCGATCAGGCGTTCCACCAGCCAGTCCGGATAGGAGAGCGCGACCGCCTCGCTCTCCGGCTCGGGCCACGGCTGCGGGAGCCGGGTGAGCGCACGCAGGTTGGCGTTCACGAACCCGCGGCGCGCGGCGACCGCGCCCCCACCGCGTCGACGGTCGCCGCGACCGCGGCGTGCGGGGGCGTGTCGCCCAGCAGCTGGTACGCGCCGACGCGCAGGGCGGCGCGCACCGGCGGGTCGAGCCGGTGCAACTGGCGCTTCACGACGTGCCCGAGCAGGTCGTCGATACGGCGTTGTGCCCGCACCGTGCCGTAGACGAGATCGGTGGTGAAGGCGCGGTCGCGGTCCGACAACGTCGTCTGCGACAACATCGCCGGCAACACCACGTGCGCGTAGGCGCCGTCGTCGATGCGCACCAGCGCGTCGATCGCCGCGACCCGCGCGCCCGGCGTCTGGCCCGCCCGTGGCGCTCGACGTTCCCCGGCCCGCGGCCGGTCGCTTGCGCGCCGCGCGCGGCTCACGTGCCGAGCAGGTTCGTCGGCACGCGCCGGCCGGCCAGCCACGCGTTCGCCGCCATCACCCGCCGGCCCTCGGGCTGGACCTCGACCAGCTCGAGCGCGCCCTCGCCGGTGGCCACGCGGGTGTGCCCGAAGACCGTGCCCGGCGGCTCGTCGACGCTGGCCGACAGCGGCCGGCACCGCCAGATCTTCAACCGGCCACCGTGATCGGTGGTCCACGCGCCGGGACGCGGGTTGCCCGCCCGCACCACGCGCGCCAGGTCGACCGCGGACTGCTCCCAGTCGAGCTCGAACTCCTCGACGGTGAGCTTGTCGGCGTAGGTGGGCGTGCCCGCCTGCGGGCTCGGTGTCGTGGTGGGGATCGCGGGCAGCGTCGTCACCAGCAGCTGGGTGCCGAGGGTGGCGAGGCGCGCCCGCAGCTCGCCGGCGGTCTCGTGCCCCGCGATCGGGCAGGACTCCCGGGCGTAGACGGGCCCGGTGTCGAGGCCGGCGTCGAGCGCCATGATGCACACGCCGGTCTCGGGGTCCTGGGCGAGGATCGCCCGCTCGACCGGCGCCGCGCCCCGCCAGCGTGGCAGCAGCGAGAAGTGCACGTTCACGAACCCGTGGGGCAACGCCTCGAGCAGCTTCTCGGGGAGGAGCTGGCCGAACGCGACCACCACGCCGAGCTCGGCACCGGACTGCGCGACGTCGTCGAGCACCTCGGACGACCGCGCCGGGGTGAGCACCGGGAGCTCGAGCTCGAGCGCCGCCGCCTTCACCGGGCTGGCGCTGGGCTCGCTCCCCCGACCGCGGCGACGGTCGGGCTGGGTGACGACGAACGCGATGTCGTGCCCCGCGTCGTGCAACGCGTGCGCAACGCGGGAACCGCGTCGTCGGGCGTACCGAAGAAGACCAGGCGCACGCGGAACCCGGTCTAGAGACCGCGGTCGCTACCCGAGCGCGCGGGGATCTCGCGCGTCGGGAAGTCGTGCGTCCGCATCTCCTTCAGCGCCTCGCGGCGGACGTCCGGCTCGACCCGGTCGAGCAGGAGCACTCCGTCGAGATGGTCGATCTCGTGTTGGATCATGCGAGCGAGCAGGTCGTCGCCCTCGAGGACGATCTCGCGGCCGTCGAGGTCGAGGCCGCGCATCGTGACCCGCTCGGCGCGGACGACCTCGAAGCGGTAGCCGGGCACCGAGAGGCAGCCCTCGTCGGAGAGCACCTCACCTTCGGATTCCACGATCTCGGGGTTGATCACGACGTCCGGGCCGTCGCCTTCGTGCAGATCGAAGGTGAAGAGGCGCTTGCGCACCCCCACCTGCGGCGCGGCCAGGCCGATACCGTCCTCGAGGTCCATGGTGTCGTACATCCCGTTGACCAGGGTGACCAGGTCGTCGGTGATGTCGTCCACCTCGCGCGCGCGCTGCTTCAGCACCGGATCGCCGAAGAGTCGCAGCGGATACATGCCCCCAAGGTACCCGCTGGCGCCGTGATCAGACCCGCCGTGGATCGACGTCGATGCGCAGCCGGCCGTGGGCTCGTGCCGCTTCGACGGCCGGCCCCGCGAGCGCGTCGCACAGCGCCTCGGTGGAGGGCGCCCGCAGCAGCGCCCGGGTCCCGTCGGGGGTCGGGCCCAGCACCGTCACCCCCTGTTCGCGCACGCCGACACACGCGGCGGCGACCGCGGCCACCTCGCCGCGGACGTCGGCCAGGCCCCCGAACGGCGGGAACCCGAGCGTCCGTCGGGCGGCCCGTTCCGCCTCCGCCACCAGCATCGGCGTGCCGCGCCGCGCCGCCTCCACCACTTCGTGGCCGGGCAGGCGGGTCTGCACCAGGAGCACGCCGCGCCGCCCGAGCAGGCGGGCGCCGCGCACGAGGAGCCACAGCGCCTGCTCGGCCGCGTACGCGCGTGGGGCGAGCAGCTCCTGGTCGAGCTCGAGGTAGGCGACCAGGCCCACCGGCCGTGGGACGCGGTGGAGCACCGCCTCGGTGCCGACGAGCAGCGGCGCGTCGGGCACCACCGTGGTGGCGGCGTCGACTGCGGCCACTTCGGTGCGGGGCAGGAGCGCCGCGAGATCCTCGCGCACGCGCGTGATCCCCGGCCGTACGGCACGGAAGCGGCTGCCGTGACAGTGGAGGCACACGAGCGGGCGCACCGCGCCGCACCGTGCGCACGTCAATCCGTCGTCGCGCTGCTCGACCGTGGCGCCGCACACCTCGCAGCGCGCCAGCTCCCGGCACGCACGGCACGCGAGCAGCCGGGCGCGACCACGACGGTTGAGCACGCAGACCGCCCGCGTGTCGGCGGCAACGGTCCGCCGCAGCGCGTCGGCGAGCGCCGCGCTCAGCAGTCCGTGCCCGGGCTCCTCGTCGCGCTGGTCGACCACCTCGACGCGCGGCCAGCCGTGCCCCACCCCGCGGGCCGACGCGTCGACCCGCGGCTCGCCGACGGCGACGAGCGCGTCGACGCTGGGCGCGGGCGTGATCATCCGCACCGCCGCCGACGCGCTGGCGGGCGCGTTCGAGCGCGACAACACGCGCGCGTTCCACGTGGGCGCGCGCTCGTCTTCCAGCGCCTCGTCGCTCTCGTCGAGCACCACGACCGCGGCGAGGTCCGGCACCGGCGCCCACACCGCGCTCCGCCCGCCGATCACGACGCACGCGCCGGCCCGGGCGCGCTCCCAGTGCTCGGTTCGCACCGCGTCGGGATGCTCGGACCCGAGCGTGACCACCTCCCGGCCCTCGTCGCGCCAGCGCGCCGCGAGGTGGGCGCCGCGGCCGGGCGACGGGTCGATCACCAGCGTCGAGCCCTCGGGCCCGAGCGGCACGTCCACCCGGTCGTGCGGGCCGACGAGGTGGAGCTCCGCGCCGGCGAGCGGGAGCCCCGGGTACACCGCGGTCTCCGGCTCCGGCGCGGCCACCGTCCGCACCACGTTGGGAGGCGACGCCGCCCGCAGGAACGTCGCGATCGGGCCGGCCCAGCGCCACGCGGCCCAGCGGCACAGTTCGACGACGGCGGGCGGGGGCCCGGCGGACACCACGGCCAGCAGCTCCCGGAGGCGTTCGACCGGCGCTTCCGGCGCCGAGACCGCGGGCTCGACCACCCACCCGCGCACCCGCCGCCCGTGGAGCGGGATCCGCACGATCGTGCCCGCGGTCAGGTCGACCGTGTCGAGCCGCGGCGGGCACGAGGTAGTCGAAGGCGCGATGGATCGCGGGGACGTCGGGCTGGACCCGACAGATGCGGCCGCCTGGCGTCAGGCGATCGCCTCCGCGGCCTTCTTCAGCTCCTCCGCGTGGTCGGTGCGCTCCCACGTGAAGTCCCGATCGCTGCGCCCGAAGTGCCCGTACGCCGCGGTGTTGCGATAGATCGGGCGCCGCAGGTCGAGGCGTTCGATGATCGCCGCCGGGCGGAGATCGAAGATGTCGTGCACGAGTCCGGGCAACTTGTCGGGGTCGATCTCCGACGTGCCGAACGTCTCCACCATCACCGACACCGGGTGCGACACGCCGATGGCGTACGCGACCTGGACCTCGCAGCGCGACGCGATCCCGGCGGCCACGACGTTCTTGGCCACGTGGCGCACCGCGTAGGCGGCCGAGCGGTCGACCTTGGTCGGGTCCTTGCCGCTGAACGCGCCGCCGCCGTGGCGCGCCATCCCGCCGTAGGTGTCGACGATGATCTTGCGCCCGGTGAGGCCGCAGTCGGCGTGGGGCCCGCCGAGCTCGAACGCGCCGGTCGGATTGCAGAGCACCTCGTAGTCGTCGCTCGCGAACTGCTCGGGCACCGAGGGCTTGATCACGTGCTCGATGATGTCGGCACGCATCTGTCCGTCGATGTCGATGCCGGGCCCGTGCTGGCTGGAGATCAGGACGGTCGAGAGGCGCTTGGGCCGGCCGTCCTCGTACGAGAGGGTGACCTGGGTCTTGCCGTCGGGACGGAGGTAGTCGAGGATGCCCTCCTTGCGCACCTGCGTGAGACGCTGCGCGAGGCGGTGCGCGAACCAGATCGGCATGGGCATGAGGTCTTCGGTGTCGTCGCAGGCGTAGCCGAACATCATCCCCTGGTCGCCGGCGCCGATCTCGTCGTAGTGGTCGCCGGTGCCGTCGCGCAGCTCCTTGGCCTTGTCGACCCCGATGGCGATGTCGGGCGACTGCTCGTCGATCGAGGTGATGACGGCGCACGTGTTGGCGTCGAAGCCGAAGGCGCTGCTGGAGTAGCCGATGCTGCGCACGGTGTCGCGCACGGTGCGCTGGTAGTCGATGTTGGCCATCGTGGAGATCTCACCCGCCACGACGACGAGGCCGGTGGTGCAGAGCGTCTCGCAGGCCACCCGGCTCTGGGGGTCCTGCTCGAAGAGCGCGTCGAGCACGGAGTCGCTGATCTGGTCGGACATCTTGTCCGGGTGACCCTCGGTCACCGACTCGGACGTGAACATGTAACGGTCGGTCATGATGCGGCTTTCTTGTGTGCGAGCAGGCCGGCGACCTTACCGAGGATGACCCCGGCCAGGTCGGATTTTGCCAGCAACGGGAGCATGTCGATCCCGCCGTCGGCGTCCAGGATGACGGCACGGTTGGTGTCGACCTCGAAGCCGGCGTCGGGCTGGGAGATGTCGTTGCCGACGATGAGATCGAGGCGCTTGGTGCGCAGCTTGGCGGTCGCGTTGTCGACGAGGTCGTCGGTCTCGGCCGCGAAGCCGACCAGCACCTGGGTCGGCGACTTGTCGCGGCCGAGGTCGACGAGGAAGTCGTGCGTGGGCTCGAGCACGATCTCGGGGATCCCCTCGTGCTTCTTGAGCTTGCGGTCGGGTGGCTCCTTGGGACGGAAGTCGGCCACCGCCGCCGCCATCACGATCACGTCGCTCGCGGCCGCCCGGGACAGCACCGCGTCCTGCATCTCGGCCGCGGTCTGCACCGCCACGATCTCGACGCCCGCGGGCGCGGGCCGGCCGATGGTGGTGACCAGCGTGACCGTCGCCCCCCGTCGCGCGGCCACCTCGGCGATGGCGTAACCCTGCTTGCCTGACGAGCGGTTGGTGATGATGCGGACCGCGTCGATGGGCTCACGGGTACCACCGGCGGTGACGAGCACGTGGACGCCGGTCAGGTTGCGCTCCTCGGCAGCGTCGGCGGTGCCCCCGAGGACCGCCACCGCGGCGGCCACGATGTCGGCCGGATCGGCCAGGCGCCCCGCGCCGACGTCGCCACCGGCCAGACGCCCGGCCGCGGGCTCGACCACGTGCACGCCCCGGCGCGCCAGCGTCGCGACGTTGTCCTGTACCGCCGGGTGCTCCCACATCTCGGTGTGCATCGCCGGGGCGACGAGCACGGGCGCGCGCGTGGCGAGCAGGGTGGCGGTGAGCAGGTCGTCGGAGATGCCCGCCGCGTACTTGCCCAGCAGCTTGGCGGTGGCCGGCGCCACGATCACGAGGTCGGCGCCCTGGCCCAGACGAGTGTGCGGGATCGGTTCGGGTGCGTCGAACAGCGAGGTACGGGCCGGCTCCGACGCGAGCGCCGAGAAGGTGAGCGCGCCCACGAACCGCAGGGCGTCCTCGGTGAGCACCGGCATGACGTGCGCGCCCGCGTCGACGAGGCGGCGGCACACCTCGACCGCCTTGTACGCCGCGATCCCGCCGCTCACCCCGAGCACGATGCGCCGTCCGCGCACAGCCGGCTCCTCAGGAGTCGGCGCTCCGACGCCAGGCAGCGCTATGCCTCTTCCAGCGGAGCGTCGGCCGCCGCCCGCGCGGCCTCCGCGAGGGCAGCCTCCGCGGCCGCCGCCTCGGCGCGCTCCTCCTCGGTGGGGAGCGGGACCGCCACGATCTTGCCGACCTCGATCTCCTCCATCGCGATGGAGAGCGGCTTGCGCGACACCGAGGTCACCTGCGGCGGGACGATCTTGCCGAGACCCTCACCGAGCTGGTTGTAGTAGTCGTTGATCTCCCGCGCCCGCATCGCCGAGAGCGTCACCAGCGTGAACTTGGAGTCCACCCGCTCGAGCAGGTACTCCATGCGGGGGGTCATGAGCGAGGCTCGAGGAGCCATCAGGCATCTCCGGGGATCAGGGTTCCGAACGCGGACCAGCCAGGATACCAGCCACCTGCTCCACCGCCCGCTCCACGTCGTCGTTCACCACGATCGCGTCGAACTTCCTCGCCTGCGCCTCCTCCTCGGCGGCCGCGGCCAGCCGGGCGTCCAGCGCCGCCGCCGACTCGGTGCCCCGGGCGGTCAGGCGCCGGCGCAGCTCCTCGGGGGACGGCGGCTCCACGAACACCAGCACCGCCTCGGGGAACACCTCCCGGACCTTCAGCGCGCCCTGGACGTCGATCTCGAGGAGCACGTCTTCCCCGGCCGCGAGCCGGTCCTCGACGGGGCCGCGGGGCGTGCCCTTGAGGTCGCCGAAGACCTCGAACCACTCCAGGAAGCCCCCGGCGTCGCGCAGCGCCTCGAACTCGGCCCGGCTCACGAAGTGGTAGTCGACGCCGTCGACCTCGCCCGGGCGCGGCGGGCGGGTGGTGTACGACACCGACTCCCAGAGGCCCGGGTCGCGCGCGACGAGCCGCTCGACGATGGTGCCCTTGCCGACCCCGGACGGGCCGGCGAGCACGACGAGCACGGGCCTACCTCCACTGGTCGATTCCGCGGCGCCGTCCCGCCCTCGGGGCACGGCCTCCGGGCACGGCTCCGCTGCATCTCTCAGGCGCTGCGGATGATCTTGGGGTGACAGAGCAGCCCTTCACGCTGGTTGCGCCCGAGCCCGCGCAGCCGGCGGCTCTCGCTGATGTCGAGCTCTTCCATGATGCGACGTGCCTGCACCTTGCCGACACCCGGCAGGGACTCGAGCACGCTCACGACCTTGAGCTTCGCGAGCGTGTCGTCGCGCGTGCCCTGGTCGAACAACTCGCCGAGCCCCAGCGAACCCTGCTTGAGCTTCGCCTTCACCTCCGCGCGCTGGCGGCGCGCCTCGGCCGCCTTCTCGAGTGCGGCTTGACGTTGCTCGGCGGTGAGCGCAGGGGGGAGTGGCATCCGGCTACCTCCGGAACGACGGCGGCGGCCAGTATACGCAGACCTCCTTCGCTGACAACCGGGCCGACGTCCGGTCCGCCCACCGGGCCACCGCAGGGGCTCGGACCGAGACTCAGCTGGACCTCCGGGTCAGCGCTCCGGCCACCGCGCGCGCCATCGCCTGCGCCGCGCTCTCGGGGTCGTCGGCGGCGGTGACCGCCCGGCCGATCACCAGCCAGTCGGCCCCGCGCGCGATCGCGTCACCGGGCGTGTCGACGCGCGCCTGGTCGTGCGCGGCATCACCGGCGAGTCGGATGCCGGGCACCATCGTGCGCAGACCGAACCCGCGGTGCGACCTCGACGTCGGTGCCCGCGCAGACCACACCCGCGCACCCCGCGTCGCGTGCCACACGCATGCGCGCGTCACGAGCGTCGATCACCGGATCGCTGGTGAGCACCGTGACCGCGAGGGCGATCGGTGGCGCGTGTCCACCTTCGCGCGCGCCGTCGGCAAGCCCTTCGACCCCGGCGCGCACCATCGCCTCGCCGCCGGCCGCGTGGAAGTTGAGGAAGTCCACGCCGCGCCGACCGAGCACTCGCGCCGCCCGCCCCACCGTGGTGGGGATGTCGTGGAGCTTCAGGTCGGCGAAAACCCGGAATCCCTTGTCGCGTAAGGCATCGAAGGCGTCCGGGCCCGCCTCCGCGTAGAGCTCGAACCCGACCTTGGCGACGCCGAACCACGGCTGGACCCGTTCCGCGATCGCCAACGCGGCGGCGAGGTCGCCGACGTCGAGCGCGAGCGCGAGATGGTCACGCGGCTGTTCGATCACTTCGTCGTTCACGCGGACTCCAACGTGCCGATGAGATCGCGTACGTGCTCGATGCCGTGCGCCGCGCACCACGCGTGGAGTTCGTCGAGCACGCGGTAGGGCGCGCGGGTCGAGGAAGTTCGCGGTGCCGACCGCGACCGCACTCGCGCCCGCGAGCATCATCTCGACCGCGTCGAGACCCGACTGCACGCCACCGGTGCCGATGACCGGTACGTCCGGGAGCGCGCGCGTCACCTCGTGCACCGCGCGCAATGCCACCGGTTTGATCGCCGGACCCGAGAGTCCACCACCACCGCCACCGAGCACCGGTCGGCGGGTCTCGGCGTCGATCAAGAGGCCCATCACGGTGTTGACCAACGTCAGGCCCACGGCACCTCCGTCGACCGCGGCGCGGGCGATCTCGGTCAGATCCGTCACATTCGGCGAGAGCTTGGCGAACACCGGCAGTGAGGTGGCTCCGGCGACGGCCGCGATGGCAGCCCGGGTCGCGTCGGGATCGTGGGCGAACATGTGCGCCCGGTCGTGGAGGTTCGGGCAGCTGACGTTGACCTCGAGCGCGAGGAGCTCGGCGCGCGCGGGCTCGAGCATCTCCGCCGCGCGCGCGAACTCGTCGACCGTCTGCCCCCAGATCGACGCGATGACGTGCGCGCCGGTCGCGCGCAGCGCGGGCAGGTCGTGCGCGAGCCACGCCGCGACACCCGGGCCCTGCAGGCCGACGGCGTTCAGCATTCCCGCCGCGGTCATGTGCAGGCGCGGCGCGGGCTTGCCCGCCCACGGCTCCGGGCAGAGCGACTTGGCGGTGACCGCGCCGAGCCGTCCCGGGTCGCCCTGGCGCGCCACCTCGTCGCCGTGGCCGTAGGTGCCCGACGCGGTGACGATGGGGACGGGCAGCTCGATCGGCCCGAGCGTGACCGCGAGGTCGACCGCCGACCCGTCCGGGTGCCGACGCCGCCGCACCGGCTACACCTCCAGCCGGAGCTGGCCGTCGAGGTGGTACTCCTGCAGGGAGCGGACCGTCGCCTCGGTCGCTTCCCATTCCACGATGCCGGCCGACGCGGCGAGGGCCGCGGCCACCGTGGTGACGCACGGGATCCCCCGGGCGGTGGCGGTCCGGCGGATGTGGGCGCCGTCGGCCCGGGGTCCCCGGCCCCGGGGTGTGTTCACCACGAGGTCGACCCGGCCCGAGAGGAGCAGCTCGACCGCGTCGAGGTCGCCGTCGTCGGCTCCGGCGTCGCGGTCGGTGAGCTTGCCGACCACCGCCTCGACCGTGAGGCCCTCGGTCGCCAGCGCGGCCGCGGTGCCCGCGGTCGCCACCAGCGAGTACCCGAGCTCGGCGAAGCGACGCGCCGCGACGAGGCCGCCCGGCTTGTCGCGGTCGGCGAGTGAGAGGAACACCGTGCCCTCGCGTGGGATGCGGCTGCCGGCCGCGGTCTGGCTCTTGGCGAAGGCCATGCCGAACGAGCGGTCGATGCCCATGACCTCGCCGGTGCTGCGCATCTCGGGACCGAGCACGGTGTCGACGTCCGGGAACCGGTTGAACGGCAGCACCGCCTCCTTCACCGCGACGTGACCACCCGCGGCCGGCGGGCGCAACAGCCCCTCCTCCCGCAACTCCGCGAGGGTCGCGCCCACCATCACGCGTGACGCGACCTTGGCCAGCGGCACGCCGGTCGCCTTGCTCACGAACGGCACCGTGCGGCTCGCCCGGGGGTTCGCCTCGATCACGTACAGCTCGTGGCCCTTCACCGTGTACTGCACGTTGAGCAGACCGCGCACGTCGAGCGCGTCGGCGAGCGCGCGGGTCTGGGTCTCGATGCGCTCGACCATCTCGGCGCCGAGCGTCTGCGGCGGGATCGCGGACGCGGAGTCGCCCGAGTGCACCCCCGCTTCCTCGATGTGCTCCATCACGCCACCGATGACGACCTCGCCGGCGGCGTCGCGGATGGCGTCGACGTCGACCTCCACCGCGTCTTCGAGGAACCGGTCGACGAGCACCGGGCGCTCGGCCGACAACCCGCCCTCGCGGCCGAGGCTGCCCGCGGCGGCCAGCTCCTCCATCGCCGCGTCGAGCCCGGCCTCGTCGTAGACGATCTGCATGGCCCGACCGCCGAGCACGTAGGAGGGTCGCACCAGGACCGGAAAGCCGAGGCCGGCGGCGATGACCCGGGCCTGGGCGGACGTGGTCGCGGTCCCGCCCGGGGGCTGCGCGATGCCGAGCTGGGTGCAGAGCTCGTGGAAGCGCTCGCGGTCCTCGGCCAGGTCGATCGAATCGGGGCTGGTGCCGAGCACCGGGATGCCGGCACCCTCGAGCGTCCGGGCCAGCTTGAGCGGCGTCTGGCCGCCGAGCGCGACGACGACCCCCCGCAGCTCCCCGCCGCCCTCCACGCCACGTTCCTGGAGGCGCCGGCACACCGCCAGGACGTCTTCCGCGTGCAGGGGCTCGAAGAAGAGCCGGTCGCTCGTGTCGTAGTCGGTGGAGACCGTCTCCGGGTTGCAGTTGAGCATCACGGTCTCGAAGCCGGCGTCCGAGAGCGCGAACGCGGCGTGCACGCAGCAGTAGTCGAACTCGACGCCCTGACCGATCCGGTTCGGTCCGCTGCCCAGGATCACGACCGCGGCTCGTTCCAGTGGCGCGATCTCGTCCTCGTCCTCGAAGGTGCCGTAGTGGTACGGCGTGCGCGCCGCGAACTCGGCCGCGCACGTGTCGACCGTCTTGTACGTCACCCTCACACCGGCCGCGCTGCGCGCTGCGTACACCTCGTCTTCCGGGCGATCCCAGAGGTACGCGAGCTGCGCGTCGGAGAAGCCGGCGCGCTTCGCACGCCTCCACCCCCGGCGGGTCAGGTCGCCCGGCGCCTGCCCGTGCAACCACGCGCGCACCCGGCCGAGCTCGGCGAGATGCTCGAGGAACCACGGATCGATGCCGGTGGTGTCGTGGAGACGCTCGACCGACACCCCGCGCCGCAGCGCCGCGTCGAGCAGGAACGGCCGCTCCGGCGTCGCGCTCGCGACCATGCGCACCAGCTCGTCGGTGCTGTGCGCGTCGTACTCGCGCTCGGTGGGATCGCAGTTGAGCCCGTACCGGCCCGTTTCCAGCGAGCGCAGCGCCTTCTGCAGGCTCTCGGGGAACGTGCGCCCGATCGCCATGACCTCGCCGACCGACTGCATCATCGTGCCGAGCACCGGCGACGCGCCCGGGAGCTTCTCGAACGCCCAACGCGGGATCTTGGTGACCACGTAGTCGATCGTGGGTTCGAACGACGCCGGCGTCTCGCCGGTGATGTCGTTCATGATCTCGTCGAGCCGGTAGCCCACCGCGAGGCGCGCCGCGATCTTGGCGATGGGGAAGCCCGTGGCCTTGCTGGCCAGCGCGCTGCTGCGCGACACGCGGGGGTTCATCTCGATCACGACCATGTCGCCGTTCGCGGGGTTCACCGCGAACTGGATGTTGGAACCGCCGGTGTCGACACCGATACGGCGGATGCACGCGAACGCGTCGTCGCGCATGCGCTGGTACTCGACGTCGGTGAGGGTCTGCACGGGCGCCACCGTGATCGAGTCGCCGGTGTGCACGCCCATCGCGTCGAAGTTCTCGATCGAGCAGATGACCACCACGTTGTCGGCGTGGTCGCGCATCAACTCGAGCTCGTACTCCTTCCAGCCCGCGATCGACTGCTCGATGAGGATCTCCGACACCGGGCTCGTCGCCAGCCCGTGCGCGGCGACGCGGCGCATCTCCTCGGGATCGTCGGCGAAGCCGGTACCGCCCCCGCCGAGGATGAACGACGGGCGCACGATGATCGGGTAGCCGACCCGCTCGGCGACGTCCATCGCCTCCTCGAGGGTGTACGCGAAGCCCGATGCCGGCACGGTGAGACCGATCTCCTGCATCGCGGCCTTGAACTCGTGACGGTTCTCGGCGGTGCGGATGGCCTCGACGCTCGCACCGATGAGCTCCACCCCGTACTCCGCGAGCACGCCGGCTTCGTGCAGCTCGATGGAGAGGTTGAGGGCGGTCTGGCCTCCCAGGGTCGGCAGGAGCGCGTCGGGTCGCTCGCGTTCGATGATCCGCGTGAGGCTCTGCACGTCGAGGGGCTCGACGTAGGTGGCGTCGGCGAACTCGGGGTCGGTCATGATCGTCGCCGGGTTGGAGTTGACCAGCACCACGCGGTAGCCCTCGTCGCGCAGCACGCGGCAGGCCTGGGTGCCCGAGTAGTCGAACTCGCAGGCCTGGCCGATGACGATCGGGCCGCTGCCGACGATGAGGATGGTGTCGAGGTCGTCGCGGCGCGGCATCAGCGCCTCTTCCCGGAGGAGGAGTCCGTCATGAGCGCGATGAAGTCGTCGAACAGGTAGCGGGCGTCGTGCGGTCCCGGCCCGGCCTCCGGGTGGTACTGGACCCCGAAGGCGGGCGCTTCGAGCACCCGCAGGCCCTCGACCACGCCGTCGTTGAGGTTCACGTGGGTGAGGGCGACGTTGCGGGCGCGGAGGGAATCGGCGTCGAGGGCGTAGTTGTGGTTCTGGCTGGTGATCTCGACCCGCCCCGTCGCCTCGTGGCGCACCGGGTGGTTGCCGCCGTGGTGACCGAAGCGCAGCTTGTAGGTGCTGCCGCCGAGCGCGAGCCCCAGGATCTGGTGGCCGAGGCAGATCCCGAACACCGGGACCTCGCCGACCAGGGCCGCGACCTCGTCGACGACACCGACGACCGCGGCCGGGTCCCCCGGGCCGTTCGACAGGAACACGCCGTCGGCGCCCCGGGCGAGCACCTCCGCCGCCGGGGTGGACGCGGGCACGACCTCGACCCGGCAGCCGACGCCGACGAGGTGGCGCAGGATGGTGCGCTTGATCCCGAAGTCGTAGGCGACGACCCGGAACGGCGCGTCGTCGCTGCCGACCACGTAGGGCTCGTCGGTCGTCACGGTGGCGACGAGATCGATGCCGTCGGTGCCCGCGGCGCCCGCGGCGGCGGCCCGCACCGCGGCCTCGTCGGTGCCGAACGCGCCGGGTAGCGCACCCGCGTCGCGCAGGTGGCGGGTGAGGCGACGGGTGTCGATCCCGGTGATGCCCGGCACGCCGTGACGCACCAGCAGCGCGTCGAGGCTCGCGTCGGCGCGCCAGTTGCTGTGGTGGGTGGCGAGGTCGCGCACGATCACGCCGGCGCAGAACGGCCGGCGGCTCTCGTCGTCGTCGTCGTTGACGCCGTAGTTGCCGATGTGCGGGTAGGTGAAGGTGATGACCTGGCCCGCGTACGACGGATCGGTGACGATCTCCTGGTAGCCCGAGAGCGCGGTGTTGAACACGCACTCCCCGACCGCCACCGCGGCGCCACCGGCCCGCAGCGCGCCGATCGACTCGCCCTCGAACTCCGCGCCGTCGGTGAGCACGAGGACGGCCTCCGCGCTGCTCGTGGCCCCCGCCACGCCGCCGCTCATCGGGTCGCCTCCCCGTCGATCACGACCGGGGCGCCGGCGAAGACGGTGTGACGGACCTTGCCGGTGAGCGTTCGCCCGGCGAAGGGGGTGTTGCGGGCCCGGCTCGCCAGCCGGCGGGCGTCGACCTGCCATGTCGTCGCGGGATCGATCACCGCCAGGTTCGCCACCGCCCCCGGCACGATGTCGCATCCCTGGTGCTCCAACCCGGCGATCGCGGCCGGCTTCCAGGAGAGCAGCGCCAACGCGTCGGCGAGGCCGAGGATCCCCGGCTCCACCAGCTCGGTGAGGGTGAGCGCGAGCGCGGTCTCCAGCCCCAACATCCCCGGCGGTGCCTCCTCGAACGGCCGTTCCTTCGACTCGGGGGTGTGGGGCGCGTGATCGGTGGCGATGGCGTCGATGGTGCCGTCGGCCAGCCCGGCGCGGATGGCGGCGACGTCGGCGTCGGTGCGCAACGGCGGGTGCACCTTGAACGCGGGGTCGAAGCCCTCACAGCACGCGTCGGTGAGCGTGAAGTGGTGGGGCGCGACCTCGGCGGTGACGGGCAGGCCCCGCGCCTTGGCGGCGCGCACCAACTCGACGGTTCCCGCGGCGGAGCAGTGCAGGAAGTGCACGGGCGTGCCGGTCACCGCGCAGAGCTCGATGTCGCGGGCCACGATCACGGTCTCGGCCACCGACGGGCGCCCGGGGATCCCCAGGCGGCTCGACCACGCGCCCTCGTGCATGTGGCCTCCGGCCGCGAGGCTGTCGTCCTCCGCGTGCTCGGCCACGATCGCGCCCGGGAGCGACGCCGCGTACTCGAGAGCCCGACGCATCACCCCCGCGCTGGCCACGCACGCGCCGTCGTCGGTGAAGATGCGCACCCCGAGCGCGTACAGCTCCCCCATCGGCGCGAGCCGCGAGCCCTCGCGACCCACGGTGATGCACCCCGACGACACCACCTCGCAGAGCCCGGCGGCCGCGCCGGTGGCGAGCACCGAGCTCACCACCGCGGCGTCGTCGAGCGGCGGACGGGTGTTGGGCATGGCCACGACCGCGGTGAAGCCGCCGCGCGCGGCGGCGCGCGTCCCCGTCTCGATCGTCTCGGCCTCCTCGTCGCCCGGCTCGCGCAGGTGCACGTGCAGGTCGACGAGCCCCGGGCTCACCACACACCGCGACGCGTCCAGGGACGCCTCGTCCCCGCTCGTCGTGAGGTCGGCGCCGACGTCGGCGACCTTGCCGTCGCGCACGCGGACGTCGGCACGGCGGGTCCCCGAGGCGTCGACCACGGTGCCGCCGGTGATCACGAGTGAGGAGGGTTCAGGCAACGGGTGCTCCGGATCCGAGAAGCGAGTAGAGAACGGCCATGCGCACAGCGACGCCGTTGGCGACCTGTTCGGTGACCAGCGACGCCCGGCCGTCGGCCACCTCGGCCGCCACCTCGACGCCGCGGTTCATGGGGCCGGGATGCATCACGAGCGCGTCGGGCTTCAGCCGTTCGGCTCGCGCCTCGGTGAGGCCGTACGCGCGCGGTGTACTCGCGCACGGTCGGGAACAACGCCTCCTGCTGACGCTCGAACTGCATGCGCAGGAGCATCACGACGTCGACCTCCGACACCACGTCGTCGAGCTCGTGGCTCACGCGCACCGGCCACCCCTCGAGCGACTCCGGGAGCAGCGTGGGCGGGGCGACCAGGGTGACGTCGGCGCCGAGCAGGTGGAGCGCCTTCACGTTGCTCCGGGCGACCCGGGAGTGGCGCACGTCGCCCACGATGGCGACGCGCAGACCGGCAATCTCGCGGTGGCGCCGCAGGGTGAGGGCGTCGAGCAGGGCCTGGGTCGGGTGCGAGTGCCGGCCGTCGCCCGCGTTGACGACGGCGGCGTCGATCCAGTCGGCGACCCGGTGGGCGCGCCGGCGGCGGGGTGGCGCACCACGATGGCGTCGATGCCCATCGCCGCGATCGTCTGCACCGTGTCGCGCAGGCTCTCCCCCTTCTTCACCGACGACTGCGCCACGCTGAACGTCATCACGTCGCACGAGAGGCGCTTCGCCGCGGTTTCGAAGCTGAGCCGGGTGCGGGTCGACTCCTCGTAGAAGAGCGATGCCACCACCTTGCCCCGGAGGGCCGGCACCTTCGGGATGTCGCGCTGGTTCACCGCCACGAACTGCTCGGAGAGGTCGAGCAGCGCGGTGAGGCTGTCGACGTCGAGATCGTCGATCGAGAGCAGGTGCTTCATTCGGCTCCCTCCCACAGTTCGACGCTGTCGTCGTCGCCGTCGACCTCCGACAGGCGGACGCGGACGTCTTCCCCCAAGCGGGTCGGGAGGTTCTTGCCGACGTAGTCGGGACGGATCGGCAGCTCCCGGTGACCCCGGTCGATCAGCACCGCGAGCTGCACCGCACGGGGGCGGCCCAGCTCGGTGAGGGCGTCCATCGCGGCGCGGACGGTGCGCCCGGTGAAGAGCACGTCGTCGACCAGCACCACCACCCGGTCGGTGATGTCGACGGGCACCTCGGTGGCGCCGAGTGGGGTGACCGCACGCAGCGCGATGTCGTCGCGGTAGAAGGCGACGTCGAGCGCGCCCACCGGGACCTCGACGCCCTCGAACTCGGCGATGGCGGCGGCGAGCCGGTGGGCGATGGCCGGGCCGCGGGTGTAGAGGCCCACCAGGACGATGTCGTCGGCGCCACGGTTGCGCTCGACGATCTCGTGGGCGATGCGGGTGTGGGCACGACGGAGATCCCCGGCGTCGAACACACTCCGCGAAGTTCAGCGTTCACGCAGTCCTTCCGTAGGAGCCTCACAGGACTCCTTTCACGGTCGTGTGCATCGTAGCTGATCCCGGGCCCCGGCCGGAGCTCGTCCCCTTACCGGTACCGGTGATACCGTCCGAGCGAGGGCATCCCGATCGAATGGAGAAGATGATGGCGTACGGCATCGTGCACTTCTTCCCGGGAGGCACCCGGGCGCAGTACGAGGCGTCGGTTGCGGCGGTGCACCCGAGCGACGGGAGCCTCCCTCCCGGTCAGATCTTCCACGCCGCGGGCGCTTCGGAGGGCGGCTGGACGATCATGGCGGTGCACGAGTCCCGGGAGAGCTGGGAGGCCTTCCGCGACGGCACGCTGATGCCGAAGATGCAGGCCGGCATCGCGGGCGGGTTCGCGGCGCCGCCCGAGGAGACGGCCGTCGATCTCGTCACCGTGCAGCCGTAGCTACAGCAGCGCTTCCACGAGGTCGCCCTGCAGCCAGGTGAGCCACTGGTACATCGCGTAGGCGCCCGCCCGGGCGTCGGACGGGTCGAGCTCCAGTTCCTCCTCGGTGATCCCCAGGCGGGTGCCGAGCACGAGCCGGGTGTCGTTGAGCACGCCCAACCAGGCCTGCACCTCGTCGGGGCTCAGCGTGATCTGCCACCAGTCACCGGCGGGCTCGGCGCGCTCGAGGGTGGCCGAGATCAGCCCCAGGGCGTCGAGGCGTTCCTGCAGCAGCTCCGGGTGCACCAGCTCCTGCCACTCCGCCTCCTCCGCCTCGGCCGTGGGGTCGAGGTAGGCGCGGGGGAAGATGCGGGTCCGGGCCTCGTCCTCGGTGGGACCCTCGAGCACCTCGCGGAGCTGCTCGGGCAGGCGCCGGAGCATACCCAGCTCCTCCTCGGCGAGGGAGACCACGAGCGTGTCACCGGGTCCGGAGCGGAATCGCTTCCAGCGGGCCATCAGCGGGCGGGTGCCATCAGCGGACCGGGTGCCATCAGCGGACCGGGATCACTACGACGGGTGTTCCATCGTGGCCCAGAGGCCGTGCGCGTGGAGGCGGGCGACGTCGGCCTCGCACTTCTCGACCGGGCCGTCGGACACGACCGCCCGGCCCTCTTCGTGCACCTGGCGCATCAACCGCGTCGCTTTCTTGCGCGAGTACCCGAACAGCTTCTGGAACACGTACACCACGTAGCTCATGAGGTTGACGGGGTCGTTCCAGACGATCACGATCCACGGTTTGTCGGTGAGCGTGACCTCGCCGACCTCGGGCTCCTGGATCTCGACCGGGGCCAGGCTCATCTCGCCACGCTCATGATGCCTGGGGCCGCAACTCCTCCGCGATGCGGCTGAGCAGGCCGTTCACGAAGCGACCGGAGTCCTTGGTGGAGTACTGCTTGGCGAGATCCACGGCCTCGTTGATCACCACCGAGCTCGGGACCTCGGGCTCCCACCCGAGCTCGTAGGCACCGAGGCGCAGCACCGCCCGGTCGACGGCGGGCATGCGCTCGAGGGCCCAGTGCTCGGAGAACTTCCGCAGCAGCGCGTCGACCGCGTCGTGGTGCTCCTCGACACCGCGCACCAGCTGCACCGCGTACGCGTCCGGGGGCGCCGGTTGCTGCTCGATCAACACGTCGACCCCGAGGTCACGGACCTCCAGCTCGTAGCACAGCTCGAGGGCCCGCTCGCGTGCTTCTCGACGGCTTCCGGTGACGGCCATGATCCGAGATCAGGCGCGCGCCAGGTATTCCCCGGTGCGGGTGTCGACCTTGATCCTCTCGCCCGGCTCCACGAACAGCGGGACCTGCACCACCAGACCGGTCTCGAGCGTCGCCGACTTGCGCGCGCCCGACACGCGGTCGCCCTGCACGCCGGGTTCGGTCTCGGTGACCGCGAGCTCGACCGCGGCGGCGAGCTCGGCGCCCACGACGTCGCCGTTGTACATGTGCAGGACGGCGGAGTCGCCTTCCTTCAGGTAGTCGACGGTGCTGCCGAGCTTCGGGGTCTCGACGTTGATCTGGTCGTAGCTCTCGGTGTCCATGAACACCAGCGCGCTGCCCTCACGGTAGAGGTACTGCATCTCGCGCTTGTCGATGACGGCGAGCGGGACCTTCTCGTCGGCCCGGAACGTACGTTCCAGCACCGAACCGCCCGCCACCTTCTTGAGCTTCGTGCGGACGAAGGCGCCGCCCTTGCCCGGCTTCACGTGCTGGAACTCGACCACGGTCACGAGACCCTCGGAGGGGAGGTTGAGCGCCATGCCGTTCTTGAGGTCGTTGGTGGAGATGCTCACGAGCAGCCGTTCTTGGAAGAAAGACTCACAGAACCAGGTCCTTCGGGAACTCGGTGAGGGGATCGGCGCCGTCGGGGGTGACGACGACCGTGTCCTCGATGCGTACCCCGCCGACACCGGGGAGGTAGACGCCGGGCTCGACGGTGACCACCGAGCCGGGTTCCAAGGTATCACGGGCACTCGCCGCCACTCTCGGCGCCTCGTGGATCTCGAGACCGACGCCGTGGCCGGTGCCGTGCACGAACGCGTCACCCCACCCGGCGGCGACGATGACGTCACGACACGCCCGGTCGATGTCCGCGCAGTCCGCACCGGCGTGCACCGCTTCCCGACCCGCCCACTGGCTCTCGCGCACGACGTCCCACAGGCGGCGCGCCTCGGCGCCCGGATCACCCACGCTCACCGTGCGGGTCATGTCGGAGCAGTAGCCGTCGACGACGCAACCGAAGTCGATGACGACCAGCTCGCCGTGCTCGACCCGACGCGCGCTGGGGCGGGCGTGGGGCTTCGCGCCGTTTGGGCCCGACGCGACGATCGGGTCGAAGCTGTTGCCGCTGGCCCCCCGGCGGCGCATCTCCACCTCGAGGTCGAGGGCGAAGTCACGCTCGGTCGGGCCGTCGGCGAGGCGCGGGAGGAGCGCGGCGAGCGCGTCGTCGGCGATGGCGCAGGCGGCGCGGATGCGCGCCACCTCGCCGGCCTCCTTCACCCGGCGGAGTCGCTCGACGAGCCCGTCGGTGGGCACGAGCTCGTGACCGGCGAGCGCGCGCGCGAGGTCACGTTGCTGGGCCCAGGTGACCGCGTGGGCCTCGAGGCCGATGCGGGCGCCGGGCACCAGCGCGGCAGCCAGCGCGTCGCGCTGCTGCGCGACGGTCGCGCCGATCTCGATCTGCGCGGCGACCCCGGCCGCCGCCAGTTGCTCCCCCGCCTGGGTGCGGTAGCGGCCGTCGGAGGTGAACACGAGCGCGTCGGTGGTGACCAGCACCATCGCCGAGCTCCCGGTGAAGCCGGTGAGGTAGCGGACGTTCGGGAGGCTGGTGACGAGCAGCGCGTCGATGCCGGCTTCCGCGAACAACGGTCGCAGCCGCGACACACGACCGGCGACGTCCATCACCGGCAGCGTGTCGGTCGAGACCGTGGTCATGCGCCGGCTCCCAGCTCGGCGATCGCGCCCTCGACGGCCAGGCGGTAGCCCGCGGCACCGAAGCCCGCCAGCGACGCGGTCATGTACGGGGCGATGACCGAATCGTGACGCCAGTGCTCGCGCGCCTCCGGGTTGGAGATGTGCAGCTCCACCTTGACGCCTTCGAACGTCGCGAGCGCATCGGCGAGCGCGAACGAGTAGTGCGTGAACGCGCCGGCGTTGATGACGATCGCCGCGCACCGACCTCGGGCGGCATGGATCGCGTCCACCAGATCGCCTTCGTGGTTCGACTGCACGTGCTCGAGCTCGTGTCCGCCGGCGGCGGCGGCCGCACTGGCGATGCCCACGAGGTCAGCCAAGCGTGGTGGTGCCGTAGATCTCGGGCTCGCGCTCGCCGAGCAGGTTCAAGTTGGGGCCGGACAACAGGAGGATCACGGGGTCAGCCTCCCACACCCACGGCGCGGAACGCGAGGTCGAGCGCGCGCGCGTCGGGATCGTGCACGGTCTCCAGCCCCATCGGCCCCGGCAGGACGAACGTGAGCCCGCCGACCGATTTCTTGTCGCGCCGCATCGACGCGAGCAGCACCTCGCGGTCGGCCGGTCCCGGCACCGCGGTGGGCAGGTCGAGGGCGGCCACTACGTTGCGGTAGCGAGCGACGCCGTCGTCGTCGATGCGCTCCAGCGCGCCGGCGAGCGCGCGCCGCGAAGACGAGGCCGACCGCGACCGCCTCGCCGTGGAGCAGCTCGTAGCCCCCGACCGACTCCAGCGCGTGGCCGAGCGTGTGACCCAGGTTGAGCGTGGCGCGGATCCCGGTGCGCTCCTGCGGGTCGGCCGCCACCACGTGCGCCTTCATCGCCGCGCAGGCGGCGACCAACTCGGTCAGCGCATGGGCGTCGCGGGCCACGACCGACGCCGCGCGCGACTCCACGATCGCGGCGACACGCCCACCGCCGGGCATCAGGGCGTACTTCGCGACCTCACCGAGACCGGCGCGGTACTCGCGCGGCGGCAAGGTGGTGAGCGTCGTGACGTCGGCGTAGACCCCGAGCGGCTGGTGGAACGCGCCGACGAGGTTCTTGCCCTCGGGCAGGTTGACCGCGGTCTTGCCGCCGATGGCGGCGTCGACCTGCGCGAGCAGCGTGGTGGGGGCCTGCACGACGGCGATGCCCCGGTGGTACACGGACGCGACGAAGCCCGCGGTGTCGCCGACCACTCCCCCGCCCAGGGCGACGATGGCGTCGTTGCGCAGGAGCCCCCAGGCGGCGAGGCGCCGGCACAGGTCGTCGACCGTCGCCAGCGTCTTGGCGTCTTCGCCGTCGCCCATGAGGAAGAGGTCGGTCTCCGCGCCGGTCGCGTGCAGCGCGGCGGTGAGCGACGGCGCGTGGAAGTCGGCCACTCCCGACTGGCTCACGACCGCGACCCGCCGGCGCCCGGCGAGCAGCGCGCCCGCGTCGGCGAGCACGCCGGCACCGACGACGACGTCATAGGGCGCGCCCTCCGAGCGCGACGGTCACCCGTTCCACGATCGGAACTCCTCCACGACACGCGTCGCGACCTCGTCGACCGTGCGACCCTCGGTGTCGACGCTCAGGTGCGCGGCCGCTTCGTAGGCCGGCGCCCGGAGCTCGGCCAGGCGTTCGAGCGTCGCCGCCGGGGGCGCGCCACCCGCCAGCAGCGGGCGCCGGGGGCCCGCGTCCACCCGCTCGCCGAGCACCGCGGGCGCAGCCCGCAACCAGACGACCACCCCGTTCGCCCGCAACACCCGGCGGTTGTCGGCGTCGAGCACGGCTCCACCCCCGCACGCGATCACGAGCGGTACCGGCGACGCGCTGGCGTCGGCCACCGCGTCGCGCTCGAGCGCCCGGAACCGTTGCTCGCCGTGCTGCTCGAAGATGTCGGCCACACCCATCCGGGTGTTCGCCTCGACGAGCTCGTCGGTGTCGAGGAACGCACGGTCGAGCAACTCGGCGCAGCGCTGGCCGACCGTCGTCTTGCCCGCGCCCATCAAGCCGATCAGCACGAGGTGCCGTGGCGCCATCGCCGCGCTACCGCAACGACGCGACGTAGGCGGCGTGGTTGCGCACGAGCTCCTCGAGCGAGTCGCCGCCGAACTTGCGGGTGGCCTCCTGCGCGAGCACGAGCGCGGTCATGGTCTCGGCCACCACGCCCGACGCCGGCACCGCGGTGACGTCGGTGCGTTCCTTGAACGACACCGTCTCCTCCTTGGTGGTGGTGTCGACGGTCCGCAGGACGGGACGGTTGAGCGTGGCGAGGGGTTTCATGGCGACGCGCGCGACGAGGAGGCCGCCGGTGGTCATGCCGCCCTCGGTGCCACCGGCGCGCGTGGAGCCGCGGGTGTACTCCTCGGCGGCGTCGTCCCACAAGATCTCGTCGTGGGCCTGGCTGCCGCGCAGCCCGGCGACCTCGAAGCCGTCGCCGAGCTCGACGCCCTTCATGGCCTGGATGCTCATGAGCGCCTGGGCGAGCAGCCCGTCGAGCTTGCGGTCCCAGTGCACGTGCGAGCCCAGGCCGGGCGGGACGCCGTAGCCGAGGACCTCCACCACGCCACCGAGCGAGTCGCCGGCCTTCGCCGCCGCCTCGACCTCGGCGATCATCATCGCCTCGGCCGCGGGGTCGAAGCACCGCACCGGCGAGTCGTCCACCGCCGGGAGATCGGCGGGGGTCGGACGCCGGCCCGCTTCGGCGCGGGCGGCGCCCATCTGGATCACGTGGCTGAGCACCTCGGTGCCGAGCTCGGCGAGGAGCAGCTTGGCCAGCGTGCCCGCGGCGACGCGCGCCGCGGTCTCGCGGGCGCTGGCCCGCTCGAGCACGTTGCGGGCGTCGTCGAAGCCGTACTTCTGCATGCCGACGAGGTCGGCGTGACCGGGCCGGGGCTGGTGCAGCGGCTTCTCGGTGACCCCCGGCGCGGGCGACATCTCCTCCTGCCACTTCGGCCACTCCGTGTTGTGGATCACGATGGCGACCGGTGACCCGAGCGTCACACCGTGACGCACCCCGCCGAGCAGCTCGACGTCGTCACGCTCGAAGCGCATGCGGGGGCCCCGGCCGAAGCCGAGGCGGCGGCGGGCGAGCTCGTCGCCGATCTGCTCCACCGTCACGGGGAGCCCCGCGGGGAGGCCCTCGACCACCACCGTGAGGGCGGGGCCGTGCGACTCACCGGCGGTCAGGTAACGCAGCAACGGACAACCTCCGAAGGGGACACGCCAGGATACCGGCGGGCCTGCGGCGGCCTTCGCTCATTACGCCGGTCGCGGGGGTTCAGCTCCCCCGGTACCAGTCCAGGATCGGCATGCCCACCAGGATCGCGGTGATGGCGCCCGCGGCCAGGAACGGGCCGAACGGCACCGCCTGGCTCCGTCCCCGCACCTTGGTGGCGATGAGCACGATGCCGATCACCGCGCCGTAGAGGAACCCGAGGAACAGGCCGAGGATCATCTCGCCCCAGCTGAGGTAGCCGAGGGCGAGGCCGAGGGTGAACGAGAGCTTCACGTCGCCGAAGCCCATGCTCCGGGGCGACACGAGGTGCAGCACGAAGAAGATCGCGAACGCGATCATGCCCGCGACGAGGCCGCGCCCGAGCGCGTCGAGATCGCCGTCGGCCAGGGCGCCCAGCGCCAGCAGCCCGATCGTCACCACGGTGAGCGGGTAGACGATGCGGTTCGGCAGGAGGTAGGTCTCCAAATCGATGAACGCCAGCGCAACCAGCGCGGCCGTGAGCACGAGGTACGCGGGAAGGGCCCAGGAGTCGTCGAAGCGCGCCGCCATCCCCCCGAAGAGGGCCCCGGTGAGGACCGCCACCGTGACCCGGCGGGCGGGTCGCGGAGGCGGTTCGTCGGCGGTGGGGGGCCCGAGCACCGGCTGACGCCGCGGGACACGCGTGATGACCGGGTCGAGCAACCACCCGACCACGAGGCCGAGCAGCGAGCATCCGACCACGAGCACGACGGTCATGCGCGCGGGTCCTGCGCGGCCGCCAGCCGCATGGCCGCGACGGGCGCGTCGAGGCCGGTCCAGAGCTCGAACGCGAGCGCGGCCTGGTGCACGAGCATGCCGACGCCGTTGGCGCAGCGGATCCCGCGGGCGCGGGCGGCGGCGAGGAAGGGCGTCTCCATAGGGTGGTAGACGGTGTCGACCACCAATTGCCCGGGGTTGAGGCGTTCTGCGGGCAGCGGGCCGGGTTCGCCCTGCATCCCGAGCGGCGTGGCGTTGACCACCAGCGCGAACACGCCGGGGTCGACGTCGGCGAGCGTGGTCGCCTGACCGCCGGGCACCAGCCCCGCCGCCGCCTCGGCACGGTCGAGCCGGCGGGCCGCGACCGTCACCCGGGCACCGGCACCGCCGAGGGCGAGCACGATGGCGCGGGCGGCGCCGCCGGCACCCGCCACCAGTACGTCGAGGCCGCCCGGATCGACGCCCTCGTCGCGCACCGAGCGCACGAACCCCTCGCCGTCGGTCGACGCGCCGAGCAGGCGTCCGTCGCCGGCGACGGTCACCACGTTGACCGCGCCCAGCGCAGCGGCGTCGGCGGTGAGCTCGTCGCACGCCCAGGCGGCGTCGGCCTTGTGCGGCATGGTGACGGTGAGGCCGGCCAGACCGAGCGCGCGCGCCGCCCTGACCGCGTCGCCGCCGTGTCCGGCGGGCGCGGGGAACGCGACGTAGATCCAGTTCAGACCCGTCTCGCGGTAGGCGGCGTTGAGGATCGCCGGCGAGCGCGAGTGGGCCACGGGATCGCCGATCAACCCGGTCACCCTCGTCTCGCCGTTGACGGTCACTCGCCCCGAACCCCGTGCTCGCGGATGTTGGCCTCGTGCTCCGCCAGGGTGGTGGCGAAGTACGTGACCCCATCCTTACCGGTCACGTAGTACAAGTAGGGGACGTCGGCGGGCGCCAGCGCGGCGCGCAGCGACTGCTCGGCGACGGTCATGATCGGCGTCGGGGGCAGGCCGGCCACGCGGTAGGTGTTGTAGGGCGAGTCGATCGCCTTGTCGGCGTTCGACGGCACCGGCGGGCACCCACCCTTCGCGTAGCAGAGGGTGGCGTCGATCTGCAGCGGCGTGTTCTGGCGGGTCCGGTTGAGGATCACCGCCGCCACCTTGGGCGCGTCGGCGGCGTTGCCCGCCTCCGCCTGCACCAGCGACGCGACGACCACCGCCTGCTGGGAGGTCAGGCCGATCGAGGACGCGCCGGCCAGGTTGACCGCATCGGCGTGCTTGTCGAACTCGGCGACGATCGTCTGGAGGATCTGGAGGTCGGTCTCCCCCTTCGCGACGAAGTAGGTGTCCGGCCAGGTGAATCCCTCGTTCGACACCTGGTCACCCTGGTACTTCGAACGCACCTGGCCCGACTGCGCGAGGGCCAGGAACGCGGCGCGGTCGTGGCCGGGAAGGGCGCCGACCCGCTGCGCGATCTGTTCGAGTCGCAATCCGGGCGGGAGCGCGAGGGTGAGGTGGTCGGCGGGGGCGGCGGTCGACGGGCCCCGCCCGAGTGCGTCGGACGCCGCCTTCACCCCCATGTCCTGGTGCAGCGAGTAGCTGCCGGCCTGGAACGAGCCGCCGCCGGACACCTTCGACCAGATCTGGAAGGCCAGCGACGAGCCGATCACTCCCTTCGACGCCAGCGCGTCACCCGCCTCCCTGGTGCCCCACCCGGGTTGGATCGCGACCGTGACCGCCGCGCCTTCGCCGCCGGGCGGGTCGAGTTGCCAGACGAACCAGCCCGCGACCACGACGACGGGCAGCACGAGGAGCGCGAGGACGACGAGGACCGCCACCCGCCGGCGCCGACGCTGCCGCCGCCGGGCGCGGACGTCCTGGCGGGCCGGTGCGCCGTCCTGGGTCGCCCCGCGCCGTCGGACCGAATCGGTCGCCGAATCAGGGGCCGACTCACCGAATTCCCCGTCCCCCACCGAATCGGTCGCCGAATCGCTCGCCGAATCAGGGGCCGACTCACCGAATTCCCCGTCCCCCACCGAATCGGTCGCCGAATCGGTCCGAGGGAACGCGGGCTGAGGGGGTGGCGGCGACGGTCGGGGTGCGACCGGTGTGGGTGGGGGCCACGGCGGATGGTCGTCGTCGCCTTCGCGGCTCACCCCCCGGCCCCGGGAGCACGACCGTCGGCACCGGGAGCGCGGGCGTCGAGCCACGACTGCAGGATGACGGCCGCGGCGGCGGCGTCGACCTGCTCGCGCTGGGCGCGCTGGCGCCGCTTGCGCCGAGGGTTGGCGTCTCGGAGTGCGTGCTGTGCGATCATCGTGGTGAAGCGCTCATCGTAGGTGTCGACCTCGATCGCCTCGGCGCGGGCGGCGGCGGTCAACGCCTCGATCTCCTCCAGCGCGGCACGCGCCGCCGGCCCCAACGCGCCCGAGAGCGAGCGGGGCAGCCCCACCACGATCCGCGCGGCGCCCACCTCCCGGGCCGCGGCCAGGATCGCGCGGTGGTCGTCGGCGACCTCGCCCCGGCGTGCCAGGGTGCCGTAGGGGCTCGCCAACGTTCCCGACGGGTCGGTGGCGGCGAGGCCGATGCGACGAGATCCGAGGTCGACGCCGAGGACGCGACCGGAGCCCGGGGTCACCCGGCCCCTGAGGCCCCGGAACTGCCGCGCGCCGCCGTGTCGAGGAGGGCGAGGGCGTCATCGACGGCACCGACCTTCGGCCCCCCGCCCCGCACCGAATCCGGGTTCTTGGCGGTGCCCCCGCCCAGCGCCTTCGCCGCGTCGCGCGCCACGTCGGCGGCCGACACTCCCGCCGCCACGCGGTCCTTGCTCACCGCGACGGCCACGCCCGCCTTCGTACCGTCGGGACCGAGCCCGACCAGCGCCACCACCCCCGAGCCCAGGGCGTCTCGCGTCGCCACCGCCAGCGTGTGGAGGTCGTCGGGCCCGAGGCCGTCGCGGCGCGCCACGACCAGGCCGTCGACCGCACCCGCCGCGAGGGTGACGCCTTCGGCGCCCGCCTGCTTGGCCCGCTCGGCCGCGAGCTCGTCCTGCAGCTGCTTGACCTGCTCGACCAGGCGCGCGACCCGATCCGCCAGCTCGCCGGGCGCGACCTTCAGCGCGTCGGCCAGCTCTCGCAGCTGCAGCTCTTCCTCGTGGATGCGTTCGAGCGCCCCCTCACCGGTGACCGCCTCGATCCGGCGCAGGTTGGCCCCGATCGAGCCCTCGCTCACGATCTTGATCGGCCCGATGAACCCCAGGGCGTGCACGTGGGTGCCGCCGCACAGCTCGATCGAGTGGTCCCCCGCCTCGAGCACCCGCACGAGGTCGCCGTACTTGTCGCCGAAGAACGCGATCGCGCCGAGCGACTCGGCGTGATCCTTGGTGGTCTCGTAGTGACGCACCGGGGCGTCGCCGATGATCTCGGCGTTGGCCAGCGCTTCCACCCGGTCGAGCTGCTCGCGCGTCAACGCCTCGTGGTGGCTGAAGTCGAACCGCAGGCGGTCGGGCGCCACCATCGAGCCGGCCTGCTGCACATGGGTCCCGAGCACCTCGCGCAACGCCCAGTGCAGGATGTGGGTGGCGGTGTGGTTGCGGCGGATGGCGTCGCGCCGGGCACCGTCGATGCGCGCGGTGGCTTCGTCGCCCTCGGCGATCGTGCCCTCCTCCACGACGCCGCGGTGCAGGACCAGGCCCGGCAGGCCGTACTGGGTGTCGTCGATGCGCACCCGGGCGCCGCCGGCGGTCTCGATCACACCGGTGTCGCCCACCTGGCCACCGGACTCGGCGTAGAAGGGGGTGCGGTCGAGCACCACGCTCACCGCCGCGCCGGCGTCGGCCTGCGCCAGGCGCTCGCGGCCGCCCACCAGCGCGCGCACCTTGGCCCCGACCGTCTCGTACTCCTGGCGACCGGTGAAGTCGGTGGGGCCCAACTCGTCGGCCAGCTCGCGGTAGAGCTCGAGCGGCGCGCCCTCTCCCTTGCCCCCAGCCGCCTTGTGCGCCTCCTTGGCCCGCGTGCGCTGTTCCTGCATGCGGGTGTGGAACCCGTCGACGTCGGTGGTGCGGCCCCGCTCCGCCGCGATCTCGCGGGTGAGGTCGATGGGGAACCCCAGCGTGTCGTGCAGGAAGAAGGCGTCGTCGCCCGACACGTCGCCGCGCGCCAGCACCCCGTCGAGCAGGTCGAGGCCCCGGGCCAGCGTCTGGCGGAAGCGCTCCTCCTCGCGGCCGACGATCCCGAGCACCAGCTCCCGTTGCTTGGCGATCTCGGGATACGCGCTTCCCATCACCTCGATCGTCGCCTCGACCAGCGCCGGGGTGACGAGGTCCTCGGAGCCGAGCAGGAACGCGTGCCGCACGGCACGCCGGATGATGCGGCGCAGCACGTAGCCGCGCTCCTCGTTCGAGGGCACCACGCCGTCGGCCACCAGGAACGTCATGGTCCGGCCGTGCTCGGCGAGGATGCGCAACGACACGTCACGTTCCGAGCCGGGGAAGGTGCCGTACCGCACTCCCGTGACCGCCTCGGCGGCGGCGATCAGCGGCCGGAAGACGTCGATGTCCCACACCGACGCCGCGCCCTGGAGCACGGCGAGGTTGCGTTCCAGCCCCGCGCCGGTGTCGACGCTCGGCGCCGGCAACGGCACCAGCTCACCGTCGGGGCGGGCGTCGAACTGCATGAACACGAGGTTCCAGATCTCGATGTAGCGGTCCTCGTTGGCGGCGGGGCCGGTGGCGGGCCCGTGCTCGGGGCCGCGGTCCCAGAAGATCTCCGAGCTCGGTCCGCACGGACCGGTGTCGGCCATGCGCCAGAAGTTGTCGTCGCCGAGGCGCTGGATGCGCTCCGCGGGCAGGCCGACGACGTCACGCCAGATCGCCTCGGCGTCGTCGTCGGTGGTGTGGACCGTCACCCACAGGCGCTCGGGATCGAGGCCGAACACCTCGGTGTAGAGCTCCCAAGCCCACGAGATCGCCTCGGCCTTGAAGTAGTCGCCGAAGCTGAAGTTCCCGAGCATCTCGAAGAACGTGAAGTGACGGTCCGTGCGGCCGACGTCGTCGAGGTCGTTGTGCTTGCCCCCCGCGCGTACGCACTTCTGGACGGAGGTCGCCCGCGGTACGGCGGCGTCTCGTCACCGACGAAGTAGGGCTTGAACGGGACCATGCCCGCGTTCGTGAACAGCAACGTGTCGTCGTGCGGGATCAGGCTCGACGACGGAACCGGCGTGTGACCGCGGGTCGCGAAGAAGTCGAGGAAGACGGCGCGCAATTCGTCGGCGGTTCGCGGCGGGGACACGGGACAAATCGTACCGTCTCGGTCTAGGTCGCTTGCGGTGGTTGTGCTCCCGGTTCGGGCTGCCGCTCGAAGGAAGCGGCGCGCAGCTCGAGCTCCCGGTCCTTGGCGGCCTGCCTGCCGTCGTCGAGCGCGGCAGCCATCTGGTCGCGCAGCGAGCCGGCGCGGTCCGTGATGCTGGTGGTGACGCGGTCGACGACCGCGTTGGGCTTGTAGCGTTCGAGCTGTTGGCGGGCCTTGTGCGCCGCGACGACGGTCGTGCCGACACCGATGGTGAAGCCGACGCCGAGCCAGGTCACGCGCTTGAACATCTACGACGCCCGCTTGTCGCGGCGACGCGGCGACGGATCGCCCTTGAGTCGCTGGACCGCACGCCGCGTGCCGGTGCCGACCGCGAGCGCCTTCACCACCGGGTTCGTGAACGTCCGGTAGGCGAGGTCGGAGGCGGCGTCGACCCGGCCGGTGACCTTCTCGGCGCCGGACACGATGGCGTCGACCCGGTCGAGCTCGAAGTCGGCCGCCCGCACCGCGGCCCGCAGCTCCTCGAGCGCGGGCTCGGCGTCGGCCCGGAAGTCGGCGGCCGCGGCGCGCAGGTCACGGGCGGCACGGTCGAGCCGGACGATCATCACGACGAGCACCACCAGCAGCACCAGGCAGATCTGTGCCGCGAACACCGCCACCCACTCGCTCCCGCTCACTCCTGCTTCCTCCGGTCGACGTCGTCCCCGCGCCCGGTGGGCTGCCAGTACCGGCCCCCACGGTCGTCGGGCCGGTACTGCTGCGGCACCCAACCTTCCGGGGCGTCGTGCGGGTACACGTAGCCGTCGCCGTGCCCGAGCTTCGCGGCGCCAGGGTAATGGGCGTCCCGCAGGTGGGCGGGGACCGCGCCGGCCGGCTGGTCGCGCACGTCGGCCATCGCCGCGCCCAGCGCGGTGGTGACGGAGTTCGACTTCGGCGCGTTCGCCAGGTAGGTGACGGCATGGGCCAGGTTGAGCTGCGCCTCGGGCATCCCGACGAACTCGACGGCGCGGGCGGCGGCGTCGGCCACCACGAGACCGTTGGGGTCGGCCATGCCGACGTCCTCCGACGCCAGGATCACCAACCGGCGGGCGACGAGCCGCGGATCCTCGCCCGCGGTGATCATCCGGGCCAGCCAGTAGAGGCCGGCGTCGACGTCGGAGCCGCGGATGCTCTTGATGAACGCGGAGAGCACGTCGTAGTGCTCGTCGTCGCCGTAGCGGAGCGCGCGCGAGCGCCGAGCGCGGCCTCGGCGTCCGCGAGCGTGATCGACCCGCGTCCGGACTCCGCCGCGAGCGCCGCGGCGACCTCCAGCGACGTGAGCGCGTGCCGGGCGTCGCCCTCGGCCCGGTCGGCGAGGTGGACGAGCGCGTCGTCGTCGATGGCGAGATGCTCGTCGCCGAGGCCGCGCGACTCGTCGGCGAGCGCGCGTTGCAGGAGCGCGCGCAGGTCGTCGACGCCGAGCGCCTCGAGGCGGAACAGCGTCGAGCGCGAGAGCAGTGGCCCGGTGAGCGAGAAGAACGGGTTCTCCGTGGTCGCGCCGATGAGCACGAGCAGCCCCTCCTCCACGTGGGGGAGCAACGCGTCCTGCTGGGTGCGGTTGAAGCGGTGCACCTCGTCGAGGAAGAGGATGGTGCCCCGGCCCTGCTCGCCGATCCGGGCCCGGGCGCGCTCCGCGACCTCGCGCACGTCCTTGACCCCGGCCGTGACCGCCGAGAGCGGCTCGAACGCCTTCGCCGTCGCCCCGGCGACCAGGCGAGCGATGGTCGTCTTGCCGGTGCCGGGCGGGCCCCAGAGGATCACCGACGACAGGCGGTCGGCCTCGATGAGCACCCGCAACGGACGGCCGGGGCCGAGCAGTTGCTCCTGGCCGAACACCTCGTCGAGCGAACGGGGCCGGAGGCGGGCCGCGAGCGGGGCCCGCCGCTCGAGCCGCTCCGCCACCGCCGCGCTGAACAGGTCATCGGCCACCGGGTGATGCTACGACCGACCCACGCCGCGAGGTCGCCGACGACGACGCACCACGGCGCACGGTGCCCACGCAGCGTGGTCGCACGGCCACCGCTCTCCGCGAGATTTCTTCAACCGGCTGTCAACCTTCGGGGCGGCCGGGGCGTATTCTTCCCGTGGCAGTGACGTTGGAGGCAGAACGACCCCGGGGCGCCAGGATCGACGCCGGCAGGCTCACCGGCGCGACCGGCGCCGGTACCGGGCCCGAGGTCGCGGCGATCACGATCGACCTCGTCTTCGAAGAGGCCTTCGAGGACCTCTACGTACGCGCCTACGGCGTCGCCTACCAGTTGCTGGGCCGCCGCAGCGAGTCCGAGGACGTCGCCCAGGAGACCCTGGCCCGGGCCTTCGTCCGCTGGCGCAAGGTCCGCTCCTACGCCGAGGCGTGGGTCGTGCGCGTCGCCGGCAACCTGGCCATCGACACGTGGCGTCGCACCCAGCGGGTCGACGCCTCGGGCGACGCCGAGCGTCGCAGTGCCACGGCACCGGGGCCCACCGGGCAACGCATCGACCTCCACCGCGCCCTCGACACGCTCTCGCGGCGCCAGCGCGAGGTGATCGTGCTGCGCTTCCTCGCCGACCTCCCCGAGGCCGACGTCGCGAAGGCGCTCGGCTGCTCCGTGGGTTCGGTGAAGCAGCACGCCAGCCGCGGGCTGGCAACCCTGAGGAACACCATGGCCGTCGACGGCGACGAGCAGGAGCACGACTGATGCCGAACCTCACCGATTCCGACCTCCGCGATCCTTCGCCCCCGGTGCCGGGCGCGAAGGAGCGTGCCGCGGTCGCGGCCCGGGCCCACCAGCTCGGTCGTCGCCACCGGGTCGTGCAGGGCGCGGGCGCGCTCGGCATGGTCGCCGCCGTTGCCGTGGGCGTGGCCGCGCTCACGGCCGGCGGCACCTCGTCGAGCCCCGGCGGCCGGCGCATCACGGCCGCCGGCTCGGCGACCGACACCCCGAGCGGCCTCGCCGCCACCACGACCACCGCGGCCCCCGCCGTCACCACCGTCACCACGGTGGCGCCGGCACCGGCGCCCACCCCGCCGGTCGGTGGCGACACCTCGGGTCAGGTGGCCGCCCCCACGCCGGTGACCGAAGCCGCGCCGCCGGTCGTCGCGGCCCCCAGCGTGTTCACGGTCTCGGGCACCGTCTCCAACGTGCCCGCGGGCGTCACCCTCACCCTCACCCTCTCCGGGAGCAACGGCACGTTCGGCGCCGTCGCCGACGGGGTCGGCCACTTCTCGATCGGCGGCGTGCCCGCGGGCGAGTACCAGGCCACCTACTCCTGGGAGTCCACCGACAAGACCGCCAGCCAGGTCGGCCGCCTCGGTGGGGTCAGCATCACCGGCGACGTCGACATGAGCTTCACTCTCCCGTAACCGCACGCGACGTGGGGTCGGCCAGCCCGAACCCGACGGATCGCCCCGCCCTGCCGTAGCCGCCCCCGCCCTGCGCTACGGACCGGGGCGGGGCGTTCTCGTCCCGCTACTTCTTGGTCCTGGGGCGGGGCAGCACCGCGAGCCCCAGCTCCTCGAGTTGCGCCGCGTCGATGGCGGTCGGCGCGCCGGTGAGCGGATCGGCGCCCGACTGGGTCTTGGGGAACGCGATCACTTCGCGGATGTTGTCCTCGCCGGCCAGGATGGCGGTGAGCCGGTCGATGCCGAACGCGAACCCGGCGTGGGGCGGCGCGCCGTAGCGGAAGGCGTCGAGGAGGAAACCGAAGCGCGACTGGGCCTCCTCGTCGGAGATGCCGAGCAGCGCGAAGATGCGCCGCTGGACGTCGGGGCGGTGGATCCGGACGCTGCCGGAACCGAGCTCCCAGCCGTTGAGCACGAGGTCGTAGGCCAGCGAACGCACGGCCAGCAGGTCTTCGCCGTGGCCGTGTTCCAGGAGCTCGATGTCGTCGGGGTGGGGCATCGTGAACGGGTGGTGCGCGGGGATGGGGATGCCGTCGTCGTCGAGCGCCTCGAACAGGGGGAAGTCGACGACCCAGAGGAACTCGAGGCCGCCTTCGTGCACCGGGGGCCGTCCCAGCTCGACCCGCAGCGTGCCGAGCACGTGGTCGACCAGTCGACGCGTGCCGGCGGCGACGAGCAGGAGGTCGCCCGCTTCCGCGCCCATCGTGTCGACGATCCCGAGCTGCTCGGCCTCGCTCAGGTACTTGAGCACCGGGCATTCGAGCTCGGCGCCCTCGACCACGCGCATCCACACGAGCCCACCGGCGCCGAGCTGCTTCGCCCGGTCGACGAGCTTGTCGACCTGCGCCCGCGACATCCCGCCCTCGCCCGGCAGCCGGACGCCCTTCACGACGTCGGCTTGGAAGGCCCGGAACTCGGTGGCGGCGAACACCTCGCACAGGTCGACCAGCTCGAGACCGAAGCGCACGTCGGGCTTGTCCGAGCCGTAGCGTTCCTGGGCCTGGTGCCAGGTCATGCGCGACACCGGGCCCGGGCGCGTGCCGGTCACCGCCTCGGCCGCGTCGAGCACGGCCTCGCCGATCACGCCCATCACGTCGTCGGCGTCGGCGAAGCTCATCTCGGCGTCGAGCTGCATGAACTCGAACTGGCGGTCGGCGCGGAGGTCCTCGTCGCGCAGGCAGCGGGCGATCTGGTAGTAGCGGTCGAGGCCCCCGACCATCAACAGCTGCTTGAACAGCTGTGGGCTCTGGGGCAGCGCGTAGAACTCGCCGGGCGACAGCCGCGACGGCACCACGAAGTCGCGCGCGCCCTCGGGCGTCGACGCGATCAGCATGGGCGTCTCGACCTCGGTGAAGCCCTGGGCGTCCAGCGAACGGCGAATCGCGGCGTTCACCGTCGCCCGCACCCGCAGGTTGCGCTGCAGCCGGGGGCGGCGCAGGTCGACGTAGCGGTGGCGCAGGCGCAGCATCTCGTCGGCGTCGATGCGGTCGTCGACGGGGAACGGCGGCGTGTCCGACTCGTTGAGCACCTCGAGCACGGTGGCCGCCACCTCGACCTCGCCGGTCGGGAGGGTGTCGTTGACCGTGCCGTCCGGGCGGTGGCGCACGGTGCCCTCGACCCGCACGACGTACTCGCCCCGCACCCGGTGGACGTCCGCCCCGCCTGCCTGCTCGGGGTCGACGACCACCTGCACGATCCCGGCGACGTCGCGCACGTCGAGGAACACCACGCCCCCGTGGTCGCGGCGGCTGTCGACCCAGCCGCAGACGACGACCTCGCGGTCGATGTCGGTGCTCCGGAGATCGCCGGCGCGATCGGTGCGCATCATGAACGTGGATCCTCTGCCTCGCGTCGTTCCTGCAACCACCCGGCGACGGCGTCGCGCGGTACTTCCACCTGTTCGCTCGAATCGAGATCCTTCACCGCGACCACGCCCCGTTCGGCCTCGCGCTGCCCGAGCATCACCGAGTAGCGGGCGCCGGACCGGCCGGCCGCCTTCCATTGCGCCTTCACCGACCGGTCGCCGTAGGTGCGCTCGGTGCGCATGCCGTCTTCCCGCAACTCGTTCACGAGGAGCGCCACGTCGCTGCCCGAGACGCCCGGCCCGCCGACCACGAACACCTCCGCGGTGCCCGGTGTGCCCGGCACCGCGCCCTCGGCCGCGCAGGCGATGAGCACGCGTTCGATGCCGATGCCGAAGCCGATGCCGGTCGTGGGCGGACCGCCCATCTCCTCGGCCAGCTTCGCGTAGCGCCCGCCCCCGCCGATCGCGTTCTGGGCGGCGTCGAGCGCACCGCTCTGGAACTCGAACGTGGTGCCGGTGTAGTAGTCGAACCCGCGCACGAGACGCGTGGTCGAGCTCGTAGCGGATGCCGAGCGCGTCGAGGCGCCGCTGGACCTGCTCGAACTGGGCGAGCGACTCGTCGCTCAGGTGCTCGGTGAGCTGCGGCGCGCGCTCGATGACGTCCTGCCAGTCGTCGCGCTTGGAGTCGAGCAACCGCAACGGGTTGGCCTCCACCCGTTTCCTGAAGTCATCACCCAGCGCGGCGGCGTGGTCGAGCAGGTACGCGCGCAGCAACGCCAGGTAGGCGGGACGGCTGCGCTCGTCGCCCATCGAGTTGATGACGAGCGTGACCTGGTCCAGCCCGAGGTCGCGGTAGACGCCGTGGGCGAGGGTGATGACCTCGACGTCGACGTCGGGGTCGTCCACCCCCAGCACCTCGGCCCCGACCTGCCAGTGCTGGCGGTAGCGCCCCTTCTGGGGCCGTTCGTAGCGGAAGTGCGGCGCGACGTACCAGACCTTCCACGGCACCGGAGGCCGGTGCTGCACGAACGCCCGCACGACCGGCGCGGTGCCCTCGGGCCGCAACGCGAGACGCCGGCCGCCTTTGTCCTCGAAGTCGTACATCTCCTTGCGGACGACGTCGGTGGACTCCCCCACCCGCTGGAAGACGTCGAGGTGCTCGAAGATCGGGGTGACCACGAGGTCGAACCCGTAGCGCCCGGCCCGCTCGGCGAACGCCGCCACCAGGGCCGTCCACTGCGCCGATTCGGGCGGGAGGACGTCGTGGGTACCGACGGGCGCGCGGTACCGCGCTCGGTCGTCGGTGGGCTCAGGCACCCGCGCATCGTACCGGCGGCCTCACCAATCGGTCGGCTGGTAATCCTTCAGGAACTGGCCGTAGAGGTGCTCGCCGGTGTTGAAGCCCGAGATGATGGGGTCGACGATGCGGGCGGCGCCGTCGACGATGTCGAGCGGCGGGTGGAAGCGCTGCTCGGCGGTCTTGCGCTCGGCGATGTCGACCGGGTCCTCGTCGCTGACCCAGCCGGTGTCGACGCTGTTCATGTGGATCCCGTCAGCCTGGTACTCCGCCGCGCAGGTGCGCGTCATCATGTTGAGCGCGGCCTTGGCCATGTTGGTGTGAGGATGCCTGGTGGTCTTGAAGCGCCGGTAGAACTGGCCCTCGACCGCGGAGACGTTCACGACGTGCTTGTCGCGCTCGGGCGAGCGCAGCATGAGCGGCTTGAGCCGGGCGTTCAACACGAACGGCGCGACCGTGTTCACCAGTTGGGTCTCGAGCAGTTCGACGGTGGAGACCTCTGCCGCCATGAGCCGCCACGAGTTCCGCTCCCGCAGGTCCACCTGCTGGAGGTCCTGGTCGAGCCGGCCCTCGGGGAACAGCTCGTGCTGCGGGTGGGCCTCGCCGGGCAGGAGCGCACGCTGCGAGAGCGCGGCGGCATCGAGACCGGTCCGCTCGTCGTAGGTGCCGACCAGCGCCCGCACCGGCTCGGGCATCCGGTCCAGCGACTCGGTCTCGACGCGCATCATGTGCCGGTAGAACTCGGGCGGCCGCCGTACGGTCTGGCACGCGTTGTTGACGACGAAGTCGAGCCGGTCGCAGGTGGTGTCGAGGTGGTGGCAGAAGGCCTCGACGCTGGGCGTGTAGCGGAGGTCGAGCCCGAACACCTCGAGGCGACCGGCCCACTCCTCGAAGTCGGGCTCGCGGGCGTAGCGCAGCGCGGCGTCACGGGGGAAGCGGGTGGTCACGATCAGCTCGGCGCCCGCCCGCAGCAGCTTGATGCCGGCCTGGTACCCGATCTTGACCCGCCCCCCGGTGAGCAGCGCGACCCGCCCGCGCAGGTCGGCCGACTCGGTGCGTTTGGCGAAGTTGACGTCCGCGCAGGACGGGCAGAGCTGGTCGTAGAAGTGGTGGACCAGCGAGAACTGCTTCTTGCAGACGTAGCAGTGGTGCGGGTCCTGGAGCAGCCGGTCGTCACCGAGCCGGTCCTCCCCGAGGAGATCAGCGGGCGCGAACCCCTCGGGCGGGAAGACGTTCGGGGTGGTGAACACCGGCTTGGCCCGCAACCGGCGGATGCCGGTGCCCGCCAGGACCTCCTCGTCGCGCTGCAGCTTCTCGGCCCGCTGGCGGCGCTGGCGCGCCTTGACCCGGCGGCGGCGCTCCTCGACGTCGGGCGCGAACACGTTGCCCGCCGCGTTCACGAAGCGGATGCGCTCGTCCTCCGCCACGACCTCGAGGCGCGACGGATCGGCGACGACCGACTCGAGCAGCTCGGTGGCGCGACGAATCCGGGCGCGGAGATCTTCGAGGTCGGTCATGGGTACGCCACCAAATGGGTCGACTCCGCTTCGCTACGCCTCGACCTTGGCGTGGCCCGGGAGCACCCGGTAGGCGGCGTACACGCTGTCGACGCGCTTGACCGCCCAGAGGATCGACTCCAGGTGGTTGGGGTCGGCGAGCTCGAAGTCGAAGCGGAACTTGGCCACGCGGTCGGTCGACGTCTGCGAGGTGCACGACAGGATGTTGACGTGGTACTCGGACAGCACCTGCGCCACGTCGCGCAGCAGCTTCGAGCGGTCGAGCGCCTCGACTTCGACCGACACGACGAACGTGGCCGGTTGGTCGTGGTCCCACTCCACCTCGATGACCCGCTCGGCGTGGTCGACCAGCCCGGCGGCGTTGGCGCAGTCGGTGCGGTGCACCGACACGCCGCGACCCCGGGTGACGAAACCCATGATCTCGTCGCCGGGCACAGGGGTGCAGCACCGGGAGAGCCGCACCATGACGTCGTCGAGGCCCTCCACGTGGACGCCGGTGGCGCGCCGCTCGGCGCCCCGGGCCCGCGTGGGCGGACGGGCGGTCGTGACCGGGAGCTGCTCGTCCCCGCTGCGCAGCTCCTTCTGGAGCCGTTGCGCGACCGCCTTGGCCGACACGTGGTTCTCGCCGATCGCTGCGTGCAGGGCGTCGAGGTCCGTGTAGTGCATCGCGACCGCGACGTCGAGGAGCGACGACGACTGCGCCAGCTCCTGGACCGGCAACCCTTCCTTGCGGAGAGCCTTGGCCAGCTCCTCGCGTCCGGAGTCCATGGCGTCCACGCGCCGCTCGCGCGAGAACCATTGGCGGATCTTCGTGCGGGCCTTGGGCGTGTGCACGAACTGCAGCCAGTCGCGGCTGGGACCCGCGCCCTCGACCTTGCTGGTGAAGATCTCCACCGTGTCACCCGACACCAGCGTGGAGTCGAGGGGCACGAGGCGGCCGTTCACCCGCGCACCGATGCACCGGTGGCCGACGTCGGTGTGGATCGCGTAGGCGAAGTCGACCGGCGTGGCGCCCGCCGCCAGCGCGATGACCTTGCCCTTGGGCGTGAAGACGAAGACCTCGTCGAACTCGAGGTCGATCTTCAGCGCCTCCATGAACTCGCCGGGGTCGGAGGTCTCCTGCTGCCAGTCGACCATCCGTTGGAGCCAGAGGAGGTCCTCGGCGGGCTCGCGTTCCTTGTAGCCCCAGTGCGCGGCGACGCCGAACTCGGCCCGGCGGTGCATCTCCTGGGTGCGGATCTGCACCTCGACGGCCTTGCCCGTCGGCCCGACGACCGTGGTGTGCAACGACTGGTAGAGGTTGAACTTGGGCATCGCGATGTAGTCCTTGAACCGGCCCTGCACCGGCTTCCACATCGCGTGGATGGAGCCGAGCGCGGCGTAGCAGTCCTTCACCGAGTCGACGACGACGCGCACACCGACGAGGTCCTGCACGTCGTCGAACTGCTTGCCCCGCGTGATCATCTTCTCGTAGATCGACCAGTAGTGCTTCGGACGCCCGGTGACCTCCGCCTCGATGTGCAGCTCCTCGAGCCGGGCCCGGAGATCGCCGAGCACGGTGGTGAGGAACTCCTCACGCTCGGGGGCCTGCGTGGCCACCATCTGCTCGATCTCCGCGTAGCGCAATGGGTAGAGCACCGCGAAGGACGTGTCCTCGAGCTGCCACTTCATGTCGGCGATGCCGAGCCGGTGCGCGAGCGGCGCGTAGATGTCGAGGGTCTCCTGCGCGATGCGGCGTTGCTTGAACTCGGGCAACGAGGCGATCGTGCGCATGTTGTGCAGCCGGTCCGACAGCTTGATGAGCAGGACACGGATGTCCTTGGCCATCGCCACCAGCATCTTGCGGAGGGTCGCCGCCTGCTGCGCCTCCTTGGAGTCGAACTGGAGGCGGTCGAGCTTGGTGACGCCGTCGACGATGGTGGCGACGTCGGCGCCGAGCTCGCGCTCGATGTCGGCCGCGGTGACGGTCGTGTCCTCCACCGCGTCGTGCAGGAGCGCGGCGGCGATGGTGACGTCGTCGAGGCCGAGGTCGGCCAGCACCGAGCGCGACGCCGAGCGGGTGGGTGATGTACGGCTCCCCGGAGCGGCGCACCTGCTCGCGATGGGCGTCGCGGGCGATGTCGAAGGCGTGCTCGATGAGGCCGGTGTCACTGCGACGGTGTCGCTCGCGGTACGCGTTGACCAGCGGCGCGACCTCGACGTCGACGGTGTGGTAGCGCCGCCAGGGCAGCTTGGAGCGCCGGTCGGTGCGAACCTCGATGCGTGGCCCGGTGCCGGAGACATCCGTGGTGCTCATGTGCTTTTCAAGCCTACCGGGGCTCCGATCGTTCCCCGCGGAGCCGGAATCGAGGGTTGCTCCTGCCAATGTGCGCCGGATGGACGAGCGTCACCGGATCCCACGCCCCCTGCGGGATCGTGCGCTGATGGCGACGGACCACGACGGGTCGCGTCCGCGCCCAGGCCTGGATGAAGGCCATCCGGCTCCACGGGACGCGCAACCAGTCGGCGAGACCGCGGACGGCACGGACGGGCCGCCCGACGAGATCGCGATACTGCTGCTCGAAGGCGCCGAGGGCGCTCCAGGCTTCGGCGTTCGCGACGTTCTCCCGCCACTCGAGCGAGGCGCTGAGCGCGTCGTCCGGGTAGCCGAACTTCCGGCACATCGAGGCACGCACGGCCTGCTCGTCTCGGCAGGTGGTCATCGCCACCGCGATACCACCGCGCACGAACCGCGCCCAGGCGTCCTCGGCGCGGAACGGGCGGAAGCCGGTGGCGACGTGATGGCACTTCACCACGCCGAGCCCATCTCCGTGTCGCGCCCACTGCGCGACCAACGAGGACGCGTCGTCAGGCAAGACGTACCCCAGCCGCCGACCACGACCCAACCGCTCCAGGTAGAGCCCGAGCAGGTTGTATTGGAGCGTGGATCCGGACCGGTAGCCGCCGGCGGCCACGACCACCCGGAGATTGGAGCGGGCCTCGGGACTGCCGTCGCCGGATCGCCGCGTCGGCGGGCTCACGCCGGGTCGGTGACTGCTGACCCGTCGGAGGCCGGACGGTCGTCGACGCCGACCAGATGCGGGGCGACGCTGCCGGCCTGCGCCCGGACCACCCCGATCGGCGCGGTGTCGGGTGGGAACTCCGCGGCCGGCACCCCGGCGTCGCGGTCGACCAGGTGGAGCAGCCACTGGAACCCGCGCACCGTCGGTGGGTGCACGACCGCAGCCACGAGCCCCACCTCGGCCAGCGTCGCCACCAACCACTCACGGTCGAAGATGACCGCGTTGGTGGGATTCGTCGAATTGATGAAGAGGGCGTTCTGGTCCACCTGCATCATCGGGAAGTCGCGCTTGTCGAACAGGAACCAGGTGGTGAGCGCGACACCACCCGGGCGCAGGACGCGCCGGAGCTCGCGCAGGTAGGACACCGCGTGGTCCTGCATGACGTGGGTGAACACCGAGTGGGCGATGAACATGGAGCAGGTGTCGTCCGCCACCGGCAAGGGCGCCCAGAGTGGTTTGTCGGGGCCCGGGTTGAATCCGAGCTCGAGCACGTCGTGGTGGAAGAACTCGAAGCCGGAAGCGTGCGGCGCCAGGTTGGCCCGGCACCACTCCACCATGCCGCGATGGAGATCGATCCCGATGTAGCGGCGCGGCCTGACACGCTGCTGGATCAACTGCCGGGCGACGCGCCCGCAGCCGCATCCGAAGTCGACGACCGAGTCGTAGAGGTCGAGGTCGACCCCGGCGAACACAGGGTCGCCGGTCGGGTTGTCGAACGCGCTCACGTCGGTCGGGCCGACCAGCACGCGCATCTCGAGCGGCGGGACCGGCAGCTCGGGTGACTCCGACCCGTCACCGGCCGGGACGACCCCGAGCGTCGGCACGGACACACCGTCCCAGTCGGTGACAGTTGTGATCTGCAGCGGCCGTTCGTAGCTCACCTGGAGGTACTCCGGGATCCCGGGTGTGACCGTCGCGTTCACCAGCGCGCGCGACGGCCCCGCCTCGGGCCACGCCTCCACCCGGGTCGGCGTGAACCCCGCCGAGCCCAGCCATCCGCGCAACGTGTGGACGGACGGTGCGAACCAGTTCGTGGGGTCGTCACCGAGCTCGGCCCCGCGGTAGAAGCGGGCGGACGCCGAGCGCGCCGGGCGCGGCCAGCTCGGCATCGGCGACCGCCGTCTCCACCGAGATGGTGCCGCTCGACACCGAGCGCAGCACGTCGAGCGCCAGGAGCGGGTGCCGGAGGTGGTGGAGCACGCCCCAGAACACGACGAGGTCGAACGCGTCGTCGAGCACGTGGTCGAGCTCGTAGACCGACGCCTGCACGTACTCCACGTCGGAGCGCACGAACGCGAGGACCTGCTCGATGCCATGGACCTCGGGGCCGAGGACGTCGACGGCCACCACCCGCGCCGCACCCCGCCGTTCACATTCGAGTGCGGTGCCACCGTTGCTCGTGCCGACGTCGAGCACGCGGCGGCCGGTGAGGTCGAGCGGCAGCGCAGCGAGTCCGGCGAGGAACTCGACGCTGCTGACCCCGGGAGTCGTGACGCCCGGGACCAGCTCGAAGCGCTGGTGCCAGATGAACATGCTCTCGGCGATGAAGCGCGCGGCTTCGTCCGCCGACGGCATCCGGGCCGCGACGCGAGCGGAAATCATCAGCCCTCTGTCCGTAACAGCACGATGTCCTGGAACTGCAGTGCCGCACGCGGGAAGTACCCGACCGCCGTCGTCGCGGACACCACAGCCCCACTCACGCGCTGAACATTCGCGCCAGCGCCCGCAGTCGCGCGTAACGGTCACGCATCTTCGCCGTGTACCGGAACGTCTTCGTGGCCCCAATCGAGTCGAGCTCCACCTGGAGAGTATGGGCACGCTGGGCGATCTCGGCGCGCGCGGCAAGTGCCTGGGCGGTCTGGTACTGCGCCGCTCCGAGCGCATCGGTGAGCTCGGCGATCGCGGCTTCCGCAGCCGCGATCCGGCTCTCGAGCACACGCGCCCGGCGCGCGATGTCAGACAGCTCGCCGTGGCTCGCGTCGAGCGCGGCGCGCCGCTTCTCGGCGATGCCCTCGACGGCGCGGAGCCGCTCATTCCACGCGTGCACGACGTAGCCGTCGAGCACGTTCGCGGGCGCGGCAAGCCGTTCCCGCAGCTCGGGTTCCTCGTCGCGGACGTAGAAGCGGTTGAGCCCGTCGAAGAGCACGAAGCCGTAGCTGGCGGCCAACAGCAGCGGCTCCCAACTCTCGTACGACAATTCCGTGGTGTTGGGCACGGTGGCTTCCAACACGACGACGCGAGGACGGAACCACTCCCAGTCGGCGCCCTCGAGCACTTCGCGTTCCATGCCTTCGACGTCGACCTTCAGGAAGTCGACGGTGCCGGAGATGTGTTCGTCGGCGATGTGCGCCAGCGTGCGGACGCGCACCTCGCGGGCGATGAACTCCTGGCCCACGGCGCGGTAGCCCTCGGCGAGCTCGGGCAGAGTGGTCGACGCGCCCCGATTCTCGGGTGGCCCCTCGTAGAGCTTCGCGACCCCGCCGACCGCACCGACCGCGACGTTGAGGTTGATGTCGAGCGGGCGCGCCTCCGCCAGCAGCCGGTGCTCCTCCGCGAGCGGTTCGACGTTGACTCCACGCCACCCGCGATCGGAGAAGGCCTTGGTGACGGAGTCGAACACCGGGTGACCCGCACCGATGTCGACGTAGAAACCCGCGTGTTCGTCAGGGCACAGCGCCCGGGCGAGGACGACGTCCTCCCCGTTCTGCGCGTATGACACGAAGGGGCCGTCGGTCGTCATGCGAGGGCCGTTCCGGTCAGGACCTCAAACCGCTCCTTGAACCATCTACCCGCTCGCTCCTTGTCGCCGTGGCGGGCAACCGCATCCCGGCCCCGGCAGCCGAGCTCGTGCGCGGCGCCGGGGTTCTCGAACAGAAGGCGCATCTCGGCGGCAGCCACTTGCAGGTCGGGTTCAGCCCAGCACGCCGTCGGCGGGTAGGGATCCGCGTCGGGACCAACATCGACGAGCTCAAAGGGCACGAGCCGGGCCGTGTCGTCGTCCATGAACTCGCGGTTGCCGGACCAGCCGGTGGCGACGACCGGCACCCCGGCCGCCATCGCCGCGCCCATCGTGAGGCCGAGACCCTCGCTGCGGTGCAGGGAGACATAGGCGTCGAGGTGCTGGAAGAACGCGGCCATCTCGATCTCGTCGAAGTGCCGCTCCAGGAACACGATGTCGTCGCGACCCCGGGCGAGCTCCCGCAGCTCCGCGGCCTGCGCGCTTGCCGCTGCAGAGTTCAACGACTTGAGCACGAGGGTGGCGCCGTCACTCGGGCCAAAGGCGTCGCAGTACGCACGGATCACGCCGGCGGGATTCTTGCGGCGGACCACGCTCGCGTAGTCGAAGGCGAACCCGAAGAGGAACAGCCCATCGGGGAGACCAACGTCGGCGCGCTCCAACATGGTCGCGACGTGCGGGGGCAGCGCGAGCGGGTGCACGATCACCGGTACGTCGCTGAAGGGCGCCAGCGCACCGCGCACGTAGTCGCTGGCGCACCAAACCTCGTCGACGAGGCCGAACGCGGGCCGGAGGTGCTCGGGCAGCTCCCCCACCTCCCAGTACCAGATCCCCACGCGCTTCGTGCGCTCGTAGGCGCGGAAGTCGGTGGACGTCGCGTAGCCGAGGAGGGCATCGGCGTTCATCGCCAGCACGGTGAGCGAGAAGGGCACGCCGTGCAGCCCGCTGACGAACGTGGCCGCGTGACGGTGTGCGTCGGGACGGAGAACGCTCGTGGCCATCGGCAGCCCGCTCGCCCGCATGATGTTCCCGACCATGCGCGCGGCGGCACCGACACCGAACTCGCCCTCGAGGTACCCGACCAAGTTGACCCCCGGGAGCGGACCCGATCGACCACCCAAGCGAAGCGCGGGCGGGGTGTGTGCGAGGTGGTTCGAGTCGACCGCGGCCCAGTCCACCAGCCGCTGAGCGTCGTGGCCGCCGAGGTCGGGGAACGCGTGCTGCAGGTCGATCCGCGACTGCCAGGTCGAGAACAGATAGCGCGACACCGCACAGTGCGCGCCCACGGGCTCGTGCAGCCACTCGAGGAACGCCCGACCACCGTCGGCGCCGAAGGCGTGGGGCGGAGCCGACTCGCCCCGGGCCTCGGCGAGCGTCAACTCCTGCCAGTACAGGCGGCGCAGGGCATGCTCGAGCCGGAGTCCGCCCGCGGTGCGATCGAACCGGTACGGAAGCGCACTCGATCCCATCCCAGCGGCCACGACCCGCTCGGCGCGACCGCCGAGGAACGCGCGCAGGGGCGCCTGTTCGTGCACCTGGACGCGCGGGATCCCGTCGAGGTGGGAGCTCAGGACGTACGGGGCCTCTGCCCGGTGCCCGCTGAAGTGGAAGAAGCGGAGCGGGACCCCGCCCGCCGTCCAGCCGTCGTCGTTGAATGCGAGCTCGCGCTCGTGCAGGTTCCAGTACGCGACGTTGCACCCGCGTCGCGCACCACGGTGTGGTCGAACAGCGTGGGCACCGCGTCGACCCACCGCTGGTCAGTGAAGTACCCGGCGCCGACGTCGCGGATCGCGTGGCGCCGTGTGCGCTCCTTCCAGTATTCGAGGAAGGGACGCGCCTCGTTGCTCAACGCGACGAAGCCGAGATTGAACTGCCCGCTCAGGAGCAGCGCCTCCTCAGCGAAGCTCATCCCGTCGCGCGGCACCGGTTCGGTGACGTGGGGGGTCAACGCGATGCCCGACTCCAGTGCCGCGGCGAACAGGTCGTGCAGCGGCGCGTAGACCTCGATGTCGGGGTCGAGGTACATCACGACCTCATCGCCGCGGTCGAGCAGGAACTCGAGCAGGAACGGCTTGAGCGCGGTCGAGAGCTCGGTGACGTCGTAGTACGTGGCCATCCGGCCGAAGTCGTCGGCGGTCACCGCTAGATGGGCGGGCAGGATCGCCTCGAACGGGAGACCCGCGGAGACGTCGTCGGGCGTGCCGTCAACGAGCAGCACCGACACCGGCACCCCCGGGTGGTGCACCGCGAACGAGTCGATGAGCAACTCGACGGAGGGAAGGTAGTTGCGCGCCGCGATCGTGCACATGTGACGCGGACCGCCGACAATGCTGCCGTCCACCACCCTCCTCATGCTGGGACCAGCGAGGGACCGTAACACTCGTGGGCCGTCCGGTCGCGGATCTGCGGGTTGGCGTCACCTTCCGCTCAGCGACGCTTCTTCCTGCGCTGCTGGCGGCCTCGCGGGTTCGCCGAACCCCGGGACGCTGGCACACCGGGTGGGGCGCGGGTGAGGCCCGGTGGCTGTCGGGACACGCCGGGCACGGGTGTGCCCCCCGATACCCCGGGGTCACCGTCGGTGGCCTCGACCGGCTCGACGTCCTCGCCGTCGACCGGCACGTCGACCGCCGGCCCCGGCGGTGACGGGAGCGACCGGCGCCACCACCGCGGCCTTGGCCAGGTCGGCGGCGGCACGCTCGCGAAGCGCCCGGTAACGCGGCTCCCGTTCCTTCAGCCACGCCAGGATCGGCGTCGCCACGAAGATCGACGAGTAGGCACCGGTGAGCAGACCCACGAAGAGGGCGAGGGCGAAGTCGCGCAGCGCCAGGCCGCCGAACACGTAGGTGCCGACGAAGAGCAGTGACGCGACCGGCAGCAGGGCCACGACCGACGTGTTGATCGACCGCATGAGCACCTGGTTCAGCGACCGGTTGACCATCGCCGAGTAGGTGTCGCCGCGGACGGTGCCGAGGCGCGCCTGGTTGTCCTTCACCTTGTCGAAGACCACGACGGTGTCGTAGAGGGAGAACCCGAGGATGGTGAGGAAGGCGACCACGGTCGCGGGCGTGACCTCGAACCCGGTCACCGCGTAGACACCGACGGTGATGATGATGTCGTGGACCACCGCGATGATGGCCGCGAGCGCCATTCGCCACTCGAAACGGAACGACAGGTATCCCGCGATCACGAGGAAGAACACGAACAGCGCGCGCGAACGCCTTGCTGCTGACCTTGTTGCCCCACGTGGGACCGACGTTGGTGACGCTCACCTCCGCGTCCTGGATGCCGCCGTACTTCGCCAGCGCGGCGGTGATCTTCGCCTGCTGCGCGGGCGCGAGGTTCTTCGCCTGCACGCGCACGGAGTCGCTGCCGACGATCAGGACCTTGGCGTCACCGAGGCCCAGCGGGTCGATCGCGTTGCGAACGTCGGTGATCGACGCGCTCCCGGTGGCGCTGCTGACCGTGAACTGCCACTGGGTACCGCCCTCGAAGTCGATGCCGAGGTTCAGCCCGCTGATCGCGAAGGCCACCACGGAGATCAGGATGAGCGTGCCCGACAGCAGTGCCCACCGCCACGACCGCTCGATGAACTGGAAGTGCGTGCGTTCGTGGTAGAGGTCGGCCAGCGTGTGGCGCTTGTGCTCCACCGGTGCCGGCGTCGTCGCGGTGCTCACGACACGACCCCCGCGGAGTCGAGCCCGGCGGCGATCCCCACGCCCCTCATGGCCACGAGCGACGGACGCCGGGCCATGATCGACACGAGCGGGTGCATGAAGAAGTACGCCACCACGAGGTCGAGCACGGTCGAGATCCCGAGGAACGAGCGCGAAGCCCCGCACCGAACCGATGGCCAGCATGTAGAGCACGACCGCGCCGATGAGCGACACGAGGTCGGCGGCGACGATGGTGCGGAACGAGCGGGTGAACGAGCGGTCGACGCACGAGCGCACGGTGGTGCCGGCTCGCAGCTCGTCCTTCATGCGCTCGTAGTAGACGATGTAGGAGTCGACGGTGACACCGACCGACACGATGATGCCGGTGACCCCCGCCAGCGTCAGCACGATCTGGACCCCGAAGAGCTCGGGGAGGACCCAGGTGATCAACGAGTACAGCGCCATCCCGCTGAGCAGGATGCCGGTGATCACCACCACACCGAGCAGCCGGTAGAGCACGAGCATGTAGAGGGCCACGAGCAGCAGCCCGATGATGCCGGCGGCGATGCCCGCGTTCAGCTGGTCCTGGCCGAGCGTGGGCGACACGTTCTCGACGTTCACCTTCTTCAACACCACGGGGAGCGAGCCGTAGTTGATCAGCTTGGCCAGGTCCGAGGCCTCACCACCGGTGAAGTTGCCCGAGATCTGCGCGGTGCCGCCGAACGAGGTGAAGGTCTGGTCCTGGGGCTGGATCTGCGGCGCCGACTGCACGATGCCGTCGAGCACGATCGCCACCTGCTTGTGGAACTGCTGCTGCGCCGAGCGCGTCCCACTTCGAGCTGCCCGCGCCGGTGAGGTCCATGGTCACGGTCCACCCCTGCCCCGACAGGAACTGGGCCTTGGCCGAGCTGACCGCCTTCCCGGTGAGCCCCGCCTTCCCGAGGTAGTACCGCGGCGCGGTCTTCCCGCCGGGCTTGTCCGGCAGCACGACGCACACGTTGCGCTGGTCGTCGAGCGCGTCGTCGTCGGGATGCTGGTGAGCGCGCCCACCTTGGCGTTGTCGCACGCGAGCACGGCCGCCTTCGCCTCGGCGGGGGTGGCGGGTGGTGCGGTCGTCGTGGTGGTCGCGCCCGGCGCGGTCGTCGGTGCGGTGGTCGAGGTGGTGGCCGCCTTGGCCTGCGCCGCCTCCGACGCCAGGCCCGCGGCGATCACCGGCCGGAACCGCAGCTCGGCGGTCTGGCCGACCAGGCGCTCGGCCTTGGCGCGGTCCTTCACGCCGGGGAGGTCGACGACGATGTCGGTGCCCTGGCGCGAGATCTCGGGTTCGGCGACGCCGAGGCCGTCGACGCGCGTGCGGATGATGTCCACCGCGACGTCGAGCGAGCCGCCGACTTGTACTTGCCGACCGGCGAGAGGACGACCGACACGCCACCCTGCAGGTCGAGGCCGAGCACCGGCGTGTTGCCCGACGCCAACGTCGCCACGAAGGTCCCGACGACGAGGACGAGCGTGACGATCAGGAAGGTGACGTTCCGACGCACGGATCAGTCGTCGTTCGAGCCGTCGTCGGCCGGATGTTCGACGTCGATGCCGTCGCCGGCCGCCGGGGGCGCCGGGTTGGCCGACTGGGCGATCGCGGCCCGGGCGACGGTGATCACGACGCCGGGCGACACCTCGAGCTCGACCGCGTCGTCGTCGAGGGCGCGGATGGTGCCGAAGATCCCGCCGGTGGTGACGACCTCGTCGCCCACGCCCAGCGCGGCGACCGAGCGCCCGGTGGGCGGCCAGGCGTCGGCGCTGGGGCCGCACGATGAGCAGGAAGAACGCCAGCGCGATGACGACGAAGTAGGCGACGATGACCATGGAGTCCTGGAGTTCCTGACGCTCGCGACCGGCCGCCCGGGAGGCACGGACCGGTCGCGGATGCTAGCGGGCCGCCACGCGGTGGCGGGATCGGCGCCCCGCCGTTCGCCGGGGCGACCCGGCGCGTGGTCACGCCTCGGGGGTGAACAGGTTCGGCGCGACCGACGGCGCCGGGAGATCGGAGGTGCGCGTAGGCGCCCGGGCGTGGCGACCCGGCCGCGGGGCGTGCGCTGCAGCATGCCCGCCTTCAGCAGGAACGGCTCGTAGACCTCTTCCACCGTCTCGGGCTCCTCGGCCACCGCCACCGCCAGGGTGTGGAGGCCCACCGGCTGCCCGCCGAAGGTCTCGCACAGCGCGCGAGAGGATGGCGCGGTCGACCTTGTCGAGGCCCAGCTCGTCGACCTCGAAGAGCTCGAGCGCGGCGCGCGCGTTCTCGGTGGTGACCGCGCCGTCGGCGCGCACCTCGGCGTAGTCACGCACCCGCTTCAGGAGCCGGTTGGCGATGCGGGGCGTGCCCCGCGAACGGCGGGCGATCTCGACCGCGCCGCCGGTGCTCGAGCGGGACGCCGAGGATGCGGGCGGCGCGCTCGATGATGGAGACGAGGTCGTCGACGTCGTAGTAGTCGAGACGGGCGATGAAGCCGAAGCGGTCGCGGAGCGGCCCGGTGATGAGGCCGGTGCGGGTGGTGGCGCCGATGAGGGTGAAGCGCGGGCAGCTCGAGGCGGATCGATCGCGGCCGACGGGCCCTTGCCGATCACGATGTCGAGCTGGAAGTCCTCCATCGCCGGGTAGAGCACCTCCTCGACCGGCCGTGGGAAGGCGGTGGATCTCGTCGATGAAGAGCACGTCGCCGTCGTCGAGGTTGGTGAGGATGGCCGCGAGGTCGCCCGCCCGCTCGAGCGCGGGACCGCTGGTGATGCGCAGGCTGACGTCCATCTCGGCGGCGACGATCCCCGACAGCGTGGTCTTGCCGAGGCCGGGCGGCCCGGCGAACAGGAGGTGGTCGGCGGCCTGGCCGCGCGCCGTGCGCGGCCTGCGAGGAGGATCTCGAGGTGCTCCTTGAGCCGCGGGCTGGCCGACGAACTCGTCGAGCCGGCGCGGCCGGAGCGTGGTCTCCTCCGCGGCCTCGACCGGATCGGCCGCCGGCGCGGCATCAGTTCGTCCCTCATGACGTGGCGGCCTACGCACGGGTCACCGCCAGGAGCTTGAGCGCCTCGCGGAGGAGGTCCTCGACCGAACCGTCCTCCGGGCAGCTGCGCGACCACGTCGCGCACCTCGTCGGGGCCGTAGCCGAGGCCGGCGAGCGCGGCCCGCACCTCGGTGCGCGGCGCGGGGCCGCCGCCGGTCTCGGTGAGGTCGAGCTCCGGCACTTCCAGGCGCGCCTTGAGCTCGACCAGCAGCCGCTGTGCGGTGCGCTTGCCGACACCGGGCACCAGCGGTGAGCGCGGCGAGATCGTCCTCCAGCAGCGCGCGACGCAGACGCGCTCGGTGAGTGCACCGACAACATCGCGAGCGCGAGCTTGGGCCCCACCCCGGTCGTGCCGATCAGCGCCTCGAACGTGTCGCGCTCGTCGCGGGTCGGGAACCCGTAGAGCACCATCGCGTCCTCGCGCACGTGCAGGTGGGTGAAGAGGAACGCGGCGTCGCCCGGGTGCAACGTCGGCCAGCGCGCTCGCGGGTACGTGCACGCGGTACCCCACGCCCCCGACCTCGACCAGCACCTCACCGGTGGCGGTGCGCTCGACGACGGTGCCCCGTACGGATCCGATCATCGGGCATTCTCTCTCGCCACCGCCGCCGCGATCGCCTCGGCCAGGCGACGGCGCCGGGGCGCCGGCGACGGCCCCGACCGCGCGCGCAACGGCGCCCGCCACCAGTGGCAGAGCGCGAGGGCCGAGCGCGTCGGCGGCGTCGGGAGGGCGCGGGGGCTCGGCCAGGCTCGAGCAGCCGCGTGACCATCTGCTGCACCTCGTCCTTCCCCGCGCCACCGTCGCCCGCCACCGCCAGCTTCACCTCGTTGGGGCTGTACTGCACGACCGGGATCCCGGCCCGCCCCGCCAGCGCCAGCGCCAGCCCGCTCGCCTGGCCGACCGACATCGCGGTGCGGGTGTTCACCTGGAACAGCACCCGCTCCACGGCCACCGCCGCGGGCGCGAACTCCACCAGCGAGCGCGTCCAGCTCGGTGAGCAACGACGCCAGGCGCACCGGCAGGTCGTCGGCCGGAGGCGTCCGGATCACGCCGTACGCCACCGCCCGGAACGCGCGCGCCGTCGCGCCGGACCACGCCGTAACCGCAACGCGACACCCCCGGGTCGACGCCCAGGACGACTTCGGGCGCACCCGCAGGATCGAACACGAGTTCGATCCTAGAGGGGTCAGCCCTCGTGGTGGCGGATCTTGCGCTTCTTCTTGCGGCGCTTGAAGATCGACCACAGCGCCAGGATCACGACCAGGCCGGCGAGCAGCGGGACCAGGCGCTTCCCCACCGAGCCGCCGGCGGCGTCCATCAGGTCGATCGGCTCCGCCTCCTTCGACTCGATCTTCCTGGCGCCTTCCTCCTTGGCCCCTCCGTCCGTCGGCGCGGTGCCCGCTTCCGCCGGACTCGCCGCGGCTCCCGGCGCTTGGCTCGGGAGGGTCGCGTCACTCGGACTCCCGGTGAGGACGTCCTGCTTCAGGTTGTCGGCGAACTGCCCGAGGAGCTTGCTCGACACGTCGGCCATCACGCCGCGGCCGAACTGCGCGACCTTGCCGGTGATGTTGAGGTCGGTGTCGATCTTGACGACGGTGCCGCCGCCCTCCTCCACCAGCGTCGCGATCACCGCGGCCGACGCGTTGCCCTGGCCGCGCGTGTCACGGCCCTCGGCCTGCAGCGTCACCTTGTGGTTCGCCTCGTCGGCCTCGACGATCTTCGCCACGCCCTTGTACTGCGCGGTGATCGGGACCGACCTTGATCTTCACCGTGCCCCGGTACTCGTCGCCCTCGACCTCGGTGAGCTGCGCGCCCGGCAGGCAGGGGGCGATGCGTTCGAGATCGAGGAGCACCGTCCACGCCTCGTCGATCGGGACGTCCACCCGGAACTGGTCTTCGATCTTCACTGGTCCTCCTGCTGCAGTCGGTCGAGATCTTCGAGCGTGTCGATGTCGGCCGGCACTCCCGGTGTCACCGCATTCGATCCGGTCGACGGCGCCGTCGCGCATGAGGGTTCGTGCCCCCGTGTCGCCGCGCAACCGCATGGCTTCAGGCCAGAGGCTACGCGCCAGGATCACCGGGTTGCCCGGCCGCCCGTCGTAGGTCGCCGCCCGGAGGGGCGCGTCACCCGGCGCGGCGGCCAGGCGGCGCGTAGGCGTCGGCGGTCACGAGGGGCTGGTCGGCGAGGCCCACGGCGACCCCGTCGACCTCGGGAAACGGCGCGAGCGCGACGAGGGCGGCCCGCAGGCTCGACGCGATGCCCTCCTCCCAGTCGGGGTTTTCGACCACCAGGAGGTCGTGGGTGTCACCGAGAGCGGCGCGGACCTCGTCACCGCGGTAGCCGACCACCACGACCACCGGCCACAGGCCCGAGCCCATCGCGGCGTGCACGGCCCACGCCACCAGCGGGCGGCCACGCCACTCCAGCAGCGGCTTCGACGCGTCACCACCGAGACGCGACCCGCGACCGGCGGCGAGGACGGCGGCCGCCGTGCGACCTTCGCTCAACCCGACCGGTCCGGTCCGGCGCGCTCGGCGGTGATGCGCACGATGATGCGCCGGTCGCGCTCCATCGCGGCGCGGTAGTCGTCCCAGTCCGGGTGCTCGCCGGCGGTGGTGCGGTAGTACTCGACCAGCGGTTCCATCGCGTCGGGGAGCGACACCACCTCGGCGGTGCCGTCGACCTGGATCCAGGTCCGTAGAACCCGTGGGTCATCACGCACAGCGACACGCGCGGATCACGCCGCAGGTTCTTCGCCTTCAGCGCGGTCTCGCGCGTGCTGACCACGATCCGTCCGTCGGCATCCACGTTGCACGCCACCGGGGACATCTGCGGCGAGCCGTCGGCGCGGTACGTCGAGCATCACCGCCTCGTGCTGGTCACGGATGAACGCGAGCGCGTCGTCGACGTTCACAGCGTAGACCGCCTGGAGCACGTCGTCGGGGATGTCGAAGTTGGCGTAGACGTTCTGCACGTCGTCGTGCTCCTCGAGCGCGTCGATCACCCGCAGCACGGACTTGGCCTTCGCCGCCTCGTCCAGCTCGACCGTGGTGCTCGGCAGCATGGTGAGGTCGGTGCTGGTGACCGGCGATCCCCGGCCTCCTCGAGCGCGTCGCGCACCGCGTGCAGGTCGCCGGGTCGCGGTCGTGACCTGCCAGGTGTCGCCGTGGTCGATGATGTCCTCGGCGCCGGCTTCGAGCGCGGCCAGCATCGAGGTCGTCTTCCGACGCGGCCGGCTTCGTCCAGGATGAGCACGCCCTTGCGCTCGAACTGCCACGCCACCGCGCCGGGCTCGGCCAGCGATCCGCCGTTGCGGGTGAAGACGTTCTTCACCTCGGCGCCGGTGCGGTTGCGGTTGTCGGTCAGGGCCTCCACGTAGACCGCGACGCCGTTGGTGGCGTAGCCCTCGTAGGTGATGTTCTCGTAGGTGACGCCCTCGAGCTCACCGGTGCCGCGCTTGATGGCGCGTTCGATGTTGTCCTTCGGCATCGACGCGTCGCGTGCCTTCTGGATCATCGTGCGCAGCGTCGGGTTGCCGTCGACGTCACCCCCGCCGCTGCGCGCCGCCACCTCGATCTGACGGGCGAGGCGCGCGAACTGCTTGCCGCGGCGCGGCGTCGGCCGCACCCTTCGCGTGCTTGATCGAATGCCACTTGGAATGTCCGCTCATCGATCCGCACCTTCCTTCGAGCCCCGCATCGTTCAGGCCATCTCCGTCAGGAACCACTCGTGCAACCGCAGGTCGCCGGACAGCTCGGGATGGAAGCTCGCCACCCAGACCGCGCCTTGGCGCGCGAGCACCGGGTGCCCGTCGTGGCGACGCGAGCACCTCGACGCGCGTCCCCGACCGACTCGATGCGCGGCGCGCGGATGAACACCCCGGGGAACGTGCCGCCCGCCAGCCCGGCGACGTCGAGGTCGGCCTCGAACGAGTCGCCGCTGGCGACCGTAGGCGTTGCGGCGCACGGCGACGTCGATCACGCCGAACGGCTCCTGGTCGGGCCGGCCGTCGACCACGTCGCGCGCCAGCAGGATCATCCCCGCGCACGTGCCGAAGCACGGGCAGCCCCTCGGCGAGCGCCCGCGCCAGCGGCGCCCGGAGCGCCGGCGGTGTCGAGCAGCCGGCTCATCGTCGTGGACTCGCCGCCGGGCAGGATCAGCGCGTCGAGCGCCGCCCAGCGCTTCGGGCATGCGCACCTCGACCGTCTCGACGCCGAGCGCGTCGAGCACCTCACGATGCTCGCGGAACGCCCCCTGCAGCGCGAGTATGCCGATCTTCATGGCGCTGGAGGCCTCTCGTCCGACGCGCTCACGCTACCAGCCGCGGTCGGCGAGCTTGACGTCGAGGGTGTCGATCTCCTCGCCGCGCATCGCGGCGCCGAGCCCGCGCGACACCTTGGCCACGATCGTCGGCGTCGGCGAAGTGCGTGGTCGCCTCGACGATCGCCTTGGCCATCGTCGGCGGGTCGGCGCTCTTGAAGATCCCGCTGCCGACGAACACCGCCTGCGCGCCGAGCTGCATCACCAGCGCGGCGTCGGCCGGGGTGGCGATGCCACCGGCGCAGAACATGCGGCACGGGCAGCTCGCCGCGCTCGGCGACCTCCTGCACGAGCTCGATCGGCGCCCGCAGCTCCTTGGCCCACCCGAACAGCTCGGCCTCGTCGGCGACGGTGAGCTTGCGGATGTCGCCCAGGATCGAACGCAGGTGGCGGACGGCCTCGACGATGTTGCCGGTGCCGGCCTCGCCCTTCGAGCGGATCATGCACGCGCCCTCGGAGATGCGCCGCAGCGCCTCGCCGAGGTTGGTGGCGCCGCACACGAACGGCACCGTGAACGCCCACTTGTCGACGTGGTACGCCTCGTCGGCCGGCGTGAGCACCTCGCTCTCGTCGATGTAGTCGACGCCGAGCGCCTCGAGCACCTGCGCCTCGGCGAAATGACCGATGCGGCACTTGGCCATCACCGGGATGGTGACCGCGGCCTGGATGCCCTCGATCATCGCCGGGTCGCTCATGCGGGCGACGCCGCCGTCGCGGCGGATGTCGGCGGGCACCCGCTCGAGCGCCATCACCGCCACCGCCCCGGCGTCTTCGGCGACCTTGGCCTGCTCGGGGGTGACGACGTCCATGATGACGCCGCCGCGCAGCATCTCGGCGAGACCCCGCTTGACCCGGACCGTTCCCGTGCTCCGTTCCGTCATGCGCATCAGGCTACCTGGGCGCCGCGGCGGGAGCCGATGCCGCAGACGACCCGGTCCTGGTTACTTCTTCTTCTTGGTCGTGGGAGCGGGCACGGTCGTCGCGGGCGGGACGGTCGTGGCGGGCGGACGGCGCGTCGGTGACGTCGACCGGCGCGCCCACGGGCAGCAGCTCCACCCAGGTGTGCCCGGGCGCAGCAGGATCGGCTGCGCCCGTTGGCGTCGACGTAGTCGCGCGGGCTCGGCCTTGTCGGGCCGCACCCAGCGGCCCATGCGGAGCGCTGCCGTCGGTGAAGACCCAGACGTCGCCCTCGCCGACGGTCTGGCCCTCGGCCTCGCCCGAGTACGGCGTGAACTGCACCACCACGTTGGCCGGGGCGATCTGCGCGCCCGCCGACGACCGTCTGGGGCACCCCGTCGATCGCGCGCTTCCACGTCCCGGTCGCGGCCGTCCCACGTCCACGTGGGGTCGTAGCCGGTCTCGAAGCCCATGTGCATGTCGATCACGCCCTGGGACCGTGACGGGGGGCGCGTCGCTGGGCGAGGTACTGGAACAGCGGCGTGGGCGGCACCGGGTCGCCCCCGAGCGTCGAACAGCGCCGGGCCGAGGCCGTAGAGGTTGTGCGGCGCGTCGCGCGGGGGCTGGTCGGGCTCGTTGCGCACCATGGCCGCGCCGCGCGGCGTCCTCGTCGACCGCGTGCACCGGCGCCGTCGTTGATGGCGTCGACGTTCACCGGCGCGCCGCCCGAGTAGGCGAAGACGCCGCCGATCGGCCACACGATGTCGGGGTCTTCTGCCCGCACCGACCGCACCGGCCCGATCACGTCGGGGACCGTGGAGTTGAAGATGGCGACGAAGCGGGTGATGCTGCCCTCGACCACCTCCTCGTAGACCACGTCGGCCTGGTCGATGCCCGGCCTGCGGGCGCGCGGCGTCGGCGTGTTCTCGACCTTCACCGACAAGGCGGGACGGGTGAGCGCTGCGCGCCGCCGGGTCGACAGGCCGGTGAGCGGCGCGATCGGCGGTGCGACGGTGGTGGTGGTCGGCGCAGCGGTGCTCGTCGTCACCGTGGTGCTTCGCCGCCTTGGCTCGAGCCCGCCGCCGCAGCGCGAGCACCACGAGGGCGCAGCATCGCCGACGGCCGCAACCGACGCGTTCGCCGGATGCCACGAACGGCGCTTCATCACATCTCCTGCAGGCGCTTGATGCGCTCTTCGAGCGGGGGGTGGGTGTCGAACAGTCTGTTGATCTTCGAGCCCTGCTTCCTCGTCGTCGGTCTCGAGCGGCTGCTCGATCCACATCTGCGCGGTTGCCTTGGTCGGCGTAGTGGACCACGGCCTGGTCGTCGCGCAGCTTCTCGAGCGCGGAGATGAGACCCGGCGGGTAGCGGGTGAGCTGCACACCGCTCGCGTCGGCGAGGTACTCCCGGTTCCGGCTCATCGCCATCTGCATGAGGTAGCCCGACGATCGGCGCCAGGATCAGGATGGCCAGCGAGGCGATGGCGATGACCGCGCCGATCGGGCCGGCGTCGCTGTTGTCTGTCGCGCCGGTCGCTCATCGCCGCCCCAGAACGCGAAGCGCAGGCCGATGTCGGCAGATCAGCGCGATCGATGCCGACCGCGGTGACCGCGATCGTGGTGACGAGGATGTCGTAGTTCTTGATGTGCGACAGCTCGTGGGCGATCACGCCTTCGAGCTCGACCCGGTTCATCTTCTCGAGCAGGCCGGTCGTGACCGCGAGCGCCGCGTGCTTCGGGTTGCGGCCGGTGGCGAACGCGTTGGGCGCGGGGTCGTCGACCACGTAGAGCTCGGGCTTCGGGCAGCCCGGCGGCGATGCACAGCCCCTCGACGAGGTTGTGGTAGCGGCGGTACTCGGTCTCGTCGGCGGGCTTGGCGCGGCTCGCCGCGAGGGCGATCTTGTCGGAGTTGAAGTACGAGACGAACGCCATCGCGACCGCGAACGACGAACGCGATGACGACGCCGACCCAGCCGCCCACCGAAGAGCAGCACGAACGCGACGCGCCACGGCGAGGATCAGCACGACGAAGCCGAACAGGATGAGGAACGTGCGGCGCTTGTTCCGCGCGATCTGCTCGTACACGGAGACCTGTCGCGGGAACGGCCGCGTCGCCCTCCACGCTCGGAGGAGGGGCCGGTGGCGCCGAAGAGCGAGCTTGCGGCGAGGCTGCGGGCTTAGAACTGCACCTGCACGGGCTCGGTCGTCTTCGGGCGCGGCGTCGAAGAACTCGCGCTTCTCGAAGTGGAACATGCCCGCCAGGACCACCGTGGGGAACTGCTGGATCTTGGTGTTGTAGGTGAGCACGCTGTCGTTGTAGAACTGCCGCGCGTAGGCGACCGGTCCTCCGTCGCGGTGAGCTCCTCCTGCAGCTTGCAGGAAGTTCTGGTTGGCCTTGAGGTCGGGGTACGCCTCGGCCACCGCGAACAGGCTCTTCAGCGCGCCGGTGAGCACGTTCTCGGCCTGGGCCTGGTCTGGCCGGGGCCCTGCGCGTTGATCGCGTTGGCCCGCGCGTGCGGTGACGGCCTCGAAGGTGCCCCGCTCGTGGGCGGCGTAGCCCTTGACGGTCTCGACCAGGTTGGGGATCAGGTCGTGACGGCGCTTGAGCTGCACGTCGATCTGCGACCAGGCGTTGTCGACCTGGTTGCGCCGCTTGACCAGGCCGTTGTACCCGAGCCAGAAGAACAGCACCACGAGACGACGACGACGACGATGACGATGACAGCGACCACAGGAGTCTCCTAGCGAGTCTGGCAGTCCGCCTGATCATCGGCCCGACCGGCCGCCGACCCGGCATGGGGGTCCGCGATCGCCCGCTCGTAGAGATCGACGAAGCGCTCGGCGAGGTGCGCCATGGAGAACTCGCCGGCCCGCGGCCCGGCCCGCGGCCACCAGCGGCCCCGCCGTGCGGCGTCGTCGAGCAGCCCGGCGCAGGGCCTGCCGGAGGCGCGTCGGCATCGCCCGGCGGCACCAGCACCGCCTCCGCCCCGGCGCGGGACACGTTGCGGTAGCCGTCGATCTCGGAGGCCACCACCGCGGTGCCGGCGGCCATCGCCTCGAGCAGCACCACGCCCGAACGACTCGCCGTCGAGCGACGGGAAGCACGCGACCGTCGGCGCCCCGCAGCCGGGCCTGCTTCTCCTCGTCGCTGACCCGCCCGAGCCACTCGACCCGCGGCACGCCCCGGCGCCGGAGCGCGCGCGGTCTGGGGGCCGTCGCCGACCACCCAGAGCATCGGCGTCGCGGTCGAGCCCGGCGAACGCGTCGAGCAGCACCGCGAGCCCCTTGCGCGGCTCGTGGCGGCCCGACGAACAGGATCGCCGGGTCACGGCGCGGGCGACGCACCGCCCGCCGCGAAGCCGGCCAGCTCGATCGCCGTTGGGCAGGATCTCGCACTCATGCCGAACGTCGGCGTCACCTGCGCTGCGTCCTCGCGAGACCGCGGTGCGCACCGCCAGCCGGCGCATCAGCGGCTGGAGGCCGGGCCGGAGCGTCTCGTACCAGCCGTTGCGGCCCCCGGGCCGAGTGGAACGTGCCGACGGCGGGCACGGTCGTGCCCATCGAGCGCGGCGTGGTTGGACCCGGGCGAGAACGGCTCGTGGAGGTGCAGCACGTCGGGGCCGAAGCTCCGCATCGCCTCGAGCGTGCGCCGGGCAACGGGTCGCCGGCGGCGATCGGCGCGACCGATCCGTTGCTCGGCACCCGGGTGCTGGGACCGACGGTGGTGATCCCGGGCTCGGGCGGCGGGCCGTCGCACGGGGCGATGATGCGGGCGTCGACCCCGAGCTCGCGCAGGGCGTGGGCGAGCCCGAGCACCTGGCCCTGGACGCCGCCGAACACCGACAGCGAGTACGGGCACGACAGCATCACCCTCATGCCGCGCGATCTCCCTCCCCATCCCTGGATCATCCGCATCCCCCGCCGCGGTACGTCATGTGGCCCGGTCACCCACGGTCGCTGGGCCAGTTCGGCTGCAGCAGGTGCCAGTGCGTCGGGTGCTACCCGGATCAGGTCCTCGAAGCGGTACGCGAGCTCCTGGGTGATCCGGGCGATGTCGTCGCGGATGCCCGCCGCGTTCGACCGGGTCGGAGCGGCCGAGATGTCGGCCTCCTGCCGCGCCGTCGGGCGGAAGTAGCAGCCGGCCGGCAGGAGCGGGGCACCGCGAGCGCAGCGCCAGCATCGCGGGCCCGCCCGGCAACGTGGTGCGCTCGCCGAAGAACTCGACTTCGACGCCGTCGCCGGTGAGGTCGCGGTCGCAGAGCAGGCAGATCACCTCGTTGTCGTGCAGGGCCGCGAGCACCTCGGTGCCGGCCGTCGGCGACAGCGGCACCACCCGCATGCCGAGCTCGGCGCGCGTCTCGCACGAACCACTCGAACAGCTCCGGCGGCTCCAGCGCTTCCGCGACGACGCTGACGTGGTAGCCGCTGCAGCGCCAGCCACGCGCCGGCGAAGTCCCAGTTGCCGAGGTGCGGGAGCGCGAGCACCGCGCCCTTCCCCGCCGCGATGGCGCCGGCGATGTGCTCCTCGCCCCGGCAGCGGAAATGGGCCTCGACCCACGCGCCGGTCGTAGGTGGCAGCCGGAACAGCTCGTACCAGTAGCGGCCGTACGATTCGAACGTCGCGGTGACCGCCCGCTGGAGCGCGACGCCCGCCGAACTGCGGGCCCGTGGACACGGCGCAGGTTGCGCTCGACCTGGTGGCGGCGGTGCGGTGACACCGCGGGCGCCAGCTGCGCGAACCCCGCGCCAGCGGCTCACCGACCGGCTCGGGGACGAGCCGGACGACCTCCGCGCCGGCGCGGTAGGCGAGGTACGCGAGGTGCAGCCTCGGGGAGGATCGGCACGCGACGGAGCAGGACCGGGACGGGCTCAGCAGGACGGCGGCGACGCCGGAACCCGCGCCTCCGCTGCGCTCGGTCTGCGGGCGGTGCGCCGCCCACCACTGGGCGAGCCCGCCGGCCCGCGGCTCTTCGCGTCCCGTGCCGCGGTGGTGGCGGGCGCGACGGGGCCGTTGCGGAGTGGCCTGGCGCCACACCTTCACGAACCGTTGCACGGCCGTGAGCGCGGTGAGCACGAGCATGACCCACAGCACCGGGACGAGGATGTCGAAGGCGCAGGCCGACGCCGAGGAGCACCAGTCGTTCGGCCCGCTCCATGAGCCCGCCACGCGCCTGGAAGCCGAGCGACTCGGCCCGGGCCCGCTCGTAGGTGATGAGCATCGAGAGCGCGAGCACCGCCATCACGAGCACCGGCAGGTACTTGTCCTCGTCGGCGAGGTACCAGGCCACGCCGAGGAACAGGGCGGCGTCGGCGACGCGATCGCACACCGAGTCGAAGAACGCGCCGCGCGGGCCGGCGCGACCGCTCTGGCGCGCCACCGAGCCGTCGAGGATGTCGGGCAGGCCCGTGAGGATGACGCCGAACACCCCGAGCAGGAGGTGGCCGTCGGCGATCAGGAGCGCGGTGGCGACCGCGAAGACGAGGCCGATGATCGTCAGGCCGTCAGCGGTGATCCCGGCGCGGTGCAGGCCCTTGCCGACGGGTTCGAGCCCTCGCTCGACCGTCGCGCGCCAGCGTCCGTCGAGCATGCGCGTGGAGCCTCCTCGGTCGGCGAAGCGGAGCAGGTGCGAACGTGCGCCATCAGGCTAACACCGCCGGGCGAGACCGGGAGCCAGGGACCACCGGCGGGCCCGCGGACGCCTGCGTAGACTCCGGACGACGACTGTCGTGCGACGCTGACACGATACTGGGGGTGCCGGTGGCGGTCAAGACGTTCCCGACGGAGAAGATCCGCAATGTCGCCCTGGTGGGCCACGGCGGGGCGGGCAAGACCTCCCTCGCCGAGGCGCTCCTCTTCACCGTCGGGTGCGATCCCGCGGCTGGGCAAGGTCGAGGACGGCAGCACCATCACCGACTTCGATCCCGAGGAGGCCCGGCGGGGGATCTCGGTGTCGCTGGCGCTCGCACCGTTCGATCACGCAGGCCACAAGATCAACCTGATCGACACCCCGGGCTACGCCGACTTCGTGAGCGACGTCGCCGCCGCGCTGCGCGCCGCCGACCTCGCGGTGTTCGTCGTGTCCGCGGTCGAGGGCGTCGAGGTGCAGACCGAGATCGTGTGGCGCATGGCCGACGAGCTCGGCCTGCCCCGTGCCATCTTCGTGAACAAGCTCGACCGCGAGCGCGGCGTCGTTCTCGCGCACGCTCGACCAGCTCAAGGAGAAGTTCGGTGCCGGCGTCGCGCCGCTGCAGCTGCCCATCGGCGACGAAGCCGACTTCCACGGGGTCGTCGAGCTGCTCGACGACCAAGCGGTGCATCTACGTCGACGGCACGCGCGACCGAGGGCCCGATCCCGCCCGAGATGGAGATCGAGGAGCACTCGGTCCACGACGCGCTGATCGAGGGCATCGTCGTCGGCGACGACGACCTCATGGAGCGCTACCTCGAAGACGAGACCATCCCCATCGACGAGCTCGCGCACGCGCTGGCCGACGGGGTCAAGTCCGGCATCGGTGTTCCCGGTGCTGTGCGGGAGCGCCACCAAGCTCGTCGGGCGTCGACCGCCTCGCCACGTTCGTCGCGGAGGAGGGCCTCCACCCGCGCCGGCGGCCGGCGACGGCCCGCCCGGTCGCCTTCGTGTTCAAGACCATCGTCGACCCGTACGTCGGCCACGTGAACCTCTTCAAGGTGCTCCAGGGGACGGTCAAGGCCGACGCCACGCTGGTCAACGGGCGCACGCTGCACGAGGAGCGCCTCCACCAGCTCACGGTGATGCGGGGCAAGGAGCAGGAGCCGGTGCCGGAGGTCCCCGCGGGCGACATCGCCGCGGTGGCCAAGCTCGCCGACACGACCACCGGCGACGTGCTCGGCGCGCGCGGCGCCGAGCTCGCGGTCGAGCCCGTTCGAGCCGCCCGCGCCGGTGCTCGCGGTCGCCATCCGGGCCAAGTCCAAGAGCGACGAGGACAAGCTCGCCAACGCCCTCCACCGGCTGCTCGACGAAGACCCGGCGCTGCGCCTCGAACGCAACGCCGAGACGCACCAGACCCTGCTCTGGGGCATGGGCGAGACCCACCTCGGCATCGCGCTCGAGCGCCTGCGCCGCAAGCTCGGCGTCGAGGTCGAGACCGAAGACGTGAAGGTCGCGTACCGCGAGACGATCACCGCACGAGGCCGAGGCCGAGGGCAAGTACAAGAAGCAGACCGGTGGCCACGGGCAGTTCGGCGTGGCGTTCCTGCGGGTCGAGCCGCTCGAGCGTGGCAGTGGGTTCGAGTTCGTCGACCAGATCGTCGGCGGCGCGATCCCGCGGCAGTTCATCCCCGCGGTCGAGAAGGGCGTGCACGAGACCATGGAGCACGGCGGGCGTGTTCGGGTTCCCCGTGGTCGACGTGAAGGTCACGTGCTTCGACGGCAAGTACCACGCGGTCGACTCGTCGGAGATGAGCTTCAAGATGGCGGGCTCGATCGGGTTCAAGGAGGCGATGGCCAAGGCGGACCCGACCCTGCTCGAACCGGTCAGCGAGCTGGTCGGTCACCGCACCCGAGGCGAACCAGGGCGACATCATGGGCGACCTCAACGCCAAGCGTGGCCGGATCCAGGGCTCGAGCGTGGTCGGCAACGGCGAGGTCGAGATCGTCGCGTTGGTGCCCGACCTCGGAGGTGCTCCGCTACGCCATCGACCTGCGGTCGATCACCGGCGGTCGCGGGCGCTTCACCGCCGACGCACTCGCACTACGACCCGGTTCCCGCGCACCTCGTCGAGAAGGTGCGCGCCAACCTCGACGCCTGAGCGGGGGAATAGCGCGCGACCCCCGAGCGGTTGTACGAACTGGCCCGTGCGCGCGGGCGTGATTGTGGGAGCCCTGCCCCTCCCCTCCTCCGCCTGCGCGCGGGCCCTCTTCAGGCGCACACCGCGACCGCCATCACGTGAGCGCGCACCGGCCGTGACGCCCCGCCTCGATCAGGCCGTTCGCCGGCGCCTCGCGTCAGGTGTGCTCGTCGTGCTGTCGGCGATCGGCGGCGCGCTCGCCGGCGGCCACCCGGCGGGGCTCGGTGCCGCCGACGTCGCGCTCGAGCGCGCTCCTCGCCGGCGTGGTCACCGCCTTCGCGTCCCGGTCCGAGCCCTGGACCTGGGTCGCCGCTGCCGGCATCGCGCTCATGGCGTCAGCCCACGACACCAGCTTGTTCCTGGTGGCCGCGGTGCTCTTCGGCGCGACGGTCGCGGCTTCGGTGCTGCATGTGCGGAACGAGGTGATCGGTGCCGCGCTCCCAGCGTCGCAAGGAACCCCGGGCGCTACCTTCACCGCGGAGGATGTTCGGTGTCAAATCGCTCGGCGGCGAGCGGCTGCACTTCCTCCTCTCATTAGGCGTCAGCGGGGCTGACCAGCAACACTGGTGTGAATACGCAACGCCGCGTCCATGAACCCCAGAGGACTTCGCTCGTGACCACCGCGATCTTCGTCACACCGCTGCTCGACCCGGAGAGCCCGGTTCGCGGCTTCGCCACCACCCACGTGCAGGCGCTCGCGGGCAGATTCGACCGGGTCGTTGTGGTCGCGGGAAGCGCCCGCGGTGACCTCGGCGACCTGGGCGCGCAGGTCGTCACGCCCGACGCTTCGGACCAGGGTCGCGGTGCGCTCGGGATCGGGCCGCCCCTGGCACGCGTGCTGGCCGACACCGAAGGCCCCTCGCTGGTGATGGTCGACAACGACCAGGCGTGTCTCCTCCAGGCCCGCTCCCTGATGCGCGACCGGCGGAGACCGCTCCTCTGGTGGTGCCCGCGGATTCCGTCGTCACACGCCGCAACCGAGGCGGCTCGGTGGGCGGATGCGCTGCTGGTCGCCGCGGCCCCATCGTCACCGGTCGTCGGTTGCCCCGTGTTCAGCGTCGGCGCCGGGATCGACCTCGGCGCCGCGACGGGAGCATCGGGTTTCCCGGAACGGCCACCGCTGCGGCTGATCGCGGTCGGGCGCACCTCCCCGCGCAAAGGGCTGCCCGTGATCGTCCGGACGGTGGCGATCGCGCGGAGCAACGGAATCGACGCCCGGCTCTTGATCGTCGGTCCGTCGACGAACGCAGCGGAATGGCAGCACCGTCGTGAGCTCGAGTGCCTCGTGAACGACCTGGCGCTCACCGACTCCGTGCGTGTCGCCAACGCATTGACCCCCGGCTGCGTCGGCGAGATGGTGCGCCGAGCCCACGTGCTCGTCGACGCAGGTTGCGGCAACGACCTGAGCCGGTCGGCGCTCGAGGCGATGGCCGCCGGGCGGATCGTCATCTCCGCGAGCGCCGCCGTCGCACCGATGCTCGAGCGGGCGAGCCCGATACCACTGTCCTTTGCCGCCGGGAACGCGCCGCAACTCGCCGAACGCATCGCCGGACTGTCGGCAGCGTGGCCGAGCCGCGGCGAAAGCATCGCGGCCGCCCTTCGGGCCGAAGTGGAGCAGGGTCACTCCGCCGAACAGTGGGCCGAACGCGTAGCGAAAGCCGCCTGCGCGAGTGGGGCATCTGCACCGTGAGCGCACGACCAGGCGAGGCAGAAGACCTCCACCCACCCCTCGACGCGGACACGGAAGTCGAGACCGGCGTCCATTGGACGCCGCCCGTGGATGGGATGGCGGTGGTCACGGAATTCCTGGCGGCGTTGGAGTCGCTCGACCTCGAGGGTGCCATGAGCTTCCTCGAACCCGATGCGACCTACCACGAGACCACGGGCCCATCGGATGGAAACGGCCGGGAGGCGCGCGACTTCCTGAGCTGGGTCGGCGCGACCGCGAGCGCGTTTCGCGCCGAGGTCCACACGCAAGTCGCCTTCGAGGGCGTCGTCGTGAACGAACGAACCGATCATTGGATCATCGACGGCAGCGAGCTCCGCGTGCCCGTCGTCGGAGTCTTCGAGATCGAGCGGGGCAAGATCGTCGCGTGGTCCGACACCACGTCACACGATCTCGACGAGATCCCGGACGCCGAGGCGCCCTCACCCAACGGGAGCGACTCCAGATCCCCCATCGGGCGCGATGACCACCTCGCCGGAGCGCCGGTGCCGGAGGACGTGGCGACCGATCGGCCCTCCGAAGTGGAACCCGCGCCCCCAGCCGAACCTGCACCCCCTGCCGAACCGGCGCCTCCGCCCGAGCTCACGACTCCAGCCGAACCGGCGCCCGTGTCGGTGGTGCCGACCGACGACAACACCGCTGCCGATCGCATCGCGGCGCTCGAAGACCAGCTGCACGACTGGCGCCGCCGGGCGGTGATCTGGCGGGAGCGGAGCATCCAGGCGCAATCCCTCGCCGACGCGCTTCGCGCCAACGTCGACGTCCTCCGCGCCAACGTCGACGACCTCCGCGCCAACGTCGACGATCTCCGAGGCTTGGTGCGGGCGCTCGAGGCGAAGCAATCGACGGAGGCATCGCACGAGCAGATCGATCCCCCCGCACCTCCCACACCCGCCGAAGTCGTACCGGTCGCTCGAGCGACACGCCCGGCACCGAACTGGAAGCGACTCCTCTCCAAGGACTTCTGGAAGGAGCTCTCCTGAGCTCGGCCGTCACACGGTGCGAGGAGCCCCCGACCGGCCCGTCCGCATCATTCCAACCCGGCGTCGAAGGCGACTCCTAACGCCAGCTCCAGGAGCTCGTTGGTCCGCCGCTGGGCCAGGAGCAGCTGTTCCACTCGAGGATCGGCGCTTGGCGCGGGAACGAGATCGTCGCTCCCCTCACCCGTCGTGCCGTTGATGGCGGCCGCCGTGTGGAACGCAGCGGTCGTCTCTCCGACCGAGAGCACGACCTCGTCCATCCCCACCGCGGCCGTCGCGAGACGTGCACACGCCTCGTCGCACGCCTCCGCGATTCGAACACACTCTCGAGCCGTTGCCCGCAGGCGAGCATCCGCCTTCCGCGCATCCTTTCGCGCCCGCCGCAACTCGCGGACGAGCCGCTTCTGCTGCTTCGCCGCCTTCTTGGCGCCCACGACCCCACCCCCTCGAATCCTCTGATCAGCTGTCAGCCGAGCCCGGACCCCCAGGTATAGCGGCTCGGACCGCAGGGCGCGTGGAGCACAGGTGGACCCGCTACGACCCCGGCCCTCGTCGCGTCGGGTCGTCGGAGGATGGCCCCACGACACATCCCCCGACGCCCAGAGAAAAGTAGCGACTCACGGCGAGGCTCTCGGGCAGCACCCGGGCCTCGGCCACCGCGGTCATGAAGTTCGTGTCGCCCGCCCAACGGGGCAAAACGTGCACGTGGACGTGGTCGGGCACCCCCGCTCCGGCGGCGCGCCCGATGCTGACGCCGACGTTGATCCCATCGGGCCGGAACGCGGCGGTGACCGCGACGTTGGCGTCCTGCACCAGCGCCATCTTGGCGCGCGCCGCGAGCCCGTGGGCCTGCTCGGCAAGTCGGTATGGGATTCCTTCGGCGAACGAAATCCTCAACGCGCTCGACCTCAGCCAGGAGCGGCGTTCACCGCGTGGCGTCCGGCATCGCGAGAAGGCACGCGGGGTCGTCGAAGGCCCGGGACTTCGGGAGAGTTCACGAGCCGTCCAGGGCGCCCGATCTCGAGCCGAGTCCGACCGTCCGTTAGGGTACCGCCCAGCGAAGTGAGCGAGATGCGTCGGTCCGAGGACCGACGTGGTGCCAGGTAGTTCAGCGATCAGGTCTCTTGCCGAACCCGTCCAAGGGTCAGATCGCACGCGTCGTCATGACGCAATGGCCAGTTCGCTTCGCGGTCCGTCGGCTGCAACGGTCCCACCCTCAAGCCGGGCGCCCAAGCCGGGCGCGTTCACGGCATCGCGAGCGCACTCACGAGCTCTCTCGAAGGGATGTCGTATGCGCAAACTCATCATGATCTGCTTCGTCGTCGCCGCAGCGGCGGCGGTGTCGCCGGCCGTCTCCGCCGTGGCCGAGGCTTCGTCCGGGCCCTCGATCGAGGTTCCGGTCGATACCGTTGCCACAGGAGTGCCCGGCACGACCCACCAGCTCGCGGTCGTGGCGGTCGATTCGTCGCTGCAGGGCGCGTCGTGCCTCGTCGTGTCGACGGGCGAGAACAATGACTCGGTCCACCCCGACTCGCTCCTGGTCGTCGCATCCGGGACCAGTTCCATCGAGCTCCCCGATGTGGAGTCGTCGCCCGGCAAGATCACCTCCGGCGAAGGCCGACTCGTGCTTTCGGACCAGGTAATCGTCTCGGTCACCCTCGGCCCGGATGGCGTGTTCTCGGGTGGGGTGAACCTCGCCATCACCTGTGAGACCCCACCACCGACGACCGCCCCACCCACCACGACCGCGCCCCCGACGACAACCAGCCCGCCGAGCGTGCAGGCCGAGGCCGCCGTGGTGTCATCCCCGACGGCGGTGAGCGTCCCGCCACAGCCGGTACCGGTGGTCGCGCAACCTCAGACCACGGGATAGCCGGCGCGAGAGACGCGGGCGCTCGGCGGCGATCTCCTTGGGAGACCCGGACCGATTCATTACCGCAAGACCATTACGTCACTCAATGCGGAAGATCGTGGTCGTTCGGCGCGATCGCGAAAGGCAATACACGAGGGTGCAGCGGTGAGCGCGATCCGCTTCCCCGAGTCCGTGACCCTCTTGGGGAGCCGGACCATGCTCCGAGGATCGGTATAGCCGTGAACCCGCAGGTCCCTGGGCCAGTTCGTGTGCGGGTCAGGATGCAACGTTCGCGTGCCGATGACGGTCACATTCACGCAAGCGGGTGGGCTGAACTGCTGGAGGAGCACGGATGTCCAAGTTGATGCAGGGTCTGCACCGTTGGGGCCGGGTGCTGGTTCGTCACCTTCCCGAGAACCCCTACCCGAGCGAACACCCATGGGAGCAACATCACGACCGAGCCCGCCCGAGGGGTTGACCACCGGAGCGTCCGGACCGTGGTCGCGGATGAACGGGACGTCGCGCACCACGGGAGGGAGCGTCGGGACACGAAACGAGTCGAGGGAGACGTGTGCTCGGCACGCTCGCTCGGCGAGCGCGAAGCCCTGGGCTCGTGCCTCGCCAGTCACCTCGTCGTCGGTCATTCGACAAGAGTGCCGCGCGGGTGTGACGCTTGTGGAGAGACGACCGCCGGGCGGAGACCCTGCCCCTCCGGCCCGGCCGGTCGCCTCATCAGTCTCGGCCTGAGCGCCGACCGCGGGCGGGTTTACTCGGACACAGACAGGGACAGCCAGAACATCGGCGCGACCAGCCTCGCCGTGGAGTGAATGTGACATGAGGCCGTGAGAATCGTCACTCGGGACATGGACGTTACCGACGACGACTTCGCGCTGATCCTCACCGGCCTGTTCGAGCTCCGAATCACCCACCTCGAGCGCGCCGGGAGGTGACAACGGTTCTCAGCGCCCGCTGGGGTCCTGCGCGGATTGCATGAAGGTCGAGGACGCCACGACGGCGTAGGCCACGGTGGCGCTGTAGCGGGGGGTCAACCTAGGTCTGATGACCTGCGGTTTCTTCTAGGCCGTACTTCGACCAGTCTTCCGGGTTGGGTTCGGTGTACTCCCCCATCACCGTGCCGTCGACCGCGTCGATCTGCACCAGGCCGCGCAAGGTCGGCGGCGCGTCGGCGCTGTAGAGCAGGATGCGCCACACCGGACGCGAGCGGAGCCCGTGCCAGGCGAGCTGTGCGCTGGAGTGGCCGACCGCGAACCCGACCGTGCGCGACGCGATGAGCAGCGCCTCGGTCTGGTCGACGGTGAGCGGCCACGCGCACGCGAAGTGGTAGAGCGCGACGAGCACGAGGACGATCGCCACGGCGAGGAGACCGCCGTTGCTCGACTGCCACCACCCGAGCAGGCAGAACGCCGCGAGGACCAGGTACATGATCGCCGGGATCCGGCGCCGTTCCATCGTCGGGAACAGGTACGGACCGACGTACGCGGTGACGTCGAGATCCTCGGGGAGCGTGTCGCCTTCCGGAACGAGGTCGTCGGGCGCCGGGTCGTCGGGCATCGGGAAGACGGTAGCGCCCGCCGTGCTCAGCCCGGCCAATCAGCGGCGAGCTTCTCGTAGCTCACGGCGAGGCTCTCGGGCAGCACCCGGGCCTCGGCCACCGCGGTCATGAAGTTGGTGTCGCCGGCCCAACGGGGCAGCACGTGCACGTGGACGTGGTCGGGCACCCCGGCCCCGGCGGCGCGCCCGATGTTGACGCCGACGTTGATCCCATCGGGCCGGAACGCGGCGGTGACCGCGACGTTGGCGTCCTGCACCAGCGCCATCACCGCCCCGGCCTCCTCGCGCGACAGCCCCGCGAGGGTCGCCTCGTGACGCAGCGGCGCGACCATCAGGTGCCCCGACGTGTACGGGTAGGCGTTCATCACCGCGAACGTGTGCTCGTTGCGGGCCAGCACGAGAGCCTCGGCGTCGAGCTCGGCGGCGAGGCGCTCGAACAGGCACCCTTCGGCGCCCGACGGTGCGGGCCCGGTGGCGACGCCTTCGATGTAGGTGGCGCGCCACCCCGCCCACAGGCGATCGAGGCTCACGCGACCGTCGCGCCTCGCGACCTCGGCGGCGAGGCGCGCCACGAACTCGTCGACGGTGACGCCACGTTCCGGCGCGTCGCCTCCCCGCCGGTTCACGCCGACGGTGCCGTGCTCGACGTCGTCGTCCCCCACCACCAGCACGTACGGCACCTTCTCCATCTTGGCCCGACGGATGCGCGCGCCGAGCGAGTCGGCGTGGGCGTCGATCATCTCCGCCCGCAGGCCGTCGGCGCGCAGCCGTTCCACGAGCGAACCCGCGTAGTCGTCGTGGCGGTCGGCCACCGGGAGCACGGTGGCCTGCACCGGCGCGAGCCACGCCGGGAACGCGCCCGCGTAGTGCTCGGTGAGGATGGCGAAGAACCGCTCGATCGTGCCGAAGAGCGCGCGGTGGATCATCACCGGACGGTGGCGCTCGTTGTCCGCACCGACGTATTCGAGCTCGAAACGTTGCGGGAGCTGCAGGTCGAGCTGGATGGTCGACATCTGCCAGGTCCGGCCGATGGCGTCCTTCACCTGCACCGAGATCTTGGGACCGTAGAACGCGCCGCCGCCCTCGTCCATCACCAGCTCGAGCTCGTCGGCGAGCGCGACCGTACGCAGGGCCTCGGTCGCCTCGTCCCACTCGGCGTCGCTGCCGACCGCCTTGCCCGGCGGCTTGGTGGACAGCTCCAGGTAGAAGTCGTCGAGGCCGTAGTCGCGCAGCACGTCGAGGACGAACTCGAGCGCGGCGGTGATCTCGGGCACGATCTGGTCGCGGGTGCAGAAGATGTGCGCGTCGTCCTGGGTCATGCCCCGCACGCGGGTGAGCCCGTGGACCACGCCCGACTTCTCGTAGCGGTACACCGTGCCGAACTCGAACAGGCGCAACGGCAGCTCCCGGTAGGAGCGCATCCGGGAGCGGTAGATCAGGATGTGGAACGGGCAGTTCATCGGCTTGAGGTAGTAGTCGGTGCCGCCGTCGAGCTCCATCGGCGGGTACATGCCGTCCGCGAACCAGTCGAGGTGGCCCGAGATCTCGAACAGGTGCGACTTCGTGATGTGCGGCGAGTTGACGAACTCGTAGCCCGCCTGCTCGTGCCGGAGTCGCGAGTAGTCCTCCATCACGCGGCGGATGGTGCCGCCCTTCGGGTGGAACACCGCGAGACCCGAGCCGATCTCCTCCGGGAACGAGAACAGGTCGAGCTCGGCCCCGAGGCGGCGGTGGTCGCGCTTCTCCGCCTCCTCGAGCCGGTGCAGGTGCTCTTCGAGCGCGGCCTTCGACTCCCACGCGGTGCCGTAGATCCGCTGGAGCATCGGGCGCTTCTCGTCGCCCCTCCAGTAGGCGCCGGCGACCTTCGTCAGCTTGAACGCGCCCAGGCGCTTGGTCGACGGCACGTGCGGGCCGCGACAGAGGTCGACGAACTCGGCCGCGCCCTCGCGGGGATTGCGGTACACCGAGATGACGTTGGCGTCACCGATCTCCGCGGCGTCCTCGGGATCGACCCGTTCGATGATCTCGATCTTGTAGGGCTGGTCGGCGAAGGTCGTGACCGCCGCCTCGCGGGTCGAGCTCCTCACGCAGGAACGGCTCGTCGGCCTTGACGATCTCGCGCATGCGGGCCTCGATGCGGCCGAGGTCGTCGTCGGAGAAGTGCGCGCCGCCGGGCAGCTCGAAGTCGTAGTAGAAGCCGTCGGCGATCGCGGGCCCGATCGCGTACTTGGCGCCGGGGAACAGGTCGGTGACGGCCTGCGCCATCACGTGCGCCGTCGAATGGCGCAGGACCTCACGCCCGTCGGGCGTGTCGGGGGTGACGATGGCGACCGCGGCGTCGTGGTCGATCGGGCGGGACAGGTCGTACCACTCGACGTCGACGCCGTTCGTGGCCACCTTCGCCGCGAGCGCCGCCTTGGCCAGGCCCCGGCCGATCGACGCCGCGATGTCTCCCGCGGTGACCCCCTGCTCGTACTCGCGCGCGGTGCCGTCCGGGAGGGTGATCGTGATCTGCATGGGGGTGCCGACGTTACCAGCGGCGTTACGGCAGGCTTTCGCCGTTTCCGGAGATCGGCGAGGCACGAGTGAGGTCGATCCCGAGGAGCGCGCCGAGCTCGTGCAGCACCTGGGGGGCCGCCGGATCGCTCCCGCCCGAGAGGATCGCGCTGGCGAGGTCGTCGAGGGCCTCGAGCGCGCGCGGAGCGTCGAGGTCGGCGTCGATGGCGGCGCGGACGCGCTGCGCGAAGGGTCGCGGGTCGACGCCGTCGGGCCGTTCCGCGGCGGCGAGGAGACGGTGCAGCAGCGCGGTGCCCTCGTCGAGATCGGTGTCGTGCCACTCGAAACCGGCACGGTAGTGGTGGCGGAGGAGGGCGAGGCGGATGGCACGGGAATCGGCGCGCTTGAGGAGGTCGCTGACGAACACGAGGTTGCCGAGCGACTTCGACATCTTCTCGCCCTCGTAGCTCACCATCGCCGAGTGCACCCAGTGCCGGGCGAACGGCCGGCCGGTGATGCTCTCGCTCTGCGCCACCTCGCACTCGTGGTGCGGGAAGATGAGGTCGGTACCACCACCGTGGAGGTCGATGGTGGGCCCGAGCTCGTGCATCGCCATCACCGAGCACTCGACGTGCCAGCCGGGCCGACCGACGCCGAAGGGCGCACGCCACGCGGGCTCGTCGGGGAGCGACGGCTGCCAGAGCACGAAGTCGAGCGGGTCGCGCCGGTGCGGGTCGTCGGGATTGCCGCCGCGCGTGCGGGCGAGGCGCACCATGTGGTCGCGCGAGTAGTGCGACACCTCGCCGAAGCGCGGGAACGTCGACACGTCGAAGTAGACGGTCCCGTGGGTGAGGTAGGCGTGGCCGCCGTCGAGGAGCTGGTTGACCATGTTGATCATGCCGTCGATCGCCTCGGTGGCGCGCGGCTCGGCGATCGGGGGCCGGGTGCCGAGCGCCTCCATGTCGGCGCGGAACCGGGCCAGCTCCGCCTCGGCCAGCTCGAGGTAGGGCACGCCGAGCTCGCGGGCCTTCGGCAGGATCGAGTCGTCGACGTCGGTGACGTTGCGCACCATGCGGACCTCGTGCCCGAGCTCTTCGAGCCGGCGGATGAGGAGGTCGTAGGTGAGGTAGGTCGCGGCGTGCCCGAGGTGCGTGGAGTCGTAGGGCGTGATGCCGCAGACGTACATGCTCACGACCGGGCCGACCTCGAACGGGACGACGGAGCGTTGGGCGGTGTCGAAGATCCTGATGGTCATGGTGTGCGGCGCGGCCCGATCCCCTCGAGGCGCAGGGTCGCCTCGCCCTTGTGGCGGAGGTTCACCGTCAACAGCGCCGACGAGAACGCCTCCAGGCCGAGCGCGTTGGCGAGCGAACCGGCGTCGAGGCCCCGGAGCGCGGGGATGCCGTCGACCAGCTCGAGCACCACGGCGCGGGCCGAGTCCTCCCCCACCACGAGCACGTCGCTGCCGAGGACGTGGTCGAGGTCGGCCAGCGCGGCCGCGGGGATCAGGTGGAAGGCGGCGACCACCTGCGCCGCGGGGGCGACGTGCTGCACCTCGGCGGCCAGCGACCCCGCCGGCGACGGCACAGGGCGGAACTCCCGGCCCTCCTTCACCAGGCCGTTGGCCATGGAGATCAGCGGCTTCCCCGCGAGCTGGTCGGCGTGGGCCGCGGCGGTCGACACCGCGGCGTCCCACACTGTGGCGAGCACCACGAGCGCGGCCGCGGCGGCGTCGTCGTTGGTGCCGGCAGAAAGGGTCGCGACCCGCGCACCCCAACGTTCCCGGAGCTCGTCGACCGTGTGTTGGGCCCGTTCCCGGTCTCGCGAGCCCAGGATCACCTCGTGGCCCACGCTCGCCAGCCGAGCCGCGATCCCGCGCCCGGCCGGTCCGGTTCCTCCCAACACACCGATCCTCATGCCGAGAGCTTCGCACAGCCCACGCCCCTCTCCCCACCCCCACCCAATCGAGCATGTGGCGATCGGGTGCGTCATGGCACCCCCGATCGCCACATGCTCGGGAGGGGGGAGGGGGGAGGGCATGAGTGTCACAGGCCCGCGAAACCATCCGGTCATGACCGAGCCCATCGCTCCCATCGCCAGACGTCAGCACGGTCTCGTGACCCGGACCCAGGCCCTGAGCGTCCTCACGGCCCACCAGGTACGCCATCGCCTGCGCACCGGACGGCTCGAAGCGGTGCGGCCCGGGGTCTACCGGGTCGGCGGATCGCCGGAATCCTGGGTGCAGGCGGTCCTTGGCGCCTGCCTCGCGGTCACCGGGTCGGTCGCGTCGTTCCGGTGCGCAGCCGCGCTCTGGGGCTTGGAGGGCTTCGCGCCGGGAGACATCGAGATCACGGTGCCGGCGAGGAGTCGGCGGCGACTCGAGGGGGTCGTCGTGCACGACAGCGCCGTGGGCGGACCGCTGCACTGCGCATCGGTCGCGATGGTCCCGGTGACCTCGGTCGCGCGCACACTCTGCGATCTCAGCGCCGTGGCGCCGCCATGGTCCGTCGAGCGTGCCGTCGACGACAGCTTGCGACGGAAGCTCGTGAAGCTGCCGACGCTGCAACGGGTCGCGGCCGATCTCGAAGGTCGCGGACGGCTCCGGTGCACCGTGACCCGCGGGATCCTCGAGCGCCGTGTGACGGGCACGGAACCCGGCGAGAGCGCGGCCGAAGGACGGCTCGCCCGCCTGCTGGTTGGCGCGGGTCTCCCCCGGCCCGTCCACCAGCACCGGGTTCGCCTCGGCGGTCGCACGGTGCGCGTCGACCTGGCGTATCCGGAGGCGATGGTCGCCATCGAGTACGACGGCTGGGACTTCCACCGCACCCGCCGGGCGTTCGATCTCGACCGCGCTCGTGCGAACGAGCTCGAGCTCCTCGGATGGACCGTGCTCCGCTTCACCTCACAGTCCGGCGACCAGCTCGTCGTCGACACCGTGCGCGCCGCTCTACGCCGAGCATGTGTCGGTTGAGGGTGTCATCGCGCACCCGATCGACACATGCTCGGAAGGCGGATGGAGGGGGGTCAGGTGATGCAGTCGGCGCCGAGGAGGATGCGCAGCTCGGCGTAGAGGCCGGAGCCGGCGTCGACGAGGTGGTCGTCGCCCAGGCGCAGCACGGTCGTCTTCTCCGGGCTCTCGAGGTGCACGAAGACCGGGCTGTCGCCGGGGTGCTCGGACAGGATGTCCTTGAGGCGCCCGACCTTGGCGTCCGACAGCGCGTTGAGCCGCACCTTCACCCGCACCGGCGGCCCGCCGTCGACGGCCAGCTCGGGACGGGTGATCTCCATGGCGATGATCTTGGGCATGTCGTCGCGCACGTCGAGGCGGCCCTTGACGACGACGATGGCGTCGTCCTCGAGAAGGTGCCCGTAGGCAGCCATCGTCTTCGGGAACACCATCACCTCGAGCGCGGCGCCGAGGTCCTCGAGCACGAACGTGCCCATGAGGTCACCTCGCTTGGTGTACTTGCGGTTGAGCGCGGTGACGATCCCCCCGACCGTCTTCATCTCGCCCTCACGACCGTCACGCAGCTCCGAGAGGGTGCAGTCGACGAACTTCCGCAGCGCCCGTTCCGCCCCCATCATCGGGTGCTCGCTCACGTAGAGCCCGAGCATCTCCTTCTCGAACGCCAGGCGCTGCGACTTGGGGAACTCGGTGTCGGGGATCGCGGTGCGCTGCCCGACGACGGCTTCGGGCGCGGGGTCGTCGACCGCGGAGAAGAGGTCGAACTGACCCTCGGCCTCGTTGCGGCGACGGTCGAGGACGGTCTCGACGATGGTCTCGTAGACGAACAGCAGACCCTGGCGCGGGTGGCCGACCGAGTCGAACGCACCCGCCTTGATCAGCGACTCGATGGTGCGCTTGTTGAGCACCGACGGGTCGACGCGGTCGCAGAAGTCGTAGAAGTCGACGAACGGGCCGCCCTCGGCGCGCGCGGCCACGATGTGCGCGACCACGCCCTCGCCGACGTTGCGCACGGCCGACAGGCCGAAACGCACCGACGCCTCCAGGTCGGGCGCGCCGTTGGCGCGGCGCACCGAGAAGTCGGAGAGCGACTCGTTGACGTCGGGGACGAGCACCTCGATGCCCATCTGGCGGCACTCGTTGAGGAAGACCGCGGTCTGGTCCTTGTTGGTCTTGACGCTGGTGAGCAGCGCGGCGAGGTACTCGACGGGGTGGTTCGCCTTCAACCAGGCGGTCTGGTAGGCGACGTAGCCGTAGCCCACCGAGTGCGACTTGTTGAACGAGTAGTCGGCGAAGGGCTCGACGGTGTCGAAGATGCGCTCGCCGAAGTCCTTGCCGTGGCCCTGCGCGACGCACCCGTCGACGAACTTCGTGCGCTCCTGGGCGATGAGCTCCCGGTTCTTCTTGCCCGTGGCCTTGCGGAGGTTGTCGGCCTCTTCGAGTGTGTAGCCCGCCAGCCGCTGCGCGACGCGCATCAGCTGCTCCTGGTAGATCATCAGGCCGTAGGTGGGCTCGAGGATCTCGGTGAGGTCCTCGTGCGGGTAGTCGACCGGCTTGCGCCCGTTCTTGCGGTCGGCGTACTCGTTGTGCCAGTTCTGGGCCATCGGGCCCGGCCGGTACAGGGCCACGAGCGCGGCGACGTCCTCGAACGAGGTCGGCGCGAGCGAGCGCAGCAGCGCACGCATCGGTCCACCCTCCAACTGGAACACGCCGATGGTGTCGCCGCGGCGCAGCATGTCGAAGGTCGGGCCGTCGTCGAGCGGCACGCGGTCGATGTCGGGACGGCTGCCGGTGGACTGCTCGATCAGCTCGAGCGCGATCTCGAGGACGTCGAGGTTGCGCAGCCCCAGGAAGTCCATCTTGAGGAGGCCGAGATCCTCGACGCCGTGCATCTCGTACTGCGTGACGATCGGCGCGTCCTCGATCTTGCCGCCGGCCTCCGGCTTGCGCTGGATCGGCAGGTACTCGGTGAGCGGCTCGCGCGTGATGACGACCGCGGCGGCGTGGATGCCGTCCTGGCGGCGCAGCCCTTCGAGCCCGCGGGCGACGTCGATGACGCGCTTGGCGTCGGGGTCGGCTTCGTAGAGCGTGCGCAGCTCGGTGGCCATCTTGTAGCCGTCTTCGTGCCCGGTGACCTTCTCGAAGCACGCCTTGAGCGGCGTGTCGCGGCCCATGATGAGCGGCGGCATGAGCTTGGCGATCTTGTCGCCCACCACGTAGGGGTAACCGAGCACCCGCGCCGAGTCGCGCACCGCGGCCCGCGCCTTGATGGTGGAGAAGGTGATGATCTGCGCGACGTGGTCCCACCCGTAGCGGTCGGCGGCGTACTTGATCATCTCGCCGCGGTAGCGGGAGTCGAAGTCCATGTCGATGTCGGGCATCTGCTTGCGACCCGGGTTCAGGAAGCGCTCGAACAGCAGGTCGTAGCGGATCGGGTCGATGTCGACGATGCGCAGGCAGTAGGCGACACACGAGCCCGCCGCGCTCCCCCGCCCGGGGCCGACGCGGATGCCGCGCGTGGCGGCGCGTAGCGCACGAGGTCCCACACCACGAGGAAGTAGGCCGAGAACCCCATCGTCTTGATCACACCCAGCTCGAACTCGATGCGCTCGAGCACGTCGGGTCCGGGCGAGATGCCGTAGCGGTCCTTGGCCCCCTCGATGCACAGCTCGCGTAGGTAGGAGTCCTCGTCGTGGCCCTGGGGCGTGGGAAAGGTGGGCAGCACCGAGTTCCCGAACTCGATCTCGACATCGGCGCGCTCGGCGATCAGCAGCGTGTTGTCGCACGCCTCCTCGTAGTCGGAGAAGAGGTCACGCATCTCCCGGGCCGACTTCAGGTAGAACTCGTCGGCGTCGAACTTGAAGCGCTTCGGATCGTCGCGCATCGCGCCGGTCTGCACGCACAGGAGCGCGTCGTGCGCTTCCGCGTCTTCGCGGTGCGTGTAGTGCGAGTCGTTGGTCGCGAGGAGCGGCGCGCGCATGTCGCCGCGCCAGGCGGATCAGCTGCGGGTTGACCTGGAGCTGCTCGGGGAGCCCATGGTCCTGGAGCTCGACGAAGAACGAGTCGCGCCCGAAGACCGTCTGGAAGCGGTCGACCAGCGTGCGGGCGCCGTCGTAATCGCCCTTCAGGAGGGACTGCGAGACCGCGCCGCCGAGACACCCGGTGGTGCCCACGAGGCCCTCGTGGTGCTGCTCGAGCAGGTCGAAGTCGACCCGGGGCTTCTGGAAGAACCCGTCGAGGTACGCGTGCGACGACACCTTGATGAGGTTGCGGTACCCCTGCGTGCTCTCGGCCAGCAAGGTGAGGTGGTAGATGTCGTGCTCGTCACGCCGGGGACGGTCGTGGCGGCTCGTGGTGACCATGTACGCCTCGGTGCCGATGACCGGGGTGAGGTCGGCCCCGCGCGCGGCGCGGTAGAAGTCGAGGACGCCGTACATGTTGCCGTGGTCGGTGATGCCGACCGCGGGTTGGCCGTCGGCCGCCGCCGTGGCCACCACCTCGGCGATGCGCGCCGCGCCGTCGAGCATCGAGAACTCCGTGTGGAGGTGGAGGTGCACGAACGACTTCGCCAATCCGGGCTCCCTCCGGCTCCACCCTGTCCACAGGGCGTTCCCCACGCCCTCCACAGGGCTGTGGATGAATCACACGGCTGTAACTTCGGACTGACGATAGCGCGTGCGTCAGCGCGGCGCCCGGCCTCCCGCCGCCGCGCGGCGAGGAGCGGCACCTCCATCTCGGCCGGCGTGAGCGAGCCGTGCGCGGCGATCAGCTTGGCCTCGTAGGGCAGCGTCGGGTCGACGAAACCCACCCCCGCGCGCGCCGCCAGCACGACGTCGCCGACGCGCCGGTAGGTGGCCGGCACCGGGTCGGGACCGAGCCAGCCCTCGTCGAGCAGCTGCTCGCGGCGGAAGATCCACGCCACCGAGCCGTGGCGCTCCTCGGCGGCGGCGCACAGGTCGGCGGCGGCGCCGGGGCGGGCGTGCAGGTACCGGAAGCGGCCGTCACCGGCGTAGGTCTCGACCATGGCGTCGAGGGGGCCGAGGCCGATCCACCCCTCGGGGCCGACGTGCACCTGCCCGTGGTCGGCGGTGACGACGAGGGCGACGTCGCCCGGCAGCGCGTCGAGCAGCCGGCCCACGAGGCGGTCCGCCGCCGCCAGCTCCGCGGGGTAGTACGGCGCCTCGAGCCCGTAGGCGTGCGCGATCTCGTCGACGCCCGGGTAGTAGGCGTAGACGAACGGCGCCCCGTCCGCCACCAGGCCGCGCACGTGCTCGACCAGCACCGACGTCGTCTGCCACCCGTGGAAGTCGACGCCGTGCAGGTGGGCCCCGGTGAAGCCGCTCGTGCGGAACATCGTCTTGGTCACCACGGGGACGGGCCGACCGCCGAACACCGGCTGGCGCTGGACGTCGACCGGTTCGGGTGGGCGCCCGCCGCCGGCGAGCTGCCAGCGGATCGCGTTCAGGACACCCTGCTCGTGGCGCAGCCGGAAGCCGGTGATGGCGTGGCGCGAGGGTGGGACCCCGGTCGTGATCGAAGTGAGGGCCGCCGGGGTCGTCGACGGCACCACGGTGGTGATCGGGCCACCGGCGCAGGCCCCGAGCTCCGCCAGCGCCTCGGGGAAGCGGGACCGGGCGTCCCAGCCCAGCCCGTCGAGCACCAGCAGCACCGACGCCCGGGCGCCCTCGACCGGGGCCGGGAGCCACGGCACCGGCCGCAGGCCCATGAGCGCGGGCACGATCCCCGACACGTTCGGACCCGAGTAGTCCGGTTTCACAGGCTCCACGAGGGTCAGGCTAGGTGTGACCGTCCTCCGCGGGCGCGCACCAAGCCCGCAACCGCGCCCGACGCGCGATCATGGCACCATGCGAGCGGGCACGAGGCGAGCGGAAGCGAGCCCAGGGTGAAGGTGTCGACGCGGGGCGACTACGCGGCGCGCGGCGCTCCTGTCGCTCGCCCTGCACGGCTCGGACCGGCCCACGTCGGTGAAGGAGATCGCCGAGCGCACGGGGCTCCCTCAGCCCTACCTCGAGCAGATCCTGCTCGCGGTCAAGGGCGCCGGGCTCGTGCGCTCGAAGCGGGGCGTCGGCGGCGGCTACGTGCTGGCACGTCCGCCCGCCGAGATCACGCTCGCCGACATCCTCGCCGCGGTCGACGGCCCGCTCACCACGCTGATGGGCGAGCACGACCATTGCGAGGGGCACTGCATCCTGCAGGAGGTGTGGGTGGGAGTCTCCGACGAGACCCGCCAGATCCTCGAGCGCTTCACCCTCGAAGACCTCGTCACCAAGACCCGCATCGGACATCCCGACGCGGTCGAGGTGGGATGCGACGCGGCTCAGAGCCCGGGCGAGGTGCTGGAGAGCTGACGCGCCGGGCGCGTCGGGATCACGTCACTCCGGCGCACGCGCACGATCACCTCGAGCCCCCCGTTCGCCGCCGCGTCGAGCTGGATCTCGCCGCCGTCGCCCACCACCAATTCGTGCACGATCGCCAGGCCGAGCCCGAAGTGGCCGTCGGGGCGTCCCGCACGCCGCGCGGGCGCGGTCTGCCAGAAGCGGTCGAACGCCCGGGTACGCTCCTCCGCCGACATGCCGGGGCCCTCGTCGCTCACCCGCACCTCCACCCAGTCGCCCCGCGCCGCGGCGGTGACCCGCACGGCACTGCCGGCCGGAGCAACCTCGAGCGCGTTGTTGAGAAGGTTGTCGACGACCTGCTCCAGACGACCGGGCGTGACGCGCGCGACCGGCTCACCCTCGACCGACGCCTCGACGCGCACGTGCTTCTCGACCGCGAACGCCTCCCACGCGTCGCAGCGCCCGTCGATCACCTCGTCGACGAAGACCGGGACGACGGCCGACACCGACTGCTCCGCTCGCGCGAGCACCAGCAGGCCGTCGACGAGTCGTGACAGGCGTGACACCTCGGCCAGCGCGCCTTCGAGGTCTTCGGCCGCGGCCCCGTGCACGTCGGCTTCGACGTTCTCCAGACGGAGGCGCATCGCCGCGAGCGGGGTCCGCAATTGGTGCGACGCATCGGCGACGAACGCGCGTTGCGCGCCGACGAGCTGCTCGAGCCGGGCCGCGGTGGCGTTGAACGACTCCGCCAGCACCGTCAGCTCCGCCGGGCCCTTGGGCACCGTGGCACGGGTCGCCAGGTCGCCACCCCCGAGGCCCTCGGCCGCCCGTTCGAGGTCGGCGAGCGGACGGGTCATCGACTGCGAGAGGATGAGGCTCACGAGGAACACCAGCCCGAGCACCACACCACCGGTCGCGGCCAGCAGCAGCCAGATGTGGCGGATCTGGTCATCCACCACGGACGCCGGGTACGTGATGCGCACCGCGCCCTTGATGCCGGTCGCGGAGCCGACGGGGAGTGCGACGTAGAGGAGCTGCATTCCCAGGGTGTGCGACAGCCGGGTGCCGCTCACCTCCGCCCCCGCCAACGCCTGTTGGACCTCGGGCCGGGTGGTGAAGTCGCGCCCCGTGGGACTGGCGAGGTTCGAGTCGGCAACGCTGAGGCCACGGCGGTCGACGATCACGACCCGCCCACCCGCGCGGCTGCGATACCGCTCGGCGAGCGTCTGCAGGGTGGCGATCTGTGACGCGTCGGCGGTGTCGGCGTCGAGCGGCTCCTGCGAGCGGATGGCGAGCGAGAACGCGTCGTGCTGGAGATCACTGGTGAGGCGACGCTCGACCGAGTTCGCGTACGACACGCCGAGAGGGATCTCCAGCACGAGCAGCACGAAAGCGGTGATCGACAGATAGCTGAAGAGGAGTCGGCGCTTCACGGCCCGTCGTCCCGGACGATCACGCGGCGCGTCAGTCCGCCGGGTCGCGCAAGCGGAAGCCGACGCCGCGCACCGTCTCGATCCACCCCGGGTCGCCCAGCTTCTTGCGCAGCGACGCGACGTGCACGTCGAGCGTCTTGGTCGGGCCGTACCAGTGGGGATCCCACACGTTCTCGAGCAGCTCCTGGCGGCTACGCACCGCGCCGGCGTCGTCGGCCAGGAAGGCCAGGAGGTCGAACTCCTTCGGCGTCAGGGTCACGGGGTCACCGGCGACGACGACGCGGCGGGTGCGGCGATCGACGCTGAGGGTCCCCACGTCGACCGGTCCCGGCGGCTCCGTGCCCCCGCCGGCTCGAGGCCGTTCGCCGGTGTGGCGCCGTCGGACGCCGCCACTCCGACCGGGGTCCGCCTGCGGGCGACGGCGCGGATGCGCGCCACGAGCTCGCGGAAGCCGAAGGGCTTCACGATGTAGTCGTCGGCGCCGAGCTCGAGGCCGACGACGCGGTCCACCTCCTCGGAACGCGCGGTGACGACGATGATCGGCACGTCCGAACGGGCCCGCAGCTCGCGGCACACGTCGAAGCCGTCGCGGTCGGGGAGGCCGAGGTCGAGCAGCACGACACCGAAGCCGACGTCGTCGGCGCGCGCGAGCGCGGCGGCGCCCGTCTCCACGCGTTCGACGGCAAGCCCCTCCCGCTCGAGGCCTTTGGCGAGCGGTGTGGCGATCGCGTCGTCGTCCTCGACGATCAGGACTCTCATCTCGGCAACACCATTGAAGAGCGTCGACACGTTCGGTCCGGAGCTTGAAGGAAATTCGGCCCACACGGCGGTCGTCGGTCACACGCGCTTCACCCGGTGGGCCCCCACGGCCGATACCGCGCCGGACGGGAGTGGCTCGACGGGGAACCGGAACGGAGTGGGCGGTGCAACGACGCAAGCTGCTGGCAACCGCGGGCGTGTTGAGCGCGACCGCGTTCGCGACCACCGTGTGCCTCGGTGCGAACTTCGGGCTCTTCGGCCTGACCGAGCCCGACTCGCCCGTCGGGCGCCTCGCGCCACAAGAGTCGACACACACCCGGCGCGTCGACGTCGGCGTCGCGACCCCCGTCACGACGACGCCGTTCCCGCGCAACGCGGACGACTGACCTTCAGCGGAGGTCGCGCAGCACCGCCGCCAGCTCGGGCGCCAGCGGCTCCTCGACCTCGACACGCTCGCCCGTGACCGGGTGGGCGAACGCCAAGCCGGCGGCGTGCAGGAACGGCCGGTCGAGTGCGAGCGCGGACCGGCTCCCCCCGTAGGCGGCGTCACCCACCACCGGGTGGTTGATCGCCTGGAGGTGCACCCGGATCTGGTGGGTGCGCCCGGTCTCGAGCCGGCAGTGCAACAACGACACCTCGGGCTCGCGGTAGGTGGCCACCACCTCGTAGGCGGTGCGCGCCCCGCGCCCGCCCTCGCGCACCGCCATCCGTGTCGGGCGCCGGACCGAGCGCCCGATGGGTGCGTCGATCACGCCCCGGCGCGACTCCGGGGTCCCCCACACGAGCGCGACGTACCGGCGCTCGACGTCGTGCTCGGCCAGCATCGCGACCAATACGTCGTACGCCGCCGCGGTGCGCGCGACCACGAGGAGGCCGCTGGTGTCGCGGTCGAGGCGGTGGACGATCCCGGGCCGGGCGGGGTCGCCGACGACGGCCAGCTCCGGATAGCGGGCGAGCAGGCCGTTGACCAGCGTCCCGTCGGGATGGCCGGCACCGGGGTGCACGACCAGGCCCGCGGGCTTCGCCACCACCACGATGTCGGCGTCCTCGTGGCGCACGACGATCGGGATCGAGGGGTCGGCGTGCGGGAGGCCCGGAGCCTCGGGTTCGGCGAGGACCTCGATCAGGTCGTGGTGCGCGAGCCGGTGGCTCTTGGGGACCCGGACCCCCCCGACCAGCACCGAGCCCGCCTCGACGAGCGCCCGCACCTCGCTGCGGGTCCAGCCGGTCAGCATCGCCAGCGTGCGGTCGACCCGCTCCCCCGCCAACGACTCCGGGACCTCGAATTCCTCAGCCACGGGTCGCGCGCCGATCGGCGACGTCGGCGCGGATGGCCCAGACCACGATGAGCACCGCGCCGATGGTGATGGCGGAGTCGGCCACGTTGAACGTGGGGAACCGACCGACGTGGACGAAGTCGACCACCGCGCCCCGCAGGAAGCCCGGCGAGCGGAACACCCGGTCGACGAGGTTGCCGAGGGCGCCGCCGAGCACCAGCGAGAGGCCGACGATCATCAGGGTGTCGCGCGAGCGGCGAACCTCGCGCACCAGCAGGATCGCCACGACGAGCGCGACGACCGCGAGCAACGGCGTGAACGCCTGGAAGAGGCTGAACGCGCTCCCGGTGTTGCGGGTGAGCTCGAAGGAGATCTCGCTCCCGATGATCGAGACCGGCGCCGCGGCGAGCTCGCGGACGGCCCAGAGCTTGCTGAGCTGGTCGACCACCACGACGCCGACCACGATCGCGGAGGCCAGCACCGGCCGGCCGGTGCGCCGGTCGGGGCGAGCGGCCCGGGAATCCGTGCTATCGGCGTCGCTCGGCACGAGCCTTGCAGTCGACGCAGGTCTCGGCGAAGGGCAAGGCCTCGAGGCGCTCGAGGCTGATACGACGACCCGCGGGCAGGCAGACCCCATAGGTCTTGTTCTCGATCCGAACGAGTGCCCGGTCGATCTCGTCGACGATCTGCTGGGCCGACGCCGACAGCAGGAGGTCGCGCTCCCGCTCGATGTTGATGGTGTCGCCCTCGCCCGACTCCTCGTCGAACTGGGTGTCGCCGCCTTCGCGCTCGGCCGCGAGCTGCTCCGCCTCGGCCGCGAGCTCGTAGGCCTGCTGGACGTGGCGGGCGCGCTCCTCGAGCAGGCTGGCGCGGAGCCGCTCGATGGTCTTCGGCGAGAGCCCGGGCTTCTCGGGCTTCACCTCGAATCCCGAGAGCGGGCAGATCACCGTGGTGGGCTTGCGGACGGCCTTCTTGGCCGGGGCCTGCTTCGCCGCCGGAGCCTTCTTCGCGGGCGCGGCCTTGGCCGCAGCCTTCTTCGCGGGCGCGGCCTTGGCCGCAGCCTTCTTCGGCGGGCGCGGCCTTGGCCGGAGCCTTCCTGGCCGGCGTCTTCTTCGCCGCCGGGGCCTTCTTGGCCGGCGCGGCCTTGGCCGGGGCCTTCTTGGCGGGCGCGGCTTTGGCCGACGTCTTCTTCGCCGGCGTCTTCACGGGCGCAGGCTTCGTCGACTTCTTCGCTGGTGCGGCCTTGGCCATGACTTCCCCTGGGGAGCGAGCGCCGGATTGTAGTGGCACGTCGGGGCCGGGCAACGCACCGACGACCGGGCTTGTTCCCGGACACCGGTTTCCCGCGCGCCGGATTCCCCCGAAAGCGCGGCGCGGGGCGCCCGTAAACTCCCGGGGTGCCCTTCGATCCCGTCCCCGCGTCCCTCGACCTCGTGAACCTCGAGCAGGCCGTCCTCGCCCGGTGGGACACCGACGACGTGTTCGCGGAGAGCCTGCGGCGACGCGAGGGCGCGCCCGAGTGGGTCTTCTACGAGGGCCCCCCCACCGCCAACGGCCGGCCCGGCATCCACCACGTCTGGGCCCGCCTCTTCAAGGACATCTATCCCCGCTTCCAGACCATGCGGGGTCGCCACGTCGCCCGCAAGGGCGGCTGGGACTGCCACGGGCTGCCGGTGGAGGTCCAGGTCGAGCAGGAGCTCGGGTTCAAGAACAAGCACGAGATCGAGGCCTACGGCATCGCCGAGTTCAACCGGTTGTGTCGCGAATCCGTCCGCCGCTACGTGTCCGACTTCGAGTCGCTCACCAAGCGCATCGGGATGTGGCTCGACACCGCCGACGCCTACTGGACGCTCGACAACGACTTCATCGAGAGCGTGTGGTGGCAGTTCCGCCAGATCTGGGACGCCGGCAACATCTACGAGGGCCACAAGGTGGTCCCCTACTGCGGGCGCTGCGGCACGGCCCTGTCGAGTCACGAGCTGGGCCAGCCCGGCGCCTACCAGGACGTCACCGAGCCGTCGGTCTACGTGCGCTTCCCCGTCGTCGGGCGCGACTTCGACCTCCTCGTGTGGACGACCACGCCGTGGACGCTCGTCTCCAACGTCGCCGCCGCCGTCGGCCCCGACGTCACGTACGTACGCGTCCGCCGCGGCGACGGGCGCGACCTCGTGATGGCGTCCGCACGCGTGATCGACGTGCTCGGTGAGGACGCGGAGATCGTGGGGGTCGTGCCGGCGTCGGACCTCGTCGGACTGCGCTACGAGCGCCCCTTCGACTTCCTCGCGCTCGACGAGACCGGGGGACGCGTGGTCGCCGCCGACTTCGTGACCGTCGACGACGGCTCGGGCATCGTGCACCTCGCCCCGCGTTCGGCGAGATCGACCGCGAGGTGGGCGAGGCCGAAGGGCTGCCCCTGCTGAACCCGGTCGGCCCGGCGGCCGCGTTCGTCGACACCCCCGGGGGCACGACCCCGTGGACGGGCATGTTCGTGAAGGACGCCGACCCGCTCATCGTCGACGCGCTCGCCGCGGCCGGCCGCCTCGAACGGCTCGTCGACTACACCCACTCCTACCCGCACTGTTGGCGCTGCGGTACGCCGCTCATCTACTGGGCCAAGCCCACGTGGTTCGCGCGCACCTCGGCCCGCAAGGCGGAGCTCCTGCGCGAGAACGAGACCATCGGGTGGCACCCCGAGCACATCAAGCACGGGCGCTTCGGCGACTGGCTGGAGAACAACGTCGACTGGGCGCTCTCGCGTGACCGGTTCTGGGGCACGCCGTTGCCGGTCTGGCGTTGCGACGACTGTGGCACCGACACGTGCATCGGCTCCGTCGCCGAGCTCTCCGAACGGTCCGGGCGTGACCTCACCGATCTCGACCTGCACCGCCCCGCGGTCGACGAGATCGAGATCGAGTGCCCGAAGTGCGAGCAGCCCGGCGCGCGGCGCGTCGATCCCGTGCTCGACGCCTGGTTCGACTCCGGCGCGATGCCCGCGGCGCAGTTCCACTACCCGTTCGAGCACGAAGCGCAGTTCGAGCAGCGGTTCCCCGCCGATTTCATCTGCGAAGCCATCGACCAGACGCGCGGCTGGTTCTACTCGTTGCTCGCGGTGAACACCCTCGTGTTCGACCGGAGCCCCTACCGCAACGTCGTGTGCCTGGCCCTCGTCGTCGACAAGGACGGCCAGAAGATGTCCAAGTCGAAGGGCAACGTCATCGACCCGTGGACGGTGCTCGACACCCGCGGCGCCGACGCGCTGCGCTGGAACTTCTTCTCCGCCGGTTCGCCGTGGACGCCGCGCCGCGTCTCGGTCGAGGCGATCGACGAATCCGTCCGCTTCCTGGTGACGCTCTGGAACACCTACTCGTTCTTCGTCACCTACGCGAACCTCGACGGGTGGGAACCGGAACGCGCGCCCGCGACCACGACGCTCGGGCACGTCCTCGACCGGTGGGTGCGGTCGCGGCTGCACGGCACCGTCGAGACCGTCACCGAGTCGCTCGACGCGTTCGACGCGCTGCGGGGGGCGCAGGCGCTCGAGCGCTTCGTCGACGACCTCTCGAACTGGTACGTGCGCCGCTCCCGTTCACGGTTCTGGAACGCGCAGGACCCCGCCGCGCACGCGACGTTGTACGAGTGCCTGTCGACGCTGGCGAAGTTGCTCGCACCCTTCACGCCGTTCGTGGCCGACGAGCTGCATCGCAACCTCGCCGGCCCCGGCGAGTCGGTGCACCTCGTCGACTGGCCGGCGGCGGATCCCGCCGCTCGCGACGGGGCGCTCGAGGCCCAGATGGAACGGGCGCGCGCCGTCGTGTCACTCGGGCTGTCCGCCCGCAACGAGGCCAAGCTGAAGGTCCGCCAACCGCTCCGGCGGGCGCTGGTCCTCCTGCCCGATGGTTCGGTGTTCTCCGACCCGGTCGCCGCCGAGGTGGCAGACGCGCTCAACGTGAAGCGGCTCGAGGCGGTCACCGACCTCGAAGGCCTGCTCGAGTACACGGTCGTGCCCAACTTCCGCGCCCTCGGGCCCCGAGCCGGGAAGCGGGTTCCCTTGGTGAAGGACGCGTTGGCCGCGGTCGACGGTGCGATCGTGCGCGGCGCGCTCGAGCGCGACGGCGCCTACGACCTCGCGCTCGTTGACGGCACGACCCTCCGACTCCAACCCGATGATGTCGAGATCCGCGCCGCCTCCCACGAGGAGTTCGCGCTGGCGCGGGAAGGCGGCTACGCGGTCGCCATCGACACGTCGCTCGACGACGACCTGCGCGCCGAGGGCACCGCCCGCGACCTCATCCGGATCCTCAACGACCTCCGCAAGGCCGAGGGACTCGAGATCGCCGATCGCATCCGGGTGCGCCTCGGCGCGTCGGGCCGGGTCGAAGCGGCCGCGCACCTGCACCGCGACTGGATCGCGCGCGAGGTGCTCGCAGTCGAGTACGAGGTGGACCCGTCGTTCCGCGGTGGGACCGCGATCGAGATCGACGGCGAGACGATCTTCGTCCGGTTGGAGCGGGTCGAGCAGTAGGGCTCAGCGGCGGCGGCGGAAACGCCGGCGGTCCTGCTCGGCCTCGCCGTCGAAGAACGACGACTGGTCCTCGTCGCGGGGCCCGAGCGGCGCGTCGTCGCGCACGGCCTCGCGCAGCGACGCGAAGAACGCGTCGTCGTCGAGCGAGTCGGTGTCGACCGCGTTGGCCTCCATCGGCACCTCGGAGGCGAACGCCTCGTGCTGCGCGGTGTCGTGCTCCCACGGTGCGGGGGCGTCCCACGCCTGGGCCTCGCCCGCCCACTCGTCGTCGGACGAGAGCCACGACGAGTCGGCGGCCGCCGACGGGGCGGACGGGTGCTCGGCCGACGGTGCCGGCGGTGGCCACTCGCCGGCGGCGGGCGCCGCGGGCGCCGATGCCGGGCCGGGCGCCGGGGTCGGTTCGGGGCGGGGCGGGGCGGCCACGGGTGACGGGGTCGCGTCCGAAGCGAAGGGCCCGTCGGTGCTGCCGACCGCGCGGGTGTCGGAACCGGACGCCCACGAGGGCTCGTCCTCCACCACGTCGATCACGGGTGCGTCGACCGGCGCCGGGATCGGCGGGGACTCCACCGGGAGCTCGACCTCGTGGAGCTCGGGCCGTGGCGACGGCGGTTCGACGTCGCCCCCGAGGGTCGCGAGGTCGGTCTCGATCGCGGCGCGGAGGCGCTCCCGGTAGCCGGACGCGTAGTTCTCGAGCGCGTCGGCGTCGGCGCGCAACTGCTCGCGCCGCTGCGGACAACTCGAGGATCTCGGCTTCGAGTCGACGCCGTTCGCCCTCGGCGATGCGGCGCGCGGTGGCCTCGGCGTCGCTCACCAGCGACTGCGCCTTCGCCTCCGACTCCTCGAGCAACTGGCGGGCGCGCGCCTGCGCCTCGTTGACCGCGTCGTCGGCGGCGCGCTGCGCGAGCAGCAACGTGCGCTGCAACATCTCGGCGTCGTCGCGGCTCGACGGCAGCGGCACCTCGGCCGGCGCCGCGGGTGCGGCGGCCGCGCTCGCAGCCGCGGGACGGCTGCCGGCCTCCTGCAGCTTCTGCGTCAGGCCTTCGATCGTGACAGCGGCCCGCTCGAGGAGATCGTCGACCTCGTCGCGGTCGTACCCGCGCCACGAATCCTTGATCTCGCTACCACGGAGTTCCTGAGGGGTGACATCCATGGGACACCATCGTAGCGAGGGGGGTCGTGGGGATCGGGAACTCGCTCGCCGCTACGGGGAAACCGCCGTCCGCAGGATGATGATGGCGAAGAAGACGATGATGAACGAGGTGTCGAACATCCCGACCGGCGGGATCACCTTGCGCACCGGGCGCAGCACCGGCTCGGTCAGCTCGAACAGGAGCGTGTTGAGCGACGCCAGGAAAGTCCCGCCCCGCACCGGGAACCACGAGAGGACGGCCCGGCCGGCCAGGACGATCATGTAGAGCGTCAGCAACCAGTAGAGGAAGTTACCCACAGATCAGGGTTGGAACAGGCCCCGGGCCTGCAGCCGGTCCTTCTCCTCCTGGGAGACCTCGACGTTGCTCGGGGTCAGGAGGAACACCTGGTCGGCCACCCGTTGCATCGAGCCCGCGACCGCGTACGCCAGGCCGCTCGAGAAGTCGATGAGCCGGCGCTGCAGCTCCCGGGGCAGACCCTGCAGGTTGAGGATCACCGGCTGGTTCGCCTTGAGGCGATCGCCCACCTCCTGCGCGTCGTTGAAGCCCTGGGGCTCCACGACGTGCACCCGGGCCGCGGTCGTGGGGCCGATCGTCCGCACCACGCTCGGGCGCGGCGCCGACATGCCCGGCGGCTCCTCCCGTGCGGTCGGCGCGGGCGGGCGGGGGGCCGCTGGCGGAAGGGGCTCCGCCGCGCCGTAGTCGGTCGCGTACTCGGGACGGGCCTCGGGTCGCGCGGTGCGTACCGTGCCCGACTCGCGGGGCGCGGCCGCCCGGACGTCGGCGTCGTCGCGCCCCGAACGCGGGGCGTGCGGGTTCTGCGGCTCCTCGGCCGGTTCGCCGTATTCGCCGTAGGACTCGTACTCGCCGCCGTAGTCGAGCTCGTCGTCGTCCTGGAGTCCCAGGTAGACCATCGCCCGACGCCACATCGAAGCCATCCGCGTCTGCCTCCTCAGCAGTGGGCCAGCCTAGGAGATGGAGCGCAGCCGTGTCCGGACGGACCCGATGACCCAACCGCAGAGCGGAATCGACCCGACCAGCAGGAGATGGAGCGCAGCCGTGTCCGGACGGACCCGATGACCCAACCGCAGAGCGGAATCGACCCGACCAGCAGGAGATGGAGCGCAGCCGTGTCCGGACGGACCCGATCAGTCCTGACGTCAGGTCGGGCGGGGGCCGAACAGGGCTCGTCCGACCCGGACGAGGGTGGCCCCCTCCTCCACCGCCACCTCGAAGTCCTCGGTCATCCCCATCGACAGCTCGGCCAGGCCGAGGGCGCCGGCTCGCTCGCGGAGCGTGGCGAACCAGTGCCGGGGATCGCCCTCGTGGGGCGGCACGGTCATGAGCCCGGCGACGTCGAGACCGTCGCCCCGGAGACGCTCCACCAGCGCCGCCAGCTCCCCCGGGGGGCACCCTCCCTTCTGGGGCTCCTCCCCCAGGTTCACCTCGACCAGCACCCGCGCCCCCGGTGACGGCGCCCGCCGCGCGATCTCGGCGCCCAGCTCGGCGCGGTCGACGGACTGCCAGCAGGCGACCCACGGCACCAGGGGCTTCACCTTGTTGCGCTGGAGGCGGCCGAGGAAGTGCCAGCGGGCGCCCACGATCTGCGGAGCCTTGGCCAGCAGCTCCTGGGCGCGGTTCTCGCCGACGTCGGGCACGCCGGCGTCGATCACCGCCTGCACCCGGTCGGGGTCGACGGTCTTGGTCGCCGCCACCAGCGTGACCGCGGCCGGATCGCGCCCGGCGCGGCTCGCGGCGGCGGCGATCCTCGCCCGCACCTCCACCACGCGGGCGGCCACCTCGGCGCCCGCGACGCTCATGGCGCGCGCACCACGACGACGGCCTGGCGCCCGGTCACGCCGTCACGGCGATGGGAGAAGTGGTCGGGCGACGTGGCGGTGCACACGCCCACGTCGTCGAGATCGTCGACACCGGCGCGGGCCAGCGAGATCCGGACCGCGGTGGGGATGTCGAGCGCGGGGGTGCCGGCGTCGGTGCGGCCCGCGACCTCCGGGCCCAGCTCGGCGACCAGCCGCGCGAGCAGGTCGGCGCCGAACTCGTAGCGGCCGGGATGCACACACGGGCCCAGCACGGCGCGCACCGGGCCGGGCGACAGTGCCCGGAGCGCCTCGACCGCAGCACCGATGACGCCCTGCTCGAGGCCGGGCCAGCCTGCGTGCACCACGCCGATCGCGTCCGGCGCCACGAGCGCCACCGGCGCGCAGTCGGCGGTCAGCACCACGAGCGCCAGCCCGGCACGCCCCGTCACCGCGGCATCGGCCTCGGGTGGCACGTCCGGCGCGGCCTCGACCGTGACGACCTCACGCCCGTGCACCTGGCGCAGCCACACCCAGCCGGTCGCGTCCGCAAGGTCGCCCGCGATCGCGCGCGCGGCCGCCCAACGGTTCCGGGCCACCGCGTCGGGCGCGTCACCGACGTGGTCGCCCAGGTTGAGGCTGTCGTAGGGCGCGCCCGATACGCCGCCGCGCCGGTCGGTGAAGGCGACGTGCGCGCCGGGAGGGAACCGCTCGATCAGCGCAGGAACTCGGGGACGTCGAACTGGTCGTCGCCGTCGCCCTCGCCCTCGCCCGATCCGGACCCGCCGACCGAGAAGTCGATGCCGTCGCCGAGATCGTCGTCGTCGAGGCCCAGGGAGGTGAGGCCGCGCGACGGGCGCTTCTCGCCGTCGTAGCGGTCGAAGCCCGCCGCGATCACCGTGATGCGGACCTCGTCGCCGAGGCTGTCGTCGATCACCGCGCCGAAGATGATGTTGGCGTCGGGGTGCGCGGCCTTGGCCACGATCTCGGCCGCTTCGTTGACCTCGAACAGGCCGAGGTCTGACGGACCCGACACGTTGAGGAGCATCCCGCGCGCACCCTCGACGCTCGCCTCGAGCATCGGGCTCGAGATCGCGGCACGTGCCGCGTTCACCGCGCGACCGTCGCCGGACGCGTAGCCGATGCCCATGAGCGCGCTCCCCGCGTTGCTCATGACCATGCGCACGTCCGCGAAGTCGGTGTTGATGAGGCCCGGTGTGGTGATGAGATCCGTGATGCCCTGCACGCCCTGGAGCAGGACCTCGTCGCACGTCTTGAACGCGTTGAGCATCGACGTACGCTCGTCGGCCACCGTGAGCAGCCGGTCGTTCGGGATGACGATCAGCGTGTCGACCTTCTCGCGCATCTTCTGGATGCCGTTCTCGGCCTGGACGCCGCGGCGACGACCCTCGAAGCTGAACGGGCGGGTCGCGATGCCGATGGTGAGCGCGCCCGCCGCCTTGGCGACCTCGGCCACGACGGGTCCCGCGCCGGTCCCGGTGCCGCCGCCCTCGCCGAGGGTGATGAACACCATGTCGGCGCCCTTGAGCACCTCTTCGATCTCGTCGCGGTGGTCCTCGGCGGCCTGGCGGCCGATCTCCGGATCCGATCCGGCGCCGAGGCCACGGGTGATCTCGCGCCCGATGTCGAGCTTCACGTCGGCGTCGCTCATCAGTAGCGACTGCGCGTCGGTGTTCACCGAGATGAACTCCACGCCCTTCAGCCCGGCGTCGATCATGCGGTTGACCGCGTTGCAGCCGCCCCCGCCGACCCCGATGACCTTGATCACCGCCAGGTAGTTCTGCGGCTCGCCCAACATCGCGTGTGTCCTTTGTTCGTCACCGGTGCGCCTCCCCACGTGGTGTCCATGTGGGGTTGGCCCATTGTGGTGGTTGGCCCTTGCGTTGCAGTGGATTTCGACCCGACGACGTCAACTCTGAACCTCCACTCGAGGTTTAGAGTTATGTCAAGCTGTACTTTCGGTACAGACTTTACTCTCGCAACATTCGGCGGTCAACCACTCACTGGTCGACAACTCGCTACCGGTTCATCCGGCGACCGGGTTGGTCGGCACGCTCACGTCGACGTAGTGCACCTCGACTCCCTCCGACGCGCGGAGCACCGCCAGCGCCGCCCGGAGCTTCACCGCGACCTGCGTCGGCGCCCCCATGCGGATCTCGGACCCGGAGGCGAGCTGCAGACTCACCCCGGCGTCGGTCACCGTGACCGACCGCGTGCCCGCGGCGGCCAACCCGGTGAGACCCGCCGCCACCCGCGCGCCGCCGACCGGCACCACGGTCGCGCCCACACCGGGCACGAGCTTCGTGCCGACGAGCTGGGGCATCCCCGGCTGCGGGTCGGTCACCGACTCGAGCACCCGCCCGGTGCCGTCGACGACGACCTTCCCGCCCGGAGCGTCGATCCACGCGACCGGACGGCGTTCCACCACCGAGATGCGCACGGTGTCGGGCCACTCGCGAACCACCGTGGCGCGCCGGACGAAGGGCAGCGCCTCGATCCTCCCTGCCGCCGCGCCGGCGTCGAGCCACGCCATCGCGTCGCCGGGATGGACACCTCCCGCGGCTTGCACCTCGGCGGCGGTCAGGCGGCCGAGGCCCCGCACCGTCACGTGGTCGACGTCGAGCAGCGGCGAGACCGACACTCCCCACGCGATCGCGAGCACCACGAGGATCGCCCCGACCACCACCACCACGCGCAACCGGCGTCGCCCGGCGTCGCGGCGGACGGCCACCCACCGCTCGCGCACCCGCGGGTCCACCGGCACGGCTCTGGCCTCGGCCGGGGCCCGCTCCGGTTGCCGGCGCGCCGACCGATCGGCGCGGGAGTGCGCACGCGTGCTCACGCGCGGGCCCCCGGCGCGGGAACGTCGAAGCCGACCATCCGCAGCTCGGGCACCAGCCGCACCCCGGTCGCGTCGAACACCCGGCGCTGCACCTCGAGCACCAACCGGCGGACGTCGTCGGCGGTGGCACCCGCCTCGGCCTGGAAGAAGTTGGCGTGCTTGGGCGAGACCACCGCGCCGCCGACCCGGAGACCCTTGCACCCGGCAGCGTCGATGATGCGCCCCGCCGAGTCATCGGGCGGGTTGCTGAACACCGAGCCGGCGTTGGCCCCACCGGGCTGGTGCTCGCGCCGCCACCGCACGATCTCCCCCAGCGCGGCCTCGCACTCCTCGACCGCGGCCCGCCCCACCCGGAAGGACGCCCCGGTCACCAGCTCGGTGGCGGTCAGCGACGAGCGGCGGTAGCCGAAGCCCAGCTCGGCCACCGGCCGCGTGGTCGGCACGTCGGTACCCGCCAGGTCGATCACCTCGGCGCTCACCAGGACGTCGACGGTCTCCCGCCCGTGCCCGCCGGCGTTCATCCGCACCGCCCCGCCCACGCTGCCGGGGATCCCCACGTAGAACTCGAGCCCCCCGAGGCCCGCGGCCGCGGTGCGCCGGGCCAGCACGGGCAGCGCGACCGCGCCACCGGCCCGCACGACGTCGACGCCCGATCCGGGGCCGCCCGGGCGGTCGGGACCGAGCTCGACGCGCTCGAACTCCCCCTCGAGCACCAGCGCGAGCCCGGCGAAGCCGGCGTCGGCGACGAGCAGGTTCGAGCCCCGGCCGATGGCCAGCAGCGGCGGACGCCGCTCGGCCACCACCGTCGCCAGCGCGCGCAGCGCCTCGGTGGAGCCGACGCGGCGCGAGCACCGCCACCGGACCCCCCACGTGGTACGTGGTGAGGGCCGCCACGGGGACGTCGCGCTCGACCGCCACGCCGGCCGACCCCAACCGGGTGGCCAGGTCGTCCAGCTCGGCGGCGCCCGCACCCGTCACGGGAGCGGTGCCAGCCACTCGTCGGGCGCGGTGGTGAGGTCGCCGGCGCCGAGCGTGAGCACGACGTCGCCGGGGCGGGCGAGGCGAGGGACGTGGGCGACGAGGTCGGCGCGCCGCGGGAGATAGGTGACCGCGAGGTCGGGGTGGGCGTCGAGCACCGCCCGGAGCACCAGGCGGCCCGACACGCCGGGTTGGGGCTGCTCCCCCGCCGCGTACACGTCGGTGAGCACCAGCGCGTCGGCACCCGAGAAGGCGTCGGCGAAGTCGCGCCACAGCGCGGCGGTGCGCGTGTAGCGGTGCGGCTGGAAGACCGCGACGACCCGGGCCCATCCGCCCTCGCCCGCGGCACGGATCATGGCGTCGACGTCGCTCGGCAGGTGCGCGTAGTCGTCGACGTAGGTGACGCCGTCGCGCTCGCCGCGGAACTGGAACCGTCGGGCCACGCCGCCGAAGCCGCCCAGCGCCCGCGTGACGGCCTCGAAGGGCACGCCCAACTCCAGCGCGATCGCCGCCGCGCCCGCCGCGTTGACCGCGTTGTGACGCCCGGGGACGGGAAGCTGCACGACACCCAGCTCGGTCCCACGCCCGGTCAGCACGAACTCGCTACCCGCCCGACCCCCCTCGTAGGCGCTCATGCCGTAGTCGGCGACCGCGGCGAAGCCGTAGGTGACCGCCCGTGCGCCGGCGCGCGGCGATGCCCGCCGCGATCTCGTCGTCGGCGCAGAGCACGCAGACGCCGGGGATCCGGGCCACGAACTCGTCGAACGCGTCGACCAGGGCGGGGAAGTCGCCGTAGTGGTCGAGATGATCGGGCAGCACGCTGGTGACCACCGCGTCGTGCGGCGCCAGCTCGAGGAAGGTGCCGTCGCTCTCGTCGGCTTCCACGACCAACCACGCGCCGGTGTCGAACACCGCGTTCGTGCCGACCTCGTTGACGTCGCCGCCGATGAGGAAGCTCGGGTGCCAGCCCGCGGCGCGGAGGATCAGCGCGAGCATCGACGAGGTGGTCGTCTTCCCGTGGCTCCCCGCGACCGCGATCGTGGTGCGGGTGGCGACGATGGCGCGCAACGCATCGGCCCGTCGGAGCACCGGGATGCCGCGCGCGACCGCCGCCTGCACTTCGGGGTTGCTCGGCGGGATGGCGGTGGAGATGACGACGGCGTCGAGCGCGTCGGGGAGGTTGGCGGCGGCGTGACCGACGTGCGTGGTGATCTCGAGCAGACCGAGCCGCTCGAGGGCGCGGGACTCGCGCAGATCAGATCCGCTCACCGCGTGCCCCATGCCGGCCAGGACGGTGGCGATCGCGCTCATGCCCGCGCCGCCGATGCCCACGATGTGGACGCGGTGCGGGACGGTGAGGTCGAGCACCGTCGCGGCATCAGGCGCCACCGGCCACCTCCTCCACCAGGTCGGCGAAGCGGGCGGTCGCGTCGGGGCGACCGAGCGCGCGGGCGGCGTCGGCCATCGCCCGGCGCCGGGTGGAGTCGTCGAGCAGCGCGGTGAGCTCGGTGTCGAGGCGGGCCGCGTCGAGCTCGCCGTCGGCGATCATCACCGCCGCACCGGCCGCCACCAACGCCTCGGCGTTGCGGGTCTGGTGGTCGCCGGGCGCGCCCGGCAGCGGTACGAGCACCGACGGGATCCCGACGGCGGTGAGCTCGGCGGTCATCCCCCCGGCCCGGGACACGACCACGCTGGCATCGGCGTAGACGGCTTCCATGTGCTCCTCGAAGGGGACGAGCCGGTACTCGAGCGCGTCGCCCGCGGCGAGCGCCGCTGCGAGTGTGGCCACACACTCTTCGTAGTCGCGCGTGCCGCTCACATGGTGGATCGTGACGTCCGAGCGGGCGCGCCAGCGGTCGTACAGACCCAGGGCGGCCCGGTTCAGGGAGCGAGCGCCGAGGCTGCCCCCGACCACCGCGACCACCGGCGGGATCACCGGCGCCGGGCGCACGGCGGCGATCGCCGGGCGGATCGGGTTGCCGGTGACCACGGCGCCGGGGAGCGCGGTGCCGGGCAACGTGACCGCGGGACGGGCGCCGAGGCGCACCGCGATGCGGTTCGCGAGGCCGGGGTGGGCGTCGGCTTCGTGGATCACCCGCGGCACCCGCCACACGGTGGCGGCGAGCAGGGCCGGCAACGACGCGTAGCCGCCGACGCCCACAACCACCCTCGGGTGGAGTCGGCGCACGAGCGCGAGCGCGCGCCCGATCGCGACGACGGTGGCGCCGATCGTGCGGAGATTGCGGACCAGGCTCCGCGGCGTCAGCCGACGCTCGAGCCCGCGGCCGGGGAGGAGGTCGATGGCGAAGCCCGCGGCCGGCACCGCCGTCGCCTCGAGACCCCGCTGCGCGCCCACGAAATGCAGCCCGTCGCGGGCGTGGCCACGCGCGACGAGCTCCTCGGCGAGGGCGAGGGCGGGGAACACGTGGCCACCGGTGCCACCACCGCTGATCGAGCGCGTAGGTCGCCGTCACCGGCGAAACGCGCTCGGGCGCGCCGGAGCGACACGACCCTGGCGCGCGACGTTCACGAGGATCCCCGTCGCCAGCATGGTGGTGATCAGCGCCGAGCCGCCGAAGGACACGAAGGGCAACGGGATGCCGGTGACGGGCAGCAGACCCACGACCGCACCGATGTTGATCACTGCCTGCCCCACCACCCACATCGTGGCACCGGCCGCGATCAACGCGCCGAACCGGTCGGGCGCGCGCAGCGCGGCGCGGGTCCCGAGCACGCCGAACGCGATGAAGAGACCCATGACGAGGAAGCACCCGATGAGCCCGAGCTCCTCGCCGATGATCGCGAAGATGAAGTCGGTGTGGGCGTTGGGCAGAAAGTTCCACTTGGCGCGCCCGGCCCCGAGGCCGACGCCGGTGAGACCGCCGCTGCCCAGCGCGATGAGCGACTGCGAGATCTGATAGCCCGCGTTGGTCGAGTCGGCGAAGGGGTGCAGGAACGTGAGCATGCGGGCCCGCCGGTAGGGCTCGGCGAGTGCGAGCAGCGTGACCGCGGAGACGCCGAGCGCGCCGACGACCGCGAGGTGGGTCTTGCGCACCCCGCCGGCGACGAGCACCGCGATCACCACCAGCGCGAGCACCATCGCCGAGCCGAGGTCGGGCTCCTTCATCACGAGCAGGGTGACGCCCCCGAGCACGCAGAGCACCGGCCGGACGACGCGTCGCCAGTCGTGCAGCTCACCGGAGCGGCGACTGACCAGGTCGGCGGCGTAGAGGAGCAGCGCGAGCTTCGCCAGCTCGCTGGGCTGGAACCGGAAGATCCCCGCGCCCAGCCACCGTCGGGAGCCCGACACGTAGATGCCCACACCCGGTACCAGCACGACGACGAGCAACACCACGCTGGCGATCAGCAGGGGCCGCACCAGGGCGCGCCACTTGCGGTAGTCGAAGCGGATGGCGAACACGAACGCGCCGAGACCGAGGGCCGTCCACATCAGCTGGCGGAGGAAGAAGTACCACGGCGACCCGTAGTCGGTGAGCGACGCCACCGACGACGCCGACAGCACCATCACCACGCCGACGACGTTGAGCACGACGACGGTGGCGACGAGCAAGATCGCGGTCGACGAGCGCGTCGCGGTCGCGCTCCCGGCCCGCGCCGCGCCCCCGGGCGCCGGTGTGGCCGGATCGAGCCCGTGACCGCGGTCATGCCGGTTCTCCGTTCGGGCACGGAGCCGGTTCTCCGTTCGGGCACGCAGCCGGCTCCCCGTTCGGGCACGCAGCCGGCTCCCCGTTCGGGCACGCAGCCGGCTCTCCGTTCGGGTACGCCGCCGGCTCTCCGAGGCGCGCCACCTCGTCGGCGAAGTCGTCGCCGCGCGCGGCGTAGCTCTCGTACCAGTCGAACGACGCGCACGCCGGCGACAGCAGCACCGCGTCGCCGGTGCGGGCGCGGGCCATCGCCACGCGTACGGCCTCGTGCATCGAGCCGGCGTACACCACCGGTACTGCGCCCCGGAACGCGGCCTCGACCTCACCGGCCGCCTCGCCGATCGCGACCACAGCCCGGAGGCGCGACGCCTCCGCGCGCAGACCGCCCAGGTCGAGCGCCTTGTTCCGGCCGCCGGCGATGAGCACCACACGGTCGAAGCCGGCGAGCGCGCTGGCCGTGGCGTGCGGGTTGGTCGCTTTCGAATCGTCGTAGAAGCGGACCCCGTCGAGCTCGCCCACCATCTGCACACGGTGCGCGAGACCCCCGAAGCCGGCGAGGGCACCGGCGACGGCATCGACGTCGGCGCCGACCTCCAGGGCCGCGGCCGCCGCGGCCAGGGCGTTGGCGGTGTCGTGGGGCGCGCCCGACTCCGGGACCGGGGCGACCACACCGGCGGGACCGACGAGGTCGCCGCCCCGGACCCCGTAGCCCGCGCCGGTCGGGGCGCCGAGGCTGAAGCGGGTGACCCGGCCCGGGGCGCCGTCCGCGAGCGCGTCGGCGACGGGATCGTCGCCGTTGACCACCAGCAACCCGTCGGCCGCCTGGTGGGCGAACAGCCGGGCCTTCGCCTCCGCGTACACGCCCGTCGAACCGTGCCAGTCGATGTGGTCCTCGGCGACGTTGAGCAGCACGGCGACGTCGGGGGCGAACGCGTCGGTCGTGAACTCGAGTTGGAACGACGAGACCTCCGCCACCACCACCGCGACGTCGTCGCCGGCGGCGTCGAGGAGCGGTCGACCGATGTTGCCGGCCGCGGAGCTGGCGATCCCCACGGCGCGCACCATCGCGTCGATCAGCGTGGTGACAGTCGTCTTGCCATTGGTACCGGTGACCGCGACCAGCCGCGGCGCGTCGGGCCGTGCCCGCAGGCGTGCCGCCGCGAGGTCGATCTCCGAACGGACCGGCACCCCGGCGTCGTGCGCCGCGGCGACGGCGGGATGATCGGGCCGGACCCCAGGACTCGGTACCACGAGGTCGGCGGCCCGCCCGTGGGCGGCCGCTTCGCGGGCGTCGGGTCGCTCGACGACGACGGCGCCATCCGCGACCACGGCACTCGGCACGGGCGCGATACGCCTCGCCCGCCGCGCCGTCGTGCACCGGACGGTCCTCGAGCACCGTCACGTCGTGTCCCGCGGCACGCGTGTACGACACCACCGATGCACCGGTCGTCGCCAGCCCCACCACGAGGACGCGCATCAGTCGATCGCTCCCGGGATGCGGATGAAATCGGCGTAGAAGAACCCCAGCCCGAGCGCCACGAGCAGGCCGGCGAGGAGCCAGAACCGGACGATGACGGTGAACTCCGGCCATCCACCCACCTCGAAGTGATGGTGGATCGGAGCCATGCGCAGCACGCGACGATGGAACCACCGGAACGAGATGACCTGCGCGATCACGCTGAGCGTCTCGAACACGTAGAGCCCGCCGAGGATCGGCAACAGCAGGATCGTGTTGGTCATGAGCGCGAGCCCGGCCATCGCCGCGCCGAGCGCGAGCGAACCGACGTCGCCCATGAAGACCTCCGCGGGCGCCGCATTCCACCACAGGAAGCCCAGGCAGGCGCCCATCATGGCGGCCGACACCACCGCGAGGTCGAGCGCGCCGGCGGGGAGCACGTGGTAGATACCCGGGTGTCGGAACTGCCAGAACACGATGATCACGAACGCGGCGAAGACCATCGCCGCCGATCCCGCGGCGAGACCGTCCATCCCGTCGGTCAGGTTCACCGCGTTCGAGAAGCCGTAGACGAAGAGCACCGCGACGACGAACCACAGCGTCGACGCCATGTTCAGGTCGAGCATGCGCGTGAACGAGAGGTGGGTGGACACGTTGACCCATTCGAGCGCGAGGATCGCGAAGCCGGCCGCGACGAGGAGCTGGCCTCCGGTCTTCCCGCGTTTGCGCAAGCCGAGGTTGCGGCCCCGCCGCACCCCGAGGTAGTCGTCGACGAAACCCACCACCGCCATGGCGACGATCAGCACCATGAGCGTGACCCCGGCGCGCGCGAAGCGGATCTGCTCGGTGCGCACGTGCGCGACCAGGTAGCCGACGACCGCGCTCCCGACGATCGCGATCCCGCCCATGGTGGGCGTACCCGCCTTCTGCACGTGCGGGTGTGCGAACGGGCCGTCGTCGCGGATCTGCTGGCCGATGCCCTTGCGCTTGAGGATGCGGATGATGAGCGGCGTGCCGAAGATGCTGAGGAAGAAGGCCGCGCCCATCCCCACCAGGAGGGCGATCACTGGTCGTCCTCCCGCCCGCGGCCGCCCCGCAGCGCGGTCGCCACCAGCTCGAGGCCGACGGCCCGGCTGCCCTTCACCAGCACCGCGTCGCCCGGCGCCACGAAGGCGCGCGCCGCTTCGAGCGCGGCGGCGGCGTCGGCCACCTCGGTGACGGCGACCCCGGCGGCGCGGGCCGCGGCGGCGAGCGGCGCGGCTTCCGGGCCCACCGTGACGAGCGCGTCGAGCGCTCGGGCGCCGACCAGCACCCCCAGGGCCGCGTGCTCGCGCTCGCTGAGCTCGCCCAGCTCGCGCATCTCGCCCAGCACGGCGAGGCGCCGGCCCGGCGCGTCGATGCGCGTCAACGCCTCGAGCGCGGCCGCCATCGAAGAGGGGTTGGCGTTGTAGGCGTCGTCGAGGACCACCACGCCGTCGTCGGTGCGCACCACCTCCATGCGCCAGCGGGCCGGCTCCACGGTGGCCAGGCCCGCGGTGACGTCGTCGAGCGCCACGCCGCGCGCCAGCGCGACCGCGGCGGCCAGCGTCGCGTTCGTCACCTGGTGCACACCGCGCACCGCGAGACCGACGCGCCCGCTCCCCCACGGCGATTCGAGGGTGAACGTCGGACGCAGTTCCGCGTCGAGGGTGATGTCGCGGGCCCGCACCTCGGCGCCGGGCCCCGCGCCCGCCGACACGAGGAGGACCCGCGCCGGCGTGCGGGCGGCAAGACCGGCGGTCTCGGGGTCGTCGGCATCGAGCACGGCGAGGCCGTGCACGTCGAGCGCCTCGAGCAGCTCGCCCTTGACCCGCGCCACCCCCGCCCGCCCCCCGAGCGGCCCCGCGTGCGCGAGCCCCACGTTGGTGACGACGCCGACCGTCGGTCGGGCGATCGCGCACAGCGCGGCGATGTCGCCGTGGGCGCGTGCGCCCATCTCCAGGACCAGCGCCTCGGTCGCCGACGGGGCCGTCAGCAGCGTGAGCGGGACACCGGCTTCGTTGTTGTAGGAGCCGGGGCTGGCGTGCACGTGGATCTTGGCGGCCAGGGCCGCCGCGGTGAGGTCCTTGGTGCCGGTCTTGCCCGCCGAGCCGGTGATCCCGACCACGGTGGCGTCCTCGAGGCGCTCGCGCGCGGCCCGACCGAGCCGGGCCAGCGCACCGAAGACGTCGTCGACCCGCACGATCGTCCCCGCGTGCGCGCCGACGTCGCGGGTGACCAGCGCGACGTGCGCACCACGCGCGAACGCGTCGCCCACGAACGCGTGACCGTCGCGTTCGGCGACGAGCGCGACGAAGCATGCACCCGGTTCGAGCACGCGCGAATCGATGGTGAACGAGGTGACGGGCGCGGCGGGGTCGCCCGCCACGAGCGCACCGCCCGCGAGCGCCGCCAGCGCTCCCGCGGTCACTTCCACCCGAGGGCTCCGAGCTCGTCGCGCGCCACGGCGCGGTCGTCGAAGGGCACCGTGCGGGCGCCCGCGGTCTGGCCGGTCTCGTGGCCCTTGCCCGCCAGCACGACCACGTCGCCGGCGCGCGCCGTCGCGAGGGCGACCGCGACCGCGGCCCGCCGGTCGAGCTCGACGGTCACGGCCGCGGGACCGCCGGCGAGGCCGGGCAGCACCGCGTCGGCGATGGCCCCGGGGTCCTCCGAGCGTGGGTTGTCCGACGTGAGCACGGCGACGTCGGCGCCGGCGGCGACGGCCCGGCCCATGAGCGGGCGCTTCGCCCGGTCGCGGTCGCCCCCGCAGCCGAACACGCAGATCACCCGACCACCTTCACCGGTGAGCGGGCGGGCGGCGGCGAGCACCCGGGTCAGGGCGTCGGGCGTGTGGGCGTAGTCCACGAGCACCGGGAACGGCTGCCCGGCGTCGACCGGTTCGAAGCGGCCGGGCACCACGAGGGGCTCGCCCAGGCCGGCCGCCACCGCGTCGAACGAGAACCCGGCGGCGCGTGCCGTCGCGGCGGCGCCCACCGCGTTGGCGAGGTTGAAGCTCCCCACCAGCGAGAGGTGGACCTCGGCACGCGCGGCGGTGTGGCGGTCGACGAGCGTGAAGGACGTGCCGTCGGCGCGGTACGCGGGCGCGTGCGCGATGAGGTCGGCCGTCGACGATTCCGTCGAGGCGGTCCAGACGTCGAGACCGGCCGAGCGCGCCCGCGCCGCCAGGGTGTCGCCGCGTGGGTCGTCGACGTTCACCACCGCCGCGGCGGTGAACGTGGGGTCGAACAGGCGCGCCTTGGCCTCGAAGTACGCGTCGAGCGAACCGTGGTAATCGAGGTGTTCGTGGCTCAGATTGGTGAAGCACACCGCGGCGAAACGCGTGCCGTCGACCCGGTGTTGATCGAGCGCGTGCGACGAGACCTCCATGGCGACGGTCGCGACCCCCGCGTCGCGCATCCGGGCCAACAGCACCTGCAGGTCGTCGGCCTCCGGCGTGGTGAGCCGCGACTCCACCGGTTCGCCCGCGATGCGCGCGCCCACGGTGCCGATCACGCCGACGCGGTCACCGGCGCGCCGGGCGATCGCCTCCAGGAGGTAGGTCGTCGTGGTCTTGCCGTTCGTGCCGGTGACGCCGAGCGTGCGCATCGCCGCCGAGGGCCGTCCGAGGAGCCGGGCCGCCACCGGCCCCAGCGCGCGGCGCGGACGCTCGGCACCCGGGCCTGGGCCACGGCGAAGGGCAGCGGGCGCTCGACCAGGAGCGCGACCGCGCCGGCCGCGACCGCCTCGCCCGCGTGCTCGTGCCCGTCGGTCACCGCGCCGGGGATGCACGCGAAACAGCTGCCGGGCGTGACCTGGCGGCTGTCGTGGGTGATGGCGACGACCTCGAGGTCGGGATCCCCGGTCGGCGCCACCGCATCGAGACCCGGCCCGTCGAGGCCGGCGAGCAGGTCGTGCCAACGCACGCGAGCGCGTCCTCTCGGTTCGGTCACGGGATTGAACGTGCCAGGGTACCGGGCGGTGGTCGCGATCACGATGGTGGGCTCACGAGGTCGTGGGCACGCGTTCGTAGGCCAGCGCGAACCGCATGATCTGCTGGAACACCGGGGCGGCGGCGTCGGCGCCGTAGATGCTGCCCTCGGGTGAGTCCACCACCACGATGGCCGCCAGGCGGGGATTCCCCGCCGGCGCGAACCCGGCGAAGGACGCGTTGTACTCCCCGGTGTCGTAGGGGGCCTTGCGGGCGGTTCCCGTCTTGCCCGCCACCGGGTAACCGGGGATCTGCGCCTTCGTACCGGTGCCCTCGGAGACCACCTTGGCGAGCATGCCGCTCACCGCGTCGGCCGTGGCCGCCGACACCACCTGGTGGGGCGCCGGGAGCGGATCGTCGTGACGCTTGCCCTCGGCGTCGACGGTCGCCGCGACCAGGCGCGGGGGACGGGCGGTGCCGTGGTTGGCGATGGTGGTGTACACGTCGAGCATCTGCATCGCGGTCACCGCGATGCCGTAGCCGATCGGCACGGCACCCATGCTGGTGTCGGTGTACTGCGACGCGTCGAAGGTCGCGCCCGACGACTCACCCGGCAGGCCGAGACCGGTCGGTCGCCCGAACCCGAACGCACGCAGGTAGTTGGCCAGGCGGTCCTTGCCCAGCTCGTGCGCGATCTCGATGGTGCCGACGTTCGACGACTGGGCGAGGATGTCGGCCACCGACATCGCCATCGTCGGGTGGTCTTCGTCGTCGGCGAAATCGGTGTCGCCGACGCGGATGGTGGGTGGGACCTCGAAGTTGGTGCCCGGGCTGACCAGGCCCTCCTGGATCGCGCCCGACATCGTGATCACCTTGTTCGTCGAACCCGGCTCGTACACGTCGGTGATCGGGCGATTGCTCTCGCTCGCCGACGCAGGCTGCGCGGGATGCGTGTCGGTCGCGCCGTCGACCGTCGCCATCGCGAGCACGTCACCGGTCTGCACGTCGACGATGATCGCGGTGCCGCCCTTGGCGTTCATGTCGGTGACGCCCTGCACCAGCGCCTGCTCCGTGTTCCACTGCAACGACTCGTCGATGGTGAGCACGACGTCCTGGCCCCGCTGCGCGGCCCGTACCTGGTGCTCGCCACCGGGGATGTCGTTGCCCTGCGGGTCGCGCTCCACCTGCACGCTGCCGGCCTTGCCGGTCAGCAGCTCGTCGTAGCGGTACTCCATGCCGCCGAGCCCGTTGTTGTCGGTGCCCACGAACCCCACGACGGGACCCGCGATCGACCCGTTCGGGTAATAGCGGCGCGATTCGGCCTGGTAGGAGATGCCGACGAGGTTCAGCTTCTTGACCTCCGCGGTGACCTGGTCGTTCACCTTGCGGGCGACGTAGGCGAACGCGCTGTTCCGATTCGACAGGCGCTGGGCCAGCTCCGCCTGGTCGACCTGCACGATCGGCGCGAGCTTGGCGGCGTACGCCACGGGGTCCTTGATCACGCGGGGGTCGGCGACGATCGTCGTCTGGGGCACCGATACCGCCAGCACCTTGCCGGTGCGGTCGAAGATGTTGCCCCGCTCAGCCGGGGTCGTCACCGTGCGCACCCGCTGGCCGAGGCCGAGTGACGTGAGGTGCGAGCGGTCACGGGCCTGGAGGTCGAACAGGCGCACGCCGATGGCGGCGAACGCCAGCACCATCACCAGCAGGATGCCGACGACCCGCAGGCGGATGGGCGGGAGCGGGCGCGCCGGCTCGCGCTTCGGGCGGCTGGTCGTGCGCGGGCGGACCGGCTGCGTGCCCGAACGCGAAACCGGCTGCGTGCCCGAACGCGAAACCGGCTGCCGGCTCGCGGGACGCGGATGGCTCCGCGCGGTCGCGGGACGCCGCGCCGGCTTGGGCGCGGCGGTGCGGGCGGGGGATCGTGGCGGAATGCGGGCCGGCGGCGGGCGGCGCGACCCGCGCGGGTCACGGCTGCTGGGCGCCAAGGCTCGGCTTCGCCTTCGCCCAGTCCGCGAGCGTGTCGGCCGTCGTGCCGTCACCCAGCGAGGGCATCGGCGCGTCGGGGACGAACAGGTACTGGGGAGGGTCGGCCGGGCGCGCCAACCCGAGGCGCGTCGGCCTCCTGGATGATGCGCGGGGGCGACGCCAGCAGCGACGCGGTCAGGCGGCGCTGCTCGTACTGGCGCTGCTCCCGCGCGATGCGCGTGTTGAGCCCGTCGAGCTGGAGCTGGTTCTGGGCGAGCACGACGTGGAACACGACGGCGCTCACGAGCGCGAACACGGTGAAGACCGCGAGCAACGCGCCGACGCGACCGACGCCCGCCCGCGGGGACGACCCGCAGCGCCGGGCGCGCCGCGGCGGGGGTGCGGACGGTCTCGCGCCGCCGGACGGCGAGCCGTGGTCGAGGTGCGGCGGGCCGGTGCGGTGGCCGCCGCGACCGTGGTCATCGCGCGATGCGTTCGACCGCGCGGAGGCGGACGCTGCCCGCGCGCGGGTTCGCCTCGAGCTCGGCGGCCGACGGGCGCAGCGCCCGGCGGGTCAGGAGGCGGGTGATCGGGTTGCGGGTGGCGCGCGGGAGGCCGGTCGGCACGTACCCCGGCTCCTCGGTGCGCGACCAGTCGGCGAAGCGCTCCTTCACCATGCGGTCCTCGAGCGAGTGGTAGGCGAGGACGACCATGCGGCCCTCGGGCCTGAGCAGGTGGACCGATTCGTCGAGGCCGGCCTCGAGGCTCGGCAGCTCACGGTTCACCTCCATGCGGATGGCCTGGAAGGTGCGGCGGGCGGGGTGGCCACCCCGGCGGCGGGCCGGCGCGGGGATGCCGCGCTTGATCGCCTCCACCAGGTCGCCGGTGTTCTCGAGGGGACGCGCGGCCACGATCTGGGCCGCGATGCGGCGCGCGTAGCGCTCCTCGCCGTTGCGGGCGATGAGCGCGGCGAGATCGGCCTCCGAGTAGTCGTTGACCACCGTCGCCGCGGTCAGCGTCTGCACGCTGTCCATGCGCATGTCGAGCGGCGCCGCGTCGGCCCAGTACGAGAAGCCCCGTACGGGGCGGTCGAGTTGCGGGCTGCTGACACCCAGATCGAACAAGATCGCCACGATTCCCTCGCTTCTTCCCACGTTGTCGGCACTTCCGACGACTTCGGCGATGTGCTCGAAGCCGCCCTGCACGATGCGGACCCGGTCCCCGAAGGGGGCGAGTGCCGCGCCCGCCGCTGCCACGGCGACGGGATCCCTGTCGATACCGAGGAGACGCAGATCGGGGCGGGCGGCCAGGAGCGCACCGGAGTGGCCACCGCCACCAACCGTCGCGTCCACGACCAGACCCGTGGGCACCTCCCTGAGGAGCTCGGTCACCTCTGCCGCCATCACCGGCACGTGGAGGAAGCCCTCAGCCATCTGTCCCCTGTCCGTGTCTCCCCGGGACCGTCACCAACCCCCCGGACGCGTCGACGAAAGCGAAGCGGGCGGAAGGGGCGCTTGCGCCGCGTCGCCCGGGGGGCTGGTGACGGGCCCGCAGGCTCGCCTTGTCAATGTGTTGCTGGTTCTCAGATCCCGAACTCGGGAAGGTCCTCGGATTCGGTCAATGCCTCGGCACCGGCCCGGTCGAGCTCCAGCCACCGATCTCGGTCCCAGATCTCGATCCGGGAGTAGAGCCCCACCACCATCACCTCGCGTTCGAGGTGGGCGAAGCTCCGCAGGTTGGCGGGCAGGGCGACGCGGCCCTGCTTGTCGGGCTGGATCTCGCTGGCGCCCCCGAAGAAGACCCGGGCCGCGTTGAGCGCCTGGGGTCCCCGTTTCGACTGCTCCCGGATCTGGCTCGCCACCGTCTCGAACTCCTCTGGTGTGAACACCGAGAGACAGCCGCCCTTGCCCTTGGTCACGAAGGCCCCGTCGGCGAGCTGGTCCCGGTACTTCGCCGGGAGGATCACCCTCCCTTTGGTGTCCAGGGAGTGCTGGAACTCTCCCAGGAACATCCGGATCCCTCGCCTCTCGGTCCTCGTCCACCACCGGCACTGAGGTGACGCCCACTCGGTGACACCTGCTCACCACTTCACTCCATTTCGTGGCACCCTACACCCTCTTCCACCACTGTTCAACCCACAACGCTCCCCTTTCCGCCCCGGGCCCCGAATCCGCGCCGCGAACGCGGCGCGAAGCGGCGCCCCGCCCGGATCGGGGCGGGGCGCGTTGGCCTGGGGAAGGCGCGGGTTCGACGGGCGCTCAGACGGGGAGGAAGGGCTCCCAGGCCGGATCGATCGAGCCGGCGGTGGCGACCACCCACAGGTTGGCCTGGGGCTCGCGGGGCGGGCGCGCCAGGCGGAGGTCGACCTCGGTCAGCAGGCGGTCCTCCTTGCGGGAGTTGCACGCCCGGCACGAGGCCACCACGTTGTCCCACGCGTGCGGTCCGCCGCGAGAGCGGGGCACCACGTGGTCGATGTTCTCGGCCGTCCGGTTGCAGTACTGGCAGCGGTGGCCGTCACGGGCGAACACCGCCCGGCGCGACAGCGGCACCCGGCTGCGGTAGGGCACGCGGACGAAGTGGTTCAGGCGGATGACCGACGGCACCGGGAGCTCGGCCCGCTCGGACCGGAGCACCCCGCCGTTGCGCGCGACGATCTCGGCCTTCTCCTTCAGCACGAGGACCACGGCCCGGCGCATCGGCACCACGCACAAGGGCTCGAAGCTGGCGTTGAGCAGCAGGGCTCTTCCCAAGCGTCGAGACCTCCTCTGTCTCCCGCGTTGCTCCCGCGTGCGCGGTCCCGGCGCTGCCGCAAGGGCCGTCGTGGTCGAGGAGAGCTTACCGGCGGCGTCGCGCCGCGGGCGGCGGGTCGTCGGCGTCGTGGCACCACTGGAGATAGGTCACGAAGTCGTGAGGATCGGGTCGGCCCGCCGCGCCGTACTGCGTCTCGAACCGGAACCGGAGGTACTCCGGATCCGGGAGCGGGACGAACGGCGCCCGGGTCCACCAGCGCGGCCGCGCCAGGCGCAACGCCTGTCGCACGCCGGTGACCCACAGCCGCGGGCGCGCCAGCACGAGCAGGGTGGCTCGCAACCAGAACGACCCGTCCGGCAACGCCTGCTCCGGCAACGCCTGCTCCGGCAACGCCTGCCCGGCGGGTTCGCTCGTCATCGCTCGCGACGGTAGCCCTGGTCCTGCGCCGCCGACGCCCTCTGGTACCGTCGGGACGCCCGCTCTGGAGGTGTTCGTGGTTCAGCCCGCCACCGCGCCGAGCCGCGACTCGTCGTTCGGCCGCTTGTTCTCCGCACTCCTCGGCAACGTCGAACGCGTGATCCAGGGCAAGCGCGAGCAGATCCACCTGGCGCTGGTGTGCCTCCTCGCCGAGGGCCACCTCCTGATCGAGGATGTCCCCGGTGTCGGCAAGACGTCCCTGGCCAAGGCCATCGCGGCATCCATCGGCGGCAGCTGCCACCGCATCCAGTTCACGCCCGACCTCCTGCCGTCGGACGTCACGGGCGTTTCGGTGTGGAACCGCACCGCCGACGAGTTCGAGTTCCGCGCCGGGGGCATCTTCGCCAACATCGTGCTGGCCGACGAGATCAACCGCGCGTCGCCGAAGACCCAGTCGGCGCTCCTCGAGGCCATGGAGGAGCGCCAGGTCACCGTCGATGCCCACACCTACCGGCTCCCGCGACCGTTCATGGTGATCGCCACCCAGAACCCCATCGAGCTCGAGGGCACCTACCCGCTGCCCGAGGCCCAGCTCGACCGGTTCCTCATGCGCATCCCGATGGGCTACCCCGGGCGTGACGCAGAGCTCGCCATCCTCGAAGCCCAGGGCGAGCGCACCTTCACCGTCGACGACCTGCAACCGGTGGCCAGCGCCATCGACGTCGCCGACGCCGCCGGTCACGTCAACTCGGTCCACGTCGCCGCCGAGATCCGTGACTACGTGCTCGACCTCGTCGCCGCGTCGCGCCGGCATCCCGACCTCGTCCTGGGTGCCAGCCCGCGGGGATCGCTGTCGCTGCAGCGCGCCGCACGTGCGCTCGCCGCCAGCTTCGGCCGCACGTTCGTGATCCCCGACGACGTGAAGCGCGTCATGCCCGCGGTGCTCGAGCACCGGTTGATGCTCGCACCCGACGCCCAGCTGCGAGGCGTGTCGTCGAACGACGTCGTGCGGGCCATCCTGGCCTCGGTACCGGTCCCGGGCGCCACGGCCGGCTGACGGAGCCGGCACCGTCATGGCTCCGCCGAAGGAACGCACCGTCACCCTCACGCGGCGCGGGTGGTCGCTCACCGGAGCCGCGCTGGGCCTGGTCGTCGGCAGCTTCCTGCTCGGCACGCTCGAGATGCTCGTGGTCGGCGTCGCCGCGCTGGCCCTGATCGGCGCGGTGGTGCTGTGGCTGTGGTTCCGGGAGCCGCCCGCGCTGGCGATCAGCCGGCGGGTGCGTCCCGACCGCCTCCACGTGGGCTCCGAGGGCCGCATCGACCTGCTGGTCGAGAATCTCGGTGGCCAGGCCACTCCCCTGCTCACGGCCACCGACTGGTTCGACGAGGGGCGCCGGGCCGCCCGCTTCCTGGTGCCCCCGCTGGCGTCCGGTGCCACCGCGCGCGTCGCGTACCGCATCCCCACCCGCCGGCGCGGGCGCTACCGGGTCGGCCCGCTGAGCGTCGCCGCGAGCGACCCCTTCGGCCTGGCCCGGCGGGCGACGGCGGGCGCCGGGGAGGCGGAGCTGGTCGTGCGCCCGCGCGTCTACGAGATCGTGGCACCGGTCGCGCTCGGCAGCCGCGTCACCGCCGAGAGCGAGGCGCCGTCGGCCCGTTCGGTGGTCAGCGACCTCGGCAGCGACTTCCTCACCCTGCGCGACTACGAGTTGGGCGACGACCTCCGGCGTGTGCACTGGCGTTCGACCGCCCGCACCGGCGAGCTCATGATCCGCCAGGACGAAGCCCGCTGGCGCTCGCACGCCGCCGTCGTCATCGACGTGCTGGCCGCCGCGGACGACCCCGAGTCGTTCGAGGTCGCGGTCGAGGCCACCGCGTCGGTCACCGCGCGGCTGGTGCGCCTGCGCCGGCGGGTGGAGGTGGTCACCAGCGCGGGCGAGGTGCTCGGCACCGGCGGTGACCCGCGCCACGACGTGATCGACACGCTCGCCACCGTCGGCCCGAACGAACGCGACCACCTTCCGGCGGTGCTCGAGAACCTGCGCGCGCACCGGCGGGTCGACCTCGTGGTCGCGATCCTCGGCAGTGTCACCCCCGACACCCTCCACGCGCTCGGCGCGCTCACGGGCATCGGCGTCGTCGTGGTGCTCACGCGCCCGGCGCGCGTCGTGCCCAGCACCGCGGTGCTCGTGGTCGACGCGTCGTCCACGCAGTTCGCGACCGTGTGGAACCAGGCCCTCACCCACGCCTCCATCGGCCGATCCGTCCCCGCAGCATGGCTCAACGCGCGCGCGCTTCTTCGCCCCGCTAGCACTCGCCGCGCTCAGCGCGGTGGCCGCGCTGTCGCTCGGTCGCGTCGTCGACTCGAGCCGCTACGTGCTGCCGGTGCTCGGTGCCGCGCTGCTCCCCCACGCGATCGGCGCGCTCTTCCGGCGGCGCAACTGGTCGGTGTGGGTCGGTGTGGCCGCGACCCTGGTGGGGTTGGTCGTGTTCATCGTGCTCGCGCTCGAGCCGTCGACCACCACGTTCGGACTCCCCGGCGCCGACACCTGGCACGTGCTCGACCGCCAGCTCACCAACGGCTGGCACCTGCTGCGCACCGCGCCCGCGCCGGCGCCGGCGACCGACGGCGCGATCCTCCTCGCGGTCATCGCGGTGTGGTGCATGGCCGCGGTCGCCGACTGGGTCGCGTTCGGCCGCCAGGCGACCCTGGGTGCCATCGCCCCCGCGCTCGTGTTCTTCGTGTGGACCTCGACCCTCGGCACCAACGGCGCGCGCGTGCCGGTGACGGCGGCGTTCTGCGTGGCCGCGGGCGCGTTCCTGCTGGCGCAGAACGTCGCGGTGCTCGACCACCGCCGGAGCTGGCTGGTGTCGCAGCACGCGGCCCGTCCCCACTGGCTCGTTCCCGCCTCCGCGCTCGGCGCCGCGGCGATCGTGTTCGCGTTGCTCGTCGCCCCGATCATCCCGGGCGTGGGTGGCGACCCGCTCCTCGACGTTTCCAACCCGGGCCGCAACGACTCGGCCGGGCGCAGCTACCGCCCCGGGTCGGCGCCGTTCGTCGACATCCGCGCCAAGCTCGACCAGACCGGGAACGAGGAGCTCTTCACCGTGGCCTCTCCCCAGCCCGACTACTGGCGCATCGCCGCGCTCGACCAGTACTCGGGCGACAACGGTGGCCAGTGGACGCTCAGCGCCGAGGGTGACGGCAGCGTGGGCGTGGGGCTGCCGCCCGTGTCGGGGGCACCGAAGGGCACGCTGCACCAGCAGTTCCGCATCGGCGTGCTCACCGAACGCTGGCTCCCCGCCGCGTACGAACCCGTCGCCATCGACCTCGCCGACACGCTGGTCGTCCGCTCCTCGGGCACGATCGTCGCCGACGCGCCGAGCGTGAGCCACCTCCGCTACACGGTCGCGTCCGCGCTCCCCGCGCTCGCGGGCACGGTCAGCCCCGATCAGCAGGCCGCCACCGACGCGCCCGTGCCCACCGACGTCCGCCGGTACACCGCGCTGCCGAAGACCACCGAGATCAGCGACATCCGGGCCATCGCTCGCGACGTGGTGACCGCCGCCGGAGCAACCACGCCCTACGCCGAGGCCCAGGCGTTGCGTGACTACTTCCGTGGTCCGGACTTCGTCTACGACACCAACGTCGACACCGTCGACAACGGGAGCGCGATCCTGGCGTTCCTCCGCCAGAAGCGCGGGTTCTGCGTGCAGTTCGCCAGTGCCTACGCGGTCATGGCCCGTTCGCTCGGCATCCCCGCCCGGGTGGCGGTGGGCTTCACCCCCGGCCAGCCCGACGCCGGCGGCGTCTACCACGTGTCGAACCACGACGCCCACGCCTGGCCCGAGATCTACCTCACGGGCCTGGGCTGGACCCACCTCTTCGACCCCACACCGGCGGCCGGTGGGGTGATCACCGGCGGGAGCAACCTGCCCCACGACACCCCGGCCACCGCGACCACCCCCACCACCGCTCCCGCGGCCACCACCCAACCCACGGCCACCACGCCGGCACCCGGCGGCAGCAGCAACGGACAGCCGCAGGGCACCACGCCGGCACCGTCGGCGGCGCGGCCCACGGTGAGCACCGACTCGCCGGGCGGCGGCCTCGGTCCGTGGCTCCCGGTCGTCGCCGCGCTCGCGCTGGTGGCCCTGGTGATCGGCGGCTACGTCGGCGTGGTGCTCGTCGCCAAGCGCCGCCGGCGGTCACGCCGGCGCACCACCACCGATCCCGTGGTCGCGGTCACGGGCGCGTGGGCCGAGGCGCTCGACCGGTTGCACGAGGCGGCGGTGCCCGCGAACCCCGCGTTGACCCCGAGCGAGCTGGCGCGGGTGGCACCGGCCGGCACCAACGCGGCCGCGGGCGCGCCGCTGCGCCGTCTCGCCCACACCTACAACGCGGCGCGCTACGGCGACGCCGTCACCGGTCCCGACGACGCGCCGCGCCGTGTGGACGTCGGTCGACGAGCTCGAGCGCGCACTCGACGGTGACCTGTCGTGGCGCGAACGCTGGCGCCGGCGTCTCGACCCCTCGACCCTCGCCCGCCGGTAACCGCGCCGACGCGCCGGGCTCCGACCGCCCGGCTCAGGGGGCTGTGCCGCGGCTCGGGTGGTCGTCCCGGCCGCCGCGTGACGGGTGGTCACGCAACTCGGCGACGAACGCGCGCCGGTCGTCGTCGAAGTCACGGACCTCATGCTCCACCTCGTCGGCGAAGCGGTCGACCGCGACGAACAGCGCCAGCTGGCCGTGACGCAGCGCGTCGAGGATCTGACCGTCGTCACGGCACGCCCAGACCGATTCGCCGTCGGTGACCAGACGCAGGCCGGAGAGATCCTCGCCGGTACGGACCAGCTCCGTGACCGCGCGGCGGATGCGGCTCATGGGCAGCCCGGCATCGAGCAGCGACGCGACCATGCGCAAGGCCACGAGGTCACGGAACGAGTACGGCGCCGCCGGGTCGGAGTCGTCGGGGACGAGCAGGCCGATGCGGCGCCACACCTCGAGCTGGGCGGCCGTGCACCCGGACAACCGGGCGGCCTGGATGGCGGTGTACCCCACGTGACGCGCGGTCGCTCAGGACGGTGGCTCGTCGCGACCCCAGCGCTCGCGCCAGCGGCTCCCCGCGTTGCCGAGCATGTTCTTCAACGCGCCGCCGCGCATGGATCCGGTGAGACTCTCGAGTCCGGCCCGACCGAGCTTGCGCACATTGTGCTCGATCGCGAGCGCGCACCCCAGCATCACGAGGAACCCGACGACTCCGAGGACGAGCGTGGTCGTGAACGTGAAGATCATGAGCAGGAGACCGGCGACGAACCCGACCACGGCCCACTTGATCACCCGCGCCGAATGCCGGTACAGGGTCGTGTCGGAGACCTGTTGCACCAACTTGGGGTCGGTGGCCGACAGGTTCTCCTCGATCTCCCGCAGGATCCGCTGTTCGTCCTCGGAAAGCGGCATCTCTCCCATTTCCCATCCCGGGCTCGCCATGACGGCCATTGATCGCCGGGCCCGCTGTGTGGTGCCCCACCATTGTCGCGCACCCCTCACGGGGTCTCAACGCGCTGGCGGGCCGGGCCCTTCCCGCTGCAGGCTATTCGCGCCACCAGGACCCACGGCACCAGGGCCGAACCGGGCCCGGATCGCGTCCAGCGATCGCTCCACCGCATCCGCCCGGGGCGAGGGCGGCGCGGCCGGTGCGCCGTGGTCGTCGAACAGCCGGCCCTGGTCGTCGGGCCCGGCCGCGACCCGCCCGCGCACCAGCTGCTGGCCCGAGATCCCCAGCAACCGCACGCCGTCGGCGACGTCGACGCCGGCGAGCAGCTCCCGGGTCACCCGCCCGAGGTCGGCGGCGAGGTCAGTCGGCTCGGCCAGGGTGCGCGACCGGGTGATGGTCCGGAAGTCGCCGTGGCGCACCTTGAGCTGGACGGTCCGCGCCGCGACGTGGGCGGCCCGCAGACGCGACGCGACCGCGTCGGCCAGGCGCACCAGCTCGTGTTCGAGCGCGGCGCGCTCGGAGACGTCGACGGGGAAGGTCTCCTCGTGACCGATCGACTTGACCTCCTGGTCGGGCTCGACGGCCCGCTCGTCGCGGTTCCGGGCCAGCGCGTGGAGGTGGTGCCCCGCGGCGTTGCCGAGCGCGTGCATCAGGGTGTCCTCGGGCAGCGCGGCCAGCTCGCCGACCGTCTGCACCCCGAGGGCGGTGAGCTTGCGCTCGGTGGCCGGACCGACGCCCCAGAGCCGTCGCACCCCCAGCGGGTGCAGGAACTCCAGCTCGGTGCCGGGCTCGACCACCAGGAGGCCGTCGGGCTTGGCGAGGTCGCTGGCGAGCTTGGCGAGCAGCTTGGTGGTCGCGACACCGACCGACGCGGTGAGCCCGGTCTCCTCCAGCACCCGGGCCCGGATCGCCGCGGCGACGTCGGGTCCGGTGCCGAGGATGCGGTGCACGCCGGCCACGTCGAGGAACGCCTCGTCGAGCGCGATCGGTTCGACCAGCGGCGTGCAGGAGCGCAGGATCCGCATGACGTCGGTGCTGGCGTCGCGGTACGCGTCGAAACGCGGCGCGAGGAACACGCCCTCGGGGCACGCCCGCCGGGCCCGGGCCATCGGCGTGGCCGAGTACACGCCGAACGCGCGCGCCTCGTAGCTCGCGGCGGCGACCACGCCCCGCGGGCCGAGGCCGCCGACGATGACCGGCCGCCCGCGCAGCGCCGGGTCGGCGAGCTGCTCGACCGACGCGTAGAACGCGTCGAGGTCGACGTGCAGGATGCTCGCGTCGGCCCTCACCGGAGCGGGCTCAGGTGCGCACCACCCGCAACGCGTCGCGGCTCGCGCCGAAGACGTCGTAGGTGTAGGCCCTGGGGTCACGCGGGCCCCAACGGTGCTCGATCCAGTCGGCCAGCGGCTCGCGCACCCAGGGCGCGCACCGCTCGAGGAACTCGGTGCACGCCTCGGCCCCCGCGAACGTGGCTTCGACCACGATGCCGTCGGGGTCGTCGACGACGAGGTCACCCTCGAAGGCGAGCGCGCGGTGCACCTCGCAACGCATGATCCACCCCATCTCGACCGCGGTCGCCCGCACCTCGTAGAGCGGCCCCTCCCACTCGGTGACGCGCAGGCCGGTCTCCTCCTGCACCTCGCGGGCGAGGCCGGCGCGCAGGGTGGCGTCGGTCGGATCGATCACGCCGCCGGGCGTGCTCCAGTCCGTGGCGCCACCGCGCCGCTGGTTGCGGACGAGCAGCAGGCCGTCGGCAGACTCCACGAGCGCACCGGCGACGGTGAACTCGGTGAGGCCCATGGCGTCAGTGTCGCGCGCGGAAGACCCTCCGTACCCGGTCCCGTACGCCCCACCACGTGACCAGCAGGAACGCCTCCACCACGATGCGGCCCGACATCTTCGAGCGGCCGAGGCTGCGGTCACGGAATTCGATGGGCACCTCGACGATGCGGCCACCATTGCGCTCGGTGAGGTAGGTCATCTCCACCTGGAAGCCGTAGCCGTCGGCGCGGACCTCGTCGAGGTCGATGCGGGAGAGGTTGCGCCGGTGGTAGGCGCGGTACCCGGCGGTCGAGTCCTGGACCGAGAGCCCGAGCATGGCGTGGGCGTAGCGCCCCCCGGCGCGCGAGATGGCCCGCCGCACCCACTTCCAGTCGGGGATCGAACCGCCCGGGACGTACCGGGACCCGATGGCGAGGTCGGCGCCCTGCTCGACCGCCCCGACGAGCTCGGGCAGCACCGCCGGATCGTGCGACAGGTCGGCGTCCATCTCGATCATCACGTCGTAGCCGCGGGCGAGGCCGACCCGGAAGCCGGCGCGGTACGCGGACCCGAGACCGGACTTCGCCGACCGCCGCAGCACGTCGACGCCGCCGAGCACCTCACCGAGCTTCTCGGCCCGGTCGGCGGTGCCGTCGGGACTACCGTCGTCGATCACCAGGATGTCGGCGTCGGGCAGCGCGGCCCGGGCGCGTTCGAGGACGTCCTGGATGTTCTCGATCTCGTCGTAGGTCGGCAGCATCACGAGGACGCGCATCGCGGGCGAGCCTATCGGCCACGTGGTTGCGAGCTCATGCATGGCAATACCATCGGCCGATGGCCCAGGCTCCTGAACCGGATCCCGCGAGTGATGCCGCCCCGCCCATGCTCCCGTCGCGCGGCGCGTTCCTGCTCGCGTTCGGCGGCGTGGTGCTCGCCGGGATTCTCGGCGGCATCATCGGGTTCGGGATCGCCGACGTCAGCTCGCAGTCCGACCTGTCGCACCTGATCGGCGTGTTCGTCGGCTCGGTGATCGGTGCCGCGGGCGTGGGGGTCGTCGCCGTGCTCGTGCTGCGGGCCATGGCCGAATGGCGCCGCCAGAACCCGCCCCACTGACCCCCGCTCACGCCCCACCACCAACCGGCGTCAAAGTCCGCCAATAATCGCGCCACTTTGACGCCGGTTCGGGTGGGACGGGGACGCGCTCAGGTGCGGAAGGTGAGCTTGCGGAAGGGCTCGGCGTATTTCATGCCGGCGACGGTGCCCGCGTCCTCGGCGCGCTCGCGGAGGAACTGGCGGAACCACTCCCCGCGTCGACGAGCTGGCTGGCGTGGCAGAAGAGCGCGTCGATCTTGCGCTCGAGGCTGTCGCCGATGTCGATCCAGCAGTTCGGCTCGAGCGTGCCCGACAGGTAGACCTCGCGCACGTGCTGGACGTGCAGGTCGCCGCCGAGGTGCTCGGGGAAGTAGTGCGGGTTCCCGGCCGCGGGGGCGACGGCATCGAGCGTCGCCCACCCGGTGACGCGGTGGTCCCGATGGTTGTAGTACCCGTCGCCGAAGAACACCGCGGTCGGATCGGGGCACAGCACCACCTCCGGCCGCAGCTCGCGCACGACCCGCACGATGGACCCGCGCAAGGCCTGGTCGTCGGGCAGATCGCCGTCGGGATGGTCGAGGTGCAGGTGGCCGGCGAAGCCCAGGAGCGCGGCCGCCGCGGCGGTCTCCTCGATCCGGAGGGCGGCGAGCGCGTCGAGGTCGGCGTCGGGGTCCTGGGTGCCCTTGTCGCCCCTGGTGGTGATGAGCACCCAGACCTCGGTGCCCGCCGCGGCCCAGGTGGCCAGCGTTCCCCCGGCCGAGATCTCCGGGTCGTCGGGGTGGGCGTAGACGGCCAGCGCGCGGCTGGGGAACTCGTCGGGCGCGGCCATGGAGCGAATGTAGCGGTCAGGCCCGCGCCGCGATCCGGCGCAGCGAGGCGACGGCCCGGGCGAGACCGGCGTCGTCGACGTCGTGATGGGTGACGAAGCGCACGGTGCCGGGGTCGATGGTGCCCGCCCGCACGCCGTCGACCGCGAGCGCGTCGAGGAGGTCGGGGGGCAGCACGTCGGCACGCGCGCACACGATGTTCGTCTCGACCGAGGCGGGATCGACGCTCCCGGGAAAGAGCTCGGCGAGCGCGACCGCGAGGTCGCGCGCACGCGCGTGGTCGTCGGCCAACCGCTCGACCATGGTCTCCAGCGCGACGACGCCCGCAGCCGCGATCACGCCCGCCTGGCGCATGCCGCCCCCGAGCCGTGACCGCTCGACCCGTGCCTCGGCGACGAGCGACCGCGGTCCGCAGAGCAGCGAGCCGACCGGCGCGCCCAATCCCTTCGACAGGCAGAACATCGTGGTGTCGGTCCCCGCCGTCAACTCGGCGGGCGACACCGCGACCGCGATCGCCGCGTTCCAGATGCGGGCACCGTCGCAGTGCACCGCGAGCCCGTGCTCCCGCGCGATCGCGACGACCGCGTCGAGCTCGGCAACCCGCCACGGACGACCGGACGCGGGCATGTGCGTGTTCTCCAGGAACAGCGCCGAGATCCCGGGCAGGTGGTGTTGCGATCCCGCCGCGGCACCCGCGACGTCATCGGCGTGCAGCGTGCCGTCCGCGTCGGGCAACGGGCGCAGCTGCACCCGGGCGTTGCCGGCCGCCGCCGCGTGCTCGTAGCGGTACACGTGGGCCCGTTCGCCGCACAGCACCTCGGTCCCGGCGCGCCCGAGCAGCCGCAGCGCGAGCTGGTTGGCCATGGTGCCCGACGGCACGTAGAGCGCGGCTTCCTTGCCGAGGAGCCCGGCCGCCAGCGATTCGAGGCGACGGACAGTCGGGTCCTCGCCGTAGGCGTCGTCGCCCACGTCGGCGTCCGCCATGGCGCGGCGCATCTCCGGTGTCGGTCTCGTGACCGTGTCGGAGCGAAGGTCGACGACGCCGTCCTGCCCGCTCACCTCAACGCAACCTCCGCATGAGTCCCTCCTGGGCCACGCTCACCGCGAGCGTGCCGTCGGCGCAGAACAGCTGCCCCTGCGCGAACCCACGCGCCGCGCCGGCCGACGGGCTGTGCACGTGGTACAGCAGCCACTCGTCGGCCCGGAACGGGCGGTGGAACCACATCACGTGGTCGAGGCTCGCCATCATGAGGCCGGTGTCGCGCTCGCCGAGGGGGTGCGGGAGGATGGCGGTGTTGAGCAGCGTCATGTCGGACGCGTAGGCGACCACCGCCGCGTGCAGGAGCGGCTCGTCGGGCAGGCGGCCTCGCACCCGCAGCCACGTGTCCTGGTCCGGGTCGAGCGCGGCGCCGCGGTGCTCGCCGGGCGGTGTGAACTTGCCGCCCACCTGGCGGAAGTCGAGGGCGTCCACCACGTGCGGCGCGCCCTGGCGGTCGATGGTCTCCGGTTGACCCTCGGCCCAGCGGTCGGCCTCGGGCAGGTCGTCGGGCACCGAGACGACCGGCATGCGGTCGAAGTGCTCGAATCCGTCCTCGATGACGTGGAACGACGCCGCCAGGTTGAAGATGGCCTGCCCGTGCTGGATGGCGACGACGCGGCGGGTCGTGAAGCTGCGGCCGTCGCGGATGCGGTCGACGTCGAACACGATCGGGATCTCGGGATCACCGAGCCGCAGGAAGTAGGCGTGCATGGAGTGGACGCGGCGGTCGGTCTCGACGGTCCGACCCGCGGCCATCAGCGCCTGCGCGAGCACCTGACCGCCGTAGATCCGTTCGCGCTCGCGGTCGAGGCTCTCACCCCGGAAGAGGTTGACCTCGAGCTGCTCGACGTCGAGCAGTGCGACCAGGTCGTCGAGCGCGCTCATCGGGTCAGGCTAGGTGACCGGTGACAGGTGACGGCCTCAGCCGAGGAACACGCCGGCGATGTCGAGCAGCTCCGGGTCGACGGTCTTGGGCTCGCGCAGGGCGTCGTCGATCGACACGCGGTCGATGCGCTCTCCCCGCAACGCGACCATGGCGCCGAACGCGCCATCGTGCACCGCGTCGATCGCGGCGATTCCGAACCGGGTGGCGAGCACGCGGTCGTACGCGGTGGGTGTGCCGCCGCGCAGCACGTGGCCGAGGATGGTCACCCTCGTCTCGTAACCGGTGCGGCGGCCGATCTCGTCGCGGATCACGTTGCTGATCCCGCCGAGGCGCACGTGACCGAACTCGTCGACCTCCCCGCTCTGCAGCGTGAGGGTCCCCTCCCGCGGCGCGGCGCCTTCGGCGACGACGACGATCGAGTAGTTGGCCCCGTGGTGGTGGCGTTGCTCGATCCGCGCACACACCTCGGCGATGTCGAAGGGGTCCTCCGGCACCAGCACGACGTCGGCGCCGCCGGCGATGCCCGCATAGGCGGCGATCCACCCGGCGTGGCGGCCCATCACCTCGACAACCATCACCCGGTCGTGGCTCTCGGCGGTGGTGTGGAGACGGTCGATGGCATCGGTCGCGATCTGCACCGCGGTGTGGAAGCCGAAGGTGAAGTCCGTCCCGGACAGGTCGTTGTCGATGGTCTTGGGCACCCCGACGGCGGCGACCCCGGAGCCCGTGCCCAGCTTGCCCGCCACGCCGAGGGTGTCGTCACCACCGATCACGATCAGGGCGTCGATCCGTTCGCGCGCCAACGTGTCGAGCACCCGCTCGACGCCGTCGTCGGAATGGAACGGGTTCGTACGCGAGGTGCCGAGGATGGTGCCCCCACGACGGACGAGGCCGTGGGTCCCGCCGACGGTGAGCTCGATGATCTCGCCCTCCATCACCCCGCGCCACCCGTGCCCGAATCCGACCACCTGGTCGCCGTACACGCCTTCACCCTTGCGGACTGCGGCCCGGATGACCGCGTTGAGCCCGGGGCAGTCGCCGCCGCCGGTGAGCATGCCGATACGCATCGTGTGTTCTCCCTCCGTCGGTAGCCTGCAATCTATGACTCGGGAAGCCCGCCGACTGCGGGTCGCGCAGCTGCTGGCGCCGACGCTCGCACCCGACGAGGAGCTGGTCATGACGGGCTCCGCCTGGTATGTGGCGGTGCCGCGGGGTCGCCGCCGGCTGTTCGCCGGGCGCCACTACCGATTGGTCGCGCTCACCTCGGAGCGTCTCGTCGTGTGGCCGCGCCGGGCCCACCCGCACCGGCACGCGACGCCGCAGCTCGACGCACCGCTCGCGTCGCTGCGCCTGGAGCGGGGCCGTGACGCCGTGCTCCTGCAGGTCCTCGCGCACACCGACGACGGCACCACGCACGTGCTCGAGTTCCGGCCGCGTGAACGCGAGCTCGGCCGGGCCCTGGCGCACGCGCGCACGGGCTGAGCGTGGCGGTCGTCCTCGCCATCGACGCCGGCACCACCGGCGTCCGGACCGTCGCCGTCGACGAGGGCGGTTCGGCACGCGGCCTGGCCTATCGCGAGTTCCCCCAGCACTTCCCGCGCCCCGGTTGGGTGGAGCACGACGCCGATGACATCTGGGACGCGGTGTGCGCCACCCTCGCCGAGGTGGTCGAGGGCCTCGACGGCGAGACGGTGGCCGCCATCGGCATCACCAACCAGCGCGAGACGGTCGTGGTCTGGGACCGCGCGACCGGGCGACCGTTGCACCGGGCCATCGTCTGGCAGGACCGCCGCACCGCGACCCGGTGCGACGACCTGCGGGTCGCGGGTGTCGAGCCGCTCGTTCGCGCCCGCACCGGACTCGTGCTCGATCCGTACTTCTCCGCGACCAAGCTCGAGTGGCTGCTGCGCGACGGCGGCGTCCCCGCCGGCGAGCACCTCGCCTTCGGCACGGTGGAGTCGTGGGTGCTCTGGAACCTCACCGGGGTCCATGCCACCGAGCCGTCGAACGCCAGCCGCACGATGCTGTTCGACATCGACACCGCCAGGTGGTCCGACGAGCTGCTCGACTTGTTCGGCATACCGCGCGGCTGCCTCCCCGAGGTGCGCGCCAGCAGCGGCCGCTTCGGGACCACCGACCCGGCCCGTGCGGCCGGGCTGCGCGTGCCGGTGGCGGGGATGGCCGGCGACCAGCAGGCCGCCCTGTTCGGCCAGGCGTGCTTCGGCCCGGGCATGACCAAGAACACCTACGGCACCGGTTCCTTCGTGCTCGTCAACCTGGGCGACTCGCACCCGCCACCGGTCGACGGTCTGCTCACATCGGTGGCGTGGCAGCTCGGCGACGCTGTCACCTACGTGATGGAGGGATCGATCTTCGTGACCGGTGCCGCTGTGCAGTGGCTGCGCGACGGCCTGGGGCTCATCGACGCCGCGTCCGACGCCGGGCCGCTCGCGGCGAGCGTGCCCGATCCCGGCGGCGTGGTCTTCGTGCCCGCGTTCACCGGTCTCGGCTCGCCGCACTTCGACCCGTACGCGCGCGGCGCCGTGTTCGGCCTCACCCGCGGGTCGACGCGCGCCCACGTCGTGCGCGCGGTGGTCGAGTCGATGGCGTGGCAGACGGCCGACGTGGTCGACGCGATCGTCGCTGCGACCGGCCATCCCATCGCCGAGCTGCGGGTCGACGGCGGTGCCAGCGCGATGGACGTGCTCTGCCAGTTCCAGGCCGACGTGCTCGGGGTCACGGTGCGCCGCCCCGCGATGACCGAGACCACGGTGCTCGGCGCCGCCTACCTGGCCGGGATCGCCGAGGGGGTGTGGGCGTCGCCCGCGGAGGCGGCGGGCGCGTGGCACGAGGAGGCCGCGTTCGTGCCCGTACCACTCCCCGGGTTCGAACGACGCCGGGCCGACTGGCACCGCGGCGTCGAGCGGGCCATGGGTTGGGCGCAGCCCGAGCCCGGGCCGGGCGAGACGTGAGGCCGCGCACCGCCCGGACGACCGCCACGGCATTCGTTCCCAGGGTCGAAGGGGCCGACGGGCGGAAGGTGGTCAGGCGGAAGGCGGTCGGGCGCCCGCGGCGGGTGGGTCAGCCGAGCTTGGGCAGGGCCCGCCGGATGCCCCGTACGGCCTGGTTGATGCGGTGCTCGTTCTCGACCAGCGCGAACCGCACGAACCCCTCACCACCCGGACCGAAGCCGACGCCGGGCGACACCGCGACCTTGGCCTCGCGCACCAGCAGCTTGGCGAACTCCAGGCTGCCGAGATCCTCGTAGGGCTCGGGGATGGGCGCCCACACGAACATCGTCCCCTGCGGGCGCTCGATGTGCCAGCCCACACGGCCCAGACCGTCGATGAGCGCGTTGCGCCGGCCCGCGTAGATCGCGTTGGCTTCCTTCGGGTAGTCGGGCAGCTCGTTCATCGTGACCGTGGCGGCGATCTGGATGGGTTGGAAGGTGCCGTAGTCGAGGTAGCTCTTGAGCTTCGCCAGCGCGGCCACGACCTCGGCGTTGCCGAGCAGGAACCCGACCCGCCAGCCCGCCATCGAGAACGACTTCGTCATCGTGTAGAGCTCGACCGCGACGTCGGACGCGCCGGGCACCTGCAGGATCGACGGCGGGTCGTAGCCGTCGAAGCCGAGATCCGCGTACGCGAAGTCGTGCACGAGCAGCACGTCGTGCTCGCGGCGCGAAGTCGACCATCCGCTGCATGAAGTCCAGGTCGACGCACGCGGTCGTGGGATTGTGCGGGAACGACAGCACGATGACGCGAGGCCGCGGCCACGAGTCCTCCCACGCCTCGAGCAGGTTGTCGAAGAAGTTCTGCTCGGGACCGAGCCGCACGTGGCGCACCTCGGCGCCGGCGAGGATCGGCCCCCAGATGTGGATCGGGTACGACGGGCTCGGGACCAGCGCGGCGTCGCCGGGACCGAGCAGCACCCACATCAGGTGGGAGAAGCCCTCCTTCGCGCCGATGGTGCAGCACACCTGGGTGTCGGGGTCGAGCTCCACGCCGAACTTGCGCCGGTAGAGGTCGCTGATGGCCAGGCGCAGCTTCGGGATGCCCCGGCTGGCGGAATACCGGTGGTTGCGGGGATTGCGGACGGCCTCGGCCAGCTTGTCGACGGCGATGTCGGGTGACGGGACGTCGGGGTTGCCGAACCCGAGGTCGACGACGTCGACGCCGGCCCGCCGGGCCTCGATCTTCAAGGCGTCCATGACCCCGAAGACGTAGGGCGGCAGGGCGTTGATCCGTCGAAACTCCATCTTTACGGTCGACTCCGCTTCGTCGTCCCGCTCATCCGAGCACTCCTCCGCTGCGTCACCATCGAGTGCACGGTACCAGCGGCCCTCAGCGCAACCGGGGCAGAATCTCCTCGCCCAGGATCCGGGCGTTCTCGGGATCGGCCGAGTCGACGGGACCGATCACCAGCCAGTCGGCGCCGGCGTCGGCGTAGGCGCCCAGCGCCGTCGCCACCGTCTCGGGCCCGCCCACGATCACGCCGTCTCGGGCACGGAGGCGTTCGGCCTTCCCTGCGGCGGTGGCGTCGTCGTCGGCGAGCACGACCAGCCCACCCCACGACACCGTGAAGGGCGTGCGCGCCGAGGCACTCCGCAGGTTGTCCGACTGCTCCCGGAACCGCTCGACGCCCACGCCCCACTGGTTCCAGCCGTCCGCGTGCGCGGCCGCGACCTCGCGCACCGCGGGATCGGTACCGCCCACCCACACCGGAAAGCCGTGGTCACGGGTCGCGTCGACGGCGTCGCGCAGCGCCGCCACCCGCTCGGCCACCGTCCCGAAGGCGAGCCCGAACGACTCGTTCTCATCGCGGCTCTGCTCGTCGCCCGCGCCGATCCCGACGAGCAACCGGTCGGGCCCGGCGATGCGGGCAACCGTGTCGAAGCCGTTGGCGAGCGTCGCGTACGGGCGCAGCGTCGCGCGCGCGACCAGCGAGCCGATCGCGACGCGTCGCGTCGCGCCCGCCACCGCACCCATCAGCGCGAACATCTCGAGCGCGGGACGCCGCTCGCCCCGCGCGTCCCGGCGGAACAGGTGGTCGTACGCGAACACGCCGTCGAGCCCGCTCGCCTCGGCCGCGCCCGCCACCGCGAGCGCCGGGCCCGCGTCGGCACGGAACGACGGGAGCGTGATCCCGACCTTGACCGTCACCGCAGCTCACGGGCGAGGACGGACGCCCCGATCAAGCCGGCGTCGCCGCCGAGCCCGGCCGCGAGGATCGGTACGTCGGGACGGTGGGGCGCGCCCTCGATGCGGCCGGCGAAGGCCTCGCGCAGGGGCGCGAGCAACACGTCGCCGAGCTCGATCAGGCCCCCGGAGACCACGACCGCCTCGGGGTCGAAGATGTTCACCAGGCCCACGAGCCCGACCGCCACCCGGCGGGCGTACTCGGCGACGATCGCGATCGCGTCGGCGGCACCGGCCTGCGCCGCGTCGCCCACGAGCACGCCACCGACCGCGGAGACGTCACCGCCGGCTCGCGCCAGCACCGACGGTGCGTCGCCACTCGCGGCGCACCGTCGTCCGAGCTCGCCCAGCGCGGTGCCCGAGGCGACCGCCTCCCAGTGCCCCCGCTGCCCGCACGCACACATCGGGCCGTCGGGATCGACCTGGAAATGGCCGATCTCGGCGCCGAAGCCGTGGGCGCCGCGGAGGACGCGACCCCCGAGGACCACGCCGCCGCCGACGCCGGTGCCGAGGGTCACGAGGAGGAAGTCCTGCTTCCCGCGCGCCGCACCATGGGTGAGCTCCCCCACGGCCGCGACGTTGGCGTCGTTGTCGACCACGGTGGGGAGGTCGATCGACGCGACCAGACGATCGCGGACATGGGCATGGAGGAACGCGGGCACGTTCGGCGAGTAGTGGATCACGCCGTCGCGATCGACCATCCCCGCGGCACCGACACCGAGCGCGCCCGCCTCCGGCCGCGACGGCGCGAACGCCCGTACCGCGGCGGTGATGACGTCGACGATCTCGTCGAGCGTGCGCGGCGTCGACGTTCGGCGCTGCTCGACGATGGTGCCGTCGGGATCCACCAGGGCGACGCGGACGTTGGTGCCGCCGAGGTCGACGCCGAACGTCGCGTCGTCGCCCATCGGGCTACTCGTCTCCCCGCTGCTGGCGCACGACCCGGTCGGCGGCGTCGATGAGCGCGCGGGCCGCGTCGAGCAGCGCGTCGGCGGCTTCGAGCACGTGGTCACGCACTTCGGGCACCGCGCCGAGTAGCTCGGTGATCACGCTCTCGAGCACCGACGGCACGGGCAACGGGTGCTCCTCGGTGCCGGCGGCGTCGAAGTCCACCGCGTCGGGATGCGGGTTCGATCCGGCATCGGTCATCGTGCCTCCACCGCCTGCTTCAGGTCGCGCAGCGCGGTCCCCATGATGAGGCCCGACGCCCGTCGCTTGATGAGTCCGGGCAACGGGATCGAGAGGTCGACCCGCAATCGGTAGTCGACGCGCGTGCCGTCGCCCTCGGGCGTGAACGCGTAGCGGCCGTCGAGCGCGGCGCAGCATGTCACCCTCCACCAGCGACCACGAGAACGCGTCGCGGCGCGTCCGCGAAGTCGTACTCGAGCACGTAGCGCACGGTCCGACCCATCGCCGCGGCCCGGTACTCGACGCGGTCCCGCGGCCCCGGTCATCGCGGAGGAGCACCGCGGCCTCCTTCACGTCCTTCGCCCAGGTCGGGTAGTCCTCGAACGTCGACGCGACCGCGAAGCACCGCACCGGCTCCGCATCGACGTGGATCTGCTCGTGCGCTTCGTCGGCCATGGGAGCGCCAATGCAATCACATGCGCCGACGCGGCTGGGCGGGCGGGCGGGGCGGGAACACCCCGTAGCGCGCCGCCCACGTGCCGGCGAGACCGACGGGCAGCATGGGCACGAGAACGCCGAACGGCTCCCACGCCACGGTGCCGACGGTGACCGCCAGGCACACGAGGAACAGGATCAGGAAGTCGCGCTTCACCGGCCGGGGCGCCGAACCCTGGAGGAAGAAGAGGTTCGAAACCGCGACGTTGTCGCCCCGGGTGGTGCGGGCCACGCCCACGCCGAACGCGTACACGAACGCGCCCACCGCGACGAGGAAGAGCAGGAGCGCGACGCCGATGGCGACACCGATGATGGCGTCGAGCCCGAGCGCGACCGGGATCGCGGTCACCGCGAACAGGGCGTTGGCGACCCACCCGAACGCCAGGATCGGGCGCCCGGCAGCTGCCAGCTGTTCGAGGTCGATCTCGGCATCGGACACGGGGCCGAGCGTACCGGCGCTCAGCGGAGGTCCCCGAGGCCGCCGAGGTTGCCGGCCGCGATCGGAGCGAGGCGCGCCACCAGACCGTCGTAGGAGAACTCGTCGACCGCGCGCGCCCGTGCCGCCGCGCCCATGCGCGCGCGCAGCCCGTCGTCGGCAAGGACCGCGCCGAGCGCGGCCCGCACGTCGTCGGCCCGGCTCTCGACCACGAACCCGGTCTCGCCGTCCACCACCGCTTCGTGGGACCCACCGCTGCGGCCCGCGACCGCCGGCACGCCGGCAGCGGCGGCCTCGAGGAACACGATCCCGAAGCCCTCCGCTTCGAGGCCGCCCCAGCGGTCGCGGCACGGCGCGGCGAACACGTCCGCGCAGGCGTAGAGCCGCGGGAAGCTGTCGTCGTCGGGCACCCGCCCGAGGAAGCGCACGCGAGAGGCCAACCCCCGGCGCGTCGCGCGGGCCTCCAGCCGGTGCCGGTCGCGGCCCGCGCCGGCGATGGCCAGTTGCACCCCGGGGAGCCCCGTCACCGCGTCGATCAGCACGTCGAAGCCCTTGCGGGGCACCAGCCGGCTCACCCCGAGCACGAGCGGCCGGTCGGGATCGAGCCCGAAGTCCCGCCGGGTCACGGCCCGGGCCGCCGCGTCGAGCGGCCGGAACCGCTCGACGTCGACGCCGGGCGGCACGATCACCCCGCGCAGCGGCCGGCCGGCGGCCCGCTCCGCCTCGCGGGCCGGATAGTGGCCCGCGGCGACGACGCCCGCGGCGGCCCGCAGCACCCTGCCCCCGAGCCGGCGCGTGCCCGGCAGCCGCCCGGGGACGGTGACCTCCGCGCCGTGGACGATGGCGACGTACGGCGCCGCGGTGAGGCGCGGACCGAGGTGGCCGAGCGGGAGCCACGGGTCGAGGAAGATCACGTGCGCGCCGATCTCGCGCGCCAGCGCGTCGATCCGGTGCGCCAACGAGGGAACGGGGTAGAACTGGCGTTCCCCGGCCCGCACCACGCGGAAGCGCTGTTGCGCGTCCCATGGCGCGTCCCCCGGGTAGCGGGTCGTGAGCACGGTGGCGTCCTCGGCCGGGAGCCGGCGCCAGAGCTCGTGGAGGTACGACTGGATCCCACCGATCTTGGGCGGGAAGTCGTTGGTGACGAGCAGCGCGGTCATGGCGTGGAGCCGGTCATGGCGTGGAGCCGGTCACTGGAGGGTGGTGGGTTCCACGGTCGCGGTGCCGACCTCGGCCACCGTGGGCACCACACCTTCGGAGTGCCCACCGAACCCGCTGCGCAGGAGCAGGAGGGCCACCGCGGCGAACACGGCCGACGCCGCGGAACGCGCCCCGGTAGCTCGACAGCGCGGCGATCCCGCCGAGCACGAGACCGGCGGCGCCGTTGGCGAAGTCGAAGAACGCGCTGAACGTGCCGACGACGGAACCGCGCTGGTGTTCGGGCACGCCACGCAACGCGAGCAGCAGCAGCGAGGGGTAGAGGAACGACGAACCGACCGCGATGACCACCGTGCTGACCAGCAACCCCGCGGTGCTGTGCCAGAGCGCCGCGATCCCGAGGCCGAGTGCGGTCGCACCCGTCGCGATGCTGCCGGCGCGGATCGGACCGAGGAGATCGGGCAGGCGCGCCCCGAGGATGCGCACGGCGAGGACGACGACGCCGTACACCAGGAACACGAGGCCGACGTCGTCGACGCCGACCTCGGGCGCGTACAACGGGAGGAAGATGCTGAAGCCGGTGATGCCCAGGAGGGTCACGGCGAGGATGATCCCGGGCCGGACCGCGGCGGGCGCGATGACCTTCCCCCGGTCGCCCGTGGTCGCGGTGCGGGTCTCGGTGGTGGCGAGGGCGACGAGGGCCGCGAGCAGGGCCAGCACACCGGACGCGTACCAGACCACGTCGTAGTCCGAACCCCCGAGGATCGCCTCGCCGAGGACGGGGCCGAACGCGAGCCCGCTCCACACCGCGACCGACCAGTAGCTCACCGCCTCGCCGCGGCGCGACACCGGCGCGAGGTCGGTCGCCATCGTCGTGCCGCCGACGAAGAAGCACGCCTCGCCGAGGCCCATGAGGACGCGCGTGAGGATCAACCATCCCAGCGACTCGAAGACGCCGGCACTGGCCGCGGTGACGGCGACGACGAACGCGCCACCCACCATGAGGATGCGTCGGCCGTAACGGTCACCGATGCGGCCCGCGAGTGGCCGGAGGATGATGGCGCCGACCGCGAGCGTGCCGACCGCGATGCCGACGGCGAGGTCGTTCCCTCCGAGGCGCTTGTCGACGTACCTCGGCACGACGGGCAGCAACGCCCCCATGGCCGAGAAGTAGAAGACGCCGGAGACGACGACCACCACGAACCGGCGCGTGAGCAGCGGCTCGGTGACCACCCCGCGTCGGGTCATCAGGACCGGGCTCGGGCGAGGGCGTCGGCGAAGGTCGCGCGCTCCTCGATCATCTTCCGGAACTGCATGACCTTGGCCGGCATCGAGAAGCCGAGCGCGCCGACCAGGCGGTCGCCGCGGCCGAACACCGCGACGAAACGACGCTCCTCGAGCGTGCCGTACACGACCTCCATCTCGTCGTCACCCCGGAAGTGGCCGACGCTCTGGATCTTGCGGTCGTACTGGTCCGACCAGACGAACGGCACCGGCGCGTAGGCCTCGGGCACCGCGCCTTCGCCGCCGGACCCCAGCTCGACGAGCAGCCGGCGCGCCGCCGCGACCCCCTGCTCCGCCGCGTTCGTCCAGTGCTCCAGGCGCATCAGCTCACCGTCGAACAGCGGGTTGGGCCACCGGGCGACGTCGCCGGCCGCGACGATCCCGGGCGCCGCGAGGAGGGTCTCGTCGCACACGATGCCGTTGTCGAGCACCAGCCCCGAACCCGCGAGCCAGTCGGTGGCCGGCACGACACCCACGCCGACCACGACGACGTCGGCCGCGACGGTCGAACCGTCGTCGAGGCGCACCCGCTCGACCCGGCCGTCGCCTTCGATCGCGGCCACCCCCGCACCGAGGCGCAGGTCGACCCCGTGGTCGCGGTGGAGCTCGCCGCACACCATCCCGAGCACCGGACCGAGCCCGCGCACGAGCGGCGCGGGGAGCGCCTCGAGCACGGTGACCGCCAGCCCGCGTTCGCGGCAGGTGGCCGCGACCTCGGAACCGATGAAGCCGGCACCGACCACGACGACGCGTGGCCCCCCATCGAGGCGGGCACGGAGGTCCAGCGCGTCGTCGACGGTGCGGAGCACGAAGATGCCGTCGAGCGCCGGCGTCCCCGGGAGGACGCGTGGTGTCGCGCCGGTGGCGAGCACCGCGCCGTCGAACCGGAGCCGTTCACCGCCGTCGAGCGTGAGCTCGCGCGCGGCGGCGTCGAGCGCGGTCGCCCGCCGACCCAACCGGAGCTGGATCTCCAGCTCGTCGTAAGGCGCCCGGCGCAGCGCGAGCTCCTGGGGCTCCCACTCGCCGGCCAGCAGCTGCTTCGACAACGGCGGCCGATCGTAGGGAAGGTGGGTCTCGGCGCCGACCAGCACGACGTCGCCGTCGAAGCCCTCCCGACGCAACGTCTCGGTGGCCCGCAGGCCTGCCAGGGAGGCCCCGACCACCACCACAGTTCGCAACGCCGCCGTCCTCCCAGACTGCCCGGCCCCGATGCCGGGCCGGATCCTCCGCCGATCCGCGGGTCCGTCCGCGGCCGCCCATCATCCTCGCGACGGTCGCCCGAACGCGCATCGACCCCTGTCCAGGGGGGCGGACAAGGGTCGATGCTACGGCGCTCACCGCTTCGAGGCACGGGGCCGGGTCACGGGCGCTCGTTCTTGGTGGAGTTGACTCTCAACGTCCTGACCCCGAGAGTATCTACTCCGTAGTAACCTTTGTCAATTCATCGGGGAGGTTTCCCGGTGACGTCGTGTTCTCGACCGCGTCGGCGAAGCTCTTGAGCGACGTCCGACACGAGCGCGGAACGGCAGCGAGGAAGGACCGTGAGACGGTGAGCGACTGGCGCATCGACGAGTTGGCCCAACGGGCCGGGGTCGCGGTCGACACCATCCGCTACTACCAGCGCGAGGGGCTGCTCCGCAGCGGCGAGCGCAACGGGCGCACCCGGCGCTACGGCCCCGAGCACCTCGAGCAGCTCGAACGGATCCGCGGCCTGCAGGCGCGCCGCTTCTCGCTCGCGGCCATCCGCGCCCTCCTCGACCGCGACGACCCGGCCGCGCTCGAGGGCCTGCTGGCCGGCGACGAAGAGGCGACCTACGACCACGACGAGCTGGTGGCCGCCACCGGTGTGCCCGCCGACCTCGTCCGCGAGCTCACCGGATCCGGACTCCTCCGCGAACCGGCCGAGCACGGACGGTCGGCCTACGACACCGACGACGTGAACGTGCTGCGGTCCTTCGCCGACCTGCGCAAGCTCGCAGTGCCCGACACCGTGCTGGTCGAGCTGGCCCGGGTCTACGCCGAGGGCCTCGACGCCATCCAGCAGCGGCTGGTGGCGGTCTTCACCGATGACGCGGTGTGCGACTGGGGCCCCGGCGAGGCCGAGCGCTTCCACGCCGAGGCGTTGCAGGAGATGGGGCGCTTCGCGCGCGACATCCGGGTCATCGCCGACTACACCCAGCAACGCAACCTCCAGCGGGTGGTGCTGCAGAAGATCGCGCAGCACGCCGAGCACCTGGACCGCGGCGGCGCCTGACACGGCGCGTCGCCACGCTCAGGCCGTCGCTTCCTCCTGCACCAGCTCGGCCAGCGCCACCAACTCGTCGGGTGTGCCGATCGCGATCAGCACCTCACCGCCACTGATGCGCGCGTCGGGCGACGGGTTGGTCGAGAAGCCGCCCTCCGCGTCCCGCAACGCGAGCACGAGGGCCCCGGTGCGGTCGCGGATCTGCGCCTCGCGCAGGGTGCGCCCGGCGACCGACGAGTTCGCCGGTACCGTCACCTCCTCGAGGCGGAACTCGATGTCGCGGTCGTGCATCACCACGTCGAGGAACTCGGTGACGTGGGGCTGGAGCACGAAGGCCGCCATCCGCGCGCCGCCGATGCTCTGGGGGTTGACGGTCCGGTCGGCGCCGGCGTGGCGGAGCTTCTCCACGCTGTCCTCGACCCTGACCCGCGCCACGATGAACAGCCCCGGCCGCAACGCCCGGGCGCTCAGGGTCACGAAGAGGTTGCCGGCATCCGAGTCGAGTGCGGCCACCAGCGCCCGGGCGCGGTCGATGCCGGCCCGCCGCAGGACGTCGTCGTCGGTTGCGTCGCCGAGGACGGTCGGGTACGGCGCCGACTCGAGTCGCGAGGCCTCGGTGTCGACGATCACGAGGGGTGCGCCGCCGTCGGCGACGTCCTTCGCGATCGCCCGGCCCACCCGGCCCCACCCGCACACGATCACGTGGTCGTGCAATTCCGCGATCCTGCGATCCATGCGTCGCCTCCCGAAGACGTCGTGCAACTCGCCGCCGACCAGCGTCTGGATGAGCACACCGAGCGTGTAGAGCGCGGTGCCCACCCCGAGCAGGATGAGGACGATCGTGAAGACCTTGCCCGCGCTCGACAGCGGCTGGACCTCGCGGAAGCCCACGGTGGTGACGGTCGTGACCGTCTGGTAGAGGGCGTCGAGGAACGTGAACCCGAGGAACAGGTACCCGACCGTGCCGACCAGCATGATCCCGGCGAGCACGACGAGTGCGAGGCGCAAACGGCCCCATTCACTCACCCCGGCCCCCGCGCATCCCGGCGCGACGGTGCCCGGCCGCGTCGGGACCGGGCACCTTCGATCGAGCGCAAGCTGGTGGTACGGCTAGGCCTTGAGCACCACGTAGAACAGTGCGTAGTACACGACCACGAGCGCGAAGCCGGTGATGATCGCGGCCTGGTGGGTGTCGAACATCCAGTTCAGGCCACCCGGCTTGGTCCCACCGATCACGCCGAGCGCGTTGAGCTCGAGCAGCCCCCAGATCACGACGGCGATGATCCAGTAGAGCGCGCGGTCGCCGCCGCTCGGCGCGAACTTGAACTTGCCGGGCAGGAAGAAGTGCGCGGTGCCGACCATGAAGAGCAGCAGGGTGAAGGAGTAGATGGTGTTCATGCGTGACGCCAGCGCGGCCCTGCGACCCGCCGCCGCCGCGGTCGGGTCCGCCTCGCCACCGGCCTGCACGTTGCGGGCGTTGGCGATGACCTTCTTCTGGGCCGGCCAGATGACCAGCCACACGTTGAGGAACATGGTGAGGCCCAGCAACACGCCGGTCATGATCGCCATGCCCGGCACCGACTTCATGTAGTCGCCGCTGAACAGCTGCGCCTTGTCGCCCTCCTTCTGGAAGAGGAGCAGCAGGATCCCGGTGGCAAGGGTCGCGGCCGCCGCCCAGCGGAACCACCACAGGGCACGCGAGGCCAGCTTGTCGACGGCGTTGTTGCGCGCCGCCGCCTCCATCTCCCCGAACGCAGGGACCTGCACGAAATTGAAGTAGTAGAGCAGCCCGATCCAGGTGATGCCCACGATGACGTGGACCCACCGGGACAGGAACGCCCCTCCGGTGCGGCTGATGATGATGATGACATCGGCGAGCGCCATGTCGAACCCCTCTCCCCCGGTTGTTGCGGGGCGCAACGTACCACCACCTGGCGATCGGGGCACGGACCACTCCGAACCCTTGACCATCCCCAGGATCCGGGCATATCGTGCATTTACGATGATTGTCCTCCGACGCCTCATCCCGCCGGTCGCGCTGCTGACGGTCGAAGGCGGGGCGGTCGCGGCGCTCACCGCGCTCGGATCCCGGGCGCCGTTCGACGGCCCGCGCCACGGCCTCGCCGCTTGGCTGCACACGACCGCCCCGCCCGACGTGCTCGTCGTGGTGCTGCGGTGGGTCGCCCTGGCCGGTGCGTGGTGGCTGCTCGCAGGAACGCTGGTGTACGTGGGCGCGTCGCTCACCCGGATCCCCGGGGCCGTGCGTGCGGTGCGCTGGGCCGCGCTGCCCGCGGTCCGGCGCGCCGTCGACGCCACGCTCGTCGCGTCGTTCGTGACCGGTTCGCTCCTCACGCCCGCCGTCGCGCACGGCGCGTCCGCCACCGCGTCCGCGGGCCTCCCGCCCGCGACCGCCGTGCGCGACGGTCACGCGGGTGGTCTCACCTCGCTCCCCGCGGAACCGGGCGCGACCCCGACGACCACGACGGCCACGCCGGCCACGAGCACGGGAGCTCCGCCCGCGCCGGCGCCCACGCCGCCGCCCCGCGACGCGAGCGTCGTCGTCATGCCCGGCGACAACCTCTGGGAGCTCTCGGCCCGGCGGTACGCGGCCGCGGCCGGTCGCCCGCGTGGCGACGTCGGCGACGCCGAGGTCGCGCCCTACTGGAGCGTGGTGTGCGAGCGCAACCGCGCCACGTTGGCGTCCGGGGATCCCGACCTGATCTACCCGGGCGAGCGGGTGGTCCTGCCCCCGGTCGGCTGAACCGGTCAGCTCAGCGCGAGGAACCGCTCGTAGCGCTCCGCCACCGCCGCCGCCCAGTTGGCGCGCGGTTCGACGCGTCGGCCGGTGCGCGCCCAGCGCCTCCCCTCGGTCATCGCCGCCGGCTCCTCGAGCCCGGCGGCGATGCGCGCCAACCACGCGGACCCGAGCGCGCCGCCCTCGGGGACCAGGACGCAGTCGACCGGCATCCCCGTGACGTCGGCCACGGCCTGCACCCACGGCTCGACCCGCGTGCCGCCACCCGACGCCACCACGTGCCGGGGCGACGCGCCCGCGTGCGCGACCGCGGCATCGATCGCGCGCTTCACCACGAACGCCGAGGCCTCGTCGGCCGCGCGCACCACCGCGGCAGGATCGTGGGTGAGGTCGAGGCCGACGAGCCCGGCGCGCCGGCTCGAATCGTTGAGCGGGACGCGCTCCCCACGCGGGTACGGTGCCCAGACCGGGATGCCCCCGGGGTCGAGCGCACGATCCCCCGCCGGCGCGAACAGCCCCGTCACCCAGTCACGGAAGAGCCCGCCCGCGTTGCTCGGACCACCCACGAGGTAGCTCCCCGACGCGGTGTGCGGGATGCTGACGTAGCCGGGGACCTCCGACGGTTCCTCGGCGACCACCCACACGATGAGGGTGGTGCCGAGCAGGACGAGCACGTCGCCGGGCTCGTCGGCGCCGGCCACCAACTGCTCCGCCATCGCGTCGATGCACCCGGACGCCAGCGCGGGGCCGTCGCCCCCGACCCGGCCGGCTTCCCACCCGGTCGGCACCAGGCGCGGCAGCTGGGCCGTCGTCACCCCGAGGTCGGCGGCGAGCGCCGCGTCCCAGCCCACCCAGTCGAACAGCGGGTTCGCCAGCGCGGCGGTGGTGGTGTCGATCACCGCCTCCCCCGAGAGCGCGTGGTTGGCGACGGCCTGCGCCGGCCAGTATCCGGCCGCGTCGCCCGACGTCGCCGCCAGCCACCGCACGAACCCCAGGAAGCCGCCCGACGCGTCGTCCTGGCCGCTCGCCTGCTCACCGGTTCGCCCGCGCTCGTCGCCGTAGAGCAGGCCGGGCGACTGCGGGATGCCGGCGGCGTCGACCGCGGCGAGCGACGGCACCATCGCGGCGACGCTGACCCCGCGGACGTCGAGGTCGCCCAGCTCGGCGAGCGCCCGGCGCGGGCCGTCACGCCAGGCGACCGTGGCGTCGTGCTCGAACCGCTCCGGCGCGGGCACCCGCACCTCGTGGGGCACCCGGGCGCGCGCGACGACGTTGCCGTCGTCGTCGGCGGCCACCGCCTTCACCGACGACGTGCCGATGTCGAGTCCGACCGTCACCCGTGTGCTCATTGTCGTGTCGCATCCCTCGCGAACGCCGCGACCACGTCGTCGTGGAGCAGCCCGTTGGTGGTGATGACGTCGCCGCCGTCGATGCGGGCCACCCCGGCGACGTCGGTGAAGCGCCCGCCCGCCTCCTCGACGACGACGCGGAGGGCGGCGAGGTCCCACACCGCGAGCCCTCCGACCTCGACCGCGATGTCGATGGAGCCGTCGGCCACGAGCATGTGGCCCCAGAAGTCGCCGAAGCCGCGCGCTCGCCAGCAACGACGGGCCAGCGCCAGGAACTGGGCGTCGAGTCCCACCGACTCGAACGCGTCGACCGAGTCGTAGGCGAGGTGGGCGTCCTCGATCCGGGCGACCCGTGACACCGTGACCGGCTCGCCGTCGCGCTGCGCGCCCGCACCGCGCGCGGCCGACCACCGCGAGCCCAGCGCGGGCGCCGAGACCACCCCCAGCTGGAGCGAACCGTCGACCTCGAGCGCGAGCAGCGTCGCCCAGACCGGGATCCCGCGCGCGTAGCCCTTGGTGCCGTCGATGGGGTCGACGATCCAGCGGCGCCCGCCGGTGCCCGCCGTGCCGCGGGTGCCGAACTCCTCGCCGAGCACCGCGTCGCCGGGGCGCTCGCGCGCCAGGCGGTCGCGGATCATCGCCTCGACCGCCCGGTCGGCCTCGGTGACGGGGGTGAGGTCGGGTTTCGTGTCGACCACGAGGTCGGGGGCGCGGAACCGCGCCATCGTGAGCACGTCGGCGGCGTCGGCCAGCGTGTGCGCGAGCAGGAGATCGGGGGCGAGATCGGCGGTGATGCCCGGAATGTAGCCCCGGTCCGCGGGGGCGTCCGTCGTCACGCCCCGCGTGGCCGCGAGACTGGCCCGATGGCCCGCCGCTGGATCGTCACCGCCGCCGTCGCCGCCGTGCTCGTGGTCGCGGCCGTGGTCGCGGCGCGGATGATCCGCGACGACAACGGCGGCACCGCCGCCGGGCACCGGGCGACGACATCGACCGCGGCGCCGTCGACGGAGGCGCGTTCGACCACCACCGGCCCACCGGCGTCGACCATCGCCCCGACCACCACGGTCGCGCCTGCGAACGGGGCGCCACCCGGCCCGTGCGGCGTCGACGCCGGGCCGATCCGTACCGCCATCGACGCGGGTGTCGCCGGCGCGCAGGCCGGGGCCGACGTCGCGTCGTGCCGGCTGGCGGCGTCGGACGTCACCTGGGCCGCGGTGCAGCTCGTCGCCAAGCCGGGCGCGGAGTTCGACCCGCTCACGGTGATCCTCCACGGCGGGGCGGGCGCGTGGGCCATCGTCGCCACCGGCGGCACCGGCGCCGGATGCGGGCAGGCACCGCAACAGGTGATCGTCGACCTCGGCCAATTCTGTGTGGGCACAGGAGGCGGGAGCGCGTAGTGCGGCGCCGGATGGTGGCGGCGTCGGTCGACGAGCTGGTCGACGGCGCGTCGAGTCGGACACCCATGCCCGTCACCGACTCGAAGTCGGGGGCCCGGTTCGAGCGGGTCGTGATCGACGGCGAGCGGTTCGTGGTGAAGCACGTCGACCGCCACGACGACTGGATCATGCGCCAGACCGGCGACGTCGGCTGCGTGCCGGTGACGGTCTGGGAGTCCGGCGTGCTCGACCTCGTGCCCGCGTGCATCGACCACACCACGGTGGGCGCCGCGGCGAGGACGGACGCGGCGCGGTCCTGATGCGCGACGTCGGCGCGGCCCTCGTCGCGCCCGACGGCGCGCCCGTCACCCCCGAGCAGCACCTCCGGTTCCTCGACCACCTCGCCGCGCTCCACGCCGCGGGCTGGGGTTGGCGTGACACCGTCGGGCTGGTCCCCGTGGCGAACCGGTACTCGTTCTTCGGCCCCGACGCGCTCGTGTGCGAAGCCGCCCTGGGTTTCCCCCAACCCGTCCCGCGCCTCGCCGCCGAAGGCTGGCGACACCTCGACACCGTCGCGCCCGAGTTCGCGGACGCGCTCCGGCCGTTGCGCCACGAGCCGTGGGCGCTGTTCGACGAGCTGGCGGCGACGCCGGTGACGTTCCTCCACGGCGACACCAAGCTCGCCAACCTCGGCAGCCATCCGGACGGCCGGACCGTGCTCGTCGACTGGTCGCAGAGCGGCTCGGGTCCCCCGCTCACCGAGGTCGCGCACTACCTCGCGTTGAACGGCACCCGCACGCCCCCGGGCTACGGCAAGGACGCCACCGTCGACGCGTACCGCGACGCGTTGGCGCGGCGCGGCGTCGACACCGCGCCCTGGTTCGAGCGCCAGCTCTCGCTGTGCCTCGTCGGGGTGATGCTCCAACTCGGCTGGCAGCAGGCGTCCGACGGGACGGGGGTCGAGCTCGCGTGGTGGCGCGACCGGACCATCGACACCGCGCGCGAGCTGGGCCGCGGATGAGTCAGTCGAACAGGTCGGGCTGCTCGCGGGTGATCTTCTGGTACAAGGGGCCGAAGCTCGCGTAGCCCGACACGTGCGCGCCCACCTGCGAGTGGGTGAGACGCGCGACGTCGTCGGCGATCGGGAGCGGTGTACCCGCGGCCTCTGCGAGGAGCTGCGCCTGGCACGTGCGCTCCATCGTCACGTACCACCACACCGCCTCCTCGACGGAGTGACCCACGGTGAGCAGGCCGTGGTTCCGGAGGATGACGGCCTTGCGCCCTTCGAGCGCGTGCGCGATGCGCTTGCCCTCGGACCGGTCCAGCACCACACCGGTGAAGTCGTCGAACAGCGCGTGGTCGTCGAAGAACGCGCACGCGTCCTGGGTGAGCGGGTCCAGCAGGCGCCCGAGTGACGACCACGCCTTGCCGTACACCGAGTGCGAGTGGGCGGCGGCCATCACGTCGGGACGTGCCTCGTGCAACGCCGAGTGGATCGCGAAGGCGGCGGTGTTGACCCCGCCGTCGCCCTCGACGACCTCACCCTGCGAGTTCACGAGCACGAGGTCCGACACCGAGATGTGACCGAAGGGCATGCCGAAGGGGTTCACCCAGAAGTGGTCGAGGCGCTCGGGGTCCCGCGCGGTGATGTGGCCGGCCACGCCCTCCTCGAACCCGAACTTGCCGAAGAGGCGGAATCCGGCGGCGAGGCGCTGCTTGCGGTGCTGGCGTTCCTCCTCGACGGTGTCGTACTTCGGGAGGTACCAGCGCTCGTCGCGGGTGGTCGTGTCGGTCATCGGATCGCTCCTCGTCCCGTGCGGATTCCGCCTCCGAGGGTAGTCACGGTGGGGCGACGGGCGCCGCCGCTCACGGGCGGAACCGGGCGAGACCCTCGAGCTCGACGACGTCACCGCCGTCGGTGACCAGCAGACCGGTGGCACCGGCGCGCCCGACCAGCTCGGATCCCGCAGCGGCGCCGGCGACGAACGCGGCCTTGGCCAGCACCTCGGCCCGCCACGCCTCGCCCGCGACGACCGTGACCGACGCCAGGCCCGACTCCGCGGGCTCGCCGGTGCGCGGGTCGATGAGGTGGTGGAGGGTGCGGCCACCGCGGGCCCAGGCCCGGCGCAGCTTGGTGCTGGTGGCGATGGCGCCCTCGGCGAGCGCCAGGAGGCCGGTGCGACCGGTGTCGAGCGGGTCATCGACCTCGACCACCCAGCCGTGGGGCTCGGGGGCGACCCCCCGGGCGCGGAGATCGCCGCCCAGGTTCACGAGGACCCCGCGGACGCCGGGGAGGCCGGCCTCGAGCAGCTCGACCGACACGCCGTCGGCGGCGTAGCCCTTCCCGATGCCGCCGAGATCGAGCGCGACCCCGCTCGGCACCCGCACCGCCGACACCAGCCGGTCGAGCTGCACGCCGGCGCACCCCGGCACCGCGGGAGGCTCGGCCACCGGCGCGTCCGCGTCGCGGCTGACCGCGTCGAAGTCACGGTCGTACCCCACGGCCTCGAGCGCGGCCAGCACGGTAGGGTCGTAGCGGCCGCCGGTGTCGCGCCAGGCGTCGACCACGCGTGAGATCAGCGTGAACGTGTCGGGCGAGACGATCACCGGCGCGCCGGCCGCGTCGTTGATGCGGCACAGCTCGCTCCCGGGCCGGAACCGGCTCCAGCGCGCCTCCCGGATCTCGAGTGCCGCGGCGGCGCGCGCGCCGAGCGCCGCCATCGCCTCGGCGTCCGCCCCGACGGCGAGGATCTCGACGTCGGTGCCCATCGCCCGGAACCTCGCCGGACCCGCGAGCGGTGCAGCGGTCATGCGACCACGGTACGACGAACACCACCGACGCGGTGCGCTCGTTTAGTTTGGGCGGTGATGCGCGTCGCCGCCATGGACCTCGGCTCGAACTCCTTCCACCTGCTCGTCGCCGACGTGCCCGCGGACGGCCACATCGATCCCCTCGTGCAGGAGAAGGAGATGCTGCGCCTGGGCGACGTCGTGAGCCGGCACGGCTCGATCCCCGAGACCGCCGCCGACCAGGCGGTCGCGACCGTGCGCCGCTTCCGCCTGCTGGCCGACGCCGCGGGCGCCTCCGAGATCCACGCCCGTGCCACGAGCGCCATCCGCCGGGCGGCCAACGGCGGCGAGGTCGTCGACCGCATCCGCGCCGAGACCGGGGTGGACGTGGAGGTGATCGGCGGCCGGGAGGAGGCGCGCCTCATCTTCGGGGCGATCCGGGCGTCGGTGGTGCTGGACCCGGCGCCCGCCCTGTGCTTCGACCTGGGCGGCGGCAGCCTCGAGGTGATGGTCGGCGACTCCGGCGCCATGACCTGGGCGACGAGCGTGCCCCTCGGGGTGGCCCGCCTGAGCGCCGATCACGTCCACTCCGACCCCATCTCCAAGGCCGACCGGCGGGCGCTGCGCGACCGCATCGTCGAGGTGCTCGAGCCGGTCGCGCGCGAGGTGGAGGCGTTCGAACCGAAGCTCGCCGTCGGCAGCAGCGGCACGCTCGAGAGCCTGGCCGAGATGGTCGCCGCCCGGCGCGCCGAGGACGCCCCGGCGACGCTCAACCAGCTCACCATCACCCGCCAGGAGTTCCTCGCCCTCCACAAGGACCTCCTGGCGTCGAAGGCAGCGGAACGGCTGCGGATGGACGGCCTCGACGCGCGCCGCGTCGACCTCATCACCGCGGGCTCCATGGTGCTCGCCACCGCGATGGAGGTGTTCGACTTCGACCAGCTCACCATCAGCGAGTGGGCGTTGCGCGAGGGCATCGTGCTCGACGCGGTCGGCCGTCACGATCCCGCCGACTGGTCCGAAGACCCCCACGCGATCCGCGGGAGCGCGGTGTTGGGCCTGGCCCGGCGCTGCAACTGGGCCGAGGCGCACGCCCGCCAGGTCGCGAAGCTCGCGCTGGACCTCTTCGACGGCACCACGGAGCTCCACGGGCTCGACGCCGCCGACCGCGAGCTGCTCGAGTACGCCGCGCTGTTGCACGACATCGGCGAGCACGTGGCCAGCAGCGCCCACCACAAGCACGGCGCGTACCTGATCCGCAACGGGCAGCTGCGCGGGTTCGCGCCCGACGAGATCGAGCTCCTGGCGGCGATCGTGCGGTGGCACCGCCGCGGGGAGCCGCGGGTGAGCGACGAATTCCCGCTGCTCGATGCCGCCGCCATCGAGCGGGTCCGGTCCCTCGCCGCGATCCTGCGGGTGGCCGACGGTCTCGACCGCAGCCGCAACCAGTCCGTCTACGGGCTCGACGCCATGGTCACGCCGTCACTCGTGCTGCTGCGGGTCCGCGCCCTCGACGACCCCGAGCTCGAGATCTGGGGCGCCCGGCGCAAGCGCGCCCTGCTCGAGAAGGTCTTCGACCGCGAGATCGAGCTCACCACGCACCCGTCGACGGGCTGACCGCCGGCCCTCGCCCCGACCCTGGCACCTCGACCGAAGCACCTCGACCGGAAGGCCATCCGATGCGCACGCTCCCGATCGGCGACGAACGGTTCACGACCGACGGCACCACCGGCGAGGAGATCGTGGTGCGATCCCCCTACGACGGGCACGAGATCGACCGGGTACCGGCGTGCGGGGCCGCCGAGGTCGAGCGCGCCGTCGCCACCGCGCTGGCGGTGCACCGGGCCGGGCCGCTGCCCGCCTGGCGGCGGGCCGACATCCTCGACCGCGCCGCGCACCTCCTGGGGGAGCGCACCGAGGAGTTCGCGCGCACGATCGCCGAGGAGGCGGCCAAACCCATCAAGACCGCGCGGGTGGAAGCGAGGCGCGCGGTGTCGACGTTCACGTTCGCGGCCGCCGAGGCACGCCGGCTCGCCGGGGAGATGGTGGCGCTCGACGCGTCCGACGTCGGCGAGGGCAAGCTCGGCTTCACGCTCCGGGTGCCGGTGGGCGTCGTCGGGGCGATCAGCCCGTTCAACTTCCCGCTGAACCTCGTGGCCCACAAGCTGGCACCCGCCATCGCGGCGGGCTGCCCCGTCGTCCTCAAGCCGGCCTCCCAGACCCCGCTCTCCGCCATCGCGCTCGCCGAGCTGCTGCTCGACGAGTGCGGCCTGCCGGCCGGCCACCTCAACGTGGTGACCGGTGGCGGTGGCTCGGTGGGCAACGCCATCGTCGACGATCCCGACATCGCGCTCATCACCTTCACCGGCTCCCCCGAGGTCGGGTGGGGGATCCGGGCCCGGGCCCCGCGCAAGAAGGTCGGGCTCGAGCTCGGCAACAACGCGCCGGTCATCATCCAGCCCGACGGCGACGTGAGCACGGCCGCCACCAAGATCTCGGTCGCCGGGTTCAGCCACGCCGGGCAGTCGTGCATCTCCACCCAGCGCGTGTACCTGCACGAGGCCGTCGCCGACGCGTTCCTGGCCGAGCTGGTGCCCCGCGTCGAGGCGCTCGTGGTCGGCGATCCGCTCGACGACGCGACCGACGTGTCGGCCCTGATCTCCACCGACGAGCGGGCGCGCGTCGAGTCGTGGATCGAGGAGGCCGTCGGCGCGGGTGCACGGGTGCTCACCGGCGGCGTCGAACGCAACGGCGTGCTCGCACCGACGGTGCTGAGCGACGTGCAGCCGGACATGAAGGTGTGCAGCCAGGAGGTGTTCGGCCCGGTCGTCGCGGTGCAGACGTACACGGACGTCGACGACGCGTTCCGCCTCGCCAACGCGACCCGGTACGGCCTGCAGGCGGCGATCTTCACCGCGCGACCTGCCGCTGGCGCTGCGCGCCGCGCGTGAGCTCGACTTCGGAGGCGTGCTCGTGAACGAGGTACCGACCTGGCGCGCCGACCAGATGCCCTACGGGGGCGTGCGCGACAGCGGCAACACACGTGAAGGCCCGCACTACGCGGTCCACGAGATGACCGAGGCCCGCCTCGTGGTGCTCGGGTGAGCGGTACGATGACCGGCGCGTGACGACGGAACCCACCCCCGATCATGCGCCACCCGGCCGGCCGGCACCCCTCCCCGCCCGTCCACCGCGATCGCTCCTCGTGCACTTCGGGGTCGACAGCGCGGTCGCGTTCCTCGCGCTGATCATCCTCGGCCTCATCGTCGGCGTGGCCTGGGGGATCGTGGCCGCCGTCGCCCTGGTGATCGGTGCCGGCGCCGCCCGGTACACGCGCCGGGCCGAAGCGCGCGCGCTGGCCGCGCGGGCCGAGGCGGCTCCCGAGGCGACGTGAGCAGCGACACCCGTCGGCTGGAGGCGCACGTCCACGCGCTCTCGCTGCTCCCCAAGCCCCGCTACCGCGGAGTGTCGCACTTCTACGCGTTGTTCGTGGCGATCGTCGCCGCCGTCGCCCTGGTGGTGACCGCGCCGGGCGACCTCGCCACCTTCGCGGCGGCCGTCTACGCGACCACGCTCGTCGGCATGTTCGGCGCGAGCGCGCTCTACCACCGGGGCAACTGGTCTCTCCCCACCGCGCGCCACCTGCTCCAACTCGACCACACCGCGATCTTCCTGCTGATCGCGGGCACCTACACGCCCATCGCGCTGCTGGCGACCGCGGGCATCACCCGGGTCGTCACGTTGTCGGCGGTGTGGCTCGTCGCGGTCGCCGGAATCGTCTTCGAGTGGCTTCCCGTCCCTGCGCCACGCGGCTACGTCACGAGCGTCTACATCGCGCTCGGGTGGATCGGTGCGTTCGCGTTCGTCCCCCTCTACGACAAGACCGGCTGGTGGGGCGTCGGCCTCGTCGCCGGCGGCGGCGTCTGCTACATGGTCGGCGCGATCGTGCACGCGGCCCGCAAGCCCGACCCGTGGCCCGAGGTGTTCGGCTACCACGAGATCTTCCACGTGTTCGTCATCGTGGCGGCGATGATGCAGTACTGCGCGATCGCGTTCCTCGTGCTCCCGCTCGAGTGACGACGGGTCCGCGCGTGTCCGACCACGAACGTCACAACCGGGCCTTCTGGGACGCCGATGCCGACGACTACCAGTCGGAGCACGCGCCCGATCTCGCGGCGTCCCCGCGCGCCTGGGGCGTGTGGCGCCTCCCGGAGTCCGAGCTCCGCGTGCTGGGTGGCGTGCGCGGGCTCGACGTGCTCGAGTACGGCTGCGGTGCCGCGCACTGGTCGGCCGCGCTGGCCGCCGACGGCGCGCGCGTGATCGGCGTCGACCAGTCACGCCGCCAGCTCCACCATGCGCGCGACGTCGTCGAGGCTGCGGCAGTGCGACTTCCTCTCGTCTGCGCGGCGGGCGAGGCCCTGCCCTTCGCCGACGGCTCGTTCGATCTCGTGTTCTGCGACCACGGCGCGATGTCGTTCTGTGATCCCGAGCACTCGGTCGGCCAGGTCGGTCGGGTCCTGCGCCCGGGTGGACGGCTGGTGTTCTCGCATTCGACGCCCTGGCCGTACCTGACGTGGAACCCGAAACGCGAGCGGGTCACCCGTCGACTGCGGCGCGCCTACTTCGGGATGCGGCGTTTCGACGACGGCGAGGGCGAGGGAACCATCGACTTCCAGCTCCCCTACGGCGAATGGATCCGGTGCTTCCGCCGGCACGGTTTCGTGGTCGACGACCTCGTCGAGCTGCGGGCGCCCAAGCGCGCGCACACCACGTTCGTCGACTTCGATCCCCGCTGGGCCCGCCGCTGGCCCGCCGAACAGATCTGGTGCGTGCGCAAGCACGACGCGGGGTGACGCGCGTGGCCACCCCGCCTCAGCACCGCGTGCCCGGCCGCGGGAGGCGGTGCTCGACGAGGTAGCGCGTCACGATCCCGTCGACGCACGCGTTCCCGACGTTGAACGACGTGTGCTGTTCCCCGCCCGCCACCAGCAACCGTCCCCGCTCGAGCGTGCCCGCCAGCGCTTTCGCCTGGACCAGCGGCGTGGCGGGATCGTCGGTGGTGCCGACGACCAGGATCGGCGGCGCGCCCTTCGCCTCGAGTCGACCGGGCGGCGCGACCGGGGGCACCGGCCACACCGAGCACGGCAGGCTGTTGTTCACGATGAACGCGCCCAGGCGCGGCGCGACGGCCACGGCACGCGCCTCCAACGCGGCGGCGGCGCCGAGGTCGCCGATCGCGGGACCGTCGAGGCAGCTCACCGCCCAGAACGCCTCCAGGGCATGATCGTCCCGACCGGCGCTGTCACGGCCGACGAACGCATCGGCGGACTCGAGCAACGTCGAGGCGTCGCCGCGGTCGGCCGCCGCGAGCGCCTTCGCCAGTGACGGCCAGGCCGCCCGCCCGAGATAGAGCTGCTGCAGCACCGCCGCGTCGAACCGGGTCTGGTTGAGGCCGCGCCCGGACGCGCTTCGGGCCGGGATCGCCGTCCGGGCGGCGCGATCCCGGAGCGCGTCGTACGCGGCCGCCGCGTCGCCCCCGTGGTGGAACGCGCATCCGGGATGCGCCGAGCAGTCGGCGAGGAAGTCGTCGAGCGAATGCTCGAATCCCCGGGCCTGGCCGAGCGCGACCGCGTCGGCCGTCATCGCCGGGTCGATCGGGCCGTCGAGCACGAAGGCCCGGACGCGGTGGGGATACGCGGACGCGTAGCTCGCGCCGAGGAAGGTGCCGTACGAGAAGCCCACGTACGAGAGGCGGTCCTCGCCGAGCGCGACGCGCAGACGCTCGAGGTCGCCGACCGCGTCGACGGTCGACACGTGGGACAGCAGCGCACCGCTGCGCGCCTCGCACGCCGCCGCGAGCGTGCGCACCGCGTCGGCGAGGTCCGCACGCGCTGCGGCCGTGGCCGGTTGGAACGACTGGTCGAACAAGGGATCCAGGCTGTCCTCGCACTCGATGGGGCTGCTCGTGCCGACGCCGCGGGGATCGAACGCGACGAGGTCGAACCGGTCGCGGATCGGATCCGGCAACGTGTCTGCGACCGCCGCGAGGTACGCGACCGCGGGCACGCCGGGGCCGCCCGGATTGAGCACGAGCGTCCCGATCCGTTCGCTCCGGTGGCGCGCCCGCGCCCGGATGACGCCGAGGCCGAGCGTCGCGCCGTCGGGCTTCGCGGGGTCGACCGGTACCGTCAGCGTGGCGCACCGGAGGCCGCCGGAGCACGCGTGCCAGGCGAGGTGGTCCGGTGCCGCCGGCGCGGGTGCCGGCGCGGCACCCGCCGCCGCCGGCGCGCCCAACGCCAACGCGACCGCGACGACCACCGCCGCAGTGATCGCGTGCGTGCGGGTGGCCGGTCGCATCGCGCCAGGATGCCTCACCGGACCCGCAGAGCTACAGGCGCCCTAGTTCCCGTCGGGCGCGGCGCACGACACCGAGCGTCGCCGCGGGCATGGCGCCGTACTCCTCGGCCGGACGCGCGGCGCCGAAGAGATGGCCCTGGGCCAGCTCGCAGTCGAGGGCCCGCAATGCGGTGAACTGCTCGAGGGTCTCGACTCCCTCCGCGATCGCGCACAGCCCCAGGGAGTGGGCCAGGTCGACGATCGCGCTGCAGATGGCATCACTGTCGCGGTCACGGCCGAGATCGGCGACGAACGTCGCCGCGATCTTGATCGCGTCGAGCGGGAACTGCTTGAGCGACACCAACGACGACGCGCCCGTCCCGAAGTCGTCGATCACGAGGCGGACACCGATCTCGTGCAGGCTGCGCAGCGTCTGGTCGCTGGCGGCGCTATCGCGCAGCAGCGTCTCCTCGGTGATCTCGAGCCACACGGAGCCGGGCGCGAGCCCGGTGTCGCCGATGATCCGCTTCACCTGCGCGGAAAGGGTGGGCTCGGCGAACTGGCGAGCCGACAGGTTGAGGTTCAGCTTGAGCGTGGGCCCCGAGCCGTCGTGCCACGCCGCCATCTGGCGGCACGCCCGTTCGATCGCCCAGTTGCCGAGGGGCACGATCGCCCCGGTGTTCTCGGCGTCGGGGAGGAACTCGGCCGGGAGCAGGAGCCCGTGCTCGGGATGCTCCCATCGCACGAGGGCCTCGAAGCCGGCGACGTGCCCGGTCGCGCAGCTGACGATCGGGAGGTAGTGGAGACGCAGCTCGTCACGGGCGATCCCCGCGGCCAGCTCGCCTTCCTGGATGGTGGTCGACGGTGCGGCGGCGCTGATCTCGATCCGCGCGCCCCCGAGGGCGCGGGCATGGTTGCCGGCCTTGATGGCGCGGCGCAGCACGTTCTCGGGCCGCTCCTCGAGGCCCGTCGCCAGCGCCACGCCGATGCTCGCGGTGACCTCGGCCACCCCGGCCAGGACGACCGAAGGATGGGCGACGCCCATGGCGATGCGTTCGGCGAGGCCCTCGGCGGCGGCCTGGTCGGGCACGTCACGGCACACGAGCACGAAACGCTCCTGGTTCACGTGCGCGACCACGTCCCGGGGCCGGGTCACCGTCCGCAGGCGTTGGGTGATCGCCTCGAGCAGGTGCGAGCCCGCGGCGTACCCGAGGCGCTCCTGCACGAAGCCGAGGTTGTCGAGCTCGACCGACACCACTGCGAGCCGGCCGAGGTGCACGTCGCCGAGCGTGAGCCACGACCGCAGGCGGTCGAGGTCGAGCACCGGGATCCGCGCCGGTGCCGGATCGGAGCGGTCGAACGCGGCGCCGACGCCCGTCGCGGCACCGAAGCCCCGCCGGGTGTCGACCGCGGGCCGTTCGACCACCGGCCCCGGTGGTGGCGCAGTGGGCAGCTCGGGCGACGCGTCGCGGTCGCGGGGTTCGGGGTCGGGCGCGGGACCGGGCGCCGCCACCGGCACGGTCGGGTCGAACGGCGCGACGGGCGCGTCGTGGGGTGCGGCGAGCGCGAGCGGTTCGACGTCCGGGACCCGCGCTTCGAGCACCGGTTCCTCCAGGAGCTGCGCCACGAGATCCGCGGCGCGGCGCGCCCGTCGTCCCGCCCGCCAGGCCACCGCGGTCGCCACGGTCGCCACGAGGGCGGCGAGCCCGGCCACCACCATCAGAGTCTTCTCCACGCCCAGTTGTCGGAGCGGCGGAGCCCCGGCTTGAGCCGCGGATGGCGACGTGCCGGGTTGACGCCCCGTTGACGCTGGGAGAAGCGGAAGCGGAAGTTGGCTCGTCAGGCTCTCGCCATGACCTCGACGACGGCCGCTCCGGCCGTCTCCCGACGCCGCCGTCTCCCCCGGCGGGCGCGGCTCGCGCTCCCGGTGCTCGTGGTCGGCCTCGCCTTCGCCGGCGTGGCGTGTGCGCCACCGGGCAGCCCGGGCAGTGGCTTCACCGGCGACATGGTCGCCGCGGTGAACCAGGACCGTGCCGCGGCCGGGCTCGCGCCCCTCGCCTGGGATCCGCAACTCGGCCCCTACGCCGCGAGCTGGGCCCACCACCTCGCGGCAACCGGCACCCTCACCCATACAGACCTGAACGCACTCATCCGTCTCCCCTACATGGCGGCGTGGCGCTCGCTCGGCGAGAACCTCCTGGTGGGCCCGGCCGGCCTCAGCGGCGCCGCCGCGGAGGACCTCTGGATGAACTCGGCCGGGCACCGGGCCAACATCCTCAATCCCTCCTTCAACCACATCGGCGTCGCCGCCGTCCAGGACTCGGCGGGTCGCCTGTGGGTCGTCGCGGAGTTCGGCGCTAGGTAGCCGCCCCTACCTGGCTCCGTCGGGGGGTGGGTACCCCGCCCTCCCCCCGTGTGGCGCACGGGCCCGCCCTGCCCTCGGGCCCGTGCGCCAGGTTCGCCACCGGAGCATCGAGATCCCGTCTCCGAGGACGGCGCGTCGCCGGAGCGCCCTCCTCCCCCCTCGGCGGCGGTGACGGCACTTGGTAGCGTCGGTCGCGCTCGTCGCGCGATCCCACCTCGTGCCGAGCCGCCGCCGGGCCCGGAGGACGCGTTGGCACAGGGCATCACGCAGTCGACCGCCGACGCCGGGAGCGCCACCGGGTTGCGGCGCGTCGTCGCCGTCTGTGCACCCACCGCGATCGTCGCCGCCGCGACCGCGGCCGCAGCGCAGTGGGTCCACTGGCTGCATCCGGGAGCCGCGGTGTCGGTCGTCGCCGCCCCGGCCGCGGGCGTCCTCCTCGCCGCGTTGCTCCTCCTCCCACCGTCGCGCTGGCCGGGCCCGCTGGTCGCGAGCGCGCTCACCGTCGGCGTGGTTTCGGTCGCCGACGACCTCGGCGCCGGGCTGGCGGTCGGCCGGGCGCTCGCGACCGTCGTGGCGGCCGCCGCAGCCGCGTGGTTGCTCCGCTGGTACGCGGGCGGCCGTTTCCACCTCGCGCGTGTCCGCGAGCTGCTCGCGCTGGTCGTCGCGGCCGCTCTCGGCGCGGTGGTCGGCGCCGCCGTCGACACCCTCGCGATGGCGGTCACCCGCGACCTCTCGTCCACCGGGCTGTGGCGCGCCGCGTGGCAGGGCGCGCTCGCCGGCGGCTTCGGCATGGTGCTCGTGGCGGCGACGGCACTCACCGCGGTCGAGCCCTCCAGGCCGGCCCGACACCGCGGCGGGCGCATCGAAGCGGCGGCGCTCGCGGTGGCCGTCGTGGTGGTGAGCGCGTTCGCGCTCGGCCGGTGGGACGATCCCCTGGCCTTCTCGGTCGCCCTGCTCCTCGGATGGGCCGCGCTGCGGTTCGGACCGCGGGGCGTCGCGTGCTCGGCCCTGGTGATGGTGGGCGTCGCGAGCTGGGCCGTGGCGCGGACCACCGGGCCGTTCACCGCGCTGACCGACCCGACCGATGCCGTCGTCGTGCTCCAGATGTTCGTGGCCGTGACCGCGCTGGCAATGCTCGCGCTCGCCCTCGCGCTCGACGAGCGCGACACCGCCGAGGCCGGGCGCTGGGCCGCCACCGAGCGGTTCCGGCGCGCGTTCCACGACTCCCCGGTGGCCATGGCGGTGGCCACGCTCGACGGCCGGATCGTGGAGACCAACCGCGCGCTCTGCGACCTCCTCGGCCGGCCCGATCACCAGCTCGTCGGCACCACGCTGCGGTCGCTGCGCGCCGAGGACAGCGGTGAGCACGAGCTCTCCCGCTCGCTGGCCCCCGGGTCCGACACGATCGATCCTCCCGAGTCCCGGTTGGTGAACGCGCGCGGCGAGAGCGTGTGGGTCGAGATCACCGAGAATCGGCTGCGCCGCCAGGAACGCACCCCCGAGCTCGCCGTCGTCGTGCTGCGTGACGTCACCGAGCGCAAGGGCCTCCAGCAGCAACTCCTGCACGCACAGAAGATGGAGTCGGTCGGCCGGCTCGCGGGCGGCATCGCGCACGACTTCAACAACGTCCTCGCCATCATGCGCGGGCAGGTGGAGCTGCTCCAGGACGATCTCGAGGTGCTCGAGTCGGCCCGCGCCCGCATCGACTCGGTGCAGCGCGCCACCGACCGCGCCGCTGCGCTCACCGACGACCTCATGGCGTTCAGCCGCCGGCGGGTCGACGAACCCGAGGCCTTCGATCTGCACGAACTCCTCCGGGGCCTCCGCGAGCTCCTGCACCAGGTGCTCGGCGCGACCGTCGCGCTCGAGCTCCACCTCGACGCCCTACCCGCGACGATCGTCGCCGATCCCAACCGCATCGAGCAGGCCGTGTTGAACCTGGCAGTGAACGCGCGCGACGCGATGCCGACCGGCGGTCACCTGACGATCGCGACGCAGACCGGTCCGACGCCATCCCGCGCGGTGACGCTCACGGTGACCGACACCGGCGCGGGCATGGACGCGGCGACGCAGGCGCGCGTCTTCGAGCCGTTCTTCACCACCAAGCCCGCCGGGCTCGGCACCGGACTCGGGCTGTCCACCACCGACGACATCATCCGCTCGGTGGGAGGCACCATCGAGGTGCGGAGCCAACGCGGGCAGGGCACGACCTTCACGCTCACCTTCCCGGCGCCCGTTGCCGAGGCTTCCGGCCCCGACGACGACACCGTCGATCTCATCGACCTCACCGACGACGACGGGCCGACGGTCCTCGTGGTCGACGACGAGTCCGAGGTGCGGACCCTGATCGCCGAGATCCTGCGCGGAGAGGGCTACCGCGTGGTCGCCGCGCCCGACGGTGACGCCGCCATCGCGCTCCTCGGACGCGCCGGCCGCTCCGTCGACCTGCTCGTCACCGACGTGGTGATGCCGGTGATGAGCGGCACCGACCTCGCAGCACGGATCACCGAGCGCTTCCCCGACACCCGGGTGTTGTTCGTCTCGGGCTTCGTCCCCGCCGGTTCCGCGGCGCTCCGGGGCGCGCCGCTGGTGACGAAGCCACTGCGGCGGACCGAGCTCCTCGACGCGGTACGGACCGCGCTCGGTGGCGGGGCGAGCTCGAACGATCAGGGCACGAAGCGGTAGCCCACCCCGCGCACGGTCACGATGTGGCGCGGCCGCGCCGGATCGACCTCGACCTTCGCGCGCGCAGACGGTGCACGTGCTCGCTGACCGTCCCGACACCCTGCCACTCGGGTTCGGAGTCCCACACGTGGCGCAGCAACTGATCGCGCGTGAAGACCTGGCGCGGCGAGGCGCACAGGAAGGCGAGCAGGTCGAACTCCCGGCGCCGCAGGTCGACGGGCTCACCATGGGTCCAGACCTCGCGTGTCGTGAAGTCGAGTCCGAGGTCGCCGAACTCGAGCCGGCCGTGCCGGCGCGACCCGCGCGAGCGGCGCAGGACGGAACGCACGCGGGCGACGAGCTCGCGCGGCGAGAAGGGCTTCACGACGTAGTCGTCGGCACCGAGCTCCAGGCCGACGACGCGGTCCGCTTCGTCGCTGCGTCCGCTGAGCACGATGACCGGCACCGCGTTGTCGACGCGCACCTGGCGCAGCACGTCGAGGCCGCGGACCTTCGGAAGCCCGAGATCGAGCACGACCAGCTCGGGCGTGTCTCCCGCGATCTTGGTGAGTGCGGTCTCGCCGTCGCCGGCGTCATCGACCGCGAAGCCCTCACGTTCGAGTGCGGTGCGCACGACATCGATCAGGTCGAGGTCGTCGTCGACGACGAGGATCACGACCGAAAGGCTACGCGGGATCGGGCCCGCGAGCCGGGATCAGCGGATCCGGGGTGGGCTTCGGCTCCTCCCCGCGACCACTCCCCGCGCGAGACTCCGTCGATGGCGCCCCGGGCCGTGCTCCTCGACTTCTTCGGCACCCTTGCCCGCGCCACCGCCTCGGTCGGCCTCGACGAGATCCTCGCCCGGCACGGGTACACGCTCCCGGAGCATCTCCACGAGATCTGGTGGAGTGGCGACCTCGACGGCCTGGAGCACGCCGAGCAGTCCCGCAGCCGTGAGCACTACGTCGCCTGGCAGCGGGACCGGCAGCTCTCGCTGCTGCACGCGGCCGACGTCCATCCCGGCGAGCACGACCGGATCCTGGCCGACCTCCAGGCCGGGCGCGCCGAGCGAGTGCTCGAGGCCTACGACGAGGTGCCCGCCGTCCTGCGCGAGCTGCGCGCCCGCGGTCTCCGGCTGGTCGTGTGCTCCAACTGGGACTGGGACCTCGAGCCCGCGGTCGCGGAGGTCGGTCTCGACGGCCTGCTCGACGTGCTCGTGTCGTCGGCGTGGGCCGGCTCACGCAAGCCCCACCCCCGGATCTACCGCTACACCCTCGATCAGGCGGGGCTCGCGCCCGACGAGGTGCTCTTCGTCGGCGACACCTGGGGTCCCGACGTCGAAGGCCCGATGGCCGCGGGCATGACCCCGGCCTACCTGGAGCGTGACGGTCACTGGCCCGACGCGACGCTCCCGGCCGGCGCCGACACGTCGCCGGTCGCGCGCCTGCGCGACCTCACCGGCGTGCTCTCACTCGTCGGGTCCGGCTGAGCGGGCCCACTCGCGGTACGCCGCGTCAGACGACGCGGACGTTCTGCGCCTCTTCGCCCTTGCGCCCGGGGCCGACGTCGAACTCGACGCGCTGGCCCTCTTCCAGGGTCCGGTACCCGGTGCCCTGGATGGCGGAGAAGTGCACGAACACGTCAGGTCCGTCCTCACGGGAGATGAAGCCGTAGCCCTTCTCCGCGTTGAACCATTTCACGCTGCCTGCTGCCAACGCCTTGCTCCTCTGGCCTGCTGTCTTGCTTGCTCGTCTTGCTTGCTCGTCTTGCTTGCTCGTCTTGCTTGCTGTCTCGGTTGCCGTGCCCGACTCGCGGCACGGGTCTCGCTCGAATTGCCGGGGAACGGTAGCAGCACTCTGCAAGCCCTGCTACTGCCTGCTCCAGCCGCGTGTGCAACCATCGGGGGATGTCTCACACCCTCGTCTCCTTTCACGCGCACCCCGACGACGAGGCCATCCTCGTCGGCGGAACGCTGCGACTCGCGGCCGACGCCGGACACCGCGTGGTGCTGGTGTTCGCGACGCGTGGAGACCTCGGCGAGGTCGGCGAGGGCGTGCTCGCGTCCGACGAGCGCCTCGCCGACCGGCGTGAGCAGGAGGCGCGTCAGGCGGCCGAGATCCTGGGCGCCGCCCGGGTCGAGTTTCTCGGGTACCACGACTCGGGCATGGCCGGCGAGGCGACCAACGACGCGCCGGGGGCGTTCGCGGGCGCCGACCTCGAGGAAGCCGCGGCGCGCCTCGCCGAGATCCTGCGCGACGAGGACGCCCGGGCGCTGACCGTCTACGACGCCCGGGGGGCCTACGGCCATCCCGACCACATCCAGGTGCACCACGTGGGGCGCCGGGCGGCGGCACTCGCCGGGACCCCGCGCGTCTACGCGGCCACCGTGAGCCGGGAGCACTACCTCGGCCTCGCCGCGGCCATGGGCGACGACCTCCCCCAGGGCGCACAGCCACCCGACCCGGCGACCTTCGACCTCGGCGTGGCCGACGCCATCATCACCACCCGCGTCGACGTGTCGTCGGTGCTGGACCGCAAGCAGGCGGCCATGGCCGCGCACTCGAGCCAGATCCCCGAGGAGTCCTTCTTCCTCGCGCTACCCCCCGACGCGTTCCGGATCGCGTTCGGGCTCGAGTGGTACATCCGCCTCGACGAGACCCCGGCCGAGCCCGAGACCTGGCTCTTCGAGGACCACTAGGACGCCGACGGGCGGCGCCCGACGCGCAGGCGCGCCCGACGGAGCCGCAGCGACCGGTCCGACGACCACGGGGCGTACGGCGCCATCACGAACCCGGCGAGGCCGAGCAGCGCCAGGTCGTAGTTCACACGCCATCCCGCGAACGCGAGCCACGCGGCCTCCCGGTCGTCGCGGACGGGAAGGCCGGCGGCGACCAGCGCATCGCACGCCTCGAGGAACTCGTCCCGGGTGATGCTGATCGGGTCGGTGGGCGCGGGGGCGGCGTCGTAGGGAACGCCGAAGTGGTCGGCGACGGCGCTCAGCGCGAAGAACCCGGCGCGGACACAGATCCCCGCCTCGGGGTCGAACGGGAGGTCGACGGCGGCGAGGCGCAGCGAGGCGGCGTCGAGCACCGCGCCGCTCGCCGTGACCCACGAGCGATGCCCCACCGGCGAGCGGAAGAAGCTCAGCACGCCGAGCGACGTGTGGGTCTCCTCCAACTCGGTGAACCACAGCTGCCACGCGCGCCAGAAGTCGTCGAGCAGGTGGAAGCGCTCCATCTGCTGGGCCAGCACGAGCACCTGCACGCCCGACGGCGGGTTGCCGGCGCGCACCTCGAGCTGGGCGACGTTCACCTCGCGCTTGGAGAACGCCGCGTAGATGGTCGGCAGGTAGGCGATCAGGAGACCCAGGAGCGCCAACCCCGTCGCCGCCTCGAGGAAGGCCAGGATGTTCGTGGGAAGGTCGTGCGGACGAACGAAACCCAGCGTGAGGAGCGACGATCCGCTCATCTCGAACGCCCGCTCGAACCCCCGCACACCGGCCGCGTGGAACATGGCGGTGAACGCGCCGAGCACCATGACCATCCAGACGCCCGGGAGGGTCAGGAGGCCGACGGGGCCATAGAGCGCCATCACCGAGTCGCGGCCGTCGTAGGTGCGGGCAGCCCGGGCGAAGCCGTTGAACACCGTGCGGAGACCGATGAAGACCCCCCGGGTGACGATCGGGGTCGCGCCGCGCGGGAGCACGAAGGTGCGCAGCGCCGAGTCGATCACGAGGAACAGCACGCCGACGCCGAGCACGAACCAGAGGACCATGGTGAAGACGTGCATCGGCGTGCAGCTTGACAGATGACGCGGCGCGTCCCGCGGGGCTCAGTCCTCGCGGCCGGGGCGTCGTCGCTCCTGCTTGCGCCGGGACTGGTGGCGCTTCGAGTCGAGCCGGGCCTGCTTGGCCGACCGGCTGGGCCGGGTCGCCCGGCGCGGCTTCTCGACGTGCAGTCCCTCGGCCAATCGCGCCCGGAGCCGCTCGAGCGCGAGCTCGCGGTTGCGCGCCTGCGACCGGGAGTCCGACGCCGTCGCCCGTGCGACCGGCCCCAGCTTCTCCAGCAACCTCGCGCGTTGGCGGGGCCCGAGCGACGGCGAGGTGGCCACGGGGAAACGCACCTCGACGCGGGTGTCCGACGTGTTCGCGTGCTGGCCCCCGGGCCCGCCCGACCCGGTCGTGCGCCACTCGAGCTCGTCGAGACGGATCACGCACGTCGGGGTGATGCGCAACCGCCCGGCGCCGTCGTCGTCGGCCTCGCCGACAGCCGGGCGCGACGGGTTTGCGGCCACGTTCCGGTAGGGTACTGCCCAGTAACTTTCGGATGGGCCACGCCCGGGGGGGCCGACCAGTGCAGCTTCGAGCGGGTCGCAGGAATCGGTGGGTCGCAGTGCTCGCGGTCGGCACGGCGTTCGCGTCGGTCACGGTGTCGCTGGGCGGCGTCGCCACCGCGCAGGCGCCGGCGGCGACGAAGCCGACCCGGGGCGGGTCGGTCACCTACGGGCTCGAGGCCGAGACCAACGGCGGCTGGTGCATCCCGCAGGCCCAGCTCGCGATCTCCGGGATCATGGTGGCCAGCGCGATCTACGACACCCTGATGGTGCCGAACACCAAGGGGAAGATGGTCCCCTACCTGGCCAAGAGCGTCACCCACGATCCCGCGTACACGAAGTGGACGATCACCCTCCGGCCCGACATCAAGTTCCACGACGGCACGCCGCTCACCGCCGACGCGGTGAAGCAGAACATCGACGCCTGGCGCAAGGGGCGCCTGCTCGGGTTCGTCTACACCGACGTCGCCGACGTCGCCGTCGTCGACCCGCTCACCGTGGAGGTCACGACCACCGTGCCGTGGGTCGACTTCGACGCCTTCCTCTACCTGAGCGGGCGGGTCGGGATCGCCGCGCCGGCGCAACTCGCCAACGCCGACACGTGCCCCACCAACCTCATCGGCACCGGTCCCTTCATGATCTACAACGGTGCCGGGCACTGGGTCCAGAACCAGGAGTTCGTCGCCTCCCGGAACCCCGACTACTGGCAGAAGGACAAGTCCGGGACCCGGCTCCCCTACCTCGACAAGATCACGTTCAAACCCAACCCGGACGCCGGGCAGCGGTTGAACCAGCTACAGGCCGGGCAGCTCGACATCATGCACACGACGAGCGGGCAGGTCATGACCCAGCTCGACGGCATCAGCTCGCTGAACCAGATGCGAGAGAAGCCGGGGCGGCGCGAGGTGCGCTACTACCTCCTCAACGAAGCCAAGCCTCCGTTCGACGACCTGACCGCCCGCAAGGCCGTCGCGATGGCCGTCGACACCGACCAGATCAACCAGATCCGCAACGACGGCCAGCTCCAGGTCGCCAACCAGCCCTTCGACACCGCGGTCCCCGGGCACCTGAAGAACCCGGGCTACCCGAAGCACGACCTGGCCAAGGCCAAGAAGCTGGTGAAGGCCTACAAGGCCGCGCACGGCGGCCAGTTCAACGTCGTGATCGAGAACACCAACGACCCCGAGAACAGCGCCGAGGCCCAGCTCATCAAGCAGCAGTTCGCCAAGGCCGGGATCGACGCGACCCTCCAGCAGGAGGACCAGGCGTCGTTCATCAACACCGCGCTCGGCGGCAACTTCAGCCTGCTCCTCTGGCGCAACCACCCCGGCGAGGACCCCGACACCCAGTACGTCTGGTGGACGGAGGCGTCACCCATCAACTTCGGCAAGTTCAAGGACCCGCAGCTCCAAAGCCTCCTCGACCAGGGTCGCTCGGAGCCCGACCCCGCGAAGCGCAAGGGGATCTACGAGCAGGTCACCAAGATCTTCTCGTCACAGGTGTACAACCTCTGGAGCTACTACGAGCAGTGGGACATCGCCTCGAACCCGAAGGTGCAGGGCCTCATGGGCCCGCCCCTGCCCGACGGCGGCGGCACCGCCGAGTTCATCTACGGCAGGCACCCGGTGGTCGGGATCTGGAAACAGAAGTAGACCTCTTCCAGTCCCACGGGGATCCGTCTCCGTGCAGCAGCGGCCGGAAGGATTTCCCGCATGCGGTTGATCGCGAAGAGGCTGGTGCAACTCGTCGTGGTCGTCGTGTTGGCGACCCTCTTCACCTTCAGCCTCCTCCGGCTCCTCCCGGGCAGCGCCGCCGAGGCCGCGATCCCCTTCGGCACGCCGGCACAACGAGCGCAGTTCGACAAGGACAACGGGCTCGACAAGCCGTTCTTCCAGCAGTACGTCACCTGGCTCGGCAACCTCTCCCACGGTGACTTCGGCAAGGACTACGCCAACAACCTCGAGGTCAGTGACAAGATCCGCAACGCGTTGCCGGTGTCGCTGCAACTCATGCTCTACGCGCAGCTCATCGCGCTGGCGGTGGCGATCCCCCTCGGCGTCCTGACCGCGTACCGGGCGGGCACCAAGACCGACAGCGCGGTGAACGTCGGCGCGTTCGCGCTGCTCGCCCTGCCGAGCTTCGTCCTCGCGCTCGCCCTCGCGTACTTCGTGGGGGTGAAGTGGCAACCCGACATACCCCTGCTCGGCCAGATCCCCGCCGGGGGATACGAGCCGGGCTGGTTGGAATGGGCGTTCGGACGACCCACCGGAGACATCGGCTACCACTTCGCGACCATGCTCCTACCCGCGATCTCGCTCGCCGCGGGGCTCGTGGCGGTCTACATGCGCCTGCTGCGCAGCGACATGATCGCCACCCTCCAGGAGAACTTCATCACCATGGCGCGGGCCAAGGGCCTGTCCGACCGGCGGATCCTCTGGCGCCACGCGTTCCGCCCGTCGAGCCTCACGTTGCTCACGGTGGCCGGGCTCAACTTCGGCACGCTCATCGGCGGCGCGGTCGCGGTCGAGATCATCTTCGGCATCCCCGGTATCGGCACGCTGATCTACCAGGCGATCAGCGCCCGCCAGTACGTGGAGCTGCAGAGCTACATCGCGATCATCGCCATCGGCTACGTGCTCATCAACTTCACCATCGACACGCTCTACATCGTGCTCGACCCGAGGATCCGCCGTGCCCGAGCCGCCTGAGTCGACGCTCGACTCCCTCGCCCGCGACGCGGCCGACCGCGCCATGCCGGCCGACGCGGCGTCCGTCGACTTCGGCGCGGTCATCTCGGGACCCGAGACGGGCCGCACGCGCCGCCGCGGACTGCGTGCCGGTACCTGGTTGTCGCTCGGGTGGATGGCGTTCGTGATCGCCGGCGCGATCCTCGCCCCGTTCCTGCCCCTCGACGATCCCCAGAACTCGATCACCGAGATCGCGCGACGGGGGCCGTTCGCCAAGGCCGGCACCGCGCCCGGCCACCTCCTCGGTGGCGATCTCAACGGTCGCGACATGCTCTCGCGACTCCTCTGGGGCGGGCGCACCACGCTCGTGATCGCGACGGTGTCGGTGCTGATCGGGTTCGTGATCGGAGGCGTGCTCGGCCTCCTCGCCGGGTACTTCCGCGGGCGGACCGACACGGTCATGTCGGGGCTCTTCGACGTGTTCCTCTCGATCCCGGCCGTGATCCTGGCGCTGGCGCTGGTCACGATCCTGCGGGCCCCCGCCGGTCGTCGGGGCGGGCGACGGCCGGGCTCGATCCCGAGGTCGCCCTGATCATCGCGTTGGGCATCGTGGCGATCCCCGTGCTGGGGCGCATCACCCGCGCGAGCACGATGTCGTGGTCGGAACGCGAGTTCGTGCTCGCAGCACGTGCCCAGGGCGCCAAGAACCTCCGCATCATGTGGCGCGAGGTGCTGCCCAACGTGTTGCCGGCGATGCTGTCGATCGGGCTGCTCGGCATCGCGGTCGCGATCGTCGCCGAAGGAACGCTCAGCATCCTCGGCGCGAGCGTCCAGGCCGACACGCCCACGTGGGGCAACATGATCGCCGGCGGTCGCCAGGTCATCGCGATCGCGCCCCACGTGGTGTTCGAACCCGCGCTCATGATCTTCTTCACCGTGCTGTCGCTCAATTTCCTCGGCGACGCGGTCCTCGCTCACTTCGACGTGCGGGAGGGGGCTCTGTGAGCGAGGCGCGGTCGAGACGACCGAACCGTCAGCCGGAGCACCGCTCCTCGAGGTCACCGACGTCGCGACGTACTTCGAGACCGACCGCGGCCTGGTGCACGCGGTCGACGGCGTGTCGTTCGCGCTCGAACGTGGCCGCACGCTCGGGATCGTCGGCGAGTCGGGTGCGGGCAAGACGGTGCTGTCGCGCTCGATCATGGGGCTGCTCCCCAAGCAGGGCGTCGTCCGCCGGGGATCGATCCGGTTCGAGGGCACCGAGATCGGCGCCGCGAAACCCAAGGCGATGCGCAAGTACTGGGGCGCGCACATGGCCATGGTGTTCCAGGACCCGATGACGTCGCTGAACCCCGTCATGAAGGTCGGCGCCCAGATCACCGAGTCGATGCACACCCACCTCGACGTCACTCGGACCTTCGCCAAGGAGCTCGCGGTCTCGCTGCTGGAATCGGTGCGGGTCCCCGATCCCGAGCGGCGGATGGACGAGTACCCCCACCAGCTCTCGGGGGGCTGCGCCAACGCATCTGCATCGCCGTCGCGCTCGCGTGCGGTCCGCAACTCCTCCTCGCCGACGAGCCGACCACCGCGCTCGACGTGACCGTGCAGGCCCAGGTGCTCGACCTCCTCGAAGCCCAGCAACGCGAGCGCTTCATGGCGCTGATCCTCGTCACCCACGATCTCGGCGTGGTCGCCGGCCGCGCCGACGAGGTGGTCGTGATGTACGCGGGCCAGGTCGTCGAGAAGGCGCCGACGGCGACGCTGTTCTCCGACACGAAGATGCCCTACACCGAGGCGCTCCTGCGCTCGATCCCCAAGGTCGCCGAGCCCAGTCACACACGGCTGGCCGCGATCCCCGGGCGCCCGCCGGACCTGGTGCGGGTGCCGGCCGGTTGCCGCTTCGCGCCCGCGCTGCCCCTCGGTGCAGGACCGCTGCCGCGAGGAGCTGCCGCCCCTCGCCCCCGGCGTCACGCCGGGCCACGAATTCCGCTGCTGGTTCCCCGTCGGCACGCCGGAGGGCACCGCGGCTCGGGAACGCAACCAGGCCGCGGGGATCGCCCCGGACGCCGGCGCGGTGGCCTGATGGCCGGTACCGGCAAGGCCCACCTCCGCCCCGAGGGCGACGCACTGCTGCGGGTCGAGGACCTCGTCGTCGAGTTCAACGCCGACGGCGGCAAGGTCAAGGCGGTCTCGGGCATCAGCCTCGACGTCGCGCGCCGGAGAGACGCTCGGGCTGGTCGGCGAGTCGGGATGCGGCAAGTCCACGACGGGCCGGGCGGTGATGCAACTGCCGAAACCGACGTCGGGCAGCGTCCGCTTCGACGGCCTCGAGCTCACCGAGCTGCGACCGTCCGAGCTGCGCAGGACCCGGCCCGAGCTGCAGATGATCTTCCAGGACCCGATCTCGTCGTTGAACCCGCGCCGCAAGATCGGCGACATCGTGGCCGAGGGCCTCGAGATCTGGCACGTCGGCGACGCCGCGGTCGCGGCGGGCCAAGGTCGACGAGACGCTGACCGCAGTGGGCCTCGACCCCGACACCGCGCGCGACCGCCGTCCGCACGAATTCTCCGGCGGGCAGTGCCAGCGCATCTCGATCGCGCGCGCGGTGATCACCGATCCGAAGCTCATCATCTGCGACGAGCCGGTCTCGGCGCTCGACGTGTCGGTCCAGGCGCAGATCCTCAACCTGCTCGAAGACATGAAGCGGCGCTACGACCTCACCATGGTGTTCATCGCCCACGACCTGGCGGTGGTGAAGAACGTGAGCGACCGGGTCGCGGTGATGTACCTCGGCAAGCTCTGCGAGGTCGGCCCACCCGACCAGCTCTACGCGAGCCCGGCGCACCCTTACACCGCGGCGCTCCTGGCCGCGATCCCGGTGCCCGACCCCGAGGCACTCCCCGACCACTCACGCGTGCTCGGGGGCGAGATCCCCTCCAACATCGATCCGCCGAGCGGCTGCCGCTTCCGGACCCGGTGCCCGAAGGCCCAGGCCGAGTGCGCCGACGGAGAGCCGCTCCTGCCGCGGAATCGGCCCCGAGCAGTTCGTGGCGTGCAAGTTCCCGCTCGCACCGGGCGAGCACCTCGACTTCCACGCGGGTCCGTCGTAGATGTTCACGGGTCGCGTCGTCGCACTCTTCGTGGCCCCCACCGCGGGCGCGCCCATGGAGGCGCGTGCTGCGCTCGAGGCGGCGAGCGGAGTCGGGCTCGCCGGCGACCGGTACGCCGCGGGGTACGGGGAAGTACTCGGGCACCAACCGCGGTCCGCGAGACGTGACCCTCATCGAGCGAGAGGCGATCGACGCCGTGCGCGGCGAGGGGATCCCCGTGACCGAGGCCGACACGCGCCGCAACGTGGTGACCGAGGGCGTCCCCCTCAACCACCTCGTCGGGCGGACCTTCCGGGTCGGTGCGCTCACCATGCGCGGCGTCCGGCTGGCCGAGCCGTGCGCCTACCTCGAGCAGCTCACCGGCCTCGACGGGGTCAACGCGGCGTTCACCCACCGCGGCGGCCTGCGCGCCGCGATCGTCGACGGTGGGGTGCTCGGCGTCGGCGACGTCGTGGCGCCCGATCCACCCCCCTCCTAGCGCACGCCCGCGCGCGACCCCACGAGGTTCCCGGCGGTCAGCCGCGAGCCTTCAACACGTCGACGGCGCGGGGTTGCCCGCGATCCGGTCGTCGAGCCAGCGCAGCAGGTCGGTCGACGCCCCGGCGAGCACCGTGACGTGGTCGCGGTCGGGGTACACGGTGGCGGCGACGCGGTCGCCCGACGCACAGGCCCGGGCGACGTACGCGGCGGTCGACGCGGCCAGCACGAGCGGGTCCTGCGCGCCCTGGAACACCGCGATCGGGATCCTCGTGGCCGCGTCGCCGGGGGTGCTGCGCCGGAGCGCGGCGCGTACCGACGCCACGGAGCTCGGTGCGGCGCGCAGCACGGTGATGCCCTGGTCTCGGAAGCCGGCGAGGGTCGCGAGGACGCACGCGGTGCCGTCGAGGGAGCGCAGGGCCGACTCGGCTTCCGGGGCGAGCACGGCGTCGACGTCGGCCTTCGGGAACGCGGCGCGGATGCCCTCCATCTGCATGGCGAGGAAGCCCTTCTGATCGGGGGCCGCGGCCAGGCCGCCGAACTGGGTCGCCATCTCGGTGGTGGGCGCGAGCGCCGCCACCCCGCGGACTCGCAGCTCCGGCGCGTACGCCGGCGCGATCTCGCCCGCGAAGAGTGCCGCCTGCCCACCCTGGGAGTGACCGGCGACCACCACGGTCTCGTCGGCTCCCGTTGCCGCGAGGTTCCCGGCCGCGTGGGCGGCGTCGAGCACGCTGCGACCCTCGCTCTCCCCCACGAGGTACGGGTGGGGGCCGGGCGTGCCGAGGCCCTCGTAGTCGGTTGCCGCGACCACGTAGCCGCGAGCGAGGAACTCCGGCGCCATCACGAGGTCGGTGGCGGCGGTGGGCGAGCGAGACGGCGCGCACCGGTCGTGCATCCCGGTCGTGCCGTGCGCCCAGCTCACCACCGGTCGCCCCCCGGCCGGCACCGGGCCGCGCGGAGCGATCACGACGGCCGAGACCGCGAGGTCACGACCGTCGAGCGCGCGTGAGTGGTAGAGCACGCGCCAGGCGCGGCGCCGCTCGGGGCGGGGATCCGCTCCGACCGGATGACCTGTCCCGCCGGGCGCTTCGGGAGCGGTTTCGGCGGCGTGTAGAAGGCCGTGTCCGACGGCGCGGCGGGGGCGCTCACCCGGGCGCTGCCGGTCACCGGCACCAGCCCGATCCCGACGCCGGCACCGGCACCGAGGAGCAGGATCGCCCCGCGTTTCCAGCCCCCAAGCGTCATCGCGCCATGGTGGCACCGCTCGGGCGCGCGGCACGCGCGGTCACAGCACGGCGTGGAGCACGCCCACGATCGCGCCGGCCCCGATCAGCCAGGCGAAGTTCGGCCGCCAGCGCAGCATGACCACGAACGAGGCCCGGCGAGGACCGCCGTCAACGGGTCCACGATGGCGGTCCCGCCGAGGTCCCACGTGACGCCGGCCATCAGCCCGACGGCGGCGGTGTTGATGCCGTCGAGCGCGGCGCCGCTCCAGGGCGACCGGCGCAGGACGGGCACCAGCCAGCCGAACGCGGCCACGAGCAGGAACGACGGCAGGAAGATCCCGAGCGTGGCGACCACCCCGCCCCAGAACCCGGCGACGAGATAGCCGACGAAGGTGGCGGTGGTGAAGACCGGACCCGGGGTGATCTGGCCGATCGAGATCGCGTCGACGAGTTGGCGGGTCGACAACCACCGAGATTGCCGACGAGATCGCGCTGGAGGAATGCGAACAGCACGTAGCCGCTGCCGAACACGACCGCACCGAGCTTCAGGAACTCGAGGAACACCTCGCCCAGCGAGAGCACCGCTGCCGTTCGCGCTCGCCCGGGCGCTCGCGTTCGTGCCCACCGTCGCCAGGAACACGAGCCCGATCGCCGACGTGCCGCCGGGGCGGAGCCGCCCCGCGTTGCGTGCCACCATCTCGATCGCGCCTGAGCCGAGCAGCAACAGCAGCACGTTCACGTCGAGGAAGTACCCCACGACGACGAATCCGGCCAGCACGGCCAGACGCACGCTCTTGATCGCGATCCGCCCAAGACCGAGGACCGCGGCGGCGACGATGCCGATGACGACGGGGGTGATGCCGTAGAGGAGCCCGCGCCCGATCGTGGTGGTGCCGTACTCGACGTAGGCCCACGCCAGCGCGAGCACGATCGCCATCGCCGGGAGGATGAAGCAGGCGCCGCCGACCACGAGTCCGGGCGCATCCCGCCCTCCGACGCGAGAGGTAGATCGCCATCTGGGTCGAGCCCGGACCGGGGAGCACGCTGGTGGCGCCGAGGGCGTCGAGGAACTCCTGCTCGCTCACCCACCCGCGCCGGACGACGACCTCCTCGCGCATCATCGCCACGTGCGCGGCGGGGCCACCGAAGCCGATGGTCCCTAGCTTCAGGAACACGCGGCCACCTCGCCGACGTGGCGGGTGGCGGCCATCGTCGGGGCCGCCCGCGTCAGCCGGCGGGGTTCACGTGCTGCGGCGTACGCCGGACGCGGTCGCGCGTGAGCTCGAGCACGATCTGCAGCTCGGACAACACCGCGGCCCGATCACCCGCGGCCGCGAGGTTGCTCCGCTCCTCGGGATCGGAGGTGAGGTTGTGCAGCTCCCACTGCGGTTCCTCGGGCGATGGCGCGTCGGGAGCCGGCGGCCGGCCGCGCGACGCCTCCCAGTCGGCGAGTTGGTCGTAGTAGTGGTTGAGCTTCCACAGCTCGGAGGCGCCGCCGGCGCCGGTCGGGAGGCGGGTGATCACCGATTCGACGTTCGCCGGCTCCCCCACCGGCTCGAAGGGGTCGCCGGTGAAGCGGTTCGTCGTGCGCAGCCCGAGACTGATCTGGTCCTCGGTCATGAAGTACACGGGAGCGTCGACCGCGGCTTCGGGGACCGCGCCGGTGAGCACGCCGCTGAGGTCACGCCCCACCAGCGGCTGCGTCTCGACGTGGCGGCGCGCCACCTCCGCGGTCGCGGCGTCGACGTCGACGCCGGCGAGCCCGAGCAAGGTGGGCACGACGTCGACATGACTGGTGGCGATCTCGATGCCGCCCGCACCGGGGTCGATCCCGGGGCCCGACACGAGCATCGGCACGTGGATGGTCTCCTCGAACGCGTTGTGCCACTTCTGCACGAGCCCACCGTGGGCGCCCAACACGTCGCCGTGATCCGAGGTGAACACCACGATGGTGTCATCGGCCAACCCGGCGTCCTCGAGCGCGTCGAGGATCCGCATGACCGCGGCGTCGACCGCGTCGTGCAGGTAGTGGTACAGCCGGCGGTATTCGAGGTCGGTCTCCTGGACGTACAGGAGCTTCGGCCACAGCTCGGCGAACTGGCGCTGGCAGTCGGGCCGGCCCGCGAACGAGTCCGCCTGCGACGGCGCCTCCGGAACCGGAGGGATCGAGTCCGTGACCGGCGGCATGCCCGACGCGGCCCACCCGAGCCCGCTGAACGCAATGTCGTGCGGGTTCACGAACGACGCCACCGCCAGCCACGGCGCGTCGTCGTCGGCGCCGGCCAGCTCCGCGAAGAGCTCGATCACCTGCTCGGCGAACAGCCCGTCGCGCACGCAGCCGGTGTCGGCCTTGTCGGCGCCGTGCGGCTCGCGCCCGATCCACCCCGAGAAGCCGAAGCCGTCGAGCCGGTCGGCCCGGCGGTAGGCGTCGAGCGCGGCGGGATCGACGACGCCATCGCCGTCGTTGACCCGCAGGCTCTCGTGCGTGCCGGGCACGGTGAGATCGGCGTGGGAGATGTGCCACTTGCCCCGGTAATGCGTGCGGTACCCGGCGGCGCGGAACCAGTCGCCCATCGTCGGCACCGACTCGGGATCGAGCCAGTGCATCGCGGGATCGACCGCCGACTTGGCGAGCCCGTCGGTGGCGGTGACGCCGTGCAGCGAGGGGTACTGGCCGGTGAAGAGCGACGTCCGGCTCGGGATGCACGCGGTCGCGGCCGCGTAGTGGTGGTGGAGCTCGCGACTCCGTGCCCGCAGCCGTTCGCGGGCCGGCAGCTGGGTCCGCCGGAACTCGGCGAGGGCTGCGGCCTCGTACGGTGGCGGGTAGCGCTCCTCGTCGGTCATGACGAACAGCACGTTGGGACGGGACCGAGCCACGTCGCCTCCTCTTTCACCCGGGTCTCAGCACGCTAGCTAATGGGGGTCGACCGTCTCGTTCGGTGATCGGGTGAGGATGGTCCCGAGCCGCCTGTGGGTCAGCACTGTTGCGCGTTGAGCGTTGAGCTCTGAGTTCTAGATCGTGCGCCCGCGGGTCGGGCGCGGTGAGGAAGTCCGCCACCTGGATGCCGTGACACTCGTTGGTCGAGATGCCGGCGGGGCACGCGGGCGGGCACAACGTGTCGGTGCAGGTGCACCGCGCGACGCCGACCCGCGTCCGCCGCCCCGAGGGGTGAGCGGCGGACGCGGTGATCGTCAGGCGGCGACGGCCGCGTCGGCGGGTGCGTCGTCGAGCGCGAGCGCGAGCACGTCACGCACGTCGTCCACCAGGTGGAACGTCATGACGTCGCGCACCGCCTCGGGCACGTCGTCGAGGTCGGCGCCGTTGCGCTGCGGCAGGATCACGGTGTCGAGCCCCGCGCGTTGCGCGGCCAGCACCTTCTGCTTCACGCCACCGATCGGCAGCACCCGACCCTGGAGCGTGACCTCGCCGGTCATCCCCACACCGGCCTTGACCGGTGCGCCCGGTGAGCATGCTCACCAGCGCGGTGGTCATGGTGATGCCGGCCGACGGCCCGTCCTTGGGGATGCCGCCCGCGGGCACGTGCAGGTGCACGCGCCGTTGCGTGTCGGCCGGGTCGACGCCGAGCTCGCCGGCGTGGGCCTGCACGTAGGACAGCGCGATCTGCGCCGACTCCTTCATCACGTCGCCGAGCTGGCCGGTGAGGGTCAGGCCCTCTCCGTCCATCGTCGTCGCCTCGATGAAGAGCACGTCACCGCCCACGCCCGTCACCGCGAGGCCGGTCGCCACGCCGGGCACACCCGTGCGTTCGGCGGTCTCGGAGTGGAACTTGGCGCGACCCAGCGCGGGCTGCACGTCGTCGGCGTCGATGACGAGCGGCGGCGTCACCGTCCCCGACGCGATCCGGGCCGCGGTCTTGCGCAGCAGCTTGCCGAGCTCGCGCTCGAGGTTGCGGACACCGGCCTCGCGCGTGTGGTCGGTGACGACGGCACGGAGCGCGTCGTCGGTGACCGACACGTCGTCGCCGGTGAGGCCGTTGCGTTCGAGCTGGCGGGCCAGCAGGTGGTCGCGGGCGATGGCGACCTTCTCGTCCTCCGTGTAGCCGTCGAGCCGGATGATCTCCAACCGGTCGAGCAGCGGCCCGGGGATGGTCTCGAGCACGTTCGCGGTGGCCAGGAACAGCACGTCGGACAGGTCGAGATCGACCTCGAGGTAGTGGTCACGGAAGGTGTGGTTCTGCGCGGGGTCGAGCACCTCGAGCAGCGCCGACGACGGATCGCCGCGCCAGTCGCTGCCCAGCTTGTCGACCTCGTCGAGGACGATGACCGGGTTCATGGTGCCGGCCTCGGTCAGCGCCCGGACGACGCGGCCCGGACGGGCGCCGACGTAGGTACGCCGGTGACCACGCAGCTCCGCTTCGTCGTGCACGCCGCCGAGCGCGACCCGCACGAACTCGCGTCCGAGCGCGCGCGCCACCGATTCGCCGAGCGACGTCTTGCCGACGCCCGGAGGCCCGACCAGGGCCAGGATCGCGCCTGCGCCCCGCCTGCTCCTCGGCGACCGGTCCTTCGTGGGCTCGTCGCTGTCGCTCATGCCCCGATCGGCGCGCAGCTTGCGCACCGCGAGGTACTCGACGATGCGGTCCTTCACGTCTTCCAGGCCGGTGTGGTCGGCGTCGAGGATCTCGCGCGCCTCCACCACGTCGAGGCGCTCGTCGGAACGGGTGCCCCACGGGATCTCGAGCACGGTGTCGAGCCACGTGCGGATCCACCCGTGCTCGGGGCTCTGCTCGCTCATGCGCTCGAACCGGTCGACCTCGCGCTCGACCGCGACGCGCACGGCGTCGGGCAGCACCAGCTCGCTCAGCTTCGTGCGGTACTCGGCGACGGCGTCGTCGGCCTCGCCGGCCTCGCCCAGCTCCTCGCGGATCGCGTGGAGCTGCTGGCGCAGCATGAACTCGCGCTGGGTCTTGTCCATACCCTCGGTGACCCGGTTACGGATCTGCTCGGACAGGTCGAGCTCGGCCAGGGTCTCGCGGACGAAGCCCAGCGCCTTCTCCAGGCGCGCCTCGGGGTCGAGCTCCTCGAGGAGCTCCACCTTGCGCTCGACCGCCAGGTCCGGCGCCCAGCCCGCGGTGTCGGCGAGCGCGCCCGGGTCGTCGACCCCGGCGAGCGCGTCGGCGATGCGCGGGTTGCCCAGCTTCTCGGCGATGCCGCGCACGACGGCGCGGTACTCCCGCACCATCTCCTTGGCCCGGCCCGAGACGGCGGCCGGTTCGGCCACCGGGTCCACCTCGACCCAGAGGCCCGGGTGCTCACTCGGCACGGTGCGGCCGACCACGGCGCGGGACAGGCCGCGCAGGACCAGCGCCCGTTGACCCCCGGGGAGCTCGCCCTCGTTCTCGAGCCGGGCCACGGTGCCGACCCGGGTGTAGTCGCTCCCGACCCTGGGCACGAGGAGCACCCGACGGTCGCCGGCGATGGCGCCGTCGGCCGCGGCGCGCGCCTCCGCCGATTCCGCGGCGAGGGTCACGACCATCTGCGGCAGGACCACCCCGGTGGCGAGGGGCAGCAAGGGCAGGGACAGGGCTTCGACGTCTGGACTGGTCTCGGGCACGGAGTCTCTCCCAATGGGTGATTACACCATTACGTGAGATCCACAACCGCTCGCGGGCCGCGTCCATTCCCGACGTACCTGCTCGGATTTCAGCACCGCCGGCCCCGGCGGAACGCTCAGAGCAAGCCGGAGTCGCGCATCCAGGGGATCGTCTCGGCCAGGCCGTCGTGCAGTGACCGCGGGTCGTAGCCGAGGCGCTCGACGGTCTGGTCGTTCACGAAGAACGGCGACGGGAACTGCTTGCGGGCCAGGGCCACCAGGCTGGGGCCGTAGCGCGCCGCGACCTCGGGATCGTCGAGGTCGGCCACCGAGACCTCGGCCACCCGGTTGGGCGATCCCGCGACCTCGCACGCCGCGTTGCAGAAGTACGGCACGCCCCCGACGTCGGACGGCCGCCCGAACGCGAGGTACCGCTCCCCCGCCACGCCCTTGCGGGTGGCGAGCACCGAGGCCCGGGCGACGTCGCCCGCGTACACCCAGGGGATCGGGAAGCCGACGTACTCGGTGATCTCACCGTGGATCGCGCCCGCGATGCGGGCGTTGTAGCTGGGCACGACCATCGAGCGCTCGGGGAGCAGCGACTTCCCGTACGCGCCCCCGGAGATGACGATGCAGATGTCCTGGCCGTCGCCGACGCGGCGCATGGCGTCGAGGAAGGCGCGCAGCTTGGTCTGGGTGTAGGGGTCGTCGCTGGGCGACGGGTCGAGCGGCGAGTGCTCGGTGAGCGGCGCGGTCTTGGCATCGAAGAACGTGGTGGTGCTGAGCTGCACGACCCGGGTCGCGCCCACCTTGGCCGCCGCGTCGAGCACGTAGCCGGTGCCGACCACGTTCACGGCCTCGTGCTCGCCCGCGATCTGGGTGGGACCGCCGAGCACCGCCGCCGAGTGGATCACGTACTCGCATCCGTCGGCGGCGCGCAGCACCGCATCGGGATCGGTGATGTCGCCGCGGTGGACGCGCATGCCGACGGCCTCGAGCGCGGCGGTGTCGCTGCCCTCGCGCACCAGCGCCTGCACGTCGTCGCCCTGCGCGAGGAGCTGCTCGGCGATGTTCGAGCCGATCATTCCCGTCGCGCCGGTCAGGAAGATCCGGCTCATGTGAGGCACCTGCTCCGAACGGACTACGCGGGGAGCTGCGCCTCGATGGCGGCGACCAGCCCGGGATCCTCCGGCGTGACCTGCGGGCGGAACCGCCCGACGACCGAGCCGTCCGGCGCGACGAGGAACTTCTCGAAGTTCCACTTCACGTCGCCGGCTTCGCCGTCGGCGTCGGCGGTCTGCTCGAGCTCCGCGTAGATCGGGTGCTGTTGGGCACCGTTCACGTCGATCTTCTCGAAGAGCGGGAAGGTGACGTGGTAGTTGGTGTCGCAGAACTCGCGGATCTCCTCCGCGGTCCCGGGCTCCTGGCCCATGAACTGGTTGCAGGGGAAGCCGAGCACCTCGAAGCCACGGGCCGCGTACTCCTCGTGCAGGTTCTGGAGGCCTTCGTACTGCGGCGTGAGGCCGCACTTGGAGGCCACGTTGACGACGAGGAGGGCCTTCCCTTGGAACTGCGAGAGGTCGGCGGGGCTGCCGTCGAGCGTATTGATCTTGGCGTCGTGAATCGTCATGGACGCCACCCTACGCGCCCGTGGCCCCTACGCGCCCGGGCTCGTCATCTTCTCCGGGCGCACCAGCCGGTCGAACTCCTCGGCGGTGAGGTGGCCGAGCGCGACGGCCGATTCCCGCAGCGTGCCCTTGTGCTTGTGCGCGTGCTTGGCGATGGCCGCGGCGTTGTCGTAGCCGATGTGCTGGTTGAGCGCGGTCACCAGCATGAGCGAGTTGCCCACGTGCTCGGCGATGCGCTCCTCGTTGGCCTCGACCCCCTCGATCGCGAACTCCCGGAACGAGTCGCACACGTCGCTCAGGATGTCGACCGAATGGAGGAAGTTGAAGATCATCACCGGCTTGAACACGTTGAGCTCGAAGTTGCCCTGCGAGCCGGCGATGCCGATGGTGTTGTCGTTGCCGATCACCTGCACGCAGACCATGGTCATGGCCTCGCTCTGCGTCGGGTTCACCTTCCCCGGCATGATCGACGAGCCCGGCTCGTTCTCCGGGAGGATCAGCTCGCCGAAGCCGGCACGCGGGCCCGACGCGAGCCAGCGGATGTCGTTGGCGATCTTCATCAGCGACACGGCCAGCGTCTTCAGCGCGCCGCTCGCCATCACCAGCGCGTCGTGCGCGGCGAGGGCGGCGAACTTGTTGGGCGCGGAGACGAACGGGAGACCCGTGAGCCCGGCGATGTTCGCCGCGGCAGCGCTCGGCGAACTCGGGATGGGTGTTGAGCCCGGTACCGACCGCCGTCCCGCCGATGGCGAGCTCGTAGAGGCCGGGGAGCACGAGCTGGATGCGTTCGAGGTCGGCGTCGAGCTGCGCGACGTAGCCGCTGAACTCCTGCCCGAGCGTGAGGGGCACCGCGTCCTGCAGGTGGGTGCGGCCGATCTTCACGATGTCGGCGAACTCGTCGGCCTTGGCCGCGAGCGCGTCACGAAGGCGGGTCACCGACGGCACCAGCTCGTGCACCAACTCCTCGACCGCCGCGATGTGCATCGCGGTCGGGAAGGTGTCGTTCGAGCTCTGCGACATGTTCACGTCGTCGTTGGGGTGCACGGGCGTCTTGCTGCCCATCTCGCCGCCGGACAGCTCGATGGCGCGGTTCGAGATCACCTCGTTGACGTTCATGTTGGTCTGCGTGCCGCTCCCCGTCTGCCACACGTAGAGCGGGAACTCGTCGGCGTGCTCGCCCGCGATCACCTCGTCGGCAGCCTGCACGAGCAGCGCGGCCGTCTCCGGCGCCAGCTTCCCGAGCTCCTCGTTGACCTGCGCGGCGGCCTTCTTCAGGATGGCCATGCCGCGGATCACCGGGACCGGCATGCGGTCGCCACCGATCGAGAAGTGGTGCAGCGACCGCTGGGTCTGGGCGCCCCAGTAGCGGTCGGCGGGGACCTCGATGGCGCCCATGCTGTCGGTCTCGGTCCGAGTGCTCATGCCCCGGACGGTACCAAGCGCCGATCCCCCAGTTCCCCTCGACGTCAGTGCCCGTTGCGGACCCGGCGGACCTGGCGGACCTTCCGGTCCATGGTGCGGCGGAGGTAGGGGCCGAGGAGGCCGGAGGCACGGGCGAGCGCAGCGGTCTGCGCGTCGGCGGTGATCACGAGACGGTTGCGCTCGATGCCGTGCACGATCGCGTGCGCCACCCGCTCGACGTCGCGTGGCTTGATGGCGGCGGAGATGCGCTCGGTCTCCGGCGGCTTCAGCGCGTTCTCGGCGTCGAGGCCCGGCGTGCGGGTGTCGGGTGGATAGGCGCACGCCACCACGATCCCGTGGGGCGCGAGCTCGCAGCGGAGGGTCTCGGTGAGCCCCCGCACCGCGAACTTCGCCGGCGCGTAGGCGCTGTACCCGAACACGCCGATGAGCCCCGCGGTCGACGAGACCGTCACCAGGTGCCCGCGCCCGCGCTCGATCATCGACGGCACGACGGCGCGGACGGCGTGGAGGGTCCCGAAGTAGTCGACCTCCATCTGGTCGCGGAACACCGCGTCGTCGAGGCGCTCGAAGTAGCCCGGGTGTGACGAACCGGCCGACGTGATCAGCACGTCGCACGGGCCCCGCGCTGTCCACGAGGTGTGCGAGCGCCACCCGAAGCGCGTCGGGATCGGTGACGTCGGCGCTCGCGGTGACCACGTCGCCCAGCGACGCCCGGGCCGTCGCCAACCGGCCGGGGTCGCGCGCGACCAGCGACACGTGTGCCCCCCGCGCCTCCGCGGCGCGCGCGGTCTCGAGCCCGATCCCGCTCGAGCCGCCGGTGATGACCACATGGGCACCCGCGAGCTTCGTCACGGGGTGATCGTGCCACGCCGGAGACGGCGGGTAGCGTCTCAGCGTGCTCCGACGCCTGTACCTGGTGGCGGGCGTCGCGTCTGCTCGTCACGACGTTGCTCGCTCCGGTGTCGCACGCGGCCACACACGCCGCCGCCCCCACCACCGCGTCGTTCGTGGTGCAACCCAGCGTCAACCAGGTGGCGGTCACGGGTGCCACGGCGGGCGCCGTCGCCGAGTTGCGCACGGCGACCGGCTCGAAGGTGGCCACCCGCCCGGTCGACACGGCCGGCAGCGTGCTGTTCCGCGACGTGCGCGCCGGGGGCGGCTACGTGGTGACCGTCGGCGGCGAGACCTCGGCCCCCGTGAAGGTCATGAGCCGCTCTGACACGCCCGCGCCCTCCTTCTACTCGTCGCAGCGGATCCAGCCCGGCTACGGGTACCTCGAGACGCGCGACGGCACCCTGCTCTCGATCGACGTCCGCCTGCCCGGCCCGGTCGACGCGGGGCCCTACCCCACCGTCGTGGAGTACTCCGGCTACGACCCGTCCAACCCCGGGGGCCGCCAGCCGGCGTCGGGCATCGCCCAGATCCTGGGCTTCGCCACGGTGGGCATCAACATGCGAGGCACGGGCTGCTCCGGCGGGGCGTGGGACTACTTCGAGCCGCTGCAGTCGCTCGACGGCTACGACGCCATCGAGACCATCGCCGCCCAGCCGTGGGTCGCCAACGGCAAGGTCGGCATGGTCGGGATCTCCTACCCCGGCATCACCCAGCTCTTCGTCGCGCAGACCCGACCGCCGCACCTCGCCGCGATCACGCCGCTGTCGGTCCTCGACGACACCTACGACACGCTCTACCCCGGGGGGATCCCGAACGACGGGTTCGCGTTCCAGTGGGCGAAGGATCGCCAGGCGGACGCGCTGGCCGGCCGACGCGGGCGGCCAGGGCTGGGCCCGGGACCGCATCCGGGCGGGTGACACCACGTGCGAGCACAACCAGGCGTTGCGCCTCCAGGCCCCCGACGTGCGCACCGAGATCGAGGCCGAGCGCTACCGGAACGCGGCGTCGCCCGCGCTCGCCCCCGCGTCGTTCGTCCACAAGATCGACGTCCCGGTCTTCATCGCCGGCTCGTGGCAGGACCAGGAGACCGGCAGCCACTTCGCCGACATGCTCGGCGACTTCCGGGCGGGGCTGCCGCTCAAGGTGGTCGTGATGAACGGCATCCACGCCGATTCGCTCGGCCCGGCCGTGCTGTCGGACTGGATCGATTTCCTCGACTTCTACGTCGCCCGCAAGGTCCCGTCGGTCTCCCCCGCGACGCGTGCGCTCGCGTCGGTGATCCTCGCGCGCTTGTTCGGTCAGGGGGTGTCGCTCGCGCCCGACCGCTTCACCGGCCACCCCGAGTACGCGACGGCGCTCGCCGAGTACCAGTCGGAGCCCGCGGTGCGCGTCCTGTTCGACGTGGGAGCGGGCGGCCCACCCGGCGCGCCGGTCGCGGCGTTCTCGACGACCGCGCCGTCGTGGCCGCTGCCCGGCACCACGCCCACCATCCTCTACTTCGGACCCGGCGGCACCCTGACCGACGCCGCGCCGAAGGCCGCTCGCGGCGCCGACACCTTCCGCTACGACCCGTCGGCGTTCCCCCGGACCGACCGGACGCGCGACGGGCAGTGCGCTCAGCGGCCTCGCGCCACGGTACGACTGGAAGCCGATGCCCGCCGGCAGGGGGCTCGGCTACGTGAGCGCGCCGTTGGCCGCTGACACGGTGATGGTCGGCACCGGCAGCGTCGACCTCTGGCTGCAGTCGACGAAACCCGATGTCGACCTCGAGGTGACCATCAGCGAGGTCCGGCCCGACGGCCAGGAGACCTACGTGCAGAGCGGGTGGCTGCGCGCGAGCCAGCGCGCCCTCGACCCGAAGACGTCGACCGCGCTGCTGCCCGTCCAGACCCACCGCAGGGCCGACGTCGCCGCGCTCCCGCGCGGCAAGGCGACCCTGGTGCGGGTCCCGCTCTACCCGTTCGGCCACGCGTTCCGGGCCGGGTCGCGGATCCGCATCGTCCTGCAGCCCCCCGGGGGCAACCGGCCGGCCTGGGCGTTCGACACGCTCACGTATCCCGGCACCGTCACCAACACCGTCGTGCGCACCCGCGTGCAGCCGTCGAAGGTCGTGCTGCCGGTGGTGCCCGGCATCGCGGTGACCACCCCGCTGCCCGCGTGCGGATCACTGCGCGGCCAGCCGTGCCGGCGCTACGTTCCGTCCGACAACGTCGCGAAAGGCACACCGTGAGCACCCCGCCCGTCACCCCGTCACCCGTGTACGACCTCGCCGACCGGTACGTCGAACGGTTCGCCGCGCTCGACCCGCTGTCGGCGACCGGCGAGGGCATCGCCGGTCACGACCACGAGATGACCGACTACTCGCCCGACGGCGCGGCGGAGCGCGCCGAGCACGATCGCGCCACGCTACGGGCGCTGGGGGCGATCGACGTCACCACCGATGCCGACCGCATCGCCGCCGAGGTGATGCGCGAACGCCTCGAACTCGCGCTCGCCGAGCACGACGCCGGCGAACGGCTCCGCGATCTGCGCGTGCTCGGGAGCCCGGTGCAGACGGTGCGCATGGCATTCGACCTGATGGGACGCGACACCGCCGACGACTGGCAGGTCGTCGCCGAACGCCTCGCGCTCGTGCCCCAGGGCCTGTCGAGCATGGAGGCCGCGCTCGCCGAGGGCGCCGCCCAGGGCATCGTGGCGGCACGCCGGCAGGCCGTCGCCTGCACCAAGCAGGCCGACACGTGGGGCGGTCAGGATCCGGCCACCCGCCCGTTCTTCCGGACGCTCGTCGACGAGTACGACGCGTCGGGTCTGGGCGACCGCGCCTTCCGCGACCGCCTCGAGCAGCTCGCGACCCGAGCGACCGCGGCCTACGCGTCGCTCGGGCGCTTCCTCGTGGAGGAGTACGCGCCGCACGCCACCGAGCACGATCCGGTCGGGCGCGAGCGCTACGCGATGTACTCGCAGGACTTCAACGGGATCGCGCTCGATCTCGACGAGACCTACGCGTGGGGCTGGGACGAGCTGCACCGCATCGAGCACGCGATGGGCCAGGTCGCCGAGCGGATCATCCCGGGCGCCGACGTCGACACCGTGATCGAGCACCTCGAGACCGACCCGACCCGCACCGTCGAGGGCGTCGACGAGTTCCGCCGGTGGAACCAGCAGCTGCTCGACCGCACCGTCGCCGAACTCAACGGCGTGCACTTCGACATCCCCGCGCCGGTGCAGCGGGTCGAGGCGATGATCGCCCCTCCCGGCGGCGCGGCGGCGATGTACTACACCGGCCCGGCGGAGGACTTCAGCCGTCCCGGTCGCACCTGGTACCCGACGCTCGGCAAGACCCGGTTCCCGCTCTGGGGCGAGGTGTCGATCTGCTACCACGAGGGGGTGCCCGGCCATCACCTGCAGATCGCGCAGGTGCGCTACCTGGCCGGGTCGCTGAGCCGCTACCAACGGACCCTGGCCGGCACGTCGGGTCACGCGGAGGGGTGGGCGCTGTATGCCGAACGCCTCATGGGCGAGCTCGGCTACCTCGAGGACCCCGCGTTCGAGCTCGGCATGCTCCGGGCGCAGGCGATGCCGCGCGGTGCGCGTGGTCGTCGACATCGGCATGCACCTCGAGCTCGCCATCCCCACGCACGAGCGTTACCACCCCGGCGAGACGTGGACCCCCGAGCTCGCGCTGCCGTTCGTGATCGAGCGTTCGAAGTTCCCCGCGGACTTCATGGCCAGCGAGGTCGACCGCTACCTGGGCCTCCCCGGCCAGGCCATCAGCTACAAGGTCGGTGAACGGGTGTGGCTCGGCGCGCGCGACGCGGCCCGCGCCCGGGGTGGCGCGTCGTTCGACCTCAAGGAGTTCCACCGTGCCGCGCTGGACCTCGGCCCCATGGGCCTCGATCAGCTCGACCGCGAGCTTGCCCGCCTCTGAGACACCGGCCGCCCCGCCACGCCGCGACACGCCGCGTGGCGCTTCAGGAGGATTCGAGGAGCACGCGCAACTTCTGCAGGTCCTCGCGGTTGGCCCGACGCATCGCGCCGGCCATGCGATGGTGATCGCGCCAGTGGGGTGCTGTCGCGATCGGGTCGGGATGTGATAGCGCTATGGCTTCCGCAACGAGGGGGGAACCTTGTGAAGCGCCTCGGGATCATCTCGCTCATCGTCCTGGTGTCGACCGGACTGGCCGTCGCGGGAGGTGTGTCCGCCACCGCACAGTCCAAGGCCGCGGCGACGGAGAAGCCCAAGGCGACCGAGATCGGCGTCTCGGCCACCGAGATCCGCATCGCCGTCGTGGCCGACGTCGACAACCCGTTCGCACCGGGGCTGTTCCAGTCCTCGGTCGACGCGGTCAAGGGCGCGGCCAAGTACATCAACGCTCAGGGCGGCATCGGCGGTCGCAAGGTGAAGGTCGACTTCATCGACTCCCACCTCAACGGCAACGAGTCCCGCAACGCGATCATCACCGCGTGCCAGCAGGACTTCGCGCTCGTCGGGACCGCCGCCCTCTTCCTGCCCAGCGTCGAGGACGAGATCAACTGCAAGGACATCAACGGCCAGGCGACCGGCCTGCCCGACCTCGGCGGCATCGTGACCGGCGTACCCGAGCAGTGCTCGCCCGTCTCGTACCCGGCCAACGCCCCGCAGCTGCTGTGCGACACGAAGGACCAGCACCCGCAGACCTACCAGGGCAACCAGGGCGACACGACCTACTACAAGAAGAAGCTCGGCAAGGACATCCACGGGGCTTTCGTGCTCCCCAACGACACCCAGGACGCGAACCGTGGCGACGCGGTGCAGGAGGCGATCGCGGTCCAGAACGGGATCAAGGCCGACCAGTCACCCACGGCGTCGGGCCGCGACCCCCAGAGCGTCTACACCCCGGTCATCCAGAAGATGAAGAACGACGGCTCGAACTGGGGCTGGAACGGCCTCGCCTACGCCAACGTGATCCAGTTCCGCGACGAGGCACAGCTCCAGGGCCTCACCGACCCGAACATCATCTGGGGCTGCACCACCGCGTGTTACACGCAGGAGTACCTCAAGGCCGGTGACGCGGTCGACAAGACCTACATCCCGATGGGGTTCCTGCCCTTCGAAGAGACCTCCTACAACAAGGGCCTCGCGAACTACGTGAAGTACACCGGCAAGAGCAAGGTCGCCGGCCTCGGCGTCTACTCCTGGGCGGCCGGCCTCGAGCTCCAGCAGGCCCTCGACTCGGTGGTGAAGGACCAGGGCGTGAACGCCATCACCCGGGCCAACCTCCTCACCGCGCTGAAGGGGCTCACCAGCTTCGACGCCGGGGGGTTGATCGGCAAGACCAACGTCGGCGACAAGATCACCACGAACTGCTTCGTGCTCACCCAGGTGCAGAACGGCAAGTTCGTGCGGGTGTGGCCGAAGAAGAAGGGCACCTTCGACTGCAAGAAGTCGAACCACGTCACCGTGAAGGCCGACCTCATCAAGGGCTGAGGTCAGGCCCGATCACGAGCGGGCGAGCGCAGCTCCCGGTATCGACACCGCTAGAGGCGGCCGCATTCCTTGGCGGCCGCCTCGGCGGCGTCGAGCTGCTCGTCGACGATGGCGAGGCCGCCGCGCCAGAAGCCCGGGTCGGCGAGGTCGAGACCTACGATCCGCCCGAGCTCCTCGGGTGAGCGCGAGCCGCCCGCGGCCAGCAGCTCGAGGTATTGCGGCACGAACGCGTCGCCCCGCTGCTCGTACGCGCGGTACACCGACAGGGCGAGGAGCTGGCCGTAGGAGTACGCGTACACGTAGCCGGGCGTCCCCATGAAGTGCGGGATGTACGACCACCAACTGCGGTAGCCCTCGGTGATCTCCACGGTGTCGCCGAGCATCGCGACCTGGGTGGACTCCCACGCGTCGTTGAACTGCTCGACCGACAGCTCGCCCTCCTCGCGCCGCTGGGTGTGCACGCGGTCCTCGAAGCGGTTCATCGCCACCTGGCGGAACACCGTGGCGATCTGGCCTTCGAGGCTCTCGGCCACCAGCGCGAGGCGGGCCGCGGGATCCGAGGTGGCGTCGAGCAGCCGGCCGAAGGTGACGGTCTCGCCGAACACCGAGGCGGTCTCGGCCAGGGTGAGGGGCGTGGTCTGGTGGAAGATCCCCTGCTCCCGCGCCAGGTAGGCGTGCAGGCCGTGGCCCATCTCGTGCGCCAGCGTGAGCACGTCACGGCGGCGGGCGGTCCAGTTGAGCAGCAGGTACGGATGCTGGCCGGGCACGGTGTAGGCGCAGAACGCGCCCGGTCGCTTGCCCGGGCGCATCGGCGCGTCGATCCACGACTCGGCGAAGAACCGCTCGGCGGCGGCGGCCAGCTCGGGCGAGAACGACGCGTAGGCGTCGAGGACGAGGGCGCGGGCCTCGCTCCAGCCGAACTCGGCGTCGGACGTCGCCACCGATGCCATGCGGTCGTAGTCGGCGAGACGGGGCAGACCGAGCAGCCGGGCCTTCAGCGCGTACCACCGCTGCGGGATGTCGTAGCGCGCCTCCACCGCCTCGACCAGTGCCTGCACCGACTCGTCGCTCGCCTCGTTGGCGAGGTTCCGGCTGGCCAACCAGTGCGGGTAGTGGCGCAGCCGATCGTCGATCGACTTGTCGACGAGCAGCGTGTTGAACACGAACGCCCGCGTGCGCAGCCCGGGCTCCAGGGCGACGGTGACGGCCTCGGCCGCGGTGCGCCGCACGTCGCGATCGGACGACATCAGCTGCGAGAGGCCCTGTTCGAGGCTCACCGGGTCGCCGTCGAGGTCGACGGTGAGGGCGGAGGTGAGCTCCGAGAACAAGCGGACCCAAGCGCTGTTGGCCGTGAGCGACTTGTCGGCGAGCACGCGCTCCTCGGGCTCGCTCAGGAGATGGGGGCGGTACCGGCGGGCGGACTCGAGGTAGTGGCGACAGAACGCCAGGCGGTCGTCGGCGAGCAGCGCGGCGGCGTGGTCGTCGGGGACGGCGGCCCACTCGAGCTCGACGAACAGGATCTCGTTGTTGATCGCGGTGCCGCGCTCCTCGGCGCGCGCCATCAGCGCGCCGGTCGCGGGATCGGCGGTGTCGACCGCGAACCGCAGCCCCGCATACGAGCCGGCGCGCCCGGCCAGCTCTGCGACCTCGGCCAGATCGGTCATCAGCTCGACCAGGCCGGCGACGTCGAGCTCGGCGATGCGGCCCCGGTACGACGCCAGCGCGCGCGCCCGGGACTCGGCGTCGTCGAACAGCGCGTCGACGCCCTCGGCGCCGCGGCCGTCGACGAGCGGTTCGAGATCCCAGGCGACGTCGGCGGCGGTCAGGTCGGGGTCCGGTGCGGTGGTCGTCATGGCCCCACCGTACGGGCCGCGAGCCCGAGCGCCTCGGGCAGGGGTTCGGCGTGCACCACCACCAGGCGCCGGGTGGCCCGGGTGAGCACCACGTAGAGGAGGCGCAGGCCCGAACGGTCGGGGGCGACCACGCGCGCCGGTTCCACCACGATCACGTGGTCGAACTCGAGTCCCTTCGAGTCGAGGCCGGTCAGCACCGCGACCGGGGCGTCGATGGCCTCGATGGCGTCGGCCACCGCACCGCGGTCGGCCAGCGCGCCGGCCAGCGCCGCGTGCAACTCGGCCGGCGCGATCACCGCGACCGTGCCCCCGAGCGTCGTGGATCGGCGCGCCGCCGCCGCGGCCGCCGCGACCAGCTCGTCCCGCCCCACGTGCTCCACCTCGGGGAAGGCACCGGTGCTGCGCACCGGTCGGGCCGGTTCCACCCCGGGCGCCGCCGCCGGCAGCAGGCGGTTGGCGACGTCCATGATCTCCGCCGGCGTGCGGTAGTTGACGGTGAGGGTGACCCGGTGGGGCGTGACCCTCACCGGGAGGTTGCTCACGACCTCGTCCCAGCTCGACAGCGCGCCGGGTCTGCTGGCCTGGCCGAAGTCACCCACCAGCGTCATCGAGCCCGTAGGGCAGCGCCGGGCGAGCATGCGCCACTGCATCGCGCTGAGGTCCTGGGCCTCGTCGACGAGCACGTGGCCGAAGGTGCGGGGCTCGCCGTCGTCCTCGCCGACGGTCGGCGCTTCGCCGCTGTAGCGGGCGAGGACCTCGGCCGCGTTGGTGAACCCCCCGACGCCCAGCTCGTCGACCGTCCGGCGGGCCTGCTCGAGCTCGGGATCGCGGCGCGCCCGGCGCCGGGCCCGCGGGCGCGCCGCGCTCGGCGGGCCGAGGATGGCGTCGGCTTCGTCGACGAGCGGGAGATCGGCGTCGGTCCACGCGACGTCGGCGACGCGCGCCACCCGCTCGCGGAACAGGAGCCGCTGCTCGCCGGCGGTGAGCAACCCGTTCGCGGCGGAGCGGATGAGCGCCTCGAAGCCGAAGAGGTCGTTGACCAGCTCGGCACCGGTGAGCACCGGCCAGATGCGGTCGAGGGTCTCGCGCACCTGGGGCGCCCGCCGCAGCCGGGAGGTGAGCTCGTCCTCCCATTCGGGTGGCGCGGCCTCGCCCCGTGCGAGCATGGCCGCCACCGTCGGGTCGGCGACCGTGGCGCCCGAACGGTCGGCGGCGAAGTCGAGGGTGGCCTGCGGATCGAGGCGGGCCCGGTCGGCGCGGTAGGCGCGCACGAGGGCCCGCCGGTACTCGCGACGGAAGTGGTCGAGCACCATCCCGGCGAGGAACGGGCGACGTTCGTTGTGCGAACCGCGCCGCGCGTGGGCCCGCTCGACGATCCGGGCGGAGTCGCGCCGGCGCAGCCGCAGCACGTAGCCGTCGAGCGCGATCACGACGTCGCGCGGCATCGGGCGCTCGCGGTCGCCGATGGCGGCGGCGATCACCTTGGCCATGCGGGCGTCGCCCTTCACCGCCGCGGCCGCGGCCGGCTCGGTGCCGCGCACGCGCATCCGGGGCTTCAACGCCGCGGGGGTGGCGAGCGTGACCTCGTCCTCCCCGAGCGACGGCAGCACCTCGTCGATGTAGCGCAGGAAGATCGGGCTCGGCCCCACGAGGAGCACGCCCTGGGACGCGAGGCGCTTGCGGTGCGTGTAGAGCAGGTACGCGGCCCGGTGCAGCGCGACCGCGGTCTTGCCGGTGCCGGGGCCGCCGGCGACCACCAGGATCCCGGCGAGGTCGGCCCGGATGGCTTCGTCCTGCTCGGCCTGGATGGTGGCGACGATGTCGCGCATCCGGCCGGTCCGTTCCTGGTCGAGCGCGGCGAGCAGCGCGCCCTCCCCCACCACGGTGTAGCCGCCCTCGGCGGCGGCCTCGGCGTCGAACACTTCGTCGTCGATGCCGATGAGCCGCCGGCCGTGGGTCTGGAAGTGGCGCCGGCGGGCGACGCCCATCGGCTCGACCGCGGTGGCCCGGTAGAACGGCTCGGCCACGGGGGCCCGCCAGTCGACGATCAGCGGGGTGAGATCGTCGTCGGTCACCGAGATGCGCCCGATGTAGAACGGCGCGGCGGCGCCGCCCGCGTCCTCGCCGTCGCCGTCGCCATCGGCCAGGAGGTCGAGACGCCCGAAGCAGAGGGGCGCCTCACCGATGTCGAGGTTGGCGAGCCGGCGCCTCGTATAGGCCTCGGCGGCCTCCCGTTCGAGCCGGGCCTGGTGGGTCCCGCCCCTGGTGACGTCGGTGTAGCCCTCCGCGACCTGCTCGGCGGCCCGACGCATCACGTCGAGCCGGGCGTACGCGGCATCGAGGTGCCGCTGTTCCGCCGCGAGCTCGGGGCTCACGGCCCGAACGGGCTCCGGGGCGGGTTCCCGGTCGAGTTCGGGGTCGGACGCGGACACGGCCGCGGCCGCCGCAGGGTCGGTCAACAGACGAATCTCCGGCGTCGGGGAACTGAGGAGTTTACGCCCTCACGCCCCCGGCCGGTAACGACCCGCCCCGCCGGTGGTCCCTAGATCTGCTGTGGCCTCGTGACCTGCGCTTCGTCGAGCAGCACGACCCGCTCGCCCAGCCGCAACGCGGCGCCGTCGTGGTGGATCCAGCGCCCGCCGAGGTTCGGGATCAGGCCGTCGGCGTCGCCTCCGAGGTGGCGCTCGAGGGTCCGCACGACCCCGCCGTGGGTCACCACCAGCACGTCACCCTCGTGGACCGCGGCGATCTCCTCCAAAACCGCGAGCGTGCGCGCCAGCACCGAGTCGTCGGCCTCGTACCCGGGCGGGCGGCTGCCCGACTCGAGGTAACCGGGCCAGCGTTCGTCGATCTCGGCCCGGGTGCGCCCCTCCCAGTCACCGGCGTGGCGCTCCCGCAGGCGCACATCGACGGCGACGTCGGCGCCGATGCCGGCTGCGATCACCTCCGCGGTGTGGTGGGCGCGCACGAGGTCCGAGGCGTAGATGGCGTCGACGATGCCGACGCGGGTCGCCGCCTCCGCCGCCTGCGATCCGCCCAGATCGCTCAAGGGCGGGTCGGCCTGTCCCTGCCAACGGCCCTCGGCGTTCCAGACCGACTGCCCGTGGCGGACGAGGAGGATGCGGGTCACCGGGCGAAAGGTAGCGCGGGTAGGTTCGCGACCAGTCCACCGGAGGAGACCCACCATGCGCGCCGCCGTGTTCCTGGAGCAGGACCAACCCTTGTCGGTCGAAGACGTCGACCCGATCGACGCCGGACCGAACGACGTGATCGTGCGCATCACCGCCAGCGGGGTGTGCCACTCGGACCTCTCGGTGATCAACGGGACGCTGCCCGCCGGCCCCGAGATCCTCGGCCATGAAGGGACCGGCGTCGTGGAGGCGGTGGGCGCCGACGTCACCCGGTTGAAGGTGGGCGACCGCGTCATCGGCTCGTTCATCCCCGTGTGCGGCATCTGCTGGTACTGCCTGCACGACCAGTCGAACCTCTGCGCCGAGACCTATCCGGTGATGTTCGTGCCGCGGGCGCGGCGCGCCGACGGCACCGAGCTGCAGGGCTTCACCGGCCTCGGGACCTTCGCCGAGATGATGACCGTCTCGCAGCACTCGCTGGTGAAGGTCGAGTCCGACCTGCCCGACGAGCAGCTCGCGCTCATCGGGTGCGGCGTGACCACCGGGGTGGGCGCGGCGCTCAACACCGCGCGCGTCGAGCCCGGCTCGATCGTCGCGGTCATCGGGTGCGGCGGCGTGGGTCAGGCGGTGATCCAGGGGGCTCGCATCGCGGGCGCCGCCCGCATCATCGCCATCGACCCGGTGGCGATGAAGCGCGACTCGGCGTTGAAGCTCGGCGCGACCGACGTCGTGGACCCGACCGACGCCGACCCCGTCGCCGCGGTGCGCGAGCTGAGCGGTGGGCGGGGTGCCGACTACGCGTTCGAGGTGATCGGCACGGCCGGCACCATCCGTCAGGCCGTCGACACCGCGCGCCCGGGCGGCACCGCGGTGATGGTGGGCGTGCCCAAGCTCGACTCCGACGTGCCGATCCCCGCGATGTCGGTGCTGGAGGAGAAGACGATCCGCGGGTGCGTCTACGGGTCCGCCCAGGTCCGGCGTGACTTCCCGAGGCTCATCAGCCTCGTCGAGCAGGGCAAGCTCGACGTCGGCTCGATGGTGTCGCGCACGATGCACCTGGACGAGGTCAACGAGGCGATGCGTGCGATGCAGGACGGCGAGGTGATCCGCAGCGTGCTCGTCTGAGCGCGCGCTCCTCGCGCTACTGGGTGTCGACGCGCACGAACCCCTCGGCCAGCCGTCCGCCGGGCAGCCCGCCGACATCGGCCACCGCCCGACCCCAGTCCCGGATGCGGTCGTCGAGGTCGGCCGGGTCCTGCATCTGGCTCGCGTGGCTGCGCAGCGCGTCGAGCTTGCGGTCGATCGTGTCGGTGATGTCGACGAACACGTCGGGTGTGGGCGCGGCCATCAGGTACACCTCGCGCACCGCCCACGGCTCCAGTCCCTCCGCGAGCAGCTCGGGGTGGGCGAACGGATTCCGGGCGTCGGGGTACACCGCGGCGATGGCGGCGTCGCCGGCGGCCAGGTGGTCGGGATGGCTGGCGTAGATGCGCTGGTAGTTGCGTTCGGGCGACGGGCTCACCACCCGCTGCGGTCGGATCCGGCGGATCACGCGGCTGATCTCACCGCGGAGCGCGAGGCTGGACTCCAGCCTCCCGTCGGGATGCCCCAGGAAGGTGAGGTCGCTCACGCCGACGACCTTCGCCGCGGCGCGTTGCTCCGCCTGGCGGATCTCGGCCATCGTCGAACGCGGCACGGATTCGTCGAACCCGCCGGCTTCGCCGTTGGTGACGACACAGTACGCGACCTCGATCCCGGCGTCGGTCCAGCGGGCGACGGACCCCGCGGCCCCGAAGTCGACGTCGTCGGGGTGCGCGGTGACGACCAGGATCCGCTCGACGCCTTCGTCCGTGGGCATCGGCCGACTCTACCGGGCGACGTTCGCGGCTCAGTTCGCCGTCGGTTCCGAATCACGCGGATAGTTCGCCGCCACCGCCAGGTTGCCACCCTGGCGGCGCAGCACCGCCCTCCAGAGCGACCCGGGATCGGGGGTGAGGAGATCGCCGGGCCGCGCGTCGACGACGAACCACCCGTCCTGCTCCAGCTCGCCGTCGAGTTGACCGGGGCCCCACCCGGAGTACCCCGCGAACACCCGCACCGCTTCGATGTCGCCGCGCACGTCGGCGGGCGATCGGCCGAGGTCGACGGTGCCCACCTGCCCGAGCAGCGGCTGCCATCCGTCGACGTCGGCGACCGCGTGGTGGGCGCCCGGCGCGAACCGGGCCAGGCCGATGACCGCGTCGTGCTGCTGGACCGGCCCACCGACGAACGCCACCGCCGGCGGCGCGGCCCGCCCTGACCACTCCGGCAGCGCGTCGGCGATCGCCGCGTCGGTCGGCTGGTTCAACACGAGGCCGACCGCGCCGTCGTCGTTGTGCTCGATCACGAAGACGACGGTGCGGAAGAAGTTCGGGTCGGCGAGCGTCGGCAACGACACCAGCAACCGGCGAGCGGTCGACGTCATCGCCAGGTCAGAGCCCCGGCCGGACGGGAACCACGCCGAACTGCGCGCGCACCGCGTCGAGCGGTTCGTCCTTGTGGGCGAACATCGCGACGGATCCCATCACGTCGGTGGTGCACTCGTTCCCCCGCCGCAACGCGTCGGTGAAGCGCGCGACGGCGCCGTCGTCGGTCAGGGTGTCGGAACGCGCGTTGAGGATGTGCTTCCCGGCGACGTGGCGGATGCTGCCGTTCTGGAACAGTCCGAGGGTGATCGCGAGGAGGACCAGACCGCGTTCGTCGGCCATGGAGGCGGCAATGAAGGCGAACACGTCGAGCTCACCTTCGGGGGTGGTCTCGTAGCCCGCGAGCACGTGGATCCAGTCGTGCCGGGCGCCGAGCTCGTAGATCCCGTGCCGTTCGCCGGGGAACGGGAAGCCGTGGCGGTCGTAGAAGTCGGCGACCGTCTTGCCCCAGCTCCCCTCGGGGCAGTCACGCAGCGCGCGCCACTTGTTGGCGATCGCGCGGTCGGCCACGACCCCGGTGTAGGCGAGCTTCGACCGCACGAGCTCGTGCCACCGGCCGCGGAGCGATTCCTTGATCGTCTCCTCCTCGTACCAGCTGTGGCGTTGGAGGTCGAGGTACATCCAGGCGAAGTGCCCGTCGGCGAGACGCCGGGCGTCACGCAACAGATCCAGCGACACGCCGAGACCGCGCGCGTAGTCCTCGATCGGGGTCGCCACCCGATCGCTCAGCGGGTGCTCGACGAACTCGAGCACGACCATGAGGTGGACGGCGTGGAGCCGTTCGCCGGCCTCCGCCGCCGCCACCTGCTCGGGGGTGGCGACGGGGACGTCGGCGAGGTCGATCTTGTACAACGAAGCGGCGATGCCGTCGAGCAGCGCCTGCTGCAGTGCGTCGAGGCCGCCCGCGGGCTCGAACGCAGCCTTGACCATGCCGAGGACCGTGCGGGCGTCGGTGTCGGTGGGCAGCAGCACGGGCGCCAAGCTACCTGTGTCCCTCGGTGCCGGCGTCCGCGGTCGTCACCGGCGCTCGCCGGGCGAGCACGTAGCCGACGGCCGTGATCACGGCGGCGATCACGAGTGCGACCCGCAGCCCCGCGCTGTGTCCGGGCGAACCGGTGTCGATCGTGGTGATCAACGAGGTCGACACCGCGACCGCGAGCGCCAGACCCAGCACCCTCGCCGCGCTCAACACGGCGGAGGCCTCGCCGGCGTCTTCGGGCGCGATCGCGACGAGCGCGTACGACGTCGCCGCGCTGTACACGATGCCGTTGCCGAAGCCGATCACCGCAAGGGTCCCCAGCAGCGGAACGATCGGCCCGTCGGGCCCCACGACCGCCAGCGCCACCATGCCGATCGCCATGCCCGCGGAGCCGAGGGCCAGCGTCGCCGGCGCGTTGCGGGCACGGATCAGGAGCCCCGAGGCCGCGCCCCCAACGCGAACGGTATCGAGAAGGCGAGGAACAGCATCCCCGTCTCGAGCACGCTCGTGTCGCGCACCAGCTCGAGCGCGGTCGGCACCAGCACCATCACCACCCCCGACCCCCAGTTCGAGAGCGTCGCGGTCGCGGTGCCCAGCCGGAACGACGGCGAACGGGTCACCACTGCGGCCACGAGCGGGTCCTCGGGGCGACGCCGACGCGCGACGACCAGCAGGAACACCGCGCCGATCGCGATCGACCCGAGCGTGGCGGCCGCGAGCCAACCGCCCGACGCGGCGTGCTGGATCCCGCCGACGACGAAGGCGATGCCGAGCATCAGGAAGCCCAGCGTGACGACGGGCACCGTGCGCGTGCGATCCGACGGAATGGGTGGTACGAGCCAGATGAGCAACGGCAGCGCGATCGTCAACAACACGACGTTGACGCCGAAGAACGCCCGCCACGAGAACGCGCTGGCCAACAGGCTGGCCACGAGCGGACCGCACGCGCCGCCGATGCCGCCCAGCGCCCCCCAGATCCCGACCGCGAGCGGCTGATCGTCGCCCGTGAACATCGCGTCGATGGCCGCCAGCGACGTGGTGAAGCAACACGCCGACGCCACCCCCTGCAACGACCGGCCCAGGATCATCACCGCGAAGGTGTCGCTCACCGCGCAGATCGCCGACGCGATCCCGAATCCGACGACCCCGACGAACAGCACCGGCCGCGCGCCGACGCGATCGGCGATCCGACCGATCAGGAGCAGCGGCGCGGCGAAGGCGAGGCTCGAGCAGGTCACGATGGCCCCGGCGGTGGTCGCGCTCACGCCGAGATCGGCACCGATCGACGGCAGGAGCACCACGACCCCGTTGGCGTCGACCGACAGGGCGATGATGGGCAGGCTCAGCGCGAACAACGCAAGCCACCGGCGCGCCTTCACTGCCGCGTCACCGTTTCGTCGACGAGGCCGAGCGCGCACGCCGCCCGCCACTGCGCGTCGAGCGCGAGCGCGCCCCGTACCCCCCGATCCGACCACCACATGCCGAGCGCGTCGTCGTAACGGAGGGGATCGGGTGGCGCGGCGCCCTCGCCGACCACGCGCGCGAGCACGCGGCCGAGGAGCGCCGGCGCGTCGGCCTCGGCGGGCGGACCGGCCACGAACGGGATGCTCCAGAAATCCGGGGTCTGCATCCCGGGCGCGCCGCCCGGGATGGTGCCGGGGCCGTCCGCGGCGCGCACGGCGATGGTTGCACTCCCGGGATGACGCGAGTTGAGCAGCGTGATCGCCAGGGAATTCTGGCGGCGGGCGAGCTCGGTACCCAGGTTTGCGAGGAACGGCGCGCGCGCGAGGAGCTGTGCGTGGACGAGCGCGCAGAGCGCGTGCAGGGTGACCTCCTCGTACTGTCCGGCGCCGTCACCGCTCCACAGGAGGTCGTGGGCGAGCGAGCCGGCGAGCAACGCCGGATGTTCGGCGCGGTAGCGCTCGTTCACGACCCGCTCGTCCGGGGCACCGCCGACCCGGGGGCCGACGATGCGGCCCGGCGAGGCGGTGGCGCCGAGGCCGAGCAGCCGCACCACCAGACGCCCCCCGAGCAGCTCCTCGACCGCGGGCGCGGCCACGGTCACCGCCAGCGCGACCAGGCCGGCGCGCGGTCCGGGGTCGGGCGCGCGCCGGCGGAGGGCGGCGTCGGCCATGCGCGCCGAGGCGTCGGGGATGCCGATCGCCTCGAGCGCCGCGATCGCGGCGGGCTCGTCGGTCGGGTCGCCCGCCGCCGGCACCATCGGGGTGCCCTGCGGGTAGATGCCCGGCTCGCCGAAGAGCGGGTTGGACGAGAACCGGTTTGGATCGAGGGGCGGGCGCGGGGGCGCCGCGAGCAGTGCGAGTCGTCGGTCGTCGGCGGTCACGGTCCGGACAACGTAGAACGGCCCGTAGCATCATGGGGTGACTGCAGCACGGGTGAAGGGACCAGGCAGACATGGGTGAGCCGGTGGGTTGGCTACGGGCGGTGGTCGTGGACGCGGACGACCCGGCCGCGCTCGCCGAGTTCTGGCAGGGCGTGCTGGGAGTGGGCGTCGTCGAGCACGAGTCCGACTGGATCCAGCTCGAGCCTGACCGCGGCGGCGCGTTCCTGGCGTTCGAGCCCGCGCCTCCGGGTGGAGCGCCGAGCGGGTTCCGCACCCGACCTGACATCGAGGTCGAGGACATGGACGTCTCCCGGGCGCGGATCGAAGCGCTGGGCGGACGCCTGGTCGAGGTCATCCACGCCCGCCCGGGCGAGTCGCACTACCGGATGGCCGACCCCGAGGGCAACGAGTTCACCGTCGTGCTCCCGCTCCCACCCGACGTCGCGCGCAAGGCCTACGGTCCGAAGGGCCTGCCCGGGTGACGTCGGCCGCCGGGCGCGAGACCGGGGCCCACGTCCCGAGCGAACACGAGCGCGCGCACGCGCGTGGCGTCGCATCATCCTCCGGATCCTGATGCTGCTCGTCACCGGGCTCGCCTTCTACCTCGTGCTCCCCGGCCTGATCGTGATGTTCGGCTCGCTCCCTCAGCTCGAGGCCGTGTTCCCCGCGTGGTTCGTACCCATCTTCGCGCTCGAGGCGGCCGCGTTCGTGTGCATCTGGCTCCTCATGCGGATCGCGCTCGACACCGACAGCTGGTTCGACATCGCGTGCGCGCAGCTCACCGGCAACGCGCTCAGCCGCGCGCGCTCCCGGGTGGCGCGGCAACCGGCGGTACGACCATGTACCAGATGCTCACGCGGGCCGGGTTCGACGGGCCCACGACGAGCACTGCGCTCACGGCCGTGGGCCTGCTGTCGACCGCGACGCTGTTCGTCCTCCCCGTGCTGGCCCTCCCCGCGATCGTGTTCGGCCTGGCCGTCAGCTCCGAGCTCGTGCAGGGGGCGATCCTCGGCGGCGTGTTCGGGATCTTCCTCCTGACCGGCGCGTCGATCCTGCTCGTGTCCGACCGGGTCGTGGGGTCGGTGGGGCACCTGCTCGACTGGTTCGTGGTGCGCGTGCTGCGCCAGGACACGCCGGAACCAACCCTTGCCAGCCGGCTGATCGAGTCACGCGACTTCGTCCGTACCGCGTTGAGCGAATCGTGGAAGCGCGCGGTCCCGGCCGCGTTGGGCAACCAGCTCCTCGACTTCCTCGCGTTGTACGTGAGCCTGCTCGCGGTCGGGTCACACGTCGACCCGGTGCTCGTCCTGCTCGCCTACGTCGCGGGAAGCGCGCTGGCGATGATCCCGATCACCCCGGGCGGTCTCGGTTTCGTCGAGGCCGGGCTCACCGGTGTGCTCGCGCTCGCCGGCGTCACCGCCGAGCACGCGGTCCTCGCCACCCTGATCTACCGGCTGTTCTCCTACTGGATGCCGCTCCCCGCCGGGCTCGTGGCGTCGTTCCTCTTCCGCCGCCGGCACCGCCTCGAGTCCACGTCGCCCTGATCGCGGTCAGCGACGCCGCCAGAACTCGCCGAGCGCCGGCGCATCCTCGGCGCCGGTTCGGCACCGAGCGCGAGCGCGTCGGGCACCACCGCGTGGCCCAGACCGTGCTTCGCCGGAGAACTTCGCTCCGCGGCGATGAGTTCGACCGATCGTGCCAGTCTGAACGTCACACCACCCGATCGCAATGACGCCGAGGACTCCGACCCGTGCCCACCGTGCAGTTCACCCAGGCGCTCCAGCGTCACGTCAGCGCGCCGCCCGAGGTGGTTGCGGGAGCCACCGCGCGCCAGGTGCTCATGGGCTACTTCGAGCGGCACCCAGACGTCCGGGGCTACGTCGTCGACGAGCGCGGCGTGCTGCGTCGCCACGTGACGGTGTTCGTGAACGACGCCCCGATCGGTGATCGCGCCACCCAGAGCGATCCGGTCGAGGAGCACGACCAGTTGTACGTGATGCAGGCACTGTCGGGCGGATGACCGACCCGACGAAACGAGAGGACGTCGTGATGGCGGATTTCCTGGTCGGGACGCGTAAGGGCCTGTTCTCGTTCACCCGCCGCGGTGGCGGGTACGAGATCACCGAGACCGCGTTCCTCGGCGCACCGGTGAGCGCGGTGCTGCGCGACACGCGCGACGACACCACCTACGCCGCGCTCGACCACGGCCACTTCGGCGTGAAGCTGCACCGTCGCGACGCGGGCGGTGACTTCCAAGAGGTCGCGGCTCCCGAGTACCCACCCCGCCCGGCCGGGGCCACCGACATCGATCCGGTCTCCCGCGAGGACGTGCCGTGGTCGCTCGAGCTGCTCTGGACGCTCGAAGCGGGCCATGCCGACCAGCCGGGCCGCCTCTGGGCCGGCACGATCCCGGGCGGTCTCTTCCGGTCCGACGACCGGGGCGATTCGTGGGCGCTGGTGAGGTCGTTGTGGGACGACCCGAGCCGCGCCGAGTGGTTCGGCGGGGGGTACGACCACCCCGGCCTGCACACGGTCACCGTCGATCCGCGCGACGCCGACTCCCTGACCGTCGCCATCTCGTCCGGAGGCGTCTGGCGCAGCGACGACGCCGGGCGCTCGTGGCACGTCGCGACGGGTCTCCGGAACGCCTACATGCCGCCCGAGCGCGCCTACGACCCGTACCCGCAGGACCCCCACCGGCTGGCCCGCTGCGCCGCCGACCCCGACGTGATCTGGTGCCAGCACCACAACGGCGTCTTCCGCTCGACCGACGGCGCGCGCACCTTCACCGAGATCACCGAGCGCCCGCCGTCGACGTTCGGGTTCGCGGTGGCGGCCCATCCCGGCGATCCGCTCACCGCCTGGTTCGTACCCGGCGTCGCCGACATGGAGCGCATCCCGGTCGACGGCCGGCTCGTCGTCAGCCGCACACGTGACGGCGGCGAGAGCTTCGACGTGCTCGGCACCGGGCTCCCCGACCGACACGCGTACCACCTCGTCTACCGGCACGGCCTCGACGTCGACGGCGGTGGCGAACGCCTGGCGATGGCCAGCACGACCGGTTCACTCTTCGCGAGTGAAGACGCCGGCGACACGTGGACCCACGTGACGAGCGGGCTGCCGCCGGTCGCGTGCGTCCGGTGGGCGACCTGACCCGTCGCGGTGATGCCGGCTCAGACCCACTCCGCCAACTCGACCACCACGTTGGCCGGGCCGACGAGGAACACGAGCCTGCGGTCGTGGAACTCCATGATCTGGTTCCGGGTCGGGAACCCGGCCGCGTCGAACGCGGCGACCGCGGCGTCGACGTCGCCGACCCGGAAGCACACGTGGTTGAAGCCGGTGCCGGCCAGGTTCCCCGAATTGCGGTCGACGAGATCGGTCGGCCGCCGGAAGTGCAGCAGCTGCACCTCCTGGTGCGGTTCGGCACCGGGAATCGCGAGCGTCACGTGATCGGCGTCCATGCCGGCGACACCCATGTAGGCGTCCATGGTCGCACCGGAGATCTGCACCGACTTCGTGATCTCGAAGCCGAGCACCGCGAAGAATTGCACCGCGTCGTCGAGGTCGGTGACCGCGATCGTCACGTGGTCGAACGTCGCATCCATCGTTGCGATGCTAAGCCCGCTGGTCGAGCTGCACGTAGTTGCCCTCGGGGTCGCGCAGGAAGACGCTGCGCACCCGACCGCCCGGCGGCTCGCCGTACATCACGGTGTCGGCGCCGGGCCCCTCGCCGCCCATGAGCACGGTGACACCGGCCTCCCGCACCCGGCCCATCATGGCGTCGAGGTCGTCGACCCAGAACGCGAAGTGGTGACAGCCCATCTGGAACAACTCGGCGGGCTCACCCTTGATCGCGTTGGTGATCTGCTGATCCAGCACGATGAAGCTCGCGTGGGGGCCGTCGACCCAACGGAGGTAGACGGCGCGTCGCTGCGCCGGGGGTTGGCCCGGGCCCTGGGAGAACTCCTCGATCTTGTCGGCGGTCACGCGCAGACCGAGGACGTCGCGGTAGAAGCCCAGCACCACCTCCATGTCGCGCACACCGACGGCAACGTGTGACACCGCTTGGATCGTCATGCCGGCGACGTTATCCCTGCAGGCGCCGCGATCGCCGGGGTCAGGTGCGGTCGTGCTGCATGTCGCCGACGCCGGCGATCCAGCACTGGCCGTTCCAGCGGTGCACGTGCCCGCCGTCGGGGCCGGACCGGTTGCAGAACCGCACGGCACCCTCGGCCGCGGGTGTCGCCGCGAAGCCGGCGAAGCACCCCGCGACGAGGCAGGCCTGACGCCCGTTCGGCGTCGCGTGCAGGGTCGTGCCGCTCCGGACGATGCCGGGCGTGCCTTCGACGAGCTCAGAGGGGTGGTTCATGGTGCTCCGATCAACGGAGCCAGTCCGGTCCCCTGGAGTTCGAGGAAGAAGGCCGACCCTTACGAAAGTGCGGATGACAACACCATCCTACTGGGCGTTGCCCCGAAGCAGCCCGCGCCCACCCCGAACACCCACGCCGACGACCTCGAGGACGACGACCGGGATCACCCGGTCGGTCTTCGCCTCGTACTCGGCGAAGCCGGGGTACTTCACCTTGTGGTCTTCCCAGATCCGCGCCCGTTCGTCGCCGGTCGCCTCACGGGCGACGACCTTCATGGTCTCCGTGCCCACCTCGACGCTCGCCTCGGGGTGCGCCCGCAGGTTGTGGAGCCAGTCGGGGTTGGTCGGCGCACCGCCCTTGGACGCGAAGATCACGAGCGTGTCGCCCTCGGGTCGGTACAGCAGCGGGCTCTCGCGCGGCTCGCCGCTCTTGGCGCCGATCGACGTCAGGATCAGGAGCGGAGCGCCCTCGAACGGGCCACCCACCTTGCCCTGGTTGGCCCTGAACTCCTCGATGATCTTCTGGTTCCTGTCGTTCGCCATCGCCGCGCGCCTCTCCCTTCGAACCCGGTGGGGGGACCGATTCTGTTGCGTACACAATGATATGCGCGGGCGCGGGCGTCAGGCGGCTTCGGCCGCCCGCTTGATCGCGGCCAACGTCTCGGCGATGCCGGTGTGGGCCTTCTCGACCCGATCGGCGATCTGGGCCGCGCTCTCGTCACCGAAGCGCTCCTCGAAGAACGCGATCCCCTCCGGGAGGAATTCCCACGACTCGGTGACCTCGGTCCCGCCGTCGACCGGCGTGAAGGTGTAGCCCCAGCGAGCGATGGTGCCGTTGACCGCGAACGCGAACTCACGGCCGCGCTCGGCGGCGACGATCTCGGACCGGGTCTCCCACGTGCGCTCGGGAAGCTCGTTGCGGCCGGTGAACCACGCGCCCACACGTGGCCCGTCGCCCTCGTCCCACCAGCAGGCCTTGCAGATGGGGCTCCACTCTCCCATCCGGGTGACGTCGGCCACCATGTCGTACAGCTCCTCGGGCGACCGGTTGACGATGATGCGGTCAGCGTGCTTCAGCTCGTCCATGCCGCCAGCTTGCCCGACGGTACCGCCGGCCGTCAGGTCGGGGCACGCGGGGTCACGAGCTCGACCTCGAACCCGTCGCGGTCCTCGAGGTAGCTCACCGCCGCACCCCCGGAGATCGGGTGCCCGTCGCCTCGCGCCAGCTCCGACCAACCGTGCTCCGGCGCCGCGCGCACGATCGCGGCGAGCGCATCCGCTCCGTCGACCCGGAACGCGAGGTGGTTGAGACCGGGGCGGAACCGGCTGTAGAGCATGCCCGGCACCATGTCGGGCGACTGCTCGAGCGCGATGCTGAAGCCCCCGGCGTGACGGAACAGCAGCACCGACTCCATCGACGGGTCGAGGTCGTAGGACAACTCGCCGAGGAGCCAACGCCACGACTGCTCGGCGCGACCGAGATCGGGCACCCACAGCGTGAGGTGATGGAGCATCCGCCGAGGGTAGTGACCGGCGGACGCCCGGTCGGTCGCCGATTCCGCGCGGTCATCGAGGTCGGCGCGGACGACGCGCTCCGTGCATACCGAACCCGAGGCTCGGGTACGATCGCTTCGATCGGTGCGGGCGGTGACCGACGCGCACGTGGCGACCGGTCCGCCCCCGGGACGAGCGGAGGGTTTCACCATGACCGACGACACGACCACGCCCCACTACGTGCGACCGGGTTGGTTCACGCAGCACGTGTTCAACCCGACGGTGGCGCTGCTCACCCGCGCCGGCCTCAGCGTGTGGGGATCCCGGGAGCTGCGCGTGCGCGGGCGCACCAGCGGGGAATGGCGCAGCACGCCGGTCAACCTGCTGACCCACGAGGGCACCCGGTACCTCGTGGCCCCACGCGGGCAGACCCAGTGGGTGCGGAACCTGCGCGTCGCCGGGACCGGCGAGCTCAGGGTGGGCCGCCACCTCGAGGCGTTTCGCGCCACCGAGATCGCGGACCCGGAGAAGGTTCCGATCCTCCGGGCGTACCTCCAGCGGTGGAAGGCCGAGGTCGGTGCCTTCTTCGACGGCGTGAGCGCCGCGTCACCCGAAGACGAGGTTCTGCGGATCGCACCCGACCACCCCGTGTTCCGGCTCGAGGACGCGACGTCCTGACCTACAGGAAGGGGTCCGGCGGAAAGGCCCAGGCAGGAAGGGGTCAGGACGTCAGCAGACCCCGCACGTAGGCCGCTTGGCCCACGTGCTGCAGATCGTCTTCCAGCACGCTCACCAGCCGGACTCCGAGCGAGACGGGCGGGTCCCACGCCTCGTCGACGATCCGATCGAGGTCGGCGGTGGTGAGGCCGGCGACGAAGCCGACGGTGCGTTCGTGCACGGCGTCGTGGTACCCGAGGAGCAGCGCCGCGGACTCGACCCGCACCGCGGCGACTTCTTCGCTGGAGTGCCCGTAACCGGTGGCCCGCGGATCGAACGGCAGCCCGAACCGCTCGATCCAGCCACCGGAGGTCCACAGCTGTTCGACGCCGGCGACGGCGGCGACGTGGTCGTCCTGGATCCGGGTCAGGTGCCAGACCAGCCAGGCGATCGAGTTAGCCTGGTCACCGGGCCGGAACGCGAGCTCGTCGGGCGACAACCCGGTCGCGGCGCGATGCGTCGCCCCGCGGATCCGTCCGAACGCTTCCACCAGCAGCTCACCCACGTGCATACGGGGCCACCGTACGCCACGATCGGCGGCCACGGCCCGGGAGGTCGACCATGAAGCGGTCCGCGGAGTCCGGCGACCTGATCACGGCCGCGGAGGCCGGCGCCATCCTCGAGGTGACACCGGACCGGATCGACGTGATGGTCGAGGAGGGTCTGCTCGTGCCCGTCGACGTTTCGGGTGAGCGGCGGTTCCCGCGCGCCGAGGTGACCGCGCTGCGCGAGCTCGGGGGCTGAAACGGCCGGCGAGGCGCACGGTGGTGGGCCACCGGCACCCCGCTGAGGCAAGATGAGCGGGTTCGCATCGCCGACCGGAGAGTGGGAGAGCCATGAGCACGGATGTCGCGGTCACCGGGAGCGAAGTCCCTTCCCGGTTCCAAACCTCGTTGCAGGCGGAGCTGGCCGCCGAGCGCGACCTCGTGAAGTCGGTGGTCATGTCGATCCTGATCGCGCTTCCGGTGTCGATCGGGGTGTTCGTCCTGATCACCGCGCTCGCCTTCAGCGACAAGGCCGACTGGTACGTCTGGCTCGGACTCGGCGTCGGGATCGGCGCACTCGGCGCGCTCCTCATGGGCGCCCTGGCTGGCGCGACCCTCAACGCCCACAAGCTCGACGACGTCGACCGCGAGACCTTCGGCTGAGCGTCCGCCGTGTCTACGTCCCGGCGCGCTCCAGCCGGACGTGGACGACCGACGGTGAGCTGACGCGCTCGACGCACTCGTAGCCCACGGGACCACCGTCGAGGTGGTCGAAGAGCCGTTCGCCGCGACCGAGCAGGATCGGCACGATCGCGAGGTGCAGGTCGTCGACGAGTCGCGCGCGCAGGTACTGCTGGACGGTCGACACCCCTCCGCCAAGACGCACGTCGGCGCCGGCCGCCGCCGCGGTGGCCTGCTCGAGTGCCGCCTCGATGCCCGCGTCCACGAAGTGGAAGGTGGTCCCACCGTCCATCGTGATCGGCGGACGCGGGTGGTGGGTGAGCACGAACACCGGGTGACGGTACGGCGGCGTGTCTCCCCACCAACCCCGCCAGTCCTCGTTCCCCCACGGCCCGCGGATCGGGCCGAACATGTTCCTTCCCATGATCGTGGCGCCGATGCCGTCGTTGGCGCGGGCGAGGAATTCGTCGTCGACGCCGTCGTCGCCGCCCTGCTCCCCGACCATCGCGCGCCCCGTGCGGGTGGCGAACACCCACTCGTGGAGGTGGTCGCCGTCGACACCCAACGGGTGCTCGAGGTCCTGGTCGGGTCCGGCCGCGTACCCGTCGAGGGAGACCGCGAGCGCGCGCACGCACAGCTTCGCCACCGTCAACCCGCCTGCTCGAACGCGCTCACGCCGACCGGGGTCGAGTCGAGGTCCTCGATCGAGAACTCCTCGACATCGCGTGGGCGGGCCGGCAGGAACACCAGCACGCCGACCACCGCGACCAGCGTGATCCCCGCCGCCGCGATCCCGATGATGTGCAGGCCGGTCACGAAGCTCTCCTTGGCCGCGTTCGCGATCTGTGTGGAGAGCGGCGGGCTGCTCTGACGGGCGATGCCCACCGCCTGGCCGACGTTGTTGCCGACCGCGCGCAGGACCCGCGCCGGCAGGTCGCCACCGAGCTTCCCGGAGACCGACGACGTGAAGTGGCTGGCCATGATCGAGCCGAAGACGGCGACGCCGACCGCCCCACCCATCTGCCTGGTCGTGTCGTTCATCGCCGAGCCGACCCCGGCCTTGGCGCGCGGGAGCGACCCCATGATCGAGTCGGTGCACGGCGCCATCACGTTGGCCATCCCCGCGCCCATCAACATCGTGATGAGGATGACGTGGATCTCGCTGCTGTTCGGCTCGAACGTCGTGAACAAGAGCAACGCGGCGGTCACGATCGAGAGACCGGTGGCGACCACGACCTTGTTCCCGAACTTCTGCACCCACACGTTGGACAGCGGCGCGCAGATCATGATGGTCGCCGCCTGCGGGAGGAGCACCGCGCCGGCCTTCACCGTGGAGTACCCGAGCACGGACTGCAGGTACTGCGTGAGCAGGAACAGCGTGCCGAAGAGCGCGAGGAAGACCAGCGCGATCGCGCCGCTCGCCGCGCTGAACCGCGGGTTCTCGAAGAAGTGCATGTCGAGCATCGGATGGCTCGAACGCAGCTCCCACAGGAGGAACACGACGAGCAGGACGGAGCCGACCACGAATCCGGCCACGATCTCCGGCGCGCCCCATCCCTTGGACGGACCCTCGATGATCGCCCACAGCAGGCTGCCCAGCGCCGCGATCGACAGGATCGCGCCGACCGGGTCGAGTCGGGCGTGGGTCGGATCGCGCGACTCGGGGATGAACGCGTACCCGAGCACCAGGCCGGCGATCACGACCGGCACGTTGACGATGAAGATCGAGCCCCACCAGAAGTGCTCGAGGAGGAAGCCGCCGGTGATGGGACCGAGCCCGAGTCCCACGGCTGACACACCCGCCCAGACCCCGATCGCCTTGCCCCGCTCCCCCGGGTTGGTGAACACGTTCGTGATGATCGACAGCGTCGCCGGCATGATGAACGCGCCGCCGATGCCCATGAGCGACCGCGTCGCGATCAGCATGTTCGCCGACGTCGCCACCGCCGACAGCGCCGAGCCGATGCCGAACACCGCGAGACCGAACGCCAGGAACCGGTACCGCCCGTAGCGATCGCCCAGGCTCCCGGCGGTCAGGAGCAGACCGGCGAACACGAGCGTGTACGCGTCGACGATCCACTGCAGCTGGCTGGCGGTCGCGCCGAGCCCACCCTGGCTGGTCGGTCGCGAGAGCGTGGGGATGGCGACGTTGAGGATCGTGTTGTCGAGCACGATCACGATGAGGCTGATGCAGAGGACCAACAGCGTGATCCACCGACGCCGATACACCACCTCGGGATCGTGGAGCGCGCCTCGAATTGTCATCCGTCGCAGGATACGTGCGCCGCGACCGCCCGCACCGCTCCGTTCGCGCCCACACCGTCTAGCCCGGCCGGCCCCGGACCCGAGCAGGGAGCAGCGCGCCGTGGACGACCGCACGATCACCGTCACACCCCTCACCGGCTCGCTGGGGGCCCGGATCGAGGGGATCGACCTCGGCGGTCCGATCGGCGCCGGCCCGCTCCGCGAGCTGCACACCGCGATCCTCGAGCACCTCGTGGTGTGCCTCCCGGGTCAGTCGATCGACGACGACGCCCAGGTCGCACTGGCGCGGGCGTTGGGCGCCCGCATCCGCATCCGGTGGGGGCGTTCCTCGGTGACCACTCCCTCCTCGGGAGCGTCGGCACCGACGACTACAAGCCCGGCACCGACTCCCACTTCCACCTCCAGCGCTTCGACGAAGAAGCCGGGCGACCAATCTTGGAACGGTTCCCCGGCGCCACGCACCCGGTGGTGACGTGGCGATCTGGACGAACGCTCGACCGTCCACATGGGCGAAGGCACCTACTGGCCGGAGGAGCGCCTCATGCGCCGGGTCACGGTCGGAAACGCGGTGCCCGGCCGCGCGCTCGGCTCGCACCCGGTCACGAACGCGCGCTGAGCTCCCCGGAGAGCGCCGCGGCCTCGACGTCGAGCCGGCGCAGGAGTCCGGGCACGATCCGCTTCTCCGCGGTACCGCCGACCACGGGGATGCGGATGTGGAAGTCGCCGGCGATTCGGCGCCGCGACCGTGCGTCGTCGACGGTCACGATGGTCACGTCCGCCATGCCGTTGACCTTGCGTGGTTCCTCCTCAGCCGAGAACGAGAGCGTTCCCGCGCCGGAAGCCGTGTCGAGCCGCAGCTCCTGGATCCACGTGAGCCGGCGTCCGCCGACGATCCGGCGGGCGATCGGGTCGAGCTCGCCGACGTACTCGTAGCGGAGGCGCAGCACCCGCGTGGTGCCGTCGACCACGTGGGTCACGACCTCGGGTCGGTTCAGGTCAGGCAGGTCGAGGTGGGTGTGGAACTCCGGATCGCACAGCACCTCCGCGACGCGGCCGCCGGGCGCGGGGAACTCGTGGTCGATCGCGAAGTGCACGCCCGCCAGCTTTTCAGGTCAGGGCACCACCGCGTCGAGCCCTCACTCTTCCCGCTCGCGGTACAGGCGCCGCTGCTCCTTGGTGCGGGTCTTCCACACGCGCGTCTCATCGGCGCGCGCGACCGGATCGACGCGCCGCTGCTCGAACGCGGCCTCGCGCAGGAGCTTGCGGTAGCTCGCCAGCCGCTCCGGGTCGAGGGCGCCGGCGGCCACCGCGGCCGCGATCGCGCACCCGGGTTCGACCTCGTGGCTGCAATCGCTGAACCGGCAGGCGCGCGCCAGTTCATCGATGTCGGGGAACGCCGCCGCCACCGCGTCTTCGCCCGCGTCGAGCCCGAGGCTTCGGAGCCCGGGCATGTCGATGAGGGAGCCGCCCGACGGGAGCGCCACCAGCTGGCGCGACGTCGTGGTGTGGCGGCCCCGGTGGTCTTCGTCGCGCACGGACCGGACCGCGAGCCGGGCTTCGCCGAGGAGTGCATTGATCAGCGTGGACTTGCCCGCCCCGGACGGGCCCAGGAACGCGCCGGTGACCGGATGCACCAGGAGCTCGCGGATCGCGTCGAGGCCGTCGCCGGAGACTGCGCTGGTCGCGACGACGTCGACCGTGGCCAGTCGTGCCGTCAACTCCTCGACCGCGTGCGGCGGCGCGACGTCGAGCTTGGTGAGCACCACCACCGGTCGAGCCCCGCTGTCCCACGCGAGAACGAGCTCGCGCTCGACCCGTGTCGACGAGAGGCGATCCGCCGGTGTGGCGATCAGCACCACGTCGACGTTCGCCGCCAGCACCTGCCGACCACCTCCCGGATCCAGGCGGCCGAGCGACGACCACCGCGGGAGCACCTCGCGGATGGCGTCGCCGTCGAGCGCGATCCAGTCGCCCACCGCCGTACCGGGCACCGGGAGCGACTGCTCCCCCGCGGGAGTGGCGAGACGGCACCAGCCCCGTTCGACCCCCACCACGCGCGCGGGCACGAGACCGTCGCCCACCGCGGCGAAGAGTGCCTCCACGCGTTCCGACCAGCCGACGGACGCGAGTGGGTGGGCCGAGCGATGGGGCAACCGAGGGCTCTTCTCGTCGGAGACGCGACCATTGTGCCGTGCAGCCCCACGGAGACGGTGCACCGAGCCGCGCGGCGTCGTCGCCTCACAGGGTCTTGGGGTAGTACTCCCCCTCGCCGAGCAGCGCGGTGTCGGACCGGAAGTCGGAGGCGAACGGCCAGTCGTCCTCCTCGCCCACGAGCGGGCCCTGCACGAAGCGACCGAACTCACCGCCCGCGCGTTCGTTGCCGACGAGCGACCACGCCTGGCGCTTGTACGTCCAGTTGGCGGGTTGCAGGCGGTGGCATTCGTTGAAGTGCACGATGGCGAGGTCGCGTCGGCCGTCGCGCCAGAGGTGGTTGGCGAGCTCGAAGTGGGCCGCGCCCTCGGAGAGGTCGCGGGAACAGGGCTGGGACCGCGTGACGACCTCGTCCGGGCCGAGCGCGTACTCACTCTCGGTGCCCCGCTCGACCCAGTCGCGGATGGCATCCGCGTACCCCGTCCGGCTCTGGCCCGACTGGAGGACGGCCATCGGGTCGGCCCGTGGTTCCGGCGAGGCGGGCGCGCTCTTGGCCCGACCCACCCGCGGTATCGACGCGCGGATGTTCGCGGGCAACGCGGGTCGGGAGTCCGGCCACCCCGGCTCCGCCGGGCGCACGATGGTCCCCTGCTCGTCGATCCACACGACGTTCGGGATGTTGACCACGCCGAAGCACGCGTCCACGCGGTGCTCGGGATCGAGCAGCGACGGATGTTCGGGCGCGGCCGCCTCGATGTAGGCGCGCGACGCTTCCGGCCCGCTCAGCTCGAGCGAGACGCTGACGACCTCGAGCCCCTCGGAGTGCAGCTCACTGCGCAGCTCCTGCCACCCGGGCAGGTCGAAGGCGCAGCCTCAATAGGGCGCCCACGCGACCAGCACGATCTTCTGGCCGCGCAGCGACGAGAGGCGGAATTCCCGCCCCGCGAGGTCCGGGAGCACCAGGTCGGGAGCCTCGGCGGAGACCAACGCCCGGCCGCCGAGCGATTCGGGACCGAACGCCCAGAGCCCCGCCGCCTCGTCGTGCACGACCGCCATGCCGAGCCGGCCGGCCGTGGCCACGGGATCGAAGCCGTCGGCGCGATCGAGCGGCACGCAGACCTCGGCCTTGCACGCACCCTCGGGCTTGATCTCCCAACCCGTCCCGGCGGTGAACTCCTCCGCGCTCAGGTCCGGATGATCGATGATCACAGAGTCGACGGTAGCCGACCTAGGTTCGCGCTCATGGACGACACCTTCGACGCGTACGACCGGACGCGAACCCGGATGACCGCCCTGTTCTCGACGGCGACGGCGCCGGAGTTGGCGCGACACGTGCCCGCCTGCCCCGAGTGGTCGGTGCACGACCTCGCCGCACACGTCGTCGGCGTTCCCGCCGCGCTCGGCGCCGGTCGCATGCCCGCCGGTGACATCGACGCGTGGCTCCAGGAGCTGGTCGCCGAGCGCCACGACCAGGAGGTCGGCGCGATGCTGTCCGAGTGGTCGACGCTCGACGGCGTGCTCGCGCCGATGTTGCAGGGGCCGGGGGGCCTGCTGTTCGGCGACCTCGCGGTCCACGAGCACGACCTGCGCGGCGCGCTGCACCGGCCCGACCACAGCGCGCTCGAGGTCGACGTGATGATGCCGCGCACCCTGGCAGGATTCGAGACGCCTCTGCAGGCGGCCGGCCTCGGCGCGATCGAGGTGGCGTACGAAGATCGGACCTGGAAGAGCCATGACGCCGACCCCGGCTGGACCCTCCTGGTCGATCCCTGGGAAGCCGTCCGCGCGGTGAACAGTCGCCGGACCGCTGCCGAGGTGCTGGAGCTGCCGTGCACCGGCGATCCGCGTCCCTACGTCGCGGTGCTCGACGCCCACCTCCCGCTCCCGGTGGCGTCGCTGGACGAGCGCTGAGCCCCGTTGCCTACGCGGGCCCGGCCGTGATCTCGACCGAGTCCCCGCCCCGCCATTCGCGGAGCACGAGGTACTCGCCGTGCAGCGCGCCACGGTCCCAGTGCCCGAAGCCCAGTGTGGTGCCGCGGTGTCCCATCGCCGCGGGAACCAGCTTCACCAGCTCGAGGCCTTCCTGCACGCCCGCGGCGGTGTGCTCGGTGGCGCGGGCCAGGCCTTCGGCGAGCAGCTGCCCGACGTCGTAGCGCACGGCGGGGAGCGCGCCGGTCGCGGCGTCGATGCCGAGGCGATCCCGGAGCCGTTCGAGCACCGGGTTCTCGTCGGAGTGCATGTCGACGTAGGTCCACCCGTCGATTTCCCGCGCGTAGTCGGGGTCGTAGCCGCGCATCCCGGCGGTGTTCATCGCCGCCGGCACGTCCCAACCGGCGGCTGAGCGCGCCCGGGCGACGACCTGACCGCAGAGACCGAGGCCGAGGTACACGAACCCGTCGACATCGGCGGCGCGGAGCGCGCCGACCTCGCGGGTCGCGTCGCTCGCGAGCGGCGCGATCGTCGTGCGCGCCGACAGATCCAGGCCCAGCACCTCGCACTCGGCCTCGAAGAACGCGGCGTAACGCCGACCGATCGGCGACCGGTCGAACACCACGCCGATCCGCCGCAGCCCCAACGAGTCGAGATGGCGGGCCAGCAGGATCGACTCGTCCTCGTGCGAGCCCACCTGGAGGTGGAACATGAATTCGCTGCGACCCCGCTCGGTGCCCGCCCAGTTGATCGTCGGAATCCGGGCGGCGTCGGCCAGCGGCGTCGCCACGAGCGCGTTGTCCCCGATGGCCGGGCCGATCACCGCGAGCACACCCTGGTCGACCAGCTCCGCGTAGGCGCGCTCGACCGCGTGGGCGGTGCCTTCCGGAAGCCCGAGGGCGAAGGCGCTCACGAACTCGACCGGCCGGTCGAGGCGGCCGCGCTCGGTGAGGTCGTCGATCGCCAGCCGCAGACCGGGGTCGATCGCGCCACCGACCATCGGGTCGTCCGAGGGTGCATCGGCCATGTCGTTCAGGATGCCGACGCGCAGCGGTGCGGCCATGGGAACCTCCTCGGATCCACGTGAGGGCGCTCATCATCACATCGACGTGACCCCGCCACCATTCCGTGCCTCAGCCGGGCGCCGCCCGTAGCCGCTAGAACAGGGTGACACCCGTCGGCGCGGAGGATGCAGATGGAGATCGAATCGGCCTGGCCGAAGTACCCGGACTACGTGATCGATCTCGTACCCGTCGAGGCGACGGTACGGGTCTGGCACGGCGACACGCTGCTCGCCGAGAGCCGAGGGTGTCTCCGGCTCGAGGAGACGCGCCACGTCGACCGCCTCTACGTCCCGGAAGCCGACGTCGACTGGGCACACTTCGACACGTCGGACGCGCACACCGTGTGCCCGTTCAAGGGGCAGGCGAGCTACTGGACGCTCACCGCCTCGGATCCGCCAGAGACGAACGTCGTGTGGACCTACCGCGACCCGTTCGACGAGGTCGCGGGCATCGCCGGCTACGTCGCCTTCTACCAGGAGCGGGTCCGGATCGAGATGGAGGAGCTGTGGCCGGGCGACGACCCCGCCGACGCGAGGATGGTCCGCTTCCCCGCGTGGGGTGACGCGCGCGATCTCCTCGGGCTGATCGACGTCGAGCCGGCCGGACCCGCCCGCTTCGTCGGGCCGCCGTACCGCGACACCACCCGCAACGTCGTCGAAGGCGGGCAGATGCTGGCCCAGGCCGTCGTCGCCGCGTCGAAGACCGTGCCCGACCAGCGCGTGACGTGGGCCTCCATGATCTTCTCGAAGGCCGCCGCGTTCGACGTGCCGCTCGACCTCGACGTCGACGTGTTGCGCGGTGGGCGCAGCTTCTCGACGGTCGAGGTGCGGGTCAACCAGGACGACAAGCTGCGCAGCGCGGGGCTGCTGCTGCTCGACGCCGGCAGCGGCGACGCGATCCGCGCCAACGTCCCGATGCCCGACGTGGCCGGGCCCGCCGCTGCCGTCCCGCTCGACATGCGGGTGACCGGGCGGGACCTGCGCATCGTCGACGGCGCCTACGACCCCGATCCCGATCGCATCGGGCCCCCCGAGATCTACGCGTGGTGCCGTTTCCGAGAGGATCCCGGGCCGCAGTACCTCCACGCCGCGCTCATGGCCCAGTCGAGCACCCACTGGACGATCGCGGCAGCGATGCGGCCGCACGCGGGGTACGGCGAGGCCAACGCCCACGTCACGCTCTCGACCGGGATCATGTCGATCGCCATGGCGTTCCACGAACCGGTCGACGTCACGCAGTGGCTGCTCTACGCCAACCCGGCGATCTACGCCGGGCGGGGCCTGGTCCAGGGAGAAGGCCACGTGTTCACCCGCGACGGGCGGCTCGTGGCGAGCTACACCGTGCAGGCGATGATCCGTGAGTTCGCCCGCGACCCCGACAACCTCGGGCTCGACGCGACGAACGCGATGTGACCGCGGTGCAGCCACAGGGCCCGATCACGCCGGAGAAGCCCGTCTGCTAGACGTGACGTATGCGCTTCGGACTCGACATCGCCCAGCAACGGGTCCCGTGGTCGGAGGTCGCCGACCGCGCCCGCTTCGCCGACAGCCTCGGCTTCGACGGCGTGTGGGGCTTCGACCACTTCCAGCCGATGTACGGCGAGGGCCCGGGCGAGTGCTTCGAGGGGAACACGACCCTCGCGGCGTTGAGCGGCATCACCGAACGCGTCCGCCTCGGCCTCCTCGTCACCGGCATGACCTACCGCCATCCGTCGGTGTTCGCGGCCGAGGCGATCACCATCGACCACGCGTCGGGCGGCCGGCTCGAGCTGACCTACGGGGCGGCCTGGTTCGGCGAGGAGCACCGCGAACTGGGCATCCCGTTCCCGGAGGTCAAGGACCGGGTCGACGCGTTCGAGGAGGCGGTGCAGATCGTGCGCGGGCTGCTCACCACGGACGACTTCAGCTTCGAGGGCCGGCACTTCTCGGTCAGCGGCGCCACGCTGCTGCCCCGCCCGGTGCAGCAGCCCCATCCGCCCATCTGGATCGGGGCGTCGGGCGAGCAACGGATGATGCCCATCGCGGCCCGCTACGCGGACGTGTGGCACTGCTTCGGCGAGGTGGAGCATCTCGCGCCGAAGTCGGCGCGTCTCAGCGAGATGGCCGAGGCCGCCGGCCGCGACCCGGCCGAGATCATGCGCGCCGCGTCGCTGTCGATCGAAGGCGACGCCGACACCGTCGCCCGCAAGATCGACGGGTGGCGTGACGCCGGGTTCGACTACCTCGTGTGCGGCTGGCCGTCGGCCGGGCGCGCGCCGATCGAGGCGTTCGCGCGCGCCCACCTCGGATAGCCACGCTCGCGGGAACCGCTCAGCGCGCCGACTTCGCCGCGACGTCGTAGCGCACGATGCCGAACGCGGTCGTGTGCACGATGCGGCCCTGCTGGTCGACGTTCATGCCCGAGAACAGCGTGTTGTAGCGACTCGACCCGGTCGTCCAGTGGAACGCCGAACGGCCGGTGCTCCAGTCGATGCCCTCGAGCGCCCACTTCCCGTCGCGGACCCCGACGGTGTAGACGAGCCCGGACCCGACCGACACGACGGGAACCGCGTTCGCGGAGGAGACCTGCCGGTTCGTCCAGGCGGCGCGCAGCGCCCGGGTCTTCGGGTCCCATGCGAACTTCTGCATGCCGTGGGGTGTGAAGGCCGGGTCGGCGCCCGCGTACCCGACGAGCACCCGTGTCCCGGCGGCGGGGAAGTCGGCAGGCACCGACGCGGGCTCGTTGTTCACGACGAGCGCGCCGTACCCGCCCACCACCACCGACTGCTCGGTCTGGATCGCCGCGAGCTTCGGATCGCCCATGTTCGCCGCCTGCTGTCCCGCGATCCGGCGACTCGGCGCACCGGGGAGCTGCCTCCACCCCTTGGGGATGCCGTCACGCCAGAAGGCGACGACGTTCATCGCCGGTTGGCCGTCGGTGATCACAACGAGGTGGTCGTCCTTCCCGAACCCCATGAGCGCGGGGGTCGCGCCGGTGCCGTTGCCGGTCCCGTCGAGATAGGGCTCCGACCAGGCGCCGTCGGCCGGATCCACCGAGAGGCGCGTCCCGTTCCACACGACCTTGTTCATGTGGTCGACCGACGCGACGTAGATGCCGCCGTCCTTGTCGACCGCCAGGCTGTTGCGCACCCAGTCGGCCGCGCCGGGCCGCGCGCCGGCGGCGCGCACCGCCGCGTTGTGCGCTGGTGCGTCCTGCGCGCCCGGCAGCTGGACGGCGTCGTAGCTCGAGAAGTCGCGGGTGACGGTGACGACCCACCCTTCGTCGGTCACCAGCGCGAGGTGCCCGTCGTAGGTCATGTTCACACCCACGAAGTCGCCGCCGATCCCGGCCGGCTTCGCCCACTCCCGCTTCACGACGACGGGCGAGGAGGGATCGTGGCCGTCGTCGCCGTAGGCGATGATCGACGTCGCACCCCCGACGAACAGCGTGTTGTCGGAGTCGAGCACGTAGTAGACGCCGGCCAGGCCCTGCAGGTACTTCGCTGCCATCGACACCGACGTGGTCGCGAGCTCGGCGCCGTGCTGCGCGTCGAGCGTGGCGAGCGCGGCGTCGGCCTCGCTCGCCGTCTGGAGCACCTTGCCGGGCAGCGGCAGCTCGCTCAGCACCGCGAGGGTGGAGGAATCGAGCTTGGAGATCCGGTCGCCGCCGTTGCTCCAGATGACGCGGCGCCCGTCGGCGTACTTCGGCGAGATCGCGATGCCGAAGTGCCCGGGTCCGAGGTGTTGGTAGGTCAGGTTCTTGGCGGTGAGGGTCTTGGTGGGGCCGGTGGGGCCGGGGATCTGGGTGCTGGTGGTCTGGGCCGAGTCGACGTGGCCGATCGGCACCCCGCTGTCGGCGAGGAACGGGTTGCGCGGCGGCGGGGTCGTGGTCACCCCGGCCGCGGCCCGCACGGCCGGGGCCGGGGCGGCGGAGACGCGGCCCGGCGCGGTCGCGACCATCGTCGCCGCGCCGAGGGTGAGGGCCAGCGCCCCGGTCGTGAGGCGACGCGACCGGTTCATTCGGGCACCGCCGCCAACTCGGCGACGTCCCAGCCGAGGCTCGGCTGCGCCCGCAGCGCCTGCTCGAAGGGGCCGATCAAGCTACGGACCGCACCGAGCGCGGCGTCGACGTCGATGTCGTGCAGCAGGGCCTCGTAGCGCGCCAGGAGGTCGGCGAACACGGCGTCGTGGAACTCGGCGCCGGCTGCGGTCAGGCCCACCAGGCGGCTGCGCCCGTCCTGGGGGTCGACGCTCCGTTCGACGAGCCCTTTGCGTTCCAGGCGTCGCAACGTTGCGGTGAGACCACCGGAGGTCTGGACGATCCACCGGGCCAGGGCCGTCGGCGTCACCGGGCCCTTCGTCGCCTGGTGGCGGAGCGCGGCCAGCGTCCGCAGCTCGGCCGGGCCGGTGTCGTGGGCGCGGGAGACCTCGTGGATCAACGCCTCGTTGAGGCTCCCGAGGCGGGCGAGGAGCACGACCAGGGTGGAGAGGGGCATGCCGGGACCTTCCGAGTTACTCTTGCTACAAAGGTATTTGGCAAGGTATCGGAGCCACGAGCGCCGGTCAAGTACTCGGTTCGAACGCCGCCCGAGCGCGAAATCCAGTGGACGGCGGCGCGGGCGTTCTGATCTCATGGGCCGACCGGCAGGAGGTGGTGCGCGTGACCATGGTGTTCCGTGCCCGGGCGGTCCCGATTGGGACGGGCCCGCGGTAGAGATCTCGGGCAACATTTCCTGAGCAGCGCCACGCTCGCGCATCGCATCGCGGCCGATGTCGATCTCGCTCCGACCGAACGCGTCGTGGAGTTCGGCGCGGCACCGGGATCCTCACCGAAGCGCTGGCCGCCTCCGGAGCACACGTGCTGGCGGTCGAGGTCGATGGCGCGCTCACCGCTCGCCTGGCGCGGCGCTTCGCCGATCACCCGTCCGTCACCGTCTTCGGGTGCGACGCTCTCGAATTCCCCCTCCCCGCGTCCCGGTATCGGGTCGTCGCCAATCCGCCTTTCAACCGCACCTCGGCGATCCTGCACCGGCTGCTCGACCAGCCCGAAGGCGGTCTGGCGCAGCGCCGATCTCGTCGTGCAGTGGCAGGTCGCCCGCGCCCGCGCCGCCGCGGGCGACCGCGCTCCCATCGACCTGGTCGGCGCGTGCTGGGCACCCTGGTGGACGTTCCGGCGACGCGGCGTCTCCCGGCCACGCTGTTTCGGCCGGCTCCGTCGGTCGATGCCGCGATCCTGAGCGTCACCCGCCGCCGCACGCCCCTGCTCCCGGTTGCGGTCGCGGCGGGCTACCGGGAGTTCGTGCGGATCCGGTTCGGGCAGACTCGGCCCACGAGCGCCGACGACTGGATCCGCCGGTTCGCTGAGGAGGTCGAGCGCCGAGGCGAGCGATGAGGCTTCCGACCGCGTCGAGCGTGCCGGCCCGGACGGTGTAGCGGCTGAAGCCCCAGCGCCGTCGGTGGGCGCGGAGTTGGTCCACGATCTCGGACTCCGTGCCCAACAGGACGTACGGGACGTCGAGGAGATCGTCGACCGCCGGGAGCGCCTCGGCCGGGATGACCCGTTCGAGCCGGGTGAGGTAGGCGTGCGCCGCACCGGCCCGGTCGTCGGTGAGCTCGACGTGTTGGACGAGCGCGCCCAGCCGCGGTGCCGGCCGGCCGGCGGGCACCGACCGGCTGACGAGCTCCGCCCGCTCGTCGATGGACGCCGCGGTCCAGTCGGGCGCGTGGTACTGGCCGTCGGGCAGCGTCCGGCCGAGGCCGGTGAGCTCCACGATGTCCGCGACGCGGGCGCCCACCCGGAGCACACCGCGGCCGTTCCCACCGACGAGGATCGGGATCTCGGGCCGGGACGGTTGCGGCCAGGTCAGCATCGCCTGCGCCAGATGAACGTGGTCGGTCTGGACGGTGACCGCGTGGCCCGTCAGCAGGAGTCGTACGGCATCGACCACGTCGGCGAGGCGAGCGACGCGTTCCCCTGCGCCCGGATACTCACGGCCGACCGTCGTCCATTCCGCCGGCGTGTGACCGGCGCCGACACCGAGGACTGCCCGCCCCGCCGAGATCACGTCGAGGGTGACGGCCTCGGTCGCCAGGGCGAGCGGTTCCCACGCCCCGGCGTTGACCACCGCGGTCCCGAGCCGCAACGTGCTGGTGACCGAAGCGGCTGCCGCGAGCGCGACGAACGGCGCCGCGGTCGACCCGGGATGGTCGGCGATGCAGAACGCCTCGAAGCCCAGGGCCTCGGCCCGTCGCGCGAGCTGCACCCACTCGTCGGCGGCCCCCGGATGCGCCTGCACCGCGAACGACACGCTCACCCGGGCCACGGTACGCGCTCGACCACGCATCCCGAGGGAGGCGGCCGGTAGCTTGGTCGCCCCATGTCCGTCCGATCGAGTCGCTGAGTCGTGCTCACCCGGCTCGCCCCCGAGCACCCCGAGCTCTACCGCTGGCAGCTCGACGCGCTCGTCAGCTGGCTGCGCTGCGGCCGGCGCGGCGTGATCGAGGCGGTCACCGGCTCGGGCAAGACCGACGTGGCGATCGCGGCGGCGTCCGACGCGCTGCGCCGCGGTCGATTCGTGCTCGTGGTCGTGCCCGTCGCGGGTGCTCATGGAGCAGTGGCACGGCCGGCTCGCCGCGGCGCTCCCCGACGCCCGGATCGGGCGCTTGGGCGACAGCGGCAAGGACGACGCCGACGTCGTGCGACGTGCTGGTCGCCACCCGACACTCCGCCGCCGCCTACAAGCCGGTGCCGCCCGCCGCGGCCGGCGGGCTGCTCATCGCCGACGAGTGTCACGGCCTCGGCGGCGCCACGCTGCGACGGGCCATGCTCCCCCAGTACGAGGAACGGCTCGGCCTCACCGCCACGCTGGAACGCAGCGACGACGCGGTGGCCGAGCTGCTCCTCCCCTACTTCGGCGGCATCTGCCACCGGTACGGCTTCGAGCAGGCCATTGCCGACGGAGTGTGCGCGCCGCCGCGCGTCGCGTTCGTCGGGGTGGAGCTGTCGGTCGACGAGCGGGCCGAATACCGAGCCACCGAGCAGCGTCTGGTGAGCGCCCGTCAGCACCTTCGCGCCGTGCACGGCATGCCGCTCGAGCCTTTCGGCGACTTCCTCGCCGCGGTGGCGCACCTCGCCGAACGTGACGCCGGCGCCGACGGCCGCGCCGCCCGCGAGTACCTCGACGCGTTCTCCAAACGGCGCGACATCGTGGCGCAGACCAGCGGCAAGTACGAGCTGCTCGGCAACCTCGCGCCGGCCATCAAGGACGCCGACGGGGCCTTGGTGTTCACCGAGACGGTGCGCGCCGCGAACCATGCCATCAACCGGCTCGATCCGCACGTGTCGATCGACCTGATCACCGGTTCGACGGCCCGGGGCCAGCGCCGCGAGATCCTCGACGATCTGCGCGTCCGGCGACTCGATGCGGTCGCGGCGCCCCGTGTGCTCGACGAAGGCGTCGACGTCCCCGACGCCAACCTCGGGATCGTGATGAGCGCGAGCCGGACCCGGCGCCAGATGATCCAGCGCATGGGCCGCATCCTGCGCCGCAAGCGACCCGGGATCGCCGCCCGCTTCGTGATCATGTTCGCCAAGGACACCCTGGAAGACCCCACCAACCGCGTCGAGCGCGACGGCTTCCTCGACGAGATCGAACGCATCTCCGAGGCGACCGGCGTGTTCGACAACGCACAGTTCGAGGCGCTCGACGGCTTCCTCGCCGCGCCCGGGCCGGAGCTCGTTCCCGAACCTGAGCGCCTCGGACGCTACGAACGCGCCGCGACCGATGCGCTGGCGACAACCGGCGTGACCGCCGACGAGACGGTCGAGGCCCTGACGAACGCGCTCGGGGTCGAGGCGGCCTACGCGTTCCTGAGCTTCACCGGCCGGTACGGGTCCGGCGCCCGGTGGGAGGACGCGCTCCGTGCGCTCGACGCACGGCTTCCTCGACCCGCACCCGACACCGCGCCGTACGTCGAGGTCGAGCTGGCGCAACTCCCGACGATCACCAAGCCGCGAGTCGAGCCCAAGCGCCTTTCGACCGGGCAGGCACCGCTCGAGATCGCGCGCGTCGGCGCCGGCTGGCGGATCAGCTGCACCGGTTGCGGCGAGACCTCGGCACCGGTGCAGTTCCGGTGGCAGGTCCTCGACCAGACCGTGGCCTGCCGCTGCGACTGACGTCGCGCCGCATCCGCCGGGCTACTCCCGCACGCGCAGCGCGACCGCGGGTTCGATGTGTGAGGCCTGGCGTGCGGGGAGGGCGGCGGCCAGGACCGCGGGCACGAGCGCGACGGCGACGATCACGAGCAGCTCGACGACGGGCACCCCGAACTCGTACCCCGACGCGAAGTCCGCGCCCGACACCGCGAGCACGTAGGTCGCGATGAGCGCGATGGCCACGCCGATCGCGACGCCGAGCGTGGCCACGAACCCGGCCTCGAACATGAACGTCCGCGCCACCGACGACGGCTGGAAGCCCAGGGACCGCAGCACGCCGACTTCCCGCCGTCGTTCGCGCACAGCACGGAACATGATCACACCGACTCCGGCGACGCCGACCAGGAGCCCCGCACCGACGAACTGCTGCATCAAGGTGAAGAAACCGCTGCTCTGGGACTGCGCGGTGGCCACGACGGAACGCACGGTGTCGGCGTCGGCGCCGTTGGCGACGAACTCCGACCGGATCCGCCGCACCGTCGCGTCGGGCGCGTTCGCGGCCACGAAGAAGCGCGAGGGGACGGCGCGCTCGCGGAACACGCCGGCGAGCGCGTCCTGCGCGACGAAGGCGCCGCTGCCCAGATAGTCGTCCTCGGCGAGGGCCGCCACGCGGAACGTGTGGGACCGGCCGCTCACCGGGTCGTGCATCACGACGGGATCGCCGATGGCCGCGGCCCTGCTCGTGGGCCCGCCCGGGGTCTGGAGGAAGAAGTTGTCGACGATCATCAGGTCCGGGTCCTGTTCGACCGCCCGCCACGCCGCGGCGTCGGATGGGTAGTTGCCGCGATCGCGCAGGCGCGGGGCGCGGCGGTGAACGCCGTACCGATGCCTGTCGTCGGCCACGCGGTGCGCGTCCGGTTCGGCGTGGTGAAGTCGCCGACGGCGTAGCCGAGGGGCGCCACCCGCTGCACTCCCGGGAGCGCCTCGAGTTGCGCGGTGGCGACGGGATCGTTGGGGTTCGACAGGAGCTCGACCCCGAACCCGCCGGACAGGTTGTGCGCGATCTCGTCGGTACGCCCGCGGTTCATGAACGAGATCTCGCTCATGTAGACGAGCGTCAACACGATGATCGCGAACATCCCGAGCGTCATCGCGGTGCGGAACCGCCGCGCCAGCGGATACGCGAGGCCGAGCCGGGCGGCGAGCGAGTTCCCGCTCAACCGCTCCAGGGTGGCGCCGATCGGGCGCAGGTACGCGGTGACCAGGTACACGGACGCCGCGGCCATCGAGAAGCCCTGCAGCAGGAACAGCGGGATCTCGATGGTCGCATCGAGGGCCGCGATCACCCCGAAGCAGCCGATCGCCCAGGCGAGCACGACCACGCTCACCCCGGTGTACACCGCCCGCGCCGGGAAGTGGCGGGTCAGGGCCGGGGCCGCACCGACCGCGACGAGCATGGGGCCCAGCATGAGGGTGTAGGGATCGGGACCGGAGAGTCCGAGGACGGTCGCGCCGACGCCCAGGAGCACCAGCGCGAAGCCGGCCCACGCGGCGCGCCGTCGTGGCCGGCGGCGCGGCGGCGCGTGGAGGTCGCGGATGGCCTGGATCACGTTGAAGCGCGCCAGGCGCACGCTCGAGATCACGATCGTGGCGACGGCGATGCCGAACCCCAGCACGAAGCCGGTCAGGACCGTCGACCACTCGAAGGTGAACGTGAGGTGCAAGGCGTTGATCTCCCGACCCGAGCCGAGGATCTTCCCCGCCCGCCAGGCGATGAGCCAGCCGAACCCGATGCCGAGCAGCGCGCCGAGCGCGCCGGCCGGCACCGCGTAGAGCCACCCCTCGCCGGCCAGGGCGCCGACGAGGGTTCGTCGCTTCATCCCCATGGCCCGCAACATCCCGAGCTCGGAGCGACGCTCGTCGGCCAGCATCACGAACACATTGACGAGCAGGAGGATCCCGGCCGCGACGGCGAACATGCCGATGGTGAAGTAGAGCTGGCTGAGCGACGTGCCGGCCTTGTCGGCGCGGTCGAGCAGGTCGCGCTTCACCGGCCGCGCCCGGGTCGAGAGGCCCGAGAGCTCGCGGTCGATCGCCTGCACCGCGGCGGTCGTGGCCGCCGCGCCGCGCTCCACCCCACCCACGTTGGAGACGGCAACCACCGACTGGGGCGGCTCGGCGGTCGCGCCTGCGGGTGCTGCGGCGGCGAGCTGCGCGATGGTGCCGGGCGCGACGAACACGTTGTAGGACTGCTGACGGGCGTCGACCGTCCAGAACCCGGCGACCCCGCGCCGGGGCAGGATGCGATCGACGGTGAGGGCCACGCGGCCCCCACCGGCGAACGCGAGGATGCGCGACCCCACGCGGAGCCCGAGCTTGCCGGCGAGGTCGCTGGTGACCGCGGCGCTGCCCGGCTTCGGCGTCGGGCCACTGATGCCGGTGGCGGCGGGGTCGCCCCCGAAGCGCCGCGCCTTCGCGAAGTCGACCTCGAGGAGCTGCGCCCGCGGCTGGGTGCCGCCGGCGCTCCCGACGTGGACCACCGCGGCCGGCGTCGTCGTCATCGTCAGCACGCCGTCGACCGCCGGCGAGGTGAACGCGGCGAGCCGGGCCTGCAGCGCGGGACCGTCGGGCAGCGGCACCGAGACCAGCTCGTCGATCGGTCCGAGCTGGTCGTAGGCGGCAGCCCGGATCGAGCGGTTGATGGTGTCGCCGACGATCAGCGAGCCGGTGATGATCGCGGTGCCGAGGAGCGAGCCTGCGATCACGAGCAGCGCCTCGACCGGCCGCCCGAAGCTGTGCCGGGTCGACAGCCGCCGGATCAGCGGGGAGCGGGCGAGCACGAACGCGAAGGGCAGCGACAGCGCCAGGAGCAGCAGCAGCATCGCCATGGTCAGCCGGTCCCGCCCCCCGGGGTGGCGCCGTCGGCCACGATCGCGCCGTCACGCATCCGGATCATGCGTTGTGCCTGCGCGCCGACCGCGGGGTCGTGGGTGACGAGCATGAGCGTGAGGCCCTCGCGGTGCAGCTCGCCCATCAAGGTCATCACCTCCTGCGCGCTCTCGGAGTCGAGCGCGCCGGTGGGCTCGTCGGCCCACACGACGCGCGGGCGCCCGGCGAGCGCACGGGCGATCGTGACCCGTTGCTGCTCACCGCCCGACAGCTCGTTGGGTCGGTGGTCGACGCGATGGCCGAGGCCGACCCGCTCGAGGGTCTCGCCGGCACGGCGGCGGGCCTCGCGCTCCCGGACCCCGGCGAGGAGCAGCGGGATCTCCACGTTCTCGACCGCGCTGAGCACGGGGATCAGGTTGAACTGCTGGAACACGAACCCCATCGACGACGCGCGGTTGCGGGTGCGTTCGGCGTCGCTCAGGTCGTGGAGCGACTGGCCGTCGAGCATCACCCGGCCGCCGTCGATGTCGTCGAGGCCGGAGAGGCAGTTGAGCAGCGTCGTCTTGCCCGAGCCCGAGGGGCCCATCACCGCGACGAACTCGCCCTGCTCGACGTCGAGGCTGACGTCACGCAGTGCCGACACCTCGCCCGCGCCGGTCCGGTAGATCTTGCGGACCTGCTCGGCCGCGAGCAGGAACTCCGGTGACCTGCCCATCTCCATCCTGTGATGCTCCTGGCTTCCGGTCCGGCCCCATAGGGCCGGACGTCACAACCGGGTCGAGCGGGCTCCTCGACGAGCGGGGTGGTCAGAGCTTGCCGAGGTCGAGCTTGAGCAGGTCGACGGTGCCGGCACCGTCGACCGCGATCACCTGGCCCGAGACGAAGCGGGCCGCCGGCGAGCAGAGGTAGAGGGCCATGTACGCGATGTCGGCGCCGTGGCCGGTCAGGCCGACGGGGTTCCCGGGCCGGCGGTCGGCGCCGGGCACGGCCTCGGCGAAGCGCCGGACCCCTTCGGTGCCACCGATGGTGCCGGGCGCGACCGCGTTCACCCGGATGCCGTACGGTCCCCACTCGACCGCGCTGGTGCGGGTGAAGGAGTCGACCCCGGCCTTGGCCGCGGCCACGTGGGACTGCATCGCCGCGCCCTTCAGCTCGAACGGCGCGCTGATGTTCACGACGTTGCCGCCGTGCTCGCGGAGCCACGCGTCGAACACCGCCTTCGACACGTTGTAGGTACCGAGCAGGTCGATGTCGACCACGGCCTTGAAGCCGTTGGGTGAGATCGCCGTGATCGGCGCCGGGAAGTTCCCCGCCGCGTTGTTCACGAGCACGTCGAGACGCCCGTACGCGGCGACGATCCCGTCGACGACGCGCTGCACCGCGCTCGCGTCGCGCACGTCGCACGAGTCGACGTGGACCTCGATGCCCTCGGCCCGCAGCTCGGTGGCCGCGGCGTCGAGCACCTCCTGCTTGCGGCTGGCGATCGCGATGCGCGCACCGTGACGGCCGAACGTGCGGCAGATCTCCTTGCCGATCCCGGTCGCGCCTCCGGTGACGAACACCACCTGGCCGGCGAACAGGTCGGCGCGGAACGGAGACTCGGGCGCGTCGCTCATCCGCGCATCCTCGCCGGGCCGGGCGGCGTGTCGCAACCCGCGGCGCGCGCGGCCACGACCACGCCCGCGTCCCAACCCGGCGCACGGCCACCACGTGGTGGTCGGACCGTCGCAACGGATACGCCGCTGCGCGCCAGTGTCCACGACGTGATGGAGTTCGAGTTCCACATCTCGCCGCCGGCGAGCTCGTCCCGACCCCACACCGGGGTGGGGACCGACGGAAGCACAGAGAGAATCTGACGTGCCATCGCGGGATCGTCCGTGAGGCGCACCGGGCTCCCGATCGCGTCGTCGACGTCGGGGATCCGCCCGTCTCGCCAGCGTCGGATCTCGTAGCGGAAGAGCCGGAACCGTCCGAGCTGCCGCATCCCCACCGGGCCGGTGGCGACGACGCCTCGCCGCTCGCCGTGGCGGTCCGGAACCGGCGCCTGCTCGATCACGAAACGGCCTTCGGGCACGACCACTTCGAGGGCCGAGTGGTACAGGTCGCAACGCTCACGCCGTTGCACGAACGCCGAGCACGCCTCGAACGCCTTGCCGCTGATCTTGACGACGTGCGCGTCCGCGCCCAGGGGGATCCAGTAGAGGTCGATGCTCACCGTGGGAACATACCGAGCCGCTCGATGCCTCGGTCAGGGCCAGAGGTCCCGAGGTCGAGCCGGGGCGCGGCGAGCACGTCCTGGAAGACGAAGCCGTCGCGGGTGACGACCTCGCCGAGCTCGACGTCGATCGGCGACGTGAACGCGGGCGCGTCCCACACGAAGGTGTGGAACTCGCCCCGCTCCCCACAGGGGTCGACACCGGCCGGGAAGTCGCCGAGCAACGCCTCGTCGAAGTCGCGCCCCACGAACTCGACCGGGAGCACGCGCGGGTCCACACAGGTGAGCACGGCCCGCACCCCGGCGGCGATGAGGTCGCGAGCGAGCTGGTCGGTCGGCCGTCCCCAGAGCGGGAACACCGGGGTGATCCCGGTACCGGCGAGGTTGCGTTCCCGGTAGTCGCGCACGTCCTCCAAAAAGAGATCGCCGAACACCATGCGGTCGGCGCCGGTCGCGCGTGCCGCGGCCACCGCGGCCGTCATGCGCGATTCGTACACGTCGTTCGGGCAGGGCGAAGGGATCTCGACCAGGTGGAGGTGGATCCCGAGGCGCTCGGCCTGCGCCTCGAGGAGGCCGCGGCGCACCGCGTGCATCGCCACCCGATCGGCATCCGCGTTGATCGTCACCAGGAGGGCGCGGACGTCCAGCTCGAGCTCCGTACGCGCCACGTGGAGCGCGAAGGCGCTGTCCTTCCCGCTGCTCCAGCTCATCCACGCGCTGGCGGTCATGTCGAACCCTCGTCCTTCTCCGCGCGCCGGGCGCGGGCCCGGCGCTTGCCGTCGTGCATGGCCTGCACGCGCGTGACGGGGATGGTATGGCCCTCCGCCACGAGCTCCGTGCTCAGGTGCTGGGGCGCAACCATCTGCGCGGCCCAGGGGTTCGCGTCACCGAGCTGCGCCAGCGCGGTGTGCACGGTGAAGTCGGAGGGGGTCACGCGGTCGAGGTCGTCCCACGAGACGGGGAACGACACCGGCACGCCGGGGCGGACCCGCGGGCTGTAGGCCGCGATCACCGTCGCGCCGCCGACCCGCGTCGAGTCGACGAACACCTTGCCACCACGGTCCTCCTTGAGGAACACGGTGGTGGCGACGTCGGGGTCCAGACGCTCGACCCGCGCCGCGAGGGCGCGGGTCGCGGCGGCCGAGTCCTCCGGGAGTGCGTCGTCGTCGATGGGGACGAACACGTGCACACCCTTGGCCCCACTCGTCTTGACCGCGCCGACCAGTCCGGCGTCGGCCAGCGCCCGGCGCACGAGGTGGGCGACCCGCACGACCATGGCGAAGGACCGGTCGTCGGGCGGATCGAGGTCGAGCACGAGATGGGTGATGCGATCGGGGCGCTCGACCTTCGCGAGGCCCGGGTGGTACTCGATCGCCCGCTGGTTGGCGAACCACAGCAGCGTGCGACGGTCGTTGCAGAGGGCGTACGTCACCTCCCGCTTGGATGTCTCGGCCCAGAAGCTGACGGTGCGCACCCAGTCCGGCGTGTGCTTGGGGACGTTCTTCTGCATGAACGCCTCGTGGCCCCGGTGGACCCGGATCACCGACAGCGGGCGATCCGCCAGTTCGGGGAGTATCCGATCGCGCACCCCGTCCAGGTAGTCGACAAGATCGCGCTTGGTCGCGCCCGCACCGTCGAACAGCGGCTCGTCGAGATTGGTCAGCGAGACGCCCTCCCGTGACTCGCCGCTGCCCTTCGCGCTCACGAGCACAACGCTAGTGAGCTGCCGGTCGCGTCAGGGTCAGGGCCGGGCGGCGCGTGCGTCGGCGACGAGGGCGACCATCGCCGTGCGCACCTCGTCGCCCGTCGTGCATTCCTCCGGGAAGCCGAGTCGCACCGCGGCGCGACCGGCGGGGCTGACCGCGATCATCTCGAAGCCGTAGCGGTCCACCGCCGACATGGTCGCCTCGGTGGTGTCCGGCCGGTCGAGCAGGTACCGGCAGAACAGGAGCTGCGCCTCGGCGTGGTCGGCGTTCATGTGCTCGATGATCCCCGCGGCCGCGTCGACCAGCGGATCCGGCTCCGCGTCGGCGTAGCGCGCGGCATCGACCCAGCTCATGCGGCCGTAGCCACCGACGTAGCGGATGCTCTCGACGTCGAGGCGGTAGAAGGTGAAGTCCCCGAAGTCGATGTAGTACGCCGAGGTCGGGTTCGCCGCAAGGTAGCGGTCGCGCACGATCTGGCGTTCGTCGTCCGCCACCGGCGACAACGTGCCCATGAGCGTGACCCGTCCGCTGGCGAGCGGATCGGACCCCTCGGGCACCGGCTCGGTGACGAGCAGGCTCGCCCGCGGATCCCGGATCGCGTTCTGGGTGTGCTCGGCCATGAGGCTGACGAAGAACAGCGGGTTGCCGCGCTCGTCGAGGCCGTAGCTCGCCACCGACCCGTAGGGGTAGCCGGCGGGATCGGCGGCGATGGTCGAGAGCGCGCCCCGGCTCGAGCCCGCCACGAGGGTGCGGCACCGCTCGGCGTGCGACGGCTCGGGCGGCGGAGGCGCGGCGGCACGGGAGTCCGGCGCCTCACCACCCTCGGCGCCGGCGGGTACCGAGTGGCCGGTGGGTCGTTCGTTCATGAGATCACGGTAAGCGTTCGAGCGAGCTCGTGACGGCCCCCGCGAACCTGGCGGTGTCGATCGGGTCACTACGCTCCGGCGCGGTGAAGCTCGCTCGGCGTTCCTTCCTCGGGCTGTTCGTGTTCGCGCTGGCGCTCGGCGCCTGCGCCGGCGGCGGCGGTTCACCGTCTGCGCAGGTCAAGCGCCCGGCGACGACGAGCGCGCCTGCGACGACCACGACCCGGCCGGCGCCGACCACGACGACGGTCCCCCCGTACATCTCGTACATCGCGGCCGTGAAGCCCGAGATCACCAACATCGGCGTGTTCGCGTCGCCCGAGGCCCCCGAACCCAGCCAGCAGCTCCCGAACCCGTGGCTCTACCAGGCCGGCAATCCCGCCTCCGCGGTGCCGCAGGTGTTCCTCGTGGAGTCCCAGCGCCCCGACGGCTGGGTGCAGGTGCTCCTCCCGGTGCGTCCGAACGGCAGTGTCGGGTGGGTGCACACGAGCGACGTGACGCTGGCGCAGAACCCGTTCCACATCGACGTGTCGCTCGGCGCGCACACGATCACCGTCACCAATGCGAACTCGGTCATCTACACCGGCCCGGTCGCGGTGGGCGCCCCCGACACGCCGACGCCGACGGGCAACTACTACCTGTACGTGCTGCTCCAGGCACCCGACCCGTACGGGCCGTACGGTCCGTACGCGTACGGGCTCTCGAGCCATTCCGACGCGCTCGCGACGTTCGCCGGCGGCGACGCCGAGATCGGCATCCACGGCAACGACGACGCGTCCGCGCTCGGCCAGAGCGTGTCGCACGGCTGCATCCGCATGGACAACGCCGCGATCACCGAGTTGGCGAAGCAACTCCCTCTCGGGACCCCGGTCACCGTCAACGCTTGAGCTAGCGTGTACTCGTCAGCCGGAGCGCGCTCTGACGAGTAGTCGAGACCCCGCCATTCGGAAATCGCGCCCTTTCAGGACCATCCGTCGAAAGTGGTCGCGTGATGAGCATGGTGGTGGACCGGCCGGTCGTCGACATCGACCGCGGCGACCTCGGGCGCTACGCCCGATCCGATCTCGGGAAGAGCCTGCGCAGCCTGGCGACGTCGCTGGTGCCCTTCCTCGTGTTGTGGGCGGCGATGTTCGCGGCCTACGACGTGTCGTACTGGCTGGTGCTGCTGCTCGCGATCCCGGCGGCCGGGTTCCTGGTGCGCACCTACATCATGTTCCACGACTGCGTGCACGGCTCGCTCCTCTCGAGCCGCCGCGCGAACGCATGGCTCGGCACCGCACTCGGCCTGCTCGTGTTCACGCCGTTCGCGCGGTGGCGCTACGAGCACCTCATCCATCACGCCACCGCCGGCGACCTCGACCGCCGGTTCATCGGCGACGTGCCGATGCTGACGGTGGCCGAGTACCGGGCGAAGCCGTGGTGGTTCCGCACCGGGTACCGCGCCTACCGCAACCCGTTCGTGATGTTCGGCCTCGGTTCGATCTACTCGACCGTCCTCATGCAGCGGTTCCCGACCCCCGCGGCCCGCAACCGGATGCAGCGCAGCGTGTGGCTCACGAACGTCGCGGTGGTGGTGCTCATCGGCGCGCTGTGCTGGGCGTTCGGGTGGCAGGCGGTGCTGTTCGTGGAGCTCCCGCTCGTCGCCCTCGCCGGCAGTACCGGCATCTGGCTGTTCTACGTGCAGCACCAGTTCGAGAGCACCTACTGGGAGCGCACCGAGGAGTGGGGCTTCGAGGACGCGGCACTGCACGGCAGCTCACACCTGGCGCTGCCGAAGGTGTTGCAGTTCTTCAGCGGCAACATCGGGTTCCACCACGTGCACCACCTCAATCCGAAGATCCCCAACTACAACCTGCAGCGCGCCCACGAGGAGCAGCCGCGGTTCCGGTCGGTTCCGAGCGTGCCGCTCGCCGACGGTCTGCGCGCGACCCGGTTGAAGCTCTGGGACGAGCAGTCGCAGCAGATGGTCACCTGGAAGCAGGCGCGCCCGCGCCTGATCCGCCTGATCCGCCTGATCCGCCTGATCAGGCGGCGCCGGGTCTGGCTCGTGGTGGCGGGAGTCCGACCTGCGCGGCCTCTTCCGGTGTGAGCTCACCGATGTGCACCAGGCGCAACCCGTCGGGCCGGTTGGGGTTGCCGACCAGCGCGTAGGACCCGTGCGGGATCAGCATCGGATGGTGCACGCTCGCCACCATGGCGAGGTTCGACGGCTCGTCGCCCCCACCCCACGACCTGGGCCGCAGATGGTGCACGTGGAGGCCGTAGCGAAGGTCGCAGTTCCCGCACCGGCAGTGCCCGTCGCGCAGCAGGATCGCCCGCACCACCTTCGGCGACAGGGCGCTCGTGCGCTTCCCCACCGCGACCGGTGCGCCGTCGGCATCGGCCAGAACCGGCTCGATGCTCGCCATGGCGCGGAGCTGCTCGACGATCGCGTCGGGCAGCGGGATACCGGCGATCTCGGCGGGACCGGCGGGCGGGACGTCGACGACCAACAACGGCTTTGCCGCGAGCTGGGGCGTCTCCACCTCGTCCGCCACCTTCACCGCCTCGCACATCTGCACGAGTGCATCGGCGGCGCGCCGGTCGCGTCGCTCCCACGGCCGGCCCGTCGCCGGACGCATCCGCTCGACGAGGTCGTTGATGGTGGCCTCGAACTGCGCGCCCATCCGATCAGGGAGCTCGCCCCGCACCTGGAGCATCCCGCGGTCGTGCTCCCACCGCATCCAGAGGTGGCGCGCCGCGCGGCGAGCACGGCTCTCCTGCACCGTGGGCTTCGACTTCGTCCTCGCCATGCGGCCCAGGTCGGCGGGCGTGATGTCGGGCGCGCGCGCCGCCCACTCCGCATCGGTGTGCTCGTCGGCGAGCTTCACCACCTCGGCGAGCTGTTCGTCGCTCAAGGTCCCGGAGTGCGCGGCGGCCGCGACCGCGGGCAGGCACTCGAGCGCCCGCGCGGTCTCCACCTTCTCGCGGACGGTCCGGGCCGACTGGCCGTCGCGACCGACCGATGCGTCGATCTGCCCGCGCTCGTCGAGCACGCGCAGCACGTCGAGATCCTCGAGCTGCAACCGGCGCTGCTCCCGCACGAGATGCTCGTGATGCGCGAGCAGGCGATCCGTCGGCTGCGACCGGAGCTCATCGAGGTGGTTCCCGATGTCGAACATGCTCTGATCCAACCACGGGGGTGTGACAGTTATCGGGCGAAATCGACCTTCCGAGCGCGAGCCGCGTGAGATGTGGCAGGGTCCGCCCATGCAGCCCCTCCCCGTCGACGCGAACGACCTCACGCCCGGGTGGCTCTCCGAGGCCCTCGGCACCGAGGTCACCGGCGTCGAGCTCCTCGACCACGCCTTCGCGACCAACCAGCGGGCCCGCATCGGCCTCACCTACGCGACCGAGGGTGCCGGCCCGGCGACGTTGTTCGTGAAGCTGGCGCCGATCGACCCTGCGCACCGGGAGATGATCGGCGCCACCGGCATGGGCGAGCGGGAGGCGAAGTTCTACGCCGACGTCGCCCCGACGGCGAACGTGGTGGTCCCGGGCTGCTCGTTCGCGGCCAGCGCCGACGACCGCTTCGTGCTGCTGCTCGAGGATCTCTCGGTGCGGGGATGCCGCTTCTCGAACGGCGCGTGGGGCGTGTCAGCCGACGCCGCGGCCGGCGCGCTCGACGACCTCGCCGTCTTCCACGCCCGCTTCGAGGACGTCGCCGAACGCGACCGCGTCGCACCCTGGCTGGCCACGCCGCGCCCGAGCATGAGCGAGGCGACCTCGGGCCTCATGCGCTGGGTGCTCGACGAGAACGCCGCGACGCTCACGCCCGGCTACTCCACCGTCGGTGAGCTCTACGTCGAGCACCACGCCTGGTTCGACGAGATGTGGCACACCGGGCCGCCGACCTACGTCCACGGCGACCTGCACATCGGCAACGTGTTCCTCGACGGCGACCGCGTCGGCTTCCTCGACTGGGGCCTGTCGCGCGTGAGCACGCATCTCCGCGACGTCAGCTACTTCCTCACCATGTCGGTCGACATCGAGGAACGGCGCACGAACGAGCGGGAGCTGCTCCAGGGCTACCTCGACGCGCTGCGCGCGCACGGAGGCGTCGAGATCTCCTTCGACGACGCGTGGGCCGCCCACCGGCTGCAGGCGTCGTACACCGTCGTCGCCACCTTCCTCGCCTACATGCCGTCGTACGCGAGCGGCGACGGCGTGGCACTCGGCGACGCGCTGCTGGCCCGGGCCGACGCCGCGATCGACGATCTCGAGGTGGTCGCCGCAGTGAGAGCCGTACTTCCCTTGCGAGAGGAGCGACGATGATCGAACCGATGGAGAACCTGCCTGACGCGGTGCTCGGCTTCCGCGCCGACGGACAGATCACCGCCTCCGACTACACCGACGTGCTGAAGCCCGCGATCGACGCGGTGCTGCAGCGCGGCGCTGACGTCCGCATCGTGCTCGAGTTCGGCGAGTGGTCGGGCATGAGCGGCGGCGCGATGTGGGAGGATCTCAAGATGGGCATCGAGCGCTTCACCAAGTGGAAGCGCATCGCCCTCGTGACCGACATCGACTGGATGCGCCACGCCACCGACCTGTTCGGTTGGATGACGCCCGGCGACGTGAAGACCTTCGCACTCGCCGAGCACGACGCCGCGGTCGCCTGGGCCGCGTCATCCTGAGCCCTCGTGCCCAACCCTCCGCCGCGAATTCGCACAGCCCGGCAACTGCCACCGCATCGCGTTCGCGGTCCATGACGACCCGGGCGCGCTCGAGCAGTGGCGGCGCGTCTTCGGTGCCGGCGTGATGATGGAGGCCGTCCACGACGACCTCGACGGCAGCGACATGGGGATCGTCTGGATGGGCGACGTGCCGTTCCTCGCGCTCGTGTCCGCCGATCCCGATGGTCTCGTGGGCCGGTGGCTGGCGAAGAACGGGCCCGGCGTGCAGCCGCTGGCGTGGGAGGTGCCCGACATGTGGGCCTCCCAGAACCACCTCGTGCAGGCCGGCATCGTCGCGAACGGGCGGGGCTCCCTGCACTCGGTCACCCTCGCCGTCGATCTCGACACCGCGCCCGCCGGGCTCGGCACCGCCGGTATCACCATCGCATGCGAGCAGCCCGGCTCGCTCTGGCTCGAACCCGCCGACACCTTCGGCATCCGCCTCCAACTCGTCGACGCCTGATCCACAGGCATGATGCGGCAACAGCAGGCAAGATGCGGTCCTACAACGCCACGGGAGGCGACATGAACACGGAACGGGTTGTTCGTGACCACTACAGCGGCGACGACCTGGAGTCGGTGGCCCTCGGCGCGCTGCGCCGTGTCGGTGTCGACGTCGACGCGCTGCGGGTCGAGGACCTCGCCGGCCTGGACCAGTTCCACGCGGGGTTCGTCCCGGCTACCGAGCACCTGCTCGATGCCCTCGCACTGACCCCGGATACGGCGTTGCTCGACGTGGGCTCCGGCGTCGGCGGCCCCGCCCGTCTGGCGGCCGCCCGCCACGGGTGTCGGGTCACCGGGATCGACCTGAGCCCCGACTTCGTGGACCTCGCCCGGAAGCTCACCGACCGGGTCGGGCTCACCGACCTGGTCACGTTCGACGTCGGTTCGGCGACCGCGTTGCCCTACGACGACGGGTCGTTCAGCCGGGCGATGTTGAACCACGTAGGGATGAACATCGCCGCGAAGGACCGCGTGTTCGCCGAGGTGCGGCGTGTGCTGGAGCCCGACGGCCTGTTCGCGGTCTACGAGCAGATGCGCGTGGGCGACGGCGACCTCACGTACCCGATGCCGTGGGCCGACGACGAGACGTCGTCGTTCGTCGAGAACGCGTGAGCGGTACGGCGAGCTGTTGCGGGCGGCGGGCTTCCGCAACGAGGCCGACGAGGACCGGACCGCCGCGGTCGGCGCCGCCGGACCGCCCCCCGCGGGCGCGCTGACCCCGGGCGATCTGTTCGGTCCCGGGTTCGCCGAGCGCATCGGCAACAACCTCGCGGCCACCTTCGCCGGGACCCTGGGCTCGGTGCTGATCGTGGCCCGCGCGGCATGAGCCTCCGGATCACCGCTTGACACGTTAGATTCTCCTTACGTATAGTGTGACATGTCCCGGGCCGGCGCTCCCCCCGTCACCGACGCCTTCGGCGCCATCGCGCACCCCGTGCGCCGCTCGCTCGTGACCGCGCTCGCCGGCGGCGACAAGGCCGTGAACGAGCTCGCCGCCGTGGTGCCGGTGAGCCGCCCCGCGGTCTCGCAGCACCTCGCGGTGCTGCGCGGCGTCGGGCTGGTGAGCGAGCAGCGCCACGGGCGTGAGCGCCGTTACCACCTCCACCCGGAGCGCCTCGACGAGGTGCGGAAGTGGATGCACACGCTCGACCGGTTCTGGGAACACCGTCTGGACCGTCTCGGTCGTCACCTGGAGGAGCACCCGTGAGTCACCCCCGTGTCATCGAACGCGAAGCCGTCTACCCGCACTCCCCCGAGCGGGTGTGGCGGGCGCTGGTCGATCCCGACGAGCTGGCGGCGTGGCTCATGCCCAACGACTTCGCGCCCGAGGTCGGCCGGGAGTTCGTGCTCGAGACCGGCGACGAGCACATCGGCACCGTCCGAGGTGAGGTGCTCGAAATCGACGAGCCGCGATTGTTGCGCTGCCGGTGGTCGGGCGGGTTCGGCGACACCGAGGTGTTGTTCGAGCTCTTCCCCGAACCCGAAGGAACGCGCCTGCGCGTGCGCCACGACGGGTGGGACGACCCGGCGGTCGCCGATCGCGCCGGGTTCGACGACGGCTGGAAGCAGAAGCTCGAGCAGGACCTCCCCCGGGTCCTCGGCCCTGCCAACTGAGAGGAGACTCCCCATGACGATGAAGAGGCCCCCGATCGTGACGGCCCAGGAGTGGGACGCGGCACTCGCCGAGATGCTGGTGAAGGAGAAGGAGGCCATGCGGGCCCGCGACGCGCTCGCGGCCGAGCGCCGGCGGATGCCGTGGCTCGCGGTCGAGAAGGACTACTCCTTCGACACGCCGAACGGTCCCGTGAACCTGGTCGACCTGTTCGAGGGTCGCACGCAGCTGATCGTCTACCGCGCGTTCCTCGAGCCCGGTGTGCACGGCTGGCCCGACCACGCGTGTGTCGGCTGCTCGATGGTGGCCGACCAGGTCGCGCACGTCGCGCACCTGAACGCGCGCGACACCACGCTCGTGTTCGCGTCACGCGCACCGCAGGCCGACATCGAGCGAGTCAAGGCGCGGATGGGCTGGGAGATGCCCTGGGTCACGATGCTCGACGACTTCGACAAGGACCACGGCGTCGACCAGTGGCACGGCACCAACGCGTTCATCCGCGACGGCAACCGGGTGTACCGCACCTACTTCGTCAACAACCGCGGCGACGAGCAGATGGGCAACACCTGGAACTCTCTCGACATCACCGCGCTCGGTCGCCAGGAGAAGTGGGAGGACTCCCCCGAGGGCTACCCGCAGGACGAGCCGTACGCGTGGTGGATCTGGCACGACGAGCCGAAGGCCGAGGGGCACCGCCCCGGCGCCGAGCAGCTCGAGATCGCCAAGAACTCCGGCCTCGACTTCGTCCAGCAATGATCCTCGCCCACATCGCCGGCGTCCCCGTCGAGGAGCTCGGCCAACCGTTGCTGATCGCGCTCATGCTCTCGGGCGCGTGGCTCACCGCGCACCTGCGACGCCGCTGAGGGCTACTGGACCTCGCTGACGACGGACTTCATCGAGCCGGCCTGGTAGTTCGGCATGTCGGCCATGGTCGCCTTGCCTTCCGGACTGTCGAACGCCGCGTGCATGGCAGCTTCGTCGTCGAACGTCATCGAGATCACCCAGAACACGTCGGGCGGGGAACCGTCGAAGTTCGTCACCGCCCGGCCCCACTCGAAGGTCCGCAGTCCCGGAAGCGCGGTCACGAGCGGCACGTGCGTCTCGACGTAGTGACGCACGAACGCTGTCCGGATCTGCTGGATCCGAGAAGTTGATCGTGATCTTCAGCGCCATCCCGGTTGTGTACCACCTGAGCCGGAGAGGCCGCAATCGACGTGTTCAGCGCATGCGCCGCCACACCATGTCGGTCTCGACGTCGGGGTCGAGGAACACGCCGGGGTCCTGCTGGTCGACGTGCCCCATGAGCCCGCGGTACACGCCGTACCCGAGCATCTCCTGCAATCGACGAGGGAACGTGGCCGCCGTCTCGCGTGGACGGCGAGCAGTTGGTTCTCCTCCTGACGGAGGAAGCCGGCGCAGTGGTTCACCACGATGCCCACGCGGCGGTCGTCGCTGGTGTTCTCTCCGCCCCCGTGCCAGAGCGCACCGTCGTACACGAGCACGCTGCCCGCGGGCATCTCGGCTTCGACGTACGCCTCCTGTTCTCCTTTGGCCGGCCGGCGCTCACGGCGATGCGAACCGGGCACCAGACGCGTGGCTCCGTTGGCCGAGTCGAAGTCGGTGAGCGCCCAGAGCGCGACGCACACCACCGGGATGTGCGGGCGCGGCAATTTCGATCGACCCGTCATCGCAGTGCAACGGCTGCGCCGCCTGCCCCGGTTGCATCTCGATCGTGGTGAGCGACGACAGGAGGCACTGCGCATCGAGCACCTGCTCCACGAGCGGCAGCACGGCGGGATGGAGCGGGACGCGAGCGAACAGCGGGTCGTGTGCGAGCAGGTTGAAGATTCGGCGCGTACGTTCACCGAGGAACCGGTTCGCTCCGAAGGCGATCTCCGCGTCGACCATGACGCGATCGATCGCCCTGAGCAACTCCCCGGTGAGCTCGGGCTCGATGACGCGCTCGAGCACCGTGTAGCCGTCGCGCTCGATCTCCCTCGTGTGGCGGGTCAGCACAACCGAGGCCGTCACAGCGTTCCAGCGTACGCAACCCACGTGGGCGATTCCCGAGCAGTGAGTCCGCGTACGACGGCGTCATGGATCGCTCGCGATCCCGATGGCACCTTGGTCATCCCCATCGAGCCGGGCCCCCGCACGGCGACTGCGGTATGGGTGACGCCGCCGCTCCACTCGCGACGCTCAGCCGTGTCAACGACCCCTCGACCAGCGGGAATTTCAAGCCGTTCCTACGAACACCCACTCGTCGCCCCACAACTCGGGCAGGCGTGGCACGAGCCCGCCCGCTGCATGATGTCGCCGCAGACGTGGCAGAGCACGGTCTCCTGCTCCCGGATCACCGGGCGCTGGGGCACCGACGGCGGCGACATGGCCGCCGACGGGGCCTGGTCGTCGAGCGGCAGCTCGACCACCGACGGCTCGTTGGCGATCGACGCCTCCTCGACCCCCGGCAACGTCGGCTGGGTCCGCTCCCCCACCGTCAACACGCCCATGTCACGCCGGGTCTCGTACGGCACGTACTCCACGACGAGGCGCCGGAAGATGTAGTCGACGAGGCTGGTGGCGATGCGCAGATCGGGGTCGTCGGTCATGCCGGCGGGCTCGAAGCGCATGTTGGTGAACTTCTCGACGAACGCCTCGAGCGGCACGCCGTACTGCAGGCCCAGGCTGAGCGAGATCGCGAACGCTGTCCATGATCCCAGCCAGCGTCGAGCCCTGCTTGGCGACCTTGAGGAACACCTCGCCGGGACGGCCGTCGGGGTACTCGCCGATGGTCGCGTACCCGTGGCAGTCCGCCACCCGGAACGAGAACGTCTTCGAGTTGCGCATGCGCGGCAGCTTCTGGCGCACCGGCTCCTGCACGATCACGTGCTCGACGATGCGCTCGATCACCTGCGCCGGCCCTTCAAGAGAGGCGGTGTCGGCCAGCGCCTCGGGCGAACCGGTCTCCCCGCCCTTCTTCTGCGTGGCGAGCGGCTGCGCGACCTTGCAGTTGTCGCGGTAGATCGCGACGGCTTTGAGGCCGAGCCTCCACGCCTCGAGGTGCAGCTCCTCGACGTCTTCGACGGTGACTTCTTCGGGCATGTTGACGGTCTTGGAAATCGCGCCCGAGATGAACGGCTGCACCGCGCCCATCATCTTGACGTGACCCATGTAGTGGATCGTGTTGTCGCCCATCGAGCAGGCGAACACCGGCAGGTGCTCGTCCTTGAAGTGCGGCGCGCCGATGATGGTCTTCTGCTCGTCGATGTAGTCGACGATCTCGTCGACCTGGTCGCGGAGTAGCCGAGCTTGTGAGCGCACGCGGGACCGTCTGGTTGACGATGAACATCGTGCCGCCGCCGACGAGCTTCTTGGCCTTTGTCAGCGCCAGGTCGGGCTCGATGCCGGTGGTGTCGCAGTCCATCATCAGGCCGATGGTGCCGGTCGGCGCGAGCAGCGAGGCCTGCGAGTTGCGCACGCCGTAGGTCTCGCCGAGCTCGACGGCCTCGTCCCACGCCTGCTGCGCGGCGCCGAGCAGCTCCGGCGGCACGAGGTCCTCGTCGATCTTGGCCGCCTCGCCGGTGCATGCGCAGCACGTTGTTCATGGCTTCGGTGTTCTCGGCGTAGCCCGCGAACGGCCCCATGCGCCCCGCGGTGCGGGCGCTGGTGGCGTAGGCGTGGCCGGTCATCAGCGCGGTGATCGCCGCGGCCCACGCCCGGCCTCCGTCGGAGTCGTACGGCATGCCCTGCGCCATCAGCAGCGCGCCGAGGTTGGCGTAGCCGAGGCCCAGCTGGCGGAACGTGCGGCTGTTCTCGGCGATCTTCTCGGTCGGGTAGTCGGCGTTGCCGACGAGGATCTCCTGCGCGGTGAACATCGACCTCGACGGTGTGCTTGAAGGCCTCGACGTCGAAGCTGCCGTCGTCGTCGAGGTACTGCAGCAGGTTGATGCTGGCGAGGTTGCAGGCCGAGTTGTCCAGGTGCATGTACTCGCTGCACGGGTTGCACCCGTTGATGCGCCCGGTGTTGGGCGCGGTGTGCCAGCGGTTGATCGTGGTGTCGAACTGCATGCCCGGGTCGGCGCACTCCCACGCCGCCTCCGAGATCTGGCGCAAGAGGTCGCGGGCCTTGACCGTCTGGATCGTCTCGCCGGTGGTCACGGCCTTGAGGTCCAGTCGCCGTCGTCGACGACCGCCCGCATGAACTCGTCGGTGACGCGCACCGAGTTGTTGGCGTTCTGGTACTGGATCGAGTGGCTGTCCTTGCCGTCGAGGTCCATGTCGAAGCCGGCGTCGCGCAGCGCCCGCGCCTTGCGCTCCTCGATGGCCTTGCACCAGATGAACTCCTCGACGTCCGGGTGGTCGGCGTTCAGGATCACCATCTTGGCGGCGCGGCGGGTCTTGCCGCCCGACTTGATGGTGCCGGCGGACGCGTCGGCGCCGCGCATGAAGCTCACCGGGCCGCTCGCGGTGCCGCCGCCCTTGAGGTGCTCGTACGACGAGCGGATGTTGGAGAGGTTGATGCCCGAGCCGGAGCCGCCCTTGAAGATCGTGCCCTCCTCGCGGTACCAGTTGAGGATGCCGTCCATCGTGTCTTCGACCGCGAGGATGAAACACGCTGAGCGCCTGCTGCGGCACGCCCTCCACGCCGATGTTGAACCACACCGGCGAGTTGAAGGCCGCGCGCTGGGTGACGAGGATGTACTTGAGCTCGTCGCGGAAGGCCTCGGCCTCGTGCTCGTCGACGAAATAGCCGTCCTGCACGCCCCACGACGTGATCGTGTCGGCGACGCGGTCGATCACCTGGCGCAGCGACGTCTCGCGCTCGTCGGTGCCGAGCGTGCCGCGGAAGTACTTCTGGGCGACGATGTTGGTGGCGTTCTGCGACCACGTCGACGGGGAACTCGACGTCGGGCTGGAGGAAGGCGTCGGTGCCGTCCTTGAAGTTCGGGATGCGCGCCTCACGCCGTTCCCACTCGACCGATGTCGTAGGGGTGGTCGCCCGGCTTCGTGAAGTGACCGGCGGATCCCGATCCCGACCTGCTCCGGCGCCATTGCCATACGTGGTTCCTCCCTCGGCTCGGAGCGGGAGCCGACGTGGACCGCATCGACCACAACATCTTGTGGCGAACGGCGCTCCCACCCGCTACATGGTGGTGGGAAGAACAAACTAGAACTACAGCAGTGTGATTGCAAGGCTTTCGCGGGGGATTCCCGCGGTTCTACCCCCGTCGCGCGCTTTCGGGGGCGTGGACTTCTGGAATTCCACCACCTCGCGCTCGAAGTCTCCGAGGTCCTCGAAGCCCTTGTAGACCGACGCGAAGCGCACGTACGACACCGGGTCGAGCACCCGCAGCCGCTCGAGCACCGCGAGGCCGACCACTCGCGTGCCACCTCGTGCCCCGCGCGCGCGGCGCTTCCTCGATCCCCACCACCAGCGCCCCGACCGCGGCGGCGTCGATCGCGCTGCCCGCCACCGCCCGCTCGATGCCGGCGCGGAGCTTCTCGGCGTC
>CAWARX010000002.1:0-428597 GCA_963784595.1 uncultured Actinomycetes bacterium | reverse complement strand
AGCACTAGCCGGGACGGGTCAGGTGCCGCCGGCCTTGCCCGATCTGAAGTCGGCGGGTCGCTTCTCGAGGAACGACGCGACCGCCTCGCGGTGGTCGTGGGTCTCGATGCTGATGGCCTCGAACGCGACCGACAGGTCGTAGAGCTGCGCGACGCGAGTCTCGAGGTCCTTGTTCACCAGACGCTTGTTGAGTCGTATGGCGACCGCGGGGCCGCGCGGGAGCCGTTGCGCCATCGCCATCGCCTCGTCCATGAGCTGCTCGACCGGGACCACGTGGTTCACGAGCCCGAGCCGGTCGGCGTCGGCGGCGGCGACAAGGTCGCCGGTCATGAGGTACTCCTTGGCCCGGTTCGGGCCCATGAGGATCGGCCACAGCACCGCGCCACCGTCGCCGGACACCATGCCGGCGCGCACGTGTGGGTCGCCGATGCGCGCGTCGTCGGCCATGTACACGACGTCGCAGAAGAGGGCGATGGTCGCACCGATCCCGATGGCGTCGCCGTTGATGGCCGCGATCATCGGCGGCCGGACCGCGAGGATGTTGCGGGCCATGCCGACGGACTCGATCAGCAGGCCGGGGTGGCCGTCGGGATACCCGGCGTTCTCGTCCATCACGCCGAAGTCGGCGCCCACCGAGAAGTACTTCCCGGCGCCCGTGAGGACCACGGCGTTGATCTCCTCGTCGGCCACGATCTTCTCGTAGAGGACCTTGAGCTCGAGGTGCATCACGGTGTCGAGCGCGTTGCCCTTGTCGGGCCGGTTGAGGGTGACGACGAGCACGCCGTCGTGCAGCTCGGTGGCGATGGTCGTGAGTCCGTAACGATCGGTCATCGGTGGTCACCTGCTCCCTCTCCGAAGTTGCATAACATATACGAACGACCTCACGGACGGGAAGAACCGGTCGGCGCGAACGCAACCTCGGGCCGCTCCGGCGTGTCGTACGATCATCGTGGTGGAGGACGAGCAGCCCGCGGCGGACGACGCAGTGTCGACTGTGCTGACGCCGCGCCAGCTCGCGGCACAACGGCGCCGCCGTCGCCGGCGCCGGCGCCGCGCGTTCGGTGTGCTGGTGTTCTTCGCCGTGGCCGCCGGCGTGTTCGCCGCCGCCTACTTCTCCCTGGTGGGCTCCGACACCGGGTCGAACGGCGCCGCCGGCCGGCGGGCGCCGCGGAGCACCACGACGACGGTGCCGAGGCCTACGGGTCCCTACCGCGTCGTCACCGGCGTCAACGTGCGCCAGGGGCCGGGTACGAACTACCCGACCGTCGGCACCGTCGAAACCGGTCACTCGGTGTTCGTCGCCTGCGTGACCGACGGCGAGTCGGTCGACGGGCCGACCGGTCCCAGCACCAAGTGGGTCCGCCTCGCCGGTTTCGGACCGCTGGGCTACGTCACCGTGCAGTACGTCACCATGGGTTCCGACCTCGACATCCCTGGCAAGATCCCGGTCTGCAGCGAAATCTGACGAGCGGAGGGGTCGCGGTGAGCGTTCAGGGGGGAACCGGTGTCGTCGTGGGTGGTGCTTCGGGGATCGGCGCGGCGGTGGCCGACCGCTACCGGAGCTCGGGCTGCGAGGTCGTCACGTGGGACGTGCACGAGCGCGCCGACGTCGTCTGCGACGTGACGGTTCCCGGCCAGATCGACGATGCACTCGCCGCGACGCTCGCGCGGGCTTCGGAGGTCCCGACCGAGATCACGGTCACCGCGGGTATCGGACACTCCGGTCTCCTGACCGAGATCGACCGCGAGGAGTTCGACCGGGTGCTGGCGGTGAACACGACCGGTCCGTGGTTGGTGATGCGAGCCTGGGCGCGCCACTACATCGAACACGAATTGCACGCGTCGATGGTCGCCACCTCCAGCGTGAGCGCCCGCATCGTGGACCGCAACATGGGTGCCTACTGCGCGTCGAAGGCCGCGTTGAGCATGGTGGTGAAGATCGCGGCCGCCGAGTGGGCACCGGCGATCCGGGTCAATGCGGTGGCGCCGGGTGTGACCGCCACGCCCATGCTGGGTGGTGCGCCGGTCGACCAGGGGTGGTTACGGCACGTGGCGGAACGGACCTCGCTCGGTCGCCTCGGCTCCGCCGACGACATCGCCGAGGCGATCTTCGCCCTGCACGCCCTGCCGTGGGTGACCGGTCAGGTGCTCGAGGCCGACGGGGGGCTCTCGCTGCACAGCCCGATCGACGCCTGGGGAGAAGCGTGCCCCGCGACGTGAAGCTCGTGTTCTCGCGTCCGGCCCCGCGCGTTACTCGCGAGGAATGCCGTAGCGCTCGGTGTAGCCGGAGAAGCGCTCTCGGAGCTCGTTCGCGTCGAGGCCGAACTCGGCGACGGCGTACTCGTGGGCGCCGAACTGACCCTTCGGGTGCGCGTCGACGTACGCGGCGATCGCGGCGGCGCCGACGTCGTCGAGCTCGTCACCACACGCCTGGTAGATCGCGGCCACCGTGGCCGCGGGGTCCTGCACGAGGTCCGTGTACTGCACGTCGACGATCGCGTGCTCCGGGTGTGCGTCGCGGAACCGGTCGATGCGCCGGACCGATTCTTCGAGCATGGCCGGCCAGTGCTCGCCGATGTACGCGCGATGGTCGGCCGTGCTGAACGTCGACGAGAGCGTGCTGATCAGGCTGCAGACCGACGCGGTGAGCACCACAGGGTCGCGGTGGAGCAGCACGAGGCGCGCGTCGGGATAGACCGCGGTGAGATGCTCGAGCGCGATCGCGTGGTGGGGGCTCTTGAGCGTCCACCGCCCGCGTACCCCGCCGCTCTGGAGCACCTGGAGCACCCGGTGGTGGTATTCGTACGCGGATCGCTGGTCGGTGCCGAGCAGCCACCGGCTGTATCCCTGCACGTTGGCGATCGCTTCGTAGGTGAGGCTCTTGAAGTCCTGACTCATCACCGTGATGCACTCGGTCGCCTCGTCGGCCTGCTCGTGGTGCACGACGTCGACCATCGGGTTGAGCTCGATCAACATCTGGTTGCCGGCGTGCACTGCGTCGACCCGGGGTCCCGACCGGTGGTTCTCCGGTGTGGGTGGGGGCACGCTGTCTCCCGCTTCCCACATGAGCAGCCCGCGATTGCGGGGATCCTGGTCGAACAGGCGGCTCAGGAGCGTGGTCCCGGCGCGGAACATCCCGATCACCACGATGGGTGCGTCGATGCGCTCCGCCGCGACCTCCGGATGGCGGGCGATCCAATCGACCACCCGCAGGCGATTCGTGAGCGAGCCGGTGAGCATCCCGGGCAGGGCGGCGTCGCCGAGCTCGCTCAGTCGGGCATCGCGGTGCAACGAGTCGCAGAGCACCCCGAGTCCCTCGCGGAACGTGTCGGGACCGAAGTCGTCGAGCCCGGTCGCGGCGCGCGCCGCGGCCATGAGCGACTCGGGTTGGAGGTCGGTCATCGGTGGGGCGCTAGGAGCGCACGTTCACGACGGTACGGCCACTCGTCTTCCGCTGCTCGTGGTCGTCGAGCGCGGCCGCGACCTCGTCCATCGCGACCACCCGGCCGATCACCGGTCGGATCGCGCCTGCGGCCACGAGCGCGCACAGGGCCGAGTGCACCTCCTGTCCGGTCGAGCGCGGGAAGGTGTTGAGGCCGAAGCGGCGGAACTCGACCGGCATCTCGTTGTAACCGAGCATCACGCCCATGATCGTGATGTTGCCCATCGACACCTTGCGGAGGGGCCGTCCGGTGAGCCCCGACTCCGGGTCGTCGTTGAACCCGACCGGCACGTACCGCCCTTCACGGGCCATGCACGTCCAGATCGTCTCCGTCCCGTCGCCCCCGATCATGTCGACGGCGACGTCGGCTCCGTGGTCGCCGGTGAGGGCCATCACCCGGTCGAAGATGTCGTCGGTGAGGTGGTCGATCGGTTCGGCCCCGAGGTCGCGACACACCTGCCCCTTCTCGGGGCCACCGGCGATGGCGATGACCCTCGCGCCCGCGGCGACGCCGAGCTGGATCATCGCGGTGCCCACCGCGCTGGCGCCGCCGACGACGAGCAGGGTCTCGCCCTCCTGCAGCCGGGCGCGCGTGTGGATGGCGAGATACCCGGTGTGGAACGGCAACGTGAACGCGGCCGCCTCCAGATCGTCGAGCTCGGCCGGTGCGTCGAACACGGCTCCGACGGTGGCCAGCGCGTAGTCGGCGACGCCGCCGAACGACTGGTTCGTCATCGCGACCACGCGGCGGCCGACCCACTCCTCGGCACCCTCCCCGGTGGTTTCCACCACCCCGCACACGTCCATCCCGATCGTGAAGGGCACCTGACCCATCACGCTCGCGACAGTGCCGCGGCACCGGGCGATGTCGCCGAAGTTCAGCGACGCCGCCGACACCGCGATCAACACCTCGCCGGGTCCGGGCTCGGGAACGGGGATGTCCTGGAGCCCGAGCGCGTCACACGCGGCGCGGCGTGTTGCACGACTCGGACTGCTCGCATCGGTCCCCCTGGAATCTCCCGGCGGACGCCGGGCTACGGACCGTATGAACCCACGCGGCTCGCTGTCAAGGAGCGGCGTGGGGCAGCACGATCGCGGAGAGCCGGCCGGGCTCGTGGTACACAGCCTGGTCGGCGACGCGCATCTCGGTCGCGGTGGCCGCGGGCTCGCCGGTACCGAGGTTGCGCGCGTACACCGGATGGCAGCCGCTCGACACCTGGACGCGGACCCGGTGCCCCTCGGCGAAGCGGTGGCCGATGGGCCACACGGCGATGGCGGCGACGAACGTGCCGTCGTCCGCGCGCGTGATGGAGCGGGGCGTGAACCGTTGCAGACCGTCGCACACGTTGCACGACGTCCCGTCGGGGTGTACGTCGCACACGCGCACGAAGAAGTCGACATGGTCGAGGGTCGAGGCAACATACAGGTCGGCCGACACCGGACCGATGAGCTCGAGCGGCTCGGCCAAGGGGTCGCTCGTGTAGACGAGCACGTCGGGGCGTGCCTCGAGTGGTCGGTTGTCGACGGCGCCTCCGGTGAGCATGCCGATCCCGCCGGCCGACGGGGTCGGGTCGGCGGGGTCGTAGCGGTAGCGGTCGGGGTCGGTTCCGGCGGACGGCACATCGGTGGCGAGGCGACCGTCGGGGTGGAGATACCAGGTGGTCGGCGTCGCCGGCGGCGGCCAGTCGGCGAAGTCGCGCCAGCTACCGCCGTCGCCCTGCACGTGGACGGTCACTGGCCGGTCGGACAGCCGCCCGGGCTCGTCGCGGAGGTACGTGTCGAACCAGTCGAGCGGCGCGTCGGTCATGCCGCCCTCGCCACCGCCCCCGAGGTGACCACCGGCACCGATGCGCAGGTGCACGGGCGCGGCGGAGTCGCGCAGGATGGTGTAGTCGTCGAGCACCCCGGGCAGGGGGTAGTCGTGCCAACCGTCGACGAGCAGGGTCGGTACCGTCCACTCGGCGAGACCACCGCGGAAGTCGACCGCGGCCCAGAACGGATCGTCGGGACCGCCGTGTGCGAGCTGGTCCCGGTAGAGGGGCAGGTCCTCGCCGGTGACGTGACGGATGACGTCGCCGAGCGGGAGGTGGTCGAACGCGGCCCGGAGCTCGTCCATGCGCCGCGCGACCGCTTCGGGGGTGACGTCGTCGACGATCGCCGCGGTCTGGGGTCGGTTGAACATCACCGCGCCGAGATCCCAGGGGATGATCACCTCGAGCGCGAGCGAGTCGCCGGGATACCAGGAGAACTTGCGCACCGACGTCGACAACGCGACCGCCATTGCGTGCAGGTGGGGAGGCCGCGTCGAGGCCAGCGCCCACTGCGTGAACCCCATGTAGCTGGCGCCGTAGCTGCCGAGCCTGCCGTTGAACCAGGGCTGGCCGGCGATCCAGTCGGCGGTGGCGCGACCGTCGGGGGCCTCGGCGAAGTAGCTGTGCGAACCGCCGGAGCCGTCGGTGCCGCGACACGCCTGCAGCACGTAGCGGTAGCCGCGGGCGGCGAACTCGGGACCGGCACCCGAGCTGATACCCGCGCGACCGTACGGGGTCCGCTCGAGCAAGGTGGGCGCGTCGTCGACACCGATCGGGTGGTAGACGTCGGTGAGCAACGCGACCCCGTCGGGCATCTCGACCTTGACGTCGCGCTCGATCTCGACCTCGTTGGTCCGCTTCCGCATGAGGGGAGTGTGCCGCGACGACCGGTTCGCGTCCAGCGGGCTACGTTGAGCGCCCCGACCCTGGAGGCTGCCGTGATCGACGGCCCTGGACCCCTGCTCGCCGACCGCGTCGCGGTCATCACCGGAGGCGGCGCCGGCATCGGCGCGGCGACCGGCCTCCTGTTCGCCCAGCACGGCGCGCGCTGCGTGATCGTCGACATCGACGGGAAACTCGCGGACGAGTCGGTGGCGGCGATCCGTGCCGCCGGAGGCGCCGCCGACGCGATCGTGGCCGACGTGCGCGACTCCGACCGCGTGCTCGCGCTGCGGGACGAGGTCCTCGCGGCGCACGGTCGGGTCGACGTGTTGATCAACAACGTCGGCCACTGGGTGCGCCATGTCGACGAGTTCGTGCACAGCGATGCCGCGCACTGGGACGCGCTCTACCAGGTGAACTTCCTCCACGTGTTGACGATGACGCACACGTTCCTGCCCTCGATGATCGAACATGGATCGGGCTCGATCGTGAACGTGTCGTCGGTGGAGGGGCTGCGCGGGTATCCCAGCGACCCGGTGTACGGCGCCTACAAGGCCGCGGTCGTCCACTTCACCAAGTGTCTGGCCGTGCAGGTGGGTCACCAGGGAGTGCGGATCAACGGCATCGGGCCCGACGTCACCGAGTCGGTCCAGGTGCCCTACTCGAAGTGGCTCCCGCCCGAGCAGGAGGCACTGTGGCCGATGTGGGTGCCGGTCGGGCGCATGGGCGTCGGTGCCGACCAGGCCCGGGTCCTCCTCTTCCTGGCCTCGGACCTCTCGACGTTCGTCACCGGGCACACCATCCCGACCGACGGCGGAACCGCCGCGGCCGGCGGCTGGTTCCGCAGTGACTCCCGCCCCGGTCGGGAGTGGACCAACCGACCACTCCAACCCTGACGACCCGAAAGGTGCCGACGCACGCGGTGCGGGGTTCGTGGCGGCTCGCGGTGTTGGGCGCGATTGTGCTGGTGATCGCCGGCGCGATGCACCCGGCCGTCGGTGCCACGGCTGAGCGCCCGCGTGCGGTCGACCTGGTCGACCGGTTGGCGGTGAAGGGCCGCGGTCCGAAGACGGGCTACGCCCGCGAGCAGTACGGTCCGGCGTGGGCCGACGTCGACCGCAACGGGTGTGACACGCGCGACGACATCCTCAACCGCGACCTCACCGCCAAGCAGTGGCGTCCGGGGACCCACGGTTGTGTCGTGATCGCGGGGACGCTCCTCGACCCGTACACCGGGGAGTCGATCCCGTTCCTCAAGGCGAACGCCTCCGCGGTCCAGATCGACCACGTCGTCGCGCTCTCCGACGCCTGGCAGAAGGGCGCGGCGCGCTGGTCGGTCGCCCGACGACGGGCGTTCGCCAACGACCCGCTCAACCTGTTGGCGGTCGACGGTCCGAACAATGCGCGCAAGGGCGACGGCGACACCGCGACATGGCTCCCGCCCGACCGTTCGTACCGCTGCCGCTACGTAGCCCGGCAGGTCGCGGTGAAGGCGAAATGGAAGCTGTGGGTCACGCGGGCCGAGCGCGACGCGATGCGGCGCGTGTTGGCGCGCTGCCCGGAGCAGCGGGTCCCCGGCGCGTCGTAGGCTGGCACGGTGGGCACCGACTCCGAGCCGTACTACCGGCCCGACCTGGCGCTCGTCCACCACCAGGGCTTCGGATTCCACGCCGACATGTGCGCGCCCGGAATCCTCGCGCTCCTCGAACCGGTTCGTGAACGCGGCGGTCTCGTGCTCGAGGTGGGCTGTGGGAGCGGGTTGCTCACCCGTCATCTCCTCGACCACGGCCACCGGGTGCTCGCAACCGACGCATCGCCGGCGATGCTCGACCTGGCGCGGGCGACCGCACCCGACGCCGAGGGCGTCGAGCGCCTCACGTTGCCGGACGACCCGGTACCCCCGGCGGACGCCATCGTGTCGGTCGGGCACGCGCTGAGCTACCTCCCGACCGCCGACGCCATCGACCGCTCGCTGGTGGCTCTCGCGCGCGCACTCACGCCCGGTGGGGTGTTCGCGATCGACCTGTGCGACCTGGAGTGGGCGGCGACGCGGGTCGACGCGCCGACGCACGCCCGGGTGGGGGACGACTGGGCGATCATCACCGAGTACACGGTACCCGCGCCCGACCGCTTCGCGAGGGACATGACGACGTTCCTCCCGAACGACGACAATTCGTGGCGTCGTGACGACGAGCACCACGACAACGTGATGGTCGACACCACGCGCGTGCCCGCGTTGCTCGCACCCGAAGGCGTCGACGTACGGATTCTCCCCGCGTTCGGCACCGAGGTCCTGCCGACCGGACTCCGTGCCCTCGTCGGTCGCCGCCGCGGGTGACCACGCCCCCGGACCCGATCTCCGAGGCGCACGACCGGGCGGCCGCGGCGGGTGAGCCGGGGTACGTCGATCCGGTCTCGGGCTTCTTCGTGTTCACCGCCGACGAGCTGCTCGCCCGCGGCGAGTGTTGCGGGTCCGGCTGTCGCCACTGCCCGTACCCGTTCGGCGGTGCTCCCCGGAACGCGTGAGCTCCACGACGGGGGGGGGGGGGGGGGGACCGTGGTCGCGCCTAGGTTGGGGGCCATGAGCATCGCGGTGTCGCTCGACGAACTGCGCGCCCGGATCGACGAGTTCGACACCGACGCGTACCTGCTCACGGTGCGGGACGACGGCCGGCCCCACAGCGTCGCGGTACCGGTCCGTTGGGCCGGCGATCTCCTGGTGGTCCCTGCGGGGAACACCACGGCGGCGAACGGCGCGGCGCGACGACAGGTCGCGCTCCTCTGGCCCCCTGCGGCGCGCGGTGGCTTCAGCCTCATCGTCGACGCCACGGTCACCGAGGTGGCGCCGGTCGCCGGCGGGCACGAGGTGACGCTCGAACCGACGAACGCGGTGTTGCACCGGCCCGCGCCGTCGGGCGCAGGCAACGATTGCGTGCCGGTCCTGCGCTCAGCCGGCGAAGGGGTCTGAACCGACCTCCGCCCAGAACCGGGCCCAGGATTCGAACGCCTCGGGGAGCTGGCTGGTGGTCAGCGCGTCGTGATCAGCACCGACGCCGGCACCGTGGTAGGGACGCTCGAGCGCGTCGACCATGTACCAGCGCAGGAACCTGCGCCGTTGGAAGCACCACTCGCCGTCGACCCGTACGTAGGCGTCCCAGTACTGCAACATGCCGTAGTCCCACGTGCCGTCCGGCCGGGAGAGCTCGTCGCGGCAGTACACGATCCCGCGCGTGGTCGGCGTCGTCGAAGTCGATGACGTGGTTGGCGACGAGGTGCACCGACATCCGCGGTTTCGAGAGCGTGTCGACGAACCAGGCCCGTAGGGCGGAGCGACCCGACTGGTCGCGACCGACCCGGACGTCGGGCACGAAGAGCGCGACCAGGTCGTCCATGTTGCGGGAGTCGACGGCGACGGCGTAGCGCATGGGCAGTTGACGGATCGCGGCCAGCGATTCCATGCGGTCGAGCCGTGCGTCGGCGTCGGCTGGTTCCCAGGGTCCGAGACGGGACATGCGCAGGACGCTACTGCGACCGTCGATGACGGTCACGCGTGCGAGTAGCGTCACCGATCGTGCTCACGGGTGAGAAGATCCTCGTCACCGGCCCGGCCGGCCAGATCGGGCTCCCGCTCGCCCGGTACCTCGCACAGCACAACGAGGTGTGGGGGATCGCGCGGTTCGGTGACGGCGAAGCGCGCGCCAGGGTCGACGCGGTCGGCGTGACGACCCGCGTCTGCGATGTCGCGGCCGGCGACTTCACCGACGTACCCGACGACTTCACGTACGTCGTGCACCTGGCCGCGTTCCAGGGCCCCGGCCTCGACTTCGACCACGCCATTCGGGTGAATGCGGAGGGAACCGGTCTGCTGCTGGCGCACTGCCGGCGGGCGAAGGCGGCGCTGGTCATGTCGACGCATTCGGTCTACCGACCGCACGAGGATGCGTTGCACGTCTACCGGGAGACGGATCCGCTCGGGGAGGTGAACTCGTCGCTGTCGCCGCCGTACTCGATGTCGAAGATCGCCCAGGAGGCCGTGGCCCGCTCCTGTGCCCGCCAATACGAGCTGCCGGTCGTGATCGCACGCATGAACGCGTCGTACGGCGCGAACGGCGGTCTGCCCGTGTACCACCTCGACGCGGCAATGGCGGGTGAGCCGGTGACCACCCGCTGGGACCCCTGCTCGTACAGCCCCATCCACGAGGACGACATCAACGAGCAGACCGCCGCGCTCCTGGGTGCGGCCACGGTGCCCGCCCGCATCGTCAACTGGGGCGGCGACGACGCGGTGAGCGTGCAGGAGTGGTGCGCGTACTTCGCCGAGCTGACCGGGCACCCGGTGCCCGTGAACGTGGTGCCGACGCCGGGCACCCTGCGCGGCTCGATCGCCGACCCGACGCTGCGGGCGAGCATCACGGGCCCGTGCCGGGTCGGATGGCGCGACGGGTCTGCGCGCCGCCTTCGCGGCGCGCGCTGCGGCGCTCGGTCGCTAGCCGAGATCGATGAGCAGGTGGAGTGAGAGGTCGCCGATCTGATCGATGCCCATGTGGCGACGGCTGAAGCGCCACGAGCCGTCGACCTTCTCGAACTCGTCCCGGTAGTGGCCGGTGATGATCGGCCGTAGCGGCGCGTCACCGGCTTTCTGCAGGACCGTGTAGTACGAGCGGCAGCTTCCCGTGAGCCCGTCGTCGGCGACATCCACGATCGGGTTGGTGATCACGTGCTTGGTCAATGGAGTGCCGTTGTCGTACTTGCGGGTGGTGGCGTGGTACATCGCCGCCACCGCGTCGGCCCCCCGGGTCTCGTGTTCCGAGCCGTCCGTGGTGATCACCGTGTCCGCGAGATGCGCGCCGATCCCTTCGTAGTCGCCCGCGTCGATGAGCTCGGCGTAGCGGTAGAGGAGGTTGGCGATGGCGATCGCGTCCGGAACGTTGCTCATGGTTGTTCCCTCCCGAGCAGCAACACGTCGGTGAAGAGGGCGCCGGCGCCGCCACCGCTGCACAGCGCGACCTCGGCGTTCTCGACCTGCATGGTGGGGCAGCCCCCCCGGAGCTGCTGGACCCCTCGGATCACACGCTGCAGCAGCTGCACGGTGGCGCCGCCGTGGCTGAAGGACATCAACCCGCCGTCGGTGGTGACCGGATGGCGACCACCGGGCCCGATCACGCCGCTCATGACGTAGTCGCCCCCCTCGCCCTCGCCACAGAAGCCGAAGGCCTCGAACTGGCGGATGATCTCGAAGGAGAAGGGGTCGTACAGCTCGCACACGTCGACGTCGGCGGGACCGAGGCCCGACATCTGCCACGCCGTCTCGGCCGCCCGCCGGCCGACGGTGCCGTCGACGAGGTCGGGACGCACGTTGCCGCCCATGTCCCACGACGGCGGGTGGCGGTACGACGGTCCGAAGTGATCGGTGTTGCCGCCGAGCACCCAGATCGGATCCTGCGCGAGGTCACGGGCGATGTCGCCGCGCGCCAGCACCAGCGCGCACCCACCCTCGGCGGTCATCGAACAGTCGAGGAGGTGGAACGGGTCCGCCACCATGCGGCTGTCGAGGATGTCCTGCACCGTGAAGGGACCGCGGCCGAAGTAGCAGGCTTCGGGATTGACGTGTCCGTTGTTGCGGATGGTCGCGGCCACCGTGGCCAGCGCCTCGGGCGTGGTGCCGTACATGTGCATGTGCCGGCGCGCGATGAGCGCGAACTCGGCGGCGGTGAACATGCCGAAGGGCGCGACGAACTCGTGCGTCGGCCGTGTCCACGGGGCGGTGGACGCGCGGTCGGTGTACACCCCGGCCGAGCCGGCACTGATCAGCACCGTGGTCGCGAGGCCGTTGGCGATCGCGCCGGCGACTTCGAGCACGGCCGGGATCCCCATGCCGGAGTGCGAGCGCCACACGGGACCGCTCCGTGCCTGGTACAGGAGATCGGAACCGGCCATGCCCACGGTGCCGTCGATGTCGCGCGGGGCCAGGCCGGCGTCCGTGATCGCGCCCATGCCGGCTTCCCAGGTGATGGACTGCGAGTCGTGGCCCTCCAGGACGCGCGCCTGCTTCGTGTTGTGAACGCCGACGATGGCGACCTCGTGGAACGGATGCTTCGCCACGCGCGGCGTCAGTCGAGCACGAGGTCGCGCACGACCTTGAGCTGCTCGTGATCGCGACCGGCGACCATCAAGGTGGTGACCGGGCTGTCGCGCCACGCAGTGAGCCGTTCCTTGATACGCGACGGAGGGCCGACGATCGAGATCTCGTCGGCGAAGTCGTCCGGCACCGCCATGATCGCCTCGTCGCGCTTGCCGGCGAAGAAGAGGTCCTGGATCTTCAGCGCCTCCTCCTCGAAGCCCATCCGCTGCATCAGCTTGGTGTGGTAGTTCTGGCTCTTCGCGCCCATGCCGCCGATGTAGAAGCCGAGCATTCCCTTCACCGGCAGGAGCGCGGCCGCCACGTCGTCGGTCACCGTCACGTTCGCCATGGCGTTGATCTCGAAGCCGGGCTTCGCGTCCGCGAGCTGGTCGGCGTAGACGTCCTGACGGAACGGGGAGTAGTAGAGGGGGAGCCAACCGTCGGCGATCTCGGCGGTCTGGGTCACGTTCTTGGGACCTTCGGCGCCGAGGAAGATCGGGATGTCGGCGCGTAGCGGGTGGGTCATGATCTTCAGGGGCTTGCCGAGGCCCTGGCTCCCCTCGCCCCGGTAGGGGAGCGGGTAGAACTCGCCGTCGTTCTCGAGCGGGCCCTCACGGCGCAGCGCCCGGCGGATGATGTCGACGTATTCGCGCGTGCGGGCGAGCGGTCGGTTCGACGGCTGGCCGTACCAGCCTTCCACCACCTGCGGCCCCGACACCCCGAGGCCGAGGATGAGCCGGCCCTCCGACAGGTGGTCGAGGGTGACCGCGGCCATGGTGGTGGCCGTCGGTGTGCGCGCCGCCATCTGCACGATGCCCGTCCCGATCTTGATCGTCGACGTGTTGGCGGCGATGTAGGCGGCGTAGGTGAACGCGTCGTTCCCCCACGACTCCGCGACCCAGACCGAGTCGTAGCCGAGCCGTTCCGCCGCCTGCGCTTCCTCGACGAACCCGGCGCGCGGCCCCGCCCCCCAGTACCCGAACACGACACCCAGTTTCATGGCGTTCCTCCAGCGTGGGAGCGTACCCTCCTCGCCGTGGACCTCTCGATGACGCTGCCGACCATGCTGCCGCACAGCCGCGAGCAGACCCTCGGCTGGTGCCTGGAGGTCGACGCGGGGCCGTGGCCGAGCCTTGCCGTGCCCGAACGCATCACCTACACGAGTCATGACTGCACCGTCGATCTCGCGGCCGCCGCCGCCCTGACCGAACGGGTGCGCGCTCTGGACGACCATCGTCATCCTGCCCGCACACGACGAGGTCGCGGTCGCGAAGCAAATGGCGTCGGTCGACGTGTTGAGCGAGGGTCGGCTCACGGTCGGTGTCGGCGTCGGCGGGCGCGAGCACGACTACCGCGCCATCGGTGGATCGTTCGACCGGCGCTGGCAACGCATGGACGAGCAGGTGGCGCGCATGCGCCGGGTCTGGGCCGGGGAGCCTCCGTTCGAAGGAGCCGATCCGGTCGGACCCGCGCCGGTGCAGGACGGCGGCCCGCCCGTGGTCGCCGGTGTGATGGGGCCGAAGGCGATCGCCCGGGCCGCCCGCTGGGCCGACGGCGTCGACGGCGCGTTCACGATGGACGGCGACCACGACCAAATGGCCGCGGCCTTCACCCGGATCCGCGACGGCATGGGATGCCGCGGGGCGTGCCGACGCGCCCCATCTCTCGTCGAGCATCTGGTATGCGCTCGGTGACGATGCCGAGGCGCGGCTGCGCAGCTACGCGTACGACTACATGAGGGTGATGGGTGACGACATCGGGAAGTGGGCGTCGAGCGCGGTCACGTGCTGCACCCCCGACGCGCTTCGCCGGGCGGTCGACAGCGCGCGTGACGCCGGTGCCGACGAGTACTTTTTGGTTCCCACCACCGCGGACCCCTCCGAGCTGGCGCGCGCACGCGCGACGCGCTGGGGATCTGATGGACGTCGACGGGTTGTTGGCAGACGTCGCCGCCGAGCTGCAGCTCCACGACTTCGGCGACCCCACGTTCCGCGAGGGGCTGGACGCGCTCTGGCAATCGGCCACCGGGGAGGCCGACCTCAACGAGATCGGGATGCTGGCGCTCGAAGGCCAGGTGCGGGGGAACCTCGCCAACCGGCTCCGGGTCACCGCATGGCACCGCACCCATCCGGCACTGGCCGCGACGCCGGTCGAGGTGCCGCTGATCCTCGTGGGCATGCCGCGCAGCGGCACCACCGCGCTGAGTCACCTGCTCGCAGCCGATCCCGACAACCGGTCGTTGCTCGCCTGGGAAGCCAACGAGTCGATCCCGCCGCCGACCACCGCCACCTACCAGGACGATCCGCGCTTCGTCGCCACCGCGCGCGACGCCGAGCGCGGTCGACCTCATCAACCCGGAGTTCAAGTCCATCCACCACGACGAACCCGACGACGCGATGGAGTGCACGGTGCTGCACGCGCAGCACTTCCAGAGCCTGATCTACTCGACCACGTTCAACGTGCCCGGGTACGACGAGTGGTTGCTGGCGTCCGACTGGGACGGCGCCGCGCGATACCACAAGCTGGTGCTGCAGGTCCTGCAGTCGCAGTGTCCCGGCCGCTGGCAGCTCAAGTCGCCGCAGTACGGGCTGCTGCTGGACTCGCTGTTCGACGCCTATCCGGACGCGCGGATGGTTGTGACCCACCGGGATCCGGTCAAGATCGCGGCGTCGACGTTCAGCTTGCTGCGCTCGCTCACCGGCACCTTCAGCGACGTCGACCACACTGCGTACATCGTCGAGCACTGGCCCACGACGTTGTCGGCGTTGACCGATCGCGCCATGGACGCCCGCGACCGCATCGGTGAGGGCTCGTTCTTCGACGTCGCGTACGCCGACATCGTGCGCGATCCCGTCGCGGTGGTCGGCGCGATCTACGAGCGTTTCGGGATCGAATGGAACGCGGAGAAGGAGGCGTACTTCCGCCGCTTCCATGCTGCCAATCCGCAACACAAGTACGGGAAGCACACCTACTCACTCGCCGAGATCGGTGTGGAGCGATCCCGGCTCGACGCCGCGCTTCGAGCGCTACTACGACCGCTACGACATCCACCGCGAAGCCGCCTGACCGGAGCAGCATGAGCGACCTGAAGATCGACGTGCTCATGGGCACCAGCCTCGAGGATCTCCCAGGGCAGTGTCGCGACCGGATGGCGACCGGGGTCGACGGCCTCTTCACGTTCGAGGGCCAGCACGATCCGTTCCTGCCGCTGGCCATCGCGGCGAACACCGTCGAGGCCGACCTCATGACCAACGTGGCCATCGCCTTCCCGCGCAGCCCCATGCAACTGGCGAACGTCGCGTACGACCTGCAGGTGCTGTCGGGCGGACGCTTCCGCCTCGGCCTGGGTTCGCAGGTGAAGCCGGCCATCGAGAAGCGCTTCGGCGCGCAGTGGTCGCGACCGGTCCCGCGCATGCGCGAGTGGGTCCAGGCCACCAAGGCGATCTTCGCCGCGTGGGAGGGCACGGCCGCGCTCGACTTCCGTGGCGAGTTCACGACCCACACCCTGATGACGCCGAACTTCAACCCGGGCCCGAACCCGTTCGGACCGCCGCCGGTGCTGGTGGGGGCGCTCGGCCCCCGCATGACCGAGATCGCGGCCGAGGTCGCGGACGGCGTGCTCGTGATGCCGTTCAACAGCGCTTGTCACCTCGCCGAGCGCACCATGCCGGCGGTCGAGCGTGGACCGCGCGAAAGGCGGTCGGGCGCCGGACGAGGTCGAGGTGATCTGCGAGGCGATCGTCTGCGTGGGTCGTACCGACGAGGAGGTGACCGCCGCGACCCGCGGCGTGAAGGGCCTGCTCTCCTTCTACGGCTCGACGCCGTCGTACAAGCCCGTGCTCGACGTCGAGGGCTGGGGCGACCTGCAGCCCGAGCTCAATCGGCTGTCGAAGCAGGGTGAGTGGGCGACGATGGCGACGTTGATCGACGACGACGTGCTGCGCACCATCGGGGTGTTCGGCACTCCGGAGGAGTGTGGCCGGGAGATCGTCGCGCGGTTCGGCGGCTTCTCCTCACGCGTGTGCTGCTACTTCCCCGGCTACGACATCGCGCCCGCCGATCTCGCCGCGCTCGTCGACACGGTGCGTGCCGCGTGACCGACTACCGCGACCTCCGGTTCGAGGTACGCGATCGGGTGGCGACGATCACGCTGCACCGGCCCGACGTGCGCAACGCGTTCGGAGGCACCATGGGCGCGGAGCTCGCCGATGCCTATGAGCGCTGCGACACCGACGACGACATCCGTGCCGTCGTGCTCACGGGGACCCCGCCGGCATTCTGCGCCGGGGCCGACCTGTCGCGGGGTGACGAGACGTTCGGCACGGCCGACCCGTCGACGTTCAGCGCGTCGGCCGTTCGCGTCGCGGCCTGGGACGTGCGCAAGCCGGTCATCGCCGCGGTGAACGGGCACGCCATCGGGCTCGGGCTCACCCTGGCGATCCAGTGTGACTTCCGGTTCATGGCCGCCGACGCCAAGTACGGCGTGGTGCAGGTGCGGCGCGGTGTGATGGGCGACGCCTACGTGCACTGGTCGCTGCCGCGCCTGGTCGGCATGGCGAACGCCGCCGAGATCCTGCTGACCGGCCGTACCTTCGACGGTGCCGAGATGCACCAGCTCGGCGTGGCGAGCCGCTGCCTGCCCAACGACGAGGTGCTCCCCACGGCGTGGGAGGTCGCGCACGACATCGCGGTGAACACCGCACCGATGTCGGTCGCCTTCAGCAAGCGCCTGCTGTGGCAGAGCTTCGAGCTCGACCGCGCCGGGGTCGGCCGGTTCGAGACCGAGCTCCACCATCACCTGATGGGCAGCGCCGACGCGCGCGAAGGGGTCATGGCGTTCCTCGAGCGGCGCGAGCCGGAGTGGTCGCAGCGGGTGTCGACGGATTGGCCCGAGTGGCCGGAGAGGACCAAGCCATGAGCTTCGGCTTCGGGAGCACCACCGACGACGTGCTCACCGGCGTCGACCTGCGCGGGAAGCGGGCGATCGTGACCGGCGCCTCGACCGGCATCGGCCTCGAGACGGCCCGCGCGCTGGCGTCAGCCGGCGCGCACGTGGTGCTCGCGGCGCGCAACACCGAGCGGACCGAGGCCGCGGCCGCGGCGATCCGCGAGCGGGTGCCGTCCGCCGAGGTCGAGGTCGGGTCGCTCGATCTCACGTCGCTCGACCATGTACGACAGTTCGCGGCGTGGTACCTGGAATCGCATGATTCGCTCCATCTCCTCGTCAACAACGCGGGCGTGATGTACACGCCGTTCGAACGCACCGCCGACGGCTTCGAGATGCAGTTCGGCACCAACCACGTCGGCCACTTCCTGCTGACGTGCCTGCTCGTCCCCGCGTTGCTCGCCGATCCACCGGCGCGGGTGGTCAACCTCAGCTCCGGCGGTCACGTGGGATCCGACATCGAGTGGGACGACCCGAACTTCGAGCGCCGGGAGTACGACAAGTTCGCGGCCTACGGGCAGTCGAAGACCGCCAACATCCTCTTCTCGGTCGAGCTGGACCGGCGCCTCGGCGACCGCGGCGTGCACGCCTACGCGGTCCACCCCGGCATGATCTCGACCCAGCTCGGTCGCTACATGACCCAGGACGACGTCGCCGCCCTCATGGAGCGGGCCGCGCGCAGCCCGTCGGGCGGGATGCCGCCCCGCAAGACGGTCGAGCAGGGCGCGGCGACGTCGGTGTGGGCCGCGACCGCCCCGGAGCTGGTGGACCGGGGCGGAACCTACCTGGCCGACTGCCAGGTGACCGACGAGCACGCGCCCTGGGCGCTGGACCCCGACTCCGCTGCCCGCCTCTGGACCCTCACCGAGTCCCTCGTCGGCCAGCAGTTCCCCCTCTGACCCCCGTTTTGGCGTCACTGGCGCGTCATAGCGACGCGCGAGCGACGCCAAAACGAAGAGAACGTGAGGAGCACACCATGACCATGCCCACCGACATCGGCGCGATCGATCTCATGATCAGCTTCCCGAAGGCGGACGCGTCGAAGACCTACGACTATCTGCGCCAGACGACGCGTGGCGAGGACTCGAGCACCGCCGAGTTCCCCGCGGGGTACATGTTCAAAGACGTGCCCAACAAGCTCGACGAGGAGCAGGACGGCGTCGCGGTCACGCTCCGGGAGATGGACAAGTGGGGCGTCGACATGGGCATGTGCGGCATCGGCTCGGAGGCGACGGAACGCGCCTTGCGCGACCACCCGGACCGGTTCCTCGCCAGCACCGAGATCGACCCCAACGACATCACCGGTGCCGTGCGCAAGATCCGCGCCGCCAAGGAACACCACGACATCAAGGCGGTGACGACGTTCCCGGCCGGGTGCAACCCGCAGGTGCCCGTGAGTGACCGTCGCTACTACCCGATCTACCAGACATGCATCGATCTCGACATCCCGATCGTGTCGAACGCGGGCATCGCGGGGCCGCGGTTCCCGTCGGCCTGTCAGGATGTGATGCACTTCGACGAGGTCTGTTACGACTTCCCCGAGCTGCGCATCGTGATGCGCCACGGCGCGGAGCCCTGGGAGGAGCTGGCGGTGAAGCTCATGCTGAAGTGGCCGAACCTCTACTACATGCCGAGCGCGTTCGCACCCAAGCACTATCCCAAGGCGATCATCGACTACGCCAACACCCGCGGGGCCGACAAGATCATGTACGCGGGCTACTACCCGATGGGACTGACCCTCGAGCGCATCTTCACCGAGATGCCGAACGTGCCGTTCCGCGACCATGTCTGGCCGAAGTTCCTCGCGACGAACGCGATCCGCGTCTTGAAGTTGGACGCCTGACCATGGTGAGGCCCGATCAACGGAAGATCGAGTACGCGGGCAGCGTCCACGGTGAGGAGGAGATCGAGGCGGTCGTCGAGGTGCTGCGCGCCGGACCATCCGCGCTGCGCATCAGCAAGAACGTGAAGGCCTTCGAGCAGGGCGTCGCCGCGTACTTCGGCAAGCGCCGCGGAGTCATGTGCAACTCGGGGTCGTCGGCGCTCTATCTGGCCGTCGAGCTGCTCGGCTGCGAGCCGGGCGACGAGGTGATCACCTCCGCGGTCACCTTCTCCACCGACATCGCCCCGCTCGTGCGTTCCGGGATCGTTCCCGCGTTCGTCGACGTGGAGCCGGACACCTTCAATCTCGACGTGGACGGCCTCGAGGCGATGATCTCGCCGCGCACCAAGGCGATCCTGGCGCCCAACCTCATCGGCAACGCGCCCGACTGGGACCGCATCCGCGCCATCGCCGATGTCCACGGGCTCAAGGTGGTCGAGGACTCGTGCGACGCCCTCGGGGCGAAGCTCCGGGGGACGCCGACGGGTGCCCGTTCCGACATCAGCGTCACCAGCTTCGCCCTCGCGCACATCATCACTGCGGCGGCGACCGGCGGCATGGTGCTCCTCGACGACGACGAGCTGATCGACCGGTGTCTCCTGCTTCGCCGGTGGGGTCGCCGCTCGGAGCCGCAGTTCTTCGGGACGAAGAAGGGCGACCGCCAGTTCTTCACCGACGTCGACGGGGTCGAGTACGACAACCTCTTCATCTTCGACGAGGTGGGGTGGAACTTCGAGCCGTGCGAGATCAGTGCCGCGTTCGGCAACGTGCAGCTGAAGAAGTTGCCCGTGAACCTTGCCCGCCGCCAGCGCAACTTCGACATCCTGTCCGCGTTCTTCGGTACCTACGCGGAGGTGTTCACCTTGCCGCGCCAGCTCGACGAGCTCGAGACCGGTTGGCACATGTTCCCGATCATGATCCGGCCGGAATCGGGCGTCCGCCGGGCCGAGTTCCAGCAGTACATGGAGAGTCACGGCATCGACACCCGGATGGTGTGGACCGGCAACGTCACCCGCCAGCCGGCGTTCGCCCGTGTCCCGCACCGCGTGCCCGAGGGCGGTCTGCCCAACGCCGACCGGGTGATGGAGCAGGGCCTGATCCTGCCGATGAACCACGGCCTCGACGACGACGACATCCAGTACCTGTGCATCACCGCCGGGCGGTTCCTCGAGGAACACGGCTTCGCGCCGGCGGGGGTGACGGCATGAGCGCGAGCGGGCGTTTCGCCGGACGGCGCGCCATCGTCACCGGCGCGAGCCGCGGGATCGGCGCCGGGATCGCGCAGCGGCTGGCGGCGGAAGGGGCCGCGGTGGCGATCGTCGCCCGGACCGTCGACGCGCACCCGACACTGCCCGGCAGCCTCAACGCCACCGCGGAGCTGATGCGCGGCTACGGGGGCACCGTCGCGGTCGTCGCCGCCGACCTGACCGACGGCGACGACCGGGCCCGCATCGTCCCCGACGCGGTCGACGCGCTCGGCGGTCCGCTCGACATCCTCGTCAACAACGCCGCCGCGGCGATGTACGCGCTGCCGTCCGAGATGCCGCTCAAGCGGCGGCGCGTCACGTTCGAGGTGAACGTCCACGCGCCGCTCGACCTCGCCCAAGCGGTGGTACCGGCGATGGTCGAGCGTGGCGAGGGGTGGATCGTCAACGTGTCGAGCCGCACCGCCTTCCCCGCCGAGGGCCCACCGTTCCGCATGGAGGGGCTGGCCAGCACCACGGGCATGTACGGAGCGTCAAAGGCCGCGCTCAACCGGGAGACGAACGCGCTCGCACACGAGCTCTGGGGACGCGGCATCCGGGTCAACACCGTCGAGCCCCGGGCCGCGGTGATGAGTGAGGGGGCCGAGGTGCTGGCCGGGCACGTGATCCGCGACGACCAGAAGGAATCGATGGAGGAGATGGTCGAAGCGACGCTCCACCTCTGCGACTGCGACGAGTCGAGCACCGGTGCGGTGCACGTGAGCCTCGACCTCATCGCCGACCGCGGCCTCACGGTGATGACCCTCGACGGCTCGGCGTCGTGGGTGAAGGCGTGATCGCTCCGACGTAGCATCACCCCCATGACCACCACCGATGAGCGCGTGATCGACCTGCTCGACGGCGACATGTACGCGGGTGATCCGTGGCCCACGTATGCCTGGTTGCGGGAGAACGCTCCCGTCTACTGGGACGGTGCCAACGAGCTGTGGGGGATCTCCCGTTACGACGACATCCTCGAGATCGAGAAGGCGAAGGACGTCTTCGTCAACTCCGACGTCGAGAAGGGCGGCTACCGCCCCAACCTTCCGGCGGACCCGTCGATCATCGGCCTCGACGACCCGATGCACACCAAGCGGCGGCTGCTCGTGAACCGCGGGTTCACGCCGAAGACGGTCCTGCGCTGGGAGGAACACGTGAAGGGCGTGGTCGCGGGCCTGCTCGACGCGGCGTCGACGAAGGCGCGCGTCGAGGTCATCGACGACCTCGCGGCCCCGCTGCCGGCGCAGATGATCGGGTTGCTGCTCGGCTACCCGCACGAGATGTGGCCCAAGCTCAAGGAGTGGTCGGAACGGACCATCGTCGGCGGCGGCGGCCCACGCTACGCGACCGACGACGTCATCTACGCGGCCATGGAATTCGCCGGTGCCTGCCAGGAGCTCTACGAGGAGAAGCGGCGCTGCCCGGCCGACGACATCATGACGGTGTGGACGAACGCCGAGATCGATGGCGAGCCGATTGGCCTCGACCGGGTGATCAACGACTGCCTGCTGCTGCTCGACGGCGGCGCGGAGACGACCCGAACGGTGATCGCCCGCACGATCCTCGAGCTGTCGGCGCGCCCGGAGCAGTACCGCCTCCTACGCGAGGGCGCCGACATGACCGTCGCCACCGAGGAGTTCATCCGCTTCGTCACCCCCATCCTCAACATGTGCCGGGTGGCGAACCGCGACTACGAGATGCACGGCACGACGATCCGCAAGGGTCAGCAGGTGGTGCTGATGTACCCGTCCGCGAACCGCGATCCCGCGCACTTCGACGGCCCCGAGACCTTCGACGTGACCCGGACGCCGAACCAGCACGTGGCGTTCGGATTCGGTACCCACTTCTGCCTGGGTGCCGCACTCGCGCGCCTCGAGATCCGGCTCTTCTTCGAGGAGTTCGTCCGGCGGGTGCGTGAGGTCCGGGTCGTCCCCGGTTCGGTCGACCTCCTGCCGAACACGTTCGTCAACGGTGTCAACCGCGCCGAGGTCGAGCTCGTGCTCGACGAGATCTGAGAGGACATCCCATGTTCGACGTCAAGATCACCAACGGCACGATCGTCGACGGCACCGGCGCGCCGCAGTTCGTCGGCGATGTCGCGGTGCGAGACGGCGTGATCGTCGACGTGGCCCACGGCGCGCTCGACGGTGAGGCCGCCGAGACCATCGACGCCGCCGGCATGGTCGTCACGCCCGGGTTCGTCGACATCCACACCCACTACGACGGCCAGGCCACGTGGGACCCGCTGCTCGAACCGTCGTCGGGCCACGGTGTCACCACCGTCGTCGCCGGCAACTGCGGCGTGGGCTTCGCGCCCGTGCGCCCGGGCGACGAGAAGTGGCTCATCAGCCTGATGGAGGGCGTCGAGGACATCCCCGGCACCGCGCTGACCGAGGGCATCGACTGGAGTTGGGAGTCGTTCCCCGAGTATCTCGACGCGCTCGACTCGCGCGAGTTCGCCATCGACCTCGGTGTGCAGGTCTCGCACGGCGCGGTCCGGGCGTACGCGATGGGGGAGCGCGGCGCGGCCAACGAGCCGGCCACCCCCGAGGAGATCGCGGCGATGGCGGCCATCGTGCAAGAGGCGGTGGAGTCGGGCGCGCTGGGCTTCTCCACCTCGCGCACGCTCGGCCACCGGGCGATGGACGGCCGACCCGTGCCCGGCACCTTCGCGGCGGAGGACGAGCTCTTCGCGCTCGGTCGGGCGATGAAGCGCGGTGGCCGCTCGGTGTTCGAGCTCGCGCCGCTCGGCGCCGCGGGTGAAGACCTGCTCGCGCCCGAGCAGGAGATGGGTTGGATGCGCCGGCTGTCGGACGACCTCGACCTCCCGGTGTCGTTCACCCTGGTGCAGATCGACGCCGCGCCCGACGCGTGGCGCGGCCTGATGGACGAGTCGCTGCGCGCCCACGAGGCCGGGGCCCAGGTCGTGCCCAGGTCGCCGGCGCGCCCGTTCGGGATGCTGCTCGGCTTCCCCACTCGTCACGGCTTCAGCGGCCGGCCGACCTACCGGCAGCTCGCGGCGCGCCTGTCGCCGGAGGAGCTGCTCGAGGAACTGGCCCGGCCCGACGTGCGGGCCCGGATCCTCGCCGAGGACGACGTCGCACCCGATCCCTCGGTGCTCTTCGACGGGATGTTCCTGCTGGTGCAGTCGTCGCTCGACCGCCTCTACTCGCTGGGTGACCCACCGGTCTACGAGCCCACGCCGGACCGCACGATCGCGGCGATGGCCGAGGCCGCCGGTGTCGATCCCCTTGCGATGCTCTACGACGTGATGTTGGAGCACGGCGCCCAGCACCTCCTGATGCTTCCCTTCTTCAACTACGCGGAGCGCAACCACGACGCCATCCGCGAGATGCTGCTGCACCCCGGTGGTGTGTCGGGGCTCTCCGATGGCGGCGCGCACTGCGGCCTGATCTGCGACGCGTCGATTCCGACGTTCATGCTCACGCACTGGGCGACGTGACCGCACCCGCGGCGAGACCCTGCCGATCGAGTACCTGGTGAAGAAGCAGACGTTCGACACCGCGGCCCTCTTCGGCCTCGGCGACCGTGGCGTGCTGCAGCCCGGCAAGAAGGCGGACGTCAACGTCATCGACTTCGAGCGGCTCTCGCTCCGGATGCCGCGGATGGCCCACGACCTGCCCGCCGGCGGCGGCCGTCTGCTGCAGGAGGCCGACGGCTACGTGGCCACCATGGTGAGCGGCGCCGTCACCCGCCGACGCGGGGTCGACACCGGCGCCCGTCCCGGCCGCCTCCTCCGCGGCGCCCGATGACCCCCTCAACCCCCGAACCGGCGTCAAAGTCCGACAACTATTCGCTTACTTTGACGCCGGTTGGTGGGGTGGCGGACGACGAGTTCCATCCACCCACGAACGACGACCCGTTCTGGAGCGAGACGGCCTGGTTCGCGTTCTCGGTGCCCGAGCGGCGGTTGGCCGGGTGGTTCTACCCGTTCTTCCGGCCCAACCAGGGGGTGTGCTCGGCGGCGGTGTTCGTGTGGGACGACAACGGTGACTCGCCGTGGAACTGCCGCTACTTCAAGCAGTTCTGGCACCTGCCCCTCCCGGAGGGACCGCTCAGCGACTTCGAGCTGGCCAACGGCATCCGGTACCGCGCGGTGGAGCCGCGACGGGTCTACGACCTCTCCTACCGCGATCCCGACGGCGACGACATCGCCATCGACCTCACGTTCACCGCGGTGATGGACCCGCTCCCGACGAAGACGTCCGGCCCCGACGGTGGCCATTTCGACCAGCTCGGTCGCTTCACCGGCACGCTCGTGCTCGACGGCGTGACGATCGCGGTCGACTCGTACGGGGCCCGCGACCGATCGTGGGGCCCGCGCGACCCGTACGGCCCGTACCTCATGGCGTCGGGCAGCTACGCCGCGACCGAGATGCCCTACAGCCACGCGACCTCCGACACCGCGTCGTTCCAGGCAATCACCGCCAACGTCACCGCCGACTACCCGATGATCATGGGCTTCCACCTGCGCGACGGTGAGGTCTCACGGCTGACGAGCGGCCGTCGTGAGATCCTCGAACGTGACCCCGACACCGGGACGGTCACGCGGGTGCTCGTCGAGGGCGTCGACGAACTGGGTCGTGCGCTGCGCGCGGAAGGCGAATGCGTCAGCCGTTTCGTGAACTTCTGCAACGAGAACCTGGTGGGGTGGAACTACCTCGTGCGCTGGGACCTCGACGGGGTCGAGGCATGGGGCGAGCAGCACGAGAACTACAGCACCAGCGCGTTCAGGAAGTACCTGCGGGCTTCGCTGCCTGCTTGACCGCGGCCGACGGGTCGGCGAAGAACTCACGCGTCGACTGGAGGTTGCTGGCGAGACCCTGCAGCTCGGACCCGGCGCGCGTCGCGGTGCGCACGCCCTTGAACTCCATGGCGCGGTGCACGGTGCGCTTGTTGATCTGGAGGATGTCGCTCGGGATCGAAGCGACGCGCGTCGCCATCGCGAGCACTCCGCGTTCGAGGTCCGCCTCGGGGAACGCCCGGTTGGCGAGCCCGATGCGCACGGCCTCGCAGCCGACGACGGGATCGCCGGTGAGCATGAGCTCCATCGCGGCGCGCATCCCGACCAGCCACGGGTGGAATTGGAAGTCCGGCGGGCTGAGCACCCGGACCACGGGGTAGCTGAACTGGGCGTCGTCGGCGATGTAGACGAGATCACACGCGGCGGCGAGCTCGCTGCCCCCGGCCATCGCGTAGCCGTGCACCTGCGCGATCACGGGCTTGGCGAGATCCCACAATCGTGACCAGCCGTCGGCGACGTGACGCGACCAGGTGCCGTCGCCACCCGCGGTGTAGAAGGGCCGGCCTTCCGACAGGTTCGACTTGAGGTCATAGCCGGACGAGAAGCACGGCCCCGCGCCGCGGATCACGCTCACCCCGACCGATGGATCGCGGTCGGCGTCGTGGAGCGCGTCGTAGAGCGCGACACGTAGGTCGTTGCTGATGGCGTTGCGCTTCTCGGGCCGATTCAAGGTGAGGCGCCGGACCCTCGGCGCCGGGTCGTCGATCAGCAAGATGTCGGTCATGGTGCTCGTCCCCTCTCGCGGCGGTCCCGCTAGTGTCCGCGCCATGGCTCAGGACACTTCCGTCGCCTTCGTCACCGGCGCGAGCCGCGGGATCGGCCGCGCCACCGCCCTGGCTCTGGCCCACGCAGGCTACGACGTCGCCATCGCGGCCCGCACCGTCCACGAGGGCGACGGCCGGATGACGCCCGGGTCGGTGCGCGATGCCCCCGAGGCCACCGTGGTCGCCGGCAGCCTCGACTCGACCGCGGCCGCCATCGAGGCCACCGGCCGGCGCGCGCTGCCCGTCGCCATGGACCTCCTCGACCTCGCGTCGATCGACGCCGCGGTCGCAACGGTGCTCGACGCGTGGGGCCGCGTGGACGCGGTCGTGAACAACGCCATCTACCAGGGACCCGGGCGTATGGACCGGGTGCTCGACCTGACCGTCGAGGACGCGACCAAGCTCGTGGTCGGCAACTACGTGCATCAGCTCCATCTCATCCAGCTCGTGGTGCCGGGCATGCTCGAGCGCGGCGGCGGTCGAATCGTGAACCTGTCGTCGGCGACGGCCACGATGGATCCTCCGGCGCCGGCGGGCGAGGGTGGGTGGGGCCTGGGGTACGGCGCGTCGAAGGCCGCGTTCCTCCGCGTGGCCGGGCAACTGCACGTGGAGTACGCGGGCGCGGGCCTGCTCGCCTTCAACGTCGATCCGGGGTTCACGACCAACGACAAGCCGAGCGACGCGCAGTTCAGCGCCCGCTTCCGGGGCGCGCCGCCCGAGGTGGCCGCGGCCGTGATCGCCTGGTTGTGCGCCTCCCCCGACGCGGTCGAGCACGCCGGCACCCTGGTGTTCTCGCAGAGCCTCTGCGCCCGGCAGCAGCTGCTCGACGGCTGGCCACCACCGAAGCCGACGAGCGCGGCCGGGAGGTAGGACCGACCCATGGCGACGATGACCGCGTACCAACTCGTGGAATGGGGCGCGCCTCCCGAATTCCGGGAAGTCGACGTCCCGACCCCGGCGCGTGACGAGGTGCTGATCAAGGTTGCCGGGGTCGGCCTCTGCCACAGCGATTTCATGTTCCTCGACTCGCCGCCCGGGGTGATTCCGTGGGACCTGCCCTTCACCCTCGGTCACGAGAGCGCCGGCTGGGTGGAGCAGCTCGGCGCGGACGTCCACGACCTCGCGGTCGGACAGCCGGTCGCCGTGGCGGGCATCCACTCGTGCGGGCGCTGCCGGTACTGCCTCCGCGGCCAGGACAACTACTGCCCGCGTGGCGCGAGCGGTCGTGGCTACGGGGAGGACGGAGGGCTGGCCCACTTCCTGGTCGTGCCCCGCCGCGAGCTGGTGCCGCTCACCTCGCTCGACCCGCGCCGGGTCGGGCCGCTCACCGACGCCGGTGCCACCTCGTACCACGCGGTGAAGCGGGCGCTTCCGAAGCTGGTCCCCGGCTCGACCGCGGTCGTGATCGGCGCGGGCGGGCTCGGGTCGTACGCGGTGCAGTTCCTCCGCCGGCTGAGCGGCGCCCGGGTGATCGCGGTCGACCTGGTGCCGCAACGCCTCGAGCTGGCGCGCGAGCTGGGTGCCCACGACGGCATCGTGTCCGACGCGGACACCTCGACCCGGGTGCGGGGTCTCACCGCGGGTCTCGGCGCGACCGCGGTGTTCGACTTCGTCGGCGACGACACGACCATCAAGATGGCGCTGGCCAGCGCGGCCACCCTCGGCACCGTCGCCGTCGTCGGCGCGGGCGGGGGTACCGCCAAGATCTCGTGGGGCGTGCTCCCGCTCGAGTGCGACTTCTACATCCCGATGGCGGCGTCGATCTCCGACCTGCACGAGGTGATCGCGCTGGCCGAGGCCGGCGATCTGCGCGTCGAGGTGGAGCTGTTCGACTTCGACCGCGCGCCCGAGGCCTACGACCGTTTCCGTCGGGGTGATCTCCGTAGCCGGGCAGTGGTGACGCCGAACGGTTGACCCCCGGAGCATTCGCCGCGCGCTGGTACGGTCTGCGCCCGTGGCCCGCCTCGACGACCTGCAGCGAGTGGAGAAGGCGATCGTGCGCATCGCGCGCATCGGGGGAGGTCGCGACGCGGCGCGAAACCGCGCCGAGCGGTCCGGAGTGTTCCTCTCCCGCCCGGCGATCAGCATCCTCTCGGCACTGCACGCGTCGGGACCGGTGCGCCTGTCGCGGCTGTCCGACCTCACCGATCTGGAGGCGCCACTCATCAGCCGGGAGGTCGCGCGTCTCGCCGACGACGGTTACGTGCGGCGAGCCTCCGACCCGACCGACGGACGCGCCACCATCGTCACGCTCGCGGCCAAGGGTCGTCGGGCCTACCTCGACTACCGGAAGGCCACCGACGAGATCGTGATCGAGGCGTTCGCGGCGTGGAAGGGCGCAGAATTGCGTACCCTCGCCGACTACCTCGAGCGTGTGGTTGCCGACGTGAGCAAGCGTCCCCACGTCACCTGACCGCGGTCACGCCGGGTTCGGCGCTCCGATGGCGCGGCGCAAAGCGTCGGCGCAATCTCCGAGGATCCGCGCGCCGATCTCGGTGAACCGCGACATCTGGAAGATGCCGTGGATCGCGCCGTCGTAGCGGCGCAGGACGACGTCGACGCCGGCGTCGCGCATGCGGTGCGCGTACTGCTTGCCCTCGTCGCGGAGCGGGTCGTATTCGCAGACCGCCACGAAGGCGGGCGGGAGGCCGGCCAGGTCCGGGGCGAGAAGCGGGCTGCCGCGCGGATCGAGCACGTCGGCGTACGAGCGCACGTACTGCTCCACGTACCAGCGCATGGCCTGGGCCGAGAGCCCGTAGCCGGTGGCGTTGTCGACGAACGACTGTGAGTCCGCCCGCAGGTCGGTCACCGGATAGACGAGAAGTTGGAACGCGACCGCGGGACCCGGCGCGTCCCTCGTCTGCTGGGCGACGACCGCGGCGATGTTGCCGCCCGCGCTGTCGCCGGCCAACGCGATGCGGTCGGGATCGCCGCCGAGCGCCGCCGCGTGGCCGACCACCCAGGCGAGAGCGGCCAGACCGTCGTCGACCGCGGCGGGGAAACGGTGCTCGGGCGCCAGCCGGTAGTCGACGCTCACGACGATCACCCCGGCCCGGTTCGCGAGCACCCGGCACTCGTGATCGTGGGTGTCGAGATCGCAGATCACGAAGCCGCTGCCGTGGAAGAACACGGCGACGCCGAGCGGTCCTGCGGCATCGGGCGTGTAGATGCGCAGCGGCAGGTCGCCGCCCGGTCCGGGCATCGTGGTGTCGACGACCGATGCCACGACCTCCGGTGAGGGTCCGGGAGCGAGGATGCCCGCCTTCATCAGCGCGCGGTATTCCTCGACCGGGGTGGTCGCCAGCCGGTCGGGATCGAATGGTGGCGCAGCCTGGAGGAGCGCGGCGAGTTCGGGGTCGAGCGTCACGGCGGTCACCGTACCGGGCGAGCGTGTGCGCACGTGTGGCGCTTTGCGTCGTCGAACGGCCATCTCATAGGTTGCTTGCCACGGTCAAGTAACTCGTCGACTGGGAGTCAGCATGCCCGCCCCGATCGTGAAGATCGATCTCGAGTTTCCCTACACGCGCAGCGTCGGCCCGTTGATCGGTGCGTACCTCGACGGCCTCCAGGACGGCCGGGTGCTGGCATCGTGGGTCGACGGCAAGACCCTGTCACCGCCACTCGAGTACGACCCGGTCACCGGTCGGTCAGCCGACGCCGAGCTCGTCGAGGTGGGGCCCGAGGGTGAGATCACGTCGTGGACGTGGGTGGAGGAGCCCAACCCCAACCACCCACTCGACCGGCCGTTCGCCTTCGCGCTCATCAAGCTCGACGGCGCCGACACCGCGATGGTGCACGTGGTCGAAGGTCCCGAGTCCGCGTTGCGGACGGGCGCGCGGGTGCGGCCCCGCTGGCGGGCCGAACGGACGGGTTACGTGACCGACATCGAGTGCTACGAGGTGACGGCGTGAGCCCGTCCACCGACGACGCGCCGCGGATCATGCCGTTCCCGGTCGCGCTCCACTACGAGTCCCCCGCGGCCCCGGCCGCCATCCGCTACGGCGAGGCGCTGATCGGGGGCCGCATCCTCGGCCAACGCTGCACCGGCGACTGCGGCCTGGTCTACGTGCCGCCGCGCGACTACTGCCCGATCGACGTGATCGGGCTCTCCGCCGCCGACGACGTCGAGCTCGGTGACCGGGGCGTCGTGGTGAACTTCACCGTGGTCACCCCGGTGCAGTACCCCGGGCAGGAGGAGACCGAGCCCTTCGCCCGCGTCTCGATCCAGCTCGACGGCCCCGGCGGCACCCTCCAGCTGCAGGACCTCCTCGACGTCCCGGTGAGCGACGTGCGGGTGGGGATGCGGGTCTCGGCGGTGTGGCGCCCGGTCGCGGAGCGCAACCTCGACGAGCTCGGTTCCGGCGGTTGGAGCAGCACCGGCGGTGGCATCGAGGGTTGGATGCCGACGGGCGAGCCCGACGTCGACGTGAGCGCGCTCGCGGGGAAGGGGTTCTGACGATGGTCGATGTCGCGATCGTCGGCTACGGGCAGGTCCCCTCGGTGCGCTGCGCCGAGATCACCGAGACCCAGATGGTGCTCGACGTCACCCAGCAGGCCCTCGGCATGGCCGGGATCGACCGTCACGACATCGGCTTCACGGTGTCGGGGAGCTGCGACTACCTGGCCGGCCAGGCCTTCGCCTTCGTGCAGACCATCGAGGCCATCGGGGCCTGGCCGCCGATCTCCGAGTCGCACGTGGAGATGGACGGCGCGTGGGCGATGTACGAGGGCTGGACGCGGCTGCAGGAGGGTGACATCGACCTCGTGCTCGTGTACAGCCACGGCCGGTCGTCACCCGGGAAGCCGTGGCAGGTGTGGCCGCTGCAACTCGACCCGTACCACCTCGCGCCGCTCGGGCTGGACCCCGCGTCGCTCGCCGCGCTCCAGGCCCGCGCGCTGCTCGACGCCGGGGTCGCGACCGAGCGTGACTTCGCCGAGGTCGTGGCGCGCAACCGTGCCAACGCCGTCGACAACGAGTACGCCCAGGTGCGAGGCGCGTTCGACGTCGACGCGCTGCTCGCCGAGCCGTACCTGCGCAACCCGCTGCGACGGCACGATCTCCCGCCGATCTCGGACGGTGCCGCCGCGGTGGTGCTGGCGGCGGGCGACCGGGCTGCCGCCCTCGTCGACCGGCCGGCGTGGATCACGGGGATCGACCACCGCATCGACATCCACCAACCCGGGATGCGCGACCTCACCGAGTCGCCGTCGACGGTGCTCGCGGCCCGGGAGGCGGGCCGCGACCGCGGGCCGGTCGAGGTCGCCGAGCTGTCCGCACCCTTCGGGCCCCAGGAGATCGTCCTGCGCCGGGCGCTCGGTCTCGACGACGCCGTCGCGGTCAACCCGTCGGGCGGCGCGCTGGCCGCCAACCCGGTGATGGTCACCGGGCTGGTGCGCATGATCGAAGCCGCCCGGCAGGTGTCCGAGCAGGGCAAGGGCCGGGTCCTGGGCCACGCGACCTCGGGCCAGGTGCTCCAACAGAACCTCGTGTGCATCGTGGAGGGATCGCGTTCATGAGTCAGCCTCCCGGCGTCATCGGCATCGGCCAGACGAAGTACTCGAAGGCGCGTACCGACGTCTCCATCCCCGGCCTCGTGCGCGAGGCCGCGAGCCGCGCGCTCGACGACGCAGGACTCGACTGGGGTGACATCGACGCGCTGGTGATGGGCAAGGCACCCGACATCTTCGAGGGCGTGATGCAGCCCGAGCTGTTCCTGGCCGACGCGCTCGGCGCGAACGGGAAGCCCATGCTGCGCGTGCACACCGCGGGGAGCGTCGGGTGCTCGACCGCAATCGTCGCGAGCGACGCAGTGCGCGGTGGCCGGTTCCAGCGAGTGCTCGCGGTGGCCTGGGAGAAGCAGGCTGAGGGCAACGCGCAGTGGGGCCTGGGCGGCGGCAAGAGCGGCAGCATGGGCGCGGGCGGGATCTTCGCGCCGTGGGTGCGGGCCTACATCAGCCGCTCGGGCGCCCCGGAGCACGTCGGGTGGAAGGTCGCGGTCAAGGACCGCCTCAACGCGTTGAAGAACCCGTACGCCCACCTGAAGCTCCCCGACATCACCATCGAGAAGGTGCGCGACTCGATGATGCTGTGGGACCCGATCCACTTCCTGGAGTCGTGCCCGTCGTCCGACGGCGCGTGCGCGATCGTCGTCGCCGACCACGACACGGCGCGCCGCCACGAGTCCCCGGCGTGGGTCCTGAGCACCGCGATGCGCTCCGAGCTCGGGCAGTTCCCCGGCCGCGACACGGTGCGCCCGCAGGCCGGGGTCGACTGTGGTCAGGCCGTGTACCGGGCGGCGGGCATCACCAACCCGCGCGAGCAGATCGACGTCGCCGAGCTCTACGTGCCGTTCAGCTGGTACGAGCCGATGTGGCTCGAAGGTCACGACCTCGCGGCACCCGGTGACGGCTGGAAGATGACCGACGACGGCAGTACCGAGATGACCGGTTCGTTCCCCGTGAACCCGTCGGGCGGGGTGCTCTCCAGCAACCCGATCGGCGCGTCGGGCATGATCCGCTTCGCCGAGGCCGCGCTGCAGGTGCAGGGGAAGGCCGGCGAGCACCAGGTCGAGGGGGCCGAGATCTCGCTCGGCCACGCCTACGGTGCGATGGCGCAATACTTCGCGATGGCGGTGCTCTCGTCGTCGCCGTCGCCCTTCTAGAGGCGACCGGACCAGGGGGAACGACATGACCATGTCGCTGCAGGAGATCTCCGATCGGATGGAGATCCAGGACCTGCTCGTGGCCTACACCTACGCGCTCGACTCCCGCGACTGGGATGCCTTCGAGCAGGTCTTCACCCCGGACGCGCTCATCGACTATTCCGTGATGGGGGGAGCAAGGGCGACGTCAAGACGACCCTCGAGTTCCTCCAGTCGGCGATGCCGATGTTCCCGTCGTACCAGCACATGGTCGCGACGAGTCAGGTCACCGTCGACGGCGACACCGCCCAGGCCAAGACGATCTGCCACAACCCGATGGTGATGGGTGAGGGCGACGACGCCGATCTCATGTTCTGCGGGCTCTGGTACGTCGACACGCTCGTGCGTACGGCGGACGGCTGGCGCATCAAGGAGCGAGTGGAGGAGAAGAGCTACATGCGGATCTTCCCGGGGAAGAAGTCATGAGCCAGACGCCGTACACGCTCGTTTCGTCCGACTGTCACGCGGGCGCCAGTCACGAGACCTACCGCACCTACCTCGACCCGCAATACCTCGACGACTTCGACGCGTGGCGCGCGAAGTACAAGAACCCGTTCCGCGACCTGCAGGGCACGGACCGCGACCGGAACTGGAACAGCGAGCGGCGCATCTCCGAGCTCGAGGCCGACGGCATCGTCGGTGAGGTCCTGTTCCCGAACACGGTGCCGCCGTTCTTCCCCAACATGGCGCTGCTCGCGCGACCGCCGTCGCCCGAGGACTACGAACTGCGCCTCGCCGGCATCCGCGCCCACAACCGCTGGCTGGCCGACTGGTGTGCGGAGTACCCGGAGCGGCGTGCCGGGATCGGGCAGATCTTCCTCAACGACGTCGACGACGCCATCGCCGACGTCCGCTGGATCAAGGAGCACAACCTGCGTGGCGGCATCCTGCTGCCGTCGGTGCCGCCCGACGCCAAGCACATCGATCCGCTGTACTCCGAGGTCTACGACCCGCTGTGGGCGGTGTGCGAAGAGCTGGGGGTGGTCGTCAACAGCCACTCCGGCAGCGGCCAGCCGGACTACGGACGCCACAAGGCGACGCCGGTCGTGATGCTCACCGAGATCCCGTTCTTCACCCACCGCACGTTGGTGCACATGTTGGTGAGCGGCGTGTTCGACCGCTTCCCGGCGATCCGTTTCGTGCTGACCGAGCAGGGCGCGTCGTGGATCCCGGCGACGCTCGAGCAGCTCGACGGCTTCCACAAGGAGATGGTGGCGACCGGGCGCATCGGCGAGTTGCGCTTCGAGGTCGACAGCGTCCTGCCGATGCTGCCGAGCGAGTACTTCGCGTGGAACTGCTGGGTCGGGGCGAGCTTCCCGGGCCCGGCCGAGGTCGCGGTCCTGCCGACGATCGGTCTCGACCGGTTCATGTGGGGGAGCGACTACCCGCACAAGGAGGGCACGTACCCGTACACGCGGGAGAGCCTGCGCCGGTCGTTCTCGTCGATGCCCGAGGCCGATCTCCGCAAGGTCTTCGCCGGGAACCTCGCCGCGGTCTACGACTTCGACCTCGCCAAGCTCGATCCCATTGCCGCGAACGTCGGGCCCACGCCGGCCGAGATCGCGGTGCCGCTCGACGAGGTGCCGGCCGACTCGGTGAGCCCGGCGTTCACCCGCTGAGCCCGTCTGCCCCGGAGGATCGACGCGTGCCCGAACCCACGAACGTCCCGCCCTACGTGGAGGGCCACGGCCTGCTCGCGGGGAAGCGCGTGCTCGTGACCGCCGCGGCCGGGACGGGCATCGGCTTCTCGGTGGCGCAGCGCTGCATCGAGGAGGGCGCGCGAGTCGTCATCTCCGACAAGCACGAACGTCGCCTGGCCGAGTCGGCTGCCCGGCTCGGTGCGGCCGGGATCCCGTGCGACGTCACCGACGAAGCGACGGTGCAGGCGCTCTTCGCCGCCGCGGCCGAGGAGCTCGGCGGGATCGACGTGCTGGTCAACAATGCGGGCCTCGGGGGCACCGCCGAGCTGCACGAGATGACCGACGACCAGTGGAGTCGCGTGCTCGACGTCACGCTGAACGGTACGTTCCGTTGTACGCGCGCCGCACTCAACCACATGTACGCGAACGGCCGCGGTGTGATCGTGAACAACGCGTCGGTGATCGGTTGGCGCGCCCAGGCCGGCCAGGCGCACTACGCGGCGGCGAAAGCCGGGGTCATGGCGCTCACGCGGTGCGCGGCAATCGAAGCCGCGCCGCACGGGGTGCGGGTCAACGCGGTGTCGCCCAGCCTGGCGATGCACGCCAACCTGGCCAAGGTCACCACCGACGAGCTGCTCGAGGAGCTCTCGGCCCGCGAGGCGTTCGGCCGACCGGCCGAGCCGTGGGAGGTCGCCAACGTGATCGTGTTCCTGGCATCGGACTACTCGGGCTACATGACCGGCGAAGTCATCTCGGTGTCCAGCCAGCATCCGTAACCGAACCTCGATTCAGAGGGAGCCCGTCATGGAGTTCGGTGTGTTCGTCGGCATGTACCACCCGGAGCACCGCCGGGCGAAGGGGGAGACCGAACAGGACGTACTGCGCGCCGAGCTCGACGTCGTGCAGGCCGCCGACCGGTCCGGGTTCAAGTACGTCTGGGTCACCGAGCACCACTTCCTCGACGAGTACTCGCACCTGTCGGCCAACGAAGCGTGGATGGCGTACGCGCTGGCGATCACCGACAACATCCACATCGGTTCCGGCATCATCAACATCACGCCGCCGGTCTGCCATCCGGCGCGCGTCGCCGAGAAGGTCGCAATGCTCGACCAGCTCGCGCCCGGTCGGTTCGAGTTCGGCACCGGCCGCGGGTCTTCGTCGACCGAGGTGCTCGGGTTCGGCATCGACTCGATGGACACCACGCGTGACATGTTCGACGAAGCCCTCCCCGAGATCATCAAGATGATGGGTCCGGACGAGTACGGGCCCTACGAGGGAACGTTCTTCTCGCTGCCGCGCCGCCAGGTGCTGCCGAAGCCGGTCACGTTGCCGCACCCACCGATCTGGGTGGCCGCGGGGTCACCGGGCACCTTCGAGAAGGCGGCGCGCATGGGCATCGGCGTGTTGTGCTTCAGCTTCGCCGGCACCGAGGCGCTCAAGCCGCTGATCGACATCTACAAGACCACGATCGAAGACGCCGATCCGGTCGGGGGCTACGTCAACAACAACATCATGGTCACCACCGCGATGATGACGCTGGAAGACGGCGACCGCGCCCGTGAGGTGTTCCGCCACAACCAGACCGGCTACCACACCTCGCTGGTGGCGAAGTACCTCGACAGCTTCCCGCAGGCCGCCGGCATCGACAAGACGCCCAGACTCGCGCCGCCGATGCCGCTCGAGCAGGTGAACGCGGCGATCCGGGCGGGCGCGATCGCGGTGGGTACCCCGGAGGAGGCGATCAACACCATGCGGAAGTACGAGGCGATCGGGGCCGACCAGGTCTCGTTCGGTTCGCTGTCCGACGACACGCCCTTCGACGTCGCGGTCGAGTCGATCGAGACCTTCGGCAAGTTCGTGCTGCCGGAGTTCGACAAGGACCCGGTGCACTCCACGACGCGCCAGCGTGAGGCCCAGCTCGCTTAGCTCGGCCACTCCGCCGGTCGCTTCTCGAGGAAGGCGCGGATGCCCTCCTGGGCGTCGGCGTCGGCCGCGTTGGCGGCCATCACCGGCTGGACGAGGGCGTACGCGTCGGATTCGGCGCGCTCGATCTGGTCGTAGAACGCCCGCTTGCCCAACCCGATCACGTGCGGGCTGAAGCGGAGGATCTGGCCGGCGAGCTCGTCGACCGCGGCATCGAGCTCGGCGGCGGGCACGACCTGGTTGATCAGTCCCCAGTCCATCGCCGTCGTGGCGCTGATCGGTTCGCCGGTGAGCAGCATCTTCAGGGCGCGCTTGCGGCCGATGGCGCGGCTCAGCGGCACCATCGGCGTCGAGCAGAACAGACCGATGCGCACCCCCGGCGTCGCGAACGTCGCCTCCGTCGCGGCGACCGCGAGGTCGCAGGCGGCGACGAGCTGGCACCCGGCGGCGGTGGCGATGCCGTGCACCTTGGCGATCACCGGTTGGGGGACGTCGTGGAGCCGCAGCATCATCTCGGTGCACGCCGAGAACAGCTCGTCGTAGAACGCGCCGTCGCGATCGGTCATCTCGGCGAGGTCGTGGCCGGCGGAGAACGCGGGGCCGCGCGCATCGACCACCACGACCGCGCAGTCGTCGCCGAGGTGCGCGAGCGCGGCGTCGAACTCGCGCATCAGGTCGAGGCCGAGTGCGTTGCGACGGTCGGGTCGGTCGAGCGTGATCGTCGTGCGCGGGCCGTCGACGGTCACGTCGAGCTGCGCCGAGGTCATGCGGGCTACGGTAACCGCCATGGCCATCGAGCTCGATTTCGACGGCATGGTCGTGCTCGTGACCGGCGGCACCAAGGGCGTGGGGCGCGGCATCGCGCAGCGCTTCGCCGACGCGGGGGCGACCGTCGCCGTCTGCTCCCGCAGCGAACCGGAGGAGCTGCCGGACGGGTGGCGGTGGTTCGGCGTCGACCTGCGCGACGGCGAGGCGGCGTGGGCGATGGTCGATGCCGTCGTCGACGGCCTGGGCCGGCTCGACGTGCTGGTCAACAACGCCGGCGGATCGCCCCCGGCCGACAGCACCACGGCCACGCCGCGCTTCACCGAGCGCATCGTGGCGCTGAACCTGTTCGCGGCGATCTTCTGCTCCCAGCGCGCCAACCACTGGATGCAGCAGCAGGACACCGGCGGGTCGATGATCAACATCGGCAGCGTCAGCGGCCAGCGGCCCACGCCGAAGACCGCGGCCTACGGCGCGGCCAAGGCCGGGCTCATCAACTTCACCGAGACGGTGGCGGTCGAATGGGCGCCCAGGGTACGGGTCAACCTGGTCACCGCCGGGATGGTGCGCACCGAGCAGTCGCACCTCTTCTACGGCGACGAGGAGGGCATCGCCCGGGTCGGCGAGACTGTCCCCCTCGGGCGCATCGCCAACCCGGACGACATCGGCGACGCCTGCGTGTTCCTGTCGTCCCCGCTGGCGAAGTACGTGAGCGGCGCCAACCTCGCCGTGCACGGGGGTGGTGAACCACCGCCCTATCTCGACGTGTCGGCACTCTGACGTCGCTCCAATCTGACGCTCCGTCAGGTCGCAGGTAGGCTCCCGGGCCGTGGGGATCAGCTCGGCGCGCGACGACCAGGGGATCACCGAGATCGTCGTCGACGTGCCGCCGGTGAACGCGTTGACCGTCGCCGGGTGGTTCGAGCTCGCCGACACCGTCACCGCCGCCGGCAAGGACCCGGCGACCCGGGTGGTCGTGCTGCGCAGCGAGGGCAAGGGGTTCAACGCCGGCGTCGACATCAAGGAGATGCAGAACAGCGAGGGATTCGCGGCCCTGATCGGCGCCAACAAGGGCTGTTTCGCCGCGTTCGCCGCGGTCTACGACTGCCCGGTGCCGCTGATCGCCGCGGTCCACGGGTTCTGCGTGGGGGGCGGGATCGGCCTCGCCGGCAACGCCGACATCGTGATCGCCAGCGACGACGCGTTCTTCGGCCTGCCCGAGGTGGACCGGGGCGCGCTGGGTGCGGCCACCCACCTCGCCCGCCTGGTGCCGCAGCACAAGATGCGGGCGATGGTCTACACCGGCGCCACCGCGACCGCCGCCGAGCTCCATGCCTTCGGTTCGGTCCTGCAGGTGGTGCCGCGCGACCGGCTGCGCGCCGCAGCGTTCGAGGTCGCCGCGTCCATCGCGGCGAAGTCGCCGGCGGTGATGCGCGCGGCCAAGGAGAGCCTCAACGGCATCGACCTCTGGGACGTCAAGCGTTCGTACCGGTTCGAGCAGGGGTTCACCTTCGAGCTCAACCTCGCGGGCGTGTCCGACGAGCTGCGCGACGCGTTCGTCGAGAAGCGTGACGCCGATACTTCGAAGTAGGAGCAGTGTGAGCGACAAGCGAATGTCCGAGGAAGACGTCGTCGCGGAATTGCGCGACGGCATGACCATCGGGATCGGGGGCTGGGGCTCGCGGCGCAAGCCCATGAGCATCGTGCGGGCCATCGCGCGATCGGACCTGCGGGACTTGACGATCGCCAGCTACGCGGGACCGGACCTCGGCCTCCTGTGCGCGACCGGCAAGGTGAAGAAGGCGGTGTATCCCTTCTGCTCGCTCGACTCGATCGCGCTCGAGCCGCACTTCCGCAACGCCCGCCAGTCGGGTGCGGTGCAGACGCTCGAGCTCGACGAGGGCATGTTCCTCCTCGGGCTGCAGGCGGCGGCCTGGCGGGTGCCCTTCCTGCCGACGCGTGTCGGCCTGGGTTCGTTCGTCGTCGACCGCCAACCCGAGATCAAGACGGTCGTGTCGCCCTACGACGACGGCGAAGAGCTCGTCGCTGCCCCCGCGCTGAACCTCGACGTCGCCATGATCCACATGCACCGCGGTGACGCGCGGGGCAACGGGCAGTACCTCAACGTCGACCCCTACATGGACAACCTCGTCGCTCTTGCCGCGCCCCGATGCTTCATGAGCGTCGAGCAGCTGGTCGACACCGACCAGCTCGCGAGCAACGGCCCGGTGCAGAGCATGCTGATCAGCCGGCTGATGACCCACGGCGTGGTCGAGGCGACCAAGGGTGCCCACTTCACCGAGTGTGTGCCCGACTACGGCCGGGACGAGGCGTTCCAGAAGGAGTACGCGGCCAGCGCCAAGGACCCCGACCTGTGGGCGGCGTGGCGGGCGAAGTACCTCGACTGCGGCGACCACGCCGAGTACCGGAAAGTGGCGGGCCTGTGAGCGAGACCCCGACCCGTGCCGATTCGTGCGTGATCGCGGTGGCCGAGTGCTTCCGCGGCGACGGCGAGATCATGGCCAACCCGATCGGTACCATCCCCGCCATCGGCGGCCGGCTCGCGCGCGACATCTTCGAGCCCGATCTCGTGATGACCGACGGTGAGGCGCTGCTCGTCGCCAACGGCATCCCGCTCGGGGTCGCCGATCCCGAGAAGACGATCGAGGCGTGGAACCCGTACCGCACGATGTTCGACGTCGTGTGGTCGGGCCGGCGCCACGTGATGATGGGGGCATCACAGCTCGACCCGTTCGGGAACCAGAACTTCGCGTTCATCGGCGACCCCGCGCATCCGAAGGTCCAGCTGCTCGGCATGCGCGGCGCGCCCGGCAACACCGTGCAGAACGTCACCAGCTACTGGATCCCGGTCCACTCGCCCAAGGTGTTCGTCGAGAAGGTCGACGTCGTCTCCGGCATCGGCTACGACCGCGCCGCCGAGCTGGGAGAGTGGGTGCGCGCGCACCACGAGCTGCGGCGGGTCGTCACCAACCTCGCCGTGCTCGACTTCGGTGGACCCGACCACCGCATGCGGCTCGTGAGCGTGCATCCCGGCGTCACGGTCGACGACGTCGTCGCCGCGACCGGCTTCGAGCTCGCGATCGAGGGCGACGTCCCGGAGACCCGCGCACCGAGTGTCGAGGAGGTCGCGGGGATCGCCCGGCTCGACCCGCAGGGGATGCGCAACCAGGAAGTCCGCGGCTGATGCACCCCCGCCTCCACACCCGGTTCTGCGATCTCGTCGGGGTCGGGTACCCGATCGTCCAGACCGGCATGGGTTGGGTGTCGGGCGCCGGGCTCACGTCGGCGACCGCGGCCGCGGGGGGCCTCGGCCTGATCGCCAGCGCGACCATGGACTTCGATCAACTGCGGACGGCGATCGCGCAGGTGAAGCAGCGGACGGGCAACCCGTTCGGCGTGAACCTGCGGGCCGATGCCGCCGACATCGGCGACCGCATCCAGCTGCTGATCGACGAGCAGGTCAAGGTGGCGAGCTTCGCCCAGGCACCCAAGGAGGCGCTCATCGGGCAGCTCCACGACGGCGGCGTGCTGGTCGTGCCGTCGATCGGCGCCAAGCGCCACGCCGAGAAGGTGCTCGAGTGGGGCGTCGACGCGGTGCTCGTGCAGGGCGGCGAAGGTGGAGGTCACACCGGCTCAGTACCCACCACGATCCTGCTGCCCCAGGTGGTCGACGCGGTGCAGGGCAAGATCCCGGTGATCGCGGCGGGTGGTTTCTTCGACGGCCGCGGGCTGGTCGCGGCGTTGGCGTACGGAGCCGACGCGATCGCGATGGGCACCCGGTTCCTGCTCAGCGCCGACTCCGCGGTGCCGCAGGCGGTGAAGGACTACTACCTCGGCAAGACCGTGACCCAGACGGTGGTCACGAAGCAGATCGACGGCGTGCCGCACCGCATGCTCGACACCGAGCTGGTCGACGCGGTGGAGTCGGGCCGCGGCAAGGTGTGGGCTCTGCCGCGCGCGACCGCGAACGCGTGGCGGTTCCACAAGCTGTCGGGCATCTCGCTGCCCGCGATGACCAAGGAGGGCCTGGCGATGCGCAAGTCGCTGGGGCTCACCTGGACCCAGACGCTGATGGCCGCCAACGCGCCGATGCTCACCAAGGCCGCGCTGGTCGACGGCAAGGTGGAGTCGGGCGTGCTGCCGAGCGGGCAGGTGGTCGGAGTGATCGACGACCTGCCGACGTGCGAGGAACTGATCGACCGCATCATCACCGACGCCGGGAAGGTGCTCGGGAACCTGGAGGGAACGAGTGGCTGAACCAAGGGTGTTCGACGGCGTCGACAGTGTGAAGGCCGCGGTGGGAGAGCACCTCGGTTACAGCGACTGGTTGGAGATCAGCCAGGAGCGGGTGAACACGTTCGCCGAAGCGACCGGTGACTACCAGTGGATCCACGTCGACGTGGAGCGAGCAAAGGCGGGTCCCTTCGGGGGAACCATCGCCCACGGGTACCTCACGTTGTCGCTGGCGAGCTTCTTCCTGCCGCAGATCGCGCGGTACGAAGGCTTCTCGATGGCGGTGAACTACGGCACCGACAAGGTGCGGTTCGTCTCGCCGGTGCTCGTCGGCTCCCGCATCCGCGCCGGTGCCGAGCTGGTCGAGGTCACCGACGTCGCCGGTGGCATCCAGACCAAGGTGCTCATCACCATCGAGATCGAGGGTGGCAAGCGACCGGCCTGTGTCATCGAGTCCCTCTCCCGGTGGTTGGCCTGATGCCGGCCGACGAGCAGATGGGCAAGGGCGTCAAGCAGCGCGCCCAGATCCAGATGACCGACGACGAGATCGCCGAGTTCCTGCGCGGGAAGCACACGATGTCGCTGGCGTCGCTCAACGCCGACGGCACCATCCACATGGTGGCGATGTGGTACGGCTTCCTCGAAGGTGAGATCGCGTTCGAGACCAAGGCGAAGTCGCAGAAGGTGCAGAACCTGCGTCGCAACCCGACCATCACGTGCATGGTCGAGACCGGCGACACCTACAACGAGCTACGCGGCGTGCAGATCGTCGGCCGGGCCGAGGTCTTCGACGACCGCGACCGGCTGCTCGAGATGGGCAAGTCGGTGTTCGAGCGCCACGTCGGGCCCTACACCGACGACATGCTCCCGGCGGTCGAGATGATGCTCAACAAGCGGGTCGGTATCAAGGTGCACCACGAACGTGTGGCCAGCTGGGACCACACCAAGCTCTGACCCCCCACACCCCGAACACCTGACGGTTTGCCACCTCCGGCGGTGGTCGAGCGTCAGATGTTCGGTCAGGCTCAGGCGGTGGCGGTGGCGCGGTCGTCGAGCACCTGGTGGGCGACGAGCTCCTCGAGGTAACGGTCGTTCCACCACGAGATCTGCAGCTGCTTGGCGCGGCGGAAGTACAGCTGGATGTCGTACTCGAGCGTGAAGCCCACGCCGCCGAACACCTGCTGGGCGGTCGCGGTCACGTCGCGGAACGTCTGGCAGGCGAACAGCTTCGCCATCGGCGCCAGGCTGGTCACGTCGTGGCCAACGCTTCGTGCCCACCCGGCCTCCCACACCAGGGTCTCGGCGCCGTCGACGGTGGTGACCGCGTCGGACAGGTAGTGCGCGATCGACTGGAACGCGCCGAGCGGCTTGTCGAACTGGAAGCGGTCCTTGGCGTACTGCACCGTGATCCCGAGCGCGTACTGCGCCCCGCCGACGGCCTGCGCGGCGAGGAGGATGATGCCGTCGCGCATGACCGCATCCCACGTCGTCCACGCTTCACCCGGGGCCCCCACGAGCGAGTCGGTGCCGACCTCGACGCCGTCGAAGTCGACGTGGTACTGGGTGTCGGACGCGATGGTCATCTGCTGGGTGAGCGTGACGCCCGGTGCCTGCGGATCGACGAGGAACAGCGTCGGGCCGTGCGGTGTGCGGGCGAGCACGAGGAGGCGGTCGGCGGCCCGGGCGAACTGGACGTGGCGCTTGGCGCCGTCGAGCCGCCAGCCGTCGCCGCTCGGAGTGCTGGCCAGGCGCACGCCCTCGGGCCCGAACCCGCCGCTCGGCTCGAGCCACGCGGGCGTGAGGATCGCCTCGCCCGCGGCGATCCGCGGCAGCCACTCCGCCTGCTGCGCGGGCGACCCGGCGTGCGCCAGCAGCCCCCCGCTCATGACCGAGCTCACGAAATGGGGCGACGGCGCCAGCGCGCGCCCCAGTTCCGTGTAGACGACGGCCGCGTCGAGCATGGTCATCCCGCTGCCGCCGTGCTCCTCGGGCAACGTCATGCCGAGCAGGCCGAGCTCCGCCAGCTGCGCCCAGAACTTGTCGGAGTACCCGATCGGGTCGTCCTCCATCTGGCGGACGACGTCGAGCCCGCAGTACCGCGAGCACACGCCGGCCACCGCCTCTCGCAGCATGTCCTGCTCGGGAGTGAACTCGAGATCCATCATGATCCTTCGGTCGTCGAACTACGGGAGCCAGCGCTCGCCACGCCGGCCCCAGGGATTGTCGTCGGGGTTCGTCGGTACCGCCACCTTGGCGAACGAGCCGGTGCAGAGCCGGTCGCCGACGCGGATGGTGAGGTCGACGGTGACCCAGCCGCAGCCGGTGGCGTCGACCTCGACGTCGCGCACGGTGCCCTCGATCACCATGGTGTCGCCGGGGAACACCGAGTCCTTCATGGTGAAGCCGAGACGCCCGATGCGACCCTTCGGTCCGGTCCAGTCGGTCACGAAGCGCTCCAGCCACGCTTCCTGGTTGGGCGAGTTGAGGAAGATGTCCTGCACGCCCTGGCGCTCGACCGCGAAGTGGTAGTCGTGGTGCATGGGCCGCCAGTCACGCGCCGCGAGCGCGCCGAGCACGACGGTCGTCGACGTGACGTCGTAGGCGAGGGCGGGAAGCGGGTCGCCCACCGAGACCTGCTCGAGCGTGATCACGCGCCGTCCCTCCGGTAGCCGAAGCCGGTCCAGCGTTCGACGCCCACCAACTCGGCGCGCTGGTTGCGGTACTCGACGTCGATCACCCAGAAGCGGCCGGTACCGAGCTTGGTCGTCTTCTCGTCGCTGACCGACACCAGTCGCTGCGCACTGGCGATCCGATCGCCGGGGCGCACCGGCTCGTGGAACGTCGTGACGAGCTCACTCATGATCGCCTCGGGAAGCTCGAAGCGCGCCTTCATGTCGAAGTGGATCTGCAGCGGCAGCTTCTCCACCGTGCGGCCCGGTGCCCAGTGATGAGGCCGGAACCAGGCCGAGAGGAGCGACAGCGGCGCGACGGGGCCGCCGGTGATCTGGTCGGCGACCGTGTCGTCCCAGAAGAGCGGGTTCCCGTTCTCGACCGACGCCGCGCTCGTCCAGAAGTAGCCGCGCTCGACAGGGAAATCGCCCTCCTCCTCGTACTGCAACTGCCCGATGAGAGCCTCCACGTCGGGAGGCAGCGTCGTAGCGGTCACACGATCACCCCCGCCTCGCGCAACTTGGCGCGTTCCTCGGCGGACAGACCGGCCGCTTCGAGGAGCGCATCGGTGTCGGTGGCGATCGCGTCGCGCGCCTCGTACGGCTCGTCGGGGCGTTGCATGCCCGCGAACACGGGCCCGACCTGACGGAACGTCCCTTGGTCGACGTGGACGGCTTCGACGAAATCGCCGCGAGCGACGAACTGCTCGTCGGCGATCGCCTCCGGCACGGTGAGCACCGGCGCGACGCACGTGTCGGCCGGCGCCAGGATCGCGGTCCAGTCGTCGCGGTCGCGCGTGAGGAAGACCGCGCGCAGGTCACCGCGGATCGCTTCCTGCGCGGCGACGTCGTTCTGGTGCCCGATCCATTGCTCGAGCCCGAGCGCGCGGCACAGATTGGCCCAGAATCGCGGCTCGATGGCCGCCACCGTCAGCCACTTGCCGTCGCGCGTCGGGTAGGTGTCGTAACACGCGTCGCGGCCCGTGAGCAGGCCGTGGCCGGGTTCGGGCTCCTCGCCGGTGGCGAGGTACTCGTCGGCCGCCAGCGCCATGAGCCCCAGCACGCCGTCGGCGATCGACACGTCGAGATACGCGCCCACGCCCGTCGTCGCCCGGCGTACCAGCGCGGCGAGGATCGCCATCACCGCGTGCATGCCGCCGCCGGCGCTGTCGGCGAGGGTGAGTCCGGGGAGCGGGGGTCGTCCGTCGGCCTCGCGGCCGCTGCAATGGAGGTAGCCACCGACGCCCAGGTAGTTGAGGTCGTGGCCGGCCCATTGAGCGTGAGGCCCGGTCTGACCGAAGCCGCTGGTGGAGCAGTAGACGGCCCGCCGGTTGCCGCGCCGACACCGCGTCCCAGCCGATGCCCAGGCGCCCGACCACGCCGGGCCGGAAGCTCTCGATGACGACGTCGGCGCGCTCGGCCAGCCGGAGGAACGTCTCCCGGCCCTCCGGCGCCTTCATGTCCAACAGCGCCCGCTGGATTCGCCGGTGCGCGCTGTACGCGTAGAACGGCGGCACGATCTGGACGCCTTCGTCCTTGGGGACCGGCCCGATCTTCACGACTGTCGCGCCGTAGTCCGCGAGCCACCGCGACGCGCGCGCGGCCGGCCCCGCGCTTCGCGAGGTCGAGCACCGTGATGCCCTCGAGCATCTCCGTCATCGGACGCGGACCACGGTCAGAAGTTCTTCGGCAGGCCGAGTTTGCGGCGAGCGATGATGTTCTTCTGGATCTCGGATCCGCCGCCGCCGACGGTGTCGATCACGGTGTAGCGGTAGGTCGACTCGGCGCGTCCCTTCATGGGTGCTTCCTCGGTCTTCACCCGGAGCTGCGAGCCGGGGCCGCCGAGGTCCATGGACACGTTCGCCAGACGCTTCGAGAGCTCGGTGGCGTAGAGCTTGTACTCGGAGGCCTCGGAGGTCGGCGGAGCGCCACCCTTCATCGACTTGGCGACGAAACGCAGCCCGAGCACCACCGCGACCTCGGCCTCGGTGGCCAGGCGCGCGATCTGCTTGCGGATCACGGGGTCCTCCCGGAGTGGCTCGCCGTCGATCTCCTCGGTGGCGAGGTAGTCGCAGAGCAGGTCGAGCCGTTGCTTGATCGGGGAGTACGTGAACATGGTGAAGCGTTCGAGGTCGAGCGCTTCGGAGATGTATTGGAACCCGTGGTTCAGCTCACCGACCACGTAGTCGTCGTGCACGAACACGTTGTCGAAGAACACGTCGTTGGTGCGCTCGTCGCCCATGGTCCAGATGGCGTTGATGGTGATGCCGGGGTCGTCGAGCGGCACGAGGAAGAGCGTGATGCCGTGGTGCTTCGGGGCCTCGGGATCGGTGCGCGCGCCGACCCAGTACCACTCGGCGAAGTGCGCCGAGGTCGTCCACGTCTTCTGGCCGTTCAGCCGCCACCCGTCGCCGTCGCGCGTGGCCTTGAGCTTCATCGACGCGGCGTCGGAGCCGGCGTCGGGTTCGCTGTAGCCGACCGCGAAGTCGATCTCGTTGCTGAGGATCTTCGGGAGGAACTCCTTCTGCATCTTCTCGCTGCCGTGGCGGAGGATGGTCTTCCCGATGATGCCGACGCCCTTGCCGATCTGGGGCCCACCGCGACGGGCGAGCGCCTCGTTGAGGAGGTACTCGTAGACGCCGTCGCCCTCCTGGCCGCCCCACTCCTTGGGCCAGGTGATCCCGAGCCACCCCTGCTCGCCGACCTTGGCCATCAGGGCCCGGCGCTCGGGGATGTCGGCGACCTGGGCCATGTTCTCGCGGGTCACGTCGAAGACGACGGGGTCGTCGTTGGCGTCGAGGAACGCCTCGACCTCGTCGCGGAACGCGAGTTGTTCGGGCGAGAAGTCGAAGTCCACCGGGCCGCTCCCTTGAAATCTGACGACCCGTCAGTTTAGAGCAGCAGGAGGGTGGCCGTCCTCAGGCGGTGACGATGCCTTCGGTGACGAGCGAGTCGATCGCGCGGTCGTCGAGGCCCAACTCCTGCGCCAACACCGAGCGGGTGTGCTCGCCCACCCAGGGGATGCGCGATTCCGGCCCCTCGGCCACCTTCGAGAGCTTCACCGGGTTGCCGGGGATCACCACCGGGTGCTCGCCGCCGTCGGTGCGCGCCATCTCGACGAGCATGTTGCGCGCCCGGAGGTGCGGATCGACCATCACCTCTTCGGTGGTCTGGATCGGCGCGGCCGCGATCCCCGCGGCGCTCAGCTCCTGGGCGGCCTGGAGCTTGGTCATGCCCGCGGCCCACTTCTCGATCGCGGGCCGGAACATGTCCTCCACGTGCGCCGCCCATCCGACGCGCGTGGCGAGGCGGGGGTCGTCGACCCACTCGGGGTGGCCCACGAGGTTGGCGATGCGCTCGAGCTGGTGCTCACGCACGAGTTGCAGCACGAACCAACCGTCGGACGCCCGGAAGGGGTCGAGCACCACGTTCCGCGGCTCGTTCAGGCGATGCATGCCGAGCGAGCCGAGATTGGTGACGATGTCGGTCATCGCCACGGTGGCATCGAACATCGCGATGTCGACCCGCTGCCCCTCGCCGGTCGAGTCACGGTGACGGAGCGCGGCGAGGATGCCGATCGCCGCGAACAACGCCGAGCTGATGTCGCCGAGCGCGCCGACGGGGTTGGGCCGGGGCGTCTCGTCGCCGACGAGCACGTAGTCGTAGATGCCCGACATCGCCTCGGCGATCGACGCGTACGCGGGCCAGTCGGCGTAGGGCGAACCGCTGGCGCCGAAGCCCGACACCGACGCGTAGACGACCGACGGATGCACCGCGGCCACGGCGTCGTACCCGAGGCCGAGACGGTCGAGCGCACCCGACTTGAAGTTCTCGGCGAACACGTCGAAGTGCGGCGCCAGGGCGAGCACCAGCTCGCGACCCTTGTCCGCCTTCAGGTTCACCGTGACGCTGCGCTTGGAGAGGTTGTTGCGGAGGAACGTCGCGCCGACGAAGCGACCCTCCGGATCGTGCATGCCCGGCTGGGAACCGCGACCCGACTCCCCGGTCGGCGCCTCGATCTTCACGACGTCGGCACCGAGGCGGGCGAGCAACTGCGTGGCGTACGGCAGTGCCTGCATCTGCTCCAGGGCGAGGACCCGGATGCCGTCGAGCGGCTTGCCGTACTTCACCGCGCCCCCGTTGGCCACGTCGCCGAGTTGCACCCGTCGCTCCCTTCGCGGCGCCGATCGGGGTCGGCACCGATTGGTCGGTACTGCCCGAGCAGGGTACCTGTGACGCCGGCCGCGGGATCTGACGGCTCGTCAGCTCGCACGCGGGTTCAGGTACCCTGCGACCATGCGCGGAATCCTCTCCTGGGCCGCCTACCTCCCCTACCGACGGCTCGATCGCACGCAGATCGCCCCGTTCGTCGGTCAGGGCGGCGGGAAGGGCACTCGCACCGTGGCGGGCTTCGACGAGGACTCCACCACCATGGCTGTGGAAGCCGCTCGGCTCGCGCTGCGGGACCGGGACCTCGCGCCGTCGCAGCTGCTGTTCGCCACCACGCACCCCGCGTACGCCGACAAGACCAACGCCGGCGCGATCCATGCCGCGTTGCGGCTCCCGGCGACCGCGCCCGCGTTCGACCTCGGCGCGTCGGTGCGATCGGCGGTTGGCGGCCTGTTGCTCGGCCTGGGCGGCGGAAGTGAGGCCTCGCTCGTGGTCGGCGCCGACGTGCGGACCGGGCTCCCGGGCAGCGGCGAGGAAGCGACCGGTGGTGACGCCGCCGCCGCGGTCGTGGTGGGCGACGACTCCGCCGCGCCGGTGGTCGCGGAGTTCCTGGGTTCGGCCAGCGTCACCGACGAGTTCGTCGAGCGGTGGCGGGCCCCGGGCGAGCAGCGCACCAAGGTCTGGGACGAGAAGTTCAGCGAGGTCACCTACGTACCGCTCGGCGTGCAGGCGTGGAACGCCGCGCTGGAATCGGTGTCCCTCACGGCCGGCGACGTCGCCGCGGCCGCGGTGGTCGCGCCGGCGCAGCGGATCGTGCGCGCGGTCGGCGGCAAGCTCGACGGCGTGCACGTGATCGACGACCTGTCGTCGGCGGTCGGCAACACCGCGGCCGCGCAACCCGGGCTGCTGCTCTCCGCGTTGCTGGAGCAGGCCGAGCCGGGCCAGGTCGTCGCTCTCGTCGTGCTCGCCGATGGCGCCGACGTGCTGCTGTTCCGGACCACTGACGCGTTGGGTGCCTACCGTCCGACACGCGCGATCGCCGACCAAATTGCCACCGGCGCGGCACTTCCCTACGGGAAGTTCCTGGCGTGGCGGGGCATGATGACGGTCGAGCCGCCCCGTCGTCCCGAGCCGCAACGGGTGTCTGCCACCGCCGCGGCGCGCAGCGAGGACTGGAAGTTCGGCTTCGTCGGTTCGAAGGAACGCGACACCGGTGTGGTGCACCTTCCGCCGGCGCGCGTGCTCGCGCGGCGGCGCGCACACCGACGACATGGAGCCCGTGGCACTCGCCGACGTGCGGGGCACCGTGGTGACGTTCACCATCGACCGCATGGCGTACTCGCCGAGCCCGCCTGTCGTGTTCGCGGTCGTCGACTTCGACGGGGGTGGCCGCCTGCCGCTCGAGCTCACCGACGCCGACGCCGACGAGATCGAGATCGGCCAACGGGTGGAGATGACGTTCCGACGGCTGTTCAAGGCCGACGGGATCGTGAACTACTTCTGGAAGGGAAGGTTGGTGCGGGATGGCTAGCCACGGCATCAAGGACCGCGTCGCGATCGTCGGGATGGGTTGCACCAACTTCGTCGAGGCCTGGGGCAAGGGGCTCGACGACATGGTGATCGAGGCCGCCAACGACGCCTACGCGTCGGCGGGGATGGAGAAGAGCGACGTCGACGCCTATTGGCTGGGCACCGCCAACGGCGGCATGAGCGGGATCACCCTGGCGCGGCCGCTCCAGCTCGTCGACAAGCCGGTCACGCGAGTGGAGAACTACTGCGCCACCGGTGCCGAGTCGTTGCGCCAGGCCGCGTACGCGGTCGCGTCGGGCGCGTACGACACCGCCATGGCGATCGGGGTCGAGAAGACGAAGGACGGCGGCTTCCAGGGCCTCAACGCGGTCCTCCCGCCCAACGACGGCACCGGCCGCACGCTGACGGCGGCCGCCATGTTCTCGATGGTGGCTCCTGCCTACGCGGCGAAGTACGGCGTCGACTCCGACAAGATGCGTGAGGCCATGGCGCACGTGGCGTGGAAGAACCATTACAACGGCGCCCGCAACTCGCGGGCTCAGTTCCGCCGCGAGGTGTCGATGGAGACCATCTGCAACTCGCCGAAGATGGCGGGCGACCTTCGGGTGTTCGACTGCGCCGGTGTGGCCGACGGTTCCGCCGCCGCGATCGTCGTGCGCGCCGAGGACGCCTCCAAGTACACCGACACGCCGATCTTCGTGAAGGCGCTCTCGTTCATCGCCGGCAACGGCGGTGGCGTCACCGATCCGGCGTACGACTACACGAACTTCCCGGAGATCGCCGCCACGGCGAAGGACACGTACGCGCAGGCGGGCATCACCGATCCCCGCCGGGAGCTGGCGCTCGCCGAGGTCCACGATTGCTTCACCATCACCGAGCTGGTCCTCATGGAGGACCTCGGCTTCTCCGAGCGTGGGGCCGCGTGGCGCGACGAGCTCGATGGCGTCTACGACCTCGACGGTGACCTGCCGGTCAACCCCGACGGGGGCCTCAAGTCGTTCGGGCACCCGGTCGGCACGTCGGGGCTGCGCATGATGTTCGAGTGCTGGCTGCAGCTGCGGGGTGAGGCCCCGCCCGAACGTCAGATCGAGCGAGCCAAGCCCGGTGGTGACCGGAGTCTGGCCCTCACCCACAACCTCGGCGGCTACCCGGGCGAGATGGTGAGCTTCGTGTCCGTCCTCGGGCGGTAGACGGTGTTCGACCTGGGGGGGCGCGTCGCGGTCGTCACCGGCGCGGGCCAGAACGTCGGGGCCGGGATCGCGCGGATGCTCGCGGCGCAGGGTGCGACGGTGTTCGTGAACGACATCGTCGCGGATCGCGCTGCGGAGACGGTGGCGCAGATCAGCGCAGCCGGTGGCGCCGGGTCGGTCGCGCCGTTCGACGTCACCGACTACGACGGCGTGGCCGCAGCCATCGCCGGGATCGGTACCGTCGACATCCTGGTCAACAACGCCGGGAACGGCGGCGCCGAAGGGATGGGTCTCCTGCAGTTCCGGGAGAGCGAACCGGCAGGGTGGAACGGCGCGATCAACGTAAACCTGTTCGGCGTCATGCACTCCGCGCGTGCCGTCATCAACGGCATGTGCGAGCGGGGCTTCGGTCGGGTGATCACGATCTCGTCGGGCGCCGGCATCACCGGGCTCAACATCGGTGTTTCGCCCTACGCCGCCGGCAAGGGTGGCGCGATCTCGTTCATGCGCCACCTCGCGGCCGAGACCGCGCGCTACGGGGTGACCGCCAACTCGCTCGCGCTCGGCATGATGCAGCCGGCCAACGCCGACGCGACCGCCGCCCTGGTGAAGCAGATCCCGGTGCGGCGCACGGGGACGCCCGAAGACGTCGGCGCCGCGTGCGTGTACCTGGCGTCCGACGAAGCGTCCTGGATCACCGGCCAGACCCTCCACCTCGACGGCGGGTCCACCTTCTCCTGATTCATTGCGTCCCCAGTTCCGCAGTCCGGCACTGTCGACGCAATGAACCGCGTCAGCCTTTGACGAGGTCGGGGCGGGACGTGTGGACGAGGCGCGTGATGCCGTCCTTCCATCCGACGCTCGAGTGGAAGCCCAGCGCGTTGAGCTTGCCGACGTCGAGGATGAGCGGCGGCACGCTGGCGTCGGTGTGCTCGAACGCGACCGGCTTGTCGATGAGCTCGCCGATCAGGCCGCACCACTCCTCGACGCTGACGATCTCGTCGCCGCCCCAGTTCACCACGTTGGCCGGCGTCGACGCCGAGGCCAGCAGGTAGGGCAGCGACGCCACGATGTCGTCGAGGTTGAGCGGGTTGTACTGGGAGGGTGCGTCGGTGTGCACCGGGATGGCCATGCCGTGCTCCAGCATCATCACGTGGAAGAACGGCCAGCCGAAGGTGTCGCCGTACGGGACGCTGAGGCGCGCGATCACGGTGGGGATGCCGAGGCGCTTCGCGGTGTAGCGCACCATCGTCTCGGCCGCGATCTTGGAGATCGAGTAGCTCTCCATCCCGGCGGCGCGGTGGCTGTCCCCGAGGGGCGCGTCCTCCGTGAGGTGATCGTGGTCGTGCTCCTGGTAGACGCCACCGGAGCTGCAGTGGAAGAACGCAGCGACGTCCTGACAGCGCTCCATCAGGTTGGCGGCCCCGTCGGCGTTGGCGGCGAGGTCGCGGGCGAAGTCGTTGGTCTTGGCCACCGCGAAGTGCAGCACGTAGTCGAGGTCGGCGGGCACCTCCTCGAGCTCGCCGAGCTCGAGGTCGATCCGGATGGTGGAGACGCCCGCGGCCTCGTGCGCCTCGCGCTGGGCGGGGTCGGCGAAGCGGGCGGCTCCGTAGACCGTGTTGTCGGCCGCGAGCCTCGCCGCCATGGGGCCGGCGACCATGCCGGTGACCCCGGTGACCAGAATGCGTTTGCCCGAGAGCGGGGCGGGATCCATGGTGCGTGCCTTCCTTCGGCGGCTTCCGTGCGTGGAGCGTGGTGTAGTAGACCACAATCTGACATCGCGTCAGAAACGCCAATTGCTGCAAGCACACCGGAGTCCTCATGGAGATCGGGTACACGCCAGAGCAGGAAGCGATGCGGTCCGAGCTGCGCGCCTACTACGACAAGCTCCTCGACACCGAGACGGTGGCGAAGCTTTCGCACTCGCACGGCATCGGCGAGCTCCCGCGCCGCATCTGGAAGCAGATGTGCGCCGACGGCTGGGCCGGGATCGGGTGGCCGAAGGAGTACGGCGGCCAGGGCCGCTCCGCCATCGAGCAGTTCATCTTCTTCGACGAGTCGATGCGCGCCGGCGCGCCCGTGCCGATGCTCACGCTCAACAGCGTGGGCCCGACGATCATGGCGTTCGGCACCGACGAGCAGAAGGCGGACTACCTCCCGCGCATCCTCTCGGGCGACATCCACTTCTGCATCGGCTACTCCGAGCCCGGTGCCGGCACCGACCTCGCATCGCTGCAGACTCGTGCAGTACGCGACGGCGAGTCGTACGTCATCAACGGTCAGAAGATGTGGACGTCGCTCTCGAGCGACTCCGACTACTGCTGGCTGGCGGTGCGCACCGATCCCGACGCCGCGAAGCACAAGGGCATCTCGATCATCATCGTGCCGATGGACACCCCCGGCATCACGATGTCGCCGCTCCACCTGCTCGGTACCCACGACATCAACGCGGTGTTCTACGAGGACGTCGTCGTGCCCGTCGCGAACGTCGTCGGCGGCCCGAACCACGGCTGGAAGCTCATCACCAACCAGCTGAACCACGAGCGGGTCACGCTCTTCGCGAGCGGGGTGATGGACCGGGCGCTCACCGAGGTCACCGAGTACGCGCGGGAGACGAAGCTGCCTGACGGTCGCCGGATCATCGACCAGGAGTGGGTGCAGCACAACCTCGCCAAGCTCCACGCCAAGGTCGAGGTCGTCCGCCTCATGAACTGGCAGGTGGCGTACGAGGCGACGCAGGGCATCCTCGACATCGGCCACTGCTCGGCGCTCAAGGTGTTCGGCAGCGAGCTCAACATGGAGGGCTACCAGCTCCTCATGGAGATCCTCGGGCCGGTCTCCTACCTCGAGCCCGACGCGCCGGGCGCGGTCCTGCGCTCGCGTCTCCAGCAGGGCACGCGTGGTTCGATCATCCTCACCTTCGGTGGTGGGGTCAACGAGATGCAACGCGACCTGATCTCCCAGTTCACGCTGGGCCTCCCGAGGGCTGACCGCTGATGGATTTCTCCTTCACCTCCGACCAACAGGACCTCCGCGAGCTCGCGGCCAAGATCCTCGCCGATGCCACCACGCTCGAACGTGTGAAGCGCGTGCTGGCCGATGACGACGGCTTTGACCGCGAGCTGTGGAGCGCGCTCGCCGAGGCCGGGATCGTGGGCATCTCGATCCCCGAGTCGGCCGGTGGTGCGGGCCTCGGGTTCCTCGAGTCCTGCATCGTGCTCGAAGAGGTCGGTCGCACCGCGGCGCCGATCCCCGCGCTCGCGGTCATGGGCCTCGCCGTGCCCGCGCTTGTGCAATTCGACGCCTTCGACGCCTTGGAGGGTGTCGCCGCCGGGACCCGCATCGTCACCGCCGCGATCTCCGAGGCGGTGGGCGACGCGTCGACCCCGTCGACCGCGGCATCCTCCGACGGCAAGCTCACCGGCGAGAAGGTCTGTGTGCCCGCCGGCCTGCTCGCCGAGCGGATCGTCGTCTCGGCATCCGACGGCCTGTACGTCGTCGACCCGTCGGCGGCGGGCGTCACCGTCGAGCGTGAAGACACGATGCTGGGCGCGCCGATGGCCCGTCTCGTGTTGCGCGACGCGCCGGCCACCAAGATCGCCGGTCCCGACGGTGTCGGCTGGATCCTCGAGCACGCGCGAGACGGCGATGGCCGTCACCATGTCGGGGGCGGCCGCGACCGCGCTCGACCTCACGTCGACCTACGTGAAGGAGCGCAAGCAGTTCGGACGCGCGATCGGTTCGTTCCAGGCCGTGAGCCAGCGCGCCGCCGACACCTACATCGACAAGGAAGCGATCAAGCTCACGGCGTGGCAGGCGGCGTGGCGCCTCGACACCGGTATGCCGGCCGCGACCCAGGTGGCGACGGCGAAGTACTGGGCCTCCCAGGGAGGCCAGGACGTCGTGCTCGCCGCGCACCACCTGCACGGTGGTGTGGGCGTGGACCGCGACTATCCCTTGTACCGCTACTTCCTGCTTGCGAAGCAGATGGAGCTCGACCTCGGCTCGGAGACCCCGACGCTGGTGCGCCTCGGCAAGCTCATCGTCGAGACGCCGGTCGCCTGACGGAGCTACTCGCCCGACCCTACCGGCACGGGCACGGGCATCGGAGCGGACGGCACCGGGTCGTCAGCACCGGGCCCCGCGGCGCGGTGGTGACGGAGCTGGCGCGCGCCGGTGGCGGCGCCGACGAGGAGCGGCAGCCAGAGGTCGAGCAGCCGGAACGCGACCACCGCGGCCGCGGCCGAAGGGGCGGGTACGCCGTTGGCCACGAGCAGCGCGCCGAGCGACGCGTCGGCGATGCCGATACCGCCCGGAAGCGGGCCGACGAGCGCAGCCATCAGCGTGAGCGTGTACACCAGGAGCGTCTCGGTCAGCGCGAGGTGGATGCCGAGGCCGGACAGCACCAGGACGAGGCCCGCGCAGCCGAGCAGCTTGCCGGCGAACGCCGTCCCGAGCAGGGGCACGGCCGCGCGTGGGTCGGCGCGCAGCCGCTCCATCGCGCAGGCCAGCTCGTGGCCGGCGCACGCGCCCGGTGCGGGTTGCGCGCGCCCGAAGCGGGCGCGGACGCTGAAGGCAGCCCGTCGCGCGGTGGCCGCGATGCCCTCGACGAACGACCGCTTGCCCGCGATGACGATCATCGCGGCACCGACCACGATGGCGTACGCGGCCGACGCGATCGCACCGAACAATGCCGTGCCGTGGAGCCCGCCGGTCGCGGCGCCGGCAACGACGGCCGCCGCGATCAGGACGCAGAGCGACATCGTCTCCGCGACCTTGGTCGACATGTACGCGGCAGCCACACGGGCGCGACTCTGGCCGGCGCGATCGGCGTGCGCGAGGTAGGGGACGAGGCCGGCGGTCCCCGCCGACTTGACGACCTTGTTGGTGGCGTAGGACGTGGCGCTCAGGTGCACCATCGAGCCGAAGCGCGCCGGAAGCTCGACCAGCCGGAAGGAGGCATGGGCCTGGAATCCGCGGTTGAGGACGCCGATGCCGACGATGGCCAGACCGATGGGGAGCGCGGCCGGGCCGAGGCCGGCCACCTTCCCGACCGCGGGGAGGAATTCGTCGGCGTGGACGACGAGGAACCACCCGGCAGCCAGGACGAGCAGGGCCCCGAGGATTCGTGGGGTCCAGCCCGCCCGCGTGCTCATCGTCGAAGCATCGTCGACCGGTGCCGAGATCTTGAGATGGAGGACGTCATGAAGATGTGAACATGTTCAGGCGTCCGCTCAGACGGTGGTCAGGATGGGGGCGACCTCGGTGGCGAACGCCGCCATCTGGTCGCAGATCTCGTCACAGCTCCGGGCCTTGAAGCGCACCTGGAGCTGGTTCACGCCCTCGGCGGTGTCGGCGAGGATCTGCTCGGCGATGTCGCCGGATGCTCCGCTGAGCACGCCCTCGCCGACGTCCCATCCCGGGGTGCCCACGTAGAGGAACGGCGTGATGTCGCCGATCATCATCGGCCGGTCGGCGCGGCCGTGCTCCTCGCGCAGCGCCTGGAGCCGGGCGACCATCTCGGCGTTCGAGGGTCCCTGCGGGAGCCAGCCGTCGGCGAGGGTCGCGGCGCGCCGGATCGCGGCCGCGCTGGACCCCGCCATCCAGACCGGCGGGCGCGGCGTCTGGACGGGCCGCGGTCGCGAGCCCAGCCCGTCGACGTACTCGTGCTCGAGCGCCTCGATCAGCCGCGGGAGCCTCTCCTCGACGATCTTGCCGCGCCACGCGTGGTCGACCCCGAGCGCCGCGAACTCCGCTTCCACGTGACCGGCGCCGATGCCGACGATCGCCCGGCCTCCCGAGAGGTAGTCCAGGGTCTCGAACTCCTTGGCGGCAACGAGGGGGTGCCGGTACGGGAGCACGTAGGCGTGCGAGAGGAGGTTGGTGTGCTCGGTGAGCCCGGCGAGCCACGACAGCGTGCCGATGCAGTCCTGCCAGTACGTGCCCATCGCGCCGGCCATCGACTCCGGGATCGCGATGTGGTCGCACACCGCGATGTAGAAGAAGCCGTGCTCGTCGGCGGTGCGCGCGACCCGAGCGAGGTCGGCCGGCCCCGCGGCGAGCTCCCAGTCGGCGACGAACGTCTTGCTCTTCGACTGGATGGGGAGCTGGATGCCGTAGACGCGGGTTCCCGCGGGGATCTCGATCATCGCGAGAAGGTAGCCGCGAATCTGACGGGCAGTCAGACGGGGCATTCCGGTAGCGTCACGCCGTGACCACGCAGCACCGTCGTGCCGGGATCCCGTTGCTGGCGGTCTCGCTCGCGGTGTTCGCGTGGGGATTCGGCCCACTCTTCGTGAAGGGCATCGACGCGCCGGTGGCGACGATTGTGTTCTGGCGCGTGCTGCTGGCGATTCCCGTTGCGGTGTTCGTCGCCTACCTGTCGGGGGGCCGGATCGATCTGCGGCTGCTGCGACACCGCGTTCCCCACCTCGGTCTGCTTCGCGTTGAGCTTCATGTTCGGGTTCGCGTCGTTCCAGCAGACGTCGATCGTGAACGCGACGTTGATCCCGGCGCTGCAGCCGGCCCTGATCCTGGTCGTAGCGGCGCGGTTGTTCGGCGAGCGTCGCGCGCGCTCCGACATCGTGTTCGCCGGCGTTGCGTTCGTCGGCGTGGTGGCGGTGGTCGCCGGCGCCAGCGCCGAGGGCGCGTCCTTGCACGGCGACGTCTTCGCGGTCGCGAACCTCCTCGTGTTCACGGGCTACTTCCTGCTCGCCAAGCACGCCCGCAACGACAACGTGCACGCGTGGTCGTTCCTGGCCGCGGTGTTCATCGACGCCGCGGTCCTGGTGGTGCCGTGGGCCGTGCTGACCTCCGGCGACCTGGGCGCGATACACGGCACCGACTGGCTGCTGGTGATCGGCCTCGTGCTGTTCCCCGGCATGGTGGGCCACGGATTGATGACCTGGGCCCACCACTATCTCGACGTGACGATCACCTCGATGATGACGCTGGCCAACCCGGTCGTGTCGATCATCGGCGCATGGATCGTCTACTCGCAGTCCCTCGCGGCACTGCAGATCGCCGGCGCCGCCGTGGTGCTCGCCGCGCTCGGCGCGATCCTCCGGCGCCAGCGTTCCGAACGCGCCCTGGCGGCCGAAGCCGCGCTGACCGGCGACCTGCTCGACGAATGACCGAACCGGCGTCGTCGGCCCGGTGCCTGGTCCCGGCGAACGACGCCGGTTCGTGGGTCAGAGGCGCTCGATGATGGTGACGTTGGCCTGACCGCCACCCTCGCACATGGTCTGCAGGCCGTAGCGACCGCCCGTGCGCTCGAGCTCGTTGAGCAGCGTGGTCATGAGCCGGGCACCGGTGGCGCCCAGCGGGTGACCCAGGGCGATGGCGCCGCCGTTCACGTTGACCTTGGCGAGGTCGAAGCCGGTTTCCTTCTGCCAGGCGAGCACCACGGACGCGAACGCCTCGTTGATCTCGACGAGGTCGATGTCGCCGACGCCCATGCCGCTCTTCGTGAACGCGTACTCGGTGGCCGGGATCGGCGCGCTCAGCATCATGACCGGGTCGTCGGCGCGGACGCTCATGTGGTGGATGCGGGCACGCGGCGTCAGGCCGTGGTCCTTCACCGCCTGTTCACCCGCGATCAGGAGTGCCGACGATGCGTCGCTGATCTGGCTCGCCAACGCAGCGGTGATGCGCCCGCCCTCGACCAACGTCGGCAGGGAACGGATCTTCTCCCAGTTGGGCTCGCGGGGGCCTTCGTCGAAGGTGCAGTCGCCGAGCGGCACGATCTCGTTCTCGAACCGGCCCTCGGCGCGCGCCCGCAGCGCGCGCTCGTGCGACTCCACCGCGAACTGCTCCATGTCGTCGCGGGTGATGTTCCACTTCTCGGCGATCATCTCGGCACCGCGGAACTGCGACACCTCCTGGTCTCCGTAGCGCGCCTGCCAGCCCGTCGAGTTCACGAACGGCGTCTCGTGGCCGAAGGCCTGCCCGGCGGTCATCGAGGAGCTGATCGGGATCTGGCTCATGTTCTGCACGCCGCCGGCGACGACGAGGTCCATCGTGCCCGACATCACGGCCTGCGCCGCGAAGTGGACGGCCTGCTGGGCGGAGCCGCACTGGCGGTCGACGGTGGTGCCCGGCACGTGCTCGGGGAACCCGGTCACGAGCCAGCACGTGCGGGCGATGTCACCGGCCTGGGGCCCGATGCTGTCGACGTTGCCGAACACCACGTCGTCGATCGCGCCGGGGTCGACGCCGGTCCGTTCGATCAGGGCTTTGATCGAGTGACCTCCGAGGTCGGCCGGGTGTACCTGCGAGAGCCCACCTCCACGCCGTCCGACCGGCGTGCGCACTGCTTCGATGATGTAGGCCTCGGCCATCTCGTTCCTCTCGTGTGCTCGATGCTCAGTTGCTGACGATCACGGACGACCCGTGACCGAACAAACCCTGGTTGGCGGTGATTCCCACCCGGGCGCCCTCGACCTGGCGCGTGCCCGCCTGACCTCGGAGCTGCCAGGTGACCTCGCAGACCTGGGCGATCGCCTGGGCGGGGATGGCCTCGCCGAAGCACGCCAGGCCCCCGCTCGGGTTGACGGGAATGCGGCCACCGATCTCGGTGGCCCGCGAGCGGAGGAGCGCCTCTGCCTCGCCCTCGCCGCACAACCCGATGTTCTCGTACCAGTCGAGCTCGAGCGCGGTCGAGAGGTCGTAGACCTCGGCCAGGCTCAGGTCTTCCGGGCCGATGCCCGCCTCGTCGTAGGCCGCACCGGCGATCGAGTCCTTGAACCCACGCTCGGGCGGGGACACCGCGGCGCTGGAGTCGGTGGCGAAGTCGGGGAGCTCGAGCACGGTCTGGGGGTACCGCGGCGTCACCGTGGAGACGGCCTTCACGCGCGGGACGCCGTCGGTCGTGCCGAGCGCGCTCCGGGCGAAGTCCATGCTCGACACGATCAGCGCCGCGGCGCCGTCGGAGGTCGCGCAGATGTCGAGCAGCCGGAGCGGGTTCGCGACCACGGGGCTGTTCACGACGTCTTCGATGCTGTTCTCCTTGCGGAACCGAGCGTTCGGGTTCTCGAACCCGTGCCGGGAGTTCTTCACCTTCACCCGCGCGAAGTCTTCGGTCGTCGCGCCGTACACGTCCATGCGTCGACGTGCGTAGAGCGCGAAGTACACGGGATTGGTCGCGCCGAGCAGGTGGAAACGCAGCCAGTCGGGATCGGTCTTGCGCTCCCCGCCGACGGGCGCGAAGAAGCCTTTGGGCGTGGTGTCGGCCCCGATGACGAGCGCGACGTCGCAGTAACCGGCGAGGATCTGCGCGCGCGCCTGGTGCAGCGCCTGCGCGCCGGAGGCGCACGCGGCGTAGCTCGACGACACACGCACGCCGGTCCAGCCCAGCTTCTGGGCGAACGTGGCGCCGGCGATGAAGCCGGGATACCCGTTGCGGATCGTGTCGGCGCCGGCCACGTACTGGATGTCGCGCCACGCCAGGCCGGCATCTTCCAGCGCGGCGCGGGCCGCGACCATGCCGTACTCGGTGAAGTCGCGTCCCCACTTCCCCCAGGGGTGCATGCCCACACCGAGGATGGCGACGTCGCGCTCCGCGCTCACGACTCACCCGACGCGGGCGCGGCGGGCGCCCACACGTAGACGAGGTACTCGTGGTCGTCGTCGCGGTACAACGTGTCGATCTCCAATCGCATCTCCATGCCCACGTGCAGTTCCTCGGCCACGACCCCCCTGGCGACCTGGCCCAGGACGACGATGCCCTCCTCGGACAGCTCGACCGCCGCGAGCGCGTAGGGCTCGAACGGCTCGGCGGCGACGTACGGCGGCGGCGGCGCGTAGTGGTTCTCGGTGTAGGACCAGACGGTGCCCCGCCGCGACAGCTCGGTGGGCTCGAGCGTCTCGGAATCGCAGTCGGGGTTCGGGCACGCGCGCTCGCGGGGCGGGAAGACGATGGTGGCGCACGCCGGGCACCGGGCGCCGATGAGGCGCGGATCGTCGGGGTCGGTGGTGAACCAACCCTCGACGGCGGGGACGCGCGTTACGGTTTCTGACACCCAGTCAGACTACGCCGTGGGAGGAGCGATCGCCGTGGTCGACGACAGCGTCGCAACGAGCCCCGCCGTGCAGCTGGCGGCGCAGATCCGGGCTCGCGAGCTGTCGAGCCGCGACCTCCTCGAGCTCTACCTGGACCGAATCGGGCGCCTCGACGGCGATGTCCACGCGGTCGTGACCCTCGACGCCGACCGGGCCCGGATCGCGGCCGACGCGGCCGACGACGCGATGGCCGCCGGGGTCGACCTCGGCCCGCTGCACGGCCTCCCGATCACGGTCAAGGACGCCATCGAGACGGAGGGCATCCGTTCCACCGGCGGCGCGCGCGAGCTGGTCGACCACGTGCCGGCGGCCGACGCGCCCGCGGTCGCCCGGCTGAAGGGTGCCGGGGCCATCGTCTTCGGCAAGACCAACCTGCCGCGCTGGTCGGCCGACTTCCAGACTTTCAACGACATCTTCGGCGTCACGAACAACCCGTGGTCCCCGACCCACACCGTGGGCGGGTCGTCAGGGGGTGCGGCGGCCGCGGTCGCGGCCGGCTTCACGAGCTTCGAGCTCGGGACCGACATCGGTGGGTCGGTGCGGATCCCCGCGCACTGCTGCGGGGTCTTCGGCCTGAAGCCGAGCTTCGGCGTCGTCCCCCAGCGGGGCTACCTCGACCATGTGGGGGGCGGGACCACCGACGCCGACATCAACGTGTTCGGGCCGATCGCCCGGAGTGCCGACGACCTCGACCTCCTGCTCGGCGTGCTCGCCGGACCCGATCCGGAGCGCGCCCCCGCGTGGCGCCTCGACCTCCCGGCGTGTCTCGCTGCAGCCTTGAGCGAGTTCCGGATCGGCACCTGGCTCGACGACCCTGCGGCACCGGTCGACGCCGAATACCTCGCGGTGATGCGACGCGCGGTGGACGAGCTCGCCGACGCGGGCGCGAAGGTCGACGAAGACCACCCGCCGGTCGCGTTCACGGAATCGCGGGGGCTCTTCAGCCGGATGATCCTCCCGGCGATTTCGCCGAGCCTCCCCGACGACCGCGCCGACGCGGCGTCGGGTTCGCACCGTGCGTGGCTGCGGGCGGAACAGGAGCGGGCCGCACTGCGGGGCACCTGGGCGGAGTGGTTCACCGGCCACGACCTCCTCGTGCTCCCGGTGATGACCACGCCCGCGTTCCCGCACGACCACGCGGGCGAGCTGCTCGACCGGACCATCGAGATCAACAGGGAGACCCGCGCGCTGGTCAGCACCATCGACTGGCTCGGTCTCGCCGGCGTCGTGGGGCTCCCGTCGGCAGTGATCCCGATCGGGCGGACCGCCGCCGGTCTCCCGGTCGGTGTGCAGCTCGTCGCCCCGTTCCTGCACGATCGGCGGGCGTTGCGCGCCGCGCAGCTCGCATCCGAGGTGCTGGGCGGGTACACGCCCCCGCCGGGCTTCTCATAAGCTCGAACCGACCGAACGAGCCGTACCGGGGGAGGTCACTCATGAACGCCGACGACCGCTACGTCGTCATCTCCGCCGACTGCCACGGCGGGGGCGAGATCCACGAGTACCGCGACTTCCTCGCGAGCAGGTACCACGACGAGTTCGACGCCTGGGTCGACGGCTACGAGATCATGTTCTCCGACCTTCTCGGAGATCTCGGGAAGCGCAACTGGGACTCCGACCGTCGCCTGCGCGATCTCGAGGCCGACGGTGTCGCCGCCGAGGTGATCTTCCCCAACACGATCCCACCCTTCTTCCCGGGCGGCGCCCTGGTCACGCAGGCGCCGCCGGCCGACGCGCACGAACACGAGCTGCGGTGGGCCGGCGTGCAGGCACACAACCGTTGGCTGGCCGATTTCTGCGCGCGCGTGCCCGGTCGCCGCGCCGGCATCGCGCAGATCATGCTGCACGACGTCGACGCGTCGGTCGAGGAGATCCGCTGGGCGAAGGACCACGGGCTCGACGGTGGGATCCTGCTGCCCGGCGCGCCCCCGGTTCGGGTCTGCTGCCGCTGCACCACAAGCACTACGACCCGATCTGGACGGTGTGCGAAGAGCTCGGCGTGCCCGTGAACCACCACGGTGGGAGCGCGGGGCCGCCGCGGGGTGCGGAGCAGGAAGACATCGTGATGTTCCTGCTCGAGGTCACGTGGTGGTCGCACAACGTGCTGACCAACCTCATCGTGGGCGGCGCGCTCGAGCGTCACCCCGATCTGCAGTTCGTGTTCACCGAGCAGGGCACCGCGTGGGTGCCCGAGCACCTGCGCCAGCTCGACTACTTCTTCGACCGCATGCGCAACGCCGAAGGTTCCCAGGAGCGCGAGTGGGGCCTGCCGATCGTCGAGAAGCTGTCGTTGCAGCCGAGCGAGTACTGGGCCCGGCAGTGCCACATCGGCGCCAGCTTCATCCGGCCGTCCGAGGTGCCCATCCGCGAGCAGGTCGGCGTCGACCGCATCATGTGGGGGAGTGACTACCCGCACAAGGAAGCGAGCGCCCCGTTCTCCAAGGAGGCGATCCGCCTCAGCTTCGCCGGGGTCGACCCGGTGGAGGTGCAGATGATGCTCGCGGGCAACGCGGCCGAGCTCTACGGGTTCGACCTCGACTTCCTGGCCCCGATCGGCTCGCGCATCGGCCCGCTCGTCGGCGACGTCGCGCGGCCGCTCCTCACCGCCGACTTTCCGGCCGGGTCGCAGAAGTGCCCGGCGTTCGCGGACTCCGGACCCGCCGTCGTCTGATCGACGACGGGGACCAGCGTCGGCGACGTCGGTAAGGGTCGGCTGGGAGCCGGGCAAGAAGCGCACGAGAGTGCGAGACTCTGCAGATGACGGTTGACGTACGCAATCGGGTGGACGGCGAGGTCGACCCCATCGATCCGGTTCGCTGTCTCGGGCAGGATCTGCCCGAGGCCTTCGAGCGACATCGCGAGCTTCTCGCGCCGGCGGTGCAGACGCTCGCACCGCCGCCGTTCGTGCTCGAGATCGATGGTGCGGCATGGACGCTCGTCGGTGAGGACCAGGCGGTGCGGGTCACCTCCGGCGCGACCGACGACCCCGGCGTCGTGTTGCGGCTGACGACCGCCGGGCTCTCCGATCTGGTGAACGACCAGGTCACGGTCGTCGGTCTGCAGACCAACGGCACCCTCGACCAACCTGTCGGCCGCTTCGACCACCTGCTCGACTGGTGGTTGCTGTTGCGGGGCGCACTCGACGCGCGTGCGCCGCACGTGGCCGGCGACATCGCGCTCGTCGACGACGACGGCTCGCCGCTCGACCTCGCCCGCAGCTTCCCTGCCGACGCGCCCCTCGGTGAGATGGGCGACTTCCTCCAGCGGGTCGGCTTCCTCCGCATCGAGGGCGTGTTCACCGAGGAGGAGATGGCCGCGGTCTCGCTCGACATCGACCGCGCGGCGCCCATGTATTCGCCGACCGACGGCCGCTCGTGGTGGGCGCGCACCGAAGACGGTGAGCAGCGGCTCGTGCGCATGCAGTACTTCGACGAGGTCTCTCCCGCGGTCGACCGGCTCGTGCACGACGATCGCCTGTTGCGTCTCGCGGACCTCACCGGCGACGGCCACGTGTACGGGAGCATGGAGAGCAACCGCATCGAGGCGTTGTTCAAGCCGATCGGGGTGGTGGAGGGGATCTCCGACATCCCGTGGCACAAGGACTGCGCGCTGGGTCGCCACAGCTACGACTGCTCTTCGATGACGGTCGGGATCTCCGTCACCGGTGCCGACACCCGCTCGGGTCAGCTCCGCGCGGTGGCGGGTTCGCACCGCGCCCTCATGTGGCCGTCGGACCATCGCGAGCAACGCTCCGATCTCCCTGCGGTCGACCTGCCGACGGGCACGGGTGACCTCACCGTGCACCTCTCGTGCACGTTGCACATGGCGCAACCGCCGGTGGAACGCGAACGGCGGGTGCTCTACACCGGATTCCGTCTCCCGTTGCGGGGCAGCGACGCCGAGCGTGAGGCACGCGAGCGGTTGCGCTCGATCAGGGAAGACGCCCCGTTGAAAGCACCGGCGGCCCAACGCAGTTCCTGACCGGCGTTCCTGACCGGCGTTCCTGACGGTCCGTCAGATCCGAGTACCGTGACCGCCGCATGAGTGAACGTCGTGAGGCGGGGAGCCCGCCGGACCGCGAGCGGGGCCCGAGCGGCCCGGCGGCGTAGCCGCCGAGAGCGGACAGATGGATCTGCGGTACACGCCCGAACAGGACACGTTCAGAGCCGAGGCGCGCGCCTGGTTGGAGGCGAACGTCCCCGCCGAGCCGCTCCCGAGCTTCGACACCGCCGAAGGTTTCGCCCGCCACCGCGACTGGGAGCGTCGGTTGTACGAGGGCCGGTGGTCGGCCGTCTCGTGGCCCGAGGAGTATGGCGGCCGGGGGGCCGACTACCTCCACTGGCTGATCTTCGAAGAGGAGTACTACCGGGCCGGCGCCCCCGGCCGCGTGAACCAGAACGGCATCTTCCTGCTCGGTCCCACGATCATGGAGGTCGGGACGCCGGAGCAGAAGGCCCGTTTCCTGCCGACCATGGCTTCGAGCGAGATCGTGTGGGCGCAGGCGTGGAGCGAGCCGAACGCCGGTTCCGACCTGGCTGCCATCCGTTCGACGGGCGTGCTCAGCGACGACGGCGCGGCGTGGGTGCTCAACGGCCAGAAGATCTGGGCGTCGCGCGCGGTGTGGGCGGACTGGTGCTTCGGCATCTTCCGGACCGATCCGGGCGCGGAGCGCCACCGGGGCCTCACCTTCGTGCTCGTCCCCCTCGACAGCCCCGGGGTCACCGTGCGTCCGATCGCGCAGCTCGACGGCGACACCGGGTTCGCCGAGATCTTCTTCGACGACGTGCGGGTGCCGGTCGAGAACACCCTGGGCGAGGTGAACCAGGGCTGGCGCGTCGCAATGGCGACGGCCGGCTTCGAGCGCGGCGTGAGCCTGCGGAGCCCGGCGCGTTTCAGCGCGGCCGCCGACCGTCTGGTCGAGCTGTGGCGCACCCACGCCGATCCCACCGACACCGCGTTGCGCGACACGGTCGTCGACGCCTGGATGCAGGCCGAGGGATACCGGCTGCACACGTACATGACCGTCACCCACATGATCGACGGCGGCACGATCGGCGCCGAAGCGAGTCTCAACAAGATCTTCTGGAGCGAGATGGACGTCCGCATCCACGAGCTCGCGTTGCAGATCATCGGGCCCGAAGCCGAGCGCATGAGCGGGCCGCTCGAGCGGTGGGTCGACGGGTTCCTCTTCTCCCTGTCAGGCCCGATCTACGCGGGGACCAACGAGATCCAGCGCAACATCATCGCCGACCGCGTGCTCCAACTCCCGCGGGGGGCGTGATGCGGTTCGCGTTCACCGACGACCAACTGCTGTTCGCGGAGGGTCTGCGGGACCTCCTGGCGAAGGAATGCACCGCGGCCGACGTACGCGCCACGTGGGACGACGGCTCCGGTCACGCGCCCACCCTGTGGTCGCACCTGGCGGAGATGGGCGTGTTCGGCATGCTCGTCCCCGAGTCCGCAGGCGGGCTCGGCGGTACCGAGGTGGACCTCGTGCTCCTGCTCGAGGAGCTCGGGCGCGCGGCGGTGCCCGGTCCGGTCCTCGAGACGGCCGCCGTCGTCGCACCTGCGCTGGGTGACGCGTCGGTCGTGGGCACGGTCGCGATCGACGGGTCGCCGTACGTGCCGCACGCACACGTCGCCGACGTCGTGTTGGTCCCGGGGGGCCTCCTGCGTACCGGGACCGGCACCCTCACCGACGTCGACGGGATCGACGGTGGACGGCGGCTGTTCACCGTCGCCGACGCGCCGCTCGAACCCGTGACGTACGACGAACCACTCGCGTTCGATCGGGGTGCGCTCGCGGCCGCGGCCTTCCTGGCGGGGCTGAGTGGTCGGATGATCGAGGTCGCCGCGGAGTACGCGCGCCAGCGCGAGCAGTACGGCCGCCCGATCGGCGTGAACCAAGCGGTGAAGCACCTGCTGGCCGACGCGCTCCTGAAGGTGGAATTCGCCCGGCCGGCGATCTACCGCGCGGCATGGTCCGTGGCCGAGGGTGAATCGACACGTTCGCGCGACGTCTCGATGGCGAAGGCGTTCGCGAGCGACGCCGCCTACCGGACCAGCCGGAGTGCGATGCAGGTACACGGTGCGATCGGCTACACGTGGGAGGCCGATCTCCAGCTCTGGATGAAGAAGGCCTGGGCCCTCCAGCGCGCCTGGGGGGACGCCACCTTCCACCGCCGGCGGGTCGCCGAGGCCGTCCTGTAGTTCGGGTCGACCACCAGGTACCGTGACCGCCCGTGGCCCGAGCCGATCTCGAATTCCGCACGCTTCCGGGGCTGGTGCGCGCCAGCACCGAGTGCTTCCCGCACCTCGACGGGCTGGTGGACGGTGATCTCCGGCTCACGTTCCCGGAGTTGGCGGCGCACGTCGAGGAATCGAGTCGCGCGTTCATCGCGGCCGGCCTCGAGGCCGGCGACCGGGTGGCGGTGTGGGCGCCGAACATCGCCGAATGGGTGTTGGCCGCGTTCGGCGCGCTCGGGGCCGGCGGCGTGATCGTGCCGCTCAACACGCGGTTCAAGGGCCCGGAGGCGGCCTACGTCCTCGAGCGCAGCGGGGCCCGGTTCCTGTGCACGGTCAACGGCTTCCTCGGCAACGACTACGTCGCGATGCTGCGCGAGTCCGGCGCGATCCCGGCCACGCTGGAACAGATCGTCGTGCTGCGCGGAGACGCCCCGGACTCCACGATCACGTTCGCGGACTTTCTGACCGGCGCCGGCGCCGTGAGTCCCGAGGTCGCGCCGCGCCGCGCCGACGCCGTCGCACCCGACGACGTGTCCGACATCATCTTCACTTCGGGAACCACCGGGAAGCCCAAGGGCGCGATGACCACCCACGCGCAGACGCTGCGCACGTTCGACGAATGGGCGAACACCGTGGGGCTCACCGAGGGCGACCGCTACCTCGTCGTGAATCCGTTCTTTCACACCTTCGGGTACAAGGCCGGGATCGTGGCGTGCTTGCTACAGGGCGCCACGATCGTGCCCGAGCCGGTGTTCGACGTTCCCGCGGTGCTCGCCCACGTCGCGGCCGAACGCATCTCGGTGCTTCCCGGGCCGCCCACGCTGTACCTCTCGATCCTCGACCATCCCGATCGCGACCGTTTCGACCTCTCGTCGCTCCGGCTCGCGGTGACGGGCGCGGCCGCGGTCCCGGTCGAGATGATCCGGCGCATGCGCGAGGAGCTCACCTTCAAGACGATCGTGACGGCCTACGGGCTCACCGAGTCCTGCGGCGTCGTGTCGATCTGCCGTCCCGACGACGACCCCGAGACCATCTCGCACACGTCGGGTCGAGCGATGAACGGGGTCGAAGTCCGCGTCGTCGACGACGACGGCGAGGAGCTGCCGCCGGGCGAAGCGGGGGAGATCGTCTGCCGGGGCTTCAACGTGATGCTCGGCTACTTCGGGGACGAGGCCGCGACCCGCGAGGCGATCGATCCTGGCGGTTGGCTGCACACCGGCGACATCGGGGTCATGGACGGACGCGGCTACCTGCAGATCACCGACCGGAAGAAGGACATGTTCATCGTGGGCGGGTTCAACGTGTACCCCGCCGAGGTCGAGAACACGATCCTCGAACATCCCGACGTCGCACAGGTCGCGGTCGTCAGTGCGTCCGACGCCCGGATGGGGGAGGTCGGCGTGGCCTTCGTCGTGCCGCGAGCGGGCGCCTCGATCGACCCCGAGGAACTGTGTGCGTGGTGCGTACCGCGCATGGCGAACTACAAGGTGCCGCGCCGGGCGATCGTGGTGGACGCGCTCCCCGTGAACGCAAGCGGCAAGGTGCTCAAGTACGAGTTGCGGGAGAGGCTCTGACGATGCAGGCGCGCCACTCCGCAACTCGCGCGATCGTGACCGGGGCGGGCTCGGGGATCGGACGCGCCACGGCTCGGCGCCTCGCGGCCGAAGGCGCCGCGGTCGCGTGCCTCGACGTGAAGGGCCACGACGAGACCGCCGCGGCGATTGCCGCCGACGGTGGGAGGGCCTGGGGATTCGGGTGCGACGTCACCGATGCGGACGCGGTGCGCACGACCGTCGACCTCGCGTTCTCCGAGCTCGGTGGGCTCAACGTGGTCTGCAACGTGGCCGGGATCGGCCAGTTCTACCGGACCGAGACGCTCGACCCCGCGGTGTTCGACCGCATCATCGCGGTCAACCTCCGCGGCACGTTCCTGGTCTGCCGGTTCGCGCTCCCGCACCTGCTGGAGGCGGGTACGGGCGTGATCGTGAACACGACCTCCATCTCCGGCATCGTGGGGAACCCGTGGAACGCCGCGTACGCGGCGTCGAAGGGCGGGGTGCTGATGCTCACCAAGGCGCTGGCCGCGGAATACCGCGGGCGTGGCATACGGGTCAACGGGGTCGCGCCCGGGATGGTGGCGACCGACCTCAGTGCGGGGTTCGCCGACTTCTTCGCCCGTGAGGACATCGACATGTCGGAGTTCGGTCGCGGTGCTCCGATCCGCGCCGCGCAGCCGGAGGAGATCGCCGCGACGTTCGCGTTCATCGCGTCCGACGAGGCCAGCTACATGTCGGGGGCCATCGTCGTGCTCGACGGCGGCTCCGCCGCGTGACCGGGAGCAGCCGGAATCCGATCCCGGTGATCGTAGGTGTCGGTGAGATCACGCACCGCGACGATGACGATCCCGCGCCCGCGGAGCCGCTCGCGTTGATCCTCGCGGCGGCGCGCGCGGCCGACGAGGACGCCGGTGGGGGAGTGCTCGAGCTGGTCGACGCACTCGAGCTCATGCCGGTCGGGTCCTGGCCCTACGACGACCTGGGATGCCTCGTCGCCGAGCGGCTGTCGTTGACGCTCCTTCCCGCTCGCCGGGCCGTGCACCCCACCGGGGGCGAGACGCCCCTGCGGGCCGTGGATGGTGCCGCGGCGCGGATCGCCGCCGGCGCCTCGCGTGCCGTGCTCATCGCCGGTGCCGAAGGGACCCGCGCCGCGACCCGGGCCCGCCGCGCCGGTACCCGGTTGCCGTGGACGCCGGCGGGCACCCCACCGTCTCCGGGGGCGTTCGCGCGCGGTTTCGAGCGCGCGTTCGCGGTTGGCATCGAACGGGCCCTCGACTGCTTCCCGCTGTACGAGCACGCGTTGCGGGCACACGAGGGCAGCACGTACGCGCACGCGGAGCATGAATCCGCGGTGATGTGGTCCGGTCTGTCGCGCGTCGCCGTGGGCAACCCGTACGCCTGGACCCGGGTCGCAGCCGACGAGCGTGACGTCGTCGCGGTGAACGGTGCCAACCGCATGGTCTCGTTCCCGTACACCAAGGCCATGACCGCCAACCCGTTCGTGAACCAGGGCGCCGCGCTCGTCATGACCGACACCGAGACCGCTCGGACGCTCGGCGTTCCCGAGGAGCGGTGGGTGTATCCGCTCGGCGGTGCCGGGGCCGACGAGCCGGCCGACCCGCGGACGCGGGTCGCCTACCACCGGGTCCCTGCGCTGGAGGCGACCGTCACCGGCATCCAGGAGGTGACCGGGATCGCGGTCGGCGACGTCGAGGCGGTCGAGCTCTACAGCTGCTTCCCCGCGATGCCCAAGTTGTCGCGCCGGGCGCTCGGACGGGCCGATACCGACCCGATCTCGGTCACGGGCGGCCTGTCGTTCTTCGGTGGCCCCGGGAGCAACTATCTCACGCACTCGCTCGCGGCGATGGTCAGGCGGATACGCGCACGTGGGGGTACCGGACTGCTCCACGGCGTGGGGATGTACAACACCAAGCACCACGCGCTCGTCCTCGGCGACCACGAGCGCGAGGACGGCACGTACCCGCCACCGCCGCACGGCGTCGGCGAACCTCGGCCACCGGTCGAGACGCCGGTCGCGGTCGTCGAGGGGTACGAAGGGCCGGGCACCGTCGAGACGTTCTCGGTGCTGTTCGACCGCGTCGGCACGCCGGTCCGCGGCGTCGTGATCGGCCGCGGCGTCCGGAACGAGCGATTCGCGGCGCGTGTGGACGTCGTCGGCGACACCCTCGCCGTCCTGACCTCCGGATCGGAAGCGGTCGGGCTCGCCGGCACGGTGAGCGCCGGCGACATTCCCGAATTCAGGTTCTGACGGGTACGGTTCCTGGTTGCGGATCTGGGCGCGCCAGCTGATTTCGAACTACGGCGAAGGAGCACAACGTGAACCGAGACAAGTTCTTCATCGGCGGCGACTGGGTGGACCCGGCCGGGAACGACACCCTCGCCGTGATCTCACCCGCGACCGAAGAGGTCATCGCCAAGGTTCCCGACGCCACCACCGCCGACGTCGACCGTGCCGTGGCCGCCGCCCGCGAGGCGTTCGACTCCGGGCCCTGGCCCCGGATGTCGCCGGCGGAGCGCGCCGACGTGATGGCAACCATCTCGGGCCTGCTCCAGGCCCGCTACGAGGAGATCGCCCGCACCATCTCCGAGGAGATGGGTTCGCCGATCTCCTTCTCGGTGATGGGCCAGGTCTTTGCGGCGACCATGGTGCTCGACTACTACACCGGGCTCGCCCGTGAGTACGCGTTCGAGGAGCGCCGCGCGGGTGTCCTCGGCCCGACGCTCGTCCGCCGCGAGCCCGTGGGCGTCGTGGGCGCGATCGTGCCGTGGAACGTCCCGCTGTTCGTGACCATGCTGAAGCTCGCGCCGGCGCTGGCCTCCGGTTCGACCGTCGTGTTGAAGCCTGCGCCCGAGACGCCACTCGACGCCTACCTCCTCGCCGAGGCGGTGCAGGAGGCAGGTCTCCCTGCCGGTGTCCTCAACGTCGTGCAGGCCGGTCGTGAGGTCGGTGAGCACATCGTCACCCACCCCGACGTCGACAAGATCTCGTTCACGGGCTCGACCGTCGCGGGCAAGAAGATCGCCGCGCTGTGCGGAGCGCAGTTGAAGCGGTGCACGCTCGAGTTGGGCGGCAAGTCCGCCGCGATCATCCTCGACGACGCCGACCTCGCGGCGACGATCCCGGGCCTGATGCCGAACGCGCTCATGAACAACGGCGAGGCGTGTGTCGCACAGACCCGCATCCTCGCCTCCCGCGAGCGCTATGCCGAAGTGGTCGACGCGCTGGCGGCCGCGGTCTCCGGTTCCAAAGTCGGCGAGCCGCTCGACCAGGAGACGGTGGTCGGCCCGCTCTTCGCCTCGCGCCAGCGCGATCGCGTCGAGGGCTACATCGCCAAGGGCAAGGAAGAGGGCGCGCGCCTCGTCACGGGTGGCGGCCGGCCGGCGGGCTTCGACAAGGGCTGGTACGTGGAGCCCACCCTCTTCGCCGACGTCGACAACAAGATGACGATCGCGCAGGAGGAGATCTTCGGGCCGGTGCTCGTCGCCATCCCCTACGACGACGTCGACGACGCGGTGGCGATCGCCAACGACTCCGACTACGGCCTCTCGGGCTCCGTGTGGACCTCCGACCCGCAGTCGGGCGTCGACGTGGCGCGGCGGGTACGCACCGGGACCTACGGCGTCAACGGCATGGGGATGGACTTCGCATCGCCGTTCGGTGGCTTCAAGCAGTCGGGCGTCGGGCGTGAGCTCGGTCCGGAAGGGCTCGAGGCGTTCCTCGAGTCCAAGACGATCGTGCTGCCCGCGGGCTTCGAGCCCTCCTAACCAGCGCGTACGTGCATGCGGTGAGGTCGCGCACGTTGCGAATCGACGTGTCCGACGTCGCACCCGCCGGCGTGTGCGAGCTCGCCGCCGACATCTTCGAGCCGGACGGGATCGGTGACGATGCCGTCGTTCTGTGCTGCCTGCCCGGCGGCGGCATGTCGCGCGGCTACTTCGACGTGCAGGCGCCGCCGGAGTTCGGCAACTACAGCATGGCCCGGCACCTGACCCGGCTGGGTTTCGTGGTGGTGACCCTCGACCCTCCGGCGGTGGGGGAGAGCGACACCCCGGACGACGGCTACGTGCTCACGCCCGACGTCGTCGCCGACGTGAACGCGGCTGCGTTCGGCCGGGTGCTCGAGCGGTGGCCGGGCGCCCGCCCGATCGGTGTCGGCCACTCCGCCGGCGCCCTCCTCACCGTGGTCCAGCAGGCGCGCCACCACACCTACCGGGCGCTCGGACTGCTCGGGTTCGGCAACGGCGGCCACGAGCGTTTCGGCTTGAGCACCAGCGAGCTCGGTGTGGGGGGTGACCCGGTTGCGTTACGTGCCGCGATCGTCGACCTGACGCGCGAGCGGTTCGCGACGCCCCTCCCGCGTGGCTCGACCGCGACCTCCGAGTTCCTGCTCGGTGGCATGGAGGTCGCGGAGCCGGTGCTCGAGTCGCTCGGCGCGGCGAAGAGCTGCCTGCTCGCGATCGTAGGGCTGACGTCGATGATCCCGGGGAGCGTCGCCGCGGAGATGGCGGCGGTCCACGTGCCCGTGTTCCTCGCGCTGGGCGAACACGACATCGCGGGCGACCCGCACGGCATCCCGGCGTTCTTCACGGGGAGCAACGACGTGTCGCTGTTCGTGCTCCCCGCGACGGGGCACAACCACAACGTCGCGCCCGAACGCGAGGTGCTCTGGGACCGCCTGGCGTCGTGGGCTCGGCAGCTGTGATCGGCCGTTCCACGAGCGACAGGCGAACATTTCGAGGCGTTGCGTTCGTCGCCCCGTAGACGGGAACCATCCAGATATGGTGAGCACGCGATCGCTCGACCACCGTGTGCTCGGTTCCGGAAAGTGTTCCGATTGTGGAGACAAGGAGGTTGCTGACATGTGGGCACAGCTCATCACGACGCGTCTGAAGGCCGGCCACGAGCAGGACCTCCCACGTTTGTGGGAGCAGCTGCAGGCCGCGGAGCAGGCGGGTTCGGGACTCGTGCGTTCGACAGCCATGCAGGACCAGAACGATCCGAGCCGGATCTACATGCTCGTCGTCTTCGAGAGCGAAGAGCACGCCCGGGCGCGTGAGAGCGATCCGCATCGCGCGGAAGGGCTCCAGGCCGCGAGGGCGACGATGGCCGAGATCTTCGACGGCCCGCCGGAGTTCGTCGACCTGAACGTCGTCGAGGAGACATCCGGGTAGCACGTCGCCGACGACCGCGGTCCTGCTCCTCCGTGGTCGAAACGGGCGGTTCGGCTACTCGACCGGTGGATGCTCGTCGGCCATCACGCGGAGCTTGTTCTTGAGGATCTTGTCGAGGGTGCCGGTCGGGAACTCGTCGACGAAGTAGACCGCGCGTGGCACCTTGAACCCCGCCAGGTTCCGCGCGCACGTCTCGAAGATCTCGGCGCTCACGGCAGCTTCGTCGTGATCGCCCGGCGCCATGATCACGAACGCCACCGCGACCTCGCTGAGGAACTCGTGGTTCTTGCCGACGACGGCCACCGCCTGGACGGCCGGATGCGCCAGGATCAGATCCTCGACCTCCTTCGCCGACACGTTCTCACCGCCGACCTTCAAGAGATCCTTGTCGCGCTCCTGGTAGAAGACGTTGCCGCCGGTACCCATCTTCACCATGTCGCCGGTCTTGAACCAGCCGTCCTCGAACGCCTTGGCGTTGGCCTCGTCGTTGTCGTAGTACTCGAGGAACAGCTGGATGCCACGCGTCCCGCGCATCCACAGTTCGCCGGTCTGGCCGTCGGTGCAGAGGTCGCCGCTCTCCTTGTCGACGACGGCGATCTCGTAACCCGGGGTCACGTGGCCCATGGATCGCGTCGGCAATAGTTCCTGCGGCTTGCCGGTGATGCAATGCGTGACCGTCTCGGTCATGCCGTACGCGGCGTACACCGCGATACCGAACAGCTTGTCGAGGTCGGGCATGATCAGCCCGAACACGCCGACCCGGAGGGTGTGGTCCACGGGCTTGTCGGGGTTGCCGAGCGCGCCCATCACGAACGGCATCACCGAGATGTGGGTCACGCCGTGCTCCTCGATCACCGGCCAGAACCGGCTCTGCGACCACTTCGGCATCAGGACCGCGGTCGCGCCGACGCCGAACACCGAGAAGAGGCTCCAGCTCTGCGCGTTCACGTGGAAGAACGGGAGGTAGATCAGATACGTGTCGTTCGTCGTCAGGTCGATGTTGCGGGGGCCGGTCCGGCTGGCCCAGATCGCGTTGGCGTGCGTGTGGACGACAGCCTTCGGGCGGCTCGTGGTGCCGGACGTGAACATGATCCCGAACGGCAACATCGGCTCCGGCGGCCGAGGTGTCCAGTCGGCCGCGTCGGCGAAGAGGCTCTCGAACGCGTCGAAGCCGTGCGCGGCCTCCGCGTCGCCTGCCGGCTCGCCGCTGTTGTCGTCGGTGACGACGATCCACTTCAGCGCCGGGGCGGCGGCGCTCACCGTTGCCGCGTACTGCGGCTGGGTGATCGCGGCGACCGCGCCCGTGTGTTCGGCGAAGTAGGTGATCTCCGCACCGACCGACTTCGTGTTGGTGGTGACCGCGACCGCCCCGAGAGCGGCACACGCCAGCCAGGAGAGCACCATCTCCGGACAGTTCTCGGCGTGGATGAGCACCTTGTCGCCCTTGCCGATTCCCCGGGTGTCGAGGCCGGCGGCCAACCGTCGCACGTCGACGAGCAGCTCGGCGTAGGTCCACCGGCGGGCCGCGCCGTCGCGTGGGGACCACACGAGGGCGGGGTGGTCGGGCTTGCGGTCGGCCCAGTGCTCGAGGAGCCAGGGGATGTCCTGGCCGAAGGTCTGGAATTCTTCGATGAGGGAGGGTTCCATGGCGACATCTTGGACCACGGAGGCGTCTGACGGGTCATCAGATACGCTCCCGGGCGCATGGATCTCCGCTACACCGCCGACGAGCAGCAGTTCCGCGCCCGCCTGCGGGAATGGCTGGCCGACACTCTGCCCGGTCTCGGTGCCGAACCGCACCGGGAGGACTGGGACGGGCGGCGGGCGTGGGACACCGGCTGGCAACGAATGCTGTTCGACGCCGGGTATGCGGGGATCAACTGGCCCAAGGAATACGGCGGACTCGGCGCCACGCCGACCGAGCACCTCATCTTCATCGAGGAGAGCGAACGGGCACGCGCGCCCTACGTCGGCATGAATTTCGTCGGGCTCCTGCACGCGGGGCCCACCCTCATCGCCGAGGCGTCCGCCGAGCAGAAGGCCTTCCACCTGCCGGGGATCCTCAAAGGTGAGCACGTCTGGTGCCAGGGGTTCTCGGAGCCCAACGCCGGCTCCGACCTCGCCAGCCTCCGGACCCGCGCCGTGCGAGACGGTGACGACTACGTGATCTCGGGCCAGAAGATCTGGACCAGCTACGGCCACGTGGCCGACTACTGCGAGATGCTCGTCCGCACCGACACCGAGGCACCGAAGCACCGCGGCATCTCCTGGCTCATCGTGCCGATGGACACGCCCGGCATCGACGTGCGGCCTCTCCTCACCATGGAAGGCACCGCCGAGTTCTGCGAGGTGTTCTTCGACGACGTGCGGCTGCCGATCGTCAACCGGGTCGGCGACGAGAACGACGGGTGGCGCGTCGCCATGGTCACGCTCAGCTTCGAGCGCGGCACCGCGTTCGTGTCCGACGTGCTCGAGTCGATGGAGTTGGTACGCGATCTCGCCGACCTCGCCAAGCACATCACGAGCAACGGCGCCACCCGCTGGGAGGATGCCGGGCTCCGTCGCGATCTCGGACGCATCGCGGCGGAGTTCGACGCGTTGTGGGCGCTCACCAAGCGCAACATCTCCCAGGCGCAACGCACCGGGCTGGTCGGCGTCGGCGGCAACGTGTTCAAGATCGCGTGGTCGGATCTCCGCCAACACCTCGGCGACGTCGCCATGCGCCTGCTCGACCGTGCGTCGCTCTCGCTCGACGACGTCGCCGACCTGCCGACGGGTCGTCACGTGCACGCGCGCTTCTACGCGTTGTCGATGACCATCGCCGCCGGCACGTCGCAGGTGAACCGCAACATCGTGGGCGAGCGCGTGCTCGGCCTGCCCAAAGAGGCCCGCTGATGGACTTCGAGCTCACCGCAGACCAGGAATCGTTGCAGCAGGGCATGCGGGCCTTCCTCGACGGCCGGTTCCCGCTCGACATCGTGCGGAAGATCGAAGCCTCGGGAACCCTCGACCGGGACCGGTGGCGCGAGCTGGGCGAGACCGGCGTGTTCTCGCTGACGGTGGCCGAGGCCGACGGCGGTCTGGGCCTCGGCATCTCCGAGGCCGCGCTCGTCTTCGAAGAGTTGGGTCGCGCGCTGGTGCCCGGACCGCTCGTGGCGACGCTGCTCGCGGCGCCGTGGATCGACGGTGCGGCGAGCGGCGAGGCGGTCGTGGGGTTGTTCGAGCCCGCAGTCCCGGTGAGCCTGGTCGAACGCCAACCCGATCTCGACGCGCTGCTCGTGCTCGACCCTGCGGGCGTTCGCCGCGTCGATCCTGCGGCCGTACCGACCGCGCCCATCCCCCGACCGGTCGACGCCCTGACGCCGGTCTGGTTGGTGACGGGCGAGGTGCCGGACGGTGACGTGGTGGGTGATGCTGCCGCGTCGGCCCGCGCCCGTCTCGAAGGGATCGTCCTCACCGCGGCCCTGCAGCTCGGGCTGGCGTTGCGTGCCACCGAGCTCGCGACCGCCTACGCCAAGGAGCGTGAGCAGTTCGGTCGGGTGATCGGCTCGTTCCAGGCGGTCAAGCACCTCTGCGCCGACATGCTCGTACGTGCCGAGGTGGCGCGCGCTGCGGTGTACGCGGCGGCGGTGGCGCTCGACGGTCGCAGCGACGACGACCCGGCGCGCGCCGCGGCCGTCGCCAAGACGATGGCGGGGGACGCGGCGATCGCCAACGGCAAATCGGGCATCCAGGTGCACGGCGGGATCGGGTTCACCTGGGAGGTCGACGCCCAGCGTTTCTGGAAGCGTGCCTGCGTGCTCGACACGCATTTCGGCAACAGCGACGACCACGCCGAGGCCGTCGCGGCAACTCTTTGACGTTCGAGCGCGAGACGAGACGAAGCGGAGCCATGCTCGGAGAGCGGGATGGCCCAGCGGAGTCGACTGATCGAGGAGGTGGTCGACATGGGGATCTGTGACGGACGCGTGGTCGTCGTCACCGGGGGAGGGCGCGGGCTCGGCCGCGCGCACTCGCTGGCGTTGGCGGCAGAGGGCGCCATGGTGGTGGTCAACGACCTCGGTGCATCGCTCCAGGGCGACACGACCGACGAGTCCCCGGGCACCGAGGTGGTCAACGAGATCCGGTCCGCGGGTGGTCAGGCGATCGTCAACGGCGACGACGTGAGCGACTGGGACGGCGCGGGTCGACTCATCGCGCAAGCCGTCGACGAATTCGGTGGTCTCGACGCCGTCGTGTGCAACGCGGGGATCGTTCGTGACCGCATGCTGGTGAACATGTCGGTCGACGAGTGGGACGCGGTCATCCGAGTGCATCTCCGCGGGGTCTTCTGCCCGGTTCGTCACGCGGCCGGGTACTGGCGTGACGAGCACAAAGCCGGGCGCGGCCGCGCCGCCCGGGTCGTGACCACCACGTCGGGTGCGGGATTGCGCGGCTCGATCGCGCAGACCAACTACGTCGCGGCCAAAGCGGGCATCGCCGCGTTCACCGTCAACGCCGCCGCCGAGCTCGGGCGCTACGGCATCCTCGCCAACACCATCGCCCCGTCGGCGCGGAGCCGGATGACCGAGGACGCGTTCCCGGAGATGATGGCCCGCCCGGAGTCCGGCTTCGACGCCATGGACCCGGCGAACATCTCGCCGTTCGTGGTCTGGCTGGGAAGCGCCGACTGCGACGTGACCGGCCGCGCCTTCGAGATGTCCGGTGGCGAGGTCTGCGTGGTCAGCGGGTGGCGGCGGGAACCCGCGATCGACGAGGGCCGGCGGTTGGAGCCGGCCGAGGTGGGTGCGCTCCTCCGGCGACTCGTCGCCGAGGCCCCCGAACCCGAGGCGGTCCACGGAACCTGACAGGTCGTCAGATCTCCCGGGACTCAGGTAGCGTCACCGCCGTGACCGAGCCCGCTCTCGCCTCTGACGGACGGGTGATCGGCGCGCGGGCACACCGCACCCGGCGCAAGCTGCTCGACGCGACCGCCAAGCTGCTCGATGAGCGTGGCGCGCTCGGCGTGCGGGTCGTCGACATCACCCGCGAGGTCGGAACCTCGCCCGCGACCTTCTACCAGTACTTCCCCGACGTCGAGGAGGCCATCCTCGTGCTCGCCGAGGAGGCAACCGACGACATCGACGCCTTGCGTCCCTTCATCCTGACCCCGTGGAACGACCAGGCTGGTGTCGGCCACGTCCAGGAGTTCGTGACCGCCTTCATGGAGTACTGGGACCGCCACCGGGTCATCCTGCGCGTACGGGATCTCCGGGCGGAAGAGGGCGACGACCGCTTCTGGGCGGTCCGGCGCCGCGGCTACGCCGCGATCATCCCCGAGCTCACGAACAAGATCGAGGAGGCGCAGAGGTCGGGCCGCGTCTCCAAGGAGTTGAACTCGTACGCGGCGGCGGCGGCGGCGATGGCCATGCTGGAACGTCTGCTCACCTACCGGTCGGTGTTCCGCCGCCGCGGCGTGACCAAGGAGGCGATGGCCGCGACGCTCGCGGCGATCCTGTACGAGACGGTCACCGGCCACCCGAGCTGAGCTGGAGAGCGAGGACCCAATGGCACGCGACATCCCCCGGTTCATCAGTGTCGACGATCACGTCGTCGAGCCGCCCCACCTCTTCGAACGGTGGCTCCCGCAGAAGTACCGCGACGACCACGCGCGCCGCGGGTCGAGCGTCGCGGAATCGGGAAGATGGAGTACAAGGGCGGGACGACCTACGAGATCGAGTGGGACGACACCCAGCCCAAGTCCGACACCTGGTTCTACGAGGAACTGGTCGCGCCACACAAGCGCCACGTCGCGTCGGTCGGTTTCCCCCGCGACGAGATGACGCTGTCGCCGATCACGTACGACGAGATGCGCGCCGGCTGCTACGACCCGACGGCGCGGCTGGAGGACATGGACGTCGACCACGTCGAGGCGTCGCTGTGCTTCCCGACGTTCCCGCGCTTCTGCGGGCAGACCTTCGCCGAGGCGAAGGACAAGGACCTGGCCTGGGCCTGCATGCCGCGCGTACAACGACTGGATGGTGGAGGAATGGTGCGGTGACTCCGGTGGCCGGCTGATCCCCCTGTGCCTCGTACCGCTCTGGGACGTCGAGCTGGCCGCCGCGGAGGTCCGCCACAACGCCGCGCGCGGGGTCACGGCGGTGGCCTTCTCCGAGATCCCGGCGAAGCTCGGTCTGCCGACCCTGCACTCCGGCTACTGGGAGCCGTTCTTCCAGGCCTGCGCGGAAACCGAGACGCTGGTGTGCATGCACATCGGTTCGTCGTCGCAGATGCCGGCGACGTCGCCGGATGCGCCGGCGGCGGTCCAGGCGACCTTGAGCTTCGGCAACGCGATGTCGTCGATGACCGACTACCTGTTCTCCGGCGTGCTCGTACGCAATCCGCAGCTGCGTCTCGCGTACAGCGAAGGCCAGATCGGCTGGATCCCCTACATCCTCGAACGGGCTGACGATGTGTGGGTCGAACACCGTGCTTGGGGCGGGGTGCAGGGCGTGATGACGGAACCGCCGTCGACCTACTACCACCGTCAGATCTACGGCTGCTTCTTCCGCGACCGGCACGGACTCGAATCGCTGCACCGGATCGGTGTCGACAACGTGACCTTCGAGACCGACTACCCGCACACCGACTCGACCTGGCCGCACACGCGGAAGCTGTTCGAGGAGCAGGTCGCCGACCTCGACGACGAGACCGTGTACAAGATCGCCCGGGGCAATGCCATCCGTATGCTCCGCTTGCCACTCGACCACTGATCCGACTCATCCCCGGGGGGAACGAATGCCACTCGACGACGACTTCCTGGCCCTCGCCGCGCGCGTCCGCAACTGGGGCCGCTGGGGCGACGATGACGAGTTGGGCACGCTCAACCTGATCGACGCCGCCGCGGTGAAGCGCGGTGCGGCATGCGTGCAGTCGGGCAAGACGTTCTCGCTCGCCATCCCGCTCGACGACGACGGCCCGCAGATCGGCTTCATCCCGGGCCGCTACAACCCCATCCACAAGGTCTTCCAGGTCAACGAGGTCACGATCGGTGACCCCGACGGGACCCGCTTCTCCGACGACTCGATGGACCTGGCGCTGCAGGCGTGCACCCACTGGGATGCGCTCGCCCACTCCAGCTACGGCGGGAACCTCTGGAACGGCCACCCCGCGAACGCCATCACCGAGGCCGGCGCCTCCAAATGCGGCATCGGCCTCGTGAAGTCGCTGGTGACACGGGGTGTGCTGCTCGACATCGCCCGGCTCAAGGGCGTCGACGTCGTGGCGGCCGGCACGCCTTTCACCGGCGCCGACCTCGACGCGGCCTGCGAGATGTCCGGGGTCACCGTCGAGCCCGGCGACGTCGTGCTCCTCCGCACGGGCGCGATGTCGTTGTTCCTCGCGGGCGACCGGGAGGGCTACGCGTCGACCAACGCGGGGCCGTCGATGCAGAGCGTCGACTGGTTCCACGACCACGACGTCGCGGCGGTGGCCACCGACAACCCGACATTCGAGTGTGTCGAATTCGAGCGCGCCGTCCCGCTACCCGTGCACGCGTTGCACCTGGTCGAGATGGGCATGACGCAGGGCCAGAACTGGAACCTGGAGGAGCTCGCGGCCGACTGTGCGGACGATGGTCGTTACACGTTCTTCCTGTCGGCGACCCCGGAGCCGGTGACCGGCGGGACCGGCGCCCCGGTCGTGCCGGTCGCGCTGAAGTAGGAGCTCGCCGTGAAGTTCATCGCCAACATCTCGATGTGCGACGCCTCGTTCTACGTGCCGCTCGCGCGGGCGGCCGAAGCGGCCGGATTCGACACCATCGCCGTGCCGGACAGCATCGCGTACCCGCGTGAGTCGTCGTCGACCTACCCCTACAACTACGACGGCACCCGCGAGTTCCTCGAGAACAAACCGTTCATCGAGCCGGGCATCGCGATGGCGGCCATGGGCGCCGTCACCAGCACCATTGAGTTCCACACCTTCGTGCTCAAGATGCCGATCCGTCACCCCGTGATCTACGCGAAGGAGGCGACCTCGCTGGCGGTGATCACCGGTGGTCGTTTCGTGCTCGGCGTGGGGACGAGTCCGTGGCCCGACGACTACGAGATCGTCGGTCTGCCCTGGGAGCGCCGCGGGCGACGGTTCGACGAGTGCATCGAGATCGTCCGCGGTCTCGGGGCGGGCGGCTACTTCGAGTACCACGGCGAGTTCTACGACTTCCCGGCCATCAAGATGGAGCCGGTGCCCGCGGAACCGATTCCCGTGCTGATCGGTGGCCACGCCGACAGGAACCTCCGGCGCGCCGCCCGACTCGGTGACGGGTGGATGGGGGCGGGCGGGACGCTCGACGACCTGATCCCGATGATCGATCGGATGAACGACCTCCGCCGGGAGTACGGAAGGGAGCGTGAGCCGTTCTCGATCTACGCCACCACCGCGGAGTCCTTTTCCGTCGACGGGATCAGACAACTCGAGGACCTGGGCGTGACCCACACCGCCGGTGGATTCGGGCGGTTCAACCCGTACGGCGTCGAGGCCGATCCGGAGTCGCTGCGGGAGAAGATCGACAACCTCGACCGCTACGCCGACGAGATCATCTCCAAGACCCGCTGACTCGTTGTCACGAGCGAGTGTCGGTAGACCCCCGCGGGCGGTGGCGGAGCGTCACTTGTTCAAGTAGGGCTTGACGGTCCGTCCCTTGGTGCTCACCGGGATCAGGCAGACGGTGTCGACCGGTGGGGCCGGGAACTTGCACGGATACGACGCGCGACTCTCGAATGCGGTCGTGGGGGCGGTGCGCTTGTCGATGTACACGACGACGGGCGCGCCGCCGATGCCGCCGATCGGGTCGGGCGGTAGCTTCCGCAGCGCGGCGACGAAGGACTTCTTCGTCAACGTGTCGCCCGCGTCATAGAGCGCACGCGCCACCATGCGCATGTTCGTGCACGACAACCCGACCATGCCCCACTTCGTGTACCCCTCGGTATCGGGCTCGAACGAGTCGCCGGTCTTCGTGTGCGCGGCGTACGTGTCGTTGCACATGGTGCCGATCGGCGGCGGCCCGAATCCGGGGAGTCGCCAGTCGCCGGCAACGGTCGCGGAGATCAGCGTCGCGCCCTTGTAGTACGACGCCACGTCGGCACCACCCACCTGCAGGACCTTGCTCTGCACGAGGTCGGTGCCGAGCGCGTTGAACGACGATTCGTACAGCTTCGCCTTGACCCCGGCGCGCTTCATCTCGTTGACGTAGCCGGGCAACGTCGTCGCGCTCAGCACCGGGATCACCACATCCGGCTTGGCGCTCGCCACCTTCATCACCGATTGCGGGATCGGTTGCGTGCAGAGGGGGCTGCCCTGGCACGGCAGTACGTCGTAGACGACGACCTTCACGCCCGCCTTCTCGAGCGGCGTCACCAGCGAGCGATCCACCACGCTGGCTTGGCCCGGGAGGTCGAGCGCGGTGATCGCCACCTTCTTGCCCTTCAGCGCGCCGGTGGCGAGGAGATCGGCCGCGAGGAGCCGGAGTTGCCCATCGGCCGACGGCCCGTACGACGCGAGTCGTCCGTCCGTCGACGTGTACTCGGAGTCCTCGGCGCCACCCACGTAGACCAGTGGGGTCTTGTGGTCACCGGCCACGCAGATGGGGCCGGTGCCGGTCAGTGTGTTCGCGTTCACGACGACGAAGGCCTTGTCGTCCTCGGTGGCGGCGATGCACGCGGCATCCCGACTGGCCACGTTCGTCGGGTCGTACTCCTCGTTCTGGAGCACCACCTTCTTGCCCCGGATGCCGCCGCACGCGTTGATCTGGTCGGTGAACACCTGGAACATGTCGTTCACGTCGCCCACCGGCAACGAGAAGCCGAGCGGCTCGTACTTCTCGAGTTGCGATCGGATCTGGACGACCTTGATGGTCCCCTTGGTGGGCGCCGGACCGGTCTTCGTGCAGAAACTGTCGGTCGGCGCAAAGGGGTTCGTCCCGCTGCCGGTGTCCGCGGCAACGGCGCGGCGGGCCGCTGGGGCGGTGAGCGCGAGCGCGACCGCGGTCACGCACACCGCCACCAGCGAACCGACCCCCCTGTTCACGCTGCGCACGCTAGATGCCCACGCCGCTCACGCCTCGTCGCGCGGCTCCGCGGTCCGGTAGTCGCCGAACGGCGTGTCCCGCTTGGTGAGCGTGTCGCGCAGCCCGGTCGACTGGATGTCGGCGACGAACTTCTTCATGGTCTCCGTGTGGGTGGCCAGGGCGCTGAGCTCGGTGCCCGCCCGGATGGACGACCGCAGCCCCATCACCTCCATCGCCCGGTGCACGGTGCGCTTGTTGATCTGCACGAGATCGGTCGGGATCTGGGCGATGCGGGTGGCGATGGCGAGCACCTCGCCCTCGAGTTCCTCCACCGGGTACGCCCGGTTCGCCCACCCGAGCTGGGCCGCTTCCACCCCGGAGAAGGAGTCGCCGGTGAGCATCGATTCCATGCCCGCCCGCATGCCGAACAGCCACGCGTGGTACTGCATGTCGGGGGTGCCGAAGCGGACCGCGGGGTAGCCGATCTTGGCGTCCTCGGCCACGTACACGAGATCGCAGCCGGTCGCGAGCTCGCTGCCTCCGGCGAGGCAGTAGCCGTGTACCTGCGCGATGACCGGCTTGGCGAGATCCCAGATGCTCATCCAGCCATTGGTGACGCCCCGCATGTAGGAGCCTTCGCCTTCCGAGTTGTAGTCGAGCGGCTCGCCCTGCGCGTTGGGGTCGCCCGAGAGGTCGTAACCCGCGGAGAAGCACTTGCCCGCGCCGCGGATCACCGTGACGCGGACTTCGGGGTCGCGGTCGTGCTCACGCGTCGCGGCGAGGATCTCGCGCCGCAGCGTCGCGTTGAGCGCGTTGCGCTTCTCGGGGCGGTTCAGCGTGATACGGCGCACCGCGGGTGCGGGATCGTCGATCAGGATCAGGGAAGAGCTCACGGAGCCTCCAGGCATTCGGTCGATTCCGCCCCGGGCGGGCCGGACTGCGGGCCGAGGCGAACGTAGGTCAGGTCCCGGGCGGCGCGCCACACCGGAAGGTGATGTGGTCAGCGCGCGGTGACGGTCTCGGTGTCGCGACCGGAGCGCAGCAGCACGCCCGGGGTCGCACCCGTGGCCACGCCGTGCTCCACGATCGCGGTGCCGCCGACGAGCACGCGCTCGATGCCCTGGGACCCGGCCGTCAGCCGTGCAGAGTCGCCGGGGAGGTCGGACACCAGGGTGGCATCGTCGGAACCGACGGTGGCCGGATCGAACACCACGACGTCGGCGATGGCCCCCTCGCGCAGCACCCCGCGGTCGCGCAGTCCGAACAGTGCGGCGGGCGCGCTGGTAATGAGCTCCACCGCGTGCTCGAGTGACACGAGCTTGCGACCGCGCAGGCAGTCGGCGAGGAAGCGCGTCGTGTAGGGCGCGCCGCACATGCGGTCCAGGTGCGCTCCGGCGTCGGAGCCACCGATCAGGGTCCGGGGGTCGTTCCACACCTCACGGCGGAGATCCCACGACGAGCCGTCGTCATCTTGCGGGATCGGCCAGAGGACGGTGCGCAGCTCGTCGGCGATCACGATGTCGAGCAACGCCCCGAAGTTCGACTGGTTGCGCTCCCGGGCGATCTCCCGGACGACGCGGCCCCTGAGCGGCTGGTTCTCCGGCGCGTACACGTCGCCGAGGCGGTAGTCGCCGAAGTCGGCGAGGCGGCGGAAGACGCCGGCTTCGGGCGACTGCGACCACTCGAGCATCTTCAGTCGTGTCTCGGGGTCGCGCAACCGGGCGATGCGTTCCGGCACCGGCACGCTCAGGACGTCGCTCCAGCCGGGGATCAGCCAGATCCCGCAGAAGTTCAGGAAGCTCATGTTCATGGGCACCTGCACCGGCATCGTGAGCGCGACCAGGCGACCGCCGAGCTCCCGGGCGCGGTCGCCGGCCGATAGCTGGCGCGGGACGCGCTCCGGCTCGCGCGCGTCGACGGTGAGCACGTTCCAGTTCAACGGGCGGTTGGCCGCCGCGCTCACCTGACCGAGGAGCTCGATCTCGGCGTCGGAGAACTGGTCGAGGCAGCCCTGCACGATGCCCTCGAGCGTGGTGCCCTCGTGGGCACCGGTCTCCTCGCTGAGCGCCACCAGCTCCTCGGGCGTGGCCCACCGGCTCGCGACCGGTTGGCCGTCGCCGTCGCTGTGCGACGAGGACTGGGTGAACGAGAAGCCCAGCGCGCCCGCTTCGAGCGCGCGCGCCGAGCTCGGCCCGCATCTCGGCGATCTGTTCCGGCGTCGCCTCGTTGCCGACGGCATCGGGGCCCATCACGTAGCGACGGATGGCGCAGTGCCCGGCGAGGAAGCCCGCGTTCACCGAGATCGAGCCTTCGAAGCGGTCGAGGTATTCGGCGAACGTCTCCCACTTCCAGTCGACACCCTGTTCGAGCGCGGGGAGGGGCATGCCCTCGACCCGGGCCATCATGCGCCGCAGGTAGTCGGCGTCGCCGTCGTGCAGGGGTGCCAGGGTGAAGCCGCAGTTCCCGCCGATGACGGTGGTGACGCCGTGGACGCTCGACGGGCTCGCGGTCGGGTCCCAGAGCAGCTGCGCGTCGTAGTGGGTGTGAGGGTCGACGAAGCCGGGGGCGACGACGAGGCCGGTGGCGTCGACCACGTTGGCGGCGGGCTCGTCGATCTCGCCGATGGCGACGATGCGGCCGTCGGTGATCCCGATGTCGGCGACGACGCCGGGCGACCCCGTGCCGTCCACCACCGTGCCACCCTTGATGATCTCGTCGAGCATGGTGTCCCCCGATCCGGCGCCGCAGAAGTCTGACGGGCCGTCAGATTGTAGCCTTGGCGCCGCACCACCGAACTCGGCGGTGGCGATCTTGGCGGTACGCGACCCAGGGGGAACAGGCGAATGGCCGACTGGCAGAACCACGAGTGGAAGCTCCTGATCGGGGGCGAGCTCGTCGCCGGGGACGCGGGCACCGCCCCGATCGTGAACCCGGCGACCGAAGAGGTCGTGGGGGAGGCGCCCGAGGCGTCCGTCGCGCAGGCCGAGGAGGCCGCCCGCGCCGCGCAGGAGGCGTTCCCGGCGTGGTCGGCGACGCCCGCCGAGGAGCGGGCCGCGCTGCTGCTGAAGGCGGCCAACCGCCTCGGTGAGCTCGGTGCCGACCTCGTCCCGCTGATCATCTCGGAGACGGGTGCCACCGCGACCGTCGGCTCGCGCATGCAGGTACCGGTTGCGCTCGAGCGCTTCCAGCGGTATGCACGCGACGCGACCAAGAGCATCGGCATCCCGATGCCGCCCCAGCCGGTGCAGTCCACGCCGCTCGCACCCGGCGGGTTGATGGGCGCGTACGTCAACCGCCAGCCGGCTGGCGCGGTGGCGTGCATCTCGCCGTACAACTTCCCGCTCACGAACATGGTGGGCAAGATCGCACCGGCGCTCGCGGTCGGCTGCACCGTGGTGATGAAGCCCGCGCCGCAGGATCCGCTCGCGATCGTCGTGCTGGCCGAGGTGCTCCGCGAGGTCGGGTTCCCGCCCGGCGTCGTCAACCTGGTCACGTCCGCCGCGCCGGATCCGGCGGCGGCGTTGAGCTCGAGCCGCGACATCGACATGGTTTCGTTCACGGGGTCGACCGCGATCGGGGCCAAGATCTACGAGGCCGGTGCACCCACCATGAAGCGCGTGCTGCTCGAGCTGGGCGGCAAGGGTGCCGCGCTCGTCCTCGACGACGCCGACATCAACAGCGCGGTCACCGCCATCGCCAGCGTGTGGGGCTTCCACAGCGGCCAGATCTGCACCGCGCCGACGCGTGCGATCGTGCACCGCACCAAGTACGACGAGCTGGTCGAGCGGCTGGCCGCGGTCGCCGGGAACATGAAGGTGGGCGACCCGCTCGACGAGGACACCATCGTCGGCCCGGTCATCTCGGCCGCGCAGCGCGATCGCATCGAGAGCTATGTCGCCGCGGGCAGCGACGAAGGCGCGGACATCGTCGTCGACGGTCGTCGTCCCGGCCACATGGAGCGCGGCTACTACGTGGCGCCCACGCTGCTCGCCGGGTGCAAGCCGGAGATGAAGCCGGTGAAGGAGGAGATCTTCGGCCCGGTGATCGTGGTGCTGCCGTTCGACGACGACGACGAAGCCGTCGCGATCGCCAACAGCACCGACTTCGGTCTCTACGACTACGTGATGACGAACGACACCGAGCGCGGCTTCCGCCTCGCGGGCCGGCTGCGGTCGGGCAACGTCGGGATCAACACCGCGCAGCGCAACATGGAGACGCCGTTCGGTGGTTTCAAGATGAGTGGCATCGGCCGCGACGGCGGCGACTTCGGCCTCTACGCCTACACCGAGATGCAGTCGGTGGTGTGGCCCGCATGAGCGGAGACAAGCCGGCGATGCTCGAGGGTGTCCGGGTCGTCGAGTGCTCGTTGCTCGGCCCCGCCGCGATCACGTCGCACCTGGTCGACCTCGGTGCCGAGGTGGTCAAGGTGGAGGCCCCCGCGGGTGACTACGTGCGCAAGATGACGTGGCCGCTCATGGACGGCACTTCACTGCTGCACCTCCACGTGAACCGGGGCAAGCAGTCGCTGGTCCTCAACCTCAAGCAACCCGATGCCGTCGCCGTGTTCGAGGATCTCGTCCGCCACTCGGACGTGGTGGTGGAGGCGATGCGCCCCGGATTCCTGGCCAAGATGGGCCTCGGGTACGAGCACCTCAAGGCGCTGAACCCCAAGATCGTGATGTGCACGATCTCGGGGTACGGCGCCACCGGCCCGTACCAGAACCTGCCGAGCCACGGCATCGCCTACGACGCGTGGTCGGGCACCATCCAGCCCGTGCTCGACGACGAGGGCTTCTGCCACATCCCGGACCAGGCGAACATCGGGATCACCGCCGGCCCCGCGTTCGGCGCGATCGGGATCCTGGCCGCGCTGCTCCGCGCCGAGAAGACCGGCGAAGGCGCGTGCATGGAGATCGCGCAGTCGGACAGTTCGGCGTACTTCGACTGGTACCGCATCGAGACGTGGAAGGGTTACGACGACTACCCCGAGGACGTCGTCACGGGGAACCCGAGCGACGACTACGAACGGCGCCCTGCGGGTCTCGGCGGCATGTGGGAGGGCGTGCGTTACCAGTATTACGAGTCGTCCGACGGCCACATCCTGTTCATGGCGTCGGAGCAGGCGTTCTGGAAGAACTTCTGCGCAGGCGTGGGCCGGATGGACCTCTTCGAGAAGTGGCCGGGGAAGACGATCGCGGACCACGCGCGCGGCAACAAGGAGCTGCAGGCCGAACTGCGTGACATCTTCCGCACCCGTACCTCGCAGGAGTGGATCGACTTCGCCGACGAGCACAACACGACGATCGCCCCGGCGAACACCGCGCAGACGGTGCGCCACGACCCGCAGTTCCAGGATCGGTTCGCGTGGGTCGCCTACGACGACGCCGGTGCCGACATGCTGCTGTTCCCGCTCCACGTCGAGGGGGAGGAGCTGCCGGTGCCGACGAAGGCACCCGAGGTCGGTGAGCACAGCGAGGTCGTCCTGCGGAATGTGTTGGGTTACGACGACGGGAAGATCGCGTCGCTCCGGGAAGCGGGAGCGCTCGGCTAGGGAACGGGAATGCGCGGGTCAGCCCGGCTTCAGGAACCGGGCGGGCTGGAACCGACCGGTCGGCTGGGGACCGGCGGCGGCGGCGAACCGCAGAAGCGAGGTGGCGTCGGACCCGGTCGCCTCCGCGAGGGTGTGGTGGTTGCCGACGGTCCAGCCGACCGCTGTCGTCCCGTTCGACGAGAAGCAGGCGATCCTGCCGGTGCCGTCGGGATCACCGGTTGGATGATCGTCCATCGTGTACACGAACTCGGCCGGGCAGGGAGTTGGCGCCCCCTCGTTCGCCGCGGTCTGCGCGTCAGTCACCCGTCGCGAGTACCGGTCGAAGAAGAAGTCCGTGAGGGCGTCAGGCGTGACGGAGAGATAGAAGAGGCGGTCGGCGCCCGAACGCGGGTGACAGGCGAGCGCGCTGTTGATCCAGAGCCGCCAGCGGAACACTTGCGCGTCGAACTGCTCGCCCTCCAGCGCGGTGGGTGCGCACGTGGCTCGGGTCGACCGTGGAAGGCGGGCGGCGAGCCGCATGGCGTTCGCTCGTTCGTCGGCGGGTGACGGAAGCCCGGCCACGGTGTCGGCGGCGCGGGTCGGGCCGGCATCGTTGTTCCACCACTCCATGAGGCTGGCGGGGTCGTTGCCGTTGTCGTACGCCCAGCCGAAGAGGTGGAGCGGCCGGTAGGTCCAGACCGCGGATCGCGTATTGGAAGGTGCCGTTGCTGGTGCCCCCGGTCGTCGTCTGGTAACAGGCCACGCGACCCACGTCGCGACCATTGATCGACCATGAGGTCGGCCTCTCGCAGAACGTGTCGCCGTTCGCGGTGTACGCGTCGAACACCTCGTCGGCCGCGGCGGAAGACGCGAAGGTGGCGTAGCCGTCGGCGTTCGTCCAGTAGCCATCAGGACCGCATGTGAGGCTGGCCCGCAACGTGTTGCGCACTGCGTAGATGTGCGCGCCCAGGTCGGTTTCGCTGGTCGGATCATCGATGGAGCAGTTGTAGCGATGTGGCGCGGGAATATGACGGATCAGCGCGCGAGCCGCCGTCAGTGCCGGGTCGGAGGCGGAGTTGCGGGTGCCTGCAGCGACGGCCCCTGACGGGAGGGCGCAGGCCACCGCGAGCACCGCGCCCGCGCCGATGGCGAGAATCCGTCGCCTCGCCCCAGGCTCCCGTCGCAACTTCACGTCCGCCCTTCCCACCGGCCGGTACTCCGGGGTGGATCCAACTGCTTTGCGCGCCAGGTTGTCAATGGGTCGGATGGCCCGGGCGGCACGCTGGTCGGAGGATTGGCCGTTCGGCCGACTTGACATCGGTGGCCTGACTGGGTTCAGTCACGATGGCCGGATCGAGTCGGGCCACGAGCGAGGGAAGCGGGGAACGGGCAGCGTGCGGGTGGGCAGAAGATCGGCGGTGGCGGTGGCGGCGGTCGCGCTGGCCACCTTCTGTGTGGGCACCCTGCTCGTGTCCGGCGCCGCCGCGGCAAACGATCACGAGACAGCCGCGGCCCGACGTCTGCTGGCGCTGGTTCCGACCGACATCCACCGCGACCTGTCGCATTGTCGACCTCCAGCAGTCGGTGGGAACCCTCCCCTTGGTGCGCTACGCGCACGACGTCGCGGTCGCGCTCCAGTGCAGCCCGCCGCAAGGAGCGGATTCGGTCGTCTACGTGCAGGCGACGTCGCCGCAGGCCGCGGACAAGATGTACCGCAAGCTCCGACCGGCCCGGCACCTCTCTCCGAGCGACCGCGAGCGCGCAGTGCGAGGCGACGCACACCTACTCGTTCGGCCCTCACCAGCCAACGGTGGGTCACGACACCTGCTACTTCCTCACCAACGTGTTCGCCGGAGACACCCATCCCGTCGCGATCGACTGGACCTACGCGCCCGGGTCCCTCTACGTGCAGAGCTACCGCTCGGACGGCGACGCCGCGGCGCTCCGGGCTTGGTGGAGCGACAACGCCGGGCCCCTGCAGCACGCGAAGACAGTCGGAGTGCCCGAGGGCCCTTCTGCAGTTGCGGCCACGCGCGCCTACAACGCCCTGCTGGCGCGGCTGCCGACCGTGGTGCGTTCGACGTGCCATCGCGTCTCGTTGGCCGACGATGCTCCTCCGGAGGTGGCCGACGCACGGGTCTGGATCGACGCCGCCGCGTCGTGTGAAGACCGTGCGACGGGCATCGACTCGACGTTCCAGCACTTCGTCACGAGCGCGGCGCTCGACGCCGAATTCCGGCGCGCCGCCGCCGTCCTGGGAGCGGGTACGGCTCCGGCGACGAGCTCGAGTTGTCCCGAGGAGGGCACCTGGCAGCACGATGGCGTGGACGTCGGCCCCTTTACGTGCGGATTCACCCCGATCGACGACGGCAGCGGCTCCGCCACCGCCTTGTCGTACGCGTGGGCCGATCCCAACGACCGGATCTTCGCGATCGCCGCGGGACCGGAGGCGAGCCCTCCACGCTGGAGGCGTGGTGGCGTCGGGCCGGACCGGTTCCGGGATGAGCCCCGCGATCAGCGGCTCCGTGTCGCGAACACCTCGAGTGCGCGCGCCGCGGCCTCGGTGCGGTTGTGTACACCCAACTTGACGTAGATGCGCTCCAGATGACGCTTCACCGTGCTCACCGACACCGCCAGGGATGCCGCGATCTCAGCATTGCGCAACCCACGGCTGGTGAGGAACAGCACCTCCGCTTCACGGGGTCCGAGACCGAGGCTCCGCAATGGGGTGCTGTCGCCGTCAGCCGGTCCCTCAGCGAAGACCAACACGTCCGGACCGTCTACACCGCGGGTCATGCGGGCGATGAGCCGGCGTCCCGCCGCGACGAGAGGAACGGACGCGGGAGCATCCCGGCGTCGCTCGCGGCCCGTTCCCTCGCGAGCCACGCGTCGAGGACGGCGCGATCGACGTAGTGCGAAATCCACGTTGCGACCTCGGGGGTGAGAATGTCGATCGAGCCGTTCGCGGCGAGGGCGACGCCCAAGCCCCGTTCCTCGAGCGCCTGTTGCATACCGAGCAACACCGCTCGCGTCCGCGCCCTCACTCCGGCATTCCAGTACGCCTGGATCAGATGTGGCCGGAGCAGGTTCAACACCGCACGGTCACGTTCGGAGTAGTCACGGTCTTCCCGGGACAGCGCGAGCGCGATGACCAGTGGGTCAGGAGCCGGGAGGGTGCACGACAGCTGGTACTCGACCCCCAGGTCCCGGTACACGAAGCGGTAGAGGTCGAGGTCGTGGTATTCGGGCCTCGTGCAGAAGTCGGAGAAGCGTCTCGCCGACCCGTCACCGGTTCGCAGGAAGTGGGCGAGCATCGGATGCTGCGACGAGTACTTCGCCCAGCGAGGTCCGTGAATGTGCTCGATCCACGCCTCTTCGGGGTCGACGCGCGCGACGATGCGGGGGACGCTCGGATCGACCTCGTTGTACGAGACGATGTTGGACGTGATGATGTTTCCGAGCGCGGCCGTGGCGACGGACGGGAACCCGTGCGGATCTGTCACCTCGTTGAGTCGATGCACCGTCTCGAGGATCGCGGCCATGTCGTGCGTCGAGACCGATTTCACGTAGACAACGTATCGAATGGTGATCGCCGGCCACACGGCCGGTGCGTCCCGCGCCGACGTGAGCCGGGTGGACGACTGTGAACGGCGGACGCCGGCGGGGATTCGGGACGTGTCGTACCGCACTGCTGTGCGCCGTGCTCGCCTCGCTCGTCGTGGTCGGTCTCTCGGTTCCCGGTGTTCCTGCCCGCGTCACTCGCTGCGGGCAACGACGCCCGAACCAAGGCTGCGCACGAGCTGGTGGCCTCTGTGCCGCGAGCGTTCCGTGGCACCTGCACGATCGCTGCACCGCAACCGGACGATCGCACCCAGGTCACGCAGCTCGTGTGCGTCCCGAAGCAGGCGGATCACATGATCTACACGAAGTACCCGAGCAACTCGGACGCCGACAAGGCACTCGACTCGCTCATCGACACGACCTCCCTGGACGCGACCTCGTCGGATTCGTCCGAGTGCCCTTCCTCGACCACGTACCGGATCGGTTCCAGCACGAAGGCCGCTGGGCGCGTCTATTGCTTCCTCGCTCGGAGCGGCAACGAGAACGATCTTCCCGTGGGCACGCCCGTCGTCACGTGGACCTACGAGCCCCTGGCGGTCGTCGCGCAGTCGTGGGGGCCCGATCTCGCGACGTTGCACGACTTCTGGCTCCATGACGCGGGTCCGTTGACGCGCGCCGGACCCGACCGGCGTCCCACCGCTTGCGACCACCGCGGGCTTGCGACGCGCGGGCGAGGCGCTGCGCGCACGGATCCCCGCGGTGTCGCGGCGGGCCTGCGTCGTACCGCGACTCGGACACACGCTCCGCCTTGGGTTCGATCTACCCGTACCGTCTCTGGGTGGTCGCGGACGTCGAGGAGTGCTTGCCGACACATGGTTCGCAGAACTCGGAGTACATCGAGTTCAGCAGCGTGAGCGCGATGAACGCGTATTTCGACGACCGGAAGGTCACCGACCCCGCGCAAGACCAGCGGGTGGACGTCGCCGGCATCAAGTGTTCGGGCGCAGGAGAGTACGACGCAGGCAAGGTCGACTCCGCTGGTCGCGTCTCCTGCAGATTCGCGAACTACGACGCCCAGGGTCAACCGAGCGCCACCGAGTACGCCATCATCGAGTGGACGTCCACTCCGACGAAGGTCGTCGGTTTCGGCATCGCGCCGAGCGCAGGCGTGAAGGGCCTCCTGCGCTGGTGGCTCGATGACGCCGGACCGTCCCTCGGCACGTCGAAGTCGCACTGATCCGGGCGGACGCGTGCGCGAGTCCGCCGACGTCAGTTCGCCAGCACCTCACAGGTCACGGACGTGAGCCCGGTCCGGGATGCGCTGACCGAGACCGATGACCCGAACCGCCGCGGCCGCCGGTAGGTGACGGACGCGGTCGACTCGGACCCGCCCTTCGCCACGGTGAGCGACTTCGGGGTCAGGGAGCCGAGCGCGGGGCTCCGCGAGATCGCGATCAAGGTCGCCGCGGCCTGTTCGACAGGATTGCCATACGCGTCCACCACCGTCACCTTCGACGTGAAGGAGCCACGGGAGCCGACGGTGACGCTCCCGCTCGAACACGACGGCGTCGAGTTGGTGAACGTCAGTCGATTCGAAGCGGCGGCTGCGACGATGACAGGAGCGGTGCCGTTTCGGGTGCCGTCGCTCACCGTGAGTACGGCGCTCTCGGCCGCAACCAGCGTGACCGACGCGACGCCGATCCCCGCCGAGAACGTGACCGTTGCCGGGTATGTCGGCACGTCGCCGTCGGGACTCGCGGAAGGTCCGGAGAACGTGAGCACGTGCGGGCCGGAATAGGTGGTGTCTCTTGTCACCCCGTCGGTGGTGGCGGTCAGTCCGATGCTGAAGGTCGTACCTGCGGTCGTGTCGGGTGCGGGTGTGACGGTGAAGGCCGGCGGGAGCGGGGTCCGAGCCTGGAACCCCGGGGTCTCACCCGAGCTCCAGCTCCCGATACGCGCTTCGACCGTGTAGGTGTAGGTCGTGGCCGCGTCGAGCCCGTTGTCGCGACAAGTGAAGGTGCTGCGGTCCACGGTGCAGACCGGAGCGGTGGTCGGCGCGGTGCGTCGCACGAGGTACTGCGATGGCGTCGCACTTGCCGGTCCGGGCGCATCCCAGGTGATGTCGACGCTCGACGAGCTCTTCGCGCTCGCCGCCGCCGCCACCGGTGGGCCGACGGTCAGGGCCGAGGATCGACCACTTGCGATACTCCCCGGTGACCAGGCCGCCCTGGCGGATGGCGCCGCCCACTGGATCGCGAGCGCGGCGACCACGATCGTCAGGGCGACGCGCCACGTCCCGCGCATGGAGTTGACCTCTGCCTCCGCCCCTGCGTCAGCTCGTCGCGCTGAACGAGACCGGAATGGTGAACGTCGCGCCCTGACATCCGGTGTCGGAGGCGTTCGACATCGATACGCCGGCGACCGTGAACGACGACGACCCGTTCGCGGGAATCGCTTTGCTGGTGGCCGTGGTCGCGTACGCCACGCCCGTCGTCACGCAGCCGCTGGCGTGCGTGGCATCGGGAACTGCTGCACCGTCGGCGTTCACGGATGTGATGGTGACCGGGAACGGGTTCGGGTTGTTCACGGAGAGCGAGAGGTTCGCGCCCGAGATGCCCGGGTAGAGCGCGGCTGTGGTCGCCGCCGTGCCCGTCGTCAGGTTCTGCGCCGACACTGCCGTCGCGGTGCCCGAGCCGCCTCCACCCACGGTCCAGGCGGCAAAGGCGGCGGCGCCGCCGAAGGCGGCCACGCTGACCGCGACGAAGGCCGCGATCCTGCGGTGGCGCCGGCGGCGGTTCCGTGTGGCCCGGCGATCGACGACTCTCTCGCGCTGCGGTGACGACGTTCCCATACCTGCCCTTTCCGAGTTCCGGCTCTTTGGCCTGGGATCCTCGGATCAGTCGGCAGCTAGGTCGTTCGTCTTAAGTACTTATCAATACTCCATCGACTGTTCGTCGCCATTCCGTGAAGCAGACGAGCGTCGGTCCTGAAACCCACCCGTGTAGTCAGGCGCCTCGAGTATCCCGACGGCGAGATCGACGAGCGCGGTGATCGTGAAGGTCTCGTCGAGCGGATCGCCCGCGGCGATCTTTGCCTCGCAGTCCGCCAACGACTGCAGCACCGTCAGGTAGACGCCGTGGTAGCGAAGTTCGCGGACGCGAGGGTCGAGGTCGCTCATCTCGGAGTCGATCTTCCGAAGGGTCTGCCCGAACGGGTCGGCGTCGGGATGTACCAGGAGCTCGGTCAGCCCGCGCGCCGGGAGGGCCAGGAACGACCACTGCATGAGGAACCGGAAGTAGGAGCCCGAGGATCCGAGCAGTCGGAACGGGGGGACGATCAGCGCCTCCACGAGGGCGCGCTGGTCGTTGGCCCGACCGGTCAGCTCGAGGGTCCGGAGCATGTCCGCTCGACGATCGTTCAACGCCGCCACGTGGCGTCCGGCGATCGCGTCGATCAGCCCCTGCCGGGAGCCGAAGTGGTACTGGATCGCCGATCGGTTGTGTTGGTGGGCGTGACGTCCCACCTCGCCGAAGGACACGCCGTATATTCCGCGCTCCGCGAACAGCTGCTCCGCCGCGTCGAGTAGCGCCTCCCGCGTGTCGATGTTCCTCACTCCGCTCCCCTTGCCCTGCCGGGATCTCCCACAACTCTCACGATTCCACAGATGCGTGGGTCGCGCCGCGGATCCTGCCGCGATCAGGGACGCCGCCGCGGGGACTCGCCCCCGCCGATCGCCGCGGAGGCTACTTGCCCAGGTCAACTAGCGTCGTCGGGCGCGGCGACCGAGGGGAAGACGTGGTCGGCTCCAAGAACAGCCTCATCGCCTACCCGTCGTCGAAGGTCGCGATCCGAGGGATGACCAAGACCGCTGCGCTGGAGCTCGGGGTGCACGGGCATCCGGGGTCAACTCGCTGCATCCGGGCGGCGTCAACACCTTCATGACCAACCCGACCGAGGAGCCGGAGGACGCTGTGAACACTCGGTTCCACAACGTGGCGCTCGGCCGCGTCGGGTGGCCCGAGGAGCTCGCGAGCACGGCGCGGTTCGTCGCCTCCGACGAGAGCTCGTACTGCACCGGGTCGGAGCTCGTCGCCGACGGGGGTGGGACCTGCGGCGACATCACGCCGATGCTCCCCGGCGCTCCCGATTTCACCAGTCGCTGAGGTCGATCAGCCCGAGACCCGCCATACTGGGGTCGGACGAAGGAGTCACACCATGGACACGCCCCGCATCATCTCTGTCGACGATCACGTCGTCGAGCCGCCCGACCTCTGGACCGAACGGATCCCCGCCAAGTTCCGTGACCGCGCGCCGCGGGTCGAACGCGACTCCGCGATCTTCCGCTTCGAGGGAGGCGTCTTCTCGTTCGAGAAGGGCGTCGAGGGCGGTGAGCCGTGCGACTGGTGGCTGTACGACGACCTCGTCTACCCGTTCCCCAAGCTCTCGGCGGCGGTCGGCTTCAGCGAGCTCGACGTGACGCCCACCACGTTCGACGAGATCCGGCCCGGCTGCTGGATCCAGTCCGAGCGCCTGCTCGACATGGACGCCAACCACATGGACGCGTCGATCTGCTTCCCGAACACGCTGCCCCGGTTCTGCGGGCAGACGTTCCTCGAGCGTGACGACAAGGAGCTCGCGCTGCTCTGCGTCAAGGCGTACAACGACTGGATGATCGAGGACTGGTGCGCGGGTGACGGCAAGGGTCGTCTCATCCCCCTCACCATGGTGCCGCTGTGGGACGTCGAGCTGGCTGCCGCCGAGGTGCGCCGGTGCGCCGACCTCGGGAGCTTCGCGGTGACGTTCCCGGAGAACCCCTATCCCCTCGGTCTCCCGTCGATCCACGACCAGGACCACTACTGGGATCCCTTCTACCAGGCGTGCCAGGACACCGAGACCACGATCTGCATGCACATCGGCTCGAGCTCGAAGATGCCGACCACCTCGCCCGACGCGCCGTTCATCGTGAGCTCGACGCTCACGTTCTCGAACGCGATGGGCTCGATGATCGACTACATCTTCTCGGGCACGCTCGAGCGCTTCTCCACCCTCAAGATCGCGTATTCCGAGGGCCAGGTCGGGTGGATGCCCTACGTGATGGAGCGGGCCGACAAGCTCGCGGCCGAACGATCGGCGAACAGCTTCGGCACGTCGTTGCCGCACCCGCCGTCGAGCTACGTCACCCGGATCTACGGTTGCATCTTCGACGACGAGGTCGGCCTCGCCAACCGCGACGTCATCGGCATGGACCAGATCTGCTTCGAGACCGACTACCCCCACGCCGACTCGACCTTCCCGCACTCGAAGAAGGTGGTCGAGGACATCTGCACCCAGGCGGGCCTGAACGACGAAGAACGGTACAAGCTCCTGCGCGGCAACGCGATCAAGGCCTTCGGCCTGGAGCGCTTCGGCATCACCAAGTAGTTGGCTGCTGACGACACGCTGCTCGTCGGCGACGACGAGGGCATCCGCACCATCGCGATCAACCGGCCCGAGGTGAAGAACGCGCTCACCGCCGCGATGCGGACGCGCCTGTGCGAGGTGCTTGCCGAGGCCGATGTCGACGACGGCATCCGTGCGGTGATCGTCACCGCGGTGGATCCGGTGTTCACCGCCGGCGTCGACTTCCGCGAGGCCGCGGCCGGGTCGTCGCCCGCTCCCAACCCGGGCACGGCGCTGCGGGCGATGACGAAGCCGGTGATCTGCGCCGTCAACGGCGCGTGCGTGACCGGTGGGCTCGAGATCGCCTTGAGCTGCACGTTCGTGGTGGCGTCGGATCGGGCCCGGTTCGCGGACACCCACGCCCGGCTCGACGTGGTGGCCGCGTGGGGCCTCACCGCGCTCCTCCCGCGCGCCGTCGGGATGCGCAAGGCGGCCGAGATGTCGATCACCGGCAACTTCGTCGACGCGGCGGAAGCGCTGCGCCTCGGGTTGGTGAACCACGTCGTGGCCCACGACGAGCTCGGCCCCTTCACCGAAGGGCTGGCGCGAGACATCGCGGGTACCGGCGCGGTCAGCGAGGTGCTCGAGCTCTACCGGCGCGGCGACGGCCTCCCGCTCGCCGACGCGCTCTCGCTCGAGGCGGAGCACATCGCCGGACGCCGGTTCGACCCCGCGGCCTTCGGCGCCGCGGGCCGTGCGGCCGCGGCGCGTCAACGATCGTGACCGACGACTCGACGCGCATCCGCGTCCTCGACGCCGCGGTCGCGTGCATCCTCGAAGAAGGGTTCTACCGGGCCAGCTCGAACCAGATCGCCCGCCGCGCGGGCGTGACATGGGGCGTGATCCAGTACCACTTCGGCACCCGCGAGGCGCTCCTCCTCGCGGTGCACGAGCGCGCGGTCGAGGAGCTGGTGCGGTGTCTCGACGATGCGGTGATCGCGGGCGACACGCTGGAAGCCCGCTTGGAGTCGTTCGTCGACGTGCTGTGGTCGTACTACCGGCGCCCGGAGTTCCTCGCCTACACCCAGGTGATGCTCAACCTGAGTCACGATCCGACGACGGCCGAATCCACCCGCGAGACGCTCGACTCGGTGCACCAACGCATCGTGGTGCGCGTCCCGGCCCTGGTCCGTGAGGTGCTGGGCGACCAGCTCTCGGAGGCGGAAATCGAGGAGACCGGCCGGTTCCTCTACAACGTGATCCGGGGCCTCGCACTCGACCAGGAGCTGCTCGAGGCGATGCCGATCGCCCCGGGTTCCACCAAGGTCGCGTTCGCCGAGCAACGTGCGCGCCTCGTGCAGGCACTGGCCCGCTCGGTGCAACCCGAGGGTTCGCCGCGTCAGGACCTTCGTCCCTAGCCGACCCGCGGGCGTCGCGTCAGACTCGGGCACACGCGAAGGAGTCGACGACGATGAGAGTCTGGATCGAGCAGGAGCTGTGCACCGGCGACGCGCAGTGCGTCGAGATCTGTCCCGAGCTGTTCGTGGTGGGCGATGACGGGCTCACGTGCCGGACCGTCACGCCTGACCTCGAGGTGCCCGCGGCGCTGGAGGCCAGCGTGGCCGAGGCGGCGGAATACTGCCCGGGGGCGTGCATCTTCGTCGAGCAATCGGGCCCGAGGCGCCCGATGTCGGCCCCGGGAAGCTAGGCCACGCCCGGACCGTCACGGGGCCGGCCGCGGCCGACCGGGTGTGTTCGCGGAAGTGCCCGACCTCTACGCAGGTACCGGTTGAGGGAGGGCGGCGAGCTGGTCGAGGTCGAAGCCGAACACCCTGGCCGCGTTGCCGGCGACGATCGCGTGCAGGTCGGCATCCCCGACTCCGTCGAACTGATCGGCGCACACGGACTGCGAGTCGGGCCAGGTCCCCTCGGGATGGGGGTAGTCGTTCCCCCACATGAGGGTCTCGACGCCGGTGGTCGAGCGGTTGTTGATCGCCACCGGGTCGTACATGAACGTGGCCGCGCACTGGCGCCGGATGAGCTCGCTGGGCTTGAGTGAGAGCTTCGGGTTGGCCCACATGATGTGGTCCTCGTAGATCGCGTCGGCCTGGGTCATGATCCACGCCAGCCACGACGCGCCGGTCTCGACGGTCACGATCTCGAGCCCCGGGAACCGGTCGAGCGCGCCCCCCGCGGCCAGGGTCAGCATGACCATCGGGCCGTCGAGCTGCGCGCCCATGAGGTAGTTGACCACCGCACCGCCCGGGCCGCGCACCACACGCGGTTCGTGACCGGTACCGGAGTGGAACGTGAGCGGGAGCCCCAGCTCCTCGGCCGCCGCCCAGAACCGGTCGTACGCGCCGTCGTTGTAGAGCAGGGACGGCACCTGGGCGGGGAGGAACAAGGCGCGGAAACCCTGGTCGGCGACGGCTCTGGCGTCCTCGATGGCGCCGTCGATGTCGAGCATCGACACCATGCCCACCGGGAGGAGCCGGTGGTCGTCGAAGACTTCGGCCGCCCAGCTGTTGTAGGCGCGACAGAGCTGGCGCTGGAAGTCGGCGTCGTCGCTGGCGAAGCAGGCCTGCAGCGCGAACGTCGGGAAGATCACCTCCGCGCTCACGCCGTCGCGGGACTGGTCGCGCATGCGCTCGTCGGCGTCGAAGTCGCCGACCACGGCCTCCTCCAGCTCCGAGGCCCGCATGAGCTTGCGGGGACCGAGGCCCTCGATCAGCAGCGTGCGCCAGTCGCCGACGGTCTCGATGCGCGGGACCCGGCCGCGGAACGCGGCGTCGACGCGTTCCGTGTACAGCTCGATCGGCTCGGTGACGTGGGAATCGGTCGAGATGTAGATCGCGTCTCGGTACGTCATGCCCAGCACACTACGGGGGTCAGGGGAGAGGACCAGCCCGCTACGCCCCGCCGACACCAGCACGTGCTCGACGCCGGCGACCTGGTTGGCGGCCGTGCCGCGCACCTGACGGACGCCCTCCAGGATGTTGTTCATCCCGTGGATGTAGGCCTCGCCGAGGAGGCCACCGTTCGGGTTGACCGGGAGCGTGCCGCCGACCTCGATGTTGCCGCCGGCGATGAAGTCCGTCGCCTCGCCGGGGCCGCAGAAGCCGAAGGCCTCGAGCTGCAGGAACACGGTGGGGGTGAAGTTCTCGTAGATCATCGCGACGTCGATGTCGGTGGGCGAGAGGCCGGTGGTCTCGTACATCTGGCGTCCGAGCGACGCCGCTTCCGGGAACGTGGCGCGATCGCCCACGTAGTAGTCGAACATCTCCTCACCGTCGCGCAGGTGGGCCTGCGTCGCGGCCGAGACGAGGACCGGCGGGTTGGGGAGGTCGCGGGCGCGGTCGATGCTCGTGATGACCATGGCCACGCCGCCGTCGCTCTCCTGGCAGCAGTCGAGCTTGCGCAGGATCGGTTCGACGATCCAACGCGACTGCCTGGTGCTCCTCGAGCGTGAGCGGCTGCTGGTAGTAGAAAGCGGCCGGGTTCGTCGCGGCGTGCTTGCGGGCGACGACCGGGTACAAACCGAAGTCGACGTTGGTCACCCCGTGGGTGTGCATGTAGCGCTGGTACCAGAGCGAGTAGACCTTCGCCGGGGTGTCGAGCCCGAAGGGCAGGTACCAGTTCCAGCCGGGCGGGGTGATCCGCGACCGGTTGTTCTCCGCGATCGGCTGCCCGAAGCGACGGCCCGATCGCTCGTTGAACGCCCGGTAGACGACGACCGCGTCGGCCGCGCCCGATGCCACCGCGGCCGACGCGAGCTGCACGGTCGCGTCGCACGCCGCCACCCCCTCCGCGCGTGCGCGCGGTGAAGCGCAGCTCGGGGATCCCCGCGCAACGGATGACGGAGCAATTCGTCGTTCACGTCCATCGCGAAGGTGACCGCGCCGTCGATGTCCGCCGGCGTCAGCCCGGCGTCCGCCACCGCGGCGGTGACGGCTTCTGCGGCGAGCTGCAGCTCGCTCCGGCCCGAGTGCTTCGAGAACTCGGTCTGGCCGATCCCCACGATCGCGGTGTCGTCCGTGCAGCGCGCTTCATGCCCGGGTCGCCCTGCGGGCCGGAACTGGGGGAGCGCGGACGCCGTCCACCGCTTCGATGCTCAGCACGCTCGACGGCCATGCCGTTGCGCACCGCGTCAGCGTCGACTCCCTGGAGGTTCGAGACGAAGCGGACGCCGTCGTCGAGCTCGACCAGGGCCACGATCGCGGCTCGGCGTCGGGCTTCGTGGGGTGGTGCGAGAGGATCCACGTGTACACGTGGCCGTGTCCGCTCGACTCCTGCGTGTCCCATTCGACCGAGCGGCACTCGCCGCACATCGGCGCCGGTGGGTGACGCAGCACTCCGCAGGACGCGCGATCGCTGGAACACGAGCCGTCCCCTCGGCGATCGCGTCCCAGAAGAACTGGTCGTCGAGGGTGGGGGAGGGCGGGATCACGCCGGGCACGTTCATGCCCGCCAGTCGAGGATGGTGCCGGCGGCGGCGAGCTCGGCGATCCGTTCGTCGTCGTACCCGAGCTCCTGGAGGATCGTCCGGGTGTCCTGGCCGGGCACGAGCGGCGGCCCCTGCACGACGCCGGGTGTCTCCGACAGGTCGAAGAGGAGGCCCATAACCTCCATGTCGCCCACGACCGGATGCCGGTACTTCGTCACCCAGCCCTTCTCGATCATCTCGGGGTCGTCGAAGAGATCGAGGACGAAGTCGGGGGTCGACACCTCGCAGGGCACCCCGGCCGCGTCGAGTGCCGCGACCAACCCGCCGCGGTGCGGGTCATGAAGGCGGGCTCGAGCGTCGTCGAACGCCGTGTCGGATGTGATCACGCCGACGCCGAGTGTCGACGCGAGCGCCGCGCGCTGCTCCTCGGTCTACCGCGGCGACGCAGAGCCAGCCGTCGACGGTCTCGTAGAGCCGGTAGCACGCGTGCCAGCCCAGCTGCATCGCGTCGAGCTGCGGGCGGTCGCCGTGGCGGCTGCCGTCGGCCGAGCTCCACGCGAGTGACGAGTTGAGGAGCTGCGCGTACATGATCGACGTGTCCACGAACTGGCCCTCTCCGGTGCGGTCACGGTGGTAGAGCGCCTGCACCATGGCGATGGCCGAGAGGAATCCGTTCCCGGTGTCGCCGAGCGAGACGACGGGCCAGAACGGGATGCCATCGTGGTCGAGGCCGCCGTCGAGCCAGTCGGGTCCCGCGAGCGCGGCGCCGGTCTGGTCGTTGCCGGGGAGCCCCTCGCGCTCGCCGTGCTCGAAGCCACGAGTGTGGCAGTAGACGAGGTCGGGCTTGATGGCGCGGAGACTGTCGTAGTCGACGCCCAGCCGGATCGCCGCGTCGTAGCGCATGTTGTGCTGCACCACGTCGGCCGACGCGACGAGCTCTCGCAGGATCGCCATCGCGTCCGGGTCCTTGAGGTTCATCGCGATGCTCCGCTTGCCCCGGTTGCAGCACATCGCGATGTGCGTGCTCATCCAGTACCCGTCGTGCAGCGGGTTGACCTTGATGACGTCGGCCCCGAGGTCGGCGAGCATCATCGTGCCCCACGGGCCCGCGACGGCGAGGCCGAGGTCGAGCACGCGAACGCCGGCGAGTGGCGACGCCGGGGCCGGCGCCGTCGAGGGTGACTGCGACGTGGCCGCGGCCGCGCCGAGGAGCGCGTCGGCTTCGGCTCGCACGGTGCCGGTGTCCACACCGGGCGCGGGCGGGCGGCGCCGGGCGCGGTGGTGGGGCACGCGTGCAACTCGTAGACCCGACCGACCTGCCTCACCCCACCCAGCGCCGGGTCGGCGACCTCCGTCACGCAGCCGTCGGTCAGGAACGCAGGGTCGTGCAGCGCCTCCTCCGGCGAGCGCAGCGGTTGGAGCGGCACTCCCACCTCCGCGCCGAGCGCCACCCACGGTTCCGACGGGAACTTGGCGACCGCAGCCGCCATGAGCGGTTGGTAGTGGTGCAGCAGGAGCATCTCGTTGACGTCCATGCCGATGCGCGTCGTCGCCTCGCGCGGTCGCGTCGTCTTGTCGGTGCGCTGCAGGCGATCGCCTTCGGCCGCGCTGGTGAGGAAGTCGGGAAGCGGTACCCATTGGTGGATCCAGCGACCGTCCGCACATCGGAACACGCCCTTCGGCGCGCGCGGGTCGCTGATCCAACTCTGGAAGTTCTTGGTTTCCGCGTGCTCGACGCGTTGCCAGGCCGAGAGGGTCGTCGCGAGCACCCCCTGCATGAGCGAGGTCGACCACGTGTTGGCCCCGCCCGGTCTGCTCCCTGACCCGCAACGCCGCGCTGATCGCCAGCGTCGCCAGGTAGCACGCGGCCACACTCACCCAGGGAACGCCGGAGAACAGCGGGCCGGAACGGGGCGCCGCGACCCAGCAGTCGTCGGGGACGACGAGGTCGGGGAACGCGGGCGGTACCCCGGCGAGGCGCGCCAGGGTCCCGCCGGGGATCCCCCGGCTCTCCCATTGGTGGCCCGTCCGGGCCGCGACCAACGCGTCATAGCCCGGACGGTCGGCGTGCTTCCCCTCGTCGCCGTACGCGGTGATGGAGCAGTAGACGAGACGCGGATTGACCGAGCGCAGGGTGTCGTCGTCGATCCCCAGTGCGGTCGTGGTGCCGGGCGAGTAGCTCTCGATCAGGACGTCGGCGCGTTCGGCGAGCGCGACCAGCCGATCGCGATCGGCGACTTCGTGGAGGTCGAGGATCGCGCTGCGCTTCCCGCGGTGCCAGACCTGCGCGCCGGAGAACACCGCGTCGGGTCGCCCCCGGGCGGTTCGATCTTGGTGACGCGGGCGCCGTGGTCGGCGAGCAGCATTCCCGCCATGGGCCCGCCGATCCCCCACGAGAGGTCCAGGACTTCGATGCCGTCGAGAACTCCGCTCATGAGGCCACTGCCGTTCGGTAGACGTCGGGGTTCGAGAACTCGCGCCAGTGGTACACCCGGCCGTCGCGGAAGTACAGGAACATGATGTAGAGGTTCCGGTACCGCTGCCCGGTCCCGCGGACGCGGTTGTCGCCGTGTACCTCGACGATCACGAGATCGGAATCGAAGGTGGCGAAATCGTCCACGACGACGTAGGAGATCGAGTCGAATCGCTCCTCCACTGCGTCGAGCATGGCGGCCAGCTCGGCCTTCCCGTGACGGACGAGCCCGCCGTAGTACGGCGCCTCGTACACGACGTCGTCGGTGCAGTGGCGAAGTTGCCCCGCCTTGTCGCCGGCCGAGAAGCGGGAGAGCATCTCACGCGCCGTGTCAAGGTTGCTCATGCCTTGGCGCTCCTCATGCCGGCGAAGATGGTGACGTCGGGTGTCCGGGCACGGCCGCGCCGAGAGCCGGGGAGGCCGCGCCGATCTCCATCGCGGGAGCATAGTGGTTACTAGGTGCTGGACGCGTCGGCAGTGCCGGCGACGGAGCCCGATCGACGTCGTGGCCCGATCGACGTCGTGGGTGGTGGGGTAGGTTTCGCGCATGCCCGAAGCACAACCCGAATCCCAGAAGAGCGAGCCGTTCGAGGAGCCGCCGCGGAGGAGATCCCGGCGATCAGCCGCGGCCACGTGGAGTACATGGAGTCGTCCGATGCCGAGGAGGTCTGGTGCATCGCCGGCATGCACCACGTGGTGCTGCACACCATCGGCCGCCGGAGCGGCAACGAGCACAAGGTCGCGCTCCCGTACTGGGTCGACCGTGACGGCCACCGCATCATCGTGGCTTCGTTCTCGGGTGCGCCCGAGCATCCGTCGTGGTATCTCAACCTCACCGACCGCGATGCCAACCCCGAGGTGAAGATCCGGGTGCAGGGCGGGCTGTTCTGGGCCGACGCGCAGGTGCTCGACGGCGCCGATTACGCCGAGACGTGGGTCGCGCTCAACGCCGACCGACCGTGGTACGACGACTACCAGAGCCGCACCGAACGGCGGATCCCGCTGGTGCGTCTCGTCGAGCTCCGCTCAGCCTGAGCCGGGCGATGGACGTCACCGGAATCATCTTCGCGTCGGTCGACTGCGACGCTGACGCGATCGAGGCGTGGAACCGCTGGTACGACCTCGAACACCTGCCGCCCAACATCGCGTTGCCGGGGATCATGACCGGCAAGCGGTATGTCGCCCCACCCGAGCTGCACGAGGTGCGCGAGCCCGCCGAGCGCCTGGACGGCTTCGCCGAGGGTCGCGGCGTGCACGTCACCGTGTACACCCTCGCGGGCGACCCCGCGCAGGTCCTGGCCGACATGACCACCTACCGCGACAAGCTCGACGCCGCCGGTCGGATGTTCGCGCCCGAGAAGAAGACCGTACGCGCGGGTGACGCCATGACCTGGTCGTGGGGCGTCGCCGATCCCGCGCTGAAGGCGGACCGTGACGACATCCCGCACATCCAGCACACGTCGATCCGGGTCGTGCTCCGCCACGGTGGAGACGAGCACGCGCGCGACGCCGTCGCGCCGGCCGCGGTCGGAGTCGTCGGCGTGCATGCGGTGCTCGGGCACCGGTCGATCACCGACGCCACCCTCGACTGCGACGTGTACCTCCTCGAGGGCGACGCAGCCGTGGTGACGCGCGCCGCGCGCGGCGCTGCGCCGTACGGCACGGGCACCGATGTCGTGCTGGACGCGCCGTTCCAGCTCATCGTGCCGTTCGACTACGGCTTCGCCGGGGCGATCCGCGCCAGCTCCCTCCCTCAGACGATCGCCTGACCGGCGGTTCCGGTACACGCACGACGACCCGACGGTCCGTCAGAAAGGATTTCCATGGAGATCGGCGACTCGCCCGAAGAAGCGGCGTTCCGGGCGGAGGCGAGGGCGTGGCTCGAGCAGCACGCCACGCGCCTCGACGACGCCGCGGCGTCGCCCCAGGGCAGCTACGGGGCGTCGGGGCTCCAGGAGCACATGGACCGGTCGCGCGCCTGGCAGCGCACGCTCTACGACAACGGCTGGGCCGGGATCACGCTGCCGAAGGAGTACGGCGGGCGCGGTGGCACCGGGATGCAGCAGACCATCTTCAACGAGGAACAGGCGCAGTTCGACGTCTCGGTCGGCGCGTTCTCGGTGGCGGTGTCGATGGTCGTGCCCACGCTGATCGCGCACGGGACCGAGCAGCAGAAGAAGGAGCACGTCGACGCCATCCTCCGCGGGGACGAGCTCTGGTGCCAGCTCTACAGCGAGCCGGGTGCCGGCTCCGACCTCGCGTCGCTCGGCACGCGTGCCGTCCTCGACGGCGACGAGTACGTCGTCAACGGTCAGAAGGTGTGGAACAGCTTCGCCCAGTTCGCCGACTACGGCATCCTGCTGGCGCGCACGGATCCCGACGTGCCGAAGCACCGCGGCATCACCTACTTCGTCGTCGACATGAAGACCCCCGGCATCGAGGTTCGCCCGCTGGTGCAGATCACCGGGGTCGCGCACTTCAACGAGGTGTTCCTGACCGACGTGCGCATTCCGGCGTCGAACGTGCTCGGCGACGTGAACAACGGGTGGCGGGTCGCACAGACGACGCTCGGGAACGAACGGGCGATGATCGGCGGCGCCCAGGGTGGTCGGCAGCTCGACGACATCATCGCGCTCGCCCGGCGCATGGGGTTGCACGAGGATCCCGTCGTCCGTCAGCAGCTCGCGGACACGGTCGTCCGCGCCGGCGTCATCAAGTACATGGGGTTCCGGCTCCGCACCGCGATGAGCAAGGGGCAGATGCCGGGCCCGGAGGCATCCGTGCTCAAGCTCGCGTACTCCCAACACCTGGCCAAGACCGGTGATCTCGTCATGAGCCTCCTCGGCCCGACCGCGACCCTCTGGGGGAGCGACGCACCGGACGACGCCCGTTGGCAGGATCAGTTCCTGAGCCAGTGGGCGAGTCGGATCGGCGGCGGGACCGACGAGGTCCAGCGCAACGTCATCGGCGAGCGCGCGCTCGGGCTGCCCCGCGAGCCCACGAACGACCGGGACATCCCGTGGCGCGACCTGGTGAAGCCGTGAGGACCGTCGCCGTCACCGGCTCGGGCTCCGGTATGGGGGCGGCGCTTCGCGCCCGGCTCACCGCGGCGGGTGACCGCGTCATCGGCGTCGACGTGCAGAACGCCGAGATCCAGGCCGACCTCGGGACGCCGGCCGGGCGCGCCCGGGCCATCGAGGCGGTGCGGGAGGCATCGGGTGGCGTCCTCGACGGACTCGTCACCTGTGCCGGGCTCAACGGCCTCCCCGACCGACCGGCCTCGTTGCTGATCTCGGTCAACTACTTCGGGACCGTCGAGCTGCTCGCGGGGCTGCGTCCGCTCCTCGCCCGCGGCACCGACCCGGCCGCCGTCGCCATCAGCTCGAACTCCACCACCTGCGCACCGGGGATCGACGAGACGCTGGTTGCGGCGTGCCTCGGTGGAGACGAGGAGGCGGCCCGCGCGCAGGCCGGCGAGGGCGAGTCGGTGAGCACCTACCCGGTGACCAAGACGGCGCTGGCGTGGTGGGTACGCCGTCAGGCGATCACCCCGGAGTGGGCCGGCGCGGGCATCACGCTCAACGCGGTCGCCCCGGGCGCGGTGGACACCCCGTTGCTCCAGGAAGGGCTCGACGACCCCACCATCGGGCCGTTGATCGCGGCCTTCCAGGCGCCCATCGGCCGCAACGGCCGGCCCGAGGAGATCGCGGCGTTGTTGCAGTACCTGCTCGGGCCGGACGCCCGCTTCTTCTGCGGCTCCGTCCTGTTCTGTGACGGCGGCATGGACGCGCAGCTCCGATCCGACGATTGGCCGAAACCCTGGAGGCCCTGATGGACACCCTCGAAGAGCTCCGCGCCGTCGAGCAGATCAAGCGGTTGAAAGGCGCGGTACTTCCGCTGCATGGACACCAAGGACTGGGACGGCTTCCAGGCCACCTTCGCGATCGACGCGATGATGGACACCACCCAGGAAGCGCCCGGCTCCGAGATCGTCAACGGGCGCGAGAACATCCGCCGGTTCGTCGAGGGCGCGGTCGGCCCCGTCGTCACCGTGCACCACGGTCACATGCCCGAGATCGAGATCGCCTCTGAAACGACCGCTCGCGGTGTCTGGGCGATGCAGGACTTCCTGAAGATGCCCGAGGGATCACCGCTCGGGATGAAGAGCATGACCGGGTACGGCCACTACACCGAGACCTACGAGCTGGTCGATGGTGAGTGGCTGATCAAGACCCTCGTGCTCACACGGCCTGCGGCGCGACGTCGAGATGGCGTAGGCGGGAAGGCGGGGAAGGCGGGGAAGGCGTGTCCTACGACCCTCGGTTGCGGCCGGCGCAGCCCGCCACGCCCGGACCGGGTGACTTCGCCATCCACCGTTCCGAGGCGCGCAACGGTCTGACCCTCGCGTACGTCCGCGAGGGCATCGGTGGTCACCCGTTGGTCCTCCTGCACGGGTATCCGGAGACGAAGCGGATCTGGTGGCGGAACGTCGCGCCGCTCGCAGCCGCCGGCTTCGAGGTGATCGTTCCCGACCTCCGCGGGTACGGCGACAGCGACCTCTCACCCGACGACGAGTACGACCTCGCCGTCTACTCGCGTGACGTGCACGCGCTGGTGCACGACGTGCTGGGCCACGAACGGTGCGCCGTCGCCGGTGGTGACATCGGGGGTGTCGTCGCCGTCGACATGGTGCACCGTTTCCCCGGTTTCGTGGAACGGCTCTGCTTCTTCAACACGGTGCCGCCGGCCGCGCTCGACGAGTACCGCGGCGGCCGGCCTCGACTACGGCGCGCTGAGCGCGCTCGAGCGACGGACCGACCGGTGACTACCGCGAACTGCAGGGAGCGCGGCCCGACGAGCTGGCGGCGATGCTTCCCACCGACGGCGCACGCCGGCAATGGGTCGCCGGGATGTACCAGAGCCGGCTCTGGGCATCGCCGGGGACGTTCAGCCACGCGGACGTCGACTTCATGACCGAGCCGTTCGCCGACGAGGCGCGCCTGCGCGCCGGCTGGTCGGCGTACCAGCTCGGGCACGGGCGTCCGATGACCGAGGCGCCACTCCTCGGGGGAACCGTCGACGTACCGACGCTGCTGCTCTACGGCACCGACGACCACGTGGTGGGCGAGGACTTCGTGTGGTTCTGCGAGCGGGCGTTCACCGACCGCATCGGGCCGCTCCTGATCCCCGGCGCCGGCCACTTCCTCCAATGGGAACGCGCCGACATCTTCAACCCGTTGCTCGCGAGCGTGTTCGGAGATCGGTCGCGCTGAACGTCGAGTCGTTCAGCTGGGAAGTCCCTGCTCGGCCTCGTGCAGCGCGCGCGTGAGCAGCGACTCGGCTGAGTCTTCGCCCGTGCCGAGGGCGACGCCGAGCTGGCACATCACCCCGGATCCGTGGACGAGACGTCGCGCGACCGTCGCCGCGTCCTTGTCCTGCGCGATGTCGTTGCACACGATGACGAACGTGCGGTGGGCGGCGCGCGCCACCGTGTCGTCGGGGCGTACACGGTCCAGCAGGCGCCGGGCGAGCTCGGCGAAATCCGGCACGGTGCCGTCGAACGCCCGCGGGTTCTCGATCACGAACACGGCGGCGACCCCGTGGCTCCGGTTCGCGCGCGCGAGAGCGATCGTCGCGCGGTCCACGAGCAGCGGCCAGCGCGGCAGGCCGGTCTGTCGATCGAACATGCGGCGGTATTGGTCCGGGTCGCTGTCGACCCGGATCTGTTGGGTCACCTGAGCCATCGGGAGCCCTCCATCGTCTGGAGGAGTAACGACCCCGAATCGGGGGTCCTTGAGTGCGGACTTCCCCAGCGTCGGTGGTCCCGCTGTCGCCGTTGCCCGGCGGGGCGTGGCTCGTCCCTCCATCGGGAGCGTCAGGCTCCGCTTCCTGCGGTGGCAAGGGGCCGGAACGGATCAGGGCCGGATCGCTCCGACGGTGTCGCGGGCGTGCTCGGCCGCGAGCGCACGGTCGAGACGGCGGCCTTCGCGTTCGTCGTGGCGCATCCACTGGAACAGCACGATGGCCAGTGCGGCGAGACCGAACACCTCGCCGAAGGCCCAGAGGATCCCCGCGCCGAGGTGCTGGTCCTGGAGCAGGTCCGCCGGGTGACGACCCGGGAACTGCTCGTACCAATCCGCGGCGAACACGGTGGTGCTGCCGAGGAGCGCCACACCGAGAAACGCGTGGAACGGAAGCACGACGGCGACGTAGAGCAATCGGGCGCCATGACCGAGTGGGCGCGCCACCGGATCGAGACCGACGACGTACCCCATGAACAGGCACCCGACGACGACGAAGTGGGCGTGCACCAGCACGTGAACCCACTGGTTCTCGAGCGACAGCTGGAACAGACCGGTGAAGTAGAGCGCGACGAGCGTGCCGCCGAAGACCACCCAGACGGCGAGCGGGTGGGTGATCACGGTGACGGGTCGGCTGTGGACCCGCGCACCGCCAGCGCTCCTGTCCACGTCGGTGGCTGGCCTGCAACAGGAGGGTCACGGGCGCGCCGAGGACCAGGAACAGCGGAGCCACCATGCCGAGGAGCAGGTGCTGCACGACGTGGAGGCTGAAGTATCGCGATCGAACTGCGCGAACCCCGATTCGCCCGCGAACAGCAGGATCGCCAAGCCGACCATGAACGCCGCCGATCGACGGACGGGCCAGGTCCGTCCCTTCTGGGCGAGGCGGCGGACGCCGGACAGGTAGAGGTAGCCGGCGAGCGTGGTCGGGACGAACAGGAGATCGAGCGACCAGTCGCCGAGCAGGGATCGCCACGACGGCGTGGCCGCGCCCAGGATCGCGCCGGGGAGTGCGGCGATGCTCACGCGCCAAGGCTAGCGGTGTGTCATCATCGCCCCCGTGAGCGACGGCGCCATCTCTCCGGTGCGACCGAGGGAACCGTCGATGCTCGCGGTCGGCACGATCGTCTGGCTCGCCTCGGAGCTGATGTTCTTCGGTGGGCTGTTCGCGGCCTATTTCACGTTGCGATCGAGCGCCCGCGTCTGGCCGCCGCCGACGGTTCACCTCGAGACGCTGACCGCGACCGTCGCGACGCTCGTGCTGATCGCGTCGAGCTTCACCATCCATCTCGCGACCCAGGCGCGGGAGCGGGACGACCGCGACCAGATGCACACATGGCTACGGGTCACGTTCCTGCTCGGCGCGGTGTTCCTCGCGAACCAGGTCCACGAGTTCTTCGTGCTCGACTTCTCCGCCTCTTCGAGCGGGTTCGGATCCGTGTACTACCTGATGACCGGGTTCCACGCCTTGCACGTGTTCGCCGGTCTGGCCTTGCTGGTGGCTGCCGTGGTGGTGACGAGCGGGCCGGGTTCGTTGGAACGACGCGGTCCGGCGGTCGAGTCGGTCACCTACTACTGGCATTTCGTCGATGTCGTGTGGGTGCTGCTCTTCCTCGCACTTTTCGTCCTGCGCTAGCACGATGCGGCGCCTGGTGCTCGTCGTCGTGCTCTCGGCCCCCGGGCTGCTCGTCGCCGTGGGGTTCGCGGGATTCGGTGGGGCCGCGGCCGACCGTGCCGACGCGCGTTCGACCAGCGAGGCCACGACCGTCGCGCGCGGCCGGCAGCTCTTCCAGGTCTCGTGCTCGAGCTGTCACGGCGCCGATGGCCGCGGCACGACCCAGGGCCCCGACCTGCGCGGGGTGGGTGCGGCGTCCGCTGACTTCCAGCTCTCCACGGGACGGATGCCGCTCGCCAATCCGAACGGTTCGCCGGTCCGGAAGCCGCCCGCCTTCGGTGCGGCGGACATCGACGCGCTGGTGGCGTACGTCGCGTCGCTCGGTCAGGGACCTCCGATCCCCCATGTCGACATCGCAGCGGGCGATCTGAGTGCCGGCGGCGCGTTGTTCCGGGCGAACTGCGCCGCGTGCCACAGCTCGGCGGGAGTCGGCGGGGCGCTCAGCTTCGGATTCGACGCCCCGAGCCTCTCCCGCGCGACACCGACGCAGATCGGCGAGGCGATGAGAACGGGGCCCGGGCAGATGCCGATCTTCGGCCCGGACACGTTCTCGGCGCAGCAGGTGGACTCCATTGCCAGGTACGTGACCTATCTCCAACATCCGGATGACCCGGGCGGATTCTCGCTCGGCAGGATCGGACCGATCACCGAGGGAATGGTCGCGCTCCTGCTTGGTATCCCGCTTCTCTTGTTCGTCAGCATCAGGATCGAGGAGGCTCATGAACGGCAACGCTGAGCAGCACGCCGCGCGCCTGATCGCGGCTGCACTCGCGACGACGACGGTGTCCGCGCTCGGGCTCGCCATCGTGTATCTCACGGGTGGTCAGAACCAGCTCGAAGGTGTGCTCCTCGCGCTCGCGCTCGGCGGTCTAGGCGTCGCCTTCGTGGGCGCGGCACGCGGGCTGCTGCCCCAGGGCCCGTTCACCGAGACGCGTGCAGCCGCTGGCGTCGAGCCCGGAGGACCTGCAGGAATTCGGCCGCGACTTCGAGCGCGTGTACACGATCGACAACTCCGGCGAGGTCGACGACGCGGAGGGGGTCGCGCGCCGGAAGTTCCTCGTCCGGATGCTGGCCGCCGCGGCGGGAGCACTGGGCCTCGCCGCCCTCTTCCCGATCGCTTCGCTGGGCCCGCGCCCGGACGGGAAGCTGTTCGTGACGTCGTGGCGGAAGGGGTCGCGGGTCGTCGACCAACGGGGGAAGGCCGTGAACGTCGCCGACCTCGAGGTCGGAGGAGTCCTAACGGTCTTCCCGGAGGGCCACGTGGGGTCGGCCGACAGCCAGACCCTGCTGATCAGGCTGGCCGAGAAGGCGGTCACCACCAGGAAGGGGCGTGAAGACTGGGGGCCGGCGGGCTACGTCGCCTACTCGAAGGTCTGCACCCACGCGGGATGCCCGGTCGGCCTCTATCAGGCCGCCAGCGAGCGCCTCCTCTGCCCGTGTCACCAGTCGACCTTCGAGGTCGCGAGCGGCGCCACACCGGTCTTCGGACCGGCGACGCGGTCGTTGCCGCAGCTTCCGTTGATGGTCGATGCCGACGGGACATTACGGGCCCAGAGCGACTTCCCGGAGCCGGTCGGCCCCGGTTTCTGGGACCAAAGCCGCTGATGGTCGTCGAGCGCGCCGTTCGGGGTCTCGATCGGCGGCTCGGGCTGGCGCGTTTCGCCCGGACCGCGCTCAACAAGGTCTTCCCGGACCACTGGTCGTTCATGATCGGTGAGATCGCCATGTACTGCCTGGTGGTGCTGATCATGACGGGCGTCTACCTCACGTTCTTCTTCGTCCCCGACTCGCGTCAAGTCGTGTACCACGGCTCGTATGCCCCGTTGCGCGGCGTTCGCATGTCGGCGGCCTACGAGTCCACCCTCCACGTGAGCTTCGACGTGCGCGCGGGGCTGGTCATGCGCCAGATCCACCACTGGGCGGCGCTCCTGTTCATCGGTGCGATCCTCGTGCACCTCATGCGCATCTTCTTCACCGGCGCCTTCCGCAAGCCGCGTGAGCTGAACTGGATGGTGGGCCTGACGCTCCTCCTGTTGGGTCTTGCCAACGGTTTCACGGGCTACAGCCTCCCGGACGACCTGCTCTCCGGGACCGGCTTGCGAATCGCGTACTCGGTCCTGCTCTCGATCCCCTTCGTCGGGCCCTGGCTCGCGTTCCTGGTGTTCGGCGGCGAGTTCCCGAGCAACGACATCATTCCCCGCCTGTTCGTCATCCACGTGCTCGTCGTCCCAGCGCTGATCGTCGGGCTGTTGACCGTCCATCTCGTCATGCTCGTCCGGCAGAAGCACACGCAATTCCCCGGGCGAGGCCGCACCGAACGCAACGTCGTCGGTTCGAAGCTTTGGCCGACCTTCACCGCCAAGACCCTGGGGCTGTTCTTCTTCGTGTTCTCAATGTGCGCCGCGCTCGGCGGCATCGCGCAGATCAACCCGGTCTGGCTCTACGGCCCGTTCCAGCCCGATTTGGTGAGCTCGGGCTCGCAGCCCGACTGGTACATCGGCTGGCTCGAGGGGGCGTTGCGCCTCATGCCGCCGTGGGAGCTGCGCATCGGTGGCTTCGAGATCCCGAACCCGTTTTTCCCGGGGATCCTGCTCCCGGGCATCACGTTCACGCTGCTGTACCTCTGGCCATACATCGAGGAGCGCTTCACCCGCGACCACGCCGAGCACCACCTCCTGGATCGCCCGCGCGATCGTCCTGTGCGGACGGCGATCGGCGTCGGGGTGCTCACCTTCTACGCGGTGCTCTTCGTGGCCGGAGGCAACGACGTCATCGCGGCGCACTTCGACCTCTCGGTGAACGCGGTGACGTACGCATTGCGTGCCCTGTTGTTCGTGCTGCCGTTGGTCGCGGCCGTCGTGACGTACCGGCTGTGCAAGGAGCTCGTCCGCCGGGAAAATGACGCGCATGAGAAGCTGGCCCGGTTGGAGCGGACGGCGGCCGGCGGGTACGTCGATGCCGAGGATCCGTCGTCGTGAGCTGAGCCGCTCGATCGGTCAGCTGCGCTCCGACGCCCGTTCCTCGGGCAACGTCGCGTTGCGGGCCTCCAAGAGGTATCCGGCGATGGAGAGCGCGAACCCGGCCGCCCCGATCACCACCAGCCAGACGCCGAACGCGAATCCGCTCGCGAGCACGGCGCCGCTGAGTCCGACGGCGAAGGGCCACGCCGATTCCGTCGGGAACACGTCGACGGGGCCGGCGCCGTCGCTGATGGACGCGTCGGCACGATCTTCCGGTCGCGCCGGAGCTCCACGGGTGTGGTACCAGATCGACGCCCCGACGATAAGCCCCATGACCGCACCGGCGGCGAGCAGCACCGACCCCGTGTCCTCGTACGACGCGAACCAGTACACGGTGCCGATGACGGCGAGGAAGACCGTGATCGCCAGGAAGAAGCGAGCTTCGATCTTCACGGGGCGACCTGGGTGCCGGGCTCGGCCCGCGGGTGGCGCAGGTCCCAGAGCGGGCGCTCGGAGTGGATGGGGGGCAGCGAGTCGAAGTTGTGCTCGGGTGGCGGCGAGGTTGTCGCCCATTCGAGCGTCTGGCCGCCCCACGGATCGGCGCCCGCCGGTTCACCGTGGCGGAGCGAGTGGACGAGGTTCCACACGAACGCGAGTCCGCCGATCCCCAAGATGAACGACCCGACGGTCGAGATGAGGTTCAGCGTGCCCCATCCTTCGCGGGCGGTGTAGGTCGCGACCCGGCGCGGCATGCCGTCGAGCCCGAGCTGATGCTGCACGAAGAACGTGACATTGATGCCGATGAAGAAGCACACGAAGTGCACGCGGCCCCACCGTTCGCTCAACATCTTGCCGGTCATCTTCGGGAACCAGTAGTAGATGCCGGCAAAGGCACCCATGACCAGGCCCATGATGACGTAGTGCATGTGGGCGACGACGAAGTACGTGTCCGTGAGGCTGAAGTCGACGGGCGCCATCGCCAGCAGGACACCGCTGAGGCCGCCGATCAGGAAGATCAACAACATCCCGATCGCGAAGAGCATCGGCGTCTTGAAGCTGATGCGCCCTCCCCACATGGTGCCGATCCAGTTGAAGAACTTCACTCCGGTCGGTACCGCGATCAGCAGGCTCATGATCGTGAAGAACGGGAGCAGCACTGCGCCGGTCGCATACATGTGGTGGGCCCAAACGCCGAGCGACAGACCACCGATCGCCAACGTGGCGAAGACCAGACCCTTGTAGCCGAACGCGGGACGGCGCGAGAACACCGCGAACACCTCGGTGACCGCGCCGAAGAACGGCAACGCGATGATGTACACCTCGGGATGCCCGAAGAACCAGAACAGGTTCTGCCACAGGATCGGCGTCCCGCCCTTGGTCGCCTCGAAGATGTGGGTGCCGAGGTGGCGATCGGAGTAGAGCATGGCGAGCGCGGCGGTGAGTACGGGGAACGTGAGCAGCACCATCACGCTCGTGATGAGCATGTTCCACGTGTAGATCGGCATCCGGAACATCGTCATGCCCGGCGCGCGCAGCATGAAGATGGTGGTGACGAGGTTCACGGCGGTGAGCACGCCCACGGTGCTCGTCACGACCACGCCGATGATCCAGAGATCGGGGCCCACTCCCGGTGAGTACACCGCGCCCGACAATGGTGCGTACGCGAACCACCCGAAGCTGGCGGCGCCGCTGGCGGTCAGGAATCCGGAGATCATGATCAGGCCGCCGAACAGGTAGAGCCAGTACCCGAGCGCGTTGAGCCGGGGAAATGCCATGTCCGGCGCGCCGATCTGCAGCGGCACGATGTAATTCGCGAGACCGAATGCGAACGGCACGGCGAACAGGTAGATCATGATGCTGCCGTGCATGGTGAAGAATTCGTTGTAGGTCTGGGGATCGACGAGATGTTCGTTCGGCTGGGCGAGCTGGGAACGGATCGCCAGCGCGAGCAGGCCGCCGACGCAGAAGAACCCGATGGCCGTGAAGATGTAGCTGAGCCCGATCTGCTTGTGGTCGGTCGTGGTGATCCAGCGGAGCAGGCCCGTCGCGCCGCGCCGAGGCTCGGGGGCAGCTTGCTCGCCGGTGCGCTCGAGAGCGGTCGTCATGTGCGCGCCCGGTGTCGGCTGACCCACTCGCGATACTGAGATGGGCTCACCGCGCGCACGGTGAACGTCATGCGTGCGTGACCGAGACCACAGAACTCCGCACAATAGGCCCGGTACGTGCCGGCGTGCTTCACGTTGACGTCGAATCGATTCGGGTAGCCGGGGATCGCGTCCCGCTTGTACAGAAACTGGGGGACGTAGAACGAGTGGATCACGTCAGCGGACGTCAACACGATCCGAACCGTCTCGCCGACGGGCATGACCATCACGGGGTCGTGGCGAGGGAGGCCGCCAACGGTCACGCCTTCCTCCGGATAGCTGAACTCCCACTGCCACTGGAACCCGCGCACATGGATCGTCACCGCCGGGTGCGGATCGAGGGAATCGACGTTGTGCTGCACCGACCACGAGACGGCGAAGAGGACCAGCACGATCAGGATCGGTATCGCGGTGTAGACGATCTCGAGTGGGATGACGTACTGGCGTTGGTTCGGCAGGTCGTCACGGCCTCGCCGCCGATACCGGAGCAGGCACCAGATGATGAGCGAGGTCACGAGGGCGCCGATGATCAGGGCCGTGATGACGCTTCCCTGCCAGAGGTCGGACATCCCTTGGCTCTGCTCGGTGATCCCGTGCTGCTCGCCGAGGGTGGAGGCGCATCCCGCGGTGAAACCGCCTACACCGATCGCAGCGATCAGCAGCCGAGCGTGGGCCCGCATCGGCCGAACGTAGCCCGGATCAGGGGGCCGGCGTCGGCCTTCGACGGGCCGAGCGGGCCGGCGGCACCCAGGCGGGGCGCTGCCGCCGGTACGCGCCGATGAGCGGACTCGTCGTCTGGAGGACGGTCAGCACGTACCGGCGCTTGTCGTCGGTCAGTCCCCCGGCCGCCACCATGCGGTCGAACGCGAACCGTTCGTCGAGCGCGGTCGGCTCGTTGGCGAGCGCCCAGGCCGCATAGTCCACCAGGGCCCCATCCGCGACGGGATCCGAGCGTGAGGGGTCCGTCGCCCGCGTCAGCGCACCCCGCGCCACCGGACCGGCATCTCGTGGAGCCCGTCGATGAGGTTGGAGTTGACCCGCGGCAGCGTGGCGGGGTCGGCGGCGAGCTCGAGGCCCTCGAAGCGGGTGAGGATCGCCTCGAACATCAGTTGCCCCTCGAGACGGGCCAGGTGGGAGCCCAGGCAGAAGTGCGGCCCCCCGGCACCGAAGGCGACGTGGTCGTTGGGATCGCGGGTGATGTCGACGTCGTCGGGTCGGTCGAAGACCCGCTCGTCGCGGTTGGCCGACGCGTAGACCATCAGCACGTGATCGCCCTCGGCGATCGCCTGGTCGGCGATCTCGGTGTCCTCGGTGGCCTGCCGGGTGAACGACATCACCGGCGTCGCGTGGCGCAGCAGCTCTTCGATCGCGACGGGGAGCTGCGACAGATCGCCGCGGAGCAGCGCGAGCTGATCGGGTCGTTCGAGGAGCGCGAGCGTGCCGGTGGTGATGAGGTTGCGGGTGGTCTCCGATCCCGCGTTCTGGAGCAGCAGGAAGAAGAACGCGAGGTGCATCTCGGTCAGGCGTTCGCCGTCGACCTCGGCGTGCAACAACACGCTCATGAGATCGTCGCGCGGGTGGTCGCGCCGCTCGGCGCACATCGCGTCTGCATACGAGAACATCGCCTGTGCGGCGTCCTGGCGTTCTTGGGGCGTGACGGAGGCGTCGAACCCGAACGTGAGCTCCGTCCATTCGAAGACCTGCTTGCGGTCCTCCTCGGGCACCCCCACGAGATCGGCGATGGCGTGCAGCGGGAGCCACAACGCGACATCGCGCACCAGATCGCACTCGCCCTGGTCGGCCACGGAGTCGATCACGGCGTCGACCCGTGCCTTCACGTGCCCGGCGAGGTCGTTGATGCGCCGGGGCGTGAAGCCGGAGCTGATCAGCTTGCGCAGCTTGGTGTGTTCGGGCGGGTCGAGGCTGATCAGCAGCAACGACGTGCCGTCCTCGTTGGTGTCGGCGGAGTCGGGGAGGAACGGGTTCGGCGCGTTCTGGAACGCCGTCCAGTCACGCGACACGCGCTGAACGTCGGCGTGGCGCGACACGACCCAGTAGCCGTTCGCCCACGCCGGATGGTCGTGGTGCGACACCGGCTCGCGGTCACGCAGCTCCCGGAACACCTCATGGGGGAATCCCCGTGCGTAGGTCGCGGGATCGTGGAGGGGAGGGGTCGTCGTCGTCGTGCTCATGGTGTCACCCTTCGTCGCCGTCAGGTTACCGACGACTCCCCACCGTCTTCGTGCGCACCGCACACTGGCGACCGGAGATGTGTTGACGAGATCGCGAGCGCTCGCCCCTCGACACCCACCCACGCGCGGGCCGAGCGATTTCAGCCGGTGGCGGCCGTGGGGCCCGGATCCGCGCTCAGCAGCTCCGGGGTCCACCGGTGGTCGCCGTCGTGGTCGGCGGCGAGCAGGCACCGCAGCTGGTAGTGCAACCGGGTCGCTCGGGTCTCGTCACAGGTGCGCGATCGCGCTGCCATCTGATCGTCCACGTCTCCAGTATCGGCCTCCCGGGCGAAATCGTTGAGGCCGACGTGTGACGAGCAGGTGAAGTCGGGGTTTCGCCAATCTGGGCAACGGTACCGTCCCCGCCTGGTTCACCGGGCACACGATCGTGCCCGTCTGAACTACCAGAGCTCGTCGGTGTACCTGTCGGTGCCGAAGTCGGTCTGGATGAACGGGCTCGTCCACACGTGGGTGGCGAGACCACTGTCGTCGATCGCCCGGCCGATCTTGGCGTAGCCGTCGGCCCAACCCTCTTCCGGGTCGTGGTCGAGGAAGTGCAGTTGGAGGAACCGGTTCGGCCCGGCCGCGGGCGGCGGCACGTCGGCGGGACGGTCGTCGAGCAGCGGCAGCGTCGTCGCGTCGAGCACGACCTCCGGCCCCCACGGCTGCGCGTACGCGCCCGGCAGGTAGGTGTCGCGGAACCACGCGTCGACTTCGTCGTGCGTGTGGCCCTCCTTGACGTCACCGGCGACGACGACGAGGCCCGGGAAGTTGTGGTCGAGCGCGAGCTCGATCGTGCACGCGTCGTCGGCGTTGCGGTCGCTCCAGCGCTTCTCGTAGAGCAGCGTGTGGATGTGGGTGCGCTTGTCGAACATACGGCCGTTGGCGTGCAGCCAGTTGACCTGGTCGACGCCCCACCGGTTCCACTCGTCGTGGTGGCCGTCGAGGACCCAGTAGATGGCGAGGTAGGAGCCCACGAGGTTGTCGGCGGTCATGTCGCTGCTCGCGGGATAGCGCAGGTCCTTCAGCCGCTTCGTGGCGACGAAGCGGTCTCCGGCGAACTGCCACTTGCCGACCATGCAGCCGGAGTAGAAGTGGTCGTGCTCGTACCAGCGGTTGTACTCGACCTCGTGGCCCTTCTCGGGCTCGACCATCGTGAACAGCAGGGTCCCGAGCTTGATCGGGTAGTCCTCCATGCCGGGGATCGCCATCGCGTGGTCTCCTGTCGTCGTGTCGGGCGGGCGTGGTTCCGGCGGGCGACGCTAGCTTGTTTCTGACGGACCGTCAGGTTCGGGCCGTCGCCGTCGAGACGTCGAGTGGAGGCGCGATCCATGGTGGACTACCGGCCGTCGCACGTGGGGCTGTGCGTCCGCGACCTCGAGCGTTCCCTGCGGTTCTTCTGCGAGGGTCTCGGCTTCGAGAAGGCGGAAGGCTTCGAGCTCGACACCGCCGCCGCCGAGGGCCTCGACCGCAGTCTCGAGGTTCCCGGGCCCGTCCGCATCGTGTCGCAGTTCGTCCAGAACGACACGATGAGGATCGAGCTGTTGCACTTCGTGGAGCCCGGGGTGGTGGGCACGCCCTCGGCCACGCGCAACCAGGTCGGCCTGACCCACCTGTCGTTCTACGTCGACGACCTCGCCGCCGCCACCCGTCACCTGGTCGAGTGCGGTGCCACCGTGATCGAGGAACGCGCGCCAGCCCCGGGATCGATCTGCTCTTCCTCGCCGACCCCGACGGGGTGCGCGTGGAGCTCATGGCCTTTCCCGCGGCGTGACCGTGGCGATGGCGGACGTCGAGCTCACCGGTGACGACGAGCGCTTCCGGCGCGACGTGGCCGGGTGGTTGGCCGAGCACGTCGTGGGGGAGTACGCCGAGCTGAAGGGGCGTGGAGGTCCCGGCGACGAGGACGTCGGCTTCGACGTGCGCGTCGAGTGGGAGCACGAGTTGGGGAAGGCCGGCTTCATCGGGCTCGGCTGGCCCGAGGAGTTCGGCGGCCGGGGCGCGACGCTCGACCAGCAGGTGATCTGGGCCGAGGAGTACACCCGGGCGCAGGCGCCGGCCCGGGTGAACCACATGGGCGAGAACCTGCTCGCCCCCACGTTGATCGCGTACGGCACGCCCGACCAGCAGGAGCGCTTCCTCCCCGGCATCCGGCGCGGCGACGAACGCTGGTGCCAGGGCTACAGCGAACCCAACGCGGGGTCCGACCTCGCCAACGTCGCCCACGCGCGCGCAGCTCGACGGCGACGAGTGGGTGATCAACGGTCAGAAGGTGTGGACGTCGCTCGCTCACGTGTCGCACTGGTGTTTCGTGGTGGCGCGCACGGACCCGGGGTCATCCCGGCACAAGGGGCTCACGTTTCTCCTGGTGCCGATGGACCAGGCCGGGGTCGAGGTCCGGCCCATCGTGCAGATCACCGGGGGCGGCGAGTTCAACGAGGTGTTCTTCGACGACGCCCGCACCGAGGCGAGCCTCGTCGTCGGTGACGTGAACGACGGCTGGCGCGTGGCGATGGGCCTGCTGGGTTTCGAGCGTGGGGTGTCGACGCTCGCGCAGCAGGTCGGCTTCGAGCGCGAGCTCGACCACCTGCTCTCGTTGGCTCGGTCACGCCGTCGCGGCGACGATCCGGTCGTGCGCCGGCGGTTGGTCGACGCGTGGATCGGCCTACGGCTGATGAAGTGGAACGCGATGCGCAGCATGGCCGCCAAGGGCGTGCCCGGTCCGGAGGCGTCGATCTCGAAGCTGTTCTGGGGCACGTGGCACCGCGACCTCGGCAACCTGATGATCGACGTCCTCGGCGCCGACGGTCTGATCGCGGTCGGTGAGGGCGACGGCGCGTCGCCCTACGAGCTGACGCTCGAGCAGAAGCTGTTCCTGTTCAGCCGGTCCGACACGATCTACGGCGGTTCGAACGAGATCCAACGCAACGTCCTCGCCGAGCGCGTGCTCGGCTTGCCGAAGTAGGGGGAACCGAGATGAGCGTCGAGGTGGGCGGACACGTCGAGCCCGGGTTCGAAGGAGTACGAGGCACGTTCGCGAACAACTTCGAGGAACACGGCGAGGTGGGGGCGAGCTACGCGTTCTTCGTCGATGGGGAGCAGGTCGTCGACCTGTGGGGCGGTGTCCGCACCGATACCGGCGCGGCCTACGACGCCGACACGTTGCAGATCGTCTTCTCGTCCACCAAGGGTGCGACCGCGGCATGTGCGCACCTGCTCGCGCAGCGGGGGCAGCTCGACATCGACGCGCCCGTCGTCGCCTACTGGCCCGAGTTCGGTCAGGCCGGCAAGGAGCACATCCCGGTGCGCTGGTTGCTCAGCCACCAGGCGGGCCTCCCGACCGTCGACGCGAAGTTGACGCGCGAGGAGGTCCTCGCGTGGGATCCGGTGATCCACACGCTCGAGGTCCAGGCGCCGCTCTGGGAGCCGGGCGTCGCGCACGGCTATCACACGCTCACATACGGCTACCTCGTCGGCGAGGTCGTCCGTCGCATCGACGGGCGCAGCCTGGGCACGTTCTTCCACGAGGAGATCGCCGAACCGCTCGGGCTCGAGTTCTGGATCGGGTTGCCCGAGGAGCTCGAGTCGCGTGTCGCGCCGATGATCCCGATGGACTCTGCCGGCGGCCTGAGCATCGAGGACCTGCTCGGTGCCGATTCGTTGATGGTGCGTGCCCTCAACCTGAACGGTGCGTTCGAGGGTGATCTCGCGACCACCGCCAACCACCGCGACTTCCACGCCGCCGAGGTTCCGGCGGCGAACGGGATCACCAACGCCCGTTCATTGGCGCGGATGTACGCCGGTCTCGTCGGCGGCGTCGACGATGGGCCGTCGGCGGGCTTGCTCGACCCCGAGCAGATCGACACCGCCCGCACGCTCCAGACGTCGGGCACCGACCAGGTGCTGTCACTGCCGGGATTCGACGTCGAATCGACGATCGCGCTGGGGTTCTGGTCGGCGTCACCGTTCGCGCCGATGGGCGGTCGACACACGTTCGGGCACTACGGCGCCGGCGGCTCCGTCGGCTTCGCCGATCCCGAGCACGGGGTCGCGGGGGGTTACGTGATGAGCAGGATGGGCATCGGTATCTCGGTCGACCCGCGCTCGAGCGCCCTCATCCGCGCCAGCTACGAGGCCGCCGGCGCCACGATCACCCACGTCTGACCCCCCACCCCGAACTCCCCCCACCCGAACTGGCGTCAAAGTGAGCGAATAATCAGCGGACTTTGACGCCGGTTCGGGTCAGCGGCGCTGGAAGTTCGGCGCGCGCTTCTCGGCGAAGGCCTTGGGGCCCTCCTTGGCGTCGTCGCTCTGGAACACCGCCTGGCCGTACTCCCACTCGTGGGCGAGCGCCTCGGCCTCGGTCATGCCGTCGGTCTCGCGCAGCGTGCGGAGTATGGCCTCGGTCGCGAGCGGCCCGTTGGCGTTCACCTCCGCGGCGATCTCCAGTGCCGTGGCGAGCGCCTGGCCGTCGGGCACGACGTGGCCGATGAGACCGACGCGGCGCGGCCTCGACCGCGGGGAGGTGCTTCGCGGTGAGCAGGATCTCGGCGGCGTGGGTGTAGGGGATCTGGCGGCGCAGGCGGACGGCGGATCCCGCCATCGGGTACAGCGACCAGCGCGCCTCGCTCACGCCGAAGCGTGCCGATTCGCCGGCGACGCGGATGTCGGTCTGCTGGAGAATCTCGGTGCCGCCGGCGATGGCGACACCCTCGACCGCGGCGATGAACGGCTTCGACGGCCGGTACAGCCGCAGCAGTCCCTTGTAGACGATGTCGGGGTCGGCGGCCATGCGTGCCGGGACGTCGATCTCGCGGTCGGTGTCCTCGCCGTCGCCCGCCATGGCGCGCAGGTCGGCTCCCGAGCAGAAGTTGCCGCCCGCGCCGGTCAGCACGATCGACCGGATGTCGTCGTCGGCGCAGGCCTCGACCATCGCGTCGTACATCCGCACGAGCATCGCCCCCGAGCAGCGCGTTGTAGCGCTGGGGACGGTTCATCGTGATGATCATCGTGTGGTCGTCTCGTTCGACGAGCGCGTCGGGCATCTCGGGTCTCCTTGCGTGCGGTCGGTTGCAGGACGTCACGGACGGGCGTACTCTGCCACACAATGCTTGCATGCGCGCAAGCAACTAACTGACGACCGAGGCCGGGAGAACCGCCGTGCGCACACCCATCTGCGACCGACTCGCGATCGAGCTGCCGATCTTCGCCTTCTCGCACTGCCGTGACGTGGTGGCCGCGGTGAGCAGGGCCGGAGGGTACGGCGTCCTCGGCGCGCTCGCCTACAGCCCTGACCAGCTCGAGATCGAGCTGAGCTGGATCGACGAGCACGTCGACGGCATGCCCTACGGCGTCGACTTCGCCATGCCCGCAAAGTACGTGGGCAAGGGCGGCGGCGCGGAGGCGAGCCTGAGCCACCTCCACGAGCTGATCCCGCCGGAGCACCAGGCATTCGTCGAGGAGCTGCTCGCCGAACACGGGGTGCCGCAGCTACCGGACGACCTCAAGACCGGCGTGGTGAAGGCGGCGGGCCTCGGGGTCGACGAGGAGGGACCGGGCCAGGTGGAGGTCGCGCTCTCGCACCCGGTGTCGATGGTGGTGAACGCGCTCGGCCCACCGCCGCCCTACGTCGTGGAGCAGGCGCACGAGCGCGGCATCCTCGTGGGCGGTTTGGTCGGCAACCGCCAGCACGCCGAACGCCAGGTCGCGCAGGGTACCGACGTGATCGTCGCCCAGGGCACGGAAGCCGGCGGCCACTGCGGCGACGTGTCGACGATGGTGCTCGTGCCCGAGGTGGTCGACGCGGTCGGGCCCGACGTGCCGGTGCTCGCCGCGGGTGGGATCGGGCGCGGCCGGCAGATGACCGCGGCGCTCGCGCTGGGTGCCCAGGGCGTGTGGACCGGTTCCATCTGGCTCACGGTGGCCGAAGCCGACACCAACCCGATCGCGGTGGAGAAGCTGCTGGCGGCCAACTCGCGCGGCACCGTGCGCTCACGGTCGATGACGGGAAAGCCGGCGCGCCAACTGCGCACCGCGTGGACCGACGCCTGGGAGCGCGACGACACCCCCGCCCCGTTGCCGATGCCACTCCAGGGGATCGTGTTCTCCGAGGCAGCGCGCCGGGTCACCCGTGCCCAGAACCGGGATCTGACCGGGTTCCCGGTCGGGCAGATCGTCGGGAGCATGACCTCCGTGCGGCCGGTGCGCGACGTCATCTTCGACATGGTCGAGGAGTGGGTCGAGACCACGCAGCGCCTCGACACCCTCATCGAGACCGATTGACAGCCGCGCCCGATCCCGACCTCGAGCGGATCCACGAATTCGCGTCGCTCGTCATCGCGAGCACACGGAGCCCACGCCAGCGCGAGCGACTGCAGCGCGCGCTCGGCCTCGGTGTGTCGGAGACGAACCTGAGCGCGTTGCGGCTGATCCAGCGCCACGGGCCGATCGCGGTGACCGAGGTGGCGCGGCGGCTCGAGATCGACCAGTCGAACGCCAGTCGCCAGGTGCGGGCGCTCGAGGAGCAGAACCTCGTGACGCGTACCGTCGACCCCGACGATCGCCGGGTCGCCCGACTCGCGGTCACCGCCGCGGGGCAACGGGTGCTCACCGCGCGTGCGGGCCGTGGCGTTCAACGACTACGCGGTCGCGCTCGAGGATTGGTCGGCGGGTGACCGCGCGCAGCTCGCCGCGCTCCTGGACCGTTTCCGTCTCTCGTTGCTCGCGGCGGAGACCGACGAGTCGGGCTGGTCGGTGGGGAAGGCCGGTTAGCCCGAGCGCGACGCCGGCGCGGTGAGCAGGCCGGTCGCCATGTCGACGAGGTTGGCCTTCCATTCGTCCTCGGCGAGCAGGCCGCGGCCGTCCTCGTCGTCGATGATGCGCGCCCGCTCCGCCATCTGGAGCAGCACGAGGTCGAGCGAGGCGACGGCGCGCTCGCGCACGATCCGTTCGGAGAGGTCCGGCAGCGCCTCGTGGATGAGCTCGGCCTGCGCCCGCACGCTGGCGAGCGACGGCGCCTCGGTGCCGTCGACCAGGTGCTCGCGCAGCGGCAGCCGGATCACGAACTGGAACACGAACCGGATGTAGTCGCGGCCGTCGGGCGTCGCCAGCCACATGCAGCTCCGCTCCACGAGCCCGTCGACCACCGCCCGCACGTCGCGAGGACCCGACCGGATCTCTTCCTGGATGGCGAGGAGCTCGGTGTCGCTGAGGCGGTAGCGGTCGATGATCGCCTGCAGCAGCTCGGGCCGTCCCCCGAAGTGGTAGTGCAGGGCCGACGCGTTGCGCTGGCCCGCCAGCTCGTTGATGTCGCGCAGCGGGACGTCGAGTCCCTGGCGGGCGAAGAGGTGCAGCGCGGCCCTGAGCAGCTTGTCGCGCGTGGTCTCGGTGGCGAGCTGCTGCATCGGTGTTAATCTATCGCCATTAACCACGTTCCCGGGGGAAGCGCATGTCGAACGGCTACCTGATCATCTCCGCCGACTGCCACGCCGGCCCGGACTCGCCGCAGTACCGCCAGTATCTCGACCCCCAGTATCGCGACCAGTTCGATCAGGAGCTCGCGGTCGCGCGACGAGTTGATGAAGCAGATGCGCCGGGAGCGCTTCGGCACCGACGACGACGTGTTCGCCGGGAGCGAGGAGTTCCAGGAGGAGTGGTTCGGCGAGGACGACGAGGGCAACAGCCTGCACGAGCTCGGCTTGCGCGGGGGGTGGGACGCCAAGAAGCGCGACGAGGAGCTGTCGGCCGACGGCGTGACCGGGGAGGTCGTGTTCCCGGGACCCGATGCGGTCACCGGCAAGATGGGCGCGCCGTTCGGTGCCGGCTTCGCCATCGATGCCACCGCCGATCCCGAGCTGGTGCTCGCGGGTGCGCGGGCGTACAACCGGTGGGCGGCCGAACTGTGCGCGGAGAGTCCCCAACGGCGCGCCGGCCTCATCGTCGCCCCGATCCTCGGGAACATCGACGGCGCGATCGAGGAGATCACGCGCGCGCACGGTGAAGGCTTGTGGGGCGGCGTGATCATCCCTGCGCAATGGGGCAAGTACCCCTCGTACACCAACTATCGCTACGATCCGATCTGGGAGCTGTGCGAGTCGCTGTCGCTACCGGTCCACACGCACTCGGGGCCGGCCGCGCACGACGACTACGGCGCGGTGCCGGGCGTGCTCGGCCTCTACGCGACCGAGACCGTCTGGTGGACGTCGCGTCCGATGTGGTTCATGTTGTGGTCGGGAGTGTTCGAGCGCTTCCCGAAGCTCAAGATGGCGGTCACCGAGTCGGGGTCGTATTGGGCACCGGACATGCTGTGGCGCATGGACTCGCTGATCCTCAAGGACCAGGGTTCCCGCAAGCTCGACGACAGCGTCAAGGGACTGCTCACGATGCTGCCGAGCGAGTACTTCGACCGGAACTGCGGACTCGGGTCGTCGAACACGCGCCGTCGCGAGCTGGCCCGGCGCTACGAGATCGGCGTGGGCAACATCATGTGGGGCAACGACTTCCCGCACCCGGAAGGCACGTGGCCCTACACCAAGAAGATCTTGCGCGAGGCGTTCTGGGACGTCCCGGTCGACGAGACCGAGCGGATCCTCGGGCTCAACGCGGCGGAGTTCTACGGCTTCGACGTCGACGCGCTGCGCCCGATCGCGGACGAGATCGGGCCCACGGCCGAGGAGCTCGGCCAGACCGACGAGGCGGTGTTCGCCAAGTGGGACGACCTCCGGGCGGCCGGCCGCCACTGGCTCAGCGGCCGGGAAGCGGTGCCGGTCGCGCCCTGAACGGTGGTCCTCGAGGGCAAGCACGCGGTGGTGACGGGCGGCGGTCGGGGGATCGGCCGCGGAGTCGCGCTCGCGCTGGCCCGGGCCGGGGCATCGGTCGCCATCCTCGAGCTCGACCCGGCGACGGGCCCACGCACGGTCGACGAGATCACCGCGCTCGGCGGGCGCGCCCTCGCCGTCGCGGGGAGCGTGCGCGACCGTGCCGACTGCGAGGCGATCGTGACGGCGGCCGTCGACGAGTTCGGCGGGATCGACATCCTGGTGAACAACGCACAGCAGGTGCCCATGGGTGCGTTGGCGGCCTGCACCGACGACGACATGCTCGTCGCCTGGGAGTCCGGCACGCTGGCGACCTTCCGGCTCATGCAGCTCTGCTATCCGGTCATGAAGGAGCGGGGCGGCGGTTCCATCGTCAACCTGGGCTCGGGCGCGGGCACCGAAGGGGTCGTCGGCCTCGCCGCGTACGCCGCGGCCAAGGAAGGCATCCGGGGGCTCACCAAGGTCGCGGCCAAGGAATGGGGTCCCGACGGCATCCGGGTCAACACCGTGTGCCCGTGGGCCGCGTCGGACTACTGGGACCGCCTGCCCGACGCGCAGCGACAGGCGCAGCTCCGCCACAACCCGCTCCGTCGTATCGGTGACTGCGAGGCCGACGTCGGCGCCATGGTCGCATTCCTCGCGAGCGACGCGGGGTCGTACGTCACCGCGCAGACGATCATGGTCGACGGCGGCAACATGGGCTTCCGTTGAGGCGCGTTGTGCAAGAGTTCGCCGGATGAGTGCCGTCGCCGGACCACTGCAGGGCATCCGCATCCTCGAGTTCTCGATCGCGCTGACCGGGCCGTACGCCACCGCGTTGATGGCCGATCAGGGCGCGCAGGTGGTCAAAGTGGAGCGTCCCGGTATCGGCGACATCGCGCGGTGGATCGGTGTGTCGGTCAACGGCATGAGCGCGTTCTTCCTGGTGTGCAACCGGGGGAAGCGCTCCATCGCCCTGGATCTCCAGCGACCCGAGGGCCTCGAGATCGCGCTGCGGCTCGCGACCGATGTCGATCTCGTGGTCGAGAACTTCCGCCCCGGCGTCATGGACCGGCTCGGCCTCGGCTACGAGCACGTCCGGGCGGTGAACCCCGACGTCGTGTACGCGTCGCTCACCGGCTTCGGGTCCGAGGGCCCGTACCGGGACCGCAGCGCCTACGACACCGCGATCCAGGCCTACGGCGGCTTCGCGATGAACCAGGCGGATCCCGACGACGGGTTGCCGGTGTTCCTGCGCCAGCCCGCAGCCGACAAGGTGACCGCGCTGTACGCGAGCCAGGCGATGACGGCGGCGCTCCTGGCCCGCGCCAACGGCGCGGGTGGACAGCACCTCGAGCTGTCGATGACGGACGCCGTCGTGTCGTTCCTGTGGACCGATTCCGCCGGGAACGAGGTGCTGCTCGACTCCGACCGCTCCATGAACTCGTCGTTCGTCGCGGGCTTCCGGCCCATGCGGTTCGAGGACGGGTGGGGGATCGTCGTGCCGACCTCCGACGCCGACTTCGCGGGCATGTGTCGGGCGCTCGAGGTCGAAGGCTATGACGATCCGCGCGTGGCGACGGTCGGCGAGCGGCGCAAGCATCGCGACGTCATGGAGCCGATCATGGACATGTGTTACGCCCGCGCGGCGAATCTCACGCAGGCGGAGGCGACGGCTCGGTTCGAGGCCGAGCGCGTCCCGTTCTCCATGATCCTGACGCCCGAGCAGCTGACCCGGGACGACCACGCCGTGGCGATCGGGCTCTTCGAGGAGCACGACCATCACATCGTCGGTCGCACCCGCGTCCCGCGGCACCCCACGCGGTTCCGGGGAACGCCGGCGGCGCTCGGCACGAACTCCCCGGGTCTCGGCGAGCACACCGACGAGATCCTCGCCGAGCTCGGCCTGCACGACGAGATCGCGGACCTGCGCGCCACCGGCGTCGTCACCTGACCCCCCAAACCGTTTTGGCGCCGATCGCGCGTCACTATGACGCGCCAGTGGCGCCAAAACGGGGAACGTGGGATGGGGGGTCAGGTGCGGAAGCGCCAGGCCACGTGGTCGCGGCGACGCTGGATCTCGGCGCGGCGCTCGTCGGGGCCGACGGATGGTGTGCGGTCGGACAGCGCGGCGCGGACGTCGGCGAGGCGCACGACCCGGGTCGACGGCGTCGGCGGGTCGCCGTGGGGCCAGAACCACCGGAGCGTGAGCAGGGCCTCGCGCCGGTTCTCGGTGTCGAGCCAGTTGGGGACCCCGGGATCCTCGTGGGCGACGACGACGCGCACGCGCCCGTCCTCGCTCACGTGGGTCTGGGTGTGGTTGAGGCTGGTGATGCGCCGGGCGTACTCGAGCGCCTCCCACCAGGCCAGCGAGTAGAGGTGGAAGCTCCAGTACCGGCTGTCGGGCACGTCGCACTCGACGATCAACGCTTCGTCGGGCGCGAGGTCGAAGAAGCAGAACGCGTAGTTCGCGGCCTGGAGCCCGCGTCGACGTCGTAGCGGCTGCCGAACTCGTTGTCGTGCTGGGCAGCCCGTGCGTCGAGCATGTACCGGTTCCAGTACGTCAACGACCGGTGGAGGTGGGTGGCGGCTTCCTCGAGGCCGAACGTGAGATCGTCGGACGAGAACGCGGCGGGCGCCTCGTCGGCGTCGAGGCACTCGATCGTGAACGTCGCGGGCTCGGCCGGTCGCCAGTCGAAGTAGTACTCGCGGATCGACACCGACAGCGCGCCCTCGGGGAGCGGGACGCGGTGAGGCTCGTCGCCTTCGCCGCCGAGGAGGATCTCGAAGTCGTCACCCGGCCCGACGCCGATGTCGTGCGCACTCAGCTCGGCGATGGTGCCCGAACCCTCCATGTGCATGAAGTTGCGGCGGATGGCGAGGATGAAGTCCTCGCACGAGTGCAGCTTCCCGACGATGCGATACCGCAGCGACGGGTGCACCCGCGCGTGGCGGTAGACGTTGTCGGCGTTGGGGCCACCCCACTGCAGCACCAGGTCGTTCTGCCGTTGGAACGCCGGCGCACGGGGGTCCTGGTGCCCGAGCGACCACTCGAGCCAGCAGACCGCCTGCAGCGCGACGTGCCGCAAGCCCTCGATGCGGTCCGCGTCCGCGGTGGGGAACGGTGGCGCGGTGATCGTCGCGCCCAACTCGTCGAGCCGGTGGAGGAAACGCTGCCAGGTGACGAGGTCGTCGCTCACCGTGCGGGTTCCTCGAGAACCGAGAAGTGCCGCTGGTAGCGCGCGAAACGCTCACGTTCGACGACCGGGTCGAGCCCGAGATCGGCGAACGCGTACTCGTGCACGCCGTGCTTGTCCTTCGGCCGGCCCGCGAGGTAGTCGCGCATCGCCTCGCGCGGTGTCCGGGGTGAGAGACCTTCCGAGCGCGGCGTAGAGATCACCGACCACGCTGAGCTGGTCTTCCATGAAGTCGGCGTAGTGCACGTGGTGGACCTTCGTGGGATCGAGAGAATCATCGGTGGACGCGGTCACGAGACCGTCGAGCGTGCGTGACCACATGCGCTCGTGGTACTGGCCGATCTCGGCGAAGTCGACCCGGTCGCTGTGTGCCCATCGCAGGGTTGCCACCAGACTGGTGAGCGACGCGAGCACGGTGAGCGGATCGCGATGCGTGATCGCGAGACGCGCGTCGGGGTACACCGCGAACAGCGTCGGCAGCGCGCCGAGGTGGACGGGCGACTTCAGGACCCAGCGGACGTCGCGGGAGCGCCGCTGCAGGATCTGGAGCACCAAGCGGTGCGCGTCGTACGCCGGACGCATGTCGCAGCGCTCGTACCACGCGACGTACGACGGCACGTGGTAGCGAGCGGTGAACTCCTCCGAGCGGAAGGCGAACGACATCGCCGACAGGCATTCCTTGTGCATCCGGCCGCGGTACACGTGGATGGCATCGAGCTCGCCGGCGACCTGACCGGGGAGTCGCAGCTCGCGGTCTGCGAGCGGGATGCGCGCATCGGCTGCGTACTCGGCGGGGTCGGGGCTCGGCGGTGGCACCGGGCGGAGCAGCTCCCACCCTTCCGGAACCCGTGATTCCGGATCCTGCGCCAGCAACGCGTGGAGGATGGTGGTGCCGGTGCGCGGGGCCCCGGTGACGAAGAGGGGTTGCGCGATCTCCTCGTCGACCACTCCGGGATCGTCGCGCACGTAGGCCGCGAGCTGCAGCCGGACCTCGAGGAACCGCAGGAGGAAGCGACGGGTCATCCAGCGGCCGATGACGGTGAGCTCGGCCTCGTTCTCCAGTGCCGGCAGCAGCACGTCGAGCGGTTCGAGGAAGTCGTCGCGTCCGAAGTCGGCCATGCCGCCGTCGGCCAGTCCGAGCGTCGCGCGTGCCTCGGCGAGCAGGTCGTCGCGGGTGAAGGGCAGCTCCGCCACCTCGGCGATCGGCAGCACCAGGCCGTCGTTGACGGCGCGGACCCATTCGGGCCGGGGCGGGGGCGGCCAGGTCATCCGGGGGTGGTCAGAGCGCCTCGGCGCGTTCGACCATCTCCTCGAGCAGGCTCCGGAACATGATCACGTCGTCGAGGTCGGCGGGCGCCTCGGCGTCGCCGTACGCGACCGTGCGCCACGTGGTGCGGATGGAGACGATCGCGAACCGTTGCGCGGCGAACATCTCGTACCACTCGAGGTCGTGTACCGCCCCGCCAGACTCCTCGGCGTAGATCTCGGCGACGCGGTCGCGCTGGAGGAAGTCATCGAGGCAGGGCATCTCGTACTTGTGGGTCATGTCCTCGAAGAAGCGGTGCAGGAAGATCATCCACCCGACGTCGATCTCGGCCGGCCCGAGCGCGGCCATCTCCCAGTCGAGCACCGCGGAGGGCGCGAAATCGGCGTACATCACGTTGCCGATGCGGCTGTCACCCCAGTTGAGGACGGTGGGCCCTTCGTCCGGCCGCGTCTTGTCGAGCGCGGCGAAGGTCCGCTCGATGAGCGGGACGTGTTGGCCCTCGCGGGCCCAGTCGTAGTACCAGCGCTGGAAGCCGAGGTGCTGGTCGAGCGCGCTCGCGCCGAATCGCGGACGTTCGAGGAACGCGAGGTCGTGCGTCGTCGGGGTGAGCGCGTGCAACCGGGCGAGCACCCGCACCGACTCGCGCTCGAGCCTGCGCTGGTCTTCCGGCGCGGCGTCGAACAGCCAGCCCGCCATGGTGTACGGCGGAACGTCGGAGGGGACGACGCCGTCGATGCGGCGCATGAGCAGGAACGGCGACCCGAGCCATTCGGGGTCGGTCTCGTGGGTGACGACCTCCGGCACCGGGACGTCGGTGTGCTCGCCGACCGTCTGCATGACGCGTCGCTGGAGCTCGAGGTCGTACTCGGGGAACACCTGGAATTGCTGCGAGGCGAGCGGGGCCAGCCGGGCGACGTAGCGCTCGGACTCACCCGTCGCCGGCTGCACCGTGAACAGGAGCGTCTCGCTCGACATACCGCTGCCCTCGGGTGCGGTCACGTCGGTGACCGTCGCACCCGGCGCGATCTTCGCCGACCACCAGGTCTCGATTCGTTCGGTCATGGCCGTAGGGTCGCTGCGCCATGGGGTCGAGATCGTCGGTTCTTCCGTGGTCATGATCCCCCCAGGGTCGACACTTCAGTAGCTGCGCGGCAGGCCCATGATGTTCTGCGCGAGGTAGTTGAGCGTCATCTCTTGGGTGACGGGCGCGATGCGCTGCAGCCGGGCTTCCCGCCAGTATCGCTCGACGTGGTACTCGGTGGCGTATCCCATGCCGCCGAGCGTCTGGACGGCCCGGTCCGCGGCGAAGAACGACGCTTCGGCGGCGAGGTACTTCGCGGTGTTCGCGGCCTCGCCACACTCGAGGCCGGCGTCGTAGCGCCGCCCCGCGTGCAACGCCATCATCCAGGCGGCCTGCAGCTGGGCGCGGGCCTGGGCGAGCGGGTGGCTGATCGCCTGGTTGGCGCCGATGGGGCGGTCGAAGACGATGCGCTCCTTCGCGTACGCGACGGCCCGGTCGACAGCGACTTCGCCGATGCCGCACGCCTCGGACGACAGCAGGACGCGTTCCGGGTTGAGGCCGTGGAGCAGGAGCTTGAAGCCTTCGTGCTCCTTGCCGACGAGACGCCAGTCCTCGACCGGCAGCCCGTCGTACGCGACCTCGCACGAGGCGACCGCGTTGCGTCCGACCTTGGGGATGGCGCGGATGTCGACGTAGTCGGGATTCAGGTCGGCGAGGAACAGGCTGAGTCCCTTGAGCCCGCTGTCCTTGTCGCCGGTGCGGGCGATGAGGAGGACGACCTCGGACTCGAGGGCCTTGCTCGTCCAGATCTTGCGGCCGTGGATCGTCCAGCCACCCTTGCCGTCGGGTTCGGCGCGGGTGGTGATGCGTCCGGTGTCGGTGCCGGCGTCCGGTTCGGTCACGCCGAACGCGACGTGCAGGTCGCCGGCCGCGGCGCGTGGGAGGAACGTGTCCTTCAGCCGGTCGTTGCCGAACTTCACGACCGGATTGAGCCCGAACACGGTGAGGTGCACCGCGGAGCATCCGTTCATCGCCGCGCCGCTCGCCGCGACCTCGTGCAGCATCACCGCGGCCTCGGTGATGCCGCGGCCGCCGCCGCCGTATTCCTCGGGGATGGCGAGGCCCAGCCACCCGCCCTCGGCCATGCGGGCGTAGAAGTCCCAGGGGAACTCGTGCTCCCGGTCGCACCGTGCCCAGTAGTCGTCGTCGAACCCGCCGCACAGGTCGCGGATCGCGTCGGCGATGAGGGTCTGGTCCTCGTCGAGGAGGTCGGTACGGGTGTTCGTGTCCGCCATTCCCGCAGTCTCGCGCCCCGCACCGCTGGGCACCGGCGTCGTAGGCTCCACCGCATGGGGAGCCGCTCATGAGGCGCGTCGTCACGGGAACGGACGCCGACGGCGCGTCGGTGTTCGTCAGCGACACCGACGTCGATCCGCTGACCGTCGCGCTCCTGCCGGGGGCGTCGTTCGTCAAGGTGTGGGGGAGCGATGATGCCGTCATCCTCCCGACCGACGGTTCGGCGCCGCCGACCGTCGACTACCTGCCCCCGCCACACGGATTCCGTTTCGACGTGATCACGCTGCCACCAGCGGGTACCGCAGCGCCGGCCGATCTCGATCTCGCGGCCGCGCAGGTGGAGATGGAGCGGAAGCTCCCGGGGCTCGCAGCACGCATGGAGCTCGACCACCCGGGCACCCACACCACCGACACCGTCGACTTCGACGTGATCATCTCCGGCGAGGTGTGGCTCGAGCTCGACCACGGCGCCCGGGTCCTGCTCCGCGCCGGCGACTGCGTGGTGCTCAACGGCACGCGGCACTCGTGGATCAACGAGTCCGACGAGCCGTGCACGATGGTGACCGCGCTCATCGGCGCCGAGCGTCGCGCGGTGACGAGTCGACCGACCCGTCGGCGTTCGGTCGGGCTGGCCGTCGCCGTCGCCACGTTCGCGCTCGTGGCCACGGCCTGCCTGCCGCCCCCACCGCCACCGCGACCACCGGTCCTCGCGGCCGCATGCGACGGCAGGCTCGCCGCCGGGCTCGCCGGCACGGTCGCGTCCGGTGACCTCACCGAGATCTCGGGGATCGCCGCCAGCCGGCGTACCGCGGGCGTGTACTGGGTGCACAACGACTCGGGTGACACCGCCCGCGTGTTCGCCATCGGCGCCGACGGCCGCGACCTCGGTGAGTTCACGCTCGGTGGTGCGAACGCGGTGGACTGGGAAGACATCGCCGCGGGCCCGGGTCCGGCGGCCGGGGTGCCCTACCTCTATCTGGCCGACATCGGCGACAACGCCGGGTCCCGCGTGTCGGTGCTGGTGTACCGGGTGCCGGAGCCGACGGTGGACCCCGCGGTGGTGCCCGGCCCGGCCGAGACGCTCGGCGGCGTCGCGACCCTCACCTTCACCTACCCGGACGGGCCACATGACGCCGAGGCGCTCATCGTCGACCCGAGCACCGGCGACATGTTCGTCGTCACCAAGGACCTCGTGGGTGGGGTGGCACTGATCTTCCGCGCGCCGGCCAACCTCCCGGACGGGAGCACGAGCCTGCTCACCCGGGTGGCAACGGTCTCACTCGGTGTCGGCCGCGGCGTGACCGGCGCCGACGTCACGCCGAACGGTGACGTCGTCGCGCTGCGGACGTACGTGTCGGTCGTGCTGTTCCCGCGACCTGCGGGCCAGTCGCTGGCACAGGCCTTCTCGCAGACGTCGTGCGCGGGCGCGGCGCCGTCGTTCGGTAGCAGCACGCCCGCGTCGGAGCCCCAGGGGGAGGCGGTCGGCTTCACACGCGACGGTCGCGGCTACGTCACGGTGAGCGAAGGCGATCACCCCGGGCTCCACCAATTCGTCGCCCCCTGACCCGGCAGCGGCGCCACGAAGCGCCCGCCGTACACGCTCGGATCCCCGGCGATCGCGACGGGGTCGTTGACGTTGTAGATCACGGCCCACCCGGCGGGTCCGAGCCGGGCGGCGCGGGCGTCGTACGCGAACTGCGAGCCGACCACCGACGCGGTGGCCAGGGTGCCACGGGATCGCCAGGGGCCCTGGGGGTGGTGCGCGGTCCAACCGGCGATCGTCGGGTCCGGGAGCGCGCGCGGGAACGCCACCGCCACGTACCCCGAGCCGGACACCGTGACCGACGCCGGGCGGCTCGGGCCGTCACCGACGAACGTCATCGCCGCCAGCTGGTCGCGGGCGCCCCATCCCCGGCCGGTCCAGAACGTCCACGGGCCGCGGGTGACACGAGCGAACGGGACCCGCGGCGACATACGAAGCACCGGCGACCGCCCCGTAGACGTAGACGGTGTCGCGGACGAGGACCGCGCCGGTGCCCCACGACACCGCTGCCGGTTCGCTGAACGGCAGCGGGTGCATCCCCCGGAAGTCGAGGGTGGGCAGGTCGAAGGTGGCGACGGCGGAACCGACGACCCGGAACGCGAAGCCCGGGGGACCGTCGGCGGCCTCGACCATGGTGCAGAACACGAGCAACGTCCCGGCGCGCGCGACTCCGGAGCTCGGCCAGCACCACCGACCGTCCGCCGCGGGGATGAGGTCGGTCCGCGCTTCGACCGTTCCCCCGAGCCACGCCGTGAGGCAGCGGCCGCGTTGGACGACGATGCTGTTGTGCACGAACGCCGGGGTGTCGCCGGTCGCGATCGGCGGTCCGAGCAGGGTGTCGGACATGAGCCACGCGGTGCGGCCGTCGGGCAACGCCACCGGCACGTAACCGTCGGCGGTGGCCCATCCGGTCCCGAACCCGGGGATCGCCGCGAACGTGGCGCGGTAGCCGGCGAGGGTCGGGATCGTCCCTGCACACGGGTCCGCGGAGACGTCGGCGGCCGCGCTGCCCCGGGCCGGCGCTGCACCGGCGAGCGCGCCGATCAGGACCAGGCCGGCGACCACGGCGAGCACGGGACGATGGTGAATCCGGCCGAGGCTAACGGCGCCGATCGCACCCCATCAGCGCGCGGTTTAGGGTGTCGGCCACCACGACCTGGAGGTAGCACCATGGCCAAGGGCATCATGTTCGTCCAGAGCAACCCGTCGCACCCCGACCGTGAGGACGAGTACAACGACTGGTACTCCAACACGCACATCCCGGAGGTGTGCGCGATCGACGGGGTCGTCGGCGCCACCCGCTACAAGCTGAGCGACGCCACGCCGCTCGGCGCCGACGCCCACCGCTACACCGCGGTGTACGAGCTGGAGGCCGACGACCTGGGGGGCGTGCTCGGCGAGATCGGTGCGCGCGCGATGGACGGGCGCATGAACATGAGCGACGTGCTGGCGATGGACCCGCCGCCGTCGATGGTGATCTACGAGCTCATCGACTGAGCGTCGACTCATGGGTGAACGTGTGACCTGCACGGTCGATGGCGGGGTGGCCGACGTCCGCCTGACCCGCCCCGAGAAGCGCAACGCGCTCGACCTCGCGATGTTCCGAGGCATCATCGCCGCCGGTGAGCAGGTCGCAGCCGATCCGTCCGTGCGGGTGGTCGTGCTCTCCGGCGACGGCAAGGGATTCTGCGCGGGGCTCGACACGTCGCTGTTCGCGGCGATGGCCGGGTCGAGCGGGGGATCCGGCGGGACGACCGGCACGCTCCGCGTCGACGCGGTGCGGGCGGTCCGGATCTGGACCGAGCTCCGGGCGCCGGTGATCGCCGCCGTGCACGGGGTCGCGGTCGGCGGTGGTTTCCAGCTCGCGCTGGGCGCCGACCTCCGCATCGTCGCCCCCGACGCGCAACTCGGCGCGTTCGAGATCCGTTGGGGCATCGTGCCCGACATGTGTGGCACCCAGCTGCTCCCGCCGCTCGTGGGTCCCGACGTGGCCAAGGACCTGATGTTCACCGGACGCGCGGTTTCGGGCGAGGAAGCGCTCCGCATGGGTCTGGCCACCCGCCTCGCCGCCGATCCGCGGGCCGAGGCGTTCGCGCTCGCGGCCGAGATCGCCGGCCGCAGCCCGGACGCGGTCCGCGTCATCAAGCGTCTTGTCGACCTGTCGTGGGGCTCGTCGCTCGACGAGGGCCTCCGCGCCGAGCACGAGCTCACCGAAGGCATGATCGGTACCGCCAACCAGCTCGAGGCGGTGCGGGCGAACCTCGAGCTGCGACCCGGGGTGTTCGCGGACTAGCGAGCGCGGCCGAAGAAGCGCCAACGGCGCTTCAGCTTGGGCGCTTGTTCCACGGTGGTCTCGACCTCGGAGGGCGACGGCGGCTCGGCGATGGGCGCCGCCGGTTCGGGAGGAGTCCCGGTCATGCCGTCGACCGATCGGGTGCCGTTGGTGGCGGTGCCGTTGGTGGCGGTGCCGTCGACCGGTCGGGTGCCGTCGACCGGTCGGGTGCCGTTGGTGGCGGTGCCGTTCGCGGGTGCGCGCTCGGCGGTGCCGACCTCGGCGTCCGCCCGCCACCGCACCGTCTCGACCGCTTCCGACGCTGGCGCGGTCCTGACGCCTCCCGCACCGTCGGTGGTGCCGGCGGAGGGCGTCGCCACCAACGGCCGCGGTGGGGGGACCGACGCCGCGATGGCCGCCGCGGCGGCGACCGCCTCCGCTTCGTCGCGCTTGGCCTTGGCCTCCGCCGTCGCGACCTCCACGATCTGGCGAGCTTCGTCGCCGGCGGCGGTGAGGATCTCGCGGGCCTTGGTCTCGAGCTCCTGCTCGGTGGCGTCGCGCATGCGGGCGACCTCGGTGGCCGACACCGCACGCGCGTCGGCGACGACCTGCGCGGCTTCCACGCGGGCGGCGTCCAGCAGGTGCGCCCGTTCCTCGTCGAGGCGGCGCAGGAACCCCGCGACCTCGTCAGCCGCCGCGGCGCGGATGGCGGCTGCCTCCACCATGGCTTCGGCCACGATCTGCTCGCGCCGGGCCCGTGCCTCGGTCTCCGCTTCGCTCGCGACCCGCGCGGCCGCCAACGCGGCTTCCGCGAGCACGGCACGCGCTTCGGTCTCCGCCGCCGCGCGGTGCTCGGCCGCGGCCTCGGCGGCGTCGGTACGGCCCTGTTCGAGGAGACCGCTCACCTCCGCCCTGGCCTCGGTGCGGACGGCCGCGGCCTCGGTCGCAGCCTGCTCGTGGGCCCGCTCGCGGATCTGGGCCGCGGTGGCCTCGGCGGCGACCAGCTCGAGTTGCGCGGTCAACCGCGCCTGGCGCAACGTGGCGACCGCCTTGCGCCGCAGGCGCTTGATCGCCTTCTTGGGGCTCCCGCCCTTGCCCGCCTTCCTCGAGGCGGTCTTCGGCGGCGTGGTCTTCGAATGCTGCTTGGCCATGGTGACACCAGGCTACGGAACCGGAAGGCGTCAGACGCGCATATCCGTCGTGGGCCGTGGTGCGGATCCTCCGGCGTATGCTCCCGGGCGCGCCGGAGGGTGGCAGACGGACGCACGGCCGAGGGGGAAGTGGTGTGAAGGTCCCGTTGACGATCCTCGACCATCTGGAACGGGCGGAGCTGGTATACGGCGAGCGCACCGTCGTCGTCGACGAGCCCGACCAGCCGGCGGCGGCGTGGCCCGACCTCACCGGCGCCCGGATGGGCGAGCTGGCCCGAGCCCAGGCGGCCGGCCTCGACCGCCTCGGCGTCGGCCTCGGCGAGCGGGTGGCGGTGGTGAGCCAGAACTCGGCCCGGCTCCTGACCTCGTTCTGGGGAGTGAGCGCGTACGGCCGCGTGCTGGTGCCCGTGAACTTCCGGCTCAACGCGGCACGAGGTGCAGTACATCGTCGAGCACTCGGGCGCGTCGGTCCTGCTCGTGGATCCCGAGCTCGACGAGTCACTGGCCGACGTCCACGCCGAGCACCGGTTCGTGATCGGCGCGCCGAGCGATGCGGAGCTCTACCACTTCGGTGCCGAGCCCCGTCCGTGGACGCCGCGACGAAGACGCGACCGCCACCATCAACTACACGAGCGGGACGACCGCCCGCCCCAAGGGCGTGCAGCTCACGCACCGCAACCTCTGGATCAATGCCACCACGTTCGGCTGGCACGTCGGCGTGAGCGACCGCGACGTCTACCTGCACACGTTGCCGATGTTCCACTGCAACGGCTGGGGCATGACCTACGCGGTCACCGCGATGGGCGGACGGCACATCGTGTTGCGCAAGGTCGACGGCGCCGAGATCCTGCGCCGGGTCGACGAGCACGGCGTCACGCTCATGTGCGGCGCGCCGGCGGTGTTGAACGCGGTGCTCGACGCCGCGGCCGACTGGGACGGCGCGATCCCCGGGCCGCGACCGCGTGCGGGTCGTGGTCGCGGGCGCCCCGCCGCCCACGCGCACCATCGAGCGGGTCGAGACGGGAGCTCGGCTGGGAGTTCCTCCAGATCTACGGGCTCACCGAGACGTCGCCGCTCCTCACCATCAACCGCGGCCGCGCCGAGTACGACGACCTGACCCCCGGTGACCGTGCCCGCAAGCTCGGGCGGGCGGGTGCTCCGGCGCTCGGGGTCCGCCTGCGCGTCGACGACCAGGGCGAGGTGCTGGCGCGCAGCAACGTGGTGCTCGAGGGCTACTGGCAGCAGCCCGAGGCGACCGCCGCCGCGATCGTCGACGGCTGGTTCCACACCGGCGACGGCGGCACCGTCGACGACGAGGGGTATCTGTCGATCTCCGACCGGAAGAAGGACGTCATCATCACCGGCGGCGAGAACGTCTCGTCGATCGAGGTCGAGGACGCCCTCATCTCCCATCCCGAGGTCGCCGAGGCCGCGGTGATCGGCGTCCCCCACGAGAAGTGGGGCGAGACGGTCATGGGGCTCGTGGTCCTCGCGCCCGGTGCCGAGCGTGACCGTCGCCGAGCTCATCGAGCACTGCCGGTCGCGCCTCGCCCACTACAAGTGCCCCACCCGCGTGGAGCTGCGCGACGAGCTCGCCCGCACCGCAACGGGCAAACTGCAGAAGTTCAAGCTCCGGGCACCGTACTGGGAAGGGCACACGCGCCAGGTCGGATGATGCGGCACGGGAGACTCCGGTTCCGAGCTGCCGTGGCCGCGGCCGTCGTCGGCGCGGTCGGCCTCGTGGCCGGCGGGCCGGCCCGGGCCGAGGACCGCCCCGCCGTCGCGCCGGCGCAGGCCCCGGCGCCCGGTCCCGGTGGCTCGGTCGCGTGGGAGCCGACCGGTCGTCAGGTGCTGGGCCGTCCCGTCCTCTACACGGCGTCCGCCAACGGCGCCTTCGTCGCCTGGATGGACCCGCAGCTCACGCGCCCGGCCGTCGTGCCCGGTACCGGCGACCCGTTGGGTTCGCCCTGGGGCGGCCAGGTCGCGCCCGACCAGCAGCCGTTCCTCGTGGCGTCGTTCAACGGCGGCTTCAAGTGGGGCGACTTCGACGGCGGGGTCATCGCGTTCGGCGCGTCGTACCGCAGCCCGGTGCCGGGCGAGGCGTCGTTCATCGTCTACGACGACGGCACCTACACCGTCGGGCAGTGGGGCCGCGACAACGACCCGAACAAGCCGGTCGTCGCGCTCCGCCAGAACCTCGGCATGCTCGTCGACGGTGGGGCGCCCACGGCCGCGGCGTCGAACCCGGGGAGCTGGGGTGCGTCGGTCGCCGGCGTCGCCACCGCGCGCGGCGGAGTCGGCGTCGACGCGAACGGTGGGCTGGTGTGGGCCGGAGGTCGCCTGAGCCCTCTCGACCTCGCCAACGCGCTCGTCGCCGCGGGCGCGGTTCGCGCCATGGAGCTCGACATCAATCCCGACTGGGTGAACTTCAACTCCTACGACGTCGGCCCCGACAACGTCGCGCACGGCAACGGCCTCTACGGCGCGACCGGCGCCGACCGCTACCTGCACCCCGACGGGCGCGACTTCATCGCCATGTTCGTGCGCGGCACCGTCGTCGCCGGCGCCACCGCCAAGCTCGGGGCCCCGCCGCTGGCCGGCGACGGTGAAGGTGAAGTAGCGCTCAGCCCATCGCGAAGCCGGGGTGGCGGCCGGTCGACAACATGGCGAGGAAGCCGCCGTCGACCCAGAGTGCCTCGCCGGTCACGTAGCTGAACCGCGGGCTGTTGAGGCACACCATCGGCCACGCCTGCTCGGCCGGTTCGGAGTACCGGTGGATCACACCGAGCGCGTTCTCGATGACGTCCTTGCCCGCGGCCTCCTCGAACGCCGGCATCATCGGCGTCGCGGTCGGCCCCGGGTTGAGGCAGTTGATCCGGACGCCCCGTTCTCCGTAGTCGGCGCACACCATGGCCACGTACTGGTTCACGACCACCTTCGACATGCGGTAGCCGCCCATCGGGAAGGCGTCGGGGTGCTCCTCGCACCACGCCAACGCCTCCGCGAAGGAGGCGGTGGCGTGGAGCGGCGCGTACGCCTCGAGCTCCTGCTGCCATCCGACGCCGGCGCCCGAGGCGATGCACGAGATCGAAGCGCCCGCGGGCATCTTCGGGAGCAGTCCCTCGATCAGGTGGCGGGCGCCGATGAAGTTGACCGTCGCGACCTGCACGTCGGTGAACGGCGGCCCGGGGAGTCCGGCGCAGCTGAACACCGAGTCGACCGGCCCGTCGATCCCCGCGACGACAGCGTCGATCGACGCCTGGTCGAGCAGGTCGAGGGCGACCGAGGTCGTCACCGGGGTCGAGACCGGCTTGAGGTCGAGCGCGGTGACGCGGGCACCGAGCTCGTGGCAGATGCGCGCCACCTGCTCGCCCATGCCGGACGCGGCGCCGGTGACCACGACGTGCTTGCCTTCGTACCCGAGAACGTCGTCCATGGGGCGACGCTAACTCCCGACCGTTCGAACCGCCATCCCCGCCGCTCAGGTGACGCTGGTCACCGTCACGTTCCCGGCGGTGTCCTGGACGGTCAGCTCGGCGGTGCGCGCGGTCCCGTCGGCGAGGGTGACGCTGCACGTGATCTTCTCGCCCGGCCGCGCCACGCGCCACGGCGCGCGGTCCGCAATCGACCGTGGCCGGAAGCGAGGAGTTCACCGCGACGAACTGGCGGAGCAGTTGGCTCGGGATGACGGCCTGTTGCGTGGAGAGCGCCACGTTGCCCTTCCCGTCGGTCTGCACCGCGTCGACGACGAGGAAGGTGCCGGGCAGTTGCACCGTGCACTGGAACTTCACGCCTCGCTTGCGGGCGACGCCGTCGGGGCAGGCGACGTTGCCGAAGGCGAGCTCGGGATAGGCCTCGTGCACGCTGCGTTCGACCACGCGTCGAGCGGCCGGGCGGGCGAGGTCGGCTGCGTCGGCAGGGCCGACCGTCGTTCCCGCGACCGCCGCGACCGCCGCGACCGTGAGGAATCCGAGACGTCGCCACACGGTCCGGGAGGCTACCGGTGACGGTGCGCCCTACAGTCGCGGATCGAGCGATCGTGGGATGTGGGGGGACCGAGGTGGTGACGGGAGCGCCGGATCCGGGGCAGGCGGCGGGGCGAACCGTGGTCCCGCGCACGCTGGCGGTGCCCGCGTCGCCGCCCGGCGTCACTGACGTGATCCGGCGCAGCGCCCGCCTCGGGCTCGGTGCGCTCGGGCTCGCAGGGCGGGCCGCCGGCACCGTCTTCTCGCGGGTGCCCGACCACGCGCCGGAGCGGCGATCCGACCCGGGGACCCTCTCGTTGGTGCCCGGCGCCGTGCTCGGCCTGGCCATCGAAGCGGAGCAGCGGGCCGCGGCGGTGGTCGACGCCGTGGCGTCACGCTCCGCCGACGCCGTCCGCACGGCGTCGCGACCCGCGGTCGTGCAGCGGGCGCTGCGGCCCGTCGAGGACGTGCTGTGGCGGTGGAACGAAGTGGCCCGGCGCGAGCAGACCCGCAACCAGGCGCAGGCCGCGGCGCTCATTCCCGTCATCGTGCAACAGGTCACGGAGAACGTGATCGCGCAGATCGACTTCGTCCGTGTCATCGAGCAGATCCCGGTCGACGACATCGCCGGGGCGATCGACGTCGAGGCGATCGTCGCCCGGATCGACCTCGGCGGCGTCATCCGCGAATCGACCGCGGGCCTCACCATGGAGACGGTCGACGCCTTCCGCTCGGAGGGCATCGCCCTCGACGGTTGGCTCACGAGGACGGTCGACAAGGTCCTGTTCCGCGGCCGCACCCGGGAACTGGACGTCGGGGACGGATCGTGAAGGGCGCCATCCGCAACGAGCGGTCGCAAGCGGTGCAGGGCCAGCGCGCCGGGTTCGTCTCGCAGGCCGTGGCGGGACTGCTCGATGCCTTCACCATCATGGCGATCTACACCGGGATCCTCCTGCTCTACGGGATCAACGTGTTGTTCTTCACCGGAAACCCGTTTCACTTCCCCCAGCCGGAGCCGCTTGCGAGCACCGTGCTCTACTCCGCCATCGGGGTGATCCTCTTCACGTCGACCTGGTCGGGCTCGGGACGAACTCCGGCGATGGCGTTCGTCGGCCTGAGGGTCGTCCACGCTTCGGGGCGGGCGCTCTCGCCGCGCCGAGCGTTCTGGCGTTCGGTCATCGTGATCCCCACCCTCGGAGTGGGGATCATCACCGTGCTGTTCAGCAAGCGGAACAAGTCGCTCTACGACATGATCTGCGGCTCGGCCGTCGTGTACGCCTGGCGCCCGAGCTTGTCCGAATCCCGACAAGACCAGTAGGTTTTTTCCTCATGCCCACGCAGCTCTCCCATCTCCGCGAGCTGGAAGCGGAGTCGATCCACATCTTCCGGGAGGTGGCGGCGGAGTTCGAGAAGCCGGTGCTGCTGTTCTCGGGCGGCAAGGACTCGATCGTGATGGCCCGCCTCGCCGAGAAGGCGTTCTGGCCGGCCCGGATCCCCTTCCCGCTGATGCACGTCGACACCGGGCACAACTTCCAGGAGGTCCTCGACTTCCGGGACCGCCGCGGTCGAGGAGCTCGGGGTGCAGCTCGTGGTGGCGTCGGTCCAGGAGTCGATCGACGCCGGGCGGGTGGTCGAGGAGACCGGCCCGCGGGCCAGCCGGAACCGGCTGCAGACCGTGACGCTGCTCGACGCGATCCAGGAGCACGGCTTCGACGCCGTCTTCGGCGGCGGGCGGCGCGACGAGGAGAAGGCGCGTGCGAAGGAGCGGGTCTACTCCTTCCGCGACGACTTCGGGCAGTGGGATCCGAAGAACCAGCGGCCCGAGCTGTGGAACCTCTACAACGGCAGGCACCGCACGGGGGAGCACATCCGGGTGTTCCCGTTGTCGAACTGGACCGAGCTCGACATCTGGCAGTACATCAAGGACGACGACATCGAGATCCCGTCGATCTACTACGCGCACCGACGCGAGGTGTTCCGGCGCGACGGCATGTGGTTGGCGGTGTCGCCGTTCGTCACGCTGATGGACGACGAGGAGCCCGTCGAGATGACGGTGCGCTATCGCACGGTCGGGGACGCGTCGTGCACGGGGGCGGTCGAGTCACCGGCAGCCACGGTCGACGACGTCATCACCGAGGTGGCGGCGTCGCGCATCACCGAACGCGGCGCGACCCGCGCCGACGACCGGTTCGCCGAAGCCGCGATGGAAGACCGCAAGCGCGAAGGGTATTTCTAGATGCGGGGGTACTTCCAGATGGAACTCCTCCGCTTTGCCACCGCCGGGTCGGTCGACGACGGCAAGAGCACGCTGATCGGTCGTCTGCTCCTCGACACCAAGCAGATCTTCGAAGACCAGCTCGAGTCGGTCGAGCGGACCAGTCGCGACCGCGGGTTCGAGTACACGAACCTCGCACTCCTCACCGATGGTCTGCGCGCCGAGCGCGAGCAGGGCATCACCATCGACGTCGCGTACCGCTACTTCGCCACGCCGAAGCGCAAGTTCATCATCGCCGACACCCCGGGACACGTGCAGTACACCCGCAACATGGTGACCGGCGCGTCGACCGCGGACCTCGCGCTGGTGCTCGTCGACGCCCGCAAGGGTGTGCTCGAGCAGTCGCGCCGCCACGCGGTGATCGCCTCGCTGCTGCAGGTGAAGCACCTCGTGCTGTGCGTGAACAAGATGGACCTCGTCGACTACTCGCAGGAGCGGTTCGACGAGATCTGCGCCGAGTTCACCGACTTCGCCACCAAGCTCGACATCGACGACCTCACGTTCATCCCGGTGTCGGCCCTGCACGGCGACAACATCACGTCGCACTCGCCGAACATGGCGTGGTACGAGGGCGCGACGCTGCTCCACTACCTGGAGCACGTGTACATCGCGTCGGACCGCAACCTCATCGACATGCGGTTCCCGGTGCAGTACGTGATCCGGCCCATGAGCCACGAGCACCACGACTACCGGGGCTACGCAGGGCAGGTGGCGAGCGGCGCGCTCCGGCCCGGTGACGACGTCGTGGTGCTCCCGAGCGGCTTCGCCACCACCATCGCCGGCGTCGACGTGTTCGGCGGCCCGATCGACGAGGCGGTACCACCCATGTCGGTGAGCGTGCGCCTGGCCGACGACATCGACATCAGCCGGGGCGACATGCTGGCGCGTCCCAACAACGTCCCGACGATGACGCAGGACGTCGACGCGATGGTCTGCTGGTTCAGCGACCAGCCCTTGCGCCCCGGCGCGACCTACCTCGTGAAGCACACGACCCGCACCGCCAAGGCTCGGGTACAGGCGTTGCACTACCGCCTCGACATCAACACGCTGCACCGCGACGAGGTGCACGGCGCGCTCGCGCTCAACGACCTCGGGCGGGTGTCGCTGCGCACCGCGGTGCCGCTCTTCGTCGACGAGTACCGGCGCAACCGGATCACCGGCAGCTTCATCCTCATCGACGAGGGCACGTTCGAGACCGTCGGTGCCGGGATGATCCTCGGTCAGTCGGCCCCGTGACCGACGGCCCTGCGACGAGCTCCAACGTCGTCTGGCACGAAAGCGAGGTGCCGCGTGACGAGCGGTGGCGGGCGGCCGGCGCGCACGGCGCGACCGTGTGGCTCACCGGACTGTCGGGCTCGGGGAAGTCGACGGTCGCCGGCGCGCTCGCCGCGCTGCTCACCGGGCGCGGCGTGCTCACCTACACACTCGACGGTGACAACCTCCGGCACGGACTCAACGGCGATCTGGGCTTCTCGGCCGCCGACCGGGCCGAGAACGTACGCCGGGTCGGCGAGGTGGCTCGGTTGTTCGCCGACGCCGGTGTGATCGCGCTCGTGCCGCTCATCAGCCCGTACCGCGCCGGGCGCGATCACGCGCGCGCGCTACACGAGGCCGCGGGGTTGGTCTTCATCGAGGTGTTCGTCGACACACCCATCGAGGTGTGCGAGCGGCGCGACCCCAAAGGGCTCTACGCCAAGGCCCGCGCCGGAGAGATCACCGGCTTCACGGGCATCGACGACCCCTACGAGCCACCGCTGACGCCGGATCTCGTGCTCCGCACGGCCGAGGTCTCGGCGGCGACGGCGGCCGTGGCAGTGGCGGAGCTCCTGGTCGCGCGCGGGAGCCTGGTGCTCCCCCGTTGATGAGTTGCCCTTCATGGTGAACCGGTCGACGACGATCTGACTCAACACCGCCAGGGTCACGTCTGACGAGGCCCCAGTGGCAGCGGCTCCCGCCTTCACCGGCTGAGCGACGTCGAACAGTTGTCGGCGGCACTTCATCATCACAATCGTGCAGGTCGACGGTCTGGGCCGATCATGCGGGTGCGTTGGCGGCGCGCGAGCATGACCAGGTGATCCGCACCCGTGACGCGCTGCAGGCCATCCCCGACTACGTGCCCGGCCGCTCCGCCGCGTCCGTTGCCGCCGAATACGCCATCAACAACGTGCTGAAGCTCGCCTCGAACGAGGCGCCCTTCGGGCCCTTGCCCTCCGCGGCGGCCGCCATCATCGACGCCACCGACGACGTGAACCGGTACCCCGATGCCGACACGGTGGCATTGCGCGAAGCTCTCGCGGCCAAGCACGCCGTCGACCCCGATCAGGTGCTCGCGGGGAACGGCTCGGTCGAGCTGTGCCGGCTGGCGCTTGCGGCAACGTGCGATCCGGGCGACGAGGTGGTGTTCGCCTGGCCGTCGTTCGAGGCCTACCCGATCCTGGCGCAGCAGGTGGGCGCAACGATGGTGCAGGTGCCACTGCGCGGCCACCGACACGACCTCGACGCCATGGCCGACGCGGTCTCGGACCGCACGCGCCTCGTCTTCGTCTGCAACCCGAACAATCCCACGGGCACCATCGTCGACCGCGACGGCGTAGATCGCTTCCTCGCGCAGGTGCCCGAGCACTGTCTCGTCGTCTTGGACGAGGCCTACCGCGAGTTCGTGACCGCGCCGAGCTTTCCCGACGGCGTCGACCTGCTCCCCGGGCACGCCAACGTCGCGGTGCTGCGCACCTTCTCGAAGGCGTACGGCCTGGCCGCGCTCCGCGTCGGCTATGCCGTCGCGTCGGTCGACGTGATCGGAGCATTGCGCAAGGTGCGGGTTCCGTTCGGGGTGAACAGCCTCGCGCAGGTCGCTGCGGTGGCCTCGTTGGCCGCCGACCCCGAGATGCGCGAGCGCGTCGACGGTGTGATCGCCGAGCGCGCGCGTGTGTTCGACGCCATCGCTGACCTCGGGATCGACGTGGTGGATTCGGACGCCAACTTCTTGTGGCTGCCACTCGCCGAGTACGCCTCGGTGCTCGGGGCCTACTGCGAACGGGCTGGCGTCGTGTTGCGGCCGTTCCCTGACGTGGGTGTGCGGGTGACCATCGGCTCTCCGCCGGAGAACGAGCGGTTGCTCCGGACCTTGCGCGCCGCGCTCGACGACGGGGCGACCGGTCGCTGAGCTACCGCGCGCGGGGAGTCCACCGCGGCGGTCGACCTCGCCGAACCGCCGCGCGCCTGCGCCCGGATCTGCTCGTGGCGGGCGATGCCGCGGATGAAGGAGTGGCTCGCCTTCAGCCGCCGGACCTCGACCTCCAGCGCGTCGAGCATCGCGCGCACGTCGTCACCCGATCCCATGGTGCTCACGAGCACGCATTGACGGATGACACCTTCCATCTGGCCGCGGAGGTCGTTCCACGAGTCGTCGACCCGCTGGCGGGTGGCGAGATTGTGGCGACGTTCGGGGTCGGGCAGGTCGACCGGGAGAGCCGGCGGCAGGTCGGCCGGCGACTGCGGCATCGCATGCCACTGGTCGGGATCGTGGCCGATGACCGCGTCGATGCGCTCACCTTCCGTCGTGGTGTGGTCGAGCTCGCCGAGCCCGGCCGAGACGAGGACCTCCGGATCCACGCCGAGCGCGCCGGCGAGCGATCGCAGCTCGTCCTGGGTCAGCCGGCGCCGGCCCCGCTCCACCGCCGCCAGCTCGCGCTTGCTGATGCCGGCGGCGCGAGCGATGTCACGGCTCGAGAGCCCGGCGAGCTCCCGGACCGCCCGCAAACGAGCGCCGGTGTCCTCCGGGCGTGCCTGTTCCCCGAACTCCTCCACGACGGTTGTATCGACCCGGTTCGCGCAACCTTGACGTGACGATGGACACCGCGCCGGCCCTCGGTTCACGCCTCGGCGCGGCAGGGATTGACCAGCTCGCCGATGCCCTCGATCGCGGTGGTCACGACCTGGCCGGGACGGAGGTAGACCGGTGGTCGCATGCCGTGGCCGACGCCGGCGGGGGTGCCGGTGAGGAGCAGGTCCCCCGGCTCCAGGGTCACGATCTCGCTGGCGTAGGCGACGAGCTCGGCGGGAGAGAAGACCAGATCGGCGGTGCGGGCGTCCTGGCGCACCACGCCATCGACTTCGCAGCGGATCGCCAGGTCGGGATCGGCGCCGCCCACGTCGTCGGTGGTCACCAACCAGGGGCCGACGGGCGTCGCGTGCTCCCAGGTCTTGCCCTGGAGCCATTCCAGCGAACGCTGCTGCCAGTCGCGCATCGACACGTCGTTGGCGACGGTGAAGCCGGCGATCGCGCCCGCGGCTTGTTCACGGGAGGCGCGTCTCACCCGGGCGCCGAGCACGAGCGCGAGCTCGGCCTCCCAGTCGACCTCGCGTGAGGAGACGGGCAGCACGATGTCGTCGCGCGCGCCGATGAGTGCCTCGCGGAACTTGGCGAACAGGGTGGGATGGGTCGGCAGCTCGTGCCCCATCTCGAGGATGTGGCTGCGGTAGTTGAGGCCCTGGCAGATGATCTTGCCCGGGTGGGTGACGACGGGCGCGAAGTCCGCGGTGGCGAGGTCGTGGCGGGCACCGGTCTCGGCTGCCTGACCCCGTGCGAGCAGCTCGCCGACGTCGCGCGCGTCGAGCTCGACGAGCGTGTCGCCGTCGACCCGCACCGCGTGCGTGCACGCCGGGGTGCGGATCGTCGCCAGCCGCACGTCAGCGGAGGGCTTCGGCGAGGTAGTCGATGGCGTGGGTGAGGGTGGCGACGTCTTCGGGGTCGATCGCCGGGAACATCGCGATGCGCAACTGGTTGCGCCCGAGCTTGCGGTACGGCTCGGTGTCGACGATGCCGTTGGCGCGCAGGGCCTTGGCGATCGCGGACGCGTCGATCTCGTCGGTGAAGTCGATCGTGCCGGTCACGCGACTGCGCTCCGACGGCTTGGCGACGAACGGCTGCGCGAACGTGCTCGCCTCGGCCCAGCCGTACAGGATCTCCGAGGCGCGGTCGCACCGGCCGACGGTGAAGTCGAGACCGCCCTGGTCGAGCATCCAGCGCACGCTGTTGTCGAGGAGGAAGAGCGACGCCAGCGCCGGCGTGTTGTAGGTCTGGTCGAGGCGCGAGTTCTCCAACGCGATAGGGAGGCTGAGAGACGGCGGCACCCAGCGGTCGGAGGCGCCGACGCGCTCGATGCGCTCCAACGCGGCGGGGGAGCACAACGCGAGCCAGAGGCCACCGTCGCCCGCGAAGCACTTCTGCGGTGCGAAGTAGTAGACGTCGAAGTGGGTCGGTTCGACGGGGAGACCGCCGGCGCCGGAGGTGCCGTCGACGAGGACGAGGCCGTCGTCGCCGGGGCGGTGGACCTCGGTCATCACGCCGGTCGACGTCTCGTTGTGCGGGTACGCGTAGGCGTCGACGGTGGCGTCGGCGACGAGCTCCGGGTGGGTGCCCGGTTCGGACTTCAGCACGACCGGGTCGTCGAGGAACGGCGCCGCCGCGGTGACGGCGGCGAACTTCGAGGAGAACTCGCCGAAGACCAGGTGCTCGGCCCGGCGGTCGACCAGGCCGAACGCGGCGGCGTCCCAGAACGCGGTGCTGCCGCCGTTGCCGAGCAGGACCTCGTAGCCGTCCGGCAGGGAGAACAGCTCGGCGAGCCCGGCGCGGATGCTGCCGACCACCGCGCGCACCGTGGGCCGGCGGTGGCTGGTGCCGAGGTAGGTGCTGGCGGCGTCGGACAGTGCCCGGACCGCCTCGGGTCGCACCTTCGACGGCCCGGAACCGAAGCGGCCGTCGCCGGGCACGAGCTCGGGGGGAAGGTTGACGCTGGTGGGGTCGGCGGCCATCGTGCCGACACTACAAGCGGGGATTACCGCGGGGCCCCCAATTCCGCGAGGAGCAGGACCTCGCTCGCGATCAGCTTGTGCCAGTCGCCCAGATGGAGGCTTTCGTCCTCGCCGTGGATGCGGCTCCCGGGGTCGGCCGGTCCGAGCAGGAGCGCGGGGATGCCGCCGTACGCGTCGGCGAACGGCCCGACGAACGGGATGCTGCCCCCGACGCCCATGAGGACCGGATCCACCCCGAACCCGGCGCGGAGCGCTCGCGTGGTGGCGTCGAACGCCCATCCGGTGGGTTCGCAGTGCCAGGCGGGGAGTGCTTCGAGCTCGGTGACGCCCACCTCGAGGCCGAAGGGCACCCGTCGTTCGAGGTGACGGCGCAACGCGTCGTTGAGGCGCGCCGGGTCCTGCCCGCGCCCGACCCGCACGCTGATGCGCGCCGCCGCTTCGGCGACGATCTGGTTCGACGATCCCTCGATGGGATGGCCGTCGATGCCGATGACCGTGAGGGCCGGTCGCAGCCAGAGACGCTCGAACACCGACACCGCGGGATCGCCCGCCAGCTCCACGCCGTCGCGAACGCCCCACGCGCGTCGGAGGCCGGCGAGGTTTCGGGGCAGCGCGTCGATGCGGGCGCGTTCGGCGGCGTCGGGCGGGGTGTAGTCCGACCAGCAGTCGTCGAACGCGGCGTCGCCGTACTCGTCGACGAGCGACGCCAGCATCCCGGCGAGCGCGAGGACCGGATCGGGTACGGCCCCACCGGCCATGCCGCTGTGCACCGGGCCGTCGAGCGCACGGACGCGCACGTCGACGGCGGCGTATCCGCGCAACGAGTAGGTGAGGCCGGGGACGCCGACCGACCAGTTGCCGGCGTCGGCCAGGACCAGCACATCGGAGCGCAGCTCGCTGGCGTAATCGGCGAGGAAGCGGGCGAGACCGGGTGAGCCGATCTCCTCCTCGCCTTCGACGAGCACCTTCACGTTGCACGGCAGGCTGCCCGCGGTCCGCAGCCACGCCCGCACCGCGGCGATGTGCGCGACCGCGCCCGCCTTGTCGTCGGCGGTCCCGCGCCCGAAGAGCCGGCCCTCGGATTCGCGTGGTTCGAACGGGTCCGACGACCAGCGGTCGACGTAGCCCGTGGGCTGCACGTCGTGGTGAGCGTAGAGGAGCACCGTCGGCGCGTCCGGCCGCTGCGTCCACTCGCCGACCACGTAGGGGTGACCGTCGTCGACCCGGAGCTCGCGAACGGCTTCCAGACCGGCATCCTGCATCAAGTGGGCGACCGCGCTCGCGCAGGTGTCGACGTCGGCGCGGTGGCTCGCGCTGGCGCTGATGCTCGGGATGCGCACGAGCGCTTCGAGGTCGCGTTGCGCAGCGTCGAGGTCGGCGCGAGCGGCCTCGAGGGCGGTGTCGGAGGGGGGCGTACCGGTGTCGGTCATGGTCGGAGTTCGTGGTACCAGAGGGGGGCCTTCGTGCGCGCCCACGATGCGGGCACCGTGCCGCCGATCATGCTGTCGAGGGCGTCGCCGTCGCGCAAGGCGAACCAGATGTGTCCGAGCACCGCGGCCCAGATACCCAGTGCGAACCAGTCGTGCACGAAGGTGGCGCCAGTGCGCCAGTCGAGGGGGAACGGCTCGAACCACTTCATGATGGATCCCGTGGCGAGCATCACGGGCGCGGCGCCGGCGATGAACGCGGCATTGAGCTTCTGGCCCGGATTGAACTTGCCGAGCGCGACGCCGGCGCGCTCGCGGCGGCGGAACCAGCGGGCGTCGTCGCGCGACCATCGGTTGAGTCGACCGAGGTCGACGCGCAGCCGCGCCCCGCGACGCCCGGCGATCCCGACGAGCAGGGGTAGCGGGAGCGCGAGTCCGGAGTAGACGTGCAGGTTCCGCACGATCTCGCGGTTCCCGACGAGCACGGAGATCGGCCCGGCGTAGAGCGCGGCGCCGGTGAGCATGAGGATGGCGAACAAGGTGGCGTTGACCCAGTGCACGGTCCGTTCGACCCGGTCGAAGCGCAGGATCGGCGGCTCGGGCTTCGGTTGGTTCCGCCGCGCCGCGGACCTCGCGGCGCGTTGGTCGGCGATGGTCACCCGCGGCTCAGGTGGCACTGTCGTCCCGCCCGTTCGATCGACCGACCCACGCGTCGACGTCGTAGCCGCGGATCTCCCAGTACCCCTCCTGCACGTCGGCCGTGATCTCGATGCGGTCGAGCCACTTCAGCGACTTGTAGCCGTACATCGGCGCCACGTAGAGCCGCACCGGACCGCCGTGCTCGTCCGACAGTGGTGAGCCCTCGAGCTGGTAAGCGACGATGACGTCCTTCCGGCGCGCCTGTTCGAGGTTGAGGCTCTCGGTGTAGGAACCGTCGAAGGAGTGGAAGCGCAGCGCCTTGGCGTTCGGCTGCACGCCGGCGTGGTCGAGCAGGTCGGCGAGGCGCACCCCTTTCCATTCGACGTCGGGCACGCGCCAACCGGTGACGCACTGGAAGTCGCGGTGGAGCGTGGTGGCGGGCATGGCGACCAGCTCGTCGTAGGTCACGGCGAGGGGTTGGTCGACGAGCCCGCTGACCCGGAGCGTGTAGTCGGCGCGACTCCGGGACGGGAGGGACCCGGTCACCGTGTAGATGCGGAAGCGTCCGATCGGGAGCAGCGACGCCAGTCCGGTGCCGTCCTTGGCGATCAGGGGCCCCAGCTCGCGTTCCAGCCAGTCCTGGACGCGCGCCCCGAGGAGCACGCCGGCTGCCCCCAGGCCGGCCAGGCCGAGGAACACCCGGCGGCCGACGGGCACGCCGGTGGCTTCGGGGGTGCCGCGCGGGGCGGCGTCATCGGGCACTTCGTCAAGAGTACGGAGCCGAGCCCCGGATGGATCACGCACCGGGACCTTCGGCCCTGCTCGTGCGCGGCGGCTTGCGGTTCGATCGGCGGACGGACGTGATCCAGTCGCGGCCAGGAGGGCTGCCATGACGGCGATGATGGTGCGACCCACGAGTGCCGTGCCCGAGGCGGGCATGGCTGCGCCGGGAGTGACCGTGGAGGTGGCCGCCGCCGAGCGGTCGTGGTGGCGGCGCCTGGTGATCGGTATCGCCATCGGCATCCCGGTGTGCGCGGTCCTCTGGGTCGGGATCGTCGCCGGCGCGCTGGCGATCGCGGACGGCGATTGGCCGATGGCGCCCGCGCTCGGAATGGCCGCGGTCGTCGGGGTCTTCGCCGGCATGTTCCCCGGCGGCTGGGCCGGGGTCACCGCACAGGCGGAAGCGCTCGACCACGCGGAACGCCACTCGCAACACCTTCGAATAGCCCCCCGGGGCCCGGGATGGCTTCGCGCTCCGACTTCGACTACAAGAGTGCGAACACGCGGGCACCACGGAGGAGACCGTCGATGGCGACGAACGACCTGGCGCTGGACATTCCCGGGTTCGGCGGAGAGGTGTTGCATCCGGGGAGCGGGCGCTACGACGAGGCCCGGACCGTCTTCAACGCGATGATCGATCGCCGCCCGGCTGTGATCGCGGTCTGCGGGGGTGCGGACGACGTGGTCGCGGCGGTGAACTTCGCGGCGCGACCAGGGCCTGCCGTTGTCGGTCTATGGCGGTGGGCACGGCGTCACCGGCGCCGCGGTGTGCGACGACGGCGTGTGCGTCGACCTGCGTGGCATGAAGGGCATCGCCGTCGATCCGGGGTCGCGCACCGTGCGCGCCGAGGCCGGGCTCACCTGGGGTGAGTTCGACGCCGCGACCCAGGAGCATGGTCTCGCGGTCACCGGCGGGCGGGTGCCGAGCACCGGCATCGCGGGGCTCGCCCTCGGGAGCGGGAGCGGCTGGCTCGAGCGCGCGTTGGGGTTCACGTGCGACAACCTGCTGGCGGCCGAGGTCGTGACCGCCGACGGACGCATCGTGACCGCGTCGCCGACCGAGAACGCCGAGCTCTTCTGGGGTCTGCGTGGCGGCGGAGGGAACTTCGGCGTCGTCACCGCGTTCCACCTGCAACTCCACCCCGTCGGACCGACGGTGCTCGGCGGGCTGCTGGTCTGGCCCGCGCCCATGGCCGGCGACGTCGTGCGTTTCTGGCGCGACTTCATGCTCTCGGCGCCCGACGAGGTCGGCAGCGCGCTGGCCTTCATCACCGCGCCGCCCGCCGACTTCGTGCCCGAACCGGTCCGTGGCCACCCGGTGCTCGGCGCCGTCGTGTGTTACGCGGGTGCCGTCGACGACGGCGAGGCGGTGCTCCGGCCGCTGCGGGAATTCGGGCCGCCGCCGCTCGACCTGCTCGGCCCGATGCCGTACACCGCGGTGCAGAACCTGATCACCGACGCCAACCCGCACGGGAAGCGGAACTACTGGAGCGCCGACTTCCTGGCCGAGCTTCCCGACGAGGCCGCCGACACGCTGGTGGAGCACGCGACGAACCCGGTGTCACCGTTGAGCCAGATGCTGCTGGCCGCGGGCGGCGGTGCGATCGCGCGCGTCCCCGACGATGCCACCGCATTCGGGCAGCGCCATGCACCGTTCAACGTGCACTACCTCTCGATGTGGGAGGACTCTTGCCGACGACGACGCCAACATCGCGTACACGCGCTCGATTGCGGCGGCCATGAAGCCGTGGACGACCGGGCAGGTCTACCTCAACTACATCGGTGACGAGGGACTCCACCGGGTCGAGGCGTCGTTCGGCGACGAGAAGTACGCGCGGCTGCAGGCCCTCAAGCGCACGTGGGATCCCGACAACCTGTTCCGCCACAACCAGAACATCAAACCCGCCTGAGCGCGGCGGCGACCGAGCAGTCAGGCTCCGTACTTGGCGAGGCGGCCGGCGTTCGCGAGCATGAACGCCATGAGATCCTTGGTGGGCCGGATGCCGAGCGCGCCCTGACGGCACCAGCGCTCGCCGAACCGTTCGACGTCGTCACGCCCGCAGCGCTCGCTCCAGAGCAACGCGGGAACCGGGTGCCAGGAGTGCGCCGCCATCTGCGACGGGGTCGAATGGTCGCCGCTCACCGCGATCACGTCGGGGGAGAGGGCGCGCAAATCGGGCACGATCGCGTCGAGCGCCTCGATGGCCGCGATCTTGCGGGCCCGGTCGCCGTCTTCGCCGGCCGAGTCGGTGTACTTGTGGTGCAGGAAGAAGTAGTCGTAGTCGGTCCACGACTCGCGCAGGATCGCGACCTGCTCGGTGAGGTCGGTGGGCCGGCCGAGCACGTCCATGCCGAGGAGCCGGGCGATGCCCCGGTACATCGGGTAGATGGCGACCGCGGCGGCGCGCAGGCCGAAGCGTTGGTCGAACCCGGGAAGCTCTCGGTGGGTGTCGAACCCGCGGAGCAGCACGACGTTGGCCTTCGGGTCGTCGGCGAGCAGGCGACGGATCTGGGCGTCGACCTCGGTGACGAGGTCGGCGGTGCGTTTCGCCTCGGGATCGAGGGGCTCGGCGGCGAGCGGCGCGACGCCGGTGTGTTGCGGATCGGTGTCGGCGAGCCGCGGGTCGAGCCCCGCGCCGCGCAACACGACCAGCACGCGGTGCTCGCGCTCGTGCCGGAAGGAGACCTCGACGCCGGGTATGGACACCGCGGCCTGGAGCCGCTCGACCACCGCTTTCGCTTCGGGGTCGGGGATGCGGCCGGCGCGGCGGTCGGTGATCAGGCCGTGCGCGTCGAGCGAGGCGAGGTTGCCGCGTGCCGCGACGTCGCCGGCTCGCAGCTCGAAGTCGAGCCCGGCGGCCGAGAGCGCGCCACGACCGAGCTCGAACTGCTCGGGGTCGTACCCGAACAGCCCGAGATGACCGGGGCCCGACCCGGGGGTGATGCCGGGGCCGACGGGTTCGGCAAGGCCGACGGTGCCCTCGCGCGAGAGCGTCGAGGTGCGGGATCTGCGCCTCCTCGAGCTCCGTGCCGTGGTCGGCGTCCGCGTAGCCGCCGAGGCCGTCGAGGACGACGAGCAGGATCTTCGTGTCGGCCGGCTGGATCAACGGCGTCAGGTCCATGACCCAACGCTAGTTTGCGCCGGCTGCCCGTTCCGGGGCCGTACGGGAGACGCTCGCCATCCGTCGTAGGCCCGTGACGAGCGGCGCCAGGGCGGAGGCGGGGATGGGCGGGCTCCAGAGGAACCCCTGCCCGACCGTGCACCCGAGCTCGTCGAGCGCGATCCACTGCTCGACCGTCTCGACGCCTTCGGCCACGATGGTCAGGCCGAGGCTGCTGCCCAGGGTGATGATGGCCTCGGTGATCGAGCGGTCGTGCGGGTCCGACGGCAGGCCGCTGATGAACGAGCGGTCGATCTTCAGTGAGTCGACCGGCAGCTGCTTCAGGTACGCGAGCGACGAATAGCCGGTGCCGAAGTCGTCGACGGCGAGGCGCACGCCGAGGTCACGCAGCGCGTGCATCGCGCGCGCCGATGTGTCGACGTCGTCCATGAGCGCGCTCTCCGTGATCTCGAGCGAGAGCATGGAGGGATCGACGCCTGAAGCGTCGATCGCGTCGCGCACCATCGCGATGCTCGCCGGGAGCCGGAGCTGGAGCGCGGAGAGGTTCACTGCGAGGAGCGGCCAGTCGCCGGCGTCGCGGTTCCGGGTGAGCGCACGGAGCTCGGTGAGCGCGTGTTCGAGCGCCCACGTGCCGATCGGGACGATGAGCCCGGTCTCCTCGGCGACGGGGATGAACGCATCGGGGAGAACGATGCCGTGTCCGTCACGGTTCCAACGCAGCAGCGCTTCGGCGCCCACGACCCTCCCGTCGGCGAGGCGGACGATCGGCTGGTAGAGGAGGTGGAGCTCGTCGTGCTCGATGGCCTGGCGGAGCGCGGTCTCGACATCGAGGCGCGCCGTCACCCGCTGCTGCAGCTCGTGGCTGAACAGCTCGATGCGAGCACGGCCGAGGTCCTTGGCCCGGTACATCGCCGCGTCGGCGTCCCGCAGGAGCTGTTCGGCCGACGCGCCCTCGCCGCCGATGGCGATGCCGATGCTCGCGGTCGCGTAGAGCTCCCGACCCGAGAGCGCGATGGGCTCGTGCAGGATCGCGGCGACGCGCTCGGCGAACTGGACGGCCTCGCCGACGTCCTGCACGTCTTCGCGCAGGATGACGAACTCGTCACCGCCGAAGCGTGCGACGGTGTCGGACCCACGGACCGTGCGCTGGAGGCGCTGGGCGACCTCCACGAGGAGCTGATCGCCCACGACGTGGCCGAGGCCGTCGTTCACGAGCTTGAAGCGGTCGAGGTCGAGGAAGAGCACGGCGAGGTTGTTCCCCGGTCGCTCCACCCTCGCCAACGAGTGTGTGAGCCGGTCGACGAGGAGCAGACGGTTCGGCAGACGGGTGAGGTCGTCGTGGAGCGCCTGGTGTTCGAGCGCTTCCTCGGCCCGCTTGCGATCGGTGATGTCGTGGACCTGCACGAAGTAGTAGCTCGGCTCGTCGCTCGCGTTCCGTACGACGGTCATGTCGACCAGCACCGAGACGATGCTTCCGTCGGCCCGGACCATGCGGTGCTCGCGCTTGTAGAACGTCGGGCCGTCGGGTCGGAGCAGCCGCTCCGCGCCCTCTTGAGCGGCGGCGGCTTCGGCAGGGTGGAGGAACTCGAGCGGGCGACGACCGAGCAGGTCACCGACCCGGTAGCCGAGGAGCTCGGACAACGCGGTGTTCGCCGACGCGCACGAGAATCGGAGATCGAGAACCGCCAGGCCGAACGCCGAGCGCTCGAACCCCTGACGGAAGAGCTCCTCGGCCTCGATCCGCTCCGCTTCCGCCTGCCGCCGGTCGGTGATGTCCCGGATGTTGGCGACATATCCGGCGACGGCCGGCACGTCGCGCATGTCGGTGATGACCTCCTCGGTCCACCGGTACAGACCGTCGGCGGTGCGGATCCTCCACTCGATCGACGCGGCGCCGGTGTCGTGCATCGCGTTGAAGACCGCCTGTCGGTGTTGCGCGACGTCGTCGGGGTGCACCAGTTGACGGCTGGGCGTGCCGACGAGGTCCTCCGGCGAGTACCCGAACCGCTCGACCGCCGGGCTGGCGTACACGATCATCCCGTCGTCGTCGAACACGAAAGCGACGTCGGCGGCGTGCTGGACCAGTGAGCGGAAGCGTTCCTCGGAGCGGGCGACCGCGTTGCGGGCCTCGACGAGGTCGGTCACCTCGTGGGCGATCACGGCGGCGCCGACCACGATCCCCTTGGCGTCGCGCACCGGTGACCAGGTCACCGCGACGTCCACGAGCGAACCGTCCTTGCGCCGGCGGACGGTCACGGAGTGGGGAATGGGCGTGCCGTCGAGGACGCGCCGGAAATTCCCCTCGAGTTCGACGCGGCGATCGTCGGGAAACAGCACCGAGGCGGGGCGGCCGATCATCTCGTCGGCCGTGTAGCCGTACAGGGCCTCGGCGCCCGCGTTCCACGACTCGATGATCCCGTCCACCGACTCGCGCATGATCGCGTCGCTCGACGCCTCGACGATCGTGGACAGCGCGCGGATGTGGTCCTGCGAGGCCTTGTAGGCGGTGACATCGGACGCGACGCAGATGACGGCCGAGAGGTCTCCCTGCTCGTCGAGCACGGGGGTGTTCGTGACGTACAGGGTCAGCGCGATTCCGTCACGACGTTGCATGTCGAAGTAGCCCGACCACGTGCGGCCCTCCCGCAGGTGCTGCGAGATCGCCTCCGCGTCGTCGGGCGTCGGCTGCGGGACGACGAGATCGTTCCCGAACTGACCCACGGCGGCTTCGGTGGGCCAGTCGAACAGCTCCTCGGCCGCGGCGTTCCAGTAGAGGACCTTGCCGTGGCGGTCGGTTGCCACCACGGCCTGCCCGACCGCCTCGAGCAGCTGGGCCTGGAACCGGAGTCGGTCCTGGGCGGCCTTCGTTGCCGTGATGTCACGGAACGACGAGACCATGAGCGTGCCGTCGCGCGGGTCGTCGAGGACGAGGGCGTCGATGTCCAGCCAGACACGTGTCCCGTCGGGCCGATGCACCCCGAGCACCTGCCCGAGCACCGGTTGTCGCAGCCGCGCGGCGACGATGGCCGGGTAGGTCGATGGCGGTCGGGCGTTGCCGTTGGTGTCGACGGGCCGGAGCGCGTGCTCCGCCATGCGCATCAGCTCGTCGAAGCTGAGGTGCTCCAGCTGCTCGAGGGGCATTCCGAAGATCTCGGCGGCCCGCCGATTGCAGGTGAGGATCCGTCCCGTGGGGTCCCAGACGATGAGCCCCTCGCCGAGCACGTCGAAGACGGCCCGGTACCTGGCCTCGTCGGCCGAACCCGTCTCCTGCGGCCCCTGCGTGGCCTTGGCGTCCATTCCGATTCCCCACCTCCCGCCCGCGTCCACCTGGGATCGGCAGGGGGCGTGGCGACTTGAGCGGGATCACCGGATGGTGAACGCCACCGTCGCGGAGACGGAGAGGGTCTGGCTCCCGGGCTGGACTGGCGTCTCGGCGGCCTTCGCCGCAGCGTCACCGGTCGAGAACGTGACCGGCGAGGTGCTGGTGGCCTCCGAGATCGACACCACGTCGCCGACCTCCACGCCTGCTCCGCTCGCCAGCTGCTCGGCCTGGGCCCGTGCCCGTTCGGTCGCCTTGGTCCGGGCCGTGGCCAGCAGCTTGCTGTCGTCATCGATGGAGAAGGTGATCCCCTGCAGACGGATGGTGTCCCCGGCCGTGGCGGTGGCGGCGTCGACGGTGGCCCCTGCCTTGGAGAGGTCACGGATCCTCGCGGTCACCGTGTTGGAGGCCTGGTAGCCGGCGACACGGTCCTGGCCGTCGAACACCGGTTGGATCGAGAGGTCGTTGGTCTGGATGTCATCGTCGGCGATCCCCGCGTCGCGCAGCACGCCCAGCACCTTCTCGGCGCGGCCGCTCACCGTGCCGAGCGCACCAGCCGCGGTCGCGCCGCGGCCGGACACCCCGATGGAGAGGTCGGCGACGTCGGGCCTGCCCCGTACTTCTCCCACCCCGGTGACGGTGATCGTGCGTGCACGGGTCGCGGCGCCCGCGGGCGCCGTGGACAGCAGTCCGACGACGGCGAGGGACGCGGCCAGCACGGTCGCGGGCACGATGAGCAGACGCTGGGGCATGGTCGGGTCCTCCGTGGATCGGGTTCGTCGTTGGACGGTGGGGACCCGGTGCTGGTTCCCGCGTACGCTCACCGCCGTGAGCGAGCCCGGCTACGTGTTCGAGGTGGACGGCGACACCGCCCGTCCGACGGGGCTGGCGCGGGGGCCCTGGTCGCCCCACGCGCAGCACGGGGGTGCTCCTTCCGCGCTGCTCGCCGGCGAGCTGGAGCGGTTCGATCCCGGCCCGGCGACGTTCCCAGCCCGGTTCACGCTCGAGCTGCTGCGGCCCGTGCCGCTCACGCCCCTGCGCATCGAACGGTGCACGATCCGACCGGGGAAGAAGGTGCAGCTGGTGCAGGGCTCGCTGTTCGCCGACGACGTGGAGGTGGTGCGCGCCACCCTGCTGCGCCTGCGCGAACAGCCGGTCGAGTTCGACGCCGCGCCGGTGACCGGCGTCGAAGGGGAGATGCCACCCCCGGGACCGCCCGGACGCCTCGGCGGGGACTGGACCATCGGCACCGGCTTCTGGAACGCGGTGGAGGTCAGCCGTGCCCACGGTGAGTGGGCGAGCCCTGGACCGGCCGGCATGTGGCTGCGGCTGGCGGTGCCGGTCGTCGCCGGCGAAGAGGTCTCACCGTTCCAGCGGGTGGCCGCGGCCGGTGACTTCGGGAACGGCGTCGCGGCCGCGTTCGACCGCACGCGCTACTCGTGCATCAACCCCGACCTCACCATCACGCTCCACCGTCTGCCGGTGGGGACGTGGGTCGGGCTCGACTCGTCGACCTTCCCGGAGCGAACCGGCTTCGGCGTGGCCGAGAGCGTGCTGCACGACGAACGGGGCCGGATCGGCCGGGCCGTGCAGACCGTCCTGATCGAGGAGCTGTGAGGCTTTCGGGTTCCAGGTCGGTCGGGAACGTTCTACCGACGGCCGGCGTTCGGTCGCTTGCCGTGGTTGGCCTTGTTGCGCCGGGAGCGCAGCTTCCGCTTGGTCGTCTTCTTGCTCATGGTTCCCTCCGGAGAAGTCGATGAGCGTAGTGGAAAGGCCCGGTGGGCGACCCATCCGGATCGGTCCGGGCGCGGGCCCGGGCACCCAGAGTGGCCGGGTACCATCGGTCGGTAGTCGTTTCCGCGGCAGGGCGGGCGGCCCGGGACAGAGCACGAGGGGAGTGGATGAGCGGCGTCCGGCGCGTCACCGTCACGGTCGCGATGGCGGTAGGCCTTGCGTGCGCCTCGATCGGCGCCGCGGCGACGGCCGGCGCGGCCGAACCCACCCCCCACGGTGACAACCCGATCGGCCGGGTCGCCGAGCCCATCGCCGGGCAGTACGTCGTCACGCTCAACGCCGACAACGGTGCCGCGGTCCCCGCGATCGCCGACGGACTCGCCCGCCGTCACGCGGGCCAGGTGCTCGATGTGTACCAGCACGCGCTGCACGGGTTCGCCGTCCGGATGACGGCAGCCGAGGCGGCCGCGCTGGCGGGCGACCCCGCGGTGGCGTCGGTGACCGAGGACGGCCTCGTGCACACCACCACCACCCAGGACCCCGCGCCGTCGTGGGGCCTCGACCGGGTCGACCAACGAGACCTGCCGCTCGACGGCCGGTACGCGTACACAGGCGACGGCGCGGGCGTGCACGCGTACGTCATCGACACCGGCGTCCTCGTGGGTCACGGCGACTTCGGCGGCCGCGCGACCGTCGGGGTCGACGAGGTCGGGGGATCGTGCGTGCCTTCCGGCTCCGACAAGAGCGGGCACGCCACCCATGTCGCCGGGATCATCGGCGGCACGACCTACGGGATCGCCAAGGCCGTCTCGCTGGTGTCGGTGCGTGTCCTCGGCTGCACCGGCAGCGGGAGCTACTCGCAGGTGATCGCGGGCGTTGACTGGGTCACCGCCAACGCGGTGAAGCCAGCGGTGGCCAACATGAGCCTCGGTGGACCTTCGTATAGCCCGCTCGACCAGGCGGTCGACGACTCGGTCGGGTCGGGCGTCACCTACGCGGTCGCCGCTGGGAACGACAGCGGCGATGCGTGCAACTCGAGCCCGGCCAGCGCCGCCGCCGCGCTCACGGTGGCGTCCACCGGGAACTATGCGCCGCCGCCGGCAAGCCCGGTCTCGGACGTTCGCTCGTCGTACTCGAACTACGGATCGTGCGTCGACCTGTTCGCACCCGGCGCGTACATCACGTCGGACTGGGACACCGGTGGCACCAACACGATCAGCGGGACGTCGATGGCCACGCCGCACGTCGCCGGTGTTGCTGCGCTCTACCTGAGCCGGAATCCCTCGGCGACTCCGACCGACGTGGCCAATGCGATCCTGGGCAATGCCACCACCGGCCGCGTCACGAGCGCGGGCACGGGCTCCCCCAACGAGCTGCTCTCCTCGTCGTCTCCCGAAGCACCGGCCCTGACCGCGACCGGTGACGTCGGCGGGGTACACCTCGGCTGGTCGCTCCCTGCCGACGGGGCCGCGGCGATCACCGGTTACGGGGTCTACCGCGGCACGTCACCGGGCGGCGAAAGTGCCACGCCGCTGACCACGCTCGGCCCGGGCGTGACGTCGTACGACGATACGAGCGTGGTCAACGGAACGACGTACTACTACCAGGTCACCGCGGCGAACGGACTCGGTCGAGACGCGATCCGCCGAGCAATCCGCGACCCCCCGGGACCCCGGAGCACCCGGCGCGCCGGTGCTGAGCCTCGCGGGCGGGAACGGGCACGTGGTGCTCTCGTGGACGGTGCCGGCGGACAACGGGTCCGCGATCACGGGCTACGCGGTGGCCCGTGGGACGACCAGTGGCAACGAGTCTCCGTTGACCTCGGTCGGGCCGGGGGTCACGACGTTCGACGACACCACAGTCACCAACGGGACGCCGTACTTCTACACGGTCACCGCGACCAACGGCATCGGCCCCACGTCGTCGGCGGAGCAGACCGCCACGCCCCTGACCTCGAACGGGGCGTTCTTCGCGCTCCCACCCTCACGCATCCTCGACACCCGCACGGGGAACGGCGCCCCGCTCGCGCCGGTCGGTGGCGGGTCGACGATCTCGTTGCAGGTGAGCGGCCGCAGCGGCGTGCCGTCCACCGGCGTGTCCGCAGTGGTGATGAACGTCACCGTGACGAACCCGACCGTCGCCAGCCACGTCATCGTGTGGCCCGGCCTGCAGAGCAGACCCACCGCGTCGAACCTCAACTTCGCGCCGGGCGAGACGGTGCCGAACCTGGTGACCGTCGCCCTGGGCGCGAACGGCAAGGTCAACCTGTACGTCAACGCCGGTTCCGCCGACCTCATCGCCGACGTTGTCGGCTACTACGGCGACGGTAGCGGCGGCGCGAGCGGCGCTCGCTACCAACCGTTGGCGCCGACGCGGATCCTCGACTCGCGCTCGGGCCCCGGGTACACGACGCCGTGGGGTGCCGGTGTCACCCGCGACCTCACGCTGACGGGGGTACCGGCGGGCGCCACCGCGGTCGTGCTCAACGTCACCGCGACGAACCCGACCGCCCCCGGCTTCGCCACCGTGTGGCCCTCGGGAACGGCGCGCCCGAACCCCGCCTCGAACCTGAACTTCGTCCCGGGCGAGTCGGTGCCCAACCTGGTGACCGCGCCCATCGGCGCCAACGGCAAGGTGAGCCTCTACAACTCGGCAGGCTCCACCGACTTCATCGCCGACCTCGTCGGCTACTACGGCGCGGGGGCGACCGCGCTCTTCACGCCCGTCTCGCCGACCCGCATCCTCGATTCCCGCAGTGGACCCGGCTTCACGACTCCCTGGGGGCCCGCCGTCACCCGCAGCCTGACGGTGGGCGGTGCCGCGACCGTCCCCGGTGACGCGACCGCCGTGGTCATGAACGTGACCGTGACCGATCCGACCGCGCCGGGCCACGCGATCGTGTGGCCGGCGGGGAGCGCCTCGCCAGCCGTGTCGAACCTCAACTTCGTGCCCGGCCAGACCGTGCCCAATCTCGTGATCGTGCAGATCGGCGCGAACCAGAAGGTCAGCTTCTTCAACTCCGCGGGCAGCACCGACATGATCGCCGACGTCGTCGGCTACTTCCGGTGATCGCCTGACGCACCGGTAGCCTGCGGGTGCTGTGGAACGTCTCGGCCTCGTCGGCCTCCCCAACAGCGGCAAGTCGAGTCTGTTCAACGCGCTGACCGGCGCGGAGACGGTCGTGGCCCCGCATCCGTTCTCGACCACCGAGACCGCGGTCGCGCTCGCCCAGGTCCCCGACGAACGGGTGGACCTCCTCGGCAAGATGTCGAACTCGAAGAAGCTGGTGTACACGGGGTTCGAGATCGTCGACATCGCCGCGCTCGTGAAGGGCGCGAGCACCGGCGAGGGGCTCGGGAACCGCTTCCTCGGCTCGCTGCGCGACTGCGACGCCATCCTCTACGTGTTGCGGGCGTTCGAGGATCCGTCGGTGCCGGGCGACACCGACCCGCAGTCCGACCTCGACACGCTCGAGCTCGAGCTGGTCCTGGCCGACCTCGCGTCGGTCGAAGGTCGCCTCTACCGCCAGCAACGCGCGGCCAAGGGGGACAAGACGCTCGCGGCCGAGGTGGCAGCTCTGGAACGGGCGGTCGCGGTGCTCGGGGACGGCACACCCGTCTACCGCTCCGACCTCACCGACGAGGAGCGCGTGCACCTCGCGCCCGCGTTCCTGCTCACGACCAAGCCGGTGCTGGTGGTCGTCAACATCGGTGAGGACCAGCTCGAGCAGGTCGACGAGCTGGTGGAGCCGCTGAGCGGCGGGGTCGACGCGCTCGGCGTCTGCCTCCAGCTCGAGGCGGAAGCCGCGCAACTCGACTCCGAGGCCCGCGCCGAGCTGCTCGAAGGGCTCGGACTCGGCGAGGGGGTCGTGCCGCGCGTCGCGCGTGCCGCGTACCACCTGCTCGGGCGCCGCACCTTTCTCACCACCGGCGACACCGAGTCTCGGGCCTGGACGTTCCGCGCCGGGGCCAAAGCCCCGGAGTGCGCGGGTGTGATCCACTCCGACCTCCAACGTGGCTTCATCCGCGCCGAGGTGATCTTCTGGCGCGATCTGCTCGACATCGGCTCGTGGACGAAGGCCAAGGAGCAGGGCAAGCTGCGCGTCGAGGGCAAGGACTACGAAGTCGTCGACGGCGACGTGCTCGAGATCCGCTTCAACGTGTGACGAGGCGCTGGAGATGGCTTGGCTGGTGCGCGACGGTGAGGTGCTGGCCGCAGCGGAGATCGCCGATCGCGCGCGGTCCCGCCGCCGCGGGCTCCTCCGTCGCGAGGGCTACGAGGGCGCGTTCGTGCTGCGCCCGTGCCGGAACGTGCACACCGTCGGCATGCGGTTCACCCTCGACGTCGCGTTCTGTGATGCCGAAGGGGTCGTGCTGCACACGTGCCGGCTCGCGCCATGGAGGCTGTCGCGCGTCGTGCGCCGGTCGGTATTCGTGATCGAAGCCGAGGAAGGAGCCTTCGAGCGGTGGCGGCTGCGCCGCGGTGATCGGGTGGAGCTGCGCGCGTGAGCGGCGACGAGGCCGGGGCGCTCGTGCTGGTCGCGACGCCGATCGGGAACCTCGGCGACCTGTCGCCCCGCGCGGTGGAGGTGCTGCGCGACGCCACGCTCATCGCGGCCGAGGACACCCGACGGACGCGGGCGCTCCTCACCCACGCGGGCGTGCCCGCGGGACGACGGCTCCGTTCGGTGCACGCGCACAACGAACGTGAAAGGCGCGGCGTGGATCGTCGACACGGTGCGAGACGGTGGGACGGTCGCCTACGTGACCGACGCCGGCATGCCCGGCATCTCCGACCCGGGTGAACGGCTGGTGCGGGCGTGCCTGGACGCAGGCCTTCTCGTCGATGTCGTGCCCGGCCCGAGCGCGGTCCTCGCCGCGCTGGTGCTCTCGGGGTTCCCGACCGACCGGTTCGTGTTCGAGGGCTTCCTTCCCCGGCGAGGGGTCGAGCGGCGCGAGCGCATCTCCGCCCTGATCGGCGAGCCCCGGACCGTGGTGCTCTACGAGTCACCGAAACGGGTGCACGCCACGTTGACGCAGCTGCTCACCGCGTGCGGTCCGGTGCGGGAGGTGGCCATCGCCCGCGAGCTGACCAAGCTCCACGAAGAGGTGTGGCGGGGGCCCCTCGTCGAGGCGGTGGGGCACGTGGAGCTCACTGAGCCACGCGGCGAGCACGTGCTGGTGCTCGCCCCCGCCCCGCCCGCACGCGTGGCCAACGACGACGAGATCGACGCCCACGTCAGTGCCGCGCTCGCCGAGGGGCTGTCGACCCGCGACGCCGCCGCCCGCGTGGCCAAGGACCTGCGCGTCTCCCGCCGGCGCGCCTACGACGCGGCGATGCGATTCAAGCCGCACTGACCCTCCTCCACTGTTTTGGCGCCGCTGACGCGTCATATACGCGGCTGAGCGGCGCCAGAAGCGAAATAGGGTGGCCGTGATGCCTGAGCCGTTCTACGTCACCACGCCGATCTACTACGTGAACGACGCGCCCCACATCGGGCACGCGTACACCACGGTCGCGGCCGACGTCCTGGCCCGGTGGCGACGGCTGTGGGGTGACGACGTCGTGTTCCTCACGGGCACCGACGAGCACGGGCTCAAGATCCAGCGTGCCGCCGAGGCGCAGGGGGTGACCCCCCTCGAATGGGCCGATCGCAACAGCGACCTCTTCCGCGCCGCGTGGGACGGCCTCGACATCACGTACGACGACTACATCCGCACCACCGAGCCCCGCCACCGCCGGGCCGTCCAGGAGATGCTCCAACGGGTCTACGACTCCGGCGACATCGAGCTCGACAGCTACGAGGGTCTCTACTGCGTCGGCTGCGAGCTCTACTACAAGGAGGACGAGCTCGACGACGGTCTGCGCTGCCCGATCCACGGCACGGTCGTCGAGCACGTCACCGAGGAGAACTACTTCTTCCGACTCTCCCGCTACGAGGACCGGCTGCTCGCGCACTACACCGAGCACCCCGAGGCGGTGCAGCCGGCGGGCAAGCGCAACGAGGTGCTCGGGCTCATCAAGCAGGGCCTCCTCGACTTCTCGATCAGCCGCACGTCGATCTCGTGGGGCATCCCGCTGCCGTGGGACCCCGCGCACGTCGCCTACGTCTGGTTCGACGCGCTCATCAACTATTGCACCGCGATCGGCTACCCCGACGACCGCGCCCGCTTCGACCGGTACTGGCCGGCGAACTACCACCTCATCGGCAAGGACATCCTCCGGCAGCACGCGGTGTACTGGCCGGCCATGCTGATGGCGGCCGGCGAGGCGCCGCCCCAGACCGTGTTCGCGCACGGGTATCTGCTGGTGGGCGGCGAGAAGATGAGCAAGACCCGGCTCAACCAGATCGCGCCGGCCGACCTGATCGCCGACTTCGGGGTCGACGGGTTCCGCTACCACTTCCTCGTCGACCAGCGCTTCGGGCCTGACGGCGACTTCAGCTACGAGGCGATGGTGGCGCGCTACAACGCCGACCTCGCCAACAACTTCGGCAACCTGGCCAACCGGGTGCTCAACATGGCGGTCAATTACTGCGACGGCGTCGTTCCCGGCGCGCGCGCCGACGGCCCGCTCGTCGAGGCCGCCGCGTCCGCGTTCGGCGCGCTCACCGCCCGCCTCGAGGAACTCGACTACTCGGGCGGGTTCGGCGCGCTCTGGGAGCTCATCCGCGCCACCAACGCGTACATCGAGGAACGCCAACCGTGGGCCCTCAACAAGGCGGGCGACGCCACTGCGGTGGCGGAGGTGCTCGGCGACTGCCTCGAGGCGCTGCGGATCGTCGCCCTCCTCGCGTCCCCGCTCACCCCGCGCGCCTCGGCGGAGCTGTGGCGCCGGCTCGGGCTCGCCGGCGCCCCCGAGGACCAACGGCTCCCGGAGGCGGCAGCGTGGGGTGGCCTTCCCGCCGGGTCGGTGCTCGAGAAGGGCTCGCCGCTCTTCCCCCGGATCGAGACCGACGCCCGGTGACGGAACCCGTCTGGGTCGACAGCCACTGCCACCTCGGTTACGAGGGGACCGATGACGATCCCGAAACCTCCATCCGCGAGGCCCGGGATGCTGGGGTCGGCGCCCTGGTGTGCGTCGGGACCGACCTCGAGTCGTCCCGGCGGGCGGTCGACCTCGCCGGGCGTCATCCCGAGGTCCGGGCCACGGTCGGACTCCACCCCCACGACGCGTCGCGACTCCCTGAGGAATGGGACGCGCTGCAGGCGCTGGCGACCGGGCACGCCGACCTGGTGGTGGGAATCGGGGAGTGCGGCTTCGACCTGTTCTACGAGCATTCGGACCGCGGCGAGCAGGAGCAGGCGTTCCGCGAGCAGATCTCGCTCGCGCACCGGCTGGACCAGGCCCTGGTGATCCATTCGCGTGACGCGTGGGACGACACGTTCCGCGTGCTCGCCGACGTCGGGATCCCGCCGCGCACCGTGTTCCACTGCTTCACCGGCGGACCGGACGAAGCGCGCCGCGCGCTCGACCTCGGCGTGTACCTGTCGTTCAGCGGCATCGTCAGCTTCAAGAACGCCGACGACGTGCGCGCCGCCGCCGCGACCGTGCCGGTCGACCGCTTGCTGGTGGAGACCGACGCGCCCTACCTCGCGCCGGTGCCCCACCGCGGGAAGGCCAACCGCCCCGCATGGGTCGTCGACGTCGGGGCCGCGCTGGCGGAGGCGACCGGTCGCCCCCTCGCGGAGGTCGCGGCCGCGACACGACGCAACGCCGCGGTCGTGTTCGGGCACCCCGCTGACCTGCACGGATAGGCCTGCGCCCCGGACGATCGTTGCCTGGTCGGGTGGGGGTTGACTACGGTGATCCTTTCGTCGCCGGGGCCAGGTGGGTTGCCCGCGAGCGACGCCGAACCCCCATCCACGACATCATCGACGCAAGGGGCGGAACCCGATCGCCGAGCACCTGCACCGTCCCGCTGACCGCGCCCCGGTCGTGCGGGTCCACCTTCGTCGCAACCGCACCGCGCTCCCCGCGCATGTCGAGCGCGTCATCGGTCCGTCGCCCGCGCGCGGAGCCGCACGACGCCGCCGCGTGGTTGCCCGTTCCCGATCCGCACGGCCTGCCGTCGATCGAGATGCTGCTGGAGAACGCGCGGTCCTTCGCCGACGCCGCCGCCGAGACCATCGACCTCGTCGCCCTCGAGGCGATGGTCTCGCCGTCGCCCGCGCGGCGGAGCCGCACGACGCCGCGACGTGGCTGCCCCTGCCCGACGACGTGCACGTGCTCCCGTCGGTGCACGATCTGCGCGACCCCCATCCCGAGGTCCAGGCGGCCGTCGTCGCCGAGGCCGAAGCCCTGCTGGCCGACGCCCTCGCCGCCGCCGAGGCATCCGCGGCGCCGTCGCCGGCCCGGGCCGAGCCCCACGACGCCGCCACCTGGCTGCCCCTCCCGAGCCTCGACGAGCTCCCGCCGGTCACCGAGCTGCTCGAGGAGGGCGCGCTGCCCGTCGTCGCGGGTCGCCGCCGCAGCCGCCTGCTCCCCCCGGCCCGGCTGGTCTTCCTCGCCCTTCTCGTGGTCGCCACCGTGCTCGCGGGCGGCTGGGCGGTCAACCGGCTCGCCGCCCCCGGTGGCTCCGAGGTGTCGCTGGTGGTCGACGGCAGCCGCCAGGAGATGCGCACCGACTTCAAGACCGTGGGTGCGCTGCTGGCCGCCGAGCACGTCCGGCTCGCCCCGGGTGACACCGTCGTCCCGCCCGCGTCCGCCGGGTTGCACGACGGTCTGCACATCGACGTGCTGCGCGCCTTCCCCGTCAGCGTCGACGTCGACGGCGCGGTACGAACCGTGCGGACGGTCGAGCACTCCGCCGACGGTCTCGCCAAGCAGCTGAAGCTGGGCAAGCTCGCCGCCGTGCGCAACCAGCCCGGACGCCTGGTCGCGGGATCCACGGTCGTGTTCCGCACGCGGATCAGCGGTTCGCTCAAGATCGACAACCAGACCGTCACCTTCGATTCGCCGTCGCGCACCGTCGACGAGCTGTTGCAGTCCTACAAGGTGAACCTGGTGGGCGACGACTACGTGTTGCCGCCGCGCGACACCGTGCTCGCCGACGGCGCGACCGTCCTCGTGGTGCGCGTCGGCGCCGACGTCACCCAGGACACCGAGGTCATCCCGTACGACACGGTGCAGCAGGGCGACCCCACGCTGCCGATCGGCCAGACCCGGGTCATCCAGGAGGGCAGGGACGGCACCATGGTCGTCACGTACCGGCAGGAGGTCGTGAACGGCACCAAGGGCGACCGGACGCTGCTGTCGAAGGTGCCGTCGGTGGAGCCGACTCCGAAGATCATCGGCTACGGCACGCAGGCCGACCCGCACTGGGACGAGCTGGCGCAATGCGAGTCGGGTGGCCGGTGGGACACCGTGGACAGCGGTCCTGACGGGTACGACGGCGGCCTGGGGATCTACCGGGGCACCTGGCGTGCGTTCGGCGGCACCGAGTTCGCCCCGAACGCCGGGTTGGCCACCCGCGAGCAGCAGATCATCGTGGGACAGCGCATCTACGACAAGTACGGCTGGGACCCCTGGGGCTGCGCCAACAACGTGCTGCACTGGCCCAACCGGACCTCCTGACGCGCGGGTCGGTGGGTATCCGAGCGAACTGAACGCGACCCGGTAGTTTCGGCGGCGATGGCGATGCTCACACCGGCGACGGTGCACGCCCTGCTGGACGAGCACGGTCTGCGACCCAAGAAGAGCCTGGGTCAGAACTTCCTGGTCGACCCGAACACCGCGCGGCGGATCGTCGCGCGCGCGGAGCTCGCGCCGGGCATGCGCGTGCTGGAGATCGGCCCCGGCCTCGGCTCGCTCACCCTGGCGCTGGTGGCCGCCGGTCACGACGTCGCCGCCCTCGAGCTCGACGAACGTCTCGCCGAGGTGTTGCGGGCGGTGCTGGCCGATGCCGATCCCGATCCCGATGCCGATGCCGATGCCGACCGCGGCCGCGGCGGGCGGGTCCGGGTCGAGGTCGGCGATGCGTGCACGGTCGACCTCGGGCGCCTGCTCGGCGCCGGGCCGGGGCCCTGGGCCTGCGTGTCGAACCTGCCCTACAACGTGGCGGTGCCGGTGGTGATGCGGCTCCTGGAGGACGCCCCGCTCGTCGAGCGGATCCTCGTGATGGTCCAGCGCGAGGTGGGGGAGCGCCTCGCCGCCGGACCCGGCGACCCGCAGTACGGCGCGGTGTCGGTGAAGGTGGCCTACTTCGCCGAGGCCGCGGTGGTCGGGCTCGTGCCCCCCACGGTGTTCGTCCCCCGACCCACGGTGGAGTCGGCGCTGGTGCGCCTGGAGCGTCGCAGTGAGCCCCCGGTGGCGGTGCCCTCGGCCGACGAGCTGTTCGTGCTGGTACGGGCCGGATTCGCCCAGCGTCGCAAGATGCTGCGCCGCTCGCTGCAGCCCGTGCTCGGCGAGCGCACCCCCGCGGTGCTGACCGCGGCCGGAATCGAGCCCACCGCACGTGCCGAGGCCCTCGGGCTCGAGCAGTGGGCTGCGTTGGCGCGCAGCGCGGCGGCGGCATGAGGCTCGCCCGGGTCCGCGCCACCGCGTACCCCAAGCTCAACCTGTCGTTGCGGGTCTTCGGGCGCCGGGCCGACGGCTACCACGACGTCGAGTCGTTGGTGATCTCCCTCGGCCAGCCCCAGGACGTGCTCGAGGCGTTCGCGGTACCCGCCCCCGGTGGCGTGCGAATCGAGGTCGTGCGCGACGAGGTCAGCGACGAGATCCCGTCCGACCATCGCAACCTCGCCTTCATCGCCGCCGAGAAGCTGCTCGTGCGCGCGGGCCGGTCGGGGCACGGCGTCCGCCTCGTGCTGCGCAAGCACATCCCGGCCGGCGGCGGTCTCGGCGGCGGCTCGGCGGACGCCGCCGCCGCGCTCCTCGCCGTGCGCAAGCTCCTCGAGGTCGACGTCGACGACGCCGGTGTCACGGCGCTCGCGGCCGAGGTCGGCTCCGACGTCCCGTTCTGCCTGCGGGGTGGGGCGGCATGGACGCGCGGACGCGGAGAGATCCTGGAACCGGTCAGCGTGCCCACAGGACTGGCGTTCGTGGTGGCGATCCCGCCGTTCCGCCTGTCCACACCGGACGTGTACCGCGCGTGGGACAAGCTCGGCGGCCCGCAGGCCGAACGCGCGGTCCCCGCGCCGCGCCGGGTCCAGCATCTCGTCCCGGAGCTCGTGAACGACCTCGAACCGGCGGCCGAAGCGCTCGAGCCGCGGATGCGGGAGTTCCGGGCCGCGTTGGAGGCCGCGACGGGCGCGCCCGCGTTGCTCGCGGGCAGCGGCTCGGCCTACGTCGTGCCCATCGCCGACGCGCGGCGGCTGCCGGGCCTGGTCGACCGGGTGAGGCGGCGCCTGCGGGTCCCGGTGGTGGGAACCACGAGCGTGTCGCGGGGCGTGCGCCTCGCGAGCTGACCGTCGGATGGCGGAACCCATCGCCCGGCTGACTGGTCGATTCCGCTGCGCCGTCCCGCCCTCCGGGCACGGCTCCGCGTCATCTTCCCTGCTGCCGGCGCTGCCAGCGCGTCTTCTTGAGAAGCTTCTTGTGCTTCTTCTTCCTCATGCGCTTGCGGCGCTTCTTGATCAGTGAGCCCATGGCGGATCGCAAGCTAGCCGCGCGCATCGACCGGCTGCCATTCGGAGTCCGGGAACCGTCGGGTGCAGCGGGGACCGCTAGTAGGGTTTCCGGGACGGTCGGGGGTGGTGTAACGGCAGCACGGGGTCCTTTGGAGTCCCAAGTCGAGGTTCGAAACCTCGCCCCCGAGCACCCCCGAAGAGGATGGACATGACGAGTCAGATCCGACCCGTGAGCGCAGTGGTGCTGGCTGCCGGCGAGGGCACGCGCATGCGCTCGACCACGCCCAAGGTGTTGCACCCGCTGTGCGGGCGGCCGATGCTCCTCCACGTGCTCGACGCCCTCGAGGCGCTGCCGCTCGAGCGGATCGTCGTGGTCGTGGGCCACGGCGCCGAACACGTCACCAAGACCCTCCAGGAGCAGGTGACCGGCGCGGTGCCCGTCGAGTTCGTCGAGCAGGACCGCCAACGCGGAACTGGTGACGCCGTGAGCGTGGCGCTCACCGCGTTCGCCGACGACCTCGACCTCGAGGACGACCTCATCATCGTCGCCGGCGACGTTCCCCTCCTGCGGGCCGAGACGCTGGCGCGGCTCGCCACCGAGCACCGCCACGCCGACGCCGCCGCGTCGCTGCTCACCGCCCGGGTCCCGGACCCGACGGGATACGGCCGCGTCGTGCGCGACGCGCAGGGTCGCGTCGACCGCATCGTCGAGCAGGCCGACGCCGACCCCGACGAGCTCGAGATCGACGAGATCAACCCGTCGATCTACTGCTTCCGGCGGGGCTTCCTCGCGCCCGCGCTCCGCCGGCTCAGCCCGGAGAACGCGCAGGGCGAGTACTACCTCACCGACGTCGTCGAGGTGCTGCGTCGCGCCGGGCACGTCGTGCTCGCGGTCGAGGCCGACGATCCGACGGACGCCTTCGGGGTCAACGACCGCGCGCAGCTCGCCGAGGCCGAAGCCGAGTTGCGGTCGCGCATCAACCTCGGATGGATGCGCACGGGTGTGGGGATGACCGACCCGTCGCGCACCTATCTCGACACCACCGTCGTGCTCGCTCCGGACGTGCAGCTCCTGCCGGGCACGATCCTCCAGGGGCGCACCGTCGTCGGCGCCGGGTCGGTGCTCGGTCCCGACACCCAGCTCGTCGACACGGTGGTCGGGGAGCGCGCCGTCGTGCGCCAGACCGTCGCGCGCGAGACCGAGATCGGCGACGACGCGACCGTAGGCCCCTACGCGTCGTTGCGGCCCGGCACCCGCCTCGCGGCCGGTGCGCACGTCGGCACGTTCGTCGAGGTCAAGAACTCGGACATCGGCGAGGGGGCGAAGGTGCCCCACCTCGCCTACGTCGGCGACGCCGAGGTGGGCGCGGGCGCCAACATCGGTGCCGGCACCATCACCGCCAACTACGACGGCCGGCGCAAGCACCACACGAAGGTCGGCAAGGACGCCCGCACCGGGTCGAACACGGTCCTCGTGGCACCCGTCGAAGTGGGCGACGGGGCCTATACGGGAGCCGGGTCGGTCGTGACCCGCGACGTCCCGCCCGGCGCGCTGGCCAAGGGGGTTCCCGCGTCGATCGACGAAGGGTGGGCCGCCAGGCGCGAGGATGCAGCGGGCGACGGAGAGGGCTCGTGATGGAAACGGTGTCGAAGAAGACGCTCATGCTCTTCGCGGGGCAGGGAAACGGAGAGCTTTCGAGCGAGATCGCGAAGTGTCTCGGGATCCCGCTCGGCGACGTGAAGCTGAGCACGTTCGCGAGCGGCGAGCTCTACGCGCGCTACGGCGAGAGCATCCGCGGCTCCGACTGCTTCGTCGTGCAGAGCCACTGCGAGCCGATCAACGACCGCATCATGCAGCAATTGCTGATGATCGACGCCGCCAAGCGCGCGTCGGCGCGGCGGGTGACCGCGGTGTGCCCGTTCTACGGGTACGCCCGCCAGGACCGCAAGGCCGAAGGTCGTGAGCCGATCTCGGCGCGCCTGTTGGCCGATCTGCTCACCGTCGCCGGCGCCGACCGTGTGGTCACCGTCGACCTGCACACCGGACAGATCCAAGGCTTCTTCGACTGCCCGGTCGACCACCTCACCGCGGTGCCGCTGCTCGCCGACCACCTGGCCAGCCAGATCGAGGGGAACGTCGTGGTGGTGTCACCCGATGCCGGTGGCGCCAAGCTGGCCAAGCGCTTCTCCAACTGCCTGGGTGACGCGGGCGTGGAGTCCGACCTCGCCTTCATCGACAAGCGCCGGCCCAAGGGCACCCACAACGTGGCCGAGGCCACGGAGGTGGTGGGCAACGTGGCCGGCAACGTCTGCGTGCTGATCGACGACATGATCGACACCGCCGGGACGGTGGTCTCCGCGGCGAACCTGCTCGTCGAGCGCGGGGCCACCGAGGTGTGGGTGCTGGCCACCCACGGGGTGCTGTCGGGGCCGGCCGTCGACCGGCTGAAGAACGCGCCGGTGCGCCAGGTCGTGGTCACCAACACCCTCCCGATCCCCGACGAGAAGCGCTTCGACAGCCTCGAGGTGCTCTCGATCGCCCCGATCATCGCCGAGGCCCTCGACGCCGTGTTCCAGGACACGAGCGTCAGCGAGATCTTCCGCGGCGACAACGTCTGACGGGTGATTTGGTGGAGGGACCCTCCACCGACCACAATGGGAGGCTCCCTGTTCTGCCGGAAAGGCCGCGCGCGCCATGCCTGACATCACTCTTGCCACCGAGAAGCGGACCGAGCTCGGCTCGCGACCGTCGGGTCGACTCCGCCGCCAGGGCAAGGTTCCCGCGGTCGTCTACGGCCTCGACGCCGACACCGTGTCCATCACCGTGCCGGCCCGCGAGCTCCAGCACATCCTCGCCGGCGAGAGCGGCGCCAACACGCTGATCAACCTCGACGTCGACGGCGAGAGCGTGCTCACGCTCGCCCGCCAGATCCACCGCCACCCGACGCGCGGTGAGCTCGTGCACGTCGACTTCATCCGGATCAGCCGCGACATCGCGGTGAGCGCCGAGATCCCCGTCCACCTCCTGGGGGAGGCGACCGGCGTGCGCGACGGCGGGCTCCTCGAGCAGCTGCTGTTCAACCTCACGGTCGAGGCCATGCCCGGCAACATCCCGGTGTCGATCGAGATCGACGTGACCGAGCTCGCAATCGGCGACCAGCTGCGGGTCGAGGACATCCCGCTCCCCGAAGGGGTGGTCACGCCGGCGGAGTCCGACTTCGTCGTCGCTCAGGTGGCGGCGCCGCGGTTGGCGACCGAGGCCGAAGAGGGCGAAGAGGGCGAGCTCGCCGAGGGCGAAGTCGCCGAGGGCGAAGCCGCGACCGAAGCTTCGGACGACGCCGGCGACGAGTAGCTCGTGTTGCGGCGCCGGGGCACCCTCGGGCCGCGTCAGGGCACCGCGGCCGATCTGCTGGTCGTCGGTCTGGGCAATCCGGGCGACGAGTACTCGCGCACGCGCCACAACGTGGGCGCGGAGACCGTCGAGCTGCTGGCGAAGCGTCACGGCGCGAACTTGCGCAAGGGCAAGGAGCGCGCCCGCGCCGACCAGGTGCGGATCGACGGGCGGCTGGTCGCGCTGGCGGTGCCGCTCACGTACATGAACGACTCCGGCCTCGCGGTCGCGGCGTTGGCCCGCCGCTACGGGGTCGAACCCGAGCAGATCGTGGTCGTGCACGACGAGCTCGACCTGGCCGTCGCCGCGCTCAAGGTGAAGGCCGGCGGGGGCCTCGCCGGGCACAACGGCCTGCGCTCGATCAAGGCGCACCTGCATTCCGACGAGTTCCTGCGGGTGCGCATCGGCGTCGGCAAGCCGGCGTCGAAGGAGCAGGGCGTCGACCACGTGTTGAAGAAGTTCTCGAAGCGTGAGCGCACCGAGATCGACGTGACGATCGAGCACGCCGCCGACGCGGTCGAGTCCATCGCGACCGACGGGGTCGACGTTGCCATGAACCGCTTCAACTGACGCAGGACCCGCGCGTAGCATTGCCACCCCCGGGTGCCCGACGGCATCCGGCGGTTTTCGCGCGCCCATGACCCAGCCCACGCCTCCTCTCGCCTCGCTCGCCGGGCTCCTCGCCGAGGAGCCGGCGCTGCGCGCGCGTGATCTCGCGACACTCCACGGTCGCGGTCCCCGACGCCGCCCGGGCCGTGTTCGTGGCGACGCTGGCCGGCACGACCAGCCGCCGTCCGATCCTGGTCGCGGTGCCGACGGGAGCCGAGGCGGAGCGCCTGGTCCGCGACCTGGGCCAGTTCCTCGGGCCCGACGAGGTCGAGCACTTCCCGGCGTGGGAGACCCTGCCGTTCGAGCGGGTGTCGCCGTCGCTGGAGACGATGGGGCGGCGGTTGCGCGTGATGTGGCGGCTGCGCACGGGCTCGCCGCCGGCGGTCGTCGTCGCGGCCGTGCGGGCGCTGGTGCAGCGGCTCGGGCCGCACGTCGAGGACGTCGAGCCGGTGGTCGTGCGACCGGGGGACCGGGTCGACCGCGACGAGCTGGTGGCCCGTCTGGTCGCCGGTGGGTACCGGCGGGAGTACCAGGTGGAGGCGCGCGGCGAGCTCGCGGTCCGGGGATCGATCGTCGACGTGTACCCGTCGACCGACGACCACCCCGTGCGCATCGACCTCTGGGGTGACGAGGTGGACCGGCTCTCGGCCTTCGCGGTGGCCGACCAACGCTCGACCCACGACGTCGCCGAGGCGTGCATCTTCCCGACCCGGGAGCTGCTCCCGACCGACGACGTCCGCGAGCGCGCCGCCGCCCTCCTCACCGGGCAGCCGTGGGGGCGCGAGCAGTGGGAGCGCCTCGCCGACGGTCAGATCTTCGACGGCATGGAGTCCTGGTTGCCGTGGCTCACCGACCGGGAGCACCTGCTCACCGACCTGCTGCCCGATGCCGCGCTCGCGATGCTCGTCGAGCCCCGGCGCATGCGTGACCGTGCCCAGGAGCTGCTCGACGAGGAGGCGTCGCTGGCCGGCACGCTCGCGGTCACGTGGGGCGCGGGCGGCGAACGCGAGCTGCCGCGCCTCTCGCTCGACTTCGACCGCCTGCTCGCGCACACGCGCCGGCGCGGTGTCGGTGCTGGCCACCCCCGAGAGTCCTGACACGCCGAGGCTCGCGGCCAGCGCGTTCGACCCGGTCGTGGGCGACGCCGACGCGCTGGCCCGGCGCCTGCGCGCGCTGGCGGGCGACGGCTACCGCGTCGTCCTTGCCGCGGAAGGGACTGGCTCCGCGCAGCGGCTCCACGACATCCTCGCCGGCGAAGGCCTCGATGCCGCCACGGGTGAGCCGGCGCCGGGCGCCGTCCGCCTGCTCGTCGCGCCGCTCGAGCGCGGCGTCGTGCTGCCAGGGGCGAAGCTCGCGCTCGTCGCCGAGGCCGACCTCACCGGACGTCGACGGGTCCACCGCCGGGCGCGGGGGCGTGCCGCGGTCACGACTACTACGACGCGCTCGAGCCGGGGGACTACGTCGTGCACTACCAGCACGGCGTCGGCCGGTACCTCGAGATGAAGCCGCTCACCATGGCCGGCATCGAACGCGACTACCTGTGGCTCGAGTTCAAGGACGGCAAGGTCTACGTCCCCACCGACCAGGTGGGGCTGGTGCGCAAGTACACCGGCGGCGAGACACCGAGCCTCAACCGCATGGGCGGCGCCGACTTCGAGAAGCAACGGGCGCGGGTGCGCAGCGCGGTCCGAGAGATCGCCGAGGAGCTGGTGGTGCTGTACCGGCAACGGCTGGCGACGCCCGGTCGCGCCTTCGGGCCCGACACGCCGTGGCAGCACGAGATCGAGGAGGCGTTCCCCTTCGAGGAGACACCCGACCAGCTCCAGGCCATCCACGAGGTCAAGGGCGACATGGAACGGGCGATCCCGATGGACCGCCTGGTCTGCGGCGACGTCGGGTACGGCAAGACCGAGATCGCGGTGCGGGCCGCGTTCAAGGCGGTGCAGGAGGGCACCCAGGCGGTCGTCCTCGTTCCCACCACGCTGCTCGCCAACCAGCACGGCCAGACCTTCCGCGACCGCTTCGTGAACTACCCGGTGCGGGTCGAGGTGCTGTCGCGCTTCCTGAGCGCCAAGGAGCAGCGCGCCGTCGTACGTGACTTCGAGTCGGGCGCGGTCGACATCCTCATCGGCACACACCGACTGCTGTCGACCGACGTGACCCCGAAGAACCTCGGGCTCCTCGTCGTCGACGAGGAGCAGCGCTTCGGCGTGCAGCACAAGGAGCTCATCAAGCAGATGTCGACGAACGTCGACGTGCTCACGTTGACCGCGACCCCGATCCCGCGCACGCTCGAGCTGTCGCTCACCGGGATCCGTGACCTCTCGCTGGTGAACACGCCGCCGGAGGACCGTCAGCCCATCCTCACCTACGTCGGTGAGTACGACGACCGCGCCGTCGCCGAAGCGATCCGTCGGGAGCTCCTGCGCGAGGGCCAGGTGTTCTACGTGCACAACCGGGTGCGCGACATCGAGCTCGTCGCCGAGAACGTGCGGGCGCTCGTCCCGGAAGCGCGGGTCGCGGTCGCGCACGGTCAGATGGACGAAGGCCGGCTCGAGCGCGTCGTGCTCGACTTCGCCGAGCGCGAGTTCGACGTGCTCGTCTGCACCACGATCGTCGAGAGCGGCATCGACATGCCGACGGTCAACACCCTGGTGGTGGATCGCTCCGACCTGCTCGGGCTGGCGCAGATGTACCAGCTGCGCGGCCGGGTGGGGCGGCGCGGCCAGCGTGCGTACGCGTACCTGCTGCACCCGGCGGACCGGGTGCTGAGCGAAGAGGCGTACGAGCGGCTCAAGACCATCGGCGAGTTCACCGACCTCGGCTCGGGCTTCAAGATCGCCATGCGCGACCTCGAGATCCGCGGCGCCGGCAATCTGCTGGGCACGTCGCAGTCGGGCCACATCGCGGCGGTCGGCTTCGACCTCTACTGCCAGATGGTCACCGAGGCCGTGGGTGAGCTCAAGGGCGAGCCGGTGCCCGAGCCCGTCGACATCACCATCGACGTGCCGGTCGACGCCAACCTCCCGCGCGAGTACGTCGCCCGCGACGACGTGCGCATGGAGGCGTACCGACGGCTGGCCAACGTCACGTCGGAGGCCGACGTCGACGACCTCCGGGACGAGTGGGAGGACCGCTACGGCCCGCCACCGTCGCCCGCCGTCGCGCTGCTCGACGTCGCCCGGCTCCGGGTGGAGTGCGTGCGCCTCGGCATCCGCAGCATCACCGTGCAGCGGGGAACGGCCCGGATCGTCGGGGTCACCCTGAAGGAGTCCCAGAAGGTGCGGCTGCGGCGGCTCGCGCCGAAGGCCGTCGCCAAGGCCGCGCCGGGCGGCGACGGTGAGCTGGTCGTGCCGGTGGCGGCGAAGGCGGCCGACGTCGCGACGGCACTCGTCGAGCTGCTCCAGGAGTTGCTCCCGGCCCCGGCGGAGCCCGCGCTAGCCTCCGCAACGCCATGAAGCACCGCCTTCCCCTGATCCTCGTCGTCGTGGTCGCCGTGCTCGCGGCCGGAGGCGCGGTCGCCACCGGGGTCGTCTCGGGGGTCGGGTTCAGCCCGATCGCCTACCGCGTGAACGGCACCGAGGTCTCGCAATCGACGATCGACCACGAGCTCTCCTGGATCGCCGGCGACGACGCGATCAAGAAGAACGCCGAGCAGCAGGGCGCCACCGTGAGCAACACCGACGGCTCCATCACCTCCGCCCTCGCGGCCAATTGGCTGACCCAGCGGATCGAAGGCGACCTGCTCCGCCAGGAGGCGACTCGCCGCAAGGTCGTCGTGACCGAAGCCGCCCGGGCCAAGGCGCGCAAGCAGATCGACCCGCAGGTGAAGGGCGCGCCCACGAGCCTGCGCGACGCCCTCGGCGACTACAACGCGTACCTCACGGCGCTCAACGTCCCGAGCAGCAGTCTGGGCTCCTTCATCGCCGCGGCCGTGAAGCGGAGCGACATCAACGTCGACCCCCGGTACGGCTTCTGGAACCCGCGTCAGGGCGTGTGCCCGCCGACCGGCTGCGCGAGCACCAGCACCCCGTCGGGCGGGTAGCGCCGTGGTGATGCCGGGCCGGGTCGTCGTCGTGGGCCTCGGGCCGGCCGGCGCCGACCATGTGCTCCCGGTGGCGCGCGCCGCGATCGACGCGTCGTCGGTCCGGTTCGTCCGCACCCGCCGCCACCCGGCGGTCGACGACCTCGTGGCCGCGGGCGTCGCGTTCGAGTCGTTCGACGCGGTCTACGACGCCGCGCCGGACCTCGACCACGCGTACGCGGAGATCGCGAGCTCGCTGGTCGGGTCGGCGACCGAGCACGGCGAGGTGGTGTACGCGGTGCCGGGCAACCCGGTGGTGGCCGAACGCACCGTCATGCTGTTGCGCGAGGCCGAGACGCGCGGCGAGGTCGCGCTCACCGTCGTGGCCGGCCTCTCGTTCGCCGATTTGGCCTGGGTCCGCCTCGGCGTCGATCCCATGGAGGGCGACGCGCGCGTCGTCGACGGTCGCGCCATCGATCTGGTCGAGCCCGCCGGGCCGCTCCTGATCGCGCAGTGCGACAGCGCGTTCGTGCTGTCCGACGTGAAGCTGGCGCTCCTGGAGCACCTCGACCCGTCGACGACGGTCACCGTGCTCCAGCGCCTGGGGCTGCCCGCCGAGCGCACCTTCGTCGTCGGCCTGGAGGAGCTGGACCGCGGCGCGGTCGAGCCCGACCACCTCACCTCGGTGTTCGTCGATGCCGGCTCGACCAGCGCGGCGCGCGAGATGGTCCGACTCTTCCAGCTGGCCAAGCGGCTCCGGAATCCTGGCGGGTGTCCGTGGGACGCCGAGCAGGATCATCACTCGCTCACCCGCTACCTGCTCGAGGAGTCCTACGAGGTGGTCGAGGCCGTCGAGGCCCTCCCCGTCGACGGGCCGATCGACCGGGCGGCCTACGCCGCGCTGGAGGACGAGCTCGGCGACGTGCTGTACCAGGTCGTGTTCCACGCGCTGCATCGCGCAGGAGTCGGGCGCCTTCGGCATGGCTGACGTCGCGCGCGGCATCCACGACAAGCTCGTGCGTCGTCACCCGCACGTGTTCGGCGACGTGGTGGCCGACGAGACCAGCGACGTGATGCGCAACTGGGAGCAGATCAAGAAGCTGGAGAAGGGCACGACGTCGATCGTGGAGGGCATCACCCCGGGCCTGCCGTCGCTCCTCTACACGCACAAGCTGTTCCGCAAGGCGGCGTCGGTCGGGTTGGACCCCGGCGACCTGGGCGAGGCCCTCGATCGCATCGACGTGGCGATCGCCCGTCTGCGCGCCGGGGGCGACGACCTCGAAGCCGATCTTGCCCAGGTGCTCGCAGCCGCGGTCGTGGTGGCGCGTGCGGGCGGCGTCGACGCCGAGTCCGCCCTGCGCGGCTGGGCCGCGACCTACCGTCGCCGGTTCGAGGCCATGGAGCGGCTCGCGCACTCCCGCGACCTCGATCTCGCCGCCCTCGACCCCGCGGGCGTCGCCGCTCTCTGGCTCGAAGCCACCCCCCCCTGACGAACATGTGTCGATCCGGTGTCGCCGACGACACCCGATCGACACATGCTCGGCGGGATCAGCCGAGGTCGACAGCCGGGACCGTGCCCATGCGGCCGGCGTTGAAGTCGTCGACGGCCTGGACGATCTCCTCCCGGGTGTTCATCACGAACGGCCCGTAGTGGACGATGGGCTCGCGGATGGGCATCCCGCCGAGGAGCAGGACCTCGAACGTGTCCGACGGTCCCTCCTGACGGTCGGCGGCGCGCAGGGTGAGCGAGTCGCCCGGGCCGAACATCACGAGCTCGTGGTCCGAGACCGGGCGACCCTCCGCGCCGGCGTAGCCCTGACCGAGCAGCACGTAGGCCATCGCGGTGAAGTCGGGGTTCCAGGGCACGCTGAGCTGCGCGCCCGGCGTGACGGTCGCGTGCGCGTAGGTGATCGGACTGTGGGTGTCGCCCGGGCCGGGATGGCCGGCGAGGTCGCCGGCGATGAGACGCACGAGTGCGCCACCGTCGTCGGACGTGAGGAGCACCAGGCGGTCGCCGGTGATGGCCTGGTAGCGCGCCGGCGTGAACTTCAACGACGACGGGAGGTTCACCCAGAGCTGGACGCCGTGCGACGGCCCACCCTCGCGGAGCGCGCGCTCGCTCGGAACCTCGTCGTGCAGGATCCCGCCGCCGGCGGTCATCCACTGGGTGTCGCCCTCGCCGATGACGCCGCCCCCACCGTTGGAGTCGTGGTGCGCGATCTCGCCGTCCAGCAGATAGGTGACGGTCTCGAAGCCACGGTGCGGGTGCCAGGGCGCGCCGACGGCCTCGTTGGGCCCGTACTCCACCGGGCCGAGCTGGTCGAGCAGGAGGAAGGGGTCGGTCTCGTGGAGGCCGAGGCCGCCCGGGAAGGGGCGCCACACCTCGAAGCCGGCGCCCTCGACGGCGTGGTGCGCGGCGACCGTGCGCAGCGTCGGCCGCGCCCGGGCGGTCGCGGGGTCTGGCCGCGGGATGCGTGGGAGCAAGAGCGGGTTGTTGACGGTTACTGCCGGCATGGCGGCCTCCCCGGTCCGGACTGGCTGGCCGCCCTCACAACATAGTTGCTCACACAACTATTCCCGGCCGGTCAGCCGCCAACGGCGATCGGGAGGGCGTCGAGACCGCGGAGCACCAGCCGGCCGTTCCAGGCGGGCCGGTCGGTGGCCAGCTCCAGTCGGGGGAAGCGCCGGATGAGGGTGCCCATGGCCACGCGTCCCTCGAGGCGAGCGAGCGCGGCGCCGAGGCAGTGGTGGATCCCCGAGCCGAAGGCCAGGTGCTGGGCGGCACCGGCGCGTCCGAGGTCGAGCGTCTGCGCGTCGTCGCCCCACTTCGCGGGGTCGCGGTTCGCCGACGCGAGGCAGGTGAGCACGAACACCCCGGCCCCGATCGTGTGGTCGCCCACGTGGAGCTCGGTGGTCGTGACCCGACGCGAGAACTGCACCGGGCAGTCGTAGCGCAACAGCTCGTCGACCGCGTTGGCGTCGAGCGACGGATCGTCACGCCACCGTTCGAGCTGGGTCCGGTTGCGGAGCAGGGCGAGGGTGCCGTTCCCGATGAGGTTGACGGTCGTCTCGTGGCCGGCGATGTAGAGCAGGATCACCTGGTCGAGCAGCTCCGCGGGGGAGAGGCGGTCACCGCCGTTCTCCGCGGCGATGAGCGCGGACAGGAGGTCGTCGGCCGGATGGGCACGCTTCCACTCGATCGCGTCGACCACGTGCTCGTTGATGTGATCCGACGCCACGAGGATCTCGTCCATGTGCTGCACCGCGAGCAGCGGTTCGAGCCCCAGGGTGAGGGTGTGGGCCCAATCGCGCAGCTGGTCCTGGTCGGCCGCCGGCATCCCGAGCATCTCGGAGATCACGCGGAACGGCAGCGGGAACGCGAGGTCGGCGATCACGTCCATGCCGTCGCCGCGCGCCACGACCGCGTCGAGGGCCTCGTCGACGAGCGCCCGCACGCGCGGTGCGAGCTGCTCGACGACCCGGGGCGTGAACACCTTCTGGACCAGCCCGCGGAGGCGGGTGTGGTCCGGTGGGTCGAGGTTCAGGATCTGGTGGGTGCCGCGTTCCCGGCGGCCCCCGAGGATCTGCTCGCGCAGCTCGGCTCTCGGGTTCGTCCCGACGACGCTCTTGTCCTCGACGCTCAGGCGCGGGTCGCGCAGCAGCCGGACGGCGTCGTCGTAGCGGAACAGCGCCCACAGGCCGAGCGGGGTCTGCTGCACGGGGTTGGTGGCGCAGAGCTCGGCGTACTGGGGGTAGGGATCGTCGGTGAAGCCCGGCTCGAAGGGGTTGAACGATCTAGGCTCACTGGTCACATCAGCCACAGTAGTAACCGGGGGATTTGCCGGAATGAGCACGATCGTGGAGATCCTGGGCCGTGAGGTCCTCGACTCTCGGGGAAACCCTACCGTCGAGGTCGACGTCGAGTTGCTGTCCGGCGCGCAGGGCCGGGCCATCGTCCCGAGCGGGGCCAGCACCGGCGCGCACGAGGCCCACGAGCTGCGCGACGGCGGCGACCGGTACGGCGGCAAGGGCGTGCGGCGCGCCGTCGAGCACGTGAACACGGAGATCGCCGACGCGATCGTCGGCCTCGACGCCGGCGATCAGCGGCTCCTCGACGACGAGTTGATCTCGCTCGACGGCACCGACGGCAAGTCGCGCCTCGGCGCCAACGCGATTCTCGGGGTCTCGCTCGCCGCCGCCAAGGCCGCCGCCACCGAGGTGGAGCTGCCGCTCTACCGGTACGTCGGTGGCGCGAACGCGCACGTGCTGCCCGTTCCCTTCATGAACGTGCTCAACGGCGGCGCGCACGCCGACTCCAACGTCGATGTGCAGGAGTTCATGCTCGCGCCCGTCGGCGCCGCGAGCTTCGCCGAAGCGCTCAGGTGGGGCGTCGAGACGTACCACGCGCTCAAGGGTCTCCTCAAGGACCGCGGCCTCGCGACCGCGCTCGGTGACGAAGGTGGCTTCGCGCCCGACCTGCCGTCGAACGAGGAAGCACTCACCCTGTTGCTCGCGGCCATCGAGGCCGCCGGGTACACGCCGGGTGAGGAGATCGCGCTGGCGCTCGACGTCGCGTCGACCGAGATGTTCCACGACGGCCGCTACGTGCTCGCGGGCGAGGGCGCCGACTACTCGCCCGTCGAGTGGGCCGACCGTCTGGTGCAGCTCTGCGACCGCTATCCCATCGTCTCGGTCGAGGACGGCATGGGAGAAGACGACTGGGACGGTTGGGTCGCACTGTCGGAACGGTTGGGTTCCCGGGTGCAGCTCGTCGGCGACGACCTGTTCGTCACGAACGTCGAGCGGCTCGAGCGCGGGGTCGAGCTCGGCGTTGCCAACTCGATCCTGGTGAAGGTCAACCAGATCGGCACGCTGTCCGAGACGCTCGACACGATGTTCGTCGCGGGACGCCACGGTTACACCGCGATGATGTCGCACCGCTCGGGTGAGACCGAGGACTCCACCATCGCCGATCTCGCGGTGGCCACGAACTGCGGACAGATCAAGACCGGTGCGCCGGCCCGGAGCGACCGCGTCGCCAAGTACAACCAGCTCCTTCGCATCGAGGAGGACCTCGGTCCGGTGGCCGCGTACCTCGGGCGCGCCGCGCTGCCGCTCGGAGGCGGCGGTGCCTGAACGGCGGCGCCGCCGGAAGGCGACGCCGGCCAAGGCTGCGACGAAGGCGAAGCCCGCGACGAAGGCGAAGCCGCGTGCGCGGAAGGCCAAGAAGCCGCGCGAGCGACGGGTGCCCTCGATGCGAGCCGCGCTCTTCCTCGTCGTGCTCGTCGGTCTGCTGTTCGCGTTCGTGTATCCGACCCGCACGTTCCTCGACCAGCGCGAAGCGACGGGCAAGGCGCGCGCGCAGCTCGAGCTGTTGCAGTCCGAGAACGCGCGGCTGGCACGCGAAGCGAAGAAGCTCAGCACCGACTCCGAGATCGAGAAGCTCGCCGCGCGAGAAGTACGGCCTGGTGAGGCCGGGCGAGCGTGCGTTCGTCGTGCTGCCGGCGCCGACCTCGTCGACGGTGCCCGCGGACGCGTCGACCACCCCGGCTCCGTAGCGGACCTCTCGTAGAATGCCGCCCATGGCCGCTCCCGACGACGTCGTCGCGCTCACCGCGCTGCTCGGGCGTGAGCCGCAGGCCGAGTTCGACGTCGTGGTGCGCAACGCGGCCGGCGGTCCCGCGGTCGTGCGCAATGCGCCGTTCACCCGTGACGGCACGCCCATGCCGACCCGCTACTGGTTGGTCGACGCCGAGCTCGGTGTCGCGGTCTCCCGGCTCGAGGCCGCCGGGGGCGTCCGGGAGGCCCAGGCGGCCGTCGATCCCGCAGGGCTCGAGGCGGTCCACGACCGGTACGCGGCGGAGCGTGACGCAGAGGTCCCCGCCGGCCACGTGGGACCGCGTCCGTCGGGGGGTGTCGGCGGCACCCGGGTGGGGGTCAAGTGCCTCCACGCCCACTACGCGTACTTCCTCGCCGGCGGCGACGATCCCGTCGGCCGCTGGACCCACCATCAACTCGCAGCGGCCGCTTCGACGCAGGCACGGAGGAGTGGAGCGTGAACCGGGTCGCGGCGGTCGACATCGGGACCAACTCCGTGCGCCTGCTCGTCGCCGATGTCGATGGCCCGTCGCCGCGCGACGCCAAGGTCGTCGCGCTCGACCGCCGCATGCGTATCACCCGGCTCGGCCAGGGTGTCGACGGCACGCGCGCGCTCGCACCCGAGGCCATCGACCGGACCGTCGCGGTGCTTCGGGAATACCGTGGCGCGTTGGCCGAACACGGAGTGACCCGCGTGCGCGCCACGGCCACGAGCGCAGCGCGCGACGCCACCAACCGCGACGCGTTCTTCACCGCCGCGCACGCTGCGCTCGGTGTCGTTCCCGAGCTGCTTTCGGGCGAAGACGAGGCCGCGCTGTCGTTCCTTGGCGCGACCGCCGACCTCGCGGCGCCCGCGCCCTACCTCGTCGTCGACATCGGCGGTGGCTCCACCGAGTTCGTGCTCGGCACGGATGCGCCCGTCGGCCTCGTGTCGCTCGACATGGGATGTGTGCGCATCACCGAGCAGTTCATCCATTCCGATCCTCCCGCGCCCGAGGAGCTGTCGAACGCGGTGGCCGTCGTCCGCGACCTCGTGGCCGAGGTGCCGCGGGTGATCCCGGGCGCGCTCGACGCGGTGACGCTCGTGGGGCTGGCGGGCACGGTCACCACCGTCGCCGCGGTGGAGCAGGGCCTCCCCGAGTACGACCCCGAGCGGATCCACCACTTCCGGCTCACGAAGGATGCCGCGGAAGACGTGTTCCGCACGCTCGCCACCGAGTCGGCCCAGCAGCGCGCGCGCAATCCCGGGCTCGAAGCCGGCCGGGTCGACGTGATCGTGGGCGGCGCCGCAGTGCTGGTCGGGATCTTCCGCGTGCTCGGCTTCGACGACATGCTGGTCTCGGAATCCGACATCCTCGACGGGCTCGTGCGCAGCCAGCTGTGAGAAACACGCAGTTCACGGGGAATTGCGCGCTCGGACCCCGTAAATCCCCCAACTCGACACGACTTTGTGCCGAGAATGGGTGTCATGACCTTGACGGAGTTCCACGCCGCCCTCCGGCGCCTGTCGGTGGAAGACATCCATCACGTCGCGCGTTCGCTCGCCGACGACACCGCGGGCGACGAGGTCGACGTGTGGCACGCCACGATCGCGATCGACCGCGCGCTGCGGCACTCGCACCGCACGCGGCACGCGGCGCAGGCGGCCTGGGACGCCGCGCAGGCGGTGCAGGGTGTCGCCCAGGAGCACGACATCGAACTGCCGGATGTCGAGGTCACGCACGTCGCGCGGGCCGCGGCCGAGATCGCGCGTGGCATGACCGCGGGTGACGACGTCGTCGTCGAGGTGAACCGGCTGCTGCGACACTGGTTCCCGGTGCTCGCACGCGTCTCAGGAACGGGACCGCGCCCGAGCGCGCGACGTAGGCTCCGCGGATGCCCATCACCGATCGACTGCTGCTCGGTCCCGGACCGTCGAACCCTTACCCCGAAGCCGTCGCTGCCCTGGGCCGGCCGATGCTCGGGCACATGGATCCCGAGTTCCTGGCCGTCATGGACGAGACGATGGCGCGCCTCCGCACCGTCTTCGGCACCACCAACGCGCTGACGTTCCCCGTCAGCGGCACCGGCTCCGCGGGGATGGAGGCGTGCTTCGTCAACCTGCTCGAAGCCGGTGACACCGCGATCATCGGCGCGAACGGCGTGTTCGGTGACCGCATGTGCGAGGTCGCGCGCCGCTGCGGCGCCGATGTCGTGCGCGTCGAGGAGGAGTGGGGTCTCCCGCTCGAGCCGCAGCAGCTCCTCGACGCCCAGCGCGAGCATCCCGACGCGCGCTTCGTCGCGGTGGTCCACGCCGAGACGTCCACCGGCGTCGAGAACGAGATCGCGCCGCTCGCAGCGCTGCGCGAGACCGATACCCTGCTCGTCGTCGACACGGTCACGTCGCTGGGCGGGATCCCCGTCGAGATCGACGCGTGGGGTGTCGACGCGAGCTACTCGGGCACGCAGAAGTGCCTCGGGGTTCCGCCCGGCCTGTCGCCGGTGACGTTCTCGGAGCGCGCCGTCACACGGGTCCAGACGCGCGCGCTGCCGCCGCAGTCGTGGTACCTCGACGTCTCGCTCATCGCGAACTACGTCGACGGCGCCAGCCGCGTGTACCACCACACCGCGCCGGTGGCGATGGTGTGTGCCCTGCACGCCGCCCTCGGCGCGTTGCTCGAGGAAGGCCTCGAGGCGGCCTGGGCCCGTCACCGGGCGGTCGGCACCCGCCTCCAGCAGGCGCTCCCCGAGCTCGGGTTCCGACTGGTCGTGCCCGACGGGTACCGGCTCCCCGAGCTCACGACCGCGTGGCTGCCCGAGGGCGCCGACGATGCCACGTTGCGCAAGGAGCTGCTCGGCACCTACGGCATCGAGGTCGGCGGCGGGCTCGGCCGCTTCGCCGGTCAGGCATGGCGCATCGGGCTGATGGGGCACTCGGCGCGCGAGCGGTCGGTGACCACGCTCCTCGGTGCGTTGCGCGAGCTGCTCGCCTGACTGCTGCCGCTCAGCCGGGCGAGCAGATCGCCGAATCGTCGGCGGATCCGACTTCGCCGGTGCCGGCTATTGGAAGGCGTCGGCGAGGCCGGCGTCGTTGAACTGCTCGTAGCTCTGAATCCGGCCTTTGCCAGCTTCCAGATGTAGACCCACGAGCTCGACCCCGTCAGGCGGTCTCGCGGACGCTGAAGGTGACATCGCCCGTGGCGACGACCGTGTCGCCTTGGGCGACGAGCGCGTTCACCGGGTGGTCCGCAACCTCCACCGAGCCGCCGAGCGCCTGGAAGAACCGGGCCACGTCGTCCTTGCCCGAGTACTCGCCGACCCACGGGACGATCGGGTCCAGGTGGCCCACGAAGACGCGCCGGCCATCGCGCGGGCAGGGTGCCCGCGAACTGCGCTGCCGATTCGTGGTTGAGTGTCGACGATGACTGACGCTGAGAACGAACAGCCGGTCGGCTCGGGGCTGACGCGCAATGTGTATGTCGTCTCGCTGGTGTCGTTCTTCCAGGACGCGGCGTCGGAGTTGCTCTATCCGGTCCTGCCGTTCTTCGTCGTCGGGGTGTTGGGTGCGCCGCCTGCGGTGTTGGGGGCGATCGAGGGACTCGCCGATGGCATCGCGTCGGCGATCAAGGCCGTGTCCGGTCGGCTCGCCGATCTCCGGCATCGTCGGCCACTCGTCGCCGCCGGCTACGGGATCTCCGCGGGCGGCAAGGTCGTCCTCGCCGCGGCGACCGCCTGGCCGATGGTCCTGGTCGCCCGGACGACCGATCGGGTCGGGAAGGGTCTCCGGGGACCACCCCGCGACGCGATCATCGCGGATGAGACCACGCCGACGAATCGCGGTCGGGCGTTCGGGTTCCATCGCGCCGCCGACACGGCCGGTGCGGTCGTCGGCCCGCTCCTCGGCCTCGCGCTGTATGAGACGGTGGGTCAGCAATTCCGGCCGTTGCTGTGGATCGCGGTCATCCCCGCGGTCATCAGCGTCGGGCTCGTCTTCCTCGTTCGTGAACGACCGCATCCAGGTCTCCACGTCCGTCACCCCTGGGTCGTACGCGACCTGCCGCGCCGCTACTGGCGTGTGCTCACGATCGTCGGGTTGTTCTCGCTCGTGAACTTTCCCGACACGCTGTTGTTGCTGCGCGCCGACGAGCTCGGCTACGGCTTTGCCGGCGTGGTCGCGCTCTACGTGCTCTACAACCTCACGTATGCGGGCCTTTCCTATCCGGCCGGCCTCGTGTCCGACCGTCTCAACCGCCGCGTGGTCTACGCCACCGGTCTCGTCGTGTTCGCCGCCACGTACCTCGGGTTCGGCGTAGCCGGCGCCGCGTCCTGGCTGTGGGTGCTGTTCCCGCTCTACGGCGGGTACACGGCGCTCACCGACGGCGTCAGCCGCGCCTGGATCGCCGATCTCGTACCCGCCACCGACCGTGGCACCGCGCTCGGGATCCACGCCGCCGTCACCGGCGGCGGTCTCCTCGTCGCCGGGATCTGGGCCGGGCTCGCATGGCACGGCACCGGCCGAGTCCCCTTCGTCGCGTCCGGCATCGCGGTCTTCGGCATCGCCCTCGTCCTGTTCCTCAGCCGGGCATTGACCGCCGGCCCGACCGAACGGAGCACGGCCGCGCCGCAATGAACCTCCACCCACCCGAAGCCGACACGCGTCACTGCAGTAACGCAACCTCGCGCTCGTGCGTGAGTCGGGGTCTCACCGGGTGCGAGGCCAGACCGTTCCCGGCCCCGCCCAATTCTCGAGGAGTCCGTGCTTGTGCGTCAGCCCGGGAAGGTTGACGCGCTTGGTCAGCAGGCGGTCGGCTTCCGGCGACTGCACCAGCCAGACCACGGCCGGACCGATCGACTCGGGCGGTGAGACGGGCACGCCCGGGAACTTCTCCAGCATCGTTTCGAGACGTTCGCCGTAGGCGACGAAGCCGGGCTCCACGGTGAACGCCCGGATACCGCGATCGCCGAGCTCCACGTTGAGGATGCCGGCGAGCTGATCGATGCCGGCCTTGGCGGCGACGTACGCCAGGCTCCAGCCGTTCTCCTCGACCGTGCCCGGCGGTTCGAGGAACACCGACGACGAGCTCATGTTGAGAATCGTCCCGCCACCGTGGGCGAGCATGGACGTGATGGCCTGCTGGCACAGCAAGACCGGTGCCACGACATCGGCCTCGAAGCTCACGACCAGCTCGTCCAGATCGGTGTCCATGACCAGCTGACGGCCGCCCGGACCTTGGTAGACCCCGTTGTTGCACAGCACGTCGCAGCGCGCGAACTCAGCCCGCGCGGCATCTGCGAAGGCCTGTACCGAGCGACGATCGGTGAGGTCGGCCGCGTGCGCCAAGGCTCGCCTTCCGTGGTTCTCGATCTCCCTCGCGACCCCATCGAGGAGCGTCTGGTCGCGCGCCGTCAACGCCACGTCGAAGCCGGCTGCTGCGAGCTGTAGCGCCACATCGGCGCCCATCCCTCGGCTTGCGCCGGTGACCCATGCGACGCGCGGTCCTGCATCTCCGGTCATGACTGCTTCTTCATGGAGCGGCTCCCTGGTTCCCGGCGCGTTCGAGGCGTCGACCGCGTACGACGAGCTCAGCCTACGGACGCACGACGTCGATCCGCACGCAGAACCGACGCGGGCCGGGCGTTCTCCTTGAAAGCGCCGCTCCCCCCGCGAAGAGGTGCCAGCCGAGCCATACCCATCCGAGAATTGCCACGACCCGGACTCCACGTCGTCGCGTCAGGAAGGCGATCGCGGCGGGCAGGGTCAGCCAGCGTGCGTGGCGCGCCGTCATGACGGTCCACAGGCCGATCACGCCAGGATCGCGCCAAGCCGGCGAGCGTCACTGTCCTCGAGGTCGAGGATGCGCCGCTCGCGAACCTCGGGCGAGTACCCAGCTCAGCGCGAGCCAGAGCACGAAGACCAGAGCCCGGCCGGGTCGAACGCTCATGACATCGTCTGCGATCACGCTCAACGTCGGATGGGCCGAGCGTGGTGAGGAGAATTAGGCAGTGAGCTCCCAGCCCGCGGCAACGACGACGAAAATCGTTGATCCGCGCCGTTCGCGGCGAACGTTCATGCAACCAGTGTGCCCCCTGACGCCACCTGCCTACGACTGCCAGGCTTCGCCGGGTGGCTGACTCGGCGTCAGTTCGGCTCCGGCGCCGGATCGGCGGCGGGCCGCAACATGTGCTCGCGGTAGTAGCGCAGCTCGGCGATCGACTCGCGTACGTCGGCCAGCGCGCGATGCGTCTCCGCCTTGTGGGGGCGCTTCTTGTAGACCGCGGGGTACCACCGCCGGCACAGCTCCTTGAAGCTCGACACGTCGATGCTGCGGTAGTGCAGGAACTGATCGAGCTCGGGGAGCTGGTGGTCGAGGAAGCGCCGGTCGACGCCGATCGAGTTGCCGCACATGGGTGCGACGCCGGCGTCGGGCACGTGCTTGCGGATGTAGTCGAGGGCGAGTTGTCCGGCCTCGGCCAGCGGCACGGTGGACGCCTCGATGTCGCCGATCAGCCCCGAGCGGGTGTGCATCTTGCGCACGAAGTCGTCCATCTCCGCGAGCGCGGCGGGTGGTTGGTGGACGATCACGTCGATCCCGTCGTCGAGCGGCTCCAGCTCGCCGTCGGTGACGAGCGCGGCGACCTCGACGATCACGTGGCGGGTGACGTCGAGGCCCGTCATCTCGAGATCCAGCCACACCAGGCGGTCGTCGTCGGCGGTGGTCCCGGGGGGAGGCGGGTTCGTGGGCATCGGGTCAGGCTAATGAATAGCCTTCGCCCGATGAGAGGACGCCGTGACACCTCGCTCATGGGTCCGCGCGTGATGCTGCGCCCCCTCGAGGTGCGCGATCACGATGCCTGGCGCGAGATCCGCATCCGCAGCCGCGACTGGCTCGAGCCCTGGGAGCCGCTTCCCGAACCGGGGACGCGCGATCCGATCGTCGATCGCGATGCCTTCCGCGCCCGGTGCGGCGCGTGGGAGCGCCAGCGCCAGTTCGACACTGCCTACGGGTTCGGCACGTTCCTGCGCGACGGCACCCTCATCGGCGAGGTGAGTCTCGGGAGCTTGTTGCGCGGGCCGTTCCAGTCGTGCTTCATCGGCTACTGGATCGACGAGAAGTACGCCGGCATGGGCTATACGCCCGACGCCGTCGCCATCGTGCTGCGGTACGGATTCGAGGACCTCGGCCTGCACCGGATGGAGGCGGCGATCGTGCCGCGCAACTCCAAGAGCCGCCGGGTCGTGGCCAAGCTCGGGTTGCGCGACGAGGGAACGGCCGTCCGCTTCCTCCAGATCCAGGGCGTGTGGGAGGACCACGTGCGTTACGCGATCACCCGCGAGGAGTGGGACGAGCGTCGCGCCGAGTTCGAGCAGCGCTTCTTCACCTGAGCCTGCTCAGACGTCGGGCCGCACCACCGCGCGTGAGTTCCGGAAGAAGTGCTCGACGTCGCGCTCGTACTCGTACTCGGGTGGTGCACCGACCACGCGCTCGAGGCGGCGCGCGCTCGCGAACGCCTCGACCGTGGCCGGGGTCGTGTAGCAATACTCGAAGCCGGCGGCGACGAACGCACTCGTGTCGACGCCGCGGCCGTAGCGCAGGAGGCTGAGCACCTCGGGTGGGATGTCGATCACGCGGAGGAGCCGCATCGGCGCCGCCGCCGCGCCGGTCAGCAGCGGGGGCATGGGGATGCGCCGGCGACCGACCATGGAACACGCCTCGCTCCACGTGATGATGCCGGGCCCGGCCACGTTGAAGATGCCGGGCACGTCGTCGACCGCCGCGTGCTCGAGCGCGCGCGTCACGTCCGTTTCGTGTACGAACTGCAACCGGGGATCGAAGCCGAACACCTCGGGGACGGCGGGCATGCGCAGCATCCGGGAGAACGCGGTGGTGAGGTCGTCGCCCAACACGTTGGCGAAGCGCAGCGACGTGACCGACACGTCGGGGTTGTCGTCGGCGAAGTCGCGCACGAGGTCGTCGATCTCCACGAGTGACCGCTCCACCGGGGTCGTCGGCGGGTGGATGCGCCGGGTCGATTCGCGGAAGAAGTACGGGTCGTCGAAGTTCGAGCCGTAGACCAGGGTCGATGTCTTCAGCACGACCTTGCGCACCGCGCTGCCCTCGGCCGCCGCGGCCGCGAGCAGGTTCATGGTGCCGATCACGTTCACCTCGTGCAGCTGTCGGCTGCTGACCCGGGTGGAGTCGAGCTCGAGGTGGGTGTGCAGGACGGTGTCGACCTGGGTCGCTCGCACCATCCGCTGCAGGATGCGGTACGACGCGTCGGCCTTCACGAACTCGGTGCGTTCGAGAGGCAGCCGCGGGTCGCGCGTGTCGACGCCCAGCACGAGCTCGACGTCGGGGCGCGCCTCGAGCATCTGCGCGATGCGGCTTCCCCAGAAGGTGCCGAGGCCGGTGACGAGGACGCGCACGGTCGGCTCAGCCGCGCCACACGCTGTGGCGGTCGCACAGCATGTCGTCGACCTCGGTCTGGATGAGGGCCCGGATGCGCTCCGACTCTTCCATCACGACCCCGCGGTTGTATCGCGCCCGACCCGGCGGCACGTCGAAGGTCACCGGGGGGAGCACGCGGATGCGGAACTTGGCGGGGAGCGGCAGCACGTAGCCGAGCACGGGCCCGTAGACGAACTGGTTGGCGGTGATCGGGAAGTAGGGGAGCCCGAGCATCTTCGCGATGCGCCGGCTCTTCCAGAGGATTGGCATCGCTTCCTCGTTGCCGACGATCGCCATCGGGACGACGGGCACACCTGCCCGCATCGCGATCTCCACGAAACCGCCGCGCCCGAAGCGTCGCAACTGGTAGCGGTCGCGCGCGAGCTTGCCGGTCGCCTTGGTGCCCTCGGGGAACACGAGCACGAGTTGCCCGTCGTCGTGCAGCAACCGGTACGCGTTGTCGGGGTGGGCGGGCACGCCGCCGGCACGCGACCACAGGGTGCCGAGCACCGGCAGGGACCGGAACAGGTTCTCGGCCAGGCCGTAGACCGGTCGCAGCAGCTCCCGTTCGATGCCGTGCATCACGACCGGCGCGTCCGAGGGGATCGCGCCGCCGTGGTTGCCCACGAGCAGCGCCCCGCCCTCGAGGGGAACGTGCTCGAGGCCCTCCCATTCGGCCCGCAGCCAGTAGCGGTACACGGGGTCGTAGAGGGTGCGGGCCAGCGCCCTCACCGCCTCGCTGCGGCCCCAGGCGTCGACGCTCAGCGGTTCGTCGTCGCCGGCGTCGTCCGCCCCGGTGCCGGGCACCCCCTCGGGCCGGCCACCCGCGGGCCCGCCGGTCGCCACGAGGCGGAGGGGCGGATCGGACGCGGTCATCCGCCCAGGAAAGCGCCTGAACCGGGCTCGCGCAAACCGGTCACGTGGGGCGCACGGCGCCCGCGACCGCCCAGCGCGACGTCCGGAAGCGCGCGGCCATGCCCACGAACCGGGCCAGCATCCACAGCGAAAGCGCACCCCACAACCACAGGAGCCCCCCGCCGAGCGCGGCGACGAGCAGGGCCGCCGGCAGGTACACGCCGACCGTCGCGACGAGCATGGCGAGCGCGAGGTACCCCGCGTCGCCCGCGCCGATCAGCACGCCGTCGAGCACGAACACCATCGCCGCCAGCGGTTGGAGCGCGGCCACGATCCACAACACCTCCAGGGTGAGGTGACGTACCCCGGGGTCGTTGGTGAACAGCCCGGCGAGCCAGGGCCGGAGCGCCACGACCGCGAACCCGAACACCACCCCGACCACGACACCCAACTCGAGCAGTCGTCGCCCGACGGCACGCGCGTCGTGTCCGCTCTCGGCGCCGAGGAAGCGACCGACCATGGCCTGGCCGGCGATCGCCGAGCACGTCGAGCGAGAGCGCGAGGAACAGGAAGACCTGCATGCAGATCTGGTGGGCGGCCACCGCGTTGTCGCTGATGCGCGACGCGATCGCGGTGGCGGTGAGCAGCGCGACGATCAGCGACGCGGTACGTACGACGAGACGGCTGCCGACGGATGCGTTGGCGCGGATGCCGGCGGGGTGTGGCCGCACCGACGCGCCCTCGGTGCGCACCGTGCCGCCGACGATCGCGAGGTAGGCGATCGCCGCGCCGTACTGCGCGAGCACGGTGCCCCATGCGGAGCCGGCGATCCCGAGGTGGAGCGCGTAGACGAAGAGCAGTTCGACGAGCAGGTTGCCGGTGTTGGCCGCCACCGCGATCATCAGGGTGGTGCGCGTGTCCTGCATCCCGCGCAGGTATCCGGTGCCGGCGAGCGCGAGCAGCAGGGCGGGCGCGCCGAGGATGCTGATCCGCAGGTAGGTGACGGCATAGGGCGCGACGTTCGGGGACGCGCCCATGACGTCGGTGATCACGGGCGCGAGCACGAGCCCCAGCACGGTGAGGGTCAGGCCGAGACCGACGGCGAGCCAGCACCCGTCCACCCCGGTCTCGGCTGCCTCCCGGCGGTTCCCCGCGCCGACGTGGCGGGCGACCGCGGCGGTGGTCGAGTAGGCGAGGAAGTTGAACACGGTGAACGCGGCGGTGAGCACCGATCCGGCCACCGCCAGCCCGGCGAGGGGCCGGGTGCCGAGGTGCCCGACGATGGCGGTGTCGGCGAGGAGGTAGAGCGGCTCGGCCGCCAGCGCGCCCAGGGCCGGTACCGCCAACCTCACGATCTCGCGGTCGTGAGGAACTCCCGCGCACGACTGGCATGAGACCATCCTTCCTGCCCGGAACGGGGGATGGGATGAGTGTCACACCCCGGGGTGATGATGGTGACCGTGAACCGCCTCCCCACCGAACTCCCGGCCATGCGCTTCGCCGACGTCGCTCGCCGCCTCGGCTCGGCCACCCACACGGCGGGCCTCGCGGTGCCCGCGTTCCGCTGCCCGCCCCGGGTGCCGGGCGCGACCCGCACCATCCGGCGCTACCCCGGCGGGCGCGGTGGTGTCGGTCCGGTTGCGGGGCCGCCCCTTCGACGATGCGGTCACCGACATGATCGAGGGCGTGCTCGCTGCCAACCGGGTGCCTGAGTCCGACTCCCCCCGGGTCCGGGAACTGCTCCTCGCCGCCCTGGCCGACGCCCTGGCCGAACCCGCGGCCCGGGCGGCCTGAAGGCGGGTGGCGCTCAGGGCCGCCCGGGAGCGAAGTGTCGTGCGTAGACCGTCCGGACGGCCTCCAGGTCGGCGGGGAACGGGTCGCGCCGTTCGCACGCCTCCACGACCAGGCGCGCCTGGCGGCGCAGCGGCGCCTCGGCGGCGAGGCGGCGCTCCGGTGGGAGCGACGTGCCGACGAGACCGATGCCGGCGACGAGGTACTCGCAGACCTTGGGTTGGGTCGCGGCCGACTGGCGGATCTCTTCGAAGGCGAGGGTGAGGAGGGCGTCGTAGTTCTCGTCACCATGGAGGACGAGGCGCCGCCCTTCGTACTCGAGGTCCCGCGCGGGCGGCGCCGACACGAGGAACTCCCGGAGCACCGAACCCAGGTGGTAGATCGCGTCCTGCGCCGTGGTGGGGTCGTTGACGCCGGGCGAGAGCGCCCGCAGTGCGACATCGGCGAGCTGGCGCACCCCGTACCGCGCGTCCTGTTGCAGCGTGCGGGTCTCGCCGATCTTCGTGGCCGCGAGCATGCGTCGTGACGTCTCGTCGGCGTTGTCGGGCACGGGCCAGACGGTGCACAGGGGAGCTCCGGAGATCGCGTAGTGGCCCGGCGCGGTGTCGAGTCGCACGGTCGTCCCCTCGGGAACGGTCTCGAGCAGCGCGCGGTGGTCGAGCAGCTGGATCCAGCCGTCGCGTTCGAAGCGGACCGTGTGACCGGGGGCGGCGGGGGTCACGTCGGGGCGCGGCCGTGGCGATTCGGGCAGTGTCTCGGTGGCGGCGCGCTCGCGGCGGACCGCGCCCACGGCGTCGGCGGTGATCACGGCGAGGATCTCGCTGATCTCCATCGCGTGAGCGTTGTGGCTGATGAAGGCGATGGTCGCGAGGATCGACGTGATGCCGAGCACCACTCCCAGGGCGACGGAGATGTTGGGGATCACCGCGTCACCCTGCTGATCGAGTGGCGAGCGCACGGCGCGCAGGATGATCAGGCAGTAGGCGAAGGTGCCGACCGTCACGCCGATGACGCGCTTGTTGAACGGATCGCGGAACAGGCCGTGGAGGACGCGTGGGGAGTACTGGCTCGACGCCTGCTGGATGACGAGCAGCGACACCGAGAAGGCGATGCCGGCGACGGTGATCGTCGCGCCGGCAACGGTGCCGAGCACCGCGCGGGCGCTCGCGACGGTGGACGTCACCCCCAGCGGGAAGTCCGACGGCGCGGCGTCGATCGTGCTGTCGAGCAGCAGTGTCGCCTGCGCCAGCACGACGGCGAACACCACGAACGCCAGCGGGACGAAGAACAGGCTCGCCCGGACACGCTCCGCCAACGCGGAGAGGCGGACGTTCAACTCGGGCGAGCCCGAGTGTGCTTCCGCGTCGCTACGGCGCGAGGGAAGACGTGAGCACCTGGCGGGGTGCGCCGTCGTCGCCGATTCCGGCCCAGAGCGTCGTGATGGTCTGGGGGGTCTGCGCGGGATCGTCGGCGGGTACCACGGTCTCGACGGTCTCGACCGCGTCCAGGACGCCGTCGCCGTCGAGGTCGAGGTACCGGGTCCGGGTCTCGAGGACCACCGGGGTGGGCGTCGCGTGGGGTGCGCGTGGGGCCTCGGGCCGCGCCTGGGGACGGGAGCGGCCCGATCCGAACCGGGGGGCCGTCATCGTCGTCTGCTTCTCGTGTCGCATCTGAACACCTCTCCGTTGCTTGCGTCGTCTCCCAGAGTGTTCCCGGGGACATGGCGACCGAGCGGTGTTCGTGTTGTGGTTCCGTGACGATGTGCCGTTCGGGACCACCGGCGGGGTCAGAGGATCATCGGTTCCCGGGTCGCGCGATCGGGAACCGCTCGCCGTAGTAGGCGAAGCGCTCGGCCAACTCGGCGGTGTCGAGGCCGAAGTCCTCGGCGGTGTAACGGTGGCCGCCGGTCTGCTCGCGCTCGCTCTGGTTCTGGGCCCACCACGATTCCATCGCGCTCGCGGTCGCGGGCGTGAAGTCCTCGTCGAGCCACGCGTAGAGACCGCGGACGGTTCCGATCGGGTCGCGCTGGAGGTCGTCGAACGCGATGTCGTAGAAGCGCTCCTCGCCGACACGATCGCGAAACGCGATGAAGCGGCGGAGCGCGATGTCCCACGTCTCCGCGCAATGGGGGCCGAAGTACTCGGGGTCGGCGTTCCCGGTGTACATGCGTACGACCGCGGTCTCGACGCTCGCGACCGAGGGGATCACCTTGGTCACGTCGCGGTGGGTGATCACGAAGCGGGATTGGGGGTACACGGCGTCGAGGGCGTCGATGCTGAGCATGTGCGCGGGCGACTTGAGCCGCCAGCGCGACGGCGGGCGGTGCCATTGGAGCAGCTTCACGACGCGCTCGTGGTAGCGGTACGTGGGGCCGTAGTCGCAGTCGAGGATCCAACGACCGTACGAGGGGGTCTGCGCGACGCAGTCGAGCATGGAACAACGGAACGTGAGGTTCATGAGCTCGAGGCACTCGGCCGGACCGTCGGGCGACGACGGCAGCATCGACTTGATCTCCGACGGCAGCTCGCCCAGCCCGCTCATCGCCGCCTGCGCGGCGAGGAAGCGGGGGTCGGTGGCCTCGGTGGCGAGCTCCGGGGGAGGGGTCGGTTGTGACGCCTCCCATTGCCGCAACGACCGCACGCCGGCGTCCTGTGCGAGGAGGTAGCTCAGCGCGGTCGACCCGGTGCGGGGGAGGCCGAGCCCGAACAGCACCGACTCGATCTGCTGGTCCGCGATCTCGGGATGCTCCGTGTAGCACTGCTCGATCTGCAGCCGGCGGGTGAGGAGCGATCCGAGCATCCCCGAGAACACGGCCTCGGCGGCGTCGCTCAGCTCGGACTCCTGGTTGGCCGAGTCCACCAGCACCCGCAAGGCCTCGTGCATCGCGTCGGCTTCGGGACCGAAATCGCCCGATCCCACCTGCTCGACGGCATCCTCCACCAACCGATCGGCGTCCATGAACCACCCCTTCGCGCACCCTACCCTTCCGGGCATCCGCACGCCGGGGAGGACACACCGTGGACTACGAGACCATCGCGTACGACGTGAGTGACCAACTCGCGACGATCACGCTGGACCGGCCGGATCGTCTGAACGGCTTCACGATCGAGATGTGCCATGAGATGGTCGACGCGTTCGACCACGCCGACACCGACGACGACGTGCGAGCCGTCATCGTGACCGGCAGTGGACGGGCCTTCTGCGCGGGTGCCGATCTGGCCGCAGGAAGCGAGACGTTCGACTACGGCGGCACCGTGGAGCGCGATCCGGGTGGGATCGTCGCCCTGCGGATCTTCGCCAGCCGCAAACCCGTGATCGGTGCGATCAACGGGCCGGCCGTCGGCGTCGGCGCGTCGATGACCCTGCCCATGGACGTGAGGCTCCTCGCCGAGGGCGCGCGGCATGGGGTTCGTGTTCGGGGCCCGGGGCATCGTCCCCGACGCCGCGAGCAGCTGGTTCCTGCCCCGGATCGTCGGTCCGAGCCTCGCGCTCGAGTGGTGCCTCACCGCGCGGATCTTCCCGGCCGACGTCGCCCTCGCCGCCGGCCTGGCCCGCAGCGTGCACCCGCCCCGCGAGCTGCTGTCCGCGGCCCGGGCGCTGGCCATCGAGATGGCGACCGCGGTGGGCCCGGTGTCGGCGGCCGTCACCCGCCAGATGCTGTGGCGGATGCTCACCGTCGACCACCCGATGGAGGCCCACCGGGTCGACTCGCTCGCCATCAGCCGGACCGGGGCCCTCGCCGACGCCACCGAGGGCGTGACCGCCTTCCTGGAGAAACGGCCGGCCCGCTGGACCCTGAGCGTGAACCGTGATCTCCCCGACTGGTACCCGTGGTGGGAGGAACCTGCCTACGAACAGGGGCGCCGATGAGGGATCCCGCCGCGCTCAGTGCACGCGGCGTTCCTGGTCGCGCCAGAAGGGCTCCCGCAGGTCGTTCTTGAGGACCTTCCCCGACGGATTGCGCGGCAACTCGTCCACCCAGTCGATCGAGGTCGGGCACTTGTAGTGAGCGAGCCGTTCGCGGCTGAAGGCGATGAGCTCCTCGACGGCGACGCGCGCACCGGGCGCGCGTACGACGACCGCCTTCACTGCTTCACCCCATCGCGCATCGGGCACACCGATCACCGCGACGTCGGCGACCCCGGGATGGCTCATGAGCTCGCTCTCGATCTCGGCCGGGTAGATGTTCTCGCCGCCACTAATGATCATGTCCTTGATCCGGTCGTGGATGTAGAGGTAGCCGTCGGCGTCGAGGTAGCCGGCGTCACCGGATCGGAACCAGCCGTCGTCGGTGAGCGCCCGTGCGGTGGCTTCGGGCATGTTCCAGTACCCGACCATCGTGCTCGGAGACCGGATCCACACCTCACCCACCGCTCCCGGCGGGCATTCGGTACCGCCGGTGTCGACGACCTGCAACTCGACGCCGGGAATCGGAAGGCCGGCCACGCGCAGCCGGTGCGCGTTGGGGCCGCCCACGTCGTGGTCTTCGGGGGCCAGCAACACGACGGCCCCGTCGGTCTCGGTGAGCCCGTACGCCTGGAGAAAGCGGCAGCGGAACGTCTCGAGCGACTTCACGAGCACGTCCTCGGAGATCGGCGAGGCGCCGTAGAGGATGGTGTCGAGGCTTGAGAAGTCGGCGTCGGCCACCGCCGGCAGCGCGAGCAGCATCTGGAGCACCGCGGGCACGAAGACGGCGTGCGTCACGCGGTGGTGCTGGATCGCGGTGAGGATCGCGTCGAGATCGACCTCTCGCAGCAGCACGCTGTGCGCGCCGTCCATCAGGCAGATGATGCCCCAGCCCGCTCCGGCGATGTGGAACGTCGGCATGACCACGAGGCACACGCCGCGGTCCGACAGGCGCAGCGCGCGATTCGCCTCGGGTACCAACGCGAACATCGCCCGGTGTGAGATCATCGCGCCCTTCGGCAGCCCGGTGGTACCCGACGTGTAGAACTGCACCGCGACGTCGTCGGGATGGACCTCCCGACGCGGGTCCTCGGCCAATTCCTCGTCGCGCCATTCGGTGAAGCCGGGCCGAGAAGTCCCCGATTCGGTCGTCAGCACGAGCTCCACTGTCGCGAGCTGCGACTCGATCTCCTCGACACACGCCAGGAACTCCGCGCCCGCGAGCAGCACACGCGCAGTCGAGTCGTCGAGGATCTGGGCGACCTCGGGTGGGGCGAGCCGCCAGTTCACCGCGGCGAGGACGGCGCCCAGCTTGGCCGTGCCGAGCAGCAACTCGAAGAACTCGGGCACGTTCTTGTCGAGCACGGCCACCCGATCGCCGCGCCGGATCCCCGCCGCGTGCAGTGCGTTCGCCACCTGATTCGAGCGCCGGTCGAGCTCGGCGAAGGTGATGGTCTCTCCCCGGGCGGTGATCGCAGGTGCGTCGGCGTGATCTACCGCCCGCTCGCGGATCATGTCGGCCAGCGTGTCGACCATGCGTGCTCTCCCCCCGTGACGTCACGGTCCGGTGGCCCGGACGGATCATGCTAACGCTCGTTCACGCTCCGGTCACCGGAGGTCGCGGGAGCGGCGGGATCGCCGCCTCGAGCTGCGCGGCGAGCCGGAGGATCGTGCCTTCCGCGGCGGGGCGTCCGACGAGGTGGATCGACACCGGGAGGCCGTCGGGGTCGAGACCGGCGGGGAGCGCGATGGCTGGTTGACCGGTCATGTTGGCGGTGGGGGTGAACGCGACGATGCGCAGCAGCTCGAGCATGCCGTCCCAGTCTTCGCCGCCCATGATCCGCTCGCCGATCCGTGGGGGACCCGAGGCCAGCGTCGGGGTGAGCAGCACGTCGAAGTCGTCGAAGAAGGCGACATAGCGTCTCGTGGCCAGCTGGAGCGCGGCCTGCGCGGCGGCGAGGTCCTTGGCCGTGGCCAGTTCACCGAGCTGCACGAGTGTCCGGTTGGGGAAATCGAGCGTGTCGACCGGCGGGAGATCGGGATCGGCGGCTCGGGCCGCAGCGGGAATGATCGCGGTGGCGGCGACGTCGAACGGTGGCGGATCGGCTTCGACGATGTCGTGGCCGAGCTCCTCGAGTTGCACGGCCGTCGCCACCACTGCGTCGCGCCACGCGTCTTCGACCTGCGCGTCGGGCATGGGGTGACGCGTCGTGAACGCGATGCGCAGGCGGTGGGGTGCACGCGCGACTTCGTCGAGGTACGGGCGAGGCGGCGGTGGTGCCCACCAGAAGTCGCCCGTGGCGTAACCGGCGATCGCGTCGAGGAACGCCGCCGCGTCAGCGACGGTCCGGGCCAGGGGCCCGTTGGTCGCGTTCGCGCTCTGCGGTCCCGGGGCCCACGACACCCGTCCGCGCGACGGCTTGAGACCGACGAGGCCGCACCAGGCCGACGGGATACGGATCGAACCGCCGCCATCGGAGCCGTGCGCGATGGCGCACAACCCGGCGGCGACCGCGGCCGCGGCGCCGCCCGATGACCCGCCCGGCGTGCGAGTGGTGTCCCAGGGATTGCGTGCGGTCGGGTAGGCGGGGCTCTCGGTCGTGGAACGCGATCCGAATTCCGGCGTGTTCGTCTTGCCGAGGATCATGAAGCCGGCACGTCTGATGCGCGCGACCACCTCGTCGTCGACCGAGGGCACCCGGTCGGCGTAGGTCGCGGTGCCGTGGGTGGTACGGATCCCGGCCGTGTCGGCGAGGTCCTTGATCGACACGGGCACGCCGAGGAACGGCGCGCCGTCGAAGTCGCGGCGGGCGACGCGTTCCTCGGCATGACGTGCCGACATGCGCGCGTGCTCGGCCGCAACCGTGAGGTACGAGTCGAGCAGCGGGTCGAGTTCCTGGATGCGCTCGAGGTAGCCCTCCACGAGCTCCGACGGCGAGACGTCGCCGCGGCGAACCAGGTCAGCCTGCTCGAGCGCGCTCGCAAAGGCGAGGTCGGCGTCCATGGGTTCCTCTCGACGGTTGCCAGCCAAGTAAGCGCACGTTAACGTCCCCGGCATGGCGCCAGCGAGCGCAACCGAGTCACGTGAGGCGATCGCGCAGGAGGTCGAAGCGCGGGCCGAACGTCTGCTCGCGCAGCACCGGGGGGAGTCGGACGCCGACTTCTGGGGCGCCCAGTTCGATCTCGGCCTCGCCTGGGTCCATTTCCCCGAGGGGAAGGGGGGGCTCGGCATCGACCCCCGCTTCCAGGACCTCGTCGACGAGCGCCTCATGGCCGCCAAGGCCCCGCAGAACCTCTTGCGCAACATGATGGGCGTGGGCATGGCGGGGCCCACCCTCGTCGCGTTCGGTACCGAGGAGCAGCAGCGCCGGCTCTTGCGGCCCAACTTCACGTGCGAGGAGATCTGGTGCCAGATGTTCAGCGAACCCGGCGCCGGGTCCGACGTTTCGTCGCTCTCGACGGCGGCGGTGCGTGACGGCGACGAATGGGTGATCAACGGGCAGAAGGTGTGGACGAGCATGGCCCACGTCGCGCGTTGGGGCCTGCTCCTGGCCCGGACCGATCCGGACGTTCCGAAGCACCGCGGCCTGTCGTACTTCTACATCGACATGCACCAGCCGGGCGTGGAGGTGCGGCCGCTCCGCCAGATGACGGGAGAAGCCGAATTCAACGAGATCTTCTTCACCGAGGCGCGCATCCCGGACGCTCAGCGCATCGGGAACGTGGGTGACGGCTGGAACGTGGCGATCGCGACACTCATGAACGAGCGCGTCATGCTCGGTCGGGTCGGCAAGCTCATGGGCTCCGAAGGTGGCGTGGTCCGGCACACGATCCGCGTCTGGAACGAACGCGCCGCCGAGGATCGTGATCCGGTGTCGCGCGATCGCCTCACCGCGCTCTCTCGTCGAGAGCGAGATCGTGCGCCTCACCATGCTGCGTGCCGAGCAGCTGCGGTCCGGGGGTACGCCGGGACCGGAGGGTTCACTCGGCCGGCTCCTGGTGAGCGAGCATCAGCAGCGCTGCTTCGCGTTCATCGTGAACTTGCTCGGGCCCGAGGGCACGCTGATCTCCGACTACGAGATGCGCCGGCCGGAGATCATCGGGGAGATCGCGCTCGGCCCCGACGACAAGGTCGACCTCCAGAAGGGCTTCCTCTCGACCGTCGGCGGCACGATCGGTGGCGGCACCACCGAGATCTCGCGCAACATCCTCGGCGAGCGCGTCCTCGGCTTGCCCCGCGAGCCCGATCCGAATCGAGACCTCCCGTGGAGCCGGCTGCCGCGGAGCTGATCGGCGCGGGCCTTCAGGTGGCCGGTCGGGGTTCCCGAGGGAGACCGAGCACACGTTCGCCGATGATGTTCCGCTGGATCTCGTCGGATCCGCCCGCGATGCGCAACGACGGCGCGACGAGGAAGCTCAGGGCCCAGTCGCGGAGCTCGGGAGCACCGGAGACCGCGTCGGCGCCACCCAGCTGCATCGCGACCTCGGTGCCATGCTTCATGAGCCAGCGCGATCGCCAGCTTCGCGACCGACGCCTCCCGGAAGGGGAAGGACCCGCGCGCGAACGCGGTGACGATCCGGAGGCCGAGGTACCGGAGGATCGACTCCTCGATTTCAACGGCGGCGATCTGCTGGCGGATGTACGGATCCGATGTGCCGGGGCGGCCGGATGCTTCCGCGCGACGGGCGAGCTGTACCAGTCCCTTCGCGATCGTTCCCTCGCCCACCAGCTGTGCGATCGCGGCGCGCTCGTTGAGGAGCGTGGTCTGCGCAACGCTCCATCCGGCGTTCACGTCGCCGATGCGATCGGAGTCCGGGACCCGCACGTCGGTGAGGAACACCTCGTTGAAGTGCGCGCCCCCCGTGATCTGGCGCAGCGGCCGGACCTCGATGCCCGGTGCGGTCATGTCGAGTCCGAAGTACGTGATGCCCGCGTGCTTCGGGACGTCGGGATCGGTGCGGGCGAGCAACATCCCCCACTGCGCATGGTGCGCGCCCGACGACCACACCTTCTGCCCGTTCACGATCCAGTCGTCGCCGTCGCGCATGGCCGACGTGTGCAAGGACGAGAGGTCGGAGCCGGCTGCCGGTTCGCTGAAGAGCTGGCACCAGATCTCCTCGCCGCGGAGCAACGGTGGCAGCCAGCGTTGCTTCTGGGCGTCGGTACCGTGCGCGATCAGCGTCGGGCCCGCCAGCAGGGTACCGATCCGGAAGACGTGATCGGGAACGTCGAAGCGAGCCCGTTCCTGGTGGAACACGATCTCCTGGGTGATGCTCACGTCCCTGCCGCCGTACTCGCGTGGCCAGGTCACTGCGGCCCAGCCGGCGGCGGCGGCTCGCGCCTGCCACTCCCTGGCGCGGTCGATCCCCTCGTCCTCGTCGCGCTCCGGGTCGAGGATGGCGGTCACGTCGGCGCCGGCCGCGGGTGCCCGGGGCGTTGCGTTCGCGGCCAGCCACGCCCGGCACTCGGCCCGGAACGCGGCCGCCTCCGGGCTGTCGGCGAAGTCCATCGGGGCGTATGATAAACGACGGTTCACACACCTCCGGGAGACGATGTGCCGACGAAGTCCCACGACCGCGCGATGCTGGAGGACCGAATCGCCGTGGGGCCGTACGAGCAGCCGGGTATGCGATGACCCAGGTGCCGATCGCCGAGGGCGTCTTCACCTGGCCGAGTGAAGAGCCACGCCTGCTCGGCGCGCGCTGCGGTGACTGCGGCGCCCACACGTTCCCCGCACAGTCCGGGTGCCCACGCTGTGGCTCCGAGGCGATGTCCGTCGTCCAGCTCGCGGGGCGCGGCACGCTGTTCACGTTCACCACCCAGGAGTTCCTCCCGAAGGAGCCCTATGCGGGCCCCGAGACCGACGACGACTTCGTCGGCTTCGCGCTCGGCTACGTGGAGTTGCCGGGCCAGGTGATCGTGGAGTCGCGTCTCGTCGGCTGCGAGCCCGGGCGGCTCCGCATCGGGATGCCGCTGCGACTGGTCGTCGTCCCGTTCCGCCATGAGCCTGACGGCCGGGAGGTCATGACGTTCGCCTTCGCGCCAGCTGACGACGAACGGGATGCGGTGTGAAGGTCGCCATCGTCGGAGTCGGTCTCCATCCCTTCGGCCGGTTCGACGGCGTCACAGGCCTCGACCTCGGCGCGTACGCGGTCCGCCAGGCGATGCGTGACGCCGGAATCGAATGGCCCGACGTGCAGTTCGCGTGCGGCGGGAGCCTGGCCGGGTTGTTGCCAGGCTCCGACGAGTCGGTGCAGGCCGACCAGCTCGTGAATCTGCTCGGTCTCACCGGCGTTCCGTTCACCAATGTGCACAACGGGTGTGCCACAGCCGGTACGACGCTCGCGATGGGTGCAGCGCTCATCGAATCGGGCCAGCACGACCTCGGTGTCTGCGTCGGGTTCGATCGTCATGAGCGCGGGCACTTCAACGCGATGCCGGAGCAGTCGGGCCTACCCCACTGGTACGGCGAACTCGGATTCATGGTCACGACGCAGTTCTTCGCGATGAAGATCAGCCGGTACATGCACGACTTCGGTATCACGAGCTCCGCACTGGCGAAGGTCGCGGCGAAGAATCTTCGCAACGGCGCGCTCAATCCGAACGCGTGGCGGCGGAAGCCCTTCAGCGAGGCCGAGATCCTCGAATCGCGGATGCTCAACCATCCGCTCACGCAATACATGTTCTGCAGCCCCGACGAGGGTGCCGCGGCGGTCGTGATGTGCCGTGCCGATCGGGCGCACCTCTACACCGACCGACCGATCTACCTGCGCTCGGTTGCGATGCGCACACGCGAGTTCGGGTCGTTCGAGGTGTTCGCACCGTGGCTCGCGGTCGACCGTGGACACAGTCCCACCGTCGTCGCCGCCGCCGCGTGCTTTGAGCAGGCGAGTATCGCGCCGCACGAGGTACAGGTCGCTCAACTCCAAGACAGCGAGTCGGGTGCCGAAATCATCCATATGTCCGAGACGGGGCTGTACGCGGATGGCGCGCAGGAAGCCATGATCCACGCCGGCGAGACCGAGATCGACGGACGGCTGCCGGTGAACACCGACGGTGGGCTCATCGCCAACGGCGAGCCGATCGGCGCATCCGGGATGCGGCAGGTGCACGAGATCGTGCTCCAATTGCGCGGCGGCGCGGGCGAGCGCCAGGTGCCGGGCGAGCCAGCTGTCGGGTTCACGCAGGTGTACGGCGCGCCCGGCGTGAGCTGCTGCACGCTGCTGACCACGTAGACGTGGCGGGCGCGTGCCTTGACCCTGGCGTGAACGCAAATTAACGTCATTCCGGTCAGCTACGCGTCAGGGCGGCACGGGGGTATGCAATCGATGAGCACGCGGCGTCGGAAGACGGCGATCCCGGCACTCGTCATCACCGTGGTGCTGGCAACGGCGGGCTTGGCGATCGGGGGCTCGACCGCGGGGGCCAAGCCCTCTGGGTCGACGGTCAAATTGATGCTGATCTCGGAGTTCTCGGGGGGTGTGACCACACCGGAGATCGCCAACGGCGCCAAGGCCGCGGTCAAAGCTTTGAACAAGCAGGACGGGATCGACGGCCACCGCGCCTCGCTGACGATCTGCGACACCAAGAACGACCCCAACACCGCGGCCGATTGCGGGCAGAAGGCCGTCGACGGCAAGTACCTCGCGGTCGTGGGCTCGCAGTCGGTCCAAGCCGGCAAGTACTTCCCGATCCTGCAAGCGGCCCAGATCCCCATGGTGGGGAACAACGTGGCCGACGCATCCGATTTCACGAACCCCGCGTCGTTCCCGCTGAGCGGGGGGATTCTCTCGACCGTGGGCGGGCTCGCGTCGGCGCTCGCCGACGCGGGATCGAAGAAGATCTCGGTCGGGTACATCGACCTCGCGCAAGGCGCGGTGATCCCGGTGCTCGCGAACAACGCGCTCAAGCGCTACGGCCTCGAGGTCCAGAACAAGGTGGCGATTCCCGCCGGCGCGCCCGACCTCGCCAGCTACGTGGAGGCAGCGACCGCCAACGGGACCGATGGGATCATCCTCGCGATCACGGGCCAGGACGCGATCAACTTCATCCAGGCATACATCGCATCGGGCAAGACCGGCGTCAAGTTCGCGCTGATCACCACCGACCGCGGCCGCGGTGCTCAAGGCGGTGAAGGGCGAGAAGCTCACGTTCTACGGATCCGCGAGCTTCGACCGCAAGAACAAGCAGTTCCTCACCGACATGAAGGCAGCCGGCTGCAAGGCCCCCCCGGTCGGCCAGGAGGTGGTGAGCTACGCGGCAGTGATGGCGGTGGCGCAGGCGGCCAAGGGTCTCACCGCACTCGATGCCCCCGCCTTGTACGCCAAGTTGCCGAACATCACCGACTTGGATCTCGGGCCCATCCTGCCGGTGGTCGACTTCACCAAGGCCGGGTCGGCGATCTCGCTCGCACCGCGGGTGTCGAACGTCTGCGTCAAGACCACGAAGCTCGGGAAGACCGACTTCGTCACCCAGAGCAAGAACTGGTTCGACGCGTACACCGGCACGACGTGCACGGCGGGGTGACCGACGCGTACAACCGACCCAACCGTAACGTGTGAACGAGTTCCTGCGATTCGCTGTCCTCGGCCTCGGCGCCGGTGCGTGCTACGGCCTCGCCGCGCAGGGCATCGTCCTCGTCTACCGCGGCTCGGGTGTGCTCAATTTCGCCAACGGTGCGATCGGCATGGTCGGCGCGTTCTTCTTCTACAACGCACGCGAATCCGGGATGCCGACCGGGATCGCGTTCACGCTCACGCTCCTCCTGGGCGCGGGCATCGGTGTCGCCATCCATCTGATGATCATGCGCCCGCTGCGGCGCGCGCCGGCGCTTTCGCGCCTCATCGCCACGCTGGGTCTGTTCACCGCCTTCTACACGTCGCGCTCAACCGCTACGGGATGAACATCCGTATCATCACCAAGCTCATCGCGCCCACACCGGTGAGGTGCTTCCGGACATCAGCATCGGGCGGGATCGCATCGTGTTGTTGGCGGTGGGCGTCTTGCTCACTATCCTGCTCACCGTCGTGTACCACACGACGCGATTCGGCTACGCGACCGCCGCGGTGGCGGAGAGCCGGCGCGTGACCGCGGCGCAGGGCATCTCGCCCGATCTCATCGCCGCGATCAACTGGGCGGTGGGCACCATGCTGGGCGTTCTCGCCGCGATCCTCGCGGTGAACTTGAGCGGCCTCCAAGTGGTGACGCTCACCCTGCTCATCGTCCCGGCACTCGCCGCCGCATTGGTGGGCAGCTTCAAGTCGTTCTGGCTCACGCTGTTCGGCGGCCTGCTCATCGGGATCCTTCAGTCGGAGATCGCGTACGCGCAGGTTCGCTGGCCCGGAGCCGACCTGTCGGGTTGGGCGGCATCGGTGCCGTTCGTCATCATCATCCTCGTGCTCGTCGTCCGCGGCAGGGCGTTGCCGTTGCGAGGCGATGCCACCGAGCGCCCACCTGAGCTGGGCAGCGGCCACGTGAACTGGGGCATCGTGCTGCCCGGTGTTGCCTTGGCGGGGGCATCGATCATCTTCGTGTTCACCAACGACGTGCTCACCGCCGTGACGACCACGTCGGCGGTGGCGGTGATCGCGCCTCACTAGTAGTCGTGACCGGCTACGCAGGCCAACTCTCGCTCGCCCAGTACGGCCTCGCCGGGATGGGCGCGTGGATCGCGGCCAAGCTCGTCGCCGAAGCCGCGTTCCCGTTCGAGTTGGCGTTGATCGCGGGCGTCCGGAGCGGTCCCGGTCGGCGTACTCGTCGGGCTGCCCGCGCTGCGGACGCGGGGGGTGAACCTCGCGGTGGCGACGCTCGGCCTCGCATTGGTGATCGAGTCGCAGATCCTGAACCACCCGGTGCGCAGCGGCGGTTTCCTCGGCATCGACATCGGTACGCCGAAGCTCTTCGGGATCAGCGTGGACGCGGTCGCGCACCCCGAACGCTATGCGGTGTTCGCCTTTGCGGCGTTCTGCGTGCTCGCGTTCCTGGTCGCGAACCTCCGCCGGAGCCGCGCCGGTCGTCGGCTCCTCGCGGTGCGAACGAACGAACGAGCGGCGGCGGCTCTCGGGATCGGCGTGTTCGGCGCGAAGTTGTACGCGTTCGGTCTGGCTGCGGGCATCGCTGCCGTCGGCGGCGTGCTCATCACGTTCCAGCGGCCCACAGCGGTCTTGTATCCGACCTTCTCGGTCTTCCAATCGATCTTCGTAGTCGTGTACACGGTGATCGGCGGGATCGGGTACGTGGTGGGCTCACTCGTCGGCGCGGCGCTCGCGCCGAGCAACTTCGTCACCGCGATCTCCGGTACGTTGCTCGACGACGACCAGGCGGTGCAGATCGCCCTCGGGATCTCCTCCTGGCCTTGCTTGTCCTGCTGCCGAACGGATTGGCGAGCCTCCGGTTGCCCGAGCGGATACCGCGTGCGCGCCGGTCGCCGTAGGTCCGCCGCCGGGTTCTCGACGGGTGGCGTCGAAGTTGTCCGGGTCGAGCCGATGGCGCTCACAGTCCACGATGCGTCGGTGCGCTTCGGTGGCGTTCAGGCCGTCGCCGACGTTTCGCTCGACGTGCGGCCCGGTGAGGTGATGGGGCTCATCGGACCGAATGGTGCAGGCAAGACCACTCTCATCGACGCGATCACGGGGTTCGTCGGCGCGGCGGGTGTGTCGAGCTCGACGGGCGCGACGTGAGTACGTGGTCGGTCCGAGCGGGCACGTGCGGGTCTGGGCCGATCGTTCCAGAGCCTCGAGCTGTTCGAGAGCATGACCGTCTACGAGAACTTGCGTGCCGCGTCCGACCGACGTGACCCGCTGGCATATCTGACCGGCCTCGTGCGCCCCGGCAACGACCCGCTCTCACCGGCCGGGTTGGCGGCGATCCGCGAGTTCCGGCTCGAGGATGATCTGGATCGACGGCCCGACGAGCTCTCGTACGGCCGGCGGCGCCTGGTGGCGATTGCCCGCGCGGGTCGCGGCGTGCCCGTCGGTGTTGCTGCTCGACGAGCCGGCGGCCGGTCTCGGTGACCACGAGACGGAGGAACTCGGTCGGCTGGTGCGCCATCTCGCCGACGAGTGGGGCCTCGCAGTGCTCCTGGTCGAGCACGACGTCGCCCTGGTGTTGCGGGTGTGTGACCGTGTCACCGTGCTCGAGGAGGGCAGGCACCTCGCCTGTGGGACGCCAGAAGAGGTCCGTCACGATCCGCGGGTCGTCGCGGCCTACCTGGGGGAGCCGGCGGTCGCGGCCGGCGGTGCGTGGGCGTCAGCCCGTCAGTTCGTCGCTTGGTCACTCTGAGCCGGTGGTGGAGGTGCGCGGATTGCGGGCGGGGTACGGCGATCTCGCGGCGGTACGCGTTTCGACCTGTCCTGTGCACCGGGCGAGATCGTCGCGTTGTTGGGGCCGAACGGAGCAGGGAAGACGACGACACTACTCACCCTGGCCGGCGAGCTTGCGCCGTTGCGGGGCGAGGTGCGGGTTCTCGGTCAACCGGCGGGCATGCCGCTCCAGCGGCTCGTGCGTCGTGGCCTGGCCTTCGTGCCCGAAGAGCGCGCGGTGATCGCGTCGCTGAGCACGAGTGCGAACTTGAAGCTGAGCCGTGGTGACTCGCGGGGTCGCGCTCGCGCTCTTTCCCGAGTTGGAGCCGTTGCTTCGCCGCCGAGCGGGTCTGTTGTCGGGGGGAGAACAGCAGATGCTCACGCTGGCGCGGGCGCTCGCTCCGACCCCCGCCTGCTCCTTGTCGACGAGCTGTCGCTCGGCTTGGCGCCACTAGTTGTCCGGCGACTCCTGCTCGCGGTGCGCGCGGCAGCCGACGCCGGCGTGGGCGTCGTCCTCGTCGAGCAGCACGCGGCCGATGCGCTCGATATCGCTGATCGCATCGTCGTGCTGCGCCATGGCGCAGTGGTCCTCACGGGGACCTCGATGAGCTGCGAGACCAGCTCGGCGATCTGGAGTCGGCTTACCTGACCGGGCCGTAGGTCGCACTCATCGACCGGTGAAGCGCGGGGGTCGGCGTTCGACGAACGCGGCGACCGCCTCCTGATGATCGGCGCTGGTGAAGAGGTGCGCCAGGTTGTGGCCCACGAAGCGAGCAAGATCGGACATTTCGTCGGACGTGCGCCCGGCGGCGAGCCGGAGTCCCTGTTTGATGGCGCGGACCGCGAGCGGTGGGTTGGCGGCAATGCGAGTGGCGAGGTGGTGCGCGGTGGCAAGGAGGTCGTCCGCCGGAACGACCCGACTCACCAGGCCGATGCGTTCGGCCTGGGCGGCGTCGATCATGTCGCCGGTCAACAGCAGTTCCGCCGCGCCCGTCCGACCGATGATCTGGGGGAGGAGCCACAGGCCGGTCAGGTCACACACGAGGCCGAGCTTGACGAAGAGCTGGGCGAACCGCGCGTGCTCCGAGGCCACACGGAGGTCACACAGCAGCGCCATGTCCATGCCGATGCCGACGGCGGCCCCGTTCACTGCCGCGATCGTCGGCGTGTCACACGAGAGCATCGCGTTGACGAGTGGCGTGACCGGTGGGTCCGGGCCCCCGAGCTCGGCCAGCGTCTCGACCATCCGGGCATCGCCCCAGGCCTCGGTCACGTCGTCACCAGCACAGAAGCTCTTGCCCGCGCCCGTGAGCACGACGCACCCGACCTCGGGGTCCGAGTCCGCGGCGGCGAAGCACTGGATGAGCTCGCTTTCCATCTCGAAGGTCGCGGCGTTGCGCGACTCCGGTCGGTTGAGCGTGATCGTGGCCACTCGTTCGGTCACGTCGAAGAGAGTGGTCGTGAGTTCCATGACAGGCTCCCTTGCCGAAAGTGTGAACGGTAACTAACTTTTCGCGGGTCGTCGATCGAGGTGCCATGGCTCCATCCGAACTGGTCTTCAGCTCCGCACTCGAACAGGCCGAGATGCTGGAGCGGCGCGAGGTGTCCTCGGTCGAGCTGGTCGAGTGCTACCTCGAGCGCATCGAGCGGTTGAACCCACGGCTCAACTCCTACATCACCGTTGCATCCGATCACGCCCGCGCCGCGGCCCGCGACGCCGACGTTCGACGGGCCGCAGGGGGCGAGGTGCCGCGCTTCCTGGGCGTGCCCATCTCGATCAAGGACCTCGCGGACACGGCCGGGATCGTCAGCACACACGGCACGGCCGAGTGGCGCGATCGGCTACCCGACTGCGACGACGCGGTGGTCGCCAAGCTCCGGGCGGCCGGGTTCGTGTTCCTCGGCAAGACGGTGGTGCCGGAGTTCGGGCCCCTCAACATCAGTGAGGCTCCGGGGTATCCGCCGGGCCGTAACCCCTGGAATCCCGACCTCAACTGTGGCGGATCGTCGGGCGGTGCCGCCGCCGCGCTCGCGGCCGGGATGTGCCCCGTCTCGCATGGTTCCGACGGCGGAGGTTCCATCCGGAACCCGTCGTCGTGGTGTGGCGTCTTCGGGCTCAAGCCCCAGCGCGGTCGCATTTCACGCGCACCGCACCCACAGAGCATGTTCTCACTTGACGGCCCGATCACCCGCACCGTCGCTGACGCCGCGGCGTTGCTCGACGTGATGGCAGGTGTCGTGACGGGCGACGCGGTACTGGGCGCCGCCGCCGGCGCGTCCGTTCCTCCACGAAGTGGGCGTCGATCCAGGCCGGCTCCGCGTGGCGTTCCATCCACATCCCGGAGTCGCGCGCGACGAGTGCGCGCCCGCGAACCGCCAGGCAGCGGAGGACGCCGCTCGCCTGCTCTCGGATCTCGGCCATGACGTGCGAGAGGCGGTTCCGTCGGGATACGGCGATCCGGTCGCGACGAGCGTGGCCGTCATCTTCGCGGCCGAGCACGCCGCGCTCGCCGACCTCGAACCGTATCCGCCGCTCGACACGCTCGACCCGTGGATGAAGACGCTGATCGAGATGGGCCGCCTCGTTCCCGCGACGGAATATGTGGAGGCGATGCATGCGCTCGACGCGATGTCGCGCCGATCTGTCGCGTTCTTCGACGAGTACGACCTGTTCGTGTCGCCGACACTCGCGCTGCCGCCGCCTCCGGTGGGCAGCATGTCGGGCTCGGGAGTCGACGACATGCTGCGGTTCCTCGCGCTCACGCCGTTCACCGCTCTGTGGAACACCACTGGTCAGCCGGCGGTGTCGATCCCTCTTGCCGAGGACGGCCAGGGTCTCCCGGTCGGTGTGCAGATCGTGGGCAAGCCGGCTGCCGAAGCGACCCTCGTGCGGGTCTGCTCGAGTATCGAAGCCGAGTCCCCCTGGCGCGACCGTCGCCCGCTCGTGTCCTGAGCGAACCGTTCGTCACCGGGAGGGCGGCCCGGCGAAGGCCTGGGCGATCCCGATCCATTCGCGAGCCAACGGTCCGGTCACCTCGAGCGTGGTGTCGGCGGGTCGACGGCGTTGCGTGACGGCGAGGCAGAAGTCGAGCGCGTTGCCGCACACGAGATCCGTGGTGGACGAACCCCATGTCCACGTCGCGCCATCCGGTCCGTCGAGCTCGACCCGAACGTCGCGATCCGGCAGTTCCAGGCCGTTGATCGCGTAGCTGTACTGACGAGTTCGGACACCGAGGTCCGCGATGTGGCGCAGACGCGCCGTTCCGGCGCGCGTCACCCCGAGTGCGTCCGCGACGTCGTGGCCGTGGGCCCATGTCTCCATGAGCCCGCGGGTTGCGAACGAGACGGCCGACATCGGTCCGGTGATCCAGGGAATCCGATCGCCGGGCTGCCGAGCGTTCAAGCCGACGATGACGGCAGTGCGTTCGGTCCGCCACCGTGCGAGCACCTCGGGAGAGGTTCGGGAACGCCCCTCCGCGAGCATCGCCCGTTCGGTGGTGGCGAGGTCCGTGAGCATTCGCGCCAGTCGTTCGGCAAAGGCCTCGGGATCCGATAGGGCGGTTGCGGCCAAACCCTCGCTGACCGCCAGGTGGGCGATGGAGTCCCGGACGTCCCAGCCGGCAGCCGGTGTCGCCGTCAGCCAGGCGGTGTCGTCGATCCCCGCGACGAGCGCATCGAGATCGGCCTCTTCCGCTGTCAGTTCGCCGAGGAGGGTCAGGTAGTCGACCATAAAGGCAACGTACACTTCCGTGAACGACGATTCACTCGGCTGGTTCCACGGCCGGCCATCGGGGGACGAGAGATGCTCGATCGGGAGTCGGTGCTACCGCACCTGCTGGCCAAGCTCGCTGGTGACGAGCCCGATGCGATCGCCATGCAGGACGTCGACGGCGGGGTCGAGACGCGCCGGCAGCTCCATGAGACGAACGTCCGGTGGGCCGACGCATTTCGGCGCCTCGGCGTCGGCCCCGGCGATTTCGTGGTCACGATGCTCCCGAATTCGTTCACGGCGTTCCACGCGTGGCTCGGCCTCTCCTGGATGGGCGCGACAGAGGTTCCGGCGAACACGATGTACCGCGGCGACATGCTCCGGTATCTCGTCACCGATTCGGGCGCGCGGACCGCCGTGATCAGCGCGCGGTACCTCGATGCCCTCGCCGGAGTGGCGAGCGAACTGCCAGACCTCGAGACGATCGTCGTTCCCGACGCGACCGATGATCTGCCTCCTCTGCCGGCACGGTTGGTGACGGGCGGCGAGTTCTTCGCCGACGTGACGGCGACCGAGGAGTTCGACGGCCCCGAGTATTGGGACGTCGCCGCGATCATCTACACGTCGGGCACGACCGGGCCGTCGAAGGGAGTGCTCATGCCGTGGGGCACCCTCTGGTCGTTTGTCACCACGTCACCCGACGACTTTGTCGCGCCCGGCGACGGCTTCTACGCGATGTATCCCGCCTTTCACGTGTCCGGGAAGGCGATGCTGTACCAGGCGTCCCATTTCCGCGCTCGCATGGTCATTCGTGAACAGTTCTCTATCCACCACTTCTGGTCCGACGTGCGCGAGTTCGGTATCACCGGAGCGGGACTGGTCGGCCCGATGGCCCCTTTCCTGATGATGGCGCCGGAACAGCCCGACGATGCCGATTCGCCGCTCCGTCACGTGATGATGGGGCCACTCGTGCCCGAGGTCGAGAGCTTCAAGCGGCGGTTCGGCGTGGAGGTCGGCACCGGGTACGGCATGACCGAGATCGGGGCCCCGTTCGCGTCGGACGGGTTCCGGCTGCCGAACGACCGGAGCTGCGGCAAGTTGCGCTCGGGCTGGGCCGGCTACGAGGTGCAGATCGTGGACGAGCATGATCGGCCCCTGGGGCCGAACGAGGTCGGCGAGCTCGTCGTGCGTACACGCGAACCGTGGGTCATCAACCGCGGCTACCACCACAAGCCCGAGGCCACGGCGGCCGCTTGGCAGAACGGGTGGTTCCACACCGGTGACGCATTCACCGTCGACGGCGACGGCAACTACTACTTCGTGGATCGGATCAAAGACGCCATTCGCCGCCGCGGCGAGAACATCTCGTCGTTCGAGGTCGAAGCACTCGTGAACCAGCATCCCGACGTCGTGGAGACTGCTGCGGTGGCAGTGCCGTCGGAGTACCTCGAGGACGAAGTTAAGGCGTGCGTGGTGCTCGTCGACGGTTCCGAGCTCACCCACGCCGCCCTGATCGAGTTCCTGACGCCGCGCATGCCGACGTTCATGATCCCGCGCTACGTCGAGTTCGTGGGAGAACTGCCGAAGACGGAGGGCACGATGCGCACGAGAAAGATCGAGCTCCGCGCCTCCCCTCTCAACGAGAGCACGTGGGACCGTGAAGCCCCCGACAGCCCGCTGGAAACGCGGTCGGCGGCAGACACGACGACGAGGGGGCCGCAGTGACGGACACGTATGAGACGATCTTGGTGGAGACCGACGGCGGGGTCACGACGATCACCCTCAACCGTCCGGAACAGCGCAACGCGATCAATCTCGTGATGGAGAAGGAGCTCTACGCGGCGATGCAGGTCGCCGAGCAGGACGACGAAGTACGTGCCATCGTGATCACGGGCGCCGGATCCGCGTTCTGCAGCGGAGTCGATCTCGAAGGGGGTGCCGCGTTCGGTTCCGACGCGCACGCCGAGCACGATCGTGAGCTCGGTGTCACTTCGGACACCCTGTGGGAGCGGGTGGCGTACTGGCGTATGACGACTCCGGTCATCGGCGCCATCAACGGCCACGCCATCGGTGTGGGCATGACGCTGCCGATGCTCTTCGACATCCGCTACGTGTCGGAGGACGCCAAGCTGTCGTTCGTCTTCACGCGACGCGGGATCATCCCCGAGGCGAACTCCACATGGCTGGTCCCGCGCCTCGTCGGTTTGTCTCGTGGACTCGAGCTGTTGCTCTCGGGTCGTACGTTCAGCGGCCGTGAAGCCGCGGAGATGGGCCTGTGCTCTCGGGCGCTCCCGGCCGAAGACGTGCTCGCGGCCGCGCAGGAACTCGCCCACGACATCGCCGCGAATACGGCACCACTATCGGTCGCGATCACCAAACGCCTGGTCTACGAGTTCATGGACGCCGCCGACCGTCCGGCCGCGATCGCGCGCGAGACGAAGCTCACGTGGTGGGTGGGGGAGCAGCCGGACGCGCTCGAAGGCGTGATGGCATGGATCGAGAGACGCCCACCGAACTGGACGGTGTCGAAGCACCTCGAGCCACCGCCCGACGTGGAGTGAGCGTGGATCTCACGCCGGGCCCGTGGGTGCCGCGAGGAGCGCGGCGAGGGCCATCTGCGAGAGCATCCGCTGGAGCAACGGCTCGTCGAGGCTGGTGGCGCGGTTCGACACGGAGCGCATCAACGACGACGCCGCGTACACGGCCATGCGCGCCTCGCTGTCCGTGAGCTCGGGCCGCACCGCCCGGAGGATGTCGGCGAAGTCGTCGATCATCTTTCGCTGCGCTCGTTCGACGCGACGCCGTTGGGGATCGGGAAGGTTCCGCGCTTCGTTCCAGTAGAGCGCCGTGAGTGCGCGGTCGGCAATGCATACGGCAACCGCGCCGTCGACGGCCCGTTGGAGGAGATCGTCGGGCGAGGCCGTATCGGCCCGCGCGGTGTCGACGACCCCCGCGGCGTGCTGCACCGCCCGGTCGAGGACGGCGACGAGCAGGTCTTCCTTGCTCGCGAAGTAGCGGTACACCGCGGGCCCGGTGACGCCGATCGCGGCCCCGATGTCGTCGATGCCCGTCTCGGTGAACCCGCGCTCGCTGAACAGTCGGGTGGCGGCGTCGAGGATGGCCTCGGTGCGCGCGATCCGCGCGGTCGTCGGCGCGGCGGTGGCGTTGGCGCTGGTCATGAGCGGCAGGGAGCTCCCACGTGGCGGGCAGGGTGAACGACAGTTTACGGTTACACCGCTCCGTGGCATTCAACCGACCTGAGGACTTTATGGGGATTGTCGCCTGGGGGGCCTACCTCCCGCGCTACCGGCTCGACCGCAGGCGGATCGGCGCCGCGCTGGGCACCCCGGGTGGGACCGGCACCCGGACCGTTGCCAGCTACGACGAGGACACGACGACGCTCGGGGTCGAAGCCGCGCGTAACGCCCTCGCCGATCTCCCGCCGCCATCCGTGCCACAGCGGCTGCTGTTCGCGACCGTGGAGCCCGCGTATCTCGACAAGACCAACGCCACTGCCGTCCACGCCGCACTCGGGCTCCCGCGATCCGTCGGTGCGTACGACACGGGCGGATCGGCCCGCTCGGCGATCGGTGCCTTCAGGTTTGCCGACGAGGCGGAGCAACCGACGCTCGTCGTGACGGCCGGGCTGCGCACCGGGCTCCCGGGCGGCGGCGACGAATCCGACGGTGGTGACGGCGCGGCTGCGTTCGTGTTCGGGACCGAAGGTGCGCAGACGCGCACGCTCGGTTGGGAGGCGGTGAGTCTCGAGTTCCTCGATCGGTGGCGCCTGCCGGGCGAGACCCACTCGCACGTCTGGGAAGAGCGGTTCGGCGAGCACGCCTACGTCCCGCTCGTGCACGACGCGTTCGTCGGTGCGCTCGCCGCGGCGGGAGTGGGTGTCGACGATCTCGATCACGTGCTCGTCACCGGCGTGCACGCGCGCGCGGTGCGGTCGGCGATACGGGCGATCGGCGTGGCCCGTGAGCGCGTGGTCGACGATCTTGCCGCGATCGTCGGCAACGCGGGTGCCGCGGACGTGGGACTGCTGCTCGCGGGCGTGCTCGAGCGAGCCGAGCCGGGTCAGAAGATCGCGGTTGTCTGCGCCGCCGATGGTGCCGATGCCTTCGTGCTGGAGACGACCGATCAACTCGGTGCCCGCCGCGCCCGCAGGACCCTCGCGGAAGAGCTCGCGAGTGGACGGGAGCTCGACAGCTATGAGACGTTCCTCACCTGGCGTGGGTATCTCCCACGCGAGCCACCCCGGCGCCCCGATCCCTCGGCCCCCGCCGGGCCCGCGTCGCTGCGGCACGACGACTGGAAGTACGGCTTCGTCGGATCACGGTGCGAGGCGTGCGGAGAGATCCATCTTCCACCGACGCGTGTCTGCGCACGCTGCGGTGCTGTCGACCGCATGGCGCCGGCGCCGATGGCCGACGTTCCGGCCACGGTGGCGACGTTCACGGTCGACCGGCTGGCGTACACGCCGAGCCCGCCGCTCGTGGGTGCGGTGCTCGACTTCGACGGCGGGGGCCGGTTCCGGTGCGCACTGACCGACCTCGATGCCGAGACAGTGGCGATCGGTGACCGCGTCGAGATGACGTTCCGGCGTGTCGACACGGCCCAAGGGGTGCACAATTACTTCTGGAAGGCGCGTCCGCTCCGCTGAGCGGTCGCTCCGAGCAGCCGAGGAGGCAGCGACATGGCGAGTCACGGGATTCGGGATCGGGTGGCGGTCGTCGGCATGGGGTGCACGACGTTCGGCGAGCATTGGGATCGCGGCGCCGACGACCTGTTGGTCGACGCGGTGGGTGATGCGCTCGTCTCCGTCGGCATGGAGAAGTCCGCGGTCGACGCGGTACTGGGTCGGCACGATGGGCTCGGGCGTCTCCGGCCTCACGTTGTCGCGACCGCTGCGCCTCGACTACAAGCCGGTCACGCGGGTCGAGAACATGTGCGCCACCGGTTCCGAGTCGTTTCGGAATGCGTGCTACGCGGTCGCGTCCGGAGCCTACGACGTGGTCATGGCCACGGGCGTCGAGAAGCTGAAGGACAGTGGGTACTCCGGGCTCGCCATCGGGTCGATTCCCTCCGACGGCACCGAGGCCGATCTGAGCGCGCCTGCGATGTTCAGCCTGCTCGGACCCGCGTACTGCAAGAAGTACGGGGTGGACCCCGAAGAGTTCAAGGAGGTGCTGACGCGGATCGTGTGGAAGAACCACAAGAACGGTGCGTTGAACCCGCGTGCCCAGTTCCGCAAAGCGGTGTCGAAGGAGACCATCGCCTGCTCGCCGATCATGGCCGGCAACCTGGGGATCTTCGATTGCTCCGGAGTCTCCGATGGCGCGGCCGCAGCGATCATCGTGCGGGCCGAAGATGCGCACCGCTACACGGACAAGCCGCTGTTCGTCAAGGCTCTCTCGTTCGTTGCAGGACCCGCCGCGGGCATGGTCGACTCGAGCTACGACTACACGACGTTCCGCGAGGTCGTGGCCGCGGCGACGGACGCGTACTCGCAGGCCGGTGTCACCGATCCCCGCGCGAGCTGGCGATGGCGGAGGTACACGATTGCTTCACGCCGACGGAGCTCGTGCTCATGGAGGACCTCGGCTTTGCCGAGCGGGGTTTCGCGTGGAAGGAAGAGCTGGCCGGCACCTTCGACCTCGACGGCGATCTCCCCGTGAACCCCGACGGTGGCCTCAAGGCATTCGGCCACCCGATCGGCGCCTCGGGCCTGCGCATGCTGTTCGAGTGCTGGTTGCAGCTACGCGAGGAAGCGGGTGCACGACAGATTGAGACGGTCGCGCACGGCAAGAAGCTCGCCCTGACGCATAACCTTGGCGGAACGCCGGGCGAATGCGTGAGCTACGTGGGCATCGTCGGGTCGGAGCCCGACGCGTAGGGCATTGGCCCTACCAGGCGCCGCCGCGGCCCGCCGTCCTCTTGGCCTCCCACGGCGGGATCCGGATACTCTGCCGGGTACACGCATGAACGAGGAGTCTTCGGTGACTGGAACGATCCCGCTGGTCGACTACCTGGTGCTGGGCGACGCCCCGCACCTCGAAGCGCAGGAATGCACCGCATGCGGTGCCCGGTATTTCGACCGGCGCAACGCTTGTGCATCGTGCAGCGGCACGACCTTCAAGACGGTGGCCATCCCCAACGAGGGCGAGCTCCATTCGTTCACCATCGTGTCGATGGCGGCGCCGGGGATCCCGGTGCCCTTCGTGGCCGGTGTCATCGACTGCGGCGGCACGAGCGTCCGCGCCAACGTGATCAACGTCGAGCCCGACCCCGACCACGTGCATCTGGGAATGAAGGTCAAGTTGGCGACGTATTCATTGGGTACCGACAGCGAAGGCACCGAGGCCGTCGGCTTCGGGTACGAGCCCTGCTGAACTCACCTTCGTGGCGCTGTCCGGCGCGCCTACTGCTGACAGGAGCGAGCCATGGCTACAGACGACGTTTGGATCCTCGGGATCAACATGACGAAGTTCGGGAAGCATCCCGACGAGGACACGGTGGACCTCGCGTCCCAGGCCTCGCTCGCGGCGCTGAAGGACGCCGGCGTGTCGATGAAGGACATGGGCATCCTGGCCGCCGGCAACCTCATGGGTGGCGGCGTCGGCCAGTCGCTCCAGAAGCAGATCGGCCAGACGGGCATCCCCGTGTACAACGTGGCCAACGTGTGCGCGACCGGCGCCACCGCACTCCGGACCGTCGTCATGGCGATCAAGGCGGGCGAGTGCGACATGGGCCTCGCGGTCGGCGTGGAGAAGCTCGCCGGTGCGGGCCTGCTCGTGGGCGGGAGCCGCGTGGGTGACGACGCCACCTACTCGCCGAAGGGTCGCTACGGAGCGGTCGCCCCGATCGACGGGCGCGTGGGCACCGAGACGATGCCCGGCGTGTTCGCGGAGATCGGCATGGAGTACCTGAGCGAGCACCCCTACGAGGGCGCCCAGTTCGAGCTCTTCGCGCGCATCAGCGAGAAGAACCACGCGGCACTCCACGCTCAACCCGCTCGCGGCCTACACCAAGCGCATGTCGCTCGAGCAGATCATGGGCGACGTGATGATCGCGTACCCGAACACGCGGCCGATGTGCTCGGCGAACTGCGACGGCGCGGCCGCTGCGGTCCTGGTGTCGGGCGCGAAGCTCGCCACCCTCGACCCCGACCAACGCCGCCGTGCGGTCAAGGTCGCGGCATCGGTGCTCACCACCGACCCGTGGGAGGAGGCCTGCCAGATCCTGCCCAACGTCAACACGCTCACGCGGAATGCCGCGAAGCAGGCCTACGAGTCCGCGGGTGTCGGGCCGGAAGACCTCGACCTCGTCGAGCTGCACGACTGCTTCGCCACCGCGGAGCTCGTGCACTACGACAACCTCGGGCTCTGCGCTCCGGGCGAGGCGGTGTCGTTCTTCGAGTCGGGCGCCACGTGGCGTGACGGCACCACGCCGGTCAACGTCTCGGGCGGTCTCGAGTCGAAGGGCCACCCGATCGCAGCCACCGGCATCGCCAACGTCTGGGAGGTCTGCCACCACCTCCGCGGCGAGGCGGGCGACCGCCAGATCGAGGGGGCCAAGGTCGGCCTCGCGCACGTCATCGGCCTCGGATCGGCCTGCGGCGTGCACATCCTCGAGAAGGCCGCCTGACCCTCCGGCTCAGTCGAACCGCACGGGCAGGCGGTTCGGGCCCCGCAGCAGCTGCACGAACGACCCCGCGATCCTGACGTCGTCGTCGGCGACGAGGCGCAGCCGCGGGAGTCGTTGCAGCAGCACACGCAGTGAGACCTCCATCTCGGCGCTGCGCCAGGTGTGCGCCGAGGCAGAAGTGGGTCCCGAACCCGAAGGCCATGGTGGCCGTGGCGCGCCGGCCTACGTCGAACCGGTCCGGATCGTCGAACATCGCCGGATCGCGGTTCGCGGCGGTGATGGCGAACAGCAACGGCGTGTCGGCCGGGATCCCGGTGCCGCGCCACTTGACGTCGCGTGGGTTGTGACGGGGGAGGATCGCCACCGGCGCGTTCCACCTGAGCCCCTCCTCGGCGGCCCAGCGTGCTTCGCTGTCGACATCGGCGGCCACGAATGCCAGCTCGTCGGGATGGGTGAGCAGCCCGAGCAGCGTGTTCCCGAGGCCGAGATACGTGGTGTCAGCGCCGGCGGGGAAGAGGAGCTTCAGGAAGTTGAGGATCTCCTCGTCGGTGAGGCGCTCGCCGTCGACCTCGGCCGCGGCGAGCTGCGAGATCAGGTCGTCGGCCGGGTTGGTGCGGCGTTGCTCGATGACCGGTTGCACGAACGCGACGAACTCCTGGGAGCAACGCACGGCGTCCTCGTAGTGCTGCTGGATGTCGAGCATGCCGAGTGCCCAGCGGCTCACGTCGTCCTCGGCGGCCGGGGGCAGCCCGAGCAGACGGAGGATGATCTTGAACGGGTACCGCTTGGTGAAGTCCGCCACGAGGTCCGCTTCGCCGCGTGACTCGATGCGGTCGACGAGCTCGTGCGCCACGGGCTCGAGCAACGGCTGCACGAGCCCCGGCATCAGCGACCGCCGGAACGCGGGGACGCGAGCGCACGGTTACGCCGGTGCTCGTCGCCGTACATGCACTGGATGTTGCGGCCGAGCACCTCGGTGACGGTGTTGCCGTAGAACGCGGCCGAGGGGAACGTCTCCTCGGCCTTGAACGCCGCCGACACCAGCTCGTAGCTCGTGAACATCACCGCCGGGCGTCCGAAGGCGCGGACCCACGCTGCCGGCGCCCGCTCGCGTAGTGACGCGAGGCGGGCGTCGAAGTCGGGCAGGTCGTCGACCGCGTAGTCGGTCTCGTCGTCCAGCACCGCCGGTGGCGCGATCGCCATCGCATCCTCCTCTTCGCAGGTCCGGGAGTTCTAACACGATGTTGGGAAGGTGTGACAGACTCGCGGGGCCGCGCCCGCCAGCTCGGCCGGAAGGAGACGTCCATGGCGTTCCAACGGGTGATCTCGTCCGACTCGCACGTGAGCGTGCAGCACGACGACGTGAAGGCGCGCCTGGCGTCGAAGTACCACGACGAGTACGACGGCGCGCTCATGCAGGCGTTCCGCGAGATGCTGGGTGGGAACGCGGCGAAGGCCAACGCCGCGGGCGCCGAGATCAAGCACGCATCGTGGGGGCGACCGGGATACTCCGATCCCCACGAGCGCTTGCGCGACATGGACACCGACGGCGTCGACATCGAGGTCCTCTACTGCGAGGTGAGCGCCTACCGCTACCTCTACCTGCTCGAGACGGGCGCGGCCGATGCGACCCGCGCGTTCAACGACACGCTGCACGACTTCGCGTCGGCGGATCCGGGCCGGTTGGTCGTCACCTACCAGGTGCCCATCCACGACATGGGCCTGGCGGTCGGTGAGATCGAGCGCATTGCGTCGATGGGCGGGAAGTCGCTGCAGCTCCCGGTCTTCCCCGCCGAGCTCGATCAACCTGACTACTTCCACGATCGTTACGACCCCATGTGGGCGGCCATCTCCGCGAGCGGGCTCCCGGTCTGCTGCCACATCGGCCTCAACACCGCGCTGAACAACCTCGCCGACCGCGATCCCACGCCGCGCCTCGCCTGGACGCTGTCGTGCATGCCGCCGTCGGCGTGCGAGGCGCTCGGCATGTGGCTGCTCACCGGCATCTTCCCGCGGTTTCCGGACCTGAAGGTCGTGTTCGTCGAACCCGGCCTCGGGTGGGTGGCGGGCTACCTGTCGTTCCTCGACGACATGGTGTTGCGCCAGGGCTACGAGTTCCCGGTGCTGGGTGAGGAGCTTCCGAGCTTCTACTACCACCGCAACATGGCGATGACCTTCATCGACGAGCCCGACCCCGTCCGCCACCTCCGCCACGTGCTCGGTGCGCAGAACCTCATGTGGTCCAGTGACTACCCGCACCCGGTGTCGACGTGGCCGAAGTCCCTCAGCGTGATCGACGAGCTGTTCGAGGGGGTGCCCGACGACGAGCGCGACCTCATGGTCGAGCACAACGCGGCGCGCATCTGGAACCTCTGAGCCGGCGTCGTGCCCGCCGGGGCGGTCAGGCGCCCGCGGCGACCAGGACCAGATCGGTGGCGAACCCGGCGACGAGGCCGATGATGATGCCCCACGTCATCAGCTCCTTGTGGCCGAGCTTGCGCGCCACGGCGAGCAGCTCGATGACCACGTAGAGGATCGACCCGGCCGCGAGCGCGAGGAACCCCAGGTAAACGGTGTCGTTCACGAACGACTGGCCGATCAGCGTGCCGACGAACGTGGGTCCGCCGCCGATGAGGCCGAGCACGCCGAGGAACCCCCACGACGGCATCTCACCTTCTGCGGCCATGGGAGCGACGATCCCGAAGCCCTCGGTCGCGTTGTGGAGCCCGAAGCCGATGATCAGGAGCAGGGCGAGGCTGACGTCGCCGCGTGCGGCCGATTGGCCGATGGCGAGCCCCTCGGAGAAGTTGTGCAACCCGATGCCGAGAGCGATGAAGAAGGCCAGACGCTGCGCGGCCGTCAGGCGCGCCACCGGTCCGGCGATCATCTCCTGGGTCGATGCCGCGCCCGGTCCGGGCTTCGCCCGCCGTTTCAACCAGGCGTCGTAGTGGACCAGCGAGACCAACCCGATCGCGAACGCGACCACGAACACCGCGCCGAGCCCGAGGAAGCGCAGCCAGGAGCCCCCGTGGTCGTTGGCCTTGACCAGCGCGGCCTCGACGGGCTCGAACGCACCCGACAGCACGTCCCAGAACAGGAACAGCAGGATCCCGATCGCGGCGGCGTTCAGGAACGCCCGCATCGGCATCGACGGATCGCGCACCCGGCCGATGGGGAGGCCGAGGAAGATGGTGAGACCGGCGACGGCCCCCAGCGCAAGGATCTGACCGTCCGACACCGAGCGTCCCCTGTGAGTGGTGAGGCTTACCTTACCAGTTTCGTCAAGGGGGTCGGTGCTAGCTGAGGGTGGTGTAGAAGATCATGGAGATGCCGAAGACCAGGCTGTAGACCGCGAACGGCGTGAGGGTCCGGGTCTCGAAGTACCTGGTGAGGAAGCGGACCGAGAGGTAGGCGGCGATGCCGGCGGCGATGCTCCCCGCCAGCACCTGCCCGCGGATGTGGTCGCCGCTGTGCCCGAGGAGATCGGGGAGCTTGTAGAAGCCGGCGGCGAAGATGATCGGCGTCGCCAGCATGAACGAGAGGCGTGCCGCGTCCTCGTGGTCGAGGCCCCGCAGCAGTCCGGCGACCATGGTGACACCCGACCGGCTGATCCCCGCGAACAGGGCCAGGATCTGCGCGCTCCCCACGAAGAAGCCTTCGCGCAGCTCGAGGGTGTCGACGTCGCGCCCGACATCGTGACCGGGGTCGGTGTGGTGTGGGTGCTCCTGCACCAACTCGCGCGTCTCGGCCCGGCGCCGCAGCCGTTCGCCGGCGAGCAGGATCAGGCCGTTGACGGTGAGGAAGATCGCCGCCGCGGTGGGTTTGGCGAAGATCGTACGCAGACGGTGCTCGAAGACGAGGCCGACGATGCCCACCGGGATGGTGCCGATCACGAGGAGCCACGCCATGCGTTCGGACGGCGTGTCGATGCGCCGCTTCCGGATCGAGGAGAAGAACCCGCGGATCACCGCGACCCAGTCGTGCCAGAAGAAGATGAGGAGGGCGATCGCGGTCGCGACGTGCAGGCCGACGAGGAACGCCAGGTAGAAGGACCGGTCGGCCGATTGCCCGGCGACGAGAGAGTGCCATCCGAGCAGCTCCGGCACCAGCACCGAGTGCCCGAGACTCGAGACGGGGAACAGCTCGGTGATCCCCTGGAGGATCCCGATGACGATCGCCTGGAAGTACGACAACGTCGAGGCCGCCAGTGTCAACATCGCCACCTACCCACGTTCATGCGTCCTCGTTGCTCCGGAGCGTCTCGGTGGGGGAGCGGCGCGCCGACCCGATGACCACGGCGCCGAGCAGCGTACCGGGACGCGCGCCGACACGCCGCCGGCGATGCTACGGAAGGCTCGCTGAACGCCCGCTGAACGGCGGCGGCGCCGTCCGGCACGAGTACGGTCCCTGCAGCGCTGCGAGCCGGGAGGGCCGAACGCGTGGACACGCAACGAGACCCGAACCCGGACGGCATCAACCGGCGCGAATTCGTCCGGCGTGCCGTGGTCGCGGGAGCAGCGGCTGCCGTCGGTCCGGCCCTGCTCGACACGCGCTCGGCCGGCGCACGCGTCAGTGACTCGCCGTCGATCCTCACGCGATCGGCGAGCGAGTGCCCGATCGACACCGTCGTCGTCCTGATGATGGAGAACCGATCCTTCGACCACTTCCTCGGCTGGATGGGCGGCGACCGCTCGTATCTCGAGGAAGGCCGCCGGCGGTGGGGCGCCGGGTTCGCGATCGAGGCGAAGAACCACCTGCGCTACCCGGACCCGACGGGGAGGCTCGTGTCGACCGAGGCCCTGGTCGAGCGGCCCGACGACCCGGACCCGTACCGATTGTGCAATGGCCCTGCGCCCAGTCACGGTTGGATCGCGGGTCGACGCCAGCGGGACGGCGGCTTCCTGGCGAAGGGAACGCACAACGGCGAGAACGCGATCGGGTACTACACGGCCGAGGACCTTCCAGTGCACGCCGCGCTCGCCAAACGCTTCACCGTCTGCGACCACCACTTCTCGTCGGTCATGGGTCCGACGTTCCCGAACCGCCAGTACTTCCACTCGGGGGAGTCCGAAGGACGCAAGACCGATCCCGGGCCCCTCCGACCCGGCATCTTCGACGCCACCACGATCTGGGACAAGCTGGCGGCGGCGGGGGTGTCGAGTGGCTACTACTACGCGGACACTCCCGCGTCGTTCCTCGTCTACGGCGCCCGAATGCAGCCCTTCGTGCGCAGCCTCGACCGTTACTTCGAGGATTGTGCCAACGGAACGCTCCCGAACTTCGTCTTCATCGCTCCGAGCTTTGTCGGTCCGTACCGAACCGACAACCACCCGCGGGGTTGCGTCAACGTCGGCGAACGCTTCCTGCTCGAGGTCTTCGGCGCGTTCGTGCAGAGCCCGCAGTGGCACCGGGGATCGTTCTCGCTCTTCTACGACGAGTGGGGTGGTTTCTTCGATCACGTGCGGCCACCCATCTTCGCGGACGCACGATCGAGCAAGCACGACGTGAACAACTTCGGGCAGGGAGGCTTCCGGGTGCCGTCGATCCTGGCATCCCCCTACGCGCGCCCGAACCACGTCGATTCGACCGTGTACGACCACACGTCGGTGTTGCGCTTCCTGGAGTGGCGGTTTCTCGGTGCACCCGCCCACGGACCGGGCCACGACGCCGCGCGGTGGTCGCTCACACGGCGGGATCGTCATGCCAACAACTACGGGCGAACGCTGTCGGCCGGCGATCCGAATCCTGAGGTCGACCTGAAGCTCCAGGTCAAGCGACCGACACCTCCGTGCGGCAACGAGCTCGACCTCGAGCGGCGCGATCCGCAGGCGGATCCGTTCCGGCTCTCGCAGGAGATGCAGGATCTCACCGGTCGTCTGTACCCGGAGCCCACGCTCACTCCTTGGCTCGACCACTCGTGAACCGCGGGATGCGGGTCGTCGGCTGATCTCGGGCTGAATCCAGCTGAACGCCGGTTCAGCCGAATGGCCGGTCAGCCCTGGTTCAGCGACGGTTCAGCCGCCACGTGCGATCCTGGTGCGTCACGGGGAAGGACATCCACGCGCGTGCGAGTGCTCATCGTCGAAGACGAGAAGAAGGTCGCGGCGGCGGTGCGGCGCGGCCTGGAGGCCGAGGGGTTCGCGGTCGACGTGGCGCTGTCGGGCACCGACGGTCTCTGGATGGCCACCGAGAACGCGTACGACATCATCGTGCTCGACATCATGTTGCCGGGGATGAACGGCTACAAGGTCTGCGAGCACCTCCGCGAGGCCGGGAACTGGACCCCGATCCTGATGCTCACGGCCAAGGACGGCGAGTACGACCACGCCGAGGCGCTCGACACCGGGGCTGACGACTTCCTCACCAAGCCGTTCTCGTTCGTGGTCCTGCTGGCCCGGGTCCGCGCGTTGCTCCGGCGCAGCGGGCGGTCGCAACCCGTCGCCTACTCGGCGGGCGACCTGACCGTCGACCCGGTGACGCATCGCTGTTCGCGCGGAGACGTGGACGTCGCCCTCACCGCCCGTGAATTCGCGGTGCTCGAATTCCTGATGCGACGCGCCGGCGAAATCGTCTCGAAGTCCGAGATCCTCGACAACGTGTGGGACTTCGCCTTCGAGGGTGACCCGAACATCGTCGAGGTCTACATCCGCCATCTCCGAAGGAAGCTCGACGATCCCTTCGGCCGCCAGTTGATCGAGACGATCCGCGGCGCGGGCTACCGGCTCGATCCCGGCGGCGGCTGACCATCGTGCGCCGCCTGGCAACCGTCCGCGTGCGGATCACGCTGGCGGCAGTGGTCGTGGTCGGGTTTGCGCTTGCGGCCGGCGCGGTGTGGCTGGTGACTGCGCAGCGTGACGCGCTCACCGACAACGTCGAAACTGCGGCGCGCCTGCGTTCGCAGCGACATCGCGACCACCATCGCCGACGGCAACTTCCCGTCCACGCTGGCCGTACCCCGCGGCGACGAGAACCTCGTGCAGGTCGTCGACGCCAGCGGCGAGGTCGTCGCCGAATCGGCCAACATCGAAGGCGAACCGCGGTTCAGCACGTTGCAGCCCCGCGAAGACGGCTACGCCGCACGCAGCGTGTCGCAGCTTGCCGCCGGCGAAGGCTCCTTCCGTGTCGTGGCGCGTCGGGTCACCACCCAGTCCGGTGACTTCGTCGTCTACGTCGCCGGGAGTCTCGAAGCGGTCGACAAGAGCGTGAGCAGCCTGGTGCGGCTCCTCGCGACCAGCCTTCCCATCCTGCTCGCCCTGGTGGGGATCACCACCTGGGTCGTCACCGGGCGCGCCCTGCGGCCCGTCGAGTCGATGCGCCGGGAGGTGGAGGAGATCGGCGCCGAGGACCTCCACCGGCGGGTGCCCGAGCCGAAGACGGCCGACGAGATCGGGCGGCTGGCCCGCACGATGAACGCCATGCTGGGCCGGCTGGAGGATTCGACCAATCGCCAGCGTCGCTTCGTCGCCGACGCCAGCCACGAGCTCCGGGGCCCGCTGACCGGCATCCGGGCGCAGCTCGAGGTGGATCTCGCCCATCCCGACCGCGCCGACTGGGAGACCACCGAGCGTGACGTGCTCGACGACGCCATCCGTCTACAACGGCTGGTCACCGATCTGCTCACCCTCGCGACCGCCGACGCGTCGGCGCTGGACGCGTCCCACCGGGAGGCGGTCGACCTCGACGAGATCGTCCTCACGGAGGCGCGGCGCCTCCGCAGCCGAACACCGCACCGGGTCGACACCACCGGAGTCTCGGGCGCGGAGGTCGAGGGCAACGCGGACCAGCTCGTGCGTGCGGTACGGAATCTCCTGGACAACGCGGCCCGCCACGCCCGTTCGACGGTCACGGTGACGTTGCGGGAGGCCGAGGCCGAGGTCGTCCTGACCGTTGCCGACGACGGTCCGGGCATCCCACTCGAGCAGCAGGATCAGATCTTCGAGCGCTTCACCCGGCTCGACGATGCCCGGACCCGCGACAGCGGTGGGACCGGGCTCGGGCTCGCCATCACCCGGGAGGTCGTGGTCGCGCACGACGGCACCATCACGATCACGAACACGCCCGGAGCGTGCTTCACGATCGTCCTGCCGCTCGCCGCGTAGCGTGGCGCGCCGACCGTCGTCGATCGGGAATTCAGCGACGGTTCAGCGGGCGGGGACGACGCTCCGGTCGTGCTCCGATCACCTTCGAACCGCTCGTACGAGATCTCCCGGATCGCGGCCGTGGTCCTCGGGGTCACGGGCGCATGCTTCCTGCTCCTCCGCCGCGGCGACTTGTTCGGCTTCCTCGGTGGCGAGTCTCGGCCCGGAAATCCTGCCCCTCGGGCTGGGGCTCGTCGCCCTCGGCGTGGCGAACCGGGGAGTGCAGGCACGCGCCGGGTACCGGCTGGTCGGCATCCGACGGGGGCTCGGCCCGATGGTGGAGCTCAGCGCCTCGTCGTACGCGACCAACAAGGTCGTCAAGTCGTGTGGTGCCGCCGGGCTCGTACCGTTCCTGGCCGACGCGCGCCAACGGGGCCACAGCCGGTCGAAGGTCATCGCCGCGTACGCCGCGACGAAGGTCGTCGAGACGGTCTCGTTGTGCGGGCTCGTCGCGGTGGCTGTCGTTGCCAGCGCGACGACCGGTGGGCTACGCGGCACCGCGCTCGTCGGCGCGGTGGCGTCGTTCGGGTACGCGCTGGTGGTCGTCGTCGCCCTGGGGGTGCTCGCCGGCCGCCGATCGGCAGTCGATCGAGTCGTCACGCTCGCCCAGCGGATCTCGTGCCGGCTGCGGGCCATGTTCCACCGCCCACCGGCGGAACCGGGGCCGTCGGTCGCCCACGAGATCGCCGGCACGATCGACCGCTTGCGCTCCGACCCCGCGGGGGCGGCGCCGCTGCTGCTCACCGCGTTCGGCGGCAAGTTGCTCGGGGTCGCGTCCCTGGCGCTCGTGCTCCGCGGGCTCGGCATCCACCTCAGCCTGATCTCGACGCTGCTCGCCTACACGCTGACCCTGATGGCGTCGCTCGTCGGTCCGCTCCCAGGGGGGATCGGCATCGCCGAGGCATCCCTCGGCGCGCTGCTGGTGTCCAACGGCGTCGCGGCTTCCTCGGCCGCGGCGGCCGTCGTCGCGTTCCGCTTGCTCGATCTCTGGCTCCCGCTCCTCGCCGGCGTCGTCGCGGGGTTCGTGCGCTCCCAACACCGGGCCCGGGCGCGCGCAGCCGATCGGGACCGGCCGCGCCCGTTCGTGCCGGCGCTCTCGTCATGACCGATCTCCGGGTGGGTGCATCGCGGCGCAGTCGGCGGGTGGCTCCCGTCGCGCTCCTGGTCGCGACCGGCGCGACGATCCTCACCGTCGCGTCCCGGCGGACCCTCCCCAACGAGGTCCACGTCGCGCTCGTGCTGACGGCGTGCGCCGCCTACGTGACGATGCTCGCCGCCCAGACCCGCTGGTCCGGGCTCACGATCAAGCTCGTGGCGTTCGCGGTGTCCGCGCAGACCGCGGTCGCGGTGCTGGTGCCACCCACCGCGACCCAGGACCTCTGGTGGTACGCGATCTACGGCCGCATCCTCGGCGTCTACCACGCGAGCCCGTACACGCACGTCGCTGCAGACTTCCCGCACGATCCGCTCGTGAAGTTGGTGGGCCGCACCTGGCGGCACACTCCGTCGGTCTACGGGCCCGCGTTCACCGCGGTGTCGGCGGCGGCGTCGACCGTCTTCGGCACCGCGCAACTGCCGACCCGCCTCTTCTACCAGGGACTGGCCGCGGTCGCGGTGGTGGTCGCGTGCCGCATCGTGTGGCGGCGGACCCGCTCGGCCGGCGCGGTGGCGTTCCTGGCGCTGAACCCCGTGGTCGCCCTCTACCTGGTGAACGGTGGCCGCAACGACATCCTGGTCGGCCTGGCGATGCTGGGCGCCGTCGTGCTCGCGTCCGACGGACGTGACTCGGCCGCCGGGGTCGTCGGTGGGCTCGGCGCGCTGGTCAAGCTCACCGGCCTGGTCGGCGTGGTCGCGTTGCTGGTTTCCGTCGGTGTGCGGCGCGGACACGCCGCCGCGGTGCGCGTCGGGGCGGGCGCGGCGGGTGTCGTCGCGCTCGGGTACGCGCTGGCCGGTCCGGCAGCCGCGTTGACCCCGATGGGCACCGCGGGGTCGCTGTACTCGCGTAGCTCCGTCTGGAAGCTGCTGGGCACCACCGGAGTGGGCATGCCGTCGACGCGTGTCGCGTTGGGGATCGTCGGCCTCCTGGTGCTCGTCGTCCTGTTCCGTACCCGGTTCGCGCCCGCCGAGACGACGGTGCCCGCCGCGCTGACGACGCTCACCGTGGGTGCCGCCTACACGCTGCCCGGGTATGCGGCGTGGTCGCTCCCCGCGGCCGCACTCGATCACACGAGCCGCGTCTCGCGCATCGTGGCCGCTCAGGCCGTGGTGCTCGTCGCGGGCGTACGAGATCTTCCGTCACCCGTTCGCCGGCCCCGTCGGTCATGCCCTGATGGCTACGACGTTGGTCGGCGGGCCCCTCGTGCTCGCCGGACTGCTCGTCGCGCTCGTGCGTACCCCGAGCGGTCCCCGTCCTCCATCCGAATCCGTGCTCGACCCAGAGAGGAACATCCCATGACTGCACCACGCGAGCGCTCCCCGTTCGCAACATTGGTCGTCGTCCCCACGTACAACGAACGCGAGAACATCGAGGCGCTCCTCCGGGAGGTTCGAGCGGCCGTTCCCGCGGCCGACGTCCTCGTCGTCGACGACGGCAGCCCTGACCACACGGCCGATCTCGCCGAGTCGCTCGCAGCCGAGCTGGGCGGCATCAGCGTGTTGCGCCGCGCGGGGGCCATGGGTCTCGGCGCCGCCTACCGCGCCGGGTTCACGCTCGGCCTCGACCAGGGCTACGACGTCCTCGTAGAGATGGACGCCGACCTGTCACACGACCCGAAGGTGCTCCCCGCGCTCCTCGACGCGGTCGGGCGCGGCGCGGACCTCGCGGTCGGCTCGCGCTACGTGCCGGGCGGCAGCACGGTGAACTGGTCGTTCAGCAGGCGCGCCGTCTCGCGTCGGTGGTGCGTACGCGCGCCGGATGCTGCGGCTTCCGGTGCGCGACGTCACGTCGGGCTTCCGTGCCTACCGCGTGTCGCTGCTGCGCAGGATCGACCTCGATTCGGTGCATGCCCACGGCTACGGCTTCCAGATCGAGATGACCCACCGCGCGAACGAGCTGGGCGCCGGCATCACCGAGGTACCCATCGTGTTCAAGGATCGCGAAGCCGGCGTGTCGAAGATGTCGATCGGCATCGTCGCCGAGGCCTTGACCCTGGTGACGCGGTGGGGCGTACAGGCCCGCCTCCGGCACTCGAGCCCGATCGGTGTCCCGGCGGCCGTCCATCCCGCATGACCCGCGCGGCAGCGGGACCGCCATCCGTTCCCCACCCGGATGGTTGCCGCCACCGTCGTCACCCTCCTGCTCGGGCTGGCCCTGCAACTCGCGGTGTACGGGAACGGCGGCCACAGCGCGCTCAGCGACCTTCCCCGGGTGTTCCTCCACCGCGGCATCGGACGTGGGGTCCTGCCCTACATCGACCGCCCGATCGAGTACCCGGTGCTGTCGGGTGCACTGCTGTACCTCGCCGCGCTCGTGTCACCCACCCCGCTCGGGGTGTTGCTGGTGACCGCGCTGGCGTCCGGCGCCGCCTGCGTGACGATGACGGTCGTGCTGGAGCGCCGGTTCGGTCGCCGGGCATGGCGCTGGGCGCTCGCGACCCCCGTGCTGTTGTACGCATTCCAGAACTGGGATCTCTTCGCCATCGCGGCGGTGTTGGCCGGGCTCCTCGCGTACGAGCGCGGACGTGACGTCGCCGCGGGGACGGCCTTCGGCATCGGCGCCGCGGTCAAGCTGTTCCCGGCGATCGTCGTGGCGCCGCTCGCGGCCCGGCGCGTCGCGGACGGCGATCGGCGGGGCGCCATCCGTCTCGTGGTTTCCAGCGCGGCGGTCTTCGCAGCGGTGAATCTGCCGGTGCTCGTGGCGAACCCGTCGGGTTGGTGGTGGCCGTACTCCTTCCAGTCGAAGCGGAACGCGACCTGGGGCAGCGCGTCGTTCTATGTGTTCCGGCTGCTCGGGCTTCCCGTGCACGGCGCGACCGGCGCGCAACTCGCCAACCGGGTCTCTGCCGTGCTCCTGGTGCTCGGCGTCGCGCTGCTGGTGCTCCTCGCCCTCCGGCAGAGGCTGGGAGCGGTGCAGCTGGCGGGGGCGTCGGTCGCCCTGTTCGTGCTCTGCAACAAGGTGTATTCACCGACCTACGACGTCTGGCTGGTCCTCTTCTTCGTGATGCTGCCACTCGGCCGGCGGCTCTGGGTCTGGTTCTGCGCGGTGGACGTCGCCGTGTTCGTCACCGTGTACGGCTACTTCCATGGTCTCGACTCGCTCGCGTTCGTGCACACCGTGCTCCCCGTGCTGGTGGCCGCGCGGACGGTGGCGTTGCTGGCCTTCATCACCATCGTGCTGCGCCCGCCGCCGCCGCCGCTGCCGAGCGCGGCACGCCCGCGCCACAGCCCCCGTGCTCGGCCGACGTGGGCATAGCGACCGTCCGCAGCCTCCGCGATCCGCACGGGATGGGTCGCGTAGCCTCCCACGGAGGCCCGGGTGGCGGAACGGTAGACGCAGGCGGCTTAAACCCGCCGGCTCCTCCGGGAGCGTGAGAGTTCGAATCTCTCCCCGGGCACACACGCCGACCGGTGAACACGGGTGGCGACATCAGGCGCACCCGGCCTGCCGAGCAGGTGGGTGCGGAAGCGGCTCGACGAGGTCTTCTCGGTCAGCGCTCGGCCGACGGGCAGTCTCCCCACCGCACCGCCTCCACGAGATGGAGGCACGTCGCGGCTTCACGGTCGGCCGCGCGAGGGCCGTGGGGGTTCGAATCCCTCTCCGGGCGGCTCGCCGATATCGGCGACTCCTGATGTTCGGCGACCTCCCGGTGCCAAGAGGAGGAGGACGCTGGTGATCCACCCGGATCCCCGGTCGCGTCCGATGGCTCGTGTGTCGCGTCGGCGATCGCGGGTGGGGTGCGGCTTTGCGACCTGGCTACGTAGTTCCTCGAGGTCGCGAGGACGCGCGCCGCCGGTTCTGGCGACGTCCCGCCTTCCGGGAACCGTCGTCCGGTACCCGACCAGCGGCAGGCTCCACGCCGACTTGTTGCGCTTTGACACCTCGCCGCGCTCGGACATAGGGTCCGCGCCGTTCGTGAAGGGCCGCGCAGGCGGTCGTCGCCGTAGGGGGAACCATGGACGCGAAGGGTCGAGTAGCAGTGCCGGTGGCGCGCGTCGCCGCAGGTGCTCCGTGGCGGGTGCGGGTCGTGGTGCTGGCGGCGTTCGTCGCCGCCGCCGCGATCCCGTTCAACGCGGCCGCGGCGTCCGCGCCGTCGGCGAGCGCGTCCGGACCGGTCGTGAAGGTGGGAATGATCACGGCGTTGACCGGCCCGATCGCCGGGAACGCCGACGTGAAGGACGCCTTACTCGCGTCGATCGCCGCGTTCAACAAGCGTGGCGGTGCGGGAACGAACCACGCCCGTCTCAAGGCCGACGTGTGTGACACCCGCGGTGACGCCAACGGTGAGGTGGCGTGCGCGCGTCAGATGGTCGACGACGGTGTGGTCGCGACGCTCAACGACCTCACGTACAACAACCCGGCGGGTGTGGTCGACATCCTCCAGGGTGCTGGGATCCCGCGGATCGGTATCGGGGGAACCGATGTCTCCGAGTTCTCGTCGAGTGTCTCGTATCCGGTCTCGGCCGGGATCATCGCGACGTATCTCGGTACCGCGGTCGGGTTCAAGCAAGACAAGCACACCAAGATCTGTCTCGTGCGGACCGACGCGCCGACCGGTGCGACGTTCCGGGGTTTCCTCACTCCGATGTTCACGGCGATCGGGGTCGACATCACGTGTGACGTGGCGGTCGCGACGGGTGCCACCGACTACGCGCCGTACATCGCGCAGCTCCAGCAGGAGAGCCCCCAGGCGGTGCTGATCTCCCACTCAGACAGTGTCACCACCCAGCTGATCGGCGCGATGGCGCAGCTCAACGCGAAGATCCCGTTGGGTGGAAGCCCGGGATCGTTCACGCTGGGCACTCTGCGGAAGTACAAGGACATCACGAAGGGCACGGTCCTGGCGGATTCGTTCCCGTACCCCGCGCAGGTGAACGTCAAGAACTTCCCTGGGCTGAAGAAGTACTTCGCCGACATGAAGGCGTCGGGCAAGTCGAGCCTGAGTGCGGCGAAGCTGAAGGCCACGGACCTGGCGCCCTGGGTCGCCACACTCGCGTTCGTGAACGTGACCAAGGCACTCGATTCGTTCACTCCGGAGACGGTCATCGGCGCGCTCAAGAGCGCAAAGGATGTCGATCTCCTGGGGTTGACGCCGCCGTGGACACCGTCGACGCCCGGCTTCAGCGTGTTCAAGTCGAGCTCGAACCACTACGTGTACGTCTCTCGATTCAATGGCAAGGACATCGTGACCGACAAGACACCGGTCGATGTCACCCAGTACGTCAAGTGACGGCTGCCTGACGGGTGGCGAGTCCGAAACGACAGGTTCGACTTCTGAGCGGCGATCAGCGCGCGGGGAACGCCTCACGTTCCCCGCGTCGCGGATCCGCGTATTGACGACCGTTTGAGGGAGCCGTGGCCCAGGCTGTTCAGTTCGCGATCCTCGGACTCGGGGCGGGTGCGGCGTACACGCTGCTCGCGCAGGGCATCGTCCTCATCTATCGCGGTTCCGGTATCGTCAACTTCGCGCATGGTGCCATCGCGATGTTCGGCGCGTTCTTCTGCTTCTTGACGCTGGTCGACGACCACGGCTGGCCGGTCGGGGCGGCGATCCCGGTCGCGGTGTTGCTTGCGGCGCTGCTCGGGGTCGTCGTCCAGAACGGCATCCTCCGCTTCATGGGGGCGGCCGCGCCCCTCGTCCGCCTCGTCGCGACGCTCGGCGTGCTGATCGTGCTCCAGGGTCTCGCCGGGCAGAAGCTCTGGGACAACGACTTCCACCAGATCGACCAGTTCCTACCCACCCACAACTACACGTTGCACGGATGGTTCGGGTTCGACGGCGAACTGGGACGCGTCGTCGTCCAGGAGGACCGACTGATCCTGCTCGGGATCGCGATCGTGCTCACGTTCGCGCTGTGGGCCTTCACCCGGTTCACCCGCATCGGGCTGGCGATCTCCGCGAGTGCGGAGAACGAGCGGGCGGTCTCCGCGCTGGGGTGGTCGCCGAATCTCCTCGCGACCGTCACGTGGGCGATCGGCGGCGCGACGGCAGGTTTCGCCGGCATCCTGCTCGCCCCCAACGCCGGGCTGAGCCTGACCGTGTTCACGATCGTCGTCACGGTCTCGGCCCTCGCCGTCGCGCTGATCGGCGGGTTCAGATCGTTCCCGCTGACCCTGCTCGGTGGGATCGCCCTCGGGATCGCCGAGACCGAGGTGCTGACGTACTCGAGTGACATCTCGACGTTCCTGCACGACACCCTCGGGATCGAGAACGGCGCGACCGGCCTCCAACGGGCGCTGCCGTTCCTCGTGATCGTCGTCGTCCTCGTCGTCCGCGGCAAGGCGCTCCCGCTGCGCAGCCATGTCCTCGAGCGACTCCCGGACCTGGGGAGCGGCGTCGTGACGCGCTGGTTCCTGGTCGTCACCGTCGGTGGGCTCCTGCTCGTCAACAGCTTCGCGTTCGATGCCAAGTGGTCGACCGCCGTGTACACCACCCTGATCGTCGGCGTGTTCATCCTCTCGATCGTCGTGCTGACCGGCTATGCCGGTCAGCTCTCGCTCGCGCAGTACGCGATCGGCGGACTCGGCGCCCTGGTCGCGTCCCGACTTGTCGGTCAGGAGCACTGGCCGGCCGAGCTCGCGTTCCTCGTGGGCGTGGTCTTCGCGATCTTCGTGGGAACGGTCTTCGCCATCCCTGCACTCCGCACCCGTGGTGTGAACCTCGCGGTCGTCACCCTCGGGCTCGGGTTCGCGGTCCAGCAGGTCGTGTTCAGCAACCAGTACTTCACCGGCGACTTCGGATCGGTCACGACGATCGGCCGGATCAAGGTGTTCGGGTGGGACGTCAGCGCGGCCGACCACCCGGATCGCTACCTCGTCGTGTGCCTCGGCGTGTTCGTGATCTCCGCGCTCATGGTGGCCAACGTCCGTCGCTCCGGTTCCGGGCGACGGCTCATCGCCGTCCGCAACAACGAGCGTGCCGCAGCGTCGCTCGGGATCAGCGTCTTCGCCGCCAAGCTCTACGCCTTCAGCGTCGCGGCCGCGATCGCGGCGTTCGCCGGGATCCTGCTCGCGTTCAAGGACTCCACCGTCGTCTACGGCCGCTACGACCCGTTCCAGTCGATCAACACGGTCGGCAACGCGGTCGCCGGCGGTGTCGGTTGGGTCCTCGGCGCCGTCTTCGGCGGAAACCTCGCTCCCGGCGGCGTGGGCTCGATCCCGCTCGACTGGATCAATCTCGGCTCGTGGCTCGTCACGATCGGCGGCGTCACGCTCATCCTCATCGTGATCCTGAATCCGAACGGGATCGCGAGCGTGGTGCTCACCGACGAGCGGGGCATCGGCAAGCTGCGCCTGCGGCTCCGTCGCACCCCTCCCCGCGAACACCTCGTCGACGTCGCACCCAGCGCCGTGGCGCCGGCGACCCTCGAGATCGAGGATCTGACGGTCCGATTCGGCGCCGTCGTCGCGGTCGACGCGGTGACCTTCCGCGTGATGCCGCGGGAGGTGGTGGGGCTGATCGGGCCGAACGGCGCCGGGAAGACGACGATCGTCGACGCCCTGACCGGCTTCACGAAGCCGAACGGGGGTCGAATGCTCCTCAACGGCACGCCGATGGTGGGGCGCTCCTGGGGCCCGGCCCGGCGCGCGGGCGGGCGTGCGCCGTTCGTTCCAGTCGCTCGAGCTCTTCGAGGAGGTGTCCGTCGCGGAGAACCTCCACGCGGGCGCCGGCGAGCGCATGCGGTTCTCCGGACTGCGCGACCTGGTGTGGCCGGCGCGACCGGTCCTGCCGCCGACCGCGGTGAACAGCGCCCTCGAGTTCGGTCTCGAGCACGACCTCGACCGCCTGCCGGGCGAGCTTCCCTACGGTCGGCGGCGACTCGTCGGGATCGCACGCGCGATCGCGTCGGCACCGTCGGTCCTGTTGCTCGACGAGCCCGCCGCCGGCCTCGACGACAACGAGACGAGCGAGCTGGGCGATCTCGTCCGCCGTTTCGCCGATCGGTACGGCATGGCCGTGCTCCTCATCGAGCACGACGTCGACCTCGTGCTGCGGGTCTGTGACCGGATCGTGGTGGTCGACTTCGGGCGCAAGATCGCCGAGGGCACGCCGGCGGAGATCCGGAGCGACCCGGCCGTCATCGCCGCGTACCTGGGTGAAGACGAGCCGAGCGCCGAGGCCGCACCTCTCGTCGGCGAGCTGGCGACGGAGGAGTCGTCGTGAGCCGGCCGGCAGGCCCGCTGCTGGAGTGCCGAGCGCTCTCGGCGGGCTACGGTGCCGTCGCGGTGGTACGCGACGTCGATCTCCAGGTCGAGCGGGGTGAGGTCGTGGCGCTCATCGGGCCGAACGGCGCGGGGAAGACGACCACGTTGTTGACACTCGCGGGCGAGCTTCCGGCGATCTCGGGCGATGTCGTGTTCCGAGGCGTGACGACCACGGCGCCGCTGTACAAGCGGGCCCGTCGCGGGATGGGATTCGTCACCGAGGAGCGTTCCGTCTTCATGTCGCTCACCGCGGAGGAGAATCTCCGGATCGCGGGGGTCTCCCGAGCTGACGCGGTCGACCTCTTCCCGGAGCTCGATCCGCTCATGGAACGGACCGCAGGGCTGCTGTCGGGTGGCGAGCAGCAGATGCTGACGTTGGCCCGCGCCGTCGCCCGCGCTCCCCAGCTGCTCCTCGTCGACGAACTGTCCCTCGGCCTCGCGCCGGTCGTGGTGAAGCGCCTGCTCCAGACGGTGCGGCGGGTCGCGAGCGAGCGATCGACCGGCATCCTGCTGGTCGAGCAGCACGTTCGCCAGGCGCTCCGCATCGCCGATCGCGTCTACATGATGCAGCGTGGGCGCATCGTGATGAGCGGGACGGGGCAGGAGCTCCACGGGCGCATCGACGAGATCGAGGCGACCTATCTCTCCGGGTACCGGGACGAATCGACCGATCAACCGTCCACGAGGTGACGATGACCGATCCCAACGCAGCCTCCTTCGACCGGGAGGCCGTCAGCCACAAGTACGAAGAAGAGCGCCGCAAGCGCATGATCGAGGGTCGCGCCGCGACGCGCGACCTGAGCGTGGACGAGCACTTCTCCTCCTACCGCGACGATCCGTTCACTCCCTACCTCGAGCGGGACCCGATCGACGACGAGATCGACGTTGCGATCATCGGTGCCGGTGTCGCCGGGGTCCTCGCCGGTGCCGACCTGCGGGCCGCCGGCGTCGAGCGCATCCGGCTCGTCGACGGCGCCGGTGGCATCGGCGGGACCTGGTACTGGAACCGGTACCCGGGTCTGATGTGCGACGTCGAGTCCTACGTCTACATGCCGAAGCTCGAGGAGATGGGCTACGTGCCCACGACGCGCTACGCGTCCGGCGACGAGATCCGGCGGCACCTCGACGCGATCGCGCAGCGTTACGACCTCGTCGACAGCGCGCTGTTCCACACGACCGTGCGGCAGAGCGAATGGGACGAGGAGAGCGCGTGCTGGATCCTGGCCACCGATCGGGGCGACGAGATCCGCGCCAAGTACCTGGTGGTCGCGCCGGGGATCCTGCACCTGATGAAGCTCCCGGTGATCGAAGGCATGGAGAAGTTCCGCGGGTGCTCCTTCCACAGCGCGCGATGGAACTACGGGTACACGGGCGGCGGCCCTGACGATCCGCACCTCGACAAGCTCGGCGACAAGGTCGTCGGGATCGTCGGGAGCGGGGGGAGCGCGATCCAGGCGGTGCCCGCGCTCGCGGAGTCGGCCAAGCACCTGTACGTGTTCCAGCGCACTCCGTCGGCGATCGGCGTGCGCGACAACGAGCCGACGCCGCCCGACTTCGCCGAGGGCCTCGAGCCCGGTTGGCAGCGGCGGCGGATGGAGAACTTCTCGGCGGTCATGACCGGTGTGCCGGTGGAGCGCGACCTCACCGACGACGGCTGGACCCACCACATGGGGAAGCTCTCGAACCCGGAGATCTCCGAGGGCATGTCCATCGACGACATCACGCGGATGGTCGAAGAGTTCGACTACCAGGTGATGGAGGAGCACCGCGCCCGGGTGAGCGAGGTCGTCCACGACCCGAGCGTGGCCGAGAGCCTCAAGCCGTACTACCGGTACCTCTGCAAGCGACCCTTGTTCCACGACGAGTACCTGCCCACGTTCAACCGCGACAACGTCACCCTCGTCGACTGCCCTGCGGGTCTGGAACGGATCACCGAGCGGGGTGTCGTCGTCGACGGCGAGGAGATCGCCCTCGACTGCATCATCTATGCCACCGGCTTCGAAGCCGAGCTCACGCCCTTCCCGCGCCGGGCGACGCACCCCATCATCGGGCGTGGCGGGGTGACCATCGCCGAGAAGTTCGCCGACGGGCCGATCACGCTCTTCGGCCTCATGACCAGCGGCTTCCCCAACATGTTCCTGATGCCCGCGCCGGGGCTCCAGTCGGTGGTGACCGTCAACTACACGCACCTGGCCGTCGAAGGCGCGGAGCACATCGCCAAGACGATCGCGATGCTCGAGGAGCGCGGCGTGCGGGTCGCCGACGTGCTGCCCGAAGCCGAGGAGGAATGGACGGCTGAGGTCGTGAGCGTGTACCGGGACACCAGTGGTTTCATGGCCGCGTGCACACCGTCGCGGTTGAACTTCGAAGGTGACGTCAGCCGGGCGAATCCCCGCACCGGCACCTACCGGGGCGGCTTCGGCGACTTCTTCGCGTATCAGAAGCTGCTCCGCGAGTGGCGAGCAGGCGGCGACTTCTCCGGCCTGGGGCTCGAGGAGAGAATTGACGTGGCGCGTTGAGCGCGGTGTCGTGGTCACGTCGGACGAGGAGGAGATCTTGGCAGCAGACAGCAACGCAGCAGATCGACAGCAGGTCGTGGTCGTGACGGGGGGTGGGGCCGGCATCGGCGCCGCCATCGCCGAGGCGGTCGGGCGCACCGGCGCGTACGTCGTCACCGTCGACCCGGGGGTGACCGTCGACGGCCTGGCGCAGGACGAGGCGCCCGCGGAGACGACCGCCGACCGCATCGTGGCGGCCGGCGGCGCGGCGCGGGCGTCGAACGCGTCGGTCACCGACGCGGCGGCCATCGACGCGCTCTTCACGGGGCTGGTCGACGAGTTCGGTGGACTCGACGCGGTGATCAACGTCGCCGGCATCAGTCGCCCGACCGGGTACGCCGAGGGTGACGAGCCGGCGTGGGCATCGGTGCTGAGCGTGCACCTCGACGGCTACCTCAACGTGCTGCGCTCCGCGCTACCAATCATGGCAGCGGCCGGACGAGGCCGGATCCTGGGCGTCACCTCCGGTTCCGGCTGGCGGCCCGCCAACGCGGGCGCCTACAGCTGCGCCAAGCGGGCGGTTGCCGCGCTCACCTGGCAGCTCGGCCGGGTCGCACCCGCCGGGGTCACCGTGAACGCCCTCTCGCCGATCGCCGCGACGCGGCATGGTGACGTCGGGCCTGCGCCAGCAGGCCTCGGCGGCCGTCGGCGGCGACCAGAACCAGACCGGCGGCCTCTCGCTCGCCCTCGCCGCCATGCCGACACCCGAGCAGCTCGGCCCGGTCGGCGCGTACCTCGGCAGCGAGGCGTTCTCGTGGAGCTCCGGGAACATCATCTTCTCCAACGGTTCGGAGGTGGCACCGGTCGTGCCGCCGCGGCTGCTCGAGGTGGCCCGAACCACCGACGTCGCGGCGCTCGGCCACGCGCTCGACACCGTGATCCCGGCGGCGTTCGTGCCGGCCGAAGCCACGCAGGGCACGAACGGCGCCAGCAACGGTCGGTTCACGGGCGTGTTCGACGAGACCGCCGAAGCGCCCGGGTCCGCGGCGAGCGGAGGAGGGTCGTGCCTGGTCGTCGCCGACGACCCGCGGTGGGAGTCGGCGTTGCGTGACGCGTTGGCGGCCCGGGGCGTCGAGTGCGTCGGGGTCGGTGCCGGTGCACCGGCGGCCGACTTCGTGGGCGCGGCCGAGCAGCTCGGGCGGGCGGCGCACGACGCGGGCGGGATCGACTCCGTCGTGGTCGCGCGAGCCGGGTCGGGGTCGGGTTCGGGCAGCGCCGGTGAGGCCTGGGAGCAGGTGCTCGCGGAGCACGCCGGGATCACCGACGCCATCCGCAGCGATGTCGCGTGGGTGCGGGCGGTGAGCGACCACGCCGGAGAGTCCGGTCGGCGGATGCGTGTCGTCACCGTGACCGACGCCACGACGTCAGGCGGGAGGAGTCGCGCGCAGGCGGCCGCGCAGCTCTCGCGCGCGCCGCGCACCTGGTGGCGGAGGTCCGTACCGACGCGTTCGCGGTCAGTGTCGAGACGGACGCCGATGCGCGCTACCCGACCGTCGGCGGGCTCGTCGGGTACCTGGTCGGTGCCGAGGACGCCGGCGACATGTCCGGCGCCGAGCTGGTCGCGGCGGCGGAGTGGATCGGGCTGCGCAGCCACCCGCGCCCCGAGGCGTCCATCTCCTTCGGTGGGCCGGAGCTGCCGTCGTGGGTCGACGGCACCCTGCGCGACCTGGTGAACGATTCGAGAACGAGGAGCCGAGCATGACAATCGAACGAGTGGTCGACGCCCACGTGCACCTCTGGGACCCGGCGCGAGCCGACTGGTATCCGTACCTGGCCGGCATGCAGGAGCTCGACATGGGCGACATCTCCGGGATGTGCCGCCGGTTCGACCAGCCGACCTACTTCTCGGAAGCCGCCAAGTGGAACGTGCAGAAGTTCGTGCACGTCGCGGCGGCGGCGCCGTCGGCGCTGGTGGACGAGACCCGCGAGCTCGACGAGCAGGCCGAGGCGACGGGGCATCCCGACGTGCTCATCGGTGGTCTGGTCCCGAACGACGACACCGCCGCGCTCGAGCGCCAGCTCGACGAGCAGATGGCGTCGAAGCGCTTCCGCGGCATCCGGATCATGGGCGAGGGGGACCAGGCGTTTCCCACCCCGGCGATCCTGCAGGCGCTGCAGGACCGCGGTCTCGATCTTCGAGCTCATGGTGCATCCGGACCAGCTCGCCCCGGCTGCGGCCGCGCTCGACGGCTGGCAGCTGCCGGTCGTGGTGGAGCACACGGGGTGGCCGCGTTCGAACGATCCCGAGGAGTACGAGCTCTGGAAGACCGGGATGGCGGTCCTGGCCGGTCTCCGGGAGAACGTCACCTGCAAGCTGTCGGGTCTCGCGATGCCCATGCAGTCGATGGACGCGGAGACGTTCGCGCCGTGGGTCCGCCACGCGATCGAGCTCTTCGGCGCCGACCGGTGCATGTTCGCCAGCAACTTCCCCGTCGACGGCATGCACGGGACGTTCGACGACCTGTACAGCACCTACGACGAGCTCACCGCCGACCTCGACGCGTCGACCCGCGACAAGCTCTTCGCCGGAAACGCCGAGCGCACCTACGGCTGCTAGGTCCGTCGACGGCCTGGCGCGGTCAACCACCCGGTCCCTCGCCCCGGCGGACGGCGTCTTCGACGAGACGGATCACCCAGGTGATCGCCCGGATCGCATCCTTCGGGTCCAGCTCCCAGTCCACCACCAGGCGTTCGTAGGACACGACGCCCCACAGCACGTCGAGCATCGACGCCGCGAGCGCACGGTCGAGGTCCGACCACTCCGTCGTCGCGGGCCCAACCGCCGCGAGCAGCGCCTCCCGCTGGCGCCGGTTGGCCTCGGCGACGGTGGGATCGCGGGGCGTGCGCGGCACGATCGGGAACGACGACACGTGCGCCAACATCTTGGCGGTCACGTCGGCGACATCGTCGAGCCGCAGGCCGTCGAGCGCCACGCCGGCTTCCTCTTCCAGCCGGCCCATCACCGCGTCCCGCAGCTCGTGCTCGCTGGCGAAGTACCGGTACACGGTCCGTTCGTTGACGCCGGCGCGTGCCGCGACGGCTCGCACAGTCAGCGCGCGCCAGTTCCAGACCGGGAAGCCGTGGAGCAGGTCCGCGCCCGTGGCGAGGATGCGCTCGCGAGTCTGGGCCGCGCGCTCGCGGCGGAGCGGACTGTCGTACCGCCGACGCGGTCGCGCCGGCTCGATCAAGGGATGACGACCGGGAGCGTCTCCCACCCCCGTACGGTCGACGTGGACGCGAGCCGGGCTCCGTCCTCGTCGACGTCCCACTCCGGGAACCGTTCGAGGATCTCCTCCAACGCGACCCGTCCCTCGAGCCGCGCGAGCGCTGCGCCGAGGCAGTAGTGCGCCCCGTAGCCGAACGCCAGGTGCTGGCCCACCTCCCGGTGGATGTCGAAGCGGTCGCCGTCGGGGAAGCGCCGGTCGTCGCGATTGGCCGATCCGACCAGGAACAGCATGGCGCTCCCGGCCGGTACCCGCTGCCCGTGGTGTTCGACATCGCGCGCCACGTACCGACCGACGTGCGGCGCCGGCGGTTCGTAGCGCAGGAGCTCCTCGACCGCGTTCGGGATCAGCGACCGCTCGTCGACGAGCTCGCGTCGCTGGTCCGGATGGTCGGCCAGCACCTTGCCTGCCCAGCCGATCAGCCGCGTGGTGGTCTCGTTCCCCGCGCCGGCCACGACGTTCACGTAGGTGAGGATCTCGGCGCGGCTCAGCCGACGGGTGGTCCCGGTCTCGTCTTCGAATTCGGCCTGCAGCAGCTGCGTCATGAGGTCGTCGGACGGGTGCTCGGCGCGCCAGTCGATGTAGTCGGCGAACATCTCGCCGTTGGCGAAGTCGGCCGTGAACTTCTGGGGCTCTCCGGGCCGGGTCCGCAGGTTGGCGTCCGCGTGGTCGCGCACCGCCTCCTGGTCCTGTTCGGGGATCCCGAGCAGCATGCCGATCACCCGCATCGGCATCTGCGCGCCGAGATCGGCGACGAAGTCGAACCGGTCCGCGCCGTCGAGACGGTCGAGGCTCTCGATGCAGAGCTCCCGGATCCTCGGTTCGAGTGCCTGCATCTGCTTGGGCGTGAAGACGCGGGAGAGCAGCGCCCGGTGCACGGTGTGCGTCGGCGGGTCCTCGAAGATCAGCACGCCGGGCGGCATCTCGATGTCCATCTTGATCAGCTCGAGGATGCCGCCGCGACCGGAGATGTTGGTCTCGCGGTCGACCAGCCCCCGCTCGACGTCGTCGTAGCGACTCGAGCGCGTAGAAGTCGTACTGCTCGTTGTAGTAGATCGGCGCTTCCTCCCGCAGCCGGCGGAACACCGGGTACGGATCGGCGTCGATGTCGACGTCGTAGGGGTCGTAGTACACGGGGGTGGTCATCGCTCGGTCCTCTCGTGCAGGAGCGCCATGATCCGGGACGGGGTCAGCGGCAGCCGGGTCACGGTCACACCGAAGGGTGAGAGCGCGTCGGCCACCGCGTTCACGACGGCCGGAGGCGCGCCGATCGCGCCACCCTCGCCCACGCCCTTGAACCCGCCGGGACCCGGGCTCGGGGTCTCGACGTGCCCGTACTCGATCATCGGAACCTCGGCCGCGGTGGGCACCAGGTAGTCCATGAAGGTCGTCGTCACGGGGTTGCCGCGCTCGTCGTACGCGAGGTGCTCGTAGAGCGCGCCGCCGATGCCCTGGACGACGCCACCGGCGATCTGACCCTCGACGACGTTCGGGTTGATCATCGGCCCGCAGTCTTCGCTCACGACGTACCGGAGCAACTGCACCTGGCCGGTGACCACGTCGACCTCGCACGTGCACACGTGCGAGGCGTTCACCCAGATCGAGCCGCTGGTCGCGGTGTACCGGGCGCTCGCCTCCAGCCCGGCGGCGTACGCCGGGCGGCAACGCGTGGGGCTCGAAGTACGACAGGGCCGCGAGGTCGGCGAACGAGATGCCGGCCGACGGTGTCCCCCGCACGCTCGCCCGGCTGTCGCGCGAGCTCGATGTCGTCGGCCGCGGCTTCGAGCTTGTGCGCGGCGATCGCGACCAGGCGGTCGCGCGACCACGGCCGCGGTCTCGCGCACGGCGCCCGCGGTCATGGATCCGCTGCGGCTGCCCGCGGCCCCGGCCCCGAATCCGGTGACCGCGGTGTCGCCCTGGATGGTCGCGACGTCGTCGATGTCGACGCCGAGGGCGTCGGCCGTCAACTGGACGACGGTCGTCTCGATGCTGTTCCCGGTCGATCCGCCGGCGATGTACACGTTGACCGTGCCCGACGGTTCGATGCGGATCGTCGCCGCCTCGGTGGCGTAGGCCCCGAAGCCCGGCGTCGACGGCTCGACGTAGTTCGAGGTACCGACGCCGAGGTAGCGGCCGCGCCGGCGCGCCTCGGCCTGCTCGGCGCGGAACGCGTCGTAGTCGAGCATGGTCAGCGCCTGCTCGAACGTCTCGAGCGGGGAGATGCTGTCGTAGGTCATGCCGTTGGGGTTGGCGTACGGGAGCTCGTCCCGACGGAGCAGGTTCTTCCGACGCAGATCGACGGGGTCCATGCCGATCTGCCGTGCCGCGATGTCGAGCAGCACCTCGCGGGCGAGCGACTCGAACTGCCACGGCCCGCGGTAGGCCGCGCGGCCGACGGTGTTCGTGTAGATCGCCTTGGTGCGGAAGCTGGCGCGGGGAACGCGGTACGGGCCGGGGAACAGCACCCCCACCGCGGCGGCGGTGGTGACCGGCCAGGGTGTCGGGTAGGCCCCGCAGTCGGCGGCGAAGTCGATCCCGGCCGCCTGGATCGCGCCGTCGGCGTCGAACGCCATCCGCACGTCGGCGTGCTCGTGGCGCGACTGCCCGGCGGCGAGCAGGTTCTCACGCCGATCCTCGACCCATTTCACCGGAGCGCCGACCTTCGGCGCCGCGAGCATCAGGCACATCTCGTCGCGCTGCACCATGATCTTCTGGCCGAAGCCGCCACCGGTGTCGCGCATCACCACCCGGATGTGATGCTCGGGGATTCCCAGCAGGCGGGAGCAGAACAACCGCACCTCGTGCGGCGACTGCGTGGCCGAGTAGATGGTGAGGTCGCCGGTGGCGCGCGAATGGTCGACGATCAGGCCGCGCCCCTCCATGGGCACGGGCGCGTAGGCCTGCTGGAAGACCGTCTCGCGCACGACGTGGGCCGCGGCTGCGAACAGGTCGTCGAGCTTGGACGCCGGGCGGCCGGCGATCTCGCCGATGAGGTTGGAACCGTGGCTCTCGTGCACCAGCGCCGCGGCGTCCTCCGCCTCCAGATAGTCGACGACCGCGTCGAGCGGCTCGTAGTCGACGTCGACCAGCTCGGCCGCGTCCTCGGCGACGTAGAGGCTCTCGGCGACGACCAGTGCGACCGGGTCGCCGACGAAGCGCGCCTCGTCGTCGGCCAACGGCGGACGCGGGGTCTCGGGGCTGGCCCGGCCGACCGCGGTGTGCCACTGCTCCCTGACGTCGGGATTGAGGTCGGCGGCGGTGAACACCGCGCGCACGCCGGGCACCGCACGCGCGGCCGACGTGTCGATCCCCCGGATGCGCGCGCGGGCGAACGGGCTGCGCACGAAGGACGCGTGCAGCATCCCCGGCAACGAGACGTCGTCGACGTAGGTGCCGTGGCCGGTGAGCAACCGGGCGTCTTCGACCCGCGCGACGCGCGTCCCCGCGTACCGGGCTGCGCCGGTGGCCGACGCGTCCGCAGCTCCCGTGGTCACGGTGCCCCCGCTCAGGCGATCTTGGCGGCCCAGCCGCCGTCCACCGGCACGATGGCGCCGCTCACGAAGGACGCCCGGTCGGACGCGAGGAAGGCGGCCACCTCGGCGACCTCGTTCGGCTGGCCCCCGCGGTTGAGCGCCGCCTTCTCGAGGATGCCCGGCGTCCACTCGGGATGCGCGCCCATGATCTCGGTGTGGACGAAGCCCGGGCAGATCGCGTTCACGCGGATGCCCTGCGCTCCGTACTCCACCGCACCGGTCTTGGTCACCGCGATGACGCCGGACTTGGCCGCGGCGTAGACGGCGGTGAACGGTGACGCGTTGAGCCCACCGATCGACGACCAGTTGACGATCGCGCCGCCGTCGCCCTGTTCGAGCATGGCGCGGATGCCGTGCTTCATCCCGTAGAGCACTCCGCGCAGGTCGACGTTCATCGTCGAGTCGTAATGCTCGTCGGTGATGTCGGCGATCATCACGCCGGCGGCGATGCCGGCCACGTTGCAGACGATGTCGACGCGGCCGTACTCGTCGACCGCGGCGCGGACCGCCGCTTCGACGTCGCTCTCCTTGGTGACGTCGCAGTGCACCGGCAGGACGCGCTCGCCGACCTCCTTCGCGGTGTCCTGCTCGGCACCGCTGATGTCGGCCGCCACGACCTTGGCGCCCTCCCGCACGAAGACCTTCACCGACGCCTTGGCCATGCCGGATCCTGCGCCGGTGATGACCGCGACCTTGCCGTCCAACTCGCCCATCGCGGGACCCCCCACTCGTGCCACGCGTTTCGCGCCGTCCGAAATTCGTGCCGCGAGTATGACACCAATATGGACGGCCGTCGCCCCGTCGCCCCGTCGCCCCTCGCGGGGTGAGCCTGGGGTGCGGTGCGTGCTCTATGTTTTGACCGCCTCAACGGGGACTGCGCGCAACGGCTACTGCGCAACGGGGAGTGGACGTGTCGATCGCACGAACAGTGGAGCCGATCAAGTTCGGCTTCCTCGCCGACATGGTGTACCCGGACGATCTGCCGATCGACGTGCGCAACGACATGATCCTGCCGTTCGAGCTCGTCTTCGCGGACGGGCTCGCCGAGGGCGTCATCGACCGACCGGTCGAGATCGTCTACCGCGAGGTCAACGGACTGCCGCGCGGCAGCGTGAAGGCCGTGATCGACGCGTACGCGGAGCTCGTCGACGAAGGCTGCCTCGCGGTGTTCGGCCCCTTCATCTCCGAGAACACCATTCCGCTGCGGGAGGAGATCGAACGTCGGTTCCGCGTGCCGAGCATCAGCATCTGCGGATCGGACGACTGGTTGGGCGAGTGGACCTTCGCGCTGCCGAACGGGTCGATGACCGACGAGCCGATCCTGTGGGCCTCCCTGATGGCGAAGGCGGGCCAGACCAGCGCCGGGGTCCTGGTCGAGCGGGCGCTGATCGGCCAGTCCTACCTGAAGGGCTTCCGCGCCGCGTGCCGGGACGAGGGCATCCGCATCGTGGCGGAGGAGTCCATCCCGCAGACCGGTCAGGACATCGGCGAGGCCGTCCGTCGGCTCCACGAAGCGGCACCGGACGCGATCGTCCACTGCGGCTTCGGGCTGGGCGTCGTCCAGATCACGGAGGCGCTCCGCGTCGGTGGACTGGGACCCGCCCCGCTACATGGGCACCGCGTTCGAGGACGCGTACATCAGCGCCGAGATCTGGGACCCGTTCGTCGGCTGGATCGGCCTCGAGCAGTACGACGAGGGCAACGAAGTCGGCCAGCGCTTCATCGACCGATTCGAAGCGGTGTACGGACGTCGCCCCGAGTACTTCGCGCCGGTGGTGTGCCGCGACGTCGCGGTGTCGTTCCTCGCACACGTTCGCGAATGCGGAGCCGCTGTCACCGCGGGGGGTGATGGAAGCCCTCGAGCGGGTGAAGATGGTGCCCGCCGCATCGGGCGCACCCGGAACGCGGATCTCGTTCGGCAAGTGGACGCGCCAGGGTTGGATGGGCGCCGGGTACCTCACCGCCCGCACCCTCGATCCCGATGGGCGGACCACGCACCTCGTCGGGCGCTACGGCGCGGGCTGACCGCTCGCCTATCGACCCTTGAAGTCAGGCGCGCGGCGCTCCATGAACGCCGTCATCGCCTCTCCGAGATCTTCGGTGTGGATGTTCACGTTCTGCGCGAGCGCCTCCGTCTCCAGGGCCTGGGCCAGGGACCCGGACCCTGCGTTGTCGAGCTCGCGTTTGGTCATCGACAGCGCGATCGGTGGTCCGGCGGCGATTGTCCGGGCGATCTCGGCGACCGCGGCGTCGAGCTCGGAGGCCGGGGTCACCGCGTTCACGAAGCCGAGCTCGAGTGCCCGCTCGCCGCTCACCATCTCGGCGGTGAAGGCCATCTGCTTCGCGACGTGCGCGCCGACGCGTTGCCGGAGGAGCCAGGAGGTCCCGAAGTCGAGGCTGAGGCCCCGCTTGGCGAAGATGGCCGAGAAGCGCGCCCGGTCCGAGCACCAGGTCAAGTCCGCGGCCAGCGCGAGACCGAGCCCGGCGCCGACGCAGGCGCCGTCGACCTTGGCGACGACGGGGACCGGGCAGTCGTGCACGGCGAGGACGACGTCGCCGAGCACGCGCATCGCGTCGAGGTGGTTGCCGCCGGGCTGACCGCCACCACCTCCGCCGCCGCCACCGAGGTCGGCGCCGGCGCAGAAGTCGCCGCCCGCGCCGGTCAGCACCGCGACCCGCACGCCGGAATGACCGATGTCCCGGAACGTCGCGCCGATCGCCACCCACATGTCCCCGGTGCACGCGTTCTTGGACTTCGGCCGATCGATGGTGACGGTGGTGACGTCGCCGTCGCGCTCGGCCCGCAGGCTCGGGTGGTAGCTCACCGGCTGCCGTTCCGATCCACCCATCTGCAACCCCTTCTCGCGCTTCATCGTGGAGCTCCCGATCCGAGCCCGGTCCGACCCTAGCTAAGATGTCTGACATCTTCGCGGTCCCGCGGGCTTCGCGGGCGCGAGGAGGACGACGTGACGAACCACAGGGCGGGAGACTCGTGACCGGCACCGTGCTCCGCGCCTACGGCGAGGTCACTCCCGAGTTCCTCACCGAGGTGCTGCGCGACCGTGGTTGGATCGGCGACGCCGTCGTCGTCGAGGCGCCGGCTCACACCGTCGGAGCCGGGCTCATGGGCATCTGCGCGCGCTACGAGCTCCGTCTCGATCGCGACGTGCCGGGAGCGCCGCGCAGCGTGATCGGGAAGTTCGCCGCGGAGGACGCGACGGCAGCGCGAGTTCATGGCTTCGAGCGGCTACCGGAACGAGCTCTGCTTCTACCAGCACTTCGCGTCGCACGTGTCGATCCGCGCACCGCGTTGCGCGCACGCGGCCATCGATGACGACGGATGGTTCACGCTCATCCTCGAGGACTGCTCGCCGATGGAGCCCGGTGACCAGCTCCTCGGCTGCACCGTCGAGCAGGTGGAAGCGGCGGTCCGCGAGCTCGTGGGCCTGCACGCACCGCTCTGGGACGCGCCCGAGCTCGACGAGCACGCCTGCTTCGGCGATCGCGTCAACGTCGAGCCGGAGCTCCTGGTGGCCGGGCTGCAGGCGGTCGTCCCGGGCTTCATCGACCGCTACGGCGCGGCGTTCGCGCCCGACGAGGTGGAGTTCTACGAGCGGTTCGGCGCGTCGGTCGGGAACTGGTTCGTCGCCCGCCCCGCCCGGCGATCGGTGGTGCACAGCGATTTCCGGCCCGACAACCTCCTCTTCTCGCGCGACGAGTCGCCGTCGAAGGTCGCGGTCGTGGACTGGCAGGGCTTCACCCGCGGCTGTGCGATGTCAGACGTGTCGTTCCTGATCGGGAACGCCCTCGCGCCCGATGTGCGACGCGCCCACGAGGAGCAGCTCGTCCGGGTCTATAACGCCGAGCTCGTCGGCGCGGGCGTGACGTCCTACACGTTCGCTGAGTGCTGGGACGAATACGCGTGCTCGCTGCTGTCGGCGCTGCTCACGACGGTCTTCGGCTCGATGTACGGCGCCCGCACCGAACGCGGTGATCGGATGTTCGAGCTCATCGGGGCGCGGCACGCCCGTCAGATCATCGATCTGGGCGCGGATCGTTTCCTCGACGACTAGTGCCCCGACCGACGGTCGGTCCGGCGCGTCGCCGGTGCGCGGATTCGTCAACCCATCGTGAAGGGCTGCACCTCGTCGAGGTCGATGCCGAGCGCGACGAGTGCCTTGTCGCTGCTGAAACCCATGAGCTTGAGGACCACCTCGACGACCTGGCGTGGCGTCAGGTTGGCCGCCACGTCCGCGCGCACGGCTTCGTTCGTCGCGCCCGGCGCCATCAAGTAGGCATCCGCCAGGCGTAGCGCGGCTCGTTGCCCCGGCGGCAGGTCGCTGTCCTCGTAGTGGTCGACCTTCTCGAGCATCTGCTCGTCCACACCCTGCTGCTGCGCAACTGCGCTGCGGGCGCTCATTCAGAAGTAACAGGTCTGGTGACGTGCGTTCCGGATCCGCACCAACTCGGTGGTGACGGGATCGACCTGTCGCATCCGGTAGGCGACCCGGCGGAGTCGATCACGGGCGGCGGCCATCGCCGGCGCCCAGCCCGACGTGTCGGGCAGGCCCCAGGGGCCGGAAGTGTCGGTCGAGAGCGGGATCCGTGGCTTCATCGGGGCACCTCCGGGGACGGGGACTCGCCGTGGTGTGAGCTCGCCATCTGGTCGACGTCGGGGATCGTCTCGATGCCGAGGGTCAGACACGCACGCTGGAAGGTCTCGACGACGGACAACGCCTGCACGAACGTGTAGCACCCCTCCGGGCCGAGATGCTCGGCGACGTCATGGATGTGCTCGTCGGTGACGCCGTTGGCATCGACGACGAACTGCTCGGCCAAGGTGAGGCACGCCCGTTCGCGGGCGGTGAAGTGCGATGAGCTGGGCCACGCCGTGAGCTCCGCCACCTTCGGTTCGTCCAGACCCGCGGCCCGGGCGCGGGCGGTGCGCCGTGCCTGCTCCGCCGTGAAACCGAGCAGCGTCGCCACGCGCAGCCGGCAGAGCTCGAGCAGCACGGGGTCGGCCTCGTCCCAGGCCGCGGCCACGACGTCGACGAGGGCGCCGGCCGCATCGGGGTACGCCGCGGCGAAGCGATCCCAGTCGGTGTCACCGGGCGGGAGCACTCCGAGCCACGTTGTGGTCACGATGGTCGTACCGCGTTCGCCGTCACCCACCAAGACTCGCACAAGATCGGACGCTCCAACAGCGCGGAGCAGGCCGGGCCGTCCTTCAGGCCGCGTCGAGAGCGTCCGCGGCCTGTTCGCCCGCCCATCGGTAGTCGGCCTTGCCGCTGGCGTGGCGCCTGATCGCGTCGACGGTGACGAACGCACGCGGCGCCTTGTACCGGGCGAGGTGCGCACAGCACCAGTCGCGCAACTCGGCGCCGGTGGGCGTCGTGGTGCCGTCGAGCTGCACGATCGCCACGACCTCCTGTCCGAACCGCTCGTGCGGACGGCCGGTCACGAGCGCGTCGACGACGGCGTCGTGCTGCTTGAGGACGTCTTCCACCTCTTCGACGAAGACCTTCTCGCCCCCGGTGTTCACCACGAGCGAGTCGCGCCCGAGCAGCAGCACCTGGCCGTCGGGGGTGAAACGCGCCCGGTCGCCGGGCACGGCGACCCGGACACCGTCGATGACCGGGAACGTCGCGCGGGTCGCGGCCTCGTCGTCGAGGTAGCCGAGCGGCACGTGGCCGCCGCGGGCCATCCATCCGACGTCGTCCTCCGTCGGGCCCAGGAACCGGCTCCGGTCGGCGGCGAGTACCCGGGCCGACGGCCCGAGCGTGAACCGCTGCGCCTCCTCGGTGGCGCCGTCCGCGATGCCCGAAGCCATGACGCCGATCTCGGACGCGCCGTAGCCGTCGCGCACCGTGATGTGCGGCAACTCCTGCAGGAGCGCCCGCTTGAGTGACTGGCTGGTCGGCGCGCCGCCGGTGCCGACCACCGCGAGCGCGGACAGGTCGTAGTGCTGGTGGCCCAACTCCTCCACGAGGGGTCGTGCGTACGCATCGCCGACGATGGTCATCATGTTCACCCGTTCGCGCGCCGCGGTCCCCAGGATCGTCGCCGGGTCGAAGCGTTCGCGGTCGTCGTGGAAGATCACGGTCGCGCCCATGTTCGCGGCGAGGAACGTGGTCCACTGCGCCGCCACGTGCATCAGCGGCGACGTCGGGAACCATCGACCGGCGCCCGCGAGGGCGCGGGTGCGGAGACCCTCGTCATCGAGGTCCTGGTCGCCGCCCATGGCCGCGACGAAGAGGTCCCCCTGGCGCCAGAGCACCGCCTTCGGTCGGCCGGTCGTCCCGCCGGTGCAGGCCACGTGGAGGTCGTCGGGTGACGAGTCGGGCCCGGGATCCGCGTACGCGGGGTCGCGCAGGATCGTTTCGTAGTCGACCGATGTGCTCCACGACGCGTCGGTGGAACCGTCGTCGATCTCGACGAGCAGGTCGAGGTGGTCCGCGACGTCGCGCAACTTCGGCCCCAGCGAGCGTTCGTAGATCGCGGCCGCGGGCGCCGAGCATGCGGAGCAGGTCGGCGATCTCCTGCGCGGTGTACTGGTAGTTGACGTTGCACGGCACGGTCCGCGCCTTCCAGCAGCCGAGGATCGCCTCGACGTGCTCCGGGCGGTTGTGGGCCAGCACCGCGATCCGGTCCTGACCGCACTCCCACGGCTGCAACCCCGGGCGCTCGCGGTGCGCTCCGAACCCGCGGGCGCGCAGGAACCCGGCCCAGGCGCCCGACCGCTCGCGGACCTCGCGGTAGGTGCGGCGCACGTCGCCCCAAACCACCATCTCGCGGTCGGGAACCGACGCGCTCACGATGTCGTGGACCTCGGCGAGCGACCGCTCAAGCATGGACTTCCACGCTTCCAGTCGTCACAGCAGGGCGTGGCGCGGGACGGTCAGCGGCAGGTCGAGGGAGCTGAGGAGCCCCGGCGGCGCGTCGACGACGTAGGGAACCGCGTTCACGACGCGCATCGCGGTGGCGACCATGGCGCCCGCGGTCGCGGCGGCGGGATCGCCAACGGCCATCGAGCACTCGATGTCGGGATCGCCCGTGATCGAGATCAGGTAGGTGCCGTCGCGGTCTCGGCTCGGCCATTCGGGGGCGAGATCGCGCGCCATGCGGTTCACGTGCTCGATCACGATGGCGTCGCGCCCGCCGACGACACCGATGGTCTGCGTACGCAACGCGCCACAGGTGCCGGCTTCGATGGTGCCGCAGGCGACCTCGAGAGTCCGATCGGTCGCGACGCGGTCGAACTCCTCGCGGATCCCGTCCAGCTGCACGCCGAGCGCGGCGGCCACCATGTTGATGCCCGGGCCCCACGCGCTGGTCTGCGCTCCCGGGAGTGCCAGCATCGGCTCGTAGTCGAGCGGCTTCCCGAAGCCCATGACGTCCTTCATCATGAATTCGACCGGATAGTGGTCGTAGCAGGCCAGCTCCGACGACCGGATCGACGTGATGGTGTTGGACATCGTGGTCAGCACGAGCGGGAGCTGGTCGGCGGCGAAGCCCGGCTCGATGCCCGAGGCGTACAGGGACGCGCCGCCCGTGGCCGCCGCCTCCTCCAGCTCGGCCCGCCACGTCGCGTCGAACATGGGCGGGTACAACAGCGTCCACGAGCTCACGGTGACGACGTCGACCCCGGCCTCCAGGAAGCGCCGGTAGTCGGGAACCGCGGCCGCGTCCTGCTCGGGCCCGCTCGCGGCGTACACGACGCAGTCGATCCCGCCGGCCAGCAGCGCCTCGAAGTCGTCCGTGGCGGTGAGGCCGATCGGGTCCCCGCCCGCGAGCTCGCCGGCGTCGCGGCCGACCTTGTCGGCGCTGTGCACCCAGACGCCGACGAGCTCGAGGTCCGGCCGGCGGTGCACGGCGCGGATGGCGATCGAGCCGATCCAACCGGTGGACCAGACGGCCACTCGCACGGGTGTCGTTCGCATACAGGGCCTCCATCGGTTGCCCGCAAAATGTCAGATGTATCTAGGGCACGTCAAGGCGGCTGCTCCGGCCGCTCGTGCGGCAAAGCTCTAGACGTCTTAGGCTGGCCTCGACAACGGCCACAAAAGGAGGAGACGGTGGGGGATCGGCTGCTGGACAAGGTCTGCGTCGTGACCGGCGCGGCGCAGGGTATCGGCGCCGCGTACGCGCGCGCCATGGCGGCGGAAGGCGCCGACGTCGCCATCATCGACCTCAAGCGCATCGACCAGGCGGGTCCGGTCGAAGCGGACATCCGGGCGATGGGTCGCCGGGCGCTGGTGCTCGAAGCCGACGTGACCGACGCGGACCAGATGGCCGACGTGGGCCGCACGGTGGTCGACACCTTCGGGCACGTCGACTGCCTGGTGAACAACGCGGGGCTGATGTTCGACCAGCTGACCGCCAGCTGGGAGGACTTCCTCGCGGTCAATTTCATGGGGATCATCCACGCCTCGAACGGCGTCCTCCCATACCTCTGGGAGCAGCGCCACGGCTCGATCGTGAACATCTCGTCGACGGCCGCGTTCCCGTTGCCGCTCCCGGCGATGTTCCAGCTCCCCGACGACGCACCGGCGCCGACGATCGCGCCCGAGGGTTACGGCATGACCAAGTGGATGGTCATCCGCCAGTCGCGTGTCATGGCCCAGATGCTCGGTGGCCGCAACATCCGGGTGAACGCGGTCTGCCCCGGCGTGACCATGTCGCCGGCGACGAAGGCGGTCGTGCCCGAGCCCATCGTCGAGTCCCTCGTGCAGACCTCGTTGCTGAAGTCCACGCTCGAACCGGAGGACATGACCGGGGTCGTGGTGTTCCTCGCGTGCGACGAGAGCTCGAAGATGACCGGCCAGGTGCTGATCAACGACGCCGGGACCTGGTTCTCCGGGTAACCGGCATCTCCGGGCGGCGCCCCGCGCTCAGCCGGACTTGATGATCCCGTCGGCCTCGAGGCGGTCGAGCTGTTCGGCGGAGAGGCCACAGCGCTCGCCGAGGACTGCGCGCGTGTGCTCGCCGAAGCGGGGCGCCGGGCCCCGCACCCCGATCGTCGCGCCGTCGGAACGGAACGGCGCGGCGGTGACACGCGCTCCCGGCTCCACCTCGGCGAAGACCGCGCGCTCGATGGGCCCATGGCGTGTCGGCCAGTGCCCGCACGGTGCGCACCTCGGACACGAGAAAGCCGAACAGGTCGAAGCGGGCTTCGAGCGTGGCGAAGTCCGGCACCTGCGCGCACAGGTCGGCGAGGATCTGCAGCGCCTCGTCGCGCGACGCCGCCGCGGCGATCGGCGCGTCGGTGAGCGCGGCCGCGATCTCCTGGAGCCGCCCGGTCGGGTCGCCCATGAACGCGACCTGGGTACCGTCGGCGACGGTGAAGATCGGGTAGTTCCACGTGTCGGGGATCCGGTGCCCGTCGTATCCCGCGAGATCGGTCGAGGTCCACTCGTCGGTGTACACGAGCGCCTCGGCCATGGAGACGTCGAGGTGCTGGCCCAGCCCGGTGCGCTCGCGCTGGAACAGCGCGGCGACGATCCCGCCGACCGCGAGCAGCCCCGGCGTGATGTCACCGTCGACGTGGGGGCTCTGCTCCGGGGGCGCGTTGCGCAACCGGGCGTCGAGCTCGACGCGACCGACCTCCGCCTGCACCATCGCGGCGTAGGCGCGGCGTTGTGACCACGCGTTGTCGTAACCCCACCCGTTGATGGAGCAGTAGACCAGCTCGGGCTTGCGGGCCAGCAGCGTGTCCGCGTCGAGGCCGTACTGCTCGAGCGCGCCGGGCCGGAAGTTCTCGAGCACGACGTCGCTCGATTCGGCCAGCTGGCGCGCGAGGCCGACGCCGCGGTCGGTGCGGAGATCGAGCGAGATCGAGCGTTTCCCGGCGTTGACCCACGTGAAGTACACGCTGACCGGATCGTCGCCGACCTGCGGTTGCAGGAAGCGGATGATGTCGCCCTCGGGTGGCTCGAGCTTCACGACGTCAGCCCCGAGGTCGGCGAGGATGCGGCCGCAAATCGGCCCCGAGACGACCTGGGAGAAGTCGAGGACCCGGATGCCGTCGAGCGGACGCGGACGCGCCGGGGCCGTGCTCGTGTCCACTGGCCTGGTGCTCACCGGTACGTCAGCGCCTCCTGCGCCCACGCCTCGCCGTGCTCGCGCGCACCGTCGACGATCGCCTGCCACCGCGGCGCCTTCTCGGAGATGATCATGTCGAACGAGGTGGCGTGGCGGAACTCGAGGATCTCGATGCCCTCCGGTCCCGCGCTGTACGCGTAGGGCGCATCGGCCGGCACGAAGAAGCCGCTGCCCGCGGTGACCACGCGGTTGCCGAGACGGGCCTCGCCCCGGACGACGTAGTAGAGGCAGTCGGCGCTGTGGCTGTGGCGGGGAAGTGTGTAGTTCGGTCCGAACCAGGACCACACCAGGCTGAGGCCGTCGTCGCCCTCACCCCGGTACAGGACCTTGACGACGTGGCCGGGCGATCCCGCCCACGCCATGAACGTCTCGGGGTCGACCGAGGGATCGGTCAGCGTCGGCATCGACATCATGTCGGTGTCGCCCAGCGGCACCGCGTCGACGACGTCGAAGAGCGTCAGGCGCTCGTGTGGTTCGGACATTTCCAGCCTCCTCGCGCGAGTTGAGCGTGACGTGCGGCAAGCGGTCCGGTCAACCGGTGACGAGACCGTCGCCCGCGCAAGATCGCGGGTAGCCGCCACGCGGATCATGCCGGGGACGATAGCTCTGAATGTTTCCCGGTCGCGGGAAGGCGGATGGCGGGGTCAGACCCTTGACCTCCGTCGAAAAGTCTGACATCTTGATCCGACGTGCCAAGCCGGCGATGCGCCGGGTCGGCATCCGAATCTGCTGGGGGAACCTTGAAGCGTTCGACCACGACCACGCGTGGCCTGCTCGCGCTCGTCATCCTGGCCACCGTCGTGGTCGCGTTCCCGACTCTGGGTGGGGCGGCCGACGCCAAGCCGCAGGCGACGGAGATCGGCGTGACGGCCAAGGAGATCCACATCGCGCAAGTGGCGGACGTCGACAACGCCATCGCGCCCGGTCTCTTCAAGGGAGGGGTCGATGGTGTCACCGGCGCGGTCAAGTACATCAACGCCACGGGGGGCATCGCCGGGCGGAAGCTGGTGCTCGACTTCTACGACTCCAAGCTCAGCCCGAACGACGCCCGCAACGGGTTCATCAACGCGTGCCAGAACGACTTCGCCATGGTCGGCAACGCGACGTTCCTCATCGGCAGCCTCGACGACGTGACGAACTGCAAGGACCAGGCCGGCCAGGTGACCGGAATCCCCAGCATGCCCGCGGTGGCGACCGGTAACGTCCAGCCCTGCAATCCCGTGACCTTCCCGATCGGCGGCAGCCAGGTCGACTGCTCCACCGTGGGCCAGACACCGCAGCGGTACCAGGGTCAGATCGGTGACTCGCAGTACTACGTGAAGAAGTACGGCAAGGGGCTCAAGGGGCCGCTCATCGTCAGCAGTGACTCCAAGGACACGGCGAACTCGACCTCGGTGCTCGGACTGCTGGCGAAGAAGGCGGGGATCGACATCACGGCGACCGTTCCCATGAGCAGCCGCGACCCGCAGACCGCCTACACGCCCGTCGTCCAGCAGATGAAGAACAACGGTGCCACCTACAACCTGACCGGCACGCCGGTCGACAACGTGATCTCGATGCGGCAAGAGGCGCAGCTCCAGGGTCTCACCGACCCGAAGTTCGTGTGGTCCTGCCAGGTCCAGTGCTACGACGACAAGACCACGCAGGCGGGTGACGTGATGGCGAACACCAAGATCGCCATGAACTTCCTGCCGTTCACCGAGACCAAGACCAACAAGACGCTCGCCGCCTTCGTGAAGTACGTGGGCAAGGACAAGATCAACGGGTTCGCGGTGTGGGGCTGGGTGTCGACGCTGCTGTTCAAGCAGGCAGCGGCGAGTGCGGTGAAGGCGCAGGGCGTGAACGGTCTGACCCGGGCCAACCTGCTCGCCGCATTGAAGGACACCCACAGCTTCGACGCCGGTGGCATGTGGGGCACGATGGACCCAGGAGCCAAGATCAGCACCGCGTGCTTCATGATCCTGAACTTCGACGGGAGCAAGTACGTCCGCCAGTACCCGAGCAAGGCGGGCACCTTCGACTGCAAGCCGTCCAACCACCAGTGGATCGAGACCGACCTCAGCAAGCTGACGCAGCGGTGACGTCGATCGGTGAGCTCGTCGCGGCAGGCACGCGCGTTCCTGGACGCGACGTGCGCGCCCCGCAACGACCGGGCGTCGGAGTTCGTGTGGGGTGAGGGGTCCGACCGGGTCAACATCCTGGAGGAGGTCGACCCCGCCGAGTCGTCGGCGCAGCTCGCCGACGCCAAGCGCTACGCCGCCGCCCGCTCCGACGCCGGGCTCGGGTGGATCGACGGCCCGGTCGAGTACGGCGGCCGCGGGCTGACGCTCGAGCACGCGTGGGCGTTCCAGGAGCTCGAGGCGAACTACGAGCTCCCGAACCTGTCGATGCTCACCATCGCCATTGGTTTCATCGGTCCCGCGCTCCTCGTGCACGCGTCCCCCGAGGTACGGGCCGAGTACCTGCCGAAGCTCTACCGCGGCGACCTCGTGATGTGTCAGCTGTTCAGCGAGCCGAACGCCGGTTCCGACCTGGCCGCGGCGGCGACGCGCGCGGTGCGCGACGGCGATGAGTGGGTCGTCAACGGTCAGAAGGTGTGGACGTCGAGCGCGCACGTCGCCGACCTGGCGCTCGCGGTGTGCCGCACCGACCCCGACGTGCCCAAGCACCGCGGCCTCACCACGCTCCTGATCGACATGCACGCTCCAGGCGTCGAAGTGCGGCCGCTACGCCAGATGACCGGTACCGCCGGCTTCAACGAGGTGTTCCTCACCGACGTGCGGGTGCCCGACTCGCACCGCGTCGGGGAGCTCAACGCCGGCTTCGGCGTGATCCTCACCACGCTGGGCAACGAGCGGACCATCGCCACCCGCGCACCGTCGTCCGGTGCGGGCATCGGGCAGTTCGAGCGGCTGCTCGGCGTGGTCGACACGTTCGGTGACCGCGCCGATCCGCACCAACGCCAGCGGCTCGCGCAGCTCTACCTCGGCGGGCGGGTCAAGCAGCTCCTGATCGAACGGTGGCGGGCCTCGTTGCGCCCGGGCGTGACGCCGGGGCCGGAGATGTCGGTCCTGAAGCTGCACTCGTGCCGCCACAACAACGAACTGGTGGCGATGCTCACCGAGGTGCTCGGCCCGCGGCTCGCAGCGGACGTGGGGGAGTGGGGCTCGTACGCGTGGACGGAGTACGTGCTCTCCACGCCCGGCGCCCGGATCGGCGGCGGCACCGAGGAGATCGTGCGCAACACGGTGGCCGAGAAGGTCCTCGGCCTTCCCAAGGAGCCGAAGGCCTGAGCGCCTGACTCCCTCAGGCGCTGAGCGGCCCGCCGAGCCAGTCGACGCGCAGGCGCTCCAGACGCGTGCGGGCGATGCGCCACTCGCCGTCTTCGCGCACGTAGTCCTCTCGGTAGTGGCCGTAGCCCTGGAGACCGTTGCGCACACCGTCGTTCTCGGGCCACTCGACGTAGTCGAACATCGCCCAGACGCCGCGAGCGGTGTCGGCGCCGGTGATCTCGATCTCGGGCATGTGCCCGTGGTGGCACGTCCTCGCGCCGACGAGCGCGCCGCTCACGTTGGTGACGATCGCCTCACGACCGGTGTTGACCATCTCGGCCTCGGGGACCTCCATGATGCAGTTCTTCGCGAAGACCAGCCCCCAGTCGTCCCACTGCTTCAGATCCATGAGGCGGAAGTAGCGGGCCTTGAGCTGCTTGATCGCCTCGATGTCGAGGAGTTGCTGCAGCGGGGCGTTCGCGTCGTCGTTCATGGGTCCTCCAAGTGGTGGAACAGCCGGTCCTCGGACGGGTCGAAGCGAGTCGCTCCGCGACGTGAGCGGGCGGATCGGATGGGTGCGGGTCAGTAGTGGTCGAACAGGTCGATGACCGTCTTGGCCTGCTGGCCGATCATGACCTTCCCGACGGCTTCCATGTGGTTGCGCCAGTGCACTTCGGCGTCCATGCTGGCCCCGATCGCGATCAGCTCCATCAGGCGCTCCTGCGACCGGATCCCGCGCTGGCGCGTGGCCAGCGACTTTCCCCGCGGGGACTGGCTGACCGCGGTGACCGCCCGGGCGACGATCTCGTTCAGCATCTCGGCGACGATGCTCAGCGTCTGGTTCCCGGCCAGCGCCACCAGCCGCTCGTGGAAGCGGGCATTGGCCTGGCCGAACGCCTCGGGGTCCTCGATCACGGCGCGCTGCTGCTCGACCAACGCCTTGAGCTCGTCGATCGACTTGCGCCGGGGGGACGACGCGAGGATGCGCACCGCAGCCGGTTCGATCACGGTGCGCGCCTCGTGCACGTCGCCGAGGGTGACGTTGCGGGACTGGAGGACGAGCGCGGCGGTCCTCGCGGTCATGCGCTCGTTGGGTTGGTGGACGATGACGCCGCCCAAGACCCCCCGGACGACCGTGATCAGCCCTTCGGCCTCGAGGATGCGCAGGGCCTCACGCAGCGAGGGGCGCGACACGCCGAACCGCTCGACGAGATCGGGTTCCCGCCCGAGCGACGCGCCCTCGGCGAGCTCGCCGCTGACGATGAGCGCGCGCAGCTCGTCGGCGATCTGCTCGGGCTTCTCGCGCGATGCCTTGGTCTTCTCGCGCGATCGCTTGGTCTTCGTCGTCGGCACGACGCCTCCGTCTCCACGCTCGGAGCAGCCACGGTATCCCCGGCCTCGTCCGGGGCCTGACCAGGTGGTGACAGCCGTCGAAACGTTATAACATTTGCCGCGTCTTCGCGACGCGTGGCAACGACGAACGGAGTGGGCCATGGAGCTCGGATACCAGGCCATCGACGCCGACAACCATTACTACGAGACGGTCGACGCGTGCACCCGCCACCTCGACAAGGAGTTCCGCGAGCGCGGCGTCCAGGTGGTGCAGCAGGGGACGCACACCCTGCTCCTCGCGGGCGGACGGAAGTTCCGCTTCATCCCGAACCCGACGTTCGACCCGATCATCGTCGCCGGATGCATGGACCTCATGTTCCGCGGCCAGATCCCCGAGGGCGTCGATCCGCGCTCGTTGATGAAGCTCGAGCCGCTGCGAGCCGAGTACCAGAACCGCGACGCGCGACTCGCGGTGATGGACGAGCAGGGCCTCGAGGTCGTGCTCATGTTCCCGACGCTGGCGTGCGGCATCGAGCAGGCGCTGCGCGACGACATCCCCGCCACGATGGCGACGCTGCGCGCGTTCAACCGGTGGCTCGACGAGGACTGGGGCTTCTCCTACCAGGACCGCATCATCGGCGTGCCGATGCTCTCGCTCGCCGACCCCGACGCCGCAGTCGAGGAGCTCGAGTGGCTGCTCGACCACGGCGCCCGCATGGTCCACCTCCGGCCGGCGCCGGTGCCGACCGAGAACGGCCGCGGCCGGTCCTTCGGCCATCTCGACCACGACCCGGTGTGGGCGCGTCTGGCCGAGGCCGACGTCCCGGTCGCGTTCCACCTCGGTGACAGCGGCTACGAGATGTTCGCGGGTGCCTGGGGTGGCCGCGACTGGTTCGAGCCGTTCCGTGGCGGCGTCGACGTGCTCAGCAAGCTCGTGGTGTCGGACCGGCCCATCCACGACACGATCGGCAGCATGGTCGTCGACGGCGTGTTCGACCGCCACCCGACGCTGCGTGCCGCCAGCATCGAGAACGGCTCGGACTGGGTGCACCTCCTGGTGAAGCGTCTGCTCAAGCAGGCCAACCAGACGCCGTGGCTGTTCCAGGAGAACCCGCTCGACACGATCGCCGAGCACGTCTGGGTCACGCCGTACTACGAGGAGGACATGCGCAAGCTCGCCGACCTCGTCGGCGCCGAGCGCGTGCTCCTGGGCTCCGACTGGCCGCACGGCGAGGCGCTCGCCAACCCGCTCGACTTCGTCAAGGAGCTCCACGCCTTCTCCGATGACGAGATCCGCCTGGTGATGCGCGAGAACGCCCTCGCGCTCCTGCGGCCGGGAGCGGCTGCGTGACCGAGACCGTCGCGGCGCCGGTCGACGACGCCGATCTCGTCGCCGAGGTGTCGGCGTGGTTGGACGAGCACTGGGATCCCGACCTCACCGTCGCGCAGTGGTGGGAGCTCGTCGGCGCCGCGGGCTGGACCGCCCCGCACTTCCCGCGTGAGTGGGGCGGCCTCGGCTACTCGCGACGCTCGGTGGTCGTGGCCCGCTCCGCGTTCCAGCGGCACGGGGCGGTGCAACCCCCGGGTGGCCTCGGACTGCTCATGGCCGCCCCCACGATCCTCAGCCACGGCTCCGAGGAGCAGATCGACCGGTTCGTGCCCGCGGTCTACAACGGCTCGGTCTCGTGGTGCCAGCTCTTCAGCGAGCCCGGGTCGGGCTCCGACCTCGCGGGCCTCTCGACCCGCGCGACGCGCGACGGTGACCACTGGGTGATCACGGGCCAGAAGGTCTGGAGCTCCATGGCGATGGAGGCCGACTACGGCATGCTGCTCGCCCGCACCGATTTCGACGTCCCGAAGCACGCGGGGATCTCCTGGTTCGCCTTCCGCCTCGACCAGCCCGGCGTGACCATCCGGCCCTTGGTCGAGATCACGGGGCACGCGCTGTTCAACGAGGTGTTCCTCGACGAGGCGGTGGTCGCCGACGCCGACCTCATCGGTGGGCTGAACAACGGCTGGGCGGTGACCCAGACCACGCTCATGTTCGAGCGCGCCGGGATCGGCGCCGGCGGGATCATGAGCGGCTTCCCTCCCCGCGGGCCCGAAAGGTGGGTTCCTCGACCTCCGCGCCGGCGACGCCGCGGAGCGTCGGCCCCCGGCGTCGACCAGCAAGGTGCTGACGATCGAGGAGCTCTTCGACCTGGCCCGCTCGTACGGGCGCGACCGCGACCCGCTCGTCCGCCAGAAGCTGGCGCGACTGGTGGAGTACTCCCGTACCGGCGAGTGGACTGCCAAGCGCTCCGTCGCCGAAACGGCCCGCGGCCGCGGCGCGGGCCTGCCCAACATCGGCAAGCTCGCGCAGACGCGCATCGCCAAGCTCTCGGGAGAGATCGCCTGCGAGATCCTGGGCCCCGACGCCATGCTCTGGGACCCCGACGGCCCGCGCCACGGCCGCTACCCGGAGGCCATGGTGTTCGCGGCCAGCGTCGTCGATCTACGGCGGCACCGACCAGATCCAGCGCAACGTCATCGGTGAGCGCGCGCTCGGGCTGCCGAAGGAGCCGGACCCGAACAAGGGCCTCTCGTTCCGCGAGGTACAGGAGCGCGTGCACGGCGACGCCAACCGCTGACCCCGAAGCAGCCTGATCACGGACGAGCCGATACCGAAGAGAGGGACAACAAGATGGCGGTCGTCGCACGAGCCCACGACCTGTTGGTGAACACCGACATGGGCGACATGAAGCAACCGGAGTGGATGGTCCGCGTCAAGGAGGACTACTTCAAGGCCGGCCAGTCCATGTTCGAGAGCCGCGAGCTCGGTGAGCTGCTCGACGAGATGGACCAGATGGGCGTCGAGCGCGCGGTGCTCATGACGAACATGGGCCGCTCGTCGGAGCGGGTGCTGTCGTTCGTCGACGCGCGCCCCGACCGCTTCAGCCTCGGTCTCGGTGGGCACAACCTCCTCCGCCCGATGGAGAACCTCCGCAACCTGGAGCGCTTCGTGGCCGACCACCCCGTCGCGTACACGGTGATCGGCCCGAGCTTCTGGGGTGACGGCATGTACGCCCCGAGCGACGCGGTGTACTACCCGCTCTACACCAAGTGCTGCGAGCTCGATCTCCCGCTCTTCATGAACACCGGCCTGCCCGGTCCGCCCATCCCGGGCGAGGTGCAGAACCCGATCCACCTCGACCGCGTGTGCGTGCGGTTCCCCGAGCTGCGGCTGGCGATGATGCACGGCGCCGACCCGTGGTGGGACGTCGCCATCCGGCTGATGATCAAGTACGCCAACCTCCGCCTGGTGACGTCGGCGTGGGCGCCCCGTCACCTGCCCGAGTCGCTCTTGCACTTCATGCGCACGCGGGGCAAGGGTCGGGTCATGTTCGCCTCCGATTCGCCGGTGCTCTCGATCACCCGGTGCGTGAAGGAGGCGTCGGAGCTGGACCTCCCTCCCGAGGTGCTCGACGCGTACCTCTACCAGAACGCGCAGGACTTCCTCTTCGAGCGAGGCCACGATGGCAAGTGAGCAGGAGACGCGGGTTCGCCTCGAGCGGGACCCCGTCGCGCACATCGCCCGGCTGACGATCGACAACCCCGACCGGCGCAACGCGTATGACCCGCCGATGCGTCGGGCGATGGGCGAGCACCTCGAGGCGCTCGCGGCCGACGACGACATCAAGGTGGTGATCCTGCGCGGTTCGGGTGGCGTGTTCAGCACCGGTGCCGACATGAAGAACTCGTACGCCTGGTACGAGTCCGGCGAGCAGCGTCGCCGACCGAGTCAGCGGCGACGGCTCAGCGTCGACCGTGAGTCGTTCGGCTTCTACCACGAGTTCCTGACGTTCCCGAAGATCACCATCGCCCAGGTCGAGACCTACGCCCTCGGAGGCGTGTTCGAGCTGGCGCTGATGTCGGACCTCGCGGTCGTCGGGCGCGACACGCGCGTCGGGATGCCGGGGGCGAGGCTGCTGGGTCCCGCGCTCGGGAACCTCCACCTCTTCTTCTACCGCCTCGGTCCGGTGCTCACCCGCCGGCTGCTGCTCACGGGGGACACGATCACCGCGGGCGAGATCGAGCACCTCGGGATCTTCGCCGACGTCTGCGAGCCGGAGGCCGTGCCCGAGCGCGCCGAGGTGTGGGCGCAGAAGGTCGCGCGGATGCCGGCCGACGGGCTGGCCATCGCCAAGACCAGCTTCTCGCTCATCGAGCAGACCTCGGCGTACGCGGGCGAGGAGGCGGCGGGGTACCTGGTCCACGCCTTCGCGACCAACCTGCGCTTCGAGGACGACGAGTACAACTTCGTCAAGACCCGGGCCAAGGTGGGCACGAGCGAGGCGTTCAAGCACCGCGACACGCACTTCGGGGTCGACGGCCTTCCGTGAACCGGGTCGACCCGTCGGTCCTGGCGACGGCGCTGGCCGAGGCGAACCTCGCGGTACTCGTGTCGGCGCTCGCGCACCTGACCGGTGACCTCACCATCCTCGAACGCGCCGGTGACCCGCGTCGGTTCGACCACGGTCGTGGACACGCGACCCTGTCCGACGAGGAGGCGGCGGCGATCCGCGCCGAGGCGTTCGCGGTCCTGAGCGCCCTCGACGAGGCGGCGGCACCGGACCCGACGATCGACGACACCGCGTTGCTACGCATCATGGAGTTCTGCGCCGGGGAGCCGATCGCACCCGAGTACGTTCCCCTGGTGCGCGACGAGGCCGACTTCGACGGGCGCGACCGCCGCCGGTTCCGCTGGGACGAGGCGCCCGACCCTTCGGTGCTCGAGCAATTCCACGTCGGGATCATCGGCGCCGGCCTCGGCGGACTCTGCGCGGCGATCCGCCTCGAACAGGCCGGCATCCCCTACACGGTGTTCGAGAAGAACCCGGACGTCGGCGGCACCTGGTTCGAGAACACCTATCCCGATCTCCGCGTCGACGTGCCCAACCACTTCTACTCGTACTCCTTCGCACCGAACCCCGACTGGTCCGACCACTACGCCCGTCGCGAGGAGCTCGCCGACTACATCGCCCGGTGCGCCAAGGAGTACGCGGTGCTGCCCAACGTGCGCTTCGGCACGGAGGTACAGGAGGCGACGTTCGACGAGGCGAGCGGCCGGTGGCAGGTCCGGCTCCGAGGACCGTCCGGCGCGGACGAGCGCCAGGACGTCAACGTGTTGATCAGCGCGGTCGGCATGTTGAACCGGGCCTCGATGCCGGAGATCCCCGGGCTCGAGACGTTCGCGGGGGCGTCGTTCCACTCGTCGCGCTGGGACCACGACGTCGACCTCGAGGGGAAGCGCGTCGTGGTGGTGGGCACCGGTGCCAGCGCGATGCAGTTCGTGCCGGCGATCGCGCCGCGTACCGAGCGGCTCGTCATCTTCCAGCGGTCACGGCACTGGGTGACGTCGAACCCGACCTACCACCTCCCCGTGACGAACGCGGAGAAGTGGCTGTTCGCGCACGTCCCGTCCTACGCGGCCTGGTACCGCTTCCTCCTGTTCTGGAACAGCGCCGACCGCATCTACCCCGCCTTCCGCGTCGATCCCGAATGGCCGGAGCCCGACGTCTCGATCGGCCGGGCCAACGACAGGCTCCGCCGGGTCATGACCGCGCACCTCGAGCGCGAGCTCGCCGAGCGACCCGAGCTGATCCCCGAAGTCCTGCCCGACTACCCGGCGCTGGGCAAGCGGATGCTGCAGGACAACGGTTGGTACCGCACCCTGCTGCGCGACGACGTGGAGCTCGTGAACGACCGTGTCGCCCGGGTCGAACCGCACGCGGTCGTGACCGAGTCCGGATCCACCTACGACGCCGACGTCATCGTGTGGGCGACCGGCTTCCAACCCAACAAATACCTCTGGCCGATGAAGATCACCGGGCGGGAGGTCGTGCTGCACGAGGAGTGGGGTGACGACCCGCGTGCGTACCTCGGGATCACCATGCCCGGGTTCCCCAACCTCTTCTGCATCTACGGTCCCAACACGAACCCGGTGGTCGGGAGCGTGATCTTCGTGCTGGAGTGCCAGGTGGACTACATCATCCGGGCAGTCGCCAACATGATCGAGCGGGGGATCACGACCCTCGAGTGCCGCCGCGAGGTCCACGACACGTACAACGAGTCGGTGGACGCCGAGCACGAACAGCTCGTGTGGCGTCATCCGCGGGTGCACAGCTACTACAACAACGCCAGCGGCCGGGTCACGACGAACATGCCCTGGAAGCTGCTGGACTACTGGCGCATGACGAGGGAACCGGCACTCGACGACTTCGTCGTCGGCCGGGGGGCGACACATGGCTGACCGATTGACGGGCAAGGTCGCGATCATCACCGGCGCGGCGTCGGGATTCGGGCGGGCAACCGCACTCCACTTCGCGAGCGAGGGCGCGCGCGTCGTCGTCGTCGACCTGGACCAGCCGCGCGGGACCGCCACCGTCGAGGCGATCGGTGCAAGTGCCCGGCTGGTCGTCGGTGACGTGTCGACGTCCGAGACCGCGGCGCGAGCCGTGTCCACCGCGATCGACGAGTTCGGCCGGCTGGACGTGCTGGTCAACAACGCGGGCATCGCCCAGGAAGAGCTGCGCGACACCTGGGACACCGCCGAGGACGTGTGGGACCGGGTCGTGCGGGTCAACCTCCGCAGCGTCTACGCGTGCTCCCGGGCGGCCATCCCCGAGATGCTGAAGGCGGGGAGCGGCGCGATCGTCAGCGTCGCGTCGATCGCGGCGAGCGTCTGCGTCGGGGGCGCCGCCTACGCGGCGACCAAGGGAGGCATCGTGAGCTACACGCGGCACGTGGCGCGGGAACTGGCCGGGAAGGGTGTGCGCGTCAACTGTGTCTCGCCCGGGTTCATGCGCACGCCGATGACCACCGGTGAACGCCTCGGGCTCGACGAGCACGAGCAGGAGGCCCGGCTCGAGGGCTTCGGCGCACGCGTGCCGATGCGCCGCATGGGCTCGATGGACGACATCGCCGACGCGATCGTCTTTCTCGCGAGTGACGAGGCCGGGTACGTGACGGGACAGGAATTGATCGTCGACGGGGGATACGTGATCCGATGACCTACGAGACCATCCTCTACGAGGTCGAGGACCGCACCGCGGTGATCACCTTCAACCGGCCCGACGTGTTGAACGCGGTGAACCTCCTGATGGAGGGCGAGCTGCGCGAGGCGTACACCCGGGCCGAGGCCGACGACGGCGTGTGGACCCTCCTCATCACGGCCAACGGCCGGGCGTTCTGCTCCGGCGCCGACGTCGAGGGTGTCCCCGCCGACGGCAAGGTGCCGCACGAAGGTCGCTACCTCTCGCACTTCCGGGAGTGGGAGGCGCCCCAGGAGGCGACCCCCCCGTTCCGGACGATGGCCAAGCCGGTCGTCGTGGCGGTCAACGGGATCTGTTGCGGGGCGGGCCTGGATCTGGTCACGACGGGCGACATCTCGATCGCGTCGGACCGCGCGCAGTTCTTCGACCCGCACGTGAGCATCGGCCTCGTGTCGGGCCGGGAGATGGTCCGCGTCGCGCGGCGATCCCGGTCAACGCCGCCATGCGCATGGCACTTCTCGGCAAGCAGGAGCGGCTGTCGGCGCAGCGGGCGTTGGAGCTCGGCCTCATCACCGAGGTCGTCGAGCACGACCGGCTCATGACCCGCGCCCGCGAGATCACCGAGATGGTCAATCGCAACGCGCCGCTCGCGGTCCGGGGGACCCGCCTCGCGATCCGCCAGGGTCTGGGGGTGCCGTTGCACGAGGCGGAGCTGCTCGCGGAGATGTACCGAGAGCGGGTGCTGCACACCGAGGATTCCCACGAGGGGCCCCGCGCGTTCCTCGAGCACCGCGACCCCGAGTGGAAGTGCGAGTGAGCGACGTGGCCTACGAGACGATCCTCTACGAGGTCGACGCCGATGACCGCGTCGCGACGATCACGCTGAACCGGCCGGAGGCGCTCAACGCGTTCGACCGGTCGATGTGCGAGGAGATCCGCGACGCGTGGCACGTGGTGAGGGACGACGACCGCGTCAACGCGGTCGTGCTGCGCGCCGCCGGCGACCGCGCGTTCTCCGCCGGCCTCGACACCAAGCAGAGCTTCGGGCAGCCCGACGTCGTGTGGAACCACGCCGACCCCGGCGAGTACCTGAGCCCGAAGTGGCAGAAGCTCTGGAAGCCCGTCGTCTGCGCGGTCCAGGGGATGTGCACCGCGGGCGCGTTCTACTTCCTCAACGAGGCCGACGTCGTCCTCTGCTCCGACGACGCGACGTTCTTCGACTCGCATGTCACCTACGGGTTCGTGTCGGCCATCGAGCCGATCGGCTTGATGCGGCGCATCGGCCTCGGCGACACGTTGCGCATGGCGCTCACCGGGAACGGCGAGCGGGTCTCGGCCCAGACCGCGCTGCGCCTCGGCTTGGTCACCGAGGTCGTGTCGCGCTCCGACCTCTGGTCGCACGCCCACGCGCTCGCGCGGCTCATCGCGTCCTATCCCACGGTGGCCACGCAGGGAACGGTGCGAGCGATCTGGGAGTCGCTCGACAAGCCGTACCGCCCCGCGATGGAGCAGGGCCTGATGTACACGCGCCTGGGCAACCCGGTCGGCGCGGCCGAGGTCGAGCGGACGGGGATCGACCGCACCACGCCGCCGAGGATCCGATGACCGCGCTCGCCGAACGGCTCGCCGCGGTGATGGCGCTCGACGCCGACGCGCCCGCGCTCGAGTTCGCGGGGCAGTGGTCGACGTGGGGTGATCTCTCGGCCACCGCGGCCGAGATCGATCGCGTCCTCGCCGGGCTCGGCCTCGGGGCCGGCGCACCGGTCGGTCTCATGTTGCGCAACCGGCCGGCCGCGCTCGGTGCGTTCCTGGGCCTGCTGCGCGCCGGCGCGTGCGTGGTCACGGCCAATCCGATGCTCGGCGCCGAACGGCTGCGCGCGGACCTGCCGGGGCTCGGGCTGCCGCTGCTCATCGGCGAAGCGGACGACCTGGCGCTCGTGCCCCCGTCGGTCCTGCCCGCGACCGCGCGGCGGCGTGCTCGGTCGTCTCGGTGCACCGATCGACGTCACTGCTGCCACCGAGGACCTGTCGGGCGCCACGCCGGCGCCGGGCGTCGCGGTGCGCATGCTCACCAGCGGCACCACCGGGCCGCCCAAGCGCATCGACCTGCGCTACGAGATGCTCGAGCTGGTCATGCGGGGAGCGAAGCACTACGAGACCGGGACCGGCACCGACTTGCGGTTGCGCACGGGCGTCGTCATCGTCAACGCGCCGCTCGTCCACGTGAGCGGCGTGTTCCGCGTGCTGCAGGCGGTGCTCGACGGTCGCCGCATCGCGCTGCTCGAGCGGTTCACGGTCGACGGCTGGGTCGCGGCGGTGCGCGAGCACCGGCCCAAGACGGTGTCGCTCGTGCCCACCGCGCTGCGCATGGTGCTCGACGCCGATGTCGACACCGACGTGTTCGACAGCGTCCGCTCGGTGGTGTCGGGTACCGCGCCCCTAGCTCCCGATCTCGCCGACGCGTTCACCGAGCGCTACGGCGTGCCCGTGCTCACGTCGTACGGCGCCACCGAGTTCGGTGGCGGGGTTGCGGGATGGAACCTCGCCGATCACGAACGGTTCGGCGCGGCGAAGCGGGCGAGCGTGGGACGCGCGCACGCCGGGTGCGACCTGCGCATCGTCGACCCCGAGACCGGCACCGACCTCGGCACCGACGCGGTAGGGCTGCTCGAGGTGCACGCCGCGCAGCTCGGCACCACCGACTGGGTGCGCACCACCGACCTGGCTCGCCTCGACGACGACGGGTTCCTCTGGGTCGTCGGTCGCGCCGACCAGACCATCCTGCGGGGTGGGTACAAGGTCCAGCCCGAGGTCGTTCGGGCGGCGCTCGAACGTGATCCCGGCGTGGTGGAGGCTGCCGTCGTCGGGGTACCCGACGCCCGGCTCGGCGCGGTGCCGGTCGCGGCCGTCCTGCGTCGTCCCGGCCTCGACGTCGACGAAGCGTCACTGCTCGCCGGCGCGAGCGCGCACCTGGCGCGCGTACGAGGTGCCCGTCGCCATCACCGTGGTCGACGAGCTGCCGCGCACCGTGTCGGGTAAGGCCGACCTGGCCGCGGTGCGGGCGATGTTCGCCCCCGTGCCCGCGGGGTCGGGGACGGGGGCCGAGTCGTGACCGTGGAGAGGTGGTACTTCGGTGAAGCGCCGCTCCCCGAGGTCGTCGCGCTGGCGACCGTGCTGCGGGAGCTCACCAGCACCGTGCTCTCCCTCGAGCAGTCTTCGCCCGAGCTCGGCGAGTTGACCGAGGCGTTGCGGGCGGCCAACCGCACGCTCGCGGCGAGCGCGCCATCAGACCTGACGCCGAGGATCGGCGACCACGCGGCCGCCGAGCAGCGGGTGTACGTCGACCACGGGTACGACGTCGGCGCGTACAACCCGTGCTTCCCCGAGTACACCCTCGAAGTCGAGGGCACGGGGCGCGCGGCACCGTCGAGTTCCCGATCGCGTACGAGGGGCCGCCGGGGATCGTGCACGGCGGGTTCCTCGCGGTGTTCTTCGACTGCGTCCTCCAACAGCTGAACTGCGAGCTCGGGCTCGCGGGCAAGACCGCCGAGCTGTCACTGCGGTTCCGCCACCCCGCCCCGCTGCTCACCCCGCTGGTGTACCGCGCCGAGCGGACGTTCGAGGACAACCGGATCGTGCTGCACGCCGAGCTCCTCCGCGGCGACGACCTGCTGTGCGAGGCGCACATGCGCGCCGCCATGGGCGACCACGACGCGCTCCCCACGGTGTCGCCGCGTCGGGCATGAACACCTCTCTCGTGAGTGCACCCCTCATGAGCGCACCGACGACGGTCAGCCGCGTCCTGCGGGAGCGCGTCGCCACGCAGCCCGACGTCGAGTACGTGGTGTGCGACGACGACCGCCTCACCTACGCCGAGGCCGAACGGCGGACCCGGGTGCTCGCGCGTGGGTTGCTGGCCGCGGGTGCGGGGCGGGGGAGCCGGGTGGGGCTGCTCTACCCGACCGGGACCGACTTCGTGCTCGCGTGGTTGGCCGCGGTGCGGGTCGGCGCGATCGCCGTCCCCATCAGCACGTTCTCCACGAGCCGGGAGCTGCGCGACCTCTTCGCCCGCGCCGATGTCGACCTCGTGCTCGGCGTGGCCGGGTACCGGGGCAACGACTACGCGGCCGCGATCGAGGAGGCGGTCGGGCCGTTCGGGGAGCATGGTCGCCCCACTGCCGCGCCCCACCTACAGCGCGTGTGGCTCGACGGGTTCGCCGACCTGGAGCGGCGCGCGGCGACGGTGCCCGACGCGGTGCTCGACGCGCTCGAGGACGACATCACGCCGGACGACCGAATGATCCTGGTGCACACGTCGGGCTCGACCAGCGCGCCCAAGGGCGTCATCCACCAGCACGGTGCGCTGCTCGGGCACCTCGACACGCTCAACGGGATCCGCGGCCTGGATGCAGCCACCCGCCTGTTCTCCAACTCGCCGATGTTCTGGATCGGCGGCCTCGCCTACAACGTCGTCGGCGTGCTCGCCGCAGGCGCCACGCTCCTGTGCTCGGCGGCCACCGACCCGGTCGTCACCCTCGACTTCATCGAGCGCGAGCGTCCCGAGCTCACCAATGGCTACGCGGCCTCGATCGCGGCCCTGGTCGCGCACCCGACGTTCCCGACCCGCGACTTCTCGTCCGTCCGCTCGGGCAACCTGCACCCGTTGCTTCCCGAGGCGATCCGCCCGACCGACCTCGAGCTCCGCCACAACATGCTCGGCACGACCGAGACGGGCAGCGTCTGCCTCATGAGCAGTGACGAGACCGACCAGCCCGAGCACCGGCGCGGGTCCTTCGGGCTGCCGGTCCCGGGTCTCACACCCCGGGTGGTCGACCCCGAGTCGCTCGAGGACGTGCCCGTCGGGACCATCGGTGAGCTCTGGTTCCGTGGTCCGTCGCTCATGGAGGGCTACTACGGGCGTGAGCGCTTCGAGGTGTTCACCCCCGACGGCTGGTACCGCACCGGCGACCTCTTCCACGTCGACGCCGACGGCTTCTTCTACTTCCACGGCCGGCGCGGCGCCATGATCAAGACGGCCGGCGCGAACGTGTCGCCCCTCGAGGTCGAAGCGGCGATCCAGGACGCGACCGGCGGTCTCGCGGCGATGGTGCTCGGCGTGGCCGATCCGGAGCGTGACCAGGTGGTGGCAGCGGTGATCCTGGCCGAGCCGGCCACCGCGCCCGACCTCGACGTGCTGCGCACCGACCTCCGCGCGCGCCTGTCGGCCTACAAGGTGCCGCGCCGCTTCCTCGTCCTCGCCCCCACCGACCTGCCGATGCTGTCGAGTGGCAAGCCCGACTTGAGCGCGATCGCGGAGTTGTTCGATGGATGAGCGCCTGACCGTTCCCGCGCTCGTCCGGCGCTGGGCGGCCCAGCAACCCGACCGGGCATTCGTCGTGACCGACGACGACGCCCTCACGTACGGCGAGCTCGACCACCGGAGCGCGGCGTTGGCCGAGCACTTCGCCGATCTGGGTGTGGGCAAGGGCACGCGAATCGGTGTGTTGATGCCCAACGGCACCGCGTGGCCGGTCGTCGCGGTCGGCGCCAGCCGCGTGGGCGCGACCATCGTCCCGCTCAGCACCTTCCTGCGGCCGCCCGAGCTCGCCGCGCAGCTGCGCACGGCCGGGGTGGAGCACCTGGTGATGCTCGGCTCGTTCCTCGGGCGCGACCACGTCGCCGACCTCATGGCCATCTCACCGGAGCTCGTCCCGGGGACCCGCCTGATGGTCGAAGCGCTCCCGCGCCTGCGCACGATCACGATCTGGGAAAGCGACGGCCCGGCACCCGGCGCGACGGCCCGGCCCGAGCTGGTGGACGCGCTCGACGCGTCGGTCCGGCCGGCCGACGACCTCGCGATCGTGTTCACGTCCGGGAGCCGGGGCGCGCCCAAAGGTGTGATCCACACCCACGGTGGCGCGCTCGCGGCCACCGCGGCCGGGCTCGACGTCCGCCGTCTCACCCGCGACGACCGCCTCTACATCCCGATGCCGTTCTTCTGGGTCGGCGGGTTCGGCACCGGGCTCCTCTCGACGCTGATCGCGGGCGCGACGCTGCTCACCGAGGCGCGCCCCGAGCCGGCGCGCACGCTGCCGTTCCTCGAGCGCAACCGGGTCACGCTCTTTCGCGGTTGGCCCGACCAGGCGGCGGCCCTCGCGCGTGACCCCGGGTTCGCGACTGCCGACCTCTCGACGCTGCGACCGGGGAGCCTCGACGCGGTGATGCCGCCCGAGATGCGCGCCGGACCGGGGCAGCGCGCCGGCCTGCTCGGCATGACCGAGTCGTTCGGTCCCTACAGCGGGTACGCGCTCGACCAGAGGCTGCCCCCCGGCAAGGAGGGCAGCTGCGGGCAGGTGTTCGACGGCGTGGAGCTGCGCGTCGTCGACCTCGAGACCGGCGCGCCGGTTCCCTCCGGCGAGACCGGCGAGCTCCAGGTCCGCGGTCCCAACCTGATGCGCGGCATCTGCGGTCGCACGCGCGCCGAGGTGTTCACCGAGGACGGCTTCTACCCGACCGGCGACGTCGGCCATCTCGACGCCGACGGCTTCCTCTTCCTCACCGGCCGGCGTGACGACATGTTCAAGGTGCGGGGCGCGACCGTCTACCCGAGCGAGGTCGAGGCCGCGCTGCGGACCATTCCCGGCGTCGGGCGTGCACTGGTCGTCGACATCGCGCGCGAAGGTGCTCCTACGGTGGCGGCCGCCGTCGTCCTCACCGACGCCGGCATCACCGTCGACGACCTCGCACGCGAGACGAAGACGCGCCTGAGCTCCTTCAAGGTCCCGACACGCTGGTTGGTCGTCGCTCCGGGCGACGTGCCGATGACGGCGACCGGCAAGGTCGACAAAGCCGCGCTGCAACAACTGTTCGAGTGAGCCGACTTCGTACCGATGGGACGGACGTGCCATGAGTGATCGTGATCTCTTTCTCCACGAGTTCATCGACATCAAGGGGATGCACCAGTGGGACTACATGGAGCACACGCTCCAGCAGTCCGGCGACGAGAAGGTCGAGTTCGAGCTGCTCGGAACCTGGTACACGATGGGTATCACCGCGCGCTGGCCCCAGGTCGTCAACGTGTGGGAGATCCCCGGCGGCTGGGACGGCTGGTTCGGCAAGGTCGACCGGTTGGGGCTGAAGCGGGCGACCAACGTGACGCTGAACGCGTGGTGGAAGGAGGCGTACGAGTACCGCTCGGGCGGCGTCGACCGCCTCCTCGGCGCGGTCCCGGGGTGTCCGAACATTGCGTCGCTCGCGCGTGACGACGTGAAGGGTTCGCTGTTCGTGCACGAGCTCACCGAGGTCCGTCCCGGAACCGCGTTGGAGTATCTGGCCGCGGTGCGCGAGGAGCGAGCGCCGCTCCTGGCCGACTACGACCACCGCCTCGTGGGGCTCTACGAGGTGATGATGAACGACTACGAGGTGTGCACCATCTGGGCCACGACCGCGGAGGCGCACGTGCGGGCCGCGAAGGCGCGCGACGAGGCGCGTGCGCTGGCGCGCGGCAGCGGGGTGGATGCGGACCCCCGGTTCGAGGCGTGGCACGTCCGCGCGTGAGTGGTGCGTGCATTGGCGCGAGGAGCTCATGACACCACATGTCGGCACGCTGTGCGCGCCGGGCGTGGTTCCCGTCGACGACAGCGCACGACGCGACGACACGGCCTGATCGACCGGCCGGTCGGGAGCGCCGAGCGGGCTCTGCTCGACGATACGCGGAGCGAAGATACGATGCGCGACGACGCTACGAGGAGAGGACACGGATGGATCCCGCGACCGGCATCTATTCCTGCGACGACCACCTGGACCTGCGCGCGGTGCCGCCCGACCTGTGGCAGTCGCGGCTGCCACGCGCCGAGGCCGAGCGCGGGCCGCACGTGGTGGAGCGCGACGGTGAAGCGGTCTGGGTGTGTGAGGATCGCGTGTTGGGCGGGAGCGGGAATCCCCGGAACCGCGATCTGCTGAAGCGTCTCAGCGCGATCGGGCGTGCCGGCATCGACGACGACGGCTTCCGGGCCGGCACTCCCGACCTACGGCTGCAGGACATGGACCGCGACGGCCTGTCGGCATCGGTGATCTACGGACCGCTGGCGCTGGGTCTGCCGATCTCGGACCCCGACCTGCAGGGCGCGTGTTACGCGGCCTGGAACGACTGGGCAGTCGAGGAGTTCAACGCGGTCGCGCCGGAGCGGTTGTGCGTCCTCGCGTTCCTGCCCGGTCATTCGCCCGACGCGGCGGCGGACGAGCTCGAGCGGTGCGCCGCGCTCGGTCACCGTGGCGCGATCGTCGACGTCTTCGACGTCGACGTCGGTGACCGGGCGTGGGATCGGCTCTGGTCTGCAGCCGAGCACACCGGTCTCCCCATCAGCTTCCACCTCAAGGGCGGGACCTCGTCGGGGCTCAGCTACCAGATGGGCCGGTGGCAGTCGGCCGCGTTCGCGACGGTGTTGCCACTGCAGCTCGACGAGCCGCTGGCCATCATGATGTTCTGCGGGGCACTGGAGCGTCATCCCGGACTCACGCTGGTGTTGGCGGAGTCGGGCATCGGTTGGCTGCCGTACTTCCTGGCCCGCGCCGATCTCGAGTGGCACGCCCTGCGGGACAAGATCGACGACTTCACCCGCACCCCACCGAGCGAGCTGTTCGACCGCCAGGTGATGGCCACGTTCGAGGAAGACGCGCTCGGCACCGAGCTCATCCCGTTGTTGGGCGCCGACTCGTGCATGTGGGCGTCGGACTACCCGCACACCGACAGCACCTTCCCCGACTCGCAGCGCGTGATCGGCGAGACACTCGGCTCCCTGCCTGCCGCCGACCGTCGCAAGATCACCGCGACCAACTGCGCCGAGCTCTATTGCCTGGCGCCGCGGTCGTGACCGAATCCGGAGCCGTACGCGGCTTCGACCACGTGTCGCTGCCGATACAGGATGCCGACGCGATGGTGGCGTTCTACCGTTCGCTCGGATTGGAGGTCGCGGAGACGCCGTACCTCGTGTCGGTCCACGTCGGTGACCAGATGATCAACTTCCATCGCCCCACGATGTGGCAACGGCAGGACTTCACACTGCGCGCCCCGGCCGCGACGCCACCGTGCGGCGATCTCTGCTTCGTCTGGGACGGTTCACCGGCGTCTCTGCAGTCGATGCTCGACGCGGCGGGTGCCGATGTCGTCGAAGGTCCGGTGGCGCGTGAGGGCGCCCGGCGCCGGGAGGCGACCAGCGTCTATGTCCGCGACCCCGATGGCAACCTGTTGGAGTTCATGATCTATCCCGCAGATGTCGCATGAAGCCGAGCGCCGAGGACCTGTTCGGTCCGGCGGGGACGCCGCGCGTCGTGGTGGTCGGCGCCGGCTTCGGTGGGATCGCCGCCGGTGTCAAGATGCAGAACGCCGGGATCCACACGTTCACGATCTACGAGTCGTCGCTCGGCATCGGTGGTACCTGGTGGGACAACACCTACCCCGGCGCCGAAGTCGACGTCGGCTCGCACCTGTACTCGTACTCGTTCAAGCCGTACGACTGGAGCCGCACCCACGCCAAGCAGGCCGAGCTCCAGAAGTACCTCGAGGAGACCGTCGACGAGTACGGGCTGCGTCCGCACCTGCGACTCGGCGTGGCGGTCGAGTCGGCGACGTGGGACGACGACCGCCACGTCTGGACGGTCCGCCTCGACGACGGCACCACGGACGAGGGCCACGTGCTCGTCAGCGGGGTGGGGTTCCTGAACGTGCCCAGCTACCCGGACTGGCCCGGCCTTGACGACTTCGAGGGACCCAAGTTCCACACCGCGCGGTGGGAGCACCACCACGACCTCACTGGCAAGGTCGTCGCGGTGGTGGGTACGGGCTCCACGGCCACCCAGATCGTCCCCGCCATCCAGCCCGACGTGGCACGGCTGTACGTGTTCCAGCGGGAACCGGGCTGGGTGATGCCCAAGGGTGACCGCGACTTCACCGACGAGGAACGCAAGACCCTCTCGGACCCGTGGCGACGCAAGCGGGAGCGCCTGCGGCTGAAGTGGCTCCTGGAGAAGAACATCTGGGGCGGCAAGATCTTCCGGGTCGACACGAAGGAGAACGCGGTCCGTCGCCAGTTCTGTCTCGACTACATCGCCCAGAGCTTCGAGGACCGCCCCGACCTGCGGGACGCGGTCACTCCCCGGTACCCCTACCCGGGCAAGCGGCCGATCTTCGCGTCGACCTTCTACCCGGCGCTCAAGGAGCCCAACGTCGAACTGGTCCCCAAGGCGGTCGCCTCGGTGACCCGGACCGGAATCGTCGATGTCGACGGCGTCGAGCGGGAGATCGACGTCCTCGTGATGGCGACGGGGTTCCAGCCGGCCAACTACCTCGCGCGCCTCGAGGTCGTCGGCTGTACGGGAAGGTCACTCCACGAATACTGGGCCGGTGAGCCGCACGGCTTCCTCGGCATCACCGTCCCCGGGTTCCCGAACTTCTTCATGCTCTACGGACCGGGTACGAACGGCGGCGAGATCGTCACGATGCTCGAGAGCCAGTCCGAGTTCGCGGTGCGCGCGATGCAGCGCATGCGGCGCGAGCGGGTGACGGCCGTCGAGGTCAAGCCGAGTTTCGACGCCCGCTGGAACCGCTGGCTCCAGTCCAAGATGGAGGGCACGTCCTGGACGATGAGCAACAACTACTTCAAGGCGCCCACCGGCAAGGTTGTCACCCAGTGGCCCGTCGGGTGCACCGTGTACCGGGCGTTGACCAAGGTGCTCGGCCGGGTCAGCGAGACGACGCGGCGGCGCACGGTCGCCTGACCGCCCCCGCGTACGTCAGGGCTTCGGCGGGAGGCCGGCCCGGTAGGTCACGGGCAGCAGCTCCAGGAGCTGACCGTCAGGATCCCGGATGAAGATGGCGAGCCCGAGGTCGCTCTCCTCGATGATCTCTCCTCCGTACTCGGCGGCCTTCTCGGCCGTCGCCCGCACGTCGTCGACCGAGATCGACAGGTGCGTGAGCCCCGGCTCGTTCATCGCGCGTCGGAGGTAGGGCGCGGCCGCCCCGGGCGCGGAGTAGTGCATGAGCTCGAGGACGAACCCGTCGAGGGTCAGGTACGAGGCCGTGATCCCCAGCGGTGGCTCGAGACAGTTGAGCTTGCTGGTCATCTCGTCGGGCGGCGAGATCTCGTACCAGAACTCGAAGCCGAGCACCTCCTGGTAGAAGCGCTTCGAGCGCGCCAGGTCGGTGACGACTTGCCCCGTGTGGTTGTACGTGCCCATCCTTCTCCCTCGGATCGGGCCGGCGGCGGTATCGCGAGCCGGCGGTCGCTCAGCCGGCGGGCGTGAACTCGAGGTGCAGCTCGCGTAGGCCACGGAGCATGTAGGTGGGGTCGTACTCGTAGCGTCGGGCGTCGGCCGGCCCGTGGGCGGCCTCCGAGATCGTGATGTCGCCGGTGCGGGCGAGGAAGCGCTCGATGGTGATGCGGGACTCGGCGCGCGCGAGGGGTGCGCCGGCGCACGAGTGGATGCCGTGGCCGAACCCGATGTGCTGGCGACCGTTGACCCGATCGAGGCGGAACTCGTTCGGGTGCTCGAACTGGCGCGGGTCACGGTTGGCGGCGCCGTTCATCACGAACACGTTGGTACCGGCGGGGAGATCGACGCCTCCGACCGTCACCGGTACGCGCGAGAGGCGGAACTCGCCCTTGATCGGGCTCTCGAGTCGCAGGGCCTCCTCGATGAAGGCCGGGATCTTGTCGGGGTCCTCGCGCAGCTCCTGCTGGAGGTCGGGACGGTCGCCGAGGACCTGGAACGACGTGGAGAGCAGCCGGGCCGTCGTCTCGCCGCCCGCGCTGAACAGGTTGGCGGCGATCCGCATGACGTCGTCGACGGGGGGGAGCGTGCCGTCGGGGAACGTCGCGGTCGCCAGACCGGTCATGACGTCGTCGCGGGGTGCGCGTCGCCGGTCCTCGATGTACGCGGTGAACTGCGCGTAGAGGTGCTCCAGCGGCGCGTGCGACATCTCTTCGGCGCGCTTCTTGTCGACGAGCCGGGTCCGGACGTCGCCCCGGTCCTCCTCGGGCACACCGAGGAGGTCGGCGACCACGAGCAGGGTGAACGGAAGCGCGTACTCCCTCACGAACTCGCATTCACCCCGGGGGAGGAACTCGTCGAAGGTCTGGTCGGCCAGGCGCCACATGAACTCCTCGTTCTCCTTGAGGCGCTTGGGGGTGATCAGCCGCATGAGCAGCGCGCGGTGGTCGGTGTGCTTGGGGGGGTCGAACGAGGGCAGCTGGTCGGTGAAGGGCAGGGTGTCTCGGTGCTCCTCGATGATGGCGCTGATGTCGTCGCCCTCCAACGGCACCGGGAACGGGAAGAACGGTCCCGCGACCGTGGTGCAGCTCGAGAACGACGCCGAGTCGTGGTACACCGCGATCGCCTCGTCGTACCCGGAGATCATCACCACGTCGCGATTCGGCTCCCGCCACACCGGGCCCTGCTGCCGCACCCACTCGTAGTACGGATACGGGTCCTGGGTCAGTGCCCGGTTGCGGAAGAAGTCGACCGTGGCGAAGTCAGCGTTGCTCATGACGGTTTCCCCTGGTGGTGATCGATGACGCACAGCGCACACTAGGTAGGCACATCTCGGGAAGCAACGGGCGTCAACGCCGGCTGCGGGGGAGCCCGAGGCCGCGTTCGGCGATGATGCCGCGCTGCACCTCGCTGGTGCCGCCGTAGATGGTGGTGACCGCGGCGTGACGGAACAGGTGCTCCACCCACCCACCGACCGGCGCGCCGGGCTCGCCGTGCGCGAGCACGCCTTCGGCACCGAGCATGTCGACCAGCTCGGAGGCGTCGGCCGTCATGGACTCCGCGTACCAGAGCTTGTGCATCGAGCCCTCGACGCCGGGGAGGCCGCCCGAGGCCGCGACGTACGAACAGCGGAGCGCGAGCACGCGGGCCACCTCGTTGTTGACGCGCATCGTCGCCAACCGTTCCCGGACCAGAGGGTCGTCGATCACCCGCATGCCGTCGGCACGTCGGGTGGACGTCGCCCAGTCGACGGTCTGCTGCCAGACCCGGTCGGCTTCGGTGAGCGCGTAGCCGCCGCGCTCGAACGTGAGCGCGACGGTCATCACGTCCCAGCCGCCGTCGACCTCACCGACCCGGAACGCGTCCGGGACCCGTACGTCGGTGTAGAAGGTCGCGTTGGTACGTTCGCCGCCCATCGTGTGCACCGCATGGATCTCCACCCCGGGCGCGTCGAGTGGCACCAGGAACATGGTGAGGCCGCGGTGCTTCGGCACGTCGGGATTCGTGCGCGTGAGCAGGAACACGAACGCGGCTTCGTGGGCCAGCGTGGTGAACATCTTCTGGCCGTCGATGATCCAGTCGTCGCCGTCGCGCACCGCCCGGGTCTTGGCCGCCGCGACGTCGGATCCCGAGTCAGGTTCGGTGTACCCGAGGCTGAAGATGATCTCGCCGGCGAGGAACGGCGGGAGGAACCGCTGCTTCTGCTCCTCCGAGCCGACGGCGCGGATGGTGCGGGCCACGATGATCGACTGGCCGAGACCGTCGGTGGGTACGCCCGCGAGGCGCAGCTCGTCGCGCAGCGCGGTCATCTCGAACGGATCGCGTCCTTGCCCGCCGTACTCCTCGGGCCATGACGCGGCGATCCAGCCCTGCGCGCCGAGCGCCCGGTGGAACTCCCAGGCGTGGGCGGTGCCGGTCTCGTGCGCCCGTTCGATCATGTCCGGGCGCAGGTGCTCGCGGAGGAACGCCTGCACCTCCTCGCGGAACGCGTCGCTCCTGGAGCCGAGACGGAAGTCCATCAGTGGGTCTCCAACGGTCCGAAGAGGGCATCGGCGAGGTGCAACGTCTGGCGTCGCGGGTCGCCGAGGAGGAGCGGCCAGGCCTTGGCGCGCCGGTGGTACAGCTGGATGTCGTACTCCAGGGTGAACCCGTAACCGCCATGCACGTGGAGTGCCACCGCAGTCGTGCGCTGGGCCGACCACGCGGCGAACAGGAATGCCATCCGCGCCAGCGCGCGCGCGTCCGCTTCGGATTCGTCGGCGGCCCAGGCCGCTTCCCGCACGAGAAGCTGCGCGCCGTCCACCATGGTCGCGACGTCGGCGAGACCGTGCGCGATCGACTGGAACGACCCGATGGGCACGCCGAACTGGTGGCGCGCCTTGGCGTATTCCACGCCCAGCCCGAGCGCGGAGCCGGCGAGTCCCACGAGCGCCGCGGCCACGAGCACACGCCATTCGTCGACGGCCTGTTCGTGGAGCTCGTGCGCATCGGCACCTCGGGCGACGACGGCTCGCGATTCCGCACGGAGGGACCGGTCGGCGAGCGCACCGTCGCCGAGGTTGCGTACGGAGTGGAGCGCCGGCGGTTCCGTCTCGACCACGACGAGCTCGTCGTCGTCGAGACCGACGACGACGGTCGCGACCGCGCCCGCCGGCACCAGGTGGGCGAGTCCGTCGCGCGCCGGCTGCACCGCGACCGTGGCCACGCTGGGGGGGTCGTCGGTCAGGCGGTCGAGGACGGGACGTACGGATGCTCCTCCCGCGGCCAACAGGCGCCCGGCGACGAGACCTTCGACGAGCGGGATGGGCGCGAGGAACGCGCCGTGACGCTCCGCGACGAGCTCCAGGTCGAGCAGCGACGCGCCGCCGCCCCCGTCGGAGGCGTCGACGCCCATCGTCGGGCCGCCGAGCGCGCCGAACGCATCCCACAGCGCGCGATCGAACCCGCCGGCGTCCTCGGCCGCCCGTACGACCGAGGGTGGGCACTCCTTGGCGAAGAAGGCGTGGAACGACTCGACGAGCTGCTCCTGCTCGTCGCTCAGCGAGAGGTCCACCACTACTTCGTGCCGGGGGTGAAGGTCGCGGGCATCCGGGACCAGCCTCCGACCATCGCCCAGTCGGCGTACTCCTCGACGGCGTCGCGGCGATCTCGTAGTCGGGCATGCGCCGGAGCACCGCGGTGATCATCTCCGAGAACTCGATGCGGGCGAGGTGCGATCCCGGGCAGCGGTGGATCCCGACGCCGAAGGAGACGTGCCGGTTGGGGTTGCGGTCGATGACGAACGTGTCGGCGTCGTCGAATTCGGACTCGTCGCGTCCGGCCGCGGCCTCGCTCAGGAGCACGCGGTCGCCTTGTCGCATCTCGACGCCTTCGAACACGGTGTCGACCGCCACGATCCGGGCGTGCGCCCGTGCCGGCGGGTAGTAGCGGAGGAACTCCTCCGTGGCGAGCGGGAGGAGATCGGGCTCGGCGATCAACCGCGCGCGGTCGTCCGGGTACTGCGACAGGTGGAGGAGCGCAGCACCGGTGAGCGAGGTCGTGGTGTCGACACCTCCGGCCGTCGTGAGGAACGCGATCGAGTGCGCGATCTCCTCCGGGATCCGCTCGCCGTCGATCTCGTGGTGCGCGATCGCGGTGCGAGCGCGTCGTCGCGCGGGGACGCGATCCGCTCGCGCAGTTCCTCGGTGATGCGCGCCATCACCGGCCCGTAGGCTTCCGATGCCTTCCGGTGCTCGGGGCTCCCGCTGGGATACGCGGAGACACCGTGGAAGGCGTCCGAGAACATCTGCCACTCGTCGCGCGGGTATCCCATCCACTCCGACGTCACCGCCGCGGGGACGGGGCAGGTCAGGTCGTGGACGAGGTCGCACTCGCCGCGCTCCGCGACCTGGTCGAGGTAGTGCGCGGTCCAGAAGCGGGCCCGCTCGCGCAGCCGCTCCGATGCCTGCGGCGAAAGGATCCGGGAGAGCGCGCGGCGGTACCCGTACCAGTTCGGCGGGTCGCTCTCCTCCGGGAGGCAGACGGGCACGTTGCTGTTGGTGAAGGCGATGGCCGATCGTTCGGGGTCCGTCCGCTCGGAGGAGAACCGCTCCCAGTCGCGGAACGCCGCCGAGACCGCGTCGTAGGTGCTGACGACCCAGTGGCCGCCGCTGTGTTCGGTCCAGGCGACCGGACAGCCCGTGTCGCGCACCGCTCTCCACGCGTCGTCGGAGGCCGCGCGGCTCGTCGTGCCGAAGAGGTCGAAGTCGACGTGCGGGCACGTTGTCCGGGATTTCGAGTCCATCTGGCGAGACTAACCAATCGCACGCGCCGCGGACCCGAGCCGGTCGGGTCGGTCAGGTCAGGGTGATCGCGTGGGTGGGGCAGATCTTCTCCGCCTCGCGGACGGCCGTCTCGAACTGCGCGGGGACGTCCGGGAGGAGCACGACGGCGTATCCCGCATCGGTCAGCTCGAACACCTCGGGGCAGAGCGCGACGCATTGACCGAACCCGCCGCAGCAATCGGCATCGACCTCGACCTTCACGCGTCTCCTCCGGGGCGTCGGCGGCGCGTGTCAGAGCCGGTAGAGCTTGCGGGCGTTCTCACCGTAGATCTTCTTGCGGTCTTCTGGTGCGAGCGTGGCCATCTTCGCCTCGACCGTCTGGAGGGGGTTCGGGTAGAGGCACGTCGGGTGCGGGAAGTCGGTCTCGAACAGGATGCTGTCGGCGCCGACCGCCTCGATGAGCTCGGGGAGCTTGTTGCGGTTGTTCTCGAACCAGAACGTCGCGTAGAAGTTGCTGCGGAAGTACTCCGACGGCAGCTTCTTCATCTGCGCCAACTCGTCGGGGGCATTCTCCGCCATCTCGTAGTCGAGGGTCTCGAGGATGAACGGGATCCATCCGACGCCGCTCTCGACCGACACCATCTTCAGGTCGGGATGGCGGTCGAACATTCCCGACAGGATCGCGTTGGTCACGACGCCGCGCGTTGCCGATGAACAGGAGCGTGCCGCCGATCGCGAGCTTCGTGTTCATGGGATGCGAATCCCACGGGTACTGGCCGTAGAAGCCCATGGCGGTGGCGCTGGCGCCGATGTGGAAGTGCACCGGGAGCTCGAGCTCGGTGCAGGTCTCCCAGAACGGGTCCCACGCCCGGTTGGCGAGGTCGGGCGCGCCGAGGTCCTGCGGATCGCACGTCATGTTCACGCCACGCGCGCCGAGGGCCGCGACCCGCTTGGCCTCGGCCACGCAGGTGTCGATGTCCCACGCCGGCATCAGGGGCATGCCGAGGAGCCGGTTGCCGGATTCGGCCTGGATCTCCGCCATCCGGTCGTTGTAGAGCTCGATCACCAGCCGGCACAGCGCGTCGTCCTCGACCATGCCGAGGTACTGGCCGCCGAGGCCGATGGTGTTCGGGAAGATGACCTGGGCGTCGATGCCGCACTCGTCGAGGACCTCGAGGCGCACCTTCGGGTCGTAGGCCCCGACGTGGACATCGTCGATCGACCACTGGTTGAGCCCGATGTCGGCGCTCTCCTTCGTCCCGTCCCGGCCGATGACGGCACCCGCGGTGGCCTGCCCGAGCGGGTGGCCGTCCATCACCCACGTCGGCAGGCCTTCGACCTGCTCCACCCGCGGCACCCGGTCCTTGTACTCGGCCGGGGCGAGGTTGGTGAACAGATCGGGCAGCTCGCACCAGTGCGAGTCGGCGTCGATGATCAGCGTGTCGTTGTTCAGCATCGCCGTCGACGTTAGGGTCCGTCCATGGCGTACGCAACTGTCAACGGCTTGTCCATCTCCTACGACATCATCGGTACGGGGCGCCCCTGGGCAATCACTCCGGGTGGCCGGTTCAGCAAGGACTACCCCGGCGTCCGGCAGCTGGCCGAGGCCCTCGCCGGCGAAGGCAACCAGGTCCTCATCTGGGACCGGCCCAACTGCGGCGAGTCCGACGTCTGCTTCACCGGGGTGTCGGAGTCGGCCATGCAGGCCGACACGCTCGCCGGGTTGCTCACGCACCTCGAGATGACCCCCGCCGTGATCGCCGGTGGTTCGGGCGGATCACGGGTGTCGATGCTCACCGCGGCCCGTCACCCCGAGGTCGCCTCGGGGCTCGCGATCTGGTGGATCAGCGGTGGCGCCTTCGGGCTCATGAGCCTCGGGGTGCACTACTGCGGGCAGTCGCTCCTCAAGGCCTGGCAGGGAGGCATGGAAGACGTCGTGGCGCTCCCCGAGTGGGAGGAGGTCCTGCGTCGGAATCCCTCCAACCGTCAGCGGTTCCTCGGTCAGGATCGGCGCGAGTTCATCACCACGATGGAGCGCTGGATGCTGGCGTACTGCCCGTGCGGCGACGAGCTGGTTCCCGGGCTCCCGAGCGCGGACGCCGCCGCCCTCGACCTCCCGACGCTGGTGTTCCGCAGCGGCGAGAGCGACGCGCACCACACGCGGGAGATGTCCGAGGCGGTCGCCGGCGCGCTTCCCGGTGCCCGACTCGTGGAACCCCCGTGGGGTGACCGGGAGTGGATCGAACGCGGCGAGGCGCGCGAGGCGGGCGGAAGCCTCTTCGATCGGTGGAGCCTCCTCGTGCCTCAGCTCACCGAGTGGTCGCGCGAGGTGTTCGACTGAGCGGCTCCGGCCAGGGTCAGGGTTCGACGGTCACGCGCAGGAAGGTGGCGGGGATCGTCGTCGCGCCGTCGTCCCCACTCAGGTTCTGCTCGTTGAACAGGGCGTCGAGCTCTCGGTGCAGGTCGTCGGCGCGGCCGTTCGCCTCGGCGGCCTCGTACGCGTTCATCGTGGGGCCGTAGTAGTTCCTGAACACCGCGAGGAATTCCGACGGTGACATCGGGATCTCGAAGACGAACGTGTCCTGCTCGCAGGAGATCCCGCCTTCGGGGACTCCGGCCGCGACGAAGCGCTCGACCACGTCGTCCACGATGCCCCACGTCATCGGGCTGACGAACCCTTCGGGCGGCGGCGGCGAGTACGCCGCACTGATCTTCAAGATCTGCGCCACCAACGTCGGATCGCCGGGAATCCAGTTCCCCATGACGATCCGGCCACCCGGGCGGGTCACCCGCACCATCTCCCTCGCCACGTCGGACGGCCGTGGCGCGAACATCGCCCCGAAGATGCTCATGACGAGATCGAAGGACCCGTTTTCCAACTCGACCAGGTCGCACGCGTCGCCCTCCTGGAAGCGCAGGTTCACGAGGCCCGCTTCCTTGGCCCGGCGGTTGCCGGCCTCCACGAGGTTGCTCGCGATGTCGACGCCCAAGACGTCGGCGCCGAGGCGGGCCGTCGGAACCGCCGTGGTCCCGTCGCCACACCCGAGGTCCAACACCGTCAGCCCTTCGGTGATGCCGAGTCGGTGGACCAGTGCCTCGCCGCTGCCCCGCATGCTCGCCGCGAGGCGGGTGAAGTCGCCCTTCTCCCACAGGGCCTTGTTGGCATTCATCTGGATCGACCTCCGCACGAAGTGGTTGGTATCGAGCAATCTGTCACAAATCCGAAATGCCGTCAGACGTTTCGCCCGGTGAACGCCGCCAGCCGCTCGATCGGCGTGGCGTCGTCGGGCGGTTCGACGGCGGCGTCGAACGTCTCACCGTCTCGCATCTCCGGCGCGATCGCCTGCCGGGCGAACGCGTCGACCTCGGCCACGAGCAGGTCGGATGGCTCGTAATGCTGGTGGGTCGCAACCGCGAGGTCCCAGCCGTGGACGAGCCCGTCGAGCACCACGAAGCGGGCGAACGCGTCGCCCGGCATCTCGCCGAACGGCGCGACGACGGTCCGGTCGAGCGCGCCGGGTGACCGGATGGCCGACGTGAGGTCGGCGAGCGCGCGGCCGGCGCGGGGAACCACATCGGGGCCCGCGGCGGCACCGGGGTCGACTTCGGGCGCGGCCTCTCCCCGGAACGCCGCGGCGAACTCGGTCGCGCCTCCGATCATGTGACCCAGGACGCCGCGCACCGTGAAGTTCGTGCACGGCGTGGGCGCGTCGAGGTCGTCGGCCGTGATCCCGGACGCGACCTGGCCCAGGAGCGGCTCGAGCTCGTCGAGTTGTTCGAGTGGTCCCATGTCGGTGTCTCCCCGTGTCGGTGACGTGGTGGTGGTCTGATCGGCTGCGAGGTGCCGGGAAGCGAGCTCGGCGGCTTCCCGGTCACGGCCGTGGAGGATGAGCCGTTGGAGTTCCTCCGGCCATCCCTCGTCGGCGGCGTGGTTGCTTCCCATGCGGTCAGTGTGGCCCGACGCCGTCCCGGGCCGCATCGGGCAGACCACGCATTCGCCGAGGGCCCGCGCGTGGGTGATTCTCCCCATCGGCGAGGTGGACGAATGCCGAGGTTGCATGGTCTGGCCGATGCGACGGCGGACCGCGGGCCCCATGGTGGGTGACAGCCCGGGAGCGCCCCGGGCCGGAGAACGGGGAGCCACCATGCACGCGAAGATCACCGACGTTCCGATCGAGATGCAGGTCGACGCGATCGAGACCCGCGGGGTCGCCTGGGGCGACGTGACGGTTCGCCACCTCGACCTGCCGCCCGGCGTCGATTTCACGCCACTGTTCGTGGGCTTGCCCGACGACCTGTGCCAGTGCCCGCACTGGGGCTACGTGACCAAGGGTTCGGTCACCGTCCGCTACGCCGACGGCAGCGAGGAGACCACCTGCGCCGGCGACCTGTACTACTGGCCGGGTGGGCACACCGGCTGGACCACGGAGGGGGTCACGTTCCTGGAGTTCAGCCCGTCCGACGCGATCACACCGGTGCTCGAGCACCTCTCGCGCCAGATGTCGAAGTCGGTGTGAACGACGGCGCGCCGGCGGTTCAGGGCCGCTACGGTCGATCCGTGCAACCGGGTCGGATCGTGACGTCGTGAGCGAGCCCGATCAACTCGCCGCGGCGCGCGTCGCGCTCTCGCGCTGTGACTGGCAGGCCGCGTACGACGCCACGTCGGCTGTGGAGGCGACCGAGATCGACCTCGCCGGCGAGGCGGACCGGCTCGAGTTGCTGGCCGAGGCGGCGTGGTGGCTGGGTCGGCTCGACGAATGCATCGCGGCCCGCGAAGGTGCCTACGTCCGCTACGACGAGCTCGGAGAGCGACGGCGCGCGGGCCTGTGCGCGGTCTGGCTCTACGAGCACTACTGCTTCAAGGCCCGGCCCGCGATCGCCGGCGGCTGGCTCCGCCGCGCCCGCCACACGCTCGAGGACGCTCCCGACTCGGTGGAATACGGCGCGCTGCGATTGCGCGAAGCCGAGGCCGCGCACGGCCGTGGAGAGCTCCAGGCAAGCGCGGACGCGGCCCGCGAAGTCGTCGAGCTCGGTCGGCGGCTGCGTTCTCCCGACCTCGAAGCCGAGGCGCTCCAGACCCTCGGACGGGTGCTCATCGACGCCGGTGACCCGACCGAGGGACTCGCCACGCTCGACGAGGCCATGCTGTTCGCGGTCGAAGGTCGGCTGCGCCCGTACTCGACGGGCAAGGTCTACTGCAGCCTGATCAGCGCCTGCGAAGCCCTCGGTGACCTTCGCCGTGCGGCCGAATGGAGCGAAGCGACCACCGCGTGGGCGGAGCAACATCCCCTCGCCGTGTTTCCCGGGCTGTGCCGAGTGCACCTCGCGTCGTCGCTGCGATCGCGCGGCGAGTGGGAGAAGGCCGAGGAACAAGCGGTGCGAGCGTGCGCGGAGCTCGCGACCCTCAACGTCACGAACGCCGCCGCCGGATACGCGGAGATCGGTGAGATCAGGCGCAGGATCGGCGACCTCGACGGTGCCGAAGACGCGTTCCGTGAAGCCGAGCAGCTCAACGGTCAGCCGCAGCCCGGGCTCGCGCTCCTGCGATTGGCCCAGGGCAACGTCGATGCCGCGGTCGCCATCATCACGCGCGCGCTGGACGACATCACCTGGGACCGCCTCGGGCGCGCCCGACTCCTCCCCGCGCGTGCCCAGGTGGCGATCGCCGCCACCGACCTTCCGGGCGCCGCGGCCGCCCTCGACGAACTGGAGTCCATCGCCACCGAGTACGCGAGCCCCGCCCTGACCGCGGCTGCGCTCTCGACCCGAGGCCGGGTCCAGCTCGCGTCGAACGACCGGTCCGCCTGCGTGACGCTGCGACACGCGGCCGAATGCTGGCAGGAACTCGGCGTACCCCACGAAGTGGCAACGGCACGCATGCTCCAAGGTGCGGCATGTGCGAGGGCCGGCGATCACGACGGAGCGGCGGCGTCGTTCGTGACGGCCCGGGCACTGTTCGAGCAACTGGGCGCGACCCTCGATCTCCTCAACCTGCGCGACATCACGAGCCCGATCCTCGAACTGCCCGCCGGCCTCACGGCGCGAGAAGCCGAGGTGCTCCGACTGGTGGCCGCCGGCCTGACCAACAAGCAGATCGCCGCCGAGCTCTCCCTCAGCGAGAAGACCGTCGCCCGGCACCTGTCGAACATCTTCACCAAGACCAACGTGTCGACGCGCTCGGCCGCCACTGCGTTCGCGTTTCAACACGACATCGCGACCGGACCGGGCACGCCCTGCTGAGATCCGATCGTTTCGGCCACCGCTTCACCGTGCCCGGTGAGGTCCCCGAATCGTCGGAGAGAGTTCACGGCGGTGCCGGGTGTTGGTCGGGCGCCGTTCACCCGCCTTGGTTACGTTCGACGCGTGGTTCGCAACGCTGATGTCTTGAGGGGCGGCGAGACCGCACCCGTCTGGCGGGTCGACACGATCCGTCTCCAGCTCGGTCCCTGCCCTTCCTCGCAGGACCTGTTCTGTGCGCTCGGCGACGCGCTGGCGCGCAGCGGGCTCGTCGCGCGCACGCTCGAGATCCTGGTCGGCACGAACGGCTACATCCTGAACGTCGACTGCGACAGCGACGGTGGTGGGACCGACGTGCTCGACGCCGTCGCCCGCCTGCGCGAGTGCGACCATCGCGCGGTGGTCGATGGGCGGAGGCGGTACCCGACCTGCTCACTCGCCCGATGATGTCGACGCGTCACCCGAGCGGGGTCCGCGTGATCCGGCGCGAAGCGACCTGTGAGATCGGTCCCGGTGGCGACGAAACGGAGCTTCTTCGCCTGCTCGCGCGCGAGATCGCCGCGTCCCGTATCGGCGACGTCGAATCGCTTGTCGTCGACTGGCGCGAGGAGGGCTGCTACCTGGTCGTGTACAGCAGCTCGTATGTGATCCTGCGTGACGTCACCACCGACGATCACGAGCCGCCGCGACGCGTCAGGCGGTAATTGCGAACGTGAGCGGCGGTCGAGCGACCCGTTGCGGTCGTAGGCGAGGAGCGCTCCCGCTCGGGGCTCATGTCCTCGTACGGGATCTCGACCACGTCGTCGGGCACCATTGCGCCCTGCGTCTCCGGGCGCAGGTGCAATGATCCACTGCACGCTCGACGACCACGAGAGCGCGCGTGGACGACGCCGGCCCGCCCGAGGAGGGACATCACCGTGATCGCCGATTCGACTTCACTGCCGCCGATGCTCGAGCTCGAGCAGGTCGACGACCACCGCTACTCCGGCCGGCCCGAGCACGGCGGCGAGCAGCGCAACGTCGTGTTCGGCGGGCAGATCCTCGCCCAGATGATCATGGCCGCCCACCGTGACCGCAGCCTCGAGCACCCCAACCACAAAGAGGTGAAGTCGATCCACGCGATCTTCGCCCGGGCGGGCGACTACTCGGCGCCCATCGAATACGAGGTCGAGCAGATGCATGACGGGCGCACGCTCGGGAGCGACACGGTGACGTTCGCGCAACACGGCAAGGTCATGTCGCGCGGTCTCATCCTCTGGAGCCGGGACGAACCCGACCTGATCCGCCACACCGCGAACGTCGCGATGCCGCAGGTTGGTGCACCCGACGATCCGGGCAACCGACCCGACTGGCGGGTCTTCCCCGGCGCGGTCGGGCTCATCGCCGGCGGTGTCAACACGTGGAGTGACGACGAGCCTCTCCGTGATCCGGTGCAGAACGTGTGGACGCGCGCGGAGGTGTCGAACCCCGCTCCGGTCGTGCACCAGGCGATCGTGTCGTGGGCGACCGACGGCTACCTGATCGGCACCGCGATGCTGCCGCACGCGGGCTACAACGAGGGGCACGCGCACAAGACGATCTCCACCGGCGTGGTGTCCCACACGGTGAACTTCCACGACCGCTTCGACGCGTCGGGCTGGCTCCTGCTCGCCAACGAGAGCATCTGGGCCGGGCGTGGGCGCACGCACGGGCGCTGCAACGTCTGGACGGAAGACGGCCGGCTCGTCGCGACCTACACGCAGGACAACCTCGTCCGCGCGTTCGCCGACCAGCGCGACCACACCGGGGACTACCAGCGCATCATGTGACCGGGTGGCGCCGGGTCAGAGCACCGCGCCCGACGTCTTCGCCTCGATGATGCGATCCCAATCCCAGCCGAGCGAGAGCAGGATCTCGTCGGTGTCACCGCCGAAACCCGGCGCGGGAGTGAGCTCGGGTGGCGTGCGGTCGAACTGGATCGGGCTCGAGATCAGCGGCAGCTCCTGCCCGTCGCCGTAGTCGATGCGCTGGAAGAACCCGTTGGCCTCCGCCTGCTGATCGTGCAGCAGGTCGCCGACCTTCTTGACGACGTCCCACTGGCCGCGCTGCGCGGACAGGATCGGGATCCACTCGGCCAACGACTTCGTCGCGAACGTCGCGTCGAACTCCGCGATCCCCTCCGCGGTGTGCGCGCCCAGTTCGGCGCTCGTGGCGAAGCGGGGATCGGTGGCGAGGTCGTCGCGCCCGATCGCCCGGCAGAAGGGAGCCCAGTACACGTCGGGCTGCAGCATGCAGAGCGCGATCCACCGGTCGTCGCTCGTGCGGTAGGTGTTCACGAGCGGGTTCGGCGAGTTCTGGCGGGTCATCTTGGGCATCTCGTCGAGGCCGGCGACCGCGGCGCCGACGGTCGCCATCTGCATCGACCACATCGCGGTGCCGAGCAGCGAGCCGTCGACGAGCCCGCCTTCCCCGGTCGCGGCCTTGTGCGCGAGCGCGGCCGCGATGCCGCCGGCCAGGGCCATGCCGCTGATCGAGTCGCCGAACGCGCCGGACGGCATCCCGATCGGGTCGGAGCCCTCCGGTGTGAGCGACGCCGACACCGAGCCACGCGACCAGAAGCTGATCGAGTCGTAGCCGCCCTTGCCCGCCTCCGGTCCCCGGGCGCCCTGGCCGGTGCCGCTGGCGTAGATGATCTGCGGGTTGACGGCCCGGATGGTCTCGTCGTCGAGCCGGAGCTTCTCGCGGGCCGTGGGCAGGAGACTGGTGAGGAACACATCCGCGCTCGCCGCCAACTCGTGCAGAACCTCCTGCGCGGCGGGTTGGGTCAGGTCGAGCGCGATGCCCCGCTTGCCCCGGTTGAACATCTCCCAGGTCCAGGCGATCCCGCCGGGCTTCCCGGACCCCCCGACCCCGCCGAAGGTGAGTCCGCGGATCGGGTCACCGGAGGGGGCTTCCACCTTGATCACCTCGGCGCCCCAGTCGGCGAGGACCGCACCCGCGGAGGGGACGAACGCCCACATCGACACCTCGATCACGCGGACGCCTTCGAGCGGCTGGTTCATCGGTTCCTGCTTCTCCCGTTCAGTGCTCCGGTTGCGGCCGCGGTCATGTCGACCAGACGAGCTCGAGGTTCTCGACGTGGCGCAGCCCCATGGCGTACTCGGGGACGATCCCCGGCTTCAATTCGTACTCGGGGATCCGGCGGTGCCACTCGCGCAACATGACCCGCAGCTCGCGGCGCGCGAGGTGTGAGCCGAGACACCGGTGGACGCCGCCGCCGAAGGCGATGTGCGGGTTCTCGACGCGGTCGAACCGCACGTCGAAGGCGTCGGCGAACGCGCTCGGGTCGACGTTGGCGGCGCCGATGCTGATCTGCACCGAATCGCCGGTCTTGATCGGGCACCCCGCGAGCTCGGTCTCCTGCGTGCACCAGCGGGGGACTCCCGGTACCGGGGTCTCCCACCGCAACAGCTCTTCGACCGCAGACGGGATCAACGACGGGTCCGTGGCAAGGAGGTGCCGGTGCGTCGCGTGCTGCGACAGGTAGGTGTAGAAGCACGTGAGCGAATCGGTGACGGTGTCGAGGCCGGCGATCAGGAAGAGGAAGCAGATGTCGAGGATCTCGTCGCGAGTGAGCTTCTCGCCGTCGACCTCCGCCTGGAGGAAGTGGGTGAGGATGTCGTCCCGCGGATCCTTGGCGCGCTCGTCGAGGATCTCGTTGAAGTAGCGGTAGATCTCCTGGCCGGTGTCGGCTTGGATCTGCTGGCGCTCCTCCATCGTCGCCTCGGGTCCACCGGGCCGGATGATGCCGTCCTTCATCGAGACGAAGGCGTCGAGCTCCTCCCACGGCAGCCCCATGAGCCCGAGGAACACCGACGACGGGAACGGCACCGCCAGCTCGTTGGTGAAGTGGCACTCCCCGCGGTCCGCGAAGGCGTCGATGAACCGGTTGGCGTGCGCGGCGACGTCGTCCTCGATCGCATCCATGCGCTTGGGGGCGAAGAGGGGATCGAGGATCTTGCGGTACTTCGAGTGGTTCGGGGGGTCGACCGACAGCGGGATGAGCGGCCGGGTGTTGCCCAACACGATCCCGCCGTTGTACGCGGAGGAGAAGCGACCCGGGTCGCGCAGTGCCGTTTCGACCGCGTCCCGGCTCGACACGATCACCACGCCGTCCATCGGGCGCGCCACCGGCGTCTGCTCGATCATCGTCCGGTACCGCTCCTGCGGTGCCGACATGTCGAACATCTCCATCAAGGCCGGATCCATCGACACGGAGCCGTCGTTCGTGGTGCTGTCATCCATGGCTTCCCTCTTCCTTCGAATCTGCCGTCAGCGGGTGAGCAACATGCAGCCCGCGATGGGGCCGCCACCGTTCGAGACGACCGCGACCTCGGGCGCCGTCGTCGTACTCGTGCCCGCGCGCCCGACCTGGCGTTCGCCGGCTTCGCCCCGGAGCTGCAGGCATGCCTCGTGCAATACCCAGTAGCCGTGCATGCGGCCGGCGGAGAGTTGACCGCCGTAGGTGTTGAGGGGGAGCTCGCCGTCGAGCGCGATCCGGGCCGCGCCCTCGACGAAGGGGCCCGCCTCGCCGATGCCGCACAGGCCGAGGGCCTCGAGCCACGCGAACGTGAGGTACGTGAACCCGTCGTACAGCTCGGCGATGTCGACGTCGCCCGGACCGAGGTCGGTGTGGCTCCAGAGATCGCGCGCGGCCTCGATCGAAGCCATGTTCGGGTAGTCGGGGCGCTGGTCCCACCCACCGGTCCCCGGCGCCTTGCCGAGCGACGCGACGTGCACCGCCGGGTGCGGGGCATCGGCCGCGTGGCCAGCAGTCGACACGACGACCGCGATCGATCCGTCGATCGGAACGTCGCAGTCGAGGAGGCCGAACGGATCGGACACCGGCCGTGCCGCGAGGTAGTCGTCGAGCGTGATCGGCTCCCGGTAGACGGCGCGTTCGTTGAGCCCGGCATTGCGGCGGCTGTTGACCGCGAGCCAACCCAGTTGCTCCTTCGTTGTGCCGTAGAGGTACATGTGGCGACGCGCGTGCATGGCGAGCCAGTTGGCGGCCGAGTACGCGTGATACGTGATGAGCGGCGCCATCTGACCCATCACCGACGCGGCCGTCTCGTTGCCCTCCTGGTTCCCCGGCGACGCGGTCGGCGGCGGCGCGTCGGGCGGCGGGAGCACGCTGCCCCCCATCATCTTCACCGTCCGATAGACGAGCACGTGCCGGGCCTCGCCCGCGTCGACGCCCTCGACCGCGGACATGACCGGCGCCAGGAGCCCGCCCTGGCCCAGATCCAGGCCGGGGACCCACGGGTCGACGATGCCGAGGCGGGGCGCGATCTCGGCCGGTTGGGTGTCACCCATCGTCGCGATGCCGTTGATGTCGGCCGCGGTGAGTCCGGCGTCGGCGATCGCGGCCACGGCCGACTGTTCGGTCAGGTCGAGCGCGCTGATGTCGGTGCGGCGTCCGATGGCGGAGATGCCGATTCCCGTGATGACGGCAGTCGGGCGCGCGACGTCGCTCATCACCAGACCCTAGATCGAACGGGCGCGACGCACCCGGTGCCACGTAGCCTGCCGGTCGTGACCGCCGACGCCAGCGAAGCCCCGCCCCGACCCGCCCCGAGGATCCTGACGCCGTTGACGCCCGAGAACCGGGCCTTCTGGACCGGTGGGGCGCGCGGGGAGCTCATGATCCTGCGATGCGCAGCGTGCCGGCGGTGGGTGCATCCGCCCGTCGCGGCGTGCCCCGACTGCGGCGGCGGTCTGACCGCGGAAGCGGTGAGCGGGCGCGGCACCGTGTTCACCTTCACGATCAACCACCAGCCGTACAACCCGGCGGTGCCGCCGCCCTACGCGATCGCGATCGTGGAGCTCGACGAGCAGGACGGGCTGCGGTTCACCACGAACATCGTCAACGTCGACCTCGACGAGATCGAGATCGGCATGCCGGTGCGGGTGGTGTTCGAGCAGCATGGCGAGGTGTTCGTGCCGGTGTTCGAGCCGGCACCCGACGTCGGGGAATGAGCCGACACACGAGGGGGACCATCATGGACATGAACGACATGATCCTGGTCAGCATCGACGATCACGTGATCGAGCCGGCCGACATGTTCGAAGGTCACATTCCCGACGCATACCGCGATCAGGCGCCGAAGTACGTCGAAGCCGACGACCTCACCGGCTACTGGGACTTCCAGGGGCAGCCGACAGGTATGGCGGGGCTGAACGCGGTGGCGTCGTGGCCGCACGAGGAATGGGGCTTCGACCCGATCGGGTTCCCGGAGATGCGGCCCGGCACCTACGACGTCGAGCTACGCGTACGCGACATGGACGCCAACGGTGTGCTCGCGTCGATGTGCTTCCCGACCATGGCCGGGTTCAACGGCATGTCGTTGGCCCGATCGACCGTCGACAAGGACCTCACCAAGATCGTGATCTCGGCGTACAACGACTGGCACATCGACGAGCTCGCGGGCGAGCACCCCGGCCGGTTCATCCCGCTCGCCATCGCGCCGGTCTGGGATCCCCAAGGAATGGCCGACGAGGTCGCGCGCGTCGCCGCCAAGGGCTGTCACGCGCTGAGCCTGCCGGAGACGCCCTACGGCGTCGGCCTCCCGAGCTTCGCCGACGCGTCGTACTGGGACCCGGTGTTCCGAGCGTGCAGTGACCACGAGGTCGCCATCTGCCTGCACATCGGCGGAGCCTTCGGGCTGTTGCAGCGGCCGGCGGGTGAGAGCGCCGACCACCTGATCGTCCTCACGCCGCAGCTCTCGGCGGTCGCGGCCACCGACCTGTTGCTCGGAGGGACGTTCCTCCGGTTCCCCGACCTGAAGGTCGCGCTCTCGGAGGGTGGGATCGGCTGGGTCCCGTTCTACCTCGACCGCATGGACCGCCACCTCTGGAACCACCAGTGGACCGGGCTCGAGATCGGCGTCGGCGCCAAGACCGCGACCGAGGTGTGGCACGACAACTTCCTCGGATGCTTCATCACCGATCCGTCGGCGCTCCACGTGCGCGATCGAATCGGGATCGACACGCTCGCGTGGGAGTGCGACTACCCCCACTCCGACTCCACCTGGCCGCGTTCTCCCGAGCTGCTGTGGGAGGAGTTCCAGAACGCAGGCTGCTCCGACGACGACATCGACGCGATCACGTGGAAGAACGCGGCGCGGTTCTTCCACTTCGACCCGTTCGCCGGCATCGACCGGGAGCACGCGACCGTGCGCGCGCTGCGGGCCACCGCGACCGACGTCGACGTGAGTGAGACGTCGCGCCACGAGTACCAACGTCGCTGGCTGGCGAGCACGGCTTCGTAGCACCGCGCGGCTCAGGTCGCCGTCGCCACCCCTGCCGCGTCGAGACGCTCGCGTTCCTGGTCGGTGAGCTCGAGCCACGCGGCGTCGAGGTTGTCGTCGGCGTGGGCGAGCTGCGACGTGCCCGGGATGGGCACCATGACCGGCGAGTGCGCGAGCAGCCACGCGACCGCGATCTGCTGCGGTGACACACCGCACGCCCGCGCGACCTCGGCGACGACCGTCTCGGCGTCGGAGCCGGCGAGGATGTTGGGCGAATGGGGGACGAACGCGATGCCCTGTTCCTCGCACGCTCGCAGGACGTCTTCGGAGCGCCGGCGCCCCACGTTGTACGCGTTCTGCACCGACACGACGGTGCAGAGGCCCTGCGCGATCGCCAGGTGGTCGAGCGTCACGTTGGAGATGCCGATGTGCCGGACCTTCCCGGCGTCGCGGAGCTCGACGAACGCGCCGACCGTCTCCGCGTAGGGCACATCGGGATCGGGAACGTGCACCTGGTAGAGGTCGATGCAGTCCACCCGCAACCGGCGCAGGCTCTGCTCGCACTCCGCCTTGATGTCCTCGGGGCGCCCCGACGGAGGGAGCGACCGCATCCCGGGCTCGAGCTTCATCCCGGAGCGGAACCCGGCCTTGGTCCCGACGAGCAGGTCGCTCGGGTACGGCGCCAGCGCCTCGGCGAGGATCTCCTCGCATTCGCCGAAGCCGTAGATGTTCGCGACGTCGAGGAAGTTCACCCCACGATCCACGACACGGCGGTAGAGGCGCGCCGCCTCGTCGCGGGAGCGGACGCCTTCGACGTTGCGCGCACCCGAGACGCGCATCGCCCCGAACGCCATGCGACGTACGGCGTGGTCACCGATCGTGACGGTGCCGACGGTGTCGTCCGCGAGCACGCGGTCGATCACGTCAGCCCGCGGGCCGAAACACGGGGATGCGGTAGTCCCCGCCCGGGAGGTCGTCGAACTCGACCGCCACCTTCATGCCGACCGCGGCAGCTTCGGGCTCGATGCCGACGAGGCGCGCCGGGAGCCGCACGCCGGGCGCGTCGTCGAGGTCGACGAGCGCGACCACGTACGGGATCGCGTCGAGGTATCCCACCACCGACGGCTGCCGTTGCACGATGAAGCTGTAGACGGTGCCGGTGCCCGCGACCGCTTCGAACGTGGTCGCGCCCGCGCAGTGCCGGCAGCGTTCGAGCGGCGGTTGGAGCCACAGGCCGCATTCCGTGCAGCGGCAGATCGCGAGGCGGCCCTCGGCCGTGGCCTCCCAGAAACCCTCGGAGTCGACGTCGGGTGCCGGTTGCGGCGGAGACTGCGGGGCGGTCATTGGGTCTCGATCGCGTAGATCAGCGCACCGCCGAACGGCCCCGCGCCCGCGGTGACGAGCGCCGTCTCCGCATGCGGCACCTGACGATCACCGGCGTCACCCCGCAGCTGCAGCGCGGCCTCGTAGTGGTGGTTCAGCCCGTGGAGATAACCCTCGGAGAGCAGCCCGCCGTGGGGGTTGACGACGATGTCGCCGCCGTAGGTGGCACGGCCCTCGCGGTAGAACTCGCCGACCTCGCCCTTGCCACAGAAGCCGTAGTCCTCCATCGTCGCCATCACCGTGTACGTGTAGCAGTCGTACATGAGCGCGACGTCCATGTCACTGGGCTGCAGTCCCGTACGCGACCAGAGCCGCGGGGCGGCGTCACGCGAGTACATGCACGCCATGTCGTCCCATTCGTAGACCGAGCCACCCTGCCCGTTCGCGTCGGCGACGCCGATCGGGTAGATCGGCCGATGGGGAAGGTCGGCGGCCCGCTCGGACGACGTGACCACGAGCGCGACCGCGCCGTCGACCTCGTAGCAGAGGTCGAACACCCGGAACGGTTCGTTGATCCATCGTCCGGCGAGGTAGTCGTCGAGGGTGATCGGCGTGCGCGCGATCGCGTGCGGGTTCTTCGTCGCGTGCTCTCGCTGTTGGATCGCGATCGCGCCGAGGTCTTCGGCGGTGGAGCCGTACACGTGCTGGTGGCGGCGGCACCACATCGCGAACCACTGCGGCGGGACAAGATATCCGTGCGGCGCCGCGAACTGTCCCTCACCTGGTGCGAGCACGCGGTCCATCGCCTTGCCGTAGCGCGTGTCGGAACCCAACACCCGGAAGACGACCACCACCTCGGCCTGTCCGGTGACGACCGCGGCGGCAGCGCCGGCGACGACCGACGCGACCACGTTGCCGCCGCCCATCACGCTCGTGCACCATCCGAGGTCGTCGATGCCGATCGCGTGCGCGACCTGCATCGGCGACGCCGAGTCACCGGTGCCGTAGCACGTGAACCCGTCGACGTCGGCGGGGGTGAGCCCGCAATCGCGCAACGCATCGCGTGCGGCCTCGCTCGCCATCGCGAGCGGCGTGCGGCCCGATTTCCTGACGAACGGCGTGCGGCCGATCCCGACGAGCGCGGCGTTGCTCAGGGCGCTTTGCGTCACCGTCATCCTCCATTCGTGAACGGCCGTGCTCCGTGAACCTATGCCTTCCCGGCGGCGGTGGGCAACGAGGCCCGACCGGGACCCTGCGAAGGAGTCGTCGCACCGGCGAATTCGTCGCGCCGGCTCCGTCGCGATATCAATGGTCGTGGCTCAACAGCGGTCCGCCTCGGAGGTCGAGCGCAAGGCCATCCTCGACGCGGCGCTCCGCGTGATGCGCAAGAACGGGTATGCCGAGGCCCAGATCGGCGACATCCTCTCCGAGGCGCAGCTGTCGACGCGCGCGTTCTACCGTCACTTCGACACCAAGGACGACGTCCTCCTCGCCCTCTTCCGCGACAACGCGGAAGCCACCGCGAGCCGGTTGGCGGAGAAGGTCGCCGCCGCCGCGACCCCCCGTCGAACAGCTCACCGCGTGGATCGAGGAGACGCTGAGCCTGGGGTATGACCGCCGGCGTGCGACACGCGTCTCGGTGCTCGCGTCGGGGGCGGCCCGCCGCACCGCCGGCTACGCCGAGGAGAACGCACAGGTGACCTCGGCGCTCACCGCGCCGCTGCTCGGAGTGCTCGAGGCCGGGAAGGGCTCCGGGGTCTTCCCGACGTGTGACCCACACGCCGACGCCGTCACCATCTACGCGATCACCTGGCGTCTCGTCGCCGAGGCGGTGGGCGGCGGCCCGTCGATGGACGAGCAGGACGCCCGCGACCACGTCCTGCGGTTCAGCCTTCCCGCGATCGGGCAGTCCGGCCCGGGCCCGACCGCGCGGCACCTGACCGAAAATCGATTGTTCGTCGAGAGTCCCCACGATTCGGGGAGAGGGGCCGCCGCTCCAGATGTCGTGCCAGGCGATCCTCGCCGCCCTCGAGGCGCCGGTCTCGCCGTGTCGGACCTCGACGGGTTCGCCATCTACGCGAGCTCGTGCGAACCCGCGCATGTGGCCTCGGTGCTCGGTGTCCCCGAGGTGCGGTTCGCTGCCTCGCTGACCTCGGGCGGCCCTTGCGGTTGTTGGTGCCGCCCTGGGCGCGCATCGCCTCCATCATCTCGAGGTTGGCCCGCCCGGCATCCGCCGCTTGACGACCTTGCCGCCCCGGGGCGCGAGTGAAAAGTACGTTTTCACAGCCTACGGGGGCTCGCGGCGCCGCGCAAGCACTCCCGCCTCCTTGCTTGCACCCGCGCAACGCCTATGAAAAGCTGATTCTCAACGGCGGACCCACCCGGTCGTGGTGGTCGGTCAGCGCATCCGACACGTCCGACACGAGGAGTCTCGAACCGATGAGCGACACGCAGGCACCGTCCCTTCCCTACCTCATCAACGACGCCGACGAGCACTCCACGCCGGGCCGGGGCGCGTACGAGCGCTACATCGACCCCGACAAGCGCGACATGGCGATCAAGGTCGTGAAGACCGACGGCGGCCGCTGGGAGATGACCTTCAACGGGCGACCGGCGAAGTTCACCTTCAAGAACTTCCAGGTGGTCGGGTCCAACGACCAGCTCGAGGAGTTCGGGATCAAGGATCTCGGCGCCTCGGAGGAGATGGGAGGCCAGGTCATCCCGGGATCGCTGCTCACCAAGTTGAACCCGTTGAAGGAGCTCGACGCCGAGGGCCGCAAGGAGTTCGCCCGGAAGTACCGCGCGATGCAGGAGCAGCTCGACAACCCGGCCGACCGCCTCACGGTGATGGACGCGCAGGGCATCCAGTGTGCAGTGAACTACGCCACCCTGCCCGGTACCGAGGTGGAGTTCGAGGACGACTACGAGGGTCTCTACGCGAACCTGATCGCGCTCAACCGCTACCTCGGCACGGAGTGGGGCTACAACTACGAGAACCGCCTCTTCACCCCGCCCTTCGTGTCGTTCGCCGATCCCGAGATGGCGCTGCAGCAGCTCGACGAGATCATGAAGCTCGAGGTGCCGAAGGTGATCCAGACGTCGACGGGCCCGTCGATGGGCACCTCGCCCTTCCGCCCCGAGAACGACCGCTTCTGGTCGATCTGCAGCGAGGCGGGCATCAAGCTCTGCACCCATCTCGCCACCGTCACCCGCTACGGCAAGGCCGGCCTCGAGTGGAACGAGGAAGAGGTCATGCTCGGCGACATGGACGCGTTCCAGTGGGTCTTCTACTACGGCGACCGGCCGGCGATGGAGACCGTCGGCGCCGCGATCCTCCAGGGGTGGTTCGCCCGCTTCCCGAAGATGCAGCTGCTGCTCTCGGAGCAGGGTTCGGTGTGGGTGCCGTACACGATCCGCAAGCTCGACCATGCGTTCCTCATGGGCCGTCGTGCCACCTGGGGCAAGCTCGACCGGCGTCCGAGCGACTACTTCAAGGACCACTGCTTCGTGGCGCCGTTCCCCGAGGAGAACGTCGACCGCATCATCGAGGCCGTCGGTCCCAAGCCGATCGTGTTCGGCTCCGACTTCCCCCACGGTGAGGGGCTGCCCGAGCCGCAGATGTACCTCGGTCAGCTCAAGAACCTGACCGATGACGACACGAAGTCGGTGATCCGCGACAACCTCGCCCGGTTCCTCGATCTCCCCGCGTAGGGCACGGCAGATCCGGATGGATCTCGATCTCACGTCTGATCAGGAGCTGTTCCGCGACACGACGCGTCGCTTCGTCGAGTCGGCGTGCCCGATGACCACCGTGCCGCGCCGTCGCCGATACCGACGGCGCGATCGACGCCGAGTACTTCACCCAGGCGGGGGAGCTCGGCTGGTTCGCCATGCTCGTGCCCGACGCGCTCGGTGGCGGCAGCATCTCCGGTGACGGGCTCCGCGATGCGGCGATCGTCGCCGAGGAGCGCGGCAGGCTGCTGCAACCGGGCCCGTTCGTCGCCATGAACGTCGCCGCGCACGCGATCGCGGTCCACGGCGCCGACGATCTCCGGGCCAAGGTGCTCCCCGCCCTGGTGACCGGGGACCAGACCGCGACGTGGGCCGTCGCCGACGCGGTCGGCGCTTTCCGGCCCGAGCGCGGTGTCGACACGAGCTGGAACGGTTCGTCGGCGCGGCTGTCCGGCGCGAAGGGGATGGTGCAGGACGCGGCGCGGGCCGACTGGATGCTCGTGGACGCCGCCGATGACGGCGGCATCACGCAGTTCCTCGTCGCCGCCGACGCGCCCGGTGTGCGGATCACGCCGCTCGCGGGTTTCGATCTCACGCGGCAGCTGTGCGAGGTGACGTTCGACGATGTGAAGGCACCCCGCACGCAGATGCTCGGCGTGCGAGGTGAGGCAGCTGCGCCGATCGAGCACCAGCTCGATCTCGCCGCGGTGTTGACCGTCGCGGAATCGGTCGGTGCGATGGACCGGATCTTCGAGACGACGGTCGACTACGCCAAGGTGCGCACCGCCTTCGGGCGCCCGATCGGCTCGTTCCAGGCCGTGAAGCACCTGCTGGCCGACACCGCCTTGTTGCTCGAGGAGAGCAAGGCCGTCGCCGTCGGCGCGACCCACGCCGTGCAGCACGGGCGCCCGAACGCCTCGGAGGCCGCGAGCATGGCGAAGGCGTTCGTGGGCGAGGCCGGCGTCGATCTCGCGCAGAACTGCTGGCAGACCTTCGGTGGGATCGCCTACACGTGGGAGCACGACTTCCACCTCTACCTGCGGCGGCTGACGCTCGACGCCGCGCTCTACGGCGACGCGACGTGGCACCGGGAACGCATCTGCCGGCTGCACGGTTTGGGAGTGAGCTGAGCCATGGCCGACGACGACATCGATGTCGAGGAGTTCCGCACACGGGCGCGCCAGTGGCTGGCCGCCAACCTCGAGCCGCTCGACGACTCGGTGCCGTACCTCCGCGGTGCCCACCACCAGACGCCGGAGGGCATGGCCCGTGCACCGCGCGCTCCAGCGGCGGCTCTTCGACGCGGGCTATGCCGGCATCACGTGGCCGCGTGAGTACGGCGGTCAGGGCTTGAGCGGCGAGCACGAAGCGGCGTTTCTCGCGGAGTCGACGAGCTACCGCATGCCCGCGCTCGGGATCGTCGGCGGCACCACCTACGGCGTGTGCGGGAACACGATGCTGCGCCACACGTCGCCGGAATTCCTCCAGCGGCACATCCCGCGCATGTTGGCGGGCGAGGAGCTCTGGTGCCAGCTGTTCTCGGAGCCGGGCGCGGGATCCGACCTCGCCGGCATCACCACCCGCGCCACCCGCGACGGCTCCCGGTGGATCCTCAACGGTGCGAAGATCTGGAGCAGCGGCGCCGCCTTCGCCGACTACGGGATGTGCCTGGCGCGCACCGACTGGGAGGTGCCCAAGCACCGGGGCCTCACCTGGTTCGCGGTACCCCTCCGGGCGCCCGGCGTGACGGTGCAGCCGATCCGTGAGATCAACGGCGACGACGAGTTCTGCCAGGAGTTCCTCGACGATGTCGAGTTGACCGACGACGACGTCATGGGGGAGGTGGACCAGGGGTGGAGCGTCGCCCAGACGATGCTCATGTTCGAGCGCGGCGCCGGTGGACCCCCCACGCCCGCGGCGGCGAACGGCGAACGCACCGGTCTGGCCCCCGATCTCGTCGCGCTCGCCCGGCGGGTCGGACGCGAGAACGATCCGATCGTACGCCAGCAGATCGCGCGTGCCCACACGAACGCGTACGTGCACGCCCAGCTCGGTCGCCGCATCGGCCAGCACATCCGGCTCGACCCGAAGGGGGCGACGGGCATCGCCGCGTTCGGGAAGCTCGCCGCCGGCACCTTCCTGCCGATCCGGGCCCGCATCGGCATGGAGATCGGCGGCGTCGTCGCCATGACCTGGACGCCGGGCGACATCGGTGAGCAACGCGCCGCGCTCGATTACCTCAACGGCCGGATCATGTCGATCGCCGGCGGTACCAACGAGATGCAGCGCAACGCGATCGGCGAGCGCGTGCTCGGGCTGCCGCGGGAGCCGAGCTTCGATACGAACAAGCCGTTTGTCGACGTGCTGCGCGACGCCGCGAACTGGAACAGCTGACGCCGTCGCGTCAGCCGAGTGTGCCGGTCGCGGTCCGTCGCGCCGTGGCCCCCGCCAGGCCGGTGTCCATCGCGTCGGCGATCAGGCCCGGATCCTCGGTGGTCGCCCAGCCGCGTGCTCCGGTCGCGTCTCGCACCGCGGCGAGCACGTGTGAGGGGCCCTCGCGGTCGAACACGACCGTTGTCGCCTCGACCGTGACCGCGCCCGCGTAGTCGTCGGCGAAGGCGGGACGCGGTTCGTCGGGCACCGAGGCCTGGCAGTCGATCCGCGCGTACCTCGCCGGCGGACGATTCGAGTAGAGCCCGAACGCGTGCTTGGTGGCGTTGCCGCCATTGGCGTGCACGAGCCCGAAGCCGCCGTCGCGCACCTTGGGCACCATCGCCGCGATCGACTGGCCGGCGGCGTTGCCGATCGGGGCCCCGGCGAAGCCGAGCCCACCGGTGACCGTGAGCGGACGAGCGGAGTCGAGCCCCAACGCGTCGGTGCTCATCTGCACCACCGCGGGGAAGCACGCGTAGAGGTCGACGTGCGCGATGTCCCCGGCGGTGACGCCTGCGTGGGCGAACGCCGCGTGACCGGCGACGGCCAGCGCCGGCGTGCGGTGCAGCTCGTGGCGGTTGACCACGCGCCAGGTCTCGTGACTGCTGGTGACGACGTGTGGGAACACGAGGCGGTCGGTCGGGGCGCCCGCGGCGGCAGCCGCGTCGACGCTGCACAGCAGGACCGCCGAGGCCATGTCGACGGTGTTGTTGGCGACCATCGCCTTCGTGTACGGGAACGCGATCATGCGGTTGTCGGGTGCGGGCTCACGGATCTGGGCCGCGGACTTGGCCTCACGATCCCATGACCAGGGGTTCTCCGCCGCGATCGCGCTGAACGTCGCCCACAGCTCGGCGATCCGGTCGCGGTGCTCGTCGACGCTCTCGCCGCGGGCGATGCGCAGGCTGTCCTCGAACAGGGCGTAGGCCGGTGGTGCCCCGCCGAAGGCGCGCGCCTCCTGCAGCATCTCGGCGGGAAAGCCCGAGACCGCCTCGGGCGTCCCTTCGCCGGGCTCGGTGATCCAGCGGGGCTCCTCGCCGTCGCGCTTCAGTCGCTGCTGGGTCCACCGGGCCTCGCCGCCCAGCACGAGCGCGACGTCGAGCTCGCCTCGGGTGATCCGTTCCGCGGCGAGGCCGACGAGCTCCTGCGGCGCGCTCCCCGAGATGGGGGTGAGCGCGGTGCCGGGATGGCTCACGCCGAGGTGCTGGCCGACGACCTGCCCCGGGTTCGCGTACCGCCAGAACCCGCCGGCCACGCCGATCCAGCCGACCCGCCCGAGCAACCCGGGAGCACCGGCGTCGTCGGCCGCGGCGCGCGCCGCGGCGACCATGAGCTCGATCGGACCGCGGGCTGCGACCGGATCGGTCCAGTCGCCCGGGCGCTGCACGACCTGCGCGGCGCCGGCGACGGCGGCCGTCGATCCGTTCACGGGGGTGCCGTCGGTCACCGGGCGGTCCATCCCCCGTCGATCGTGAGATTCTGGCCGGTGCAGTACGTCGACGCGTCGCTGGCGAGGAAGAGCAGGACGCCGTCGAGCTCGTGGGCCTCGCCGAGGCGCCCCATCGGGAGGTTGCGGACGAGGTAGTCGTGCGTCGCCCCTGCCTCGATCCCCGCGGTCATCTCGGTGGGGAAGAAGCCCGGCGAGATCGCGTTCACCCGCACCCCCTTGCGTGCCCACTGGCACGCCAGCTCGCGGGTGAGGTTGACGACCGCACCCTTGGAGGCGGTGTAACCGGCATTGGGCATCGGTGCCGACGCCACCGAGCCGAGGACCGACGCGATGTTGACGATCGATCCCGAACCCGCCGCGATCATGTGGCGCGCGGCGAGCCGGGCGAGCTCGAAGACCGCCACCAGGTTCAGCTCGAGGACGTCGCGGAACGTGCTCACCGGCTCGTCGAGCGCCGGGACGACGGCGCCTCCCCCCGCGTTGTTGACCAAGACGTCGATGCGGCCGAAACGCTCGATGGCGGTGTCGACGACCGCCGCCCGTTCGGCTTCCCGGAGGAGATCGGCGCGGTGCGCGACGACGCCGGGCACGTCGGCGGCCAGCGCGTCGAGGCGATCGGCGCGGCGCGCCACCGCGAGCACCGCGGCCCCGTGGGCGCCGAGGACCCGGGCGAAGCGCTCGCCGAGCCCGCTCGACGCACCGGTGACGACGACCACCTTCCCGGCGACGGAGAACAGGTCACTCGACGGCATGCGGCCTCCATCGGCGTGGGCGCGGAAAGCGGCAACCCTATTTCAGCGTTGCGCGGCGACCGCCGGCGCCGCACCGGTGTGAGAACGGTGTTCTCGCTAGACTGCACCGATGACCGGAACCCTCACCCCGCCTGGACACCTCCCGGAGCCCCTCGACGACTCCCGGGCGGGCACCCTCCCGCGGCAGCCCGGCTCCGCGCGGCGCACCTCCTCCATCGACATGACCTGGCCCGACGGCGTCGGCGCCCCCCTCCACCTCGTCGGGCGGGCCCGGGATCTCCTGACCACTGCGTCGGGGGAGCCGGTGGTGCTGGGGGATGCCGAGATGCACGCCACCATCGGCGAGGCCCGCCGCGTGGCGTCGATCGAGACCGTGCCCGACCGCCCCGGGATCGAGGGCCTGGTCGGTACGCAGGGCGGCTCCTACCTGCGGTCCGCGATCGACGAGGTGCTCCCCGGCGAGCGCGAGGCGGCGACCCCGCTGCACCTGCTGCTCGACGACATCGCGGGGACGAGTCTCATCGCCGGGTTCGTATGGACACGCCACCGGACCGTGCCGCGTCCAGCGCCCCGCTCGACCGAATTCGGGGTGCGCAAGGGGCGGGTGATCTGCTCCGGGCTGCGGCCCGGCGGTACCGCGCAGCTGGCGATCGTCGACGGCAGCGACCCCGGGCACTCGCTGCGGCGCGCCGGGCTGCTCGCCACCGACGACCCGTGGGCCTGGCACGAATTCCCCGAACGGCCGGAGGTGGCGATGCGCCGGCACCGTCGGATCGACGTCGCGCGCGACGGCGACTCGCTCGCGGTCGACGCGTTCTTCCGGGACAGCTGCTGGGAACCCGACGGCACCGAGATGGCGCTCCACGAGTACACCGTCACCGCGCGGGTCGACGCCGCGACGCGGACGCTGAGCGAGGTGCGGGCGCAACCGCACGTGTTGCCGTTTCCCGAGTGCCAGTGGGCGCCGCCGCACGTCGAGCTGTTGCTGGGCCGGCCGGTGGAGACCTTCCGGACCAGCGTGCAGACCACGCTGACCGAGATCCAGAGCTGCACCCACCTCAACGACATGCTGCGCTGCCTCGCCGAGGTCCCCGCGCTCGCGGCCGCGCTCGACCCGCCCGCGTAGCGCGGGCCGGGCACGGTCCCTGCGATCAGCCGGGGATCGGGACCCAGCGCTCTTCGCGCTCGCTCAGGGGCGTCGGCACGATCACGACGGGCACCGAGGCGAGGTTCACGAGGCGGTGCGCCGTTCCGCCGAGCAACTCGTCGTGCAGACCCGAGTGACGGCTGGCGCCCACCACGATGAGGTCGGCGTGATGGCTCTCGGCGGTCTGGAGCAGCGTGGTGGCGGGGTCGCCCTGGAGCACGTCGGCCGTGTACACGAGGTGCCGATCCCGAAGCACCTGCGTCCACTCCCCGGTCAACTGCGCCCGCAGCTCGTCGGTCATGGGCCGGGTGTCGAACTGGAGGGCCTCGAGCTCGAGGAGCCAGGTGGTCGACGCGACGTGCACCGCATGGACGTGCGCGCCGGTCTTGGTGGCGAGATCCGCGCACCAGCGGAGCGCGCGTTGCGCACCGTCGGACCCGTCCACACCCACGACGAGCCGTTCGAAATTCGCCGGTGCACCGCTGGCGCTCATGCGAGAACCTCTCCTTTCGAGTGTCGACTGGTCTCCAGCCGTTCGCCTCGTGTGTCCGGCACGATGCGGGACCGCTGAGGATGACGGGTCCAGCATCGCGCGCCTGGAGCTCTGCGGCCTGCTCGGACCGCCGTGGGCCCGGTGACCTACCGTCCCCGGGATGGAAGCTGGCTCGGCCTGGCCGCTCGCGGGTACGCGTGTCGTCGATCTGTCCGCAGGTCTGGCCGGCGCGTACTGCACCAAGCTGCTCGCCGACGGCGGTGCCGACGTGACGAAGGTCGAGGACCCGGACGGCGATCCCCTGCGCCGGTGGTCGGAGAGCGGCAGGGAATCGGCGCCCGGCGAGGACGGCGCGTTCTTCCGGTTCCTCTCGACCTCGAAGGACAGCGTGGTCGCGGCGGCCGGTGTCGACCAGGACGTCGACCTGGTGCACGCGCTGCTGGCCGACGCCGAGATCGTCGTCTGGTCGGCAGGGACCACGATCGCCGACGACCCGCAGTTCCACCCCGGGGCGGTGCACCGCGACCATCCGCGGTGGTGGTGGTCGCGCTCAGCGCCTTCGGCCTCGACGGTCCGTGGCGTGATCGGCCCTCGACCGACTTCACCCGTCAGGCTCTCTGCGGCGGTCACGTGCAGCGCGGCACCCCGGACCGGCCGCCGCTGCTGTGCGGCGGTCGGCCGGGTGACTTCGCCGCCGGCACGTACGGGGCGATCGGCGCGCTGGCCGCACTGGGGCGTGCCCGCGACGCGGGGATCGGCGACCTCGTCGAGGTCGCCGCCCTCGACGCGTTGATGTTCAGCCAGCCGCTCTTCCCGGTCACGTGGTTCCAGATGGCGGGCGAGCCGTTCCGGCCGGTGCGATCGTCGCAGCTCCCGAACCTGCACCCCACCGCCGACGGATACGTCGCGCTGCAGACCACCACCGGACAGCAGTGGCTCGACTTCTGCACGATGATCGGGCGCGACGACTGGTACGACGACGACCGCCTGGCGCGCGGCACCTACCGCACCTTGCACCGTCCCGAGCTCGAAGCGGTGATCGACGCGTGGACGTTGGCCCGGCGCACCGAGGAGATCGTCGAACTGGCGACGCTGATGCGGATCCCCGTCGCCGAAGTGGGGAACGGGGAGAACCTCCCGCACTTCGACCACCTCGTCGACGGTGGCTGGTTCACCGGGAACCCGGCCGGCTTCGTGCAACCGTCGGTGCCCTTCCGCCTCGGTGGAGGTGCGACGCCGCGCCCGCTCACCGCCGCACCACCGGTCGGGCGCGACACCGAGCGCCATCGCGCGCGTGTCACCGGGGCCCGGCCACGACCTGCGGGCGCCGCGCCGGTTCCCGCGGTGGTCCCGTTGCCGCTCGCGGGCGTGCGGGTGATCGACCTCACCGCGTTCTGGGCCGGCCCGATCATCGGGTACGCGTGCGCGGTCCTGGGCGTGGAGGTGATCCACGTCGAGTCGACGAAGCGCCCCGATGGCATCCGCCTCAACACGACGCGGCCGTTGTCGGAACCGCAGTGGTGGGAATGGTGCCCCATGTTCCAGGGGTCCAACACCAACAAGCTCGACCTCGCGGTGGAGCTCGACACCACCCGCGGGAGGGAGTTGCTCCTCGAGCTCGTCGACCGCAGCGACGTGCTGCTCGACAACTTCAGCCCCCGGGTGCTGGAGCAGTGGGATCTCGACCAGACCGTGCTGCTGGAGCGCAATCCGGCGCTCGTCGTGCTGCGCGCGCCGGCCTACGGCATCACCGGTCCCTGGCGCGAGCGGCTGGCGTACGCGCCGACGATCGAAGCGCAGGCCGGCCTGGCCTGGATCACCGGCTTCCCCGACCGCGGTCCCGAGCCGCCGTCAGGCGTCGCCGACGCCATGGGCGGCGCGCACGCGACGGTGGCCCTCCTGCTCGCGCTCGAGTACCGCCGCCGCACCGGGCGCGGGATGTTCCTCGAGTGCCCGATGGTCGGTTCGGCGCTCAACCTGGCGGCCGAGCAGGTCGTCGAGCACTCGGCGTACGGGCACCTGCTCGAACGGCGCGGCAATCGCGGCGCGACGTGCGTGCCCCAGGGCGTCTACCTCACCGACGACGTTGATACCGACGGCGCTCGCGACCGGTGGGTCGCGATCTCGGTCGCCGACGACGAGCAGTGGCGTGCGCTGTGCCGATCCGTCGGCGCTCCCGCGTGGGCGACGGACGACGCGCTCGCCGATGTCGACGGTCGCCGACGCGCCGAGGACCGCATCGACGCGCTGCTCGCCGCGTGGTGCGCCGACCGCTCCGGCGACGCGATCGTGCACACCCTCTCGAGCGCCGGTGTCCCCGCCGAACCGGTCGTGCCCGCGCACGAGCACCATCGCCTCGAGCAGGTGGTGTGGCGCAAGCTCTTCGAACCGGTCGAGCACCCGGTGACCGGCACCGTGGACTTCATCGGTGCGCCGTTCCGTCACGCGAACGGGCCCACGGTGCACAACCGCCGGGCCGCTCCGCTGCTGGGCGAGCACAACCGCGACATCCTCACCCGGATCCTCGGCCTCTCCGACGCCGAGGTCGACGACCTCGAAGCGGACGGGGTCATCGGGAACGTGGTGGTCGGCGGCCTCCTGCACTGACCACGACGCCGTCGCGCTGTACGAGCGCTGCGAGCTCGCGCTTCCTGACCTTGAACGACGGCGTCATCGGCACCTCGGCGAACGAGTCGAGGACGAGGATGCGATGGGGGAGCTTGTAGCTCGAGAGGTCGGAGCGCAGCCGCTCCCGGAGTTCGGCCGGGTCGATGCGGGCCCCTTCCTCGGGAACCACGACGGCAGCGACGGCCTGCCCGCGCTCGTCGTCGTCGATCCCCACCACCGCCGCGAACATGACGTCGTCGAGCGCCGCGAGCGCGCGTTCCACCTCCGCGGGGGCGACGTTCGCGCCGGAGGTCTTGATCATGTCGCCGAGCCGGCCGAGGAAATGGATGCGGTCGCCGTCGACGTGTCCTTCGTCGTGCGTGCGGTAGAAGCCGTCCCGGTCGAACACCTCGTCGCGGGCGATCTTGTTGAGTCGTCGGGTCAGACATGGTCCGCGGACGATGATCTCGCCGCGCTCACCGTCGGCAACGTCATGGCCGCCGGCATCGACGACCCTCACCTCGAACCCCGGTTGGAAGAAGTCGAGCGGTGCCGCGATCTGCGACCCTTCCGCCGTCGGCTCGTTCCCCCAGGCGTACATCCCGAAGGTCTCGGTCATGCCGAGCGAAGGCGATGCGGTCATCCCGGCGACGAGATCGTCGGGCTCGTCCTGCCCCGCGTTCCCGATGACGCGCCGGGTCCCGAAGCTCGACCGGTCGGTGCACACGACGACACCCCCGGTCTCCAACGCGGACAGGAGGTGCATGACCAGACCGCCGACCCAGAAGAACGGCATCGTCGCCTGCTCGACGGTCGACTCGTCGAAGGCCATCATCCCGCGGAGGTAGTGCACCTTCGTCATGACCGACCCGTGGGTGTGCACCACCCCCTTGGGGTCGGCGCTCTGGCCCGACGTGTAGATCACGATGCACTCGTCGTCGGGATGGACCTCGCGCTGGGCGGCCGCCAGCAGGTCGCGCGAGACGAGCCGATCATCGTCCGTGATCCACTTCTCGTCGTGGGCCCAGGTCGGGGTGGCATCGGCGCCCAGGACGGCGACCCAGCGAAGGAAGGGTGCATCGACGAGTCGGAGGTCCGGTGTCGGTGCGTCGACGAGGGCAGGGAACGCCTGCTCCATCCTTTCCGGCAGCCGCACGCCCAGGAACTCGTGCTGGGCGACCAGCCCGTGCAGGTCGGCGTGGCGGACGATCCGGGCGAGCTCGTTCGGCGCCGAGAACGTGCTGATCGGCACGCAGAGCGCGCCGATCCGACTGATCGCGGCCCAGCCGACCGCCCACTGAGGCCCGTTCCCCATCCAGAGACCGACACGGGTGCCCTTCCCCACGCCGCGTGCGAGCAGGCCGCGGGCGAGGATCGCGGAGCGGTCGTCGAGCGCGCGGGTACGTCAATTCGTGCTGGTCGAGGACGACTGCCGTACGGTTTCCATACGCCGCGGCCAGCGCGGGGAGGAACTCGGCGACGGTCTGTGCGTCTCGGGGAATCTGCACCGGAACCAACCTTCGGGGACCTTGGCCTGGGAGGGGCGTCAGTGGACGATCGCGAAACGGCCGTGCTCGACGAACGGGCGATCGGCGCCACGCTCACGCAGTACTGCCGCGCCGTCGACGACCGGCGGTTCGATCACGTCGCCGCGCTGTTCACCGACGACGCGAGGTTGCACACGATGGGACGGACGCTCGCCGGGCGCGCCGCGATCCGTGAGTTCTTCGGGCCGATGCCCGACGCCGCGCCGTCCCGACCCGCGAGCGCTCACGTGCTCTCGAACGTCGTCGTCGAGCTCGACGGTGACGCGGCGATTGTCGAGTCGGACTGGATGATGCTCACGCGCGAGGAAAGCGGCGCGACGGTGATCGCACTCGCCGGTCGGTACCGGGACCGGCTGGAGCGGCTCGGCGACCGGTGGCGCATCGCCGAGCGCAGTGTGGTCGCGCTGGCCCGCCCGCGCCCGGCCGGGGAGTCGCTCAACGGGTGACCCCTTCGGCGACGAGCTGCCAGAGCTGCTCTCCACTGGGGCATGCCGCGCCCGTGCCGGCGATCGTGATCTCGGTCAGCGTCCTCACCGATGACAGGAAGAACGCGGCGAGGAGGTCGGTGTCGAGGTCGGAGCGAACCGACCCGTTGTCGATCGCGGCGCGCAGCAGGTCGTACGCCAGGACCCGGAGCGGTCGGTACGCGTTCCAGGCCTTGGCCGGCGCCGCGGCGTCGAGGTGGATCGAGAACGCGGTGAACGCGTGACCCGAACCGAGCACCGGTTGCCGGCTTTCCGTCGCGAGCTCGAAGTACCCGACCACGAAGGCACGGAGCCGGTCGATCGGTCGCGTCTCCTGTTCGACGCGATCGCGCAGGACCGCCACACCGCGCTCCAGCGACGCTTCGAGCACGGCCTCGATCAGCTGGTCCTTGCTCTCGAACAGTTGGTAGAACGCGTGGAGCGACAGCTTCGTGAGGTCGACCACCTCCGAGACGGTGAACTCGAGACTGTTCCGTTCCGCGACCAGGTCCAGGGTGGCATCGATCAGGAGGTTGGTGCGTTCCTCCGCGCGCGCTCGCGCCTTCTGCAACGATCGTTCGACCGCGACGTCACGCGAGCTCCGGGCGGCGTCGGTGGCGCTCACGACACGCGCGTCCGCACACTCTCCGGGAACCCGAAGATCCGCGCCGCGTTGTCGAACACGACGGCTCGGGCATCGGCGTCGCTGACGCCCGCGAGCAGGTCGTCGAGGATCTTGTTGGAATTGGGATAGGTGCTCTCGGGGTGGGGATAGTCGTTGCCCCACAGCAGGCAGTCGGTGCCGGTGAGCGGGATGTTGTGCAGCGCGACCGGGTCTTCCTGGAACGTCGCGTGGATCTGGCGGCGGATGTAGTGGCTCGGCAGCTCCGGCAGGATCGGCTTCGTCCATCCGTTCCGCTGGTGGGCGAGGTAGTACTCGTCGAGGGTCGACATCGTCCACGCGATCCAGCCCGGCGTTCACCTCCACCATCACGACCTCCAGCCCGGGGAACCGGTCGAGCACGCCGCTGCAGCTCAACAGCGCGGTGGCGCGCGGCGCCATCGACTGGGTCGCGAGCAGGTTCGCGGTGGGCGACCCCCAACCGCGGTAGAAGATCATGTCGTGCCCGCTCCCTTGGTGCATGACCGCGGGCTTCCCCGTCTCCTGGATGGCGGCCCACAGCGGTTCCCAGACCGGCAGGTTCCATTCGGGCGTGCCGACGAGGGGCAGGAGGAGCCCACCGACCGAGTCGTTCCCCGCGACCCGTTGCACCTCCTCGACGGCCATCTCGACGTCCCAGGTCGGGATCATCGCCGCCAACCGGATGTGGTCGATCCCCCCGAGACGCTCGACGATCCAGTCGTTGTAGACGACGCACGAGGCGCGGCCCACTGCGGGGTCCTCGATGTTCCACGCGTACAGGCCGATCGTCGGGTAGATGATCTCGGCGTCCACCCCGTCGGTGCGCATCATCTCGAACCGGACGTCGGGCGTGGCCGCCGCGACCCGCGCCGCCTCGTTGGCCCTGGCCTCCTCGGCGGACACGTCCGACCATCCGAGCGGGCTGTCGTCGATCACCAGGCTCCAGCCGCCGTCGTGCTCGGCCTGGATGCGCCGGGGGGCGCGGTCCCGGAGGCCGGCGTCCATGCGCTCGTACCAGAGGTCGTGGGGCTCGTCGATGTGGGCGTCGGCCGAGATCTTCGCGAGCTGTGCTGCGTCCATGGGCGTGCTCCCGGAGAGGGTTGCTCTGAAATGTCAGAGTAACATTCTGAGCATGGATGTCCATGCGCTGCGTCGGCAGGACTTCTCGCTGTCTCGCGAGCAGCAGGAGCTGCACGACGTGTTCGCCGGTCTGTTCGACAAGGAGTGCCCGTCGACCCGGGTCCGCGCCGCCGAACCGGGCGGCTTCGACGCCGCGCTCTGGGAGCTGCTGGTCGCGTCGGGCGTCCTCACGATGGGGCTCCCGGAGTCGCGCGGCGGCGACGGCGCCGGACTGATCGAGTTGGTCCTGGTCGCGGAGCAGTTCGGCCTCCGGGTCGCGCCGGTGCCGCTGGTCGACGCGATCGTCGCCGCGCGCCTCCTCGCCGCGGCCGACGCGCCGACGTCGATGGTCCACGCGGCGACGAGTGGGACCACGACCGCGACGGTGGCGTTCCGACGCGTGGGCGCGGGGGAGCGACAGCTCGTGAGCGCGGGAGCGGTCGCCGAGGTGGTGCTCGGGATCGAGGACGGCGTGCTCGTCGCGGCCGAAGCCGACGCACTGCCGCCCCCGGTCGCGAACCTGGCCGGGGCACCCCTCGCGTGGCGGACCCTCGGCGCGACCGGAGAGTCTCGGGTCGAGCTCGCGGGTGGCGTTCGCGCCGATGAGCTCCTGGCGAACGCGGTGCTGGAGTGGAAGCTCCTGATGGCAGCGGCGCAGACCGGGATCGCGCAAGGCGCACTCGACCTCGCGGTCGACTACGTCAGACAGCGCCACGCGTTCGGCGTGCCGATCGGCACCTTCCAGGCGATCTCCCACCCGCTGGTCGATGTCGCGATCGGCGTCGAAGGCAGTCGCCGGTTGCACCGACGCGCCGCCTGGTTCTGCGAGCACGAACCGCTGGAGGCGGCGTCGGAGGTCCTGATGGCGTACCTCTACGCGTGCGACGTCGCGAACCGCGCCGCGAGCACCGGCATCCACGCCCAGGGCGGCCTCGGGTTCACGCTCGAGTCGGACATGCAGCTGTACTTCCGGCGGGCGAAGGGGTGGGCCCTGATCACGGGTGACCCGCACGACGATCTGCGCGCGCTGGGCGACCTCCTCTACGCGCCGAGCGCCTGACCCACGAGGACACGATGGACTTCAGCCGCATCGAGCTCGATGACGACCTCGAGGCGTTCGTGCACGAACAGGTGCGGCCGTTCCTGGACGAGCACCTGTCGGAGGAACTGCTCGCCCGGGAGCGCGTCGAGGGCAACGGCTTCGTCCCCGAGTATCAGCAGGCCCTCGCCCGCCGGGGCTGGCTCGAGCAGTGGTTGGCGTCGTCGGCCGACGGCAACGCCCTCGATTCGTTGCGCGCGGCCATCCTGCGCGCGGAAGAGGCGGACCGCGTGGGTCCGCTCTTCCCGGTGACCGGATCGCACGGCCTGGTGATGACCGTCGTCCGCCAGTTCGGCAGCGACGCCCTGCGCGCGCAGATCGCCGAAGGCGTGCACTCCGGCGACATCCAGACCTGCCTCGGGTACACCGAGCCCGATTGCGGGTCCGACGCCGCCGCCATCCGCACGCGCGCGGTCAGGGACGGCGACGAATGGCTGGTCACGGGTCAGAAGATGTTCTCCACCGGCGCGCACCTGTGCCAGTACGTGATGCTCACCGCGCGCACGAACCCGGACGTGGCGAAGCACCAGGGCATCACGACGTTCCTCGTGCCGCTCCATCTTCCCGGCGTCGAGGTCCAGGGGATCGCCACGCTGGGTGGAGAACGCACCAACTTCGTCTTCCTCGACGAGGTCCGCCTCGCCGACACGTACCGGCTCGGTCCCGTCGACCAGGGTTGGCAGATCGCGTCCGGTGCGTTGGCCGCCGAACACGGCATGGGTGAGGACCACGGTGCGACCGCCGGGCATCGGGCGACCGAGGACGACCTCCTCCGATCGCTCGAAGCCACGACCGGTTGGCTGGGCGTCTTGGCTGCCGCGCTCGACCACGCGGTGGAGTGGGCGCGCGAGACGGTGCGACCCGATGGATCACGCCTGCTCGACGATCCCGCCGTCCGGGGCCGCTTGGCCCGGGTCGCGCTCGACTGCGCCGTGGCAAAGGTGACGCCGAGTCCGTACCGGCGGGTGGTCGCCTCCGATCTCTTCATCCGCGACGTCGCCGAATTGGTCGACATGACCGGTGCGGCGGGCGTGCTCGCGACCGGCGTTGACGGCGCGGTCGCGGGCGGTGCCCTCGAGTGGGCCCACCGGTTCGCGCAGGGAACCTCCATCTACGGCGGCACCACCGACATCCAGCGCAACCTCATCGCCGAGCACTACCTCGGGCTGCCGCGTCACCGGGGTGTCCTCCGCCGGTAGCCACGGTCCACGGCGTCGCCGCAGGCGGTCAGCCCCAGAGGTCGCGCAGCGCCCGCTCCCGCTCGCGGTCGTCGAGGCCGCGGAGGTCGGCGACGCCGTGTTCGGTCACGACCACGTCGACGTCGGCACGCGGGGTGGTGACCGGCGCCGACAGCTGGTCCACCAACGTCGGGCCCGCGCGGTGGGTGCTCGGGAGCGCGATGATGCTGATCCCGTGGCGTGACCGCGACGCGGCGAAGGCGAAGTCGGCGTGGCCGCCGATCCCGCCGACGGGCTGCCCGCCGACGCGCTCGACGTTGACCTGACCGACCGGGTCGATCTCCAGCGCGGTGTTCACCGCGACGAAGCAGTCGTGGGCGGCGAGCCGGCTGACGTCGTGGGTGACCTCCACCGGCTCGAGCACGGCGCGTCCGTCGGACCACTCGTAGAGCGGTTCGGTACCCGCGAGGTACGCGCCGCGGGGGGACCCCAGCACCAACCCGCGCGCGTCGAGGTCGAGCACCGCGTCGCCGACGAGCCCGGAATCGACGTGGACGGGCACCGTGATGGCGCGCAGGATCGCGTCGGCGATGGTGCCGGGCCCGTACTGCAGCACGGCACCCTCCGGGATGAGCGCGGCGGCGTGCCCGGCGATGGCGCGCGCGACGTCGTCGGGCACGTTGGTGGTGAACCGGTGTGGTGGCCGGTCGGTCTCGGCCACCGCCACGACCTGGTCGGCCGGCACCGTCACGCCGTCGGACGCGTCGGGCAGCCCGTGGTTCACCTCGGCGAGCACGGTGGCGCCGGCGTCGACCGCGGCCCGCATCCACCCGACCTCGCTCCCGAACACGAGACCGCGGTCACCCGGTCGCAGCGCGGCGACGAGCACGTCGGGCCGCAGGGCTCCCGCCAGCAACCGGGGCACGCTTCCGAGCCGGGTCGGGAGGTAGCGCACCTGCCCGTCGCGCACGGGTGCGCGCAGCGCGTATCCGCTCATGACGGTGCGGATGTCGGTGAAGGCCTCGTGGTCGTGGACGTCGATCGGCGCGGTCATGCTCCACCCGAGCAGCACGCGGACGCCACCGACCGCGCGGGCCGCGTCGGCGAGGGTCATGCCGACGCTGATCGGCGCGCCGCAACCGTCGGCGATCGCGACGAGCGCGCCGGGCCGGAGCCGGCGCGCGAGCGACTCGTTCACGCGGACCCGGGATGCGCGTGCTCCTCCCAGGCCGTCGCCCACGGCCGGAGCGCGACGAAGGGCGCCGCGAACGCCGGGGTGATCCCCTCACGTGCCCAACGCCGCGCCATCACAGGATCGAGGCGCCCGGCGGTGGCGATCGGGTCGGCGTCGAGGTAGCAGACCGTCGCACTGAAGCCGCTCGGATCGAAGCGGTCGGTCCGCAGCGATCCGGGCGTGAAGTGCCAGAACCCGGCGACGCCGTCGACGGCCAGGAGCGCGGAGGCGTCGGCGTCGTTCCACGTGGTCGGACCGCCACCGGTCGCCGGCGCCTCGACGACCAGGTACATGCCGGTGTTGGGACGGAACGGCAGGACCGACGGCGTCACCGGCGGCGACGGGTCCGCATGCATCGACGCGAGGTCGAAGCCGCCGAGCATCACCGCGGGGAGGCGGAAGGGGAAGCGACCGACCTTCCAGAGGTGGGCCCCCAGGTCGAAGAAGTCGTCGATCGACGGCGCGAGCGGCTCGCCCCAGAGGTAGTGCACGACGTGGTTGGTCGGGACGAACCGGTCGGTCTCCACCGCCCGGGCGGCCCGACACTCCGGGGTCGACACCCAGCGCTGGCCGAGCACCATCCCGGGGATCTCCCACTGCTGCGGCATGTGGTCGAGCTGGTGCCACCGCAGGTAGTCCGAGTCGTCGCCGGTCTCGGAGCTCGCGGACAGCGAGAGGACGCCGAACTTCACGGGCTGGGTCATCGCGGCAACGTATCGGATTTGACGACGCCGGCGACAGCTTCCACACTCCCGCGATGGAACCTCGGGGAACCGCTGTCGTGACCGGTGCCAGCCGCGGGATCGGCCGGGCCATCGCCGTCGACCTCGCGCAGGCCGGCTTCGACGTGATCGCCACCATGCGCGACCCCGCGGCGGGCAAGGGTCTGGTCGACGAGGTGGGGGAGACCACCGGATCCGTCACCGTGCAACGCCTCGACGTGACCGATCCCGCGGGCATCGACCTGCCGGGCGAGCTGCGCGTCCTGGTGAACAACGCGGGCATCGAGCGTGACTACCTCCCCGTCGAGCACACGCCGATGGAGCAGTGGCGGGACGTGTTCGAGACCAACGTGTTCGGCCTGGTCGAGGTCACCAGACGCGCGATCCCGCGGTTGCGAGCTAACGGTGGTGGTGTGATCTGCAACATCACGTCGTCGTCGCTCATCGCGCCCATGCCCTTCTACGCCGTGTACCGCGCGTCGAAGTCGGCGGTGAGCGCCTTGAACGACACGTTGCGGGCCGAGCTCGCACCGTTCGGCATCCGGGTCGTCGAGATCATGCCCGGTCCGGTCGAGAGCGACATGTGGTACGCCTCGGAGCGCCTCGCCGAGGCCGCCGCGTACGACGACTACCGCGCGATGGCGGAGGCGGCCTACGAGGGCCGGCTCCAGGTCAGCGACCAGTTCTCGCCGGCGCCGGCCGCGGCCGCGGCGATCCGCGACGCGATCCTCGACGACGACGGCCCGATGCGCTACGGCTGCGAGCCGATGTCGGTCGGGATGATCGAGATGTGGCGCGCGTCGTCCGACGAGGACGTGTTCCGCATGATGACCGGGCAAGCCTGAAACCAGGAGTCCTCCCATGACCGAACGCATCATCTCCGCCGACTCTCACCTCGAGCTGAAGCCCGAGAAGATCCTGGGCCACCTGCCTCGCCAGCACCACGACGCGTACCAGGGCGCGCTCATGGCGATGTACAACCGCATCCTCGAGGGCAAGCCCCAGAAGCAGTTGAAGAACAAAGTTGGTGAGGCGGCGGCTACCGTCGGCCTCCCTACCGAGAAGCCGTGGGAGGCCGCCGGACGCCCCGGGGCCTACGACCCGCACGCGCGCCTCGCCGACATGGACATCGACCAGGTCGACGCCGAGGTGCTCTACACGAGCGCGACGGGTGGTGCCGAGCTCTACGTGCTCGACGCCGACGCGTGCCTCGCTGCGTTCCAGGCGACCAACGACGCCGCCATCGAGTTCGCCTCGGTGGACCCGGATCGTCTCGTCCCCGTCTACATCCTCCCGCTGCACGACGTCGAGTGCGCGTTGAAAGAGGTGCAACGCATCGCCAACGAGGGGGCGCGCGCGGTGCAGCTGCCGCTCTACCCGTCCGACGTCGACCTCGCGCCGTACTGGGACGAGATCTACGACCCGTTGTGGTCGGCGATCGAAGATCTCGGGATTCCGATCAGCCAGCACACCGGCGCCAACGAGTACCTGTTCGAGGTCATGGACCGCGACCCGACCCCGGCCAAGGGCATCTTCCAGTCGCTGCCGTCGATGTACATGGCGGAGGCGATGGCGAGTTGGCTGCTGCCCGGCGTGTTCGTACGCCACCCCCGTCTGCAGGTCGGGTTCGTCGAGGCCGGCCTCGGGTGGCTGCCGTACTTCATCACCCGCCTCGACCGCATGGCCCACCGTCACGGCTGGGAGCAGCTCGGGATGAACCTCCCCGAGCTGCCGAGCCACTACTGGCGCCACAACATGTTCGCGACGTTCGAAGAGGACGAGTTCGGGATCAAGAACCGCTACGACATCGGTGTCGAGAACCTCTGCTGGGCGACGGACTACCCGCACCCCGACTGCACGTGGCCCGAGTCGCAGCAGGTGATCCACACGCACTTCGACGACGTGCCCGTCGACGAGATGCGCCTGATGGTCGGCGGCAACGCGGCGCGGATCTACAACCTGTAGGCGTTCCAGCGCAGGAACTGCGCGGCGGGTTCGCGCGGCGTCACCGCGAAGTCGGTGCCCGCCGTGTGAGCGATGGGGAACAGCCCGACCTGCATCCACTGGTCGAACGGGATGCCGAGCAGGTCGGCCACCTCCCGCTCCTTGAGCAGGGTGAGGGTCGTCCACGCGGAGCCGAGCCCCCGCGAGCGCAGGGCGAGCATGAACGACCACAGTGTCGGATACCACCGAGCCCCAGCGGCTCGACTGCCAGAACACCGAGGTGCGTTCGGCCTGCGCGCCGGCGCCCTGACCGTCGGTGCGGCCGGCGACGATCGGCACGCACAACACCGGCACCTCGTGCAGGTGGTCGCGGAGATGGAACACGCTCCGGGCGATGCGCTGCTGCTGCTCGGTGCCGCGGCCGACGGTGTCCTCGGGGGCATCGGTGCGGGGCCGGTTGACGAACTCCTCCATCGCGGCGCGGTAGATGTCGGCGATGGTGGCCCTGCGGTCGGCGTCGTCGATGCAGAGGAACCGGTACGGCTGCGTGTTCGAGCCGTTGGGCGCGTGCACCGCGACGTCGAGGCACTGCTCGATCACCGCGCGCTCGACCGGGCGCTCCAGGTCGAGCCGCAGGCGCACCGACGGCGTCGTCATCAGCAACTCGTCGGGGTCGTGGACGACGAGGTCGTACTGGAACAGCTGCTCGTAGGCGGCGAGGGTGCCCCAGTGCTCCCAGACGCGGTCGATGAGGCCGTCGGCGTCGAACCGGAACAGGAACCCGTAGACGTTCGCGTAGTCGCGCCCGCCGACGGTGGTGGCCGTGTAGCCGTGCTGGCGGAAGACGTACGGACCGTCGGCGACGGTCTCGACGTCGTGGAAGCGGGCGGTGGCGAGGTCGTAACGGTCGATCGGGCGCCCGCTCGGCGGTGGGGGAGAGGGCGCCCGGCCGAGGATGATCCGGCCGATCTCGTCCTTGCCTCGGAACACGGTCTGGCCGGGGGCGGCGGGGAACTTCCCGATGCCGTTGAACCACTCGCAGTCGTCGCTCATCAGCGAGAGGCGGTCGAGGTCGCGCGGCCCGGTGAAGAACCGGTCGACCACGTCGAGGTTGTGGGCACGGTCGTCACTGCTCATCGCGGCATGCTTCCGGTCACATCGGCTTCCAGACCGGGTCGCGCTTCTCCACGAACGCGCGCCCGGCTTCGGTCATGTTGCCGGTGAACGTGCCCAGCACCTGGGTCCGGTTCTCCAACTCCATCGCCCAGCGGAGGCTCGGCGCGTCGAGGTTGGTCCACAGGCCGATCTTGGTCATGTACACGCCGTACTCGCTGTTGGCGGCGATGAGCTCGCCGAGCTCGACCGCGACGGCGAGCAGGTCGTCACGCGCCACCACCCGGTTGAGGAACCCGATGCGGGCGCCTTCGTCGGCCGCGAACCGCCGCCCGGTCAGCATGAGCTCGGCGGCGATGGTCGGCCCGACGATGCGCGGCAGCAGGTAGCTCGTCCCCACGTCGCAGGACGACAGGCCGACGCGGATGAAGTGCGCGGCGAACCGCGCGTCGTCACTCGCGACGCGCAGGTCACACGCCAGCGCCAGCGCGAGCCCGCCGCCGATGGCGGCGCCGTGCACCGCCGCGATCACCGGCTGGGGGAGCTCGCGGACGGCGAGGACCAGCTCGGCGATGTGCTCCTGTGACATCTGCACCCGCCCGACCGGGCCGCGGTCGCGCGCGCGCTCGGGGAGCTCGTCGCCCCCGCCCATGTTGGCCCCGGAGCAGAAGCCCTTGCCGGCGCCGGTGAGCACGACGGCGCGCAACGATCGGTCGTCGCGGACGGCCACGAACGCCTCCGCGAGATCGGAGACCATGGCACTGGTCAGCGCGTTGTAGCGGGCCGCGTCGTCCATCTCGACGACGGCGACGCCGGTGCCCGCGCTCCGCACCGTGACCAGGCTCATGGTGCCTCGTCGAGGAACCCGAGCCGGACCAGATCGTGGTTCTCGAGGTACCGGGCGGTGAACTCCACCGGTTGGTCGGCGACGCGCGCCACGGCCTCGCCGTAGGGGTCCATCCCCGCCATGCGCCGCTTCAGGTCGTCGAACCGCTCGCCCGTGAGGTGGTATTCGACCGATTCGGTGAGCACGACCGGCGCGAGCAGGTTGAAGCTGACGCCCAGCCCGGCGAAGTCGCGCGCCAGCCCGTACGTCAACGAGTCCAGGGCGGCCTTGCTCGCCCCGTAGCAGAGCTGAGGGACACCACCGGCCGGGAGCTCGTGGGTACGGGCGGCGGCCGACGTGATGTTGATGACGCGGCCCTCCCCACGTTGGAGCATGCCAGGCAGGAAACCCTGGATGAGGGTGACCGGCGCGAGCACGTTGAGGTCGAGCGCGGTCTTCCACCGTGACACGGGGACGTCGAGGAACGGACCGATGAAGGTCGCCGCCGCGTTGTTGACCAGCACGTCGGGCACCCCGTACGCGTCGAGGGTGGCGTCGACCACCCGCCGGGCGTCGTCGGACCTCGTGAGGTCGGCGGTGACCGTGAGCACCTCGCTCCCCGCGGCCCGAAGCTCGGCGGCGACGCCTTCGAGGGTGCCGGGGAGCCCGACCGGGTTCGGGTTGGCGTCGGTGCTGCGGGCGGCGATCACCAGAGCGTCGCCCCGGCGGGCGAACGCGTCGGCGACGCCCCGGCCGATCCCGCGCGTGGCGCCGGTGACGACGACGACCCGTGCCATCTGCCGGGCCGGTCAGATCGCGAGGCCGACGAGCTTGGTGTCGAGGTACTCGTTGATGCCCTCGCGCGCGCCCTCGACGCCGAGGCCGCTCTGCTTCACGCCACCGAACGGCGCGGCGGCCGACGTCGGGTTGATGTCGTTCACGCCGACCATGCCGAACTTCAGGCGTTCCATCGCACGGAAGGCGCGGGTCAACGACTTCGTGTACACGTACGACGCGAGGCCGTAGTCGGTGTCGTTGGCCATCGTGATCGCGTCGTCGTCGTCGTCGAAGACGATCACCGGTGCGACGGGCCCGAAGGTCTCCTCGCGGTAGATGAGCATGTCGGGGGTGACCTCGGCGAGGAGGGTCGGGGCGTAGAAGCACCCTGCGTCGAGGCCGTCGGAGGTGAGCCGCTCGCCCCCCGTGACCAGGCGCGCCCCCTTGTCGAGCGCGTCCGCCACCTGCCGTTCCATCTTCGCCAGCGCGGCGGTGTCGATCAGCGGCCCGACGGTGACGCCGTCGGTGAAGCCGCTGCCCGCCTTGAGACGGTCGAAGCGTTCCTCCATGGTCGCCACGAACTCCTCGGCGATGCCCCGCTGCACGAGCATGCGGTTCGGGCAGATGCACGCTTGGCCGGTGTTGAGGAACTTCACCGCGGCCGCGCCCTTCGCCGCGTGCACCGGGTCGGCGTCGTCGAACACGACGAACGGCGCGTGCCCGCCGAGCTCCATGCTCACGCGCTTCACGCCTGCCGCCGCCTGCTGGGCGATGAGCTTGCCCACCTCGGTGGAGCCCGTGAACGTGATCTTGCGCACGAGCGGGTGCGTCACCAGCTCGCCGCCGACCGCTTCGGGGTCCGACGTGGTGACGAGGTTCACGACGCCTTCGGGGAGACCGATCTCCTCGAAGATCTTGAACGTCTCCACCGCGAGCAACGGGGTCTGCTCCGCCGGCTTGAGCACGATCGTGCAGCCGGCTGCGAGCGCGGGCGAGATCTTCCGCGTGAGCATCGACACCGGGTAGTTCCACGGCGTGATCGCACCGACCACGCCGACGGGCTGGCGCAGCACGAGGAAGCGCTGGTCGGCCCGGGCCGACGGGATGGTCTCGCCGTAGACCCGCTTGGCCTCCTCGGCGAACCAGAGCAGGAAGTCGGCGGCGTAGCCCACCTCGTTGCGGGCCATGCGGATCGGCTTGCCCTGCTCCTCGGTCATGAGCTTGGCCAGCGCCTCGCGCCGCTCGAGCATGAGCTGGTGAGCCTGGTACAGGAACGCCGAGCGTTCGTACGCCGTGCGCGTCGACCAACCGTCGAACGCGGCGGCGGCGGCCTCGATGGCGGCCTGCACGTCGGCCACCCCGGCGTCGGCCGCGCTGCCGATCACCTCGCCGGTCGCCGGGTTCACCGACTCGAAGGTCGCACCCGACGCGGCGTCCCGCCATTGCCCGTTGATGTACAGCATGGCCCGACGCTACCGCCGGTGTGGTGTCCTGCCCCAAGGCGGCCCCGGTGCCCGGCTTCAGGCGCGGTGGAACGACGGGCTGGTCGCGTCGGGCGGGATCTCGTCGAGGGGCGTGGCCAGCTCGGCGACGCTCGGCCCGACCGCCGCGGCGATGGGCGCCAGGAGGTCGAGGTCGAAGCCGTAGACCGAAGCCGCGGTGCCCGCGAGCACCTGGCGCAGGTCGGCCTCGTTCCAGCCCGAGAACGTGCGCCGCAACGATTCCCGGCTGTAGGGCCAGCACGCCTCGTGGTGGGGGTAGTCGCTCCCCCACATCACGTGGTCGAGGCCGATCTCGTGGAAGACGGCGGCGTCGGACGGGCTCGGGAAGCTGGCGCCGATGTACACCTGGCGCTTGAAGTACTCCGACGGCTTGAGCGGCAGGATCACGTCGGCCTCGAGGCCGAGCTCGCCGATACGGCCGTCGCGCACCATCTGCGCGTGCAGGTTGTCGAGCCGCTCGAGGAGGTCCGGGACCCACGCGCTGCCCTGTTCGGTCATGGCGAACTTCATCGTCGGGAAGCGCTCGAAGACACCCGACATGAGGAGATGCCACAGCGAGCGGTTGGAGTAGAACGACGACTCGAGCACGAACACCAGGTTGGCGATCGGGTACTTGCCGAAGTTCGGCATGCCGGTCCCGCCCGAGTGCGCGGTGACGGGGAGCCCGGTCTCCTCGCAGGCCCGCCAGACCGGGTCGTACTCCGGCGCGTAGAGCGGGGCGAGGTGGGAGTTCGGCGCGACTGCCGGCAGCAGGATGCTGTGGAGGCCGTGCTCCTTCGCCCAGTGGATGTCCGCAACCGCGTCGTCGACGTCGTTGAGGAAGATCTGCGCGAGCCCGGCCCGCTGGCCCGGACGCTCGTTGCAGAAGTCGACCAGCCAGCGGTTGTGGGCACGGATGCCGACGAGGCGGCGCTCGTAGTTGTCGGGCGTCGGCGCGGCCGCGATCACCGCGCCGGTGGGGAAGAACGGCGGCACCGTGTTGGGGAACGTGACCTCGGCGACGATCCCGTCGGCGTGCAGGTCGGCGACGCGGCGCTCGTCGTCCCAGTTGCGGCTGCGCCCGTCGTCCTGAAGGTCGCGGAAGGGGTTCGAGTACTTGCCGCGCCAGGCGTCGAATTCCTCCTGCCACTCCTTGGTGAGGTACTCGCGGTAGGTGGCGTGGTTGGCGCCGGCGTGGCAGTCCGAGGAGATGATGGTGTACCGATCCGTCGTCGTGCGGCCGGTCGCGGGTGGGGTCAGCGTGCTCGTCATGCGATCCAGGCTACCATCTGAGTCATGACTCAGTCAACAGAACGGGAGCCGGTCGTCGATCCGACGCTGCGGGCGGGGCTCGGGCGCATGCAGCGGTTGCTCGGCAGCCGCCGGATCTTCGCCAGCATGGTCGGCGCCGCCGGCGCCGACGTCACCCAGCAGGGCGTCGACGTCCTGGCCGTCCTGGCCGACGGCGCGGCGCGGCCGATCGGCGAGGTCGCCCGCCTGGCCCGCCTCGACGGCGGAGCCGTCAGCCGCCAGCTGAACCGGCTCGAGGCCGACGGCTACGTGCGCCGCGACGGTGCGGGGCGGGGGAGCGTGGTGCTCGTCGTCGCCACGAAGCGGGGGCAGTCGTTGGTGGCCAAGGTGGAGGCGGTGCGCGCCGATCATCTGCAGCGGGCACTCGCGGGCTGGACGGGTGCGGAGCAGGCCCAGCTCGGGCGTCTCCTCGTGCGGCTGGCCGACGACCTCCAGGGTGCGCCCTACCTCCCGGTGCGGTGAGCGCCGGCGGTGAGCTTCCCGCGCTCCTTGCCCTCCGGTCGCCTGCGGGTGCGGTGCCCGCGTGTCCGCTCGCCGTTGCCCGCCGCGCCACCGCGGCTCAGATCCCCGACCGGGCCTCGAGGCGGCCCTCCGCGACCGCCTGGACGAGGGCGGCGTGGTCCAGCACCGTCGTTGTCGCGTACGCAGCCGAGTACGCGGTGACCGCGCGGTCGAAGGTGTCGCGGCTCCCCGAGGTAGGCGGCGATCTGCACCGCGTCGCCGGTGCGTGCGTGCGCCCGGGCGAGCGCCCAGCCGCACAGCGCGCCGTGGTAGGTGAGGTTGCGGTGGTTCATGGCGTTGAGGTCGGAACGGCCCTTGAAGTCCCACAGCTGGCGCACGTAGTACTGGCGCCCGGTGTTCGGAGCCTCGCACCATCCGAGGAAGATGTCCGTGGCGCCCTGCGAGAGTCGCTGGCCCGCGACGACGCGCCGCCCGTGGTGGCCGAGCTCGGAGGGGCCGGCGTACGGTTCGAGCACCGACGCCTGCGCTTCCTTCACCTGGAGGATGATGCGATCGCCCTTGGGGTGGTCGGAGGCCTCCATGAGCGCAATCCAGCACCGCGTTCCGACGCTCCCGACCCCTCCGACGCGGTGCGCGACGTCGACGACGCGGTACCGGTCGAGGAGGAGCCGGCGGTCGTCGCTCAACGTGGCGCGGTAGTCGTCGAGCATGTGGTCGACCTCTTCGAGGTCATGGCCGGTGTTGTCGAGGTGGACCACGAGCGGAGGGTTCTCCACGAAGACCGCGTGGCCGCCGTCGGTGTTCGCGTAACGCGCCACCGCGCGCCGATGGTCCTTGCGAGTGGCCTTGTCGACGTCGCGCTGCACGCGCGGGCGGTCCTTCTTGGGGAAGTGCTTGATCACGTCATCGATGGTGGTGTGGTCGTACCACAGGTCGAGGGTTCGCATCCCCGCGTACCACGTCAGACGTTCGCGGTAGGACCGTACCGTGGTGAGCACCGACTCGTCGCACTTGGCGCGCGAGAAGCCGTGCTGCTCGGCCACGAGGTAGAGGCTCGCGCCGAGGCGCTTCACGTCCCACTCCCACGGGGCGGGAAGCGTCTCGTCGAAGTCGTTGATGGAGAAGATCACATTGCGCTCGGGCGTGGCGAACTTCCCGAAGTTGCGGATGTGCGCGTCGCCGCACGCCTGCACGCGCAGGCCGGTGACGGGCGTGGGCGAGAGGTCATAGGCCATGCCCATCGCCGCGCCGCGCAGGAAGCCGAAGGGGTTGTCGGCCATGCGGCCGTGGCGCACGGCGATGAGGTCGCTTCGGCGCGACTCGGCCTGCTGTTCGAGGAATTCGATCGGATCGCGCGAGTCGGGGGGCGGCCCAGGGTCCGCATGGGCGTGGTGGGGCACGGCCTCGCGGAGGGCTCGACCGGCGGCGCGTCGTTCGGCGATGGTGAGCAGCATGGGCGTTCCCGGTGGTTCATGGTCGCCGGACGTGGCGGTGAGCAAGTGGGGTGGTGATCAGAGGTAGCCGTCGAGGCGGTGCCCGAAGGGCGCCGTCACCCGGCGCCGTGCGCGTGGCGCAGCCCGACCCGTACCGCGTCGTGTCCCGGATCGCGGCGGGTGAGCAGCGCCATCGCCTCGTCGATCCCGTCGAGGTCGAACACCTCGCCGGCGACGAGGTCGGTGCGCACCGCGCCGGACTCGATCAACGCGACCGCGTCGGCCATGGACTGGGGCGTGAAGCCCGCGCCGCCGTGGAGCTGGAGGCTCTTCAGCACGATGTGGTCGGTGACGAATCCGGGGATCTCGGCGAAGTGCTTCAGTCCCGCGAGCAGGATGCGGCCGCCGCTGCGGGCCAGGTCGACCGCCTGGGGCACGGTCTGGGTCGCGGTCGCCACGTCGAACACCACGTCCGCGCCCAGACCGCGCGTGAGGTCGTGCACGACGGTGCGCGCGTCGTCGACGTCGACCATGACGACCGCCGACGCCCCGATCGCCTTCGCCGCGTCGAGGCGGAGGCCGTCGTCGGACGTGCCGGTCACCACGACCTGGCGCGGCTTGCGGGCCAGCACCGCCTCGAGCACCGCCAGGCCCTGGTGGCCCGGGCCCTGCACGACGACGGTCTCGCCTTCGCGCACCCCCACGATGTCGACCCAGTTGACCGCGCTGGCGAGGGGCTCGAACAGTGTGAGGTGCTCGGCCGGCGGCGTGCTCGACATCCGGTGCAGGGTGGTGCCGGGGAAGATCTCCATGTACTCGCCGTAGCCGCCCCAGAGCCCGACCTCGCCGGCGCCGGTCATGTCGGAGTAGCCGTAGAGGCGCAGAGGCGCGCCGGGGGCGAGCAGGATCTCGTTCACCGCCACCCGATCGCCTTCGGCCACGCCGAGGTCGGCGCCGGGGGCCAGCTTCACGACCCGGCCGACCGTCTCGTGGCCGGGCACCACCGGGAACGCGCAGGCGCCGGGCACGATCTCGATGCCCTCGAACTGGGCGACGTCGCTGCCGCACAGGCCGACCGCCTCGACCTGCAGCACGGCGCCGCCGGGCGGGGGATCGGGCACCGGGAACTCCCGCACCTCGTACGTGCTGTTCCCGAGGAACACCGCGGCTCGACACGTCTCGGTCATGTGCTCTCCCCCTCGGACCCGGAACGGACCAAGCTCGCACGTCACGGACCGGTCTGTCAGGTCGGCCCGCGGACGCTGGCGCCGCGTCGCTAGAGTCTCGCGTTACTACAACGACGATGAGGGGGAAGCCGTGCGGCCCACCGCGGATCTGTTCGACCTCGGCGGCAAGGTGGCGATCGTCACCGGCTCGACCAAGGGCATCGGGCGGGCGATGGTCGAAGGCCTCGCCCGCGCCGGCGCGTCGGTGGTGGTGAGCAGCCGCAGGCAAAAGCTCTGCGAAGCCGTCGCCCGCGAGGTCGAGGCGGCGTCGGGCGCCGACGTGTTCCCCCTCGCCTGCCACATGGGGGAGTGGGACGCGATCCCGGCGTTCGTCGAGCAGGTGCACGAGCGCTTCGGCCGCATCGACGCGTTGGTGAACAACGCCGGCATCAATCCGGCTCGCATCGGCCCCGCCGACATGACGCTCGAGTACTGGCGCAAGGTCTTCGCGGTGAACGTCGAGGGGCCGCTACGCGCCAGCCAGTGCGTGTTCCCGATCATGCGCGACCAGGGCGGCGGCAGCATCGTGAACATCGGCACCATGGCCGCCTACTCGGGAGGCGGCAACATCTGCGCGTACGGGGCCTCGAAGGCCGCGCTGCTCAACGTCACCAAGAGCATGGCCATGGACTGGGCCAAGTGGAACGTGCGGGTGAACATGCTGTCCCCCGGCCCGTTCATGAGCGAGATGATGGAAGGCGGCGCCAAGACCGCGCCCGGGTTCCTCGATCTCGTGGCGGGCGGCACGTTCATGAAGCGCATCGCCGACCCCGACGAGATCGTGGGGCCGGTCTGCTACCTCGTGAGCGACGCGTCGTCGTTCGTCACCGGCGACGACCTCTCGGTCTCCGGGGGGATGATGAAGTGATCGAGGGCGCCCCGCGAACGGTCACGGGATCCCAGGCCACCGTCGAGGTCGACGATCGCCCGTCCGACCCCCGGTACGTCCGGCTGCTCGCCGCGACCCGCGAGCTGGCGGCCGAGGGATACGACGCGGTGACGATGCGGGAGCTGGCGACCATGACCCACATGTCGTTGGCCACGATCTACCACCTCGGCGGCTCGAAGGATCAGCTGATCGCCGAGGCCCACGCCGACCGCATGGCCCGCTTCCGGGATCGGCTCGCCCGTCGGGCGCCGGCCGGGAAGACCGTGGCGGCGCGGGTGCGGCACGTGCTCGGCGACTACGTGGCCGCGCTGGAGCGCGACCGCGTCCGGACGCTCACGATGATGCGCGCCTTCTACGCGCTGTCCCCCGAGGTGACCGACAGCCGCATCTCCGTCCGCGGTGCCTACCTGTCGATGATCGACACCGCGGTGGGCGACGACGAGATCCCCGATCGCCTCGCGGTGATCGAGACGCTGGGTCACGTGATGAACAGCGCGATCCTCGAGTGGATGAAGGGGTACCGTGACGCACGAGCGGTCCGGACGATTCTCGACGACGCGGTGCGCGTGCTGTTCGGCGAGCGGTGACCGGCCGTGAACGCCCGCACCCGCGGCTACGGCTCGTCGGGCAGGTCGGGCGCCCACGACGAGCCGTTGATGTGGCTGCCGCCGTCGACGAAGAGGGTGTTGCCGGTGAGGTACCGGCAGTCCTCGCTGGCGAGGAACAGCGCCACCGGCGAGATGTCGTCGTAGGGGTCACCGATGTAGCCCATCGGGTTGCTGGCGTCGGCCGCCGCCACCAGCTCGGGGTGCTCGGCCATCACCTCTCGGAACGACGCCGACTTGGCAGCCGGGCAGATCACGTTGCACACGACGCCGGTGCCGGCCCATTCGCGCGCCGCGGTGCGCGTCGCCGCGCGCAACGCCTCCTTGGCCGAGTTGTACTCGACCGTGCCCATGTGCGCGTTCACGCCGTTGAGCGAGCAGAGGTTCACGACGCGCCCGTAGCCCTGCGCCTTCATGATCGGGAACGCGGTCTGCATCGCCCACAGGGGTCCGCGGAACCCGACCGCGAGGCCGTGGTCGATGAGCTCGTCGGTCTTGAGCTCGACCCTGCTGATCTTGCCGCCGCCCCACGCGTTGTTCACGAGGATGTCGACGGTGCCCCAGGCGTCGACCGCGGCAGCGATCATCGCCTGGTTGTCCTCCTTACGGCGGACGTCGGTGGGGACGAAGAGCGTCTCGGCACCGGTGGACGCCGCGATCTCGTCCGCTGTGGCGCGGCCCCGCTCCTCGTTCATCTCCGCGACGACGACGCGTGCGCCCTCCTCCGCGAACCTCCGGGCCATGCCGGCGCCGATGCCGTCGCCGGCACCCGTGATCACCGCGACGCGGTTGTCGAGCCGTCCCATGTCGGTCCCCTCTCCTCGAGCCAGATACCGAACAATGTTATGGATCTCCGTTCGGTGACCGCAAGGGCTGGGCTACGATCCGCGGCGTGCGGCGGGCCGAGGCACTCGAGCAGATCGAACGGTCGATGGGTCGGATCGGGCGTGTCGGCTCCAGCGTCACCGCCGCCCGTCGGCGGGCGGCCCGGGCCGGTGTCGAGGTGTCGGCTCCCGGGATGGGGGTGCTCGGCGTGCTCGACCGCGGGGGCCCGCAACGGGTGTCGGCGATCGCCCGCCGGGCCGGGATGGTCGGCACCCTCGTGAGCCGGGAGCTCCGCGCGCTCGAGGTCGCCGGCTACGTGGCCCGCCGGGCCGACGGTTCCGACGGGCGTGCCGTGCTCGTGTCGATCACGCCGAAGGGCCGCGACGCCTACCGGCGCTTGCGGGCGGCGTCGGTGGAGTCCACGGCCGAGGCACTGGCCGGGTGGCGGGCTCACGACCTCTCGGACCTGGCGCGTCTGCTCGCCCGGATGGCGGACGACTTCAGCGCGGCGCGTCCATGACCGCGGCGCGCCGGGTGGCGATCGTGACCGGGGTCGGTCCGGGGATCGGGCGATCGACCGCGGCTCGCGCTGGCGCGCGACGGGTGCGACGTCGCCGTCGCGGCGCGTCGCTGCCGGGTACCTCGCCGACGTCGTGGCGGAGCTGGAGTCGCTCGGCGCACGCGCGCTGGCGGTGCCGACCGACACCGGCGACGTCGCCCGGTGCCGGGCCCTGGTGGAGCGCACGGTCGAGGAGCTGGGGCGCGTCGACGTCGTCGTGAGCAGCGCGGCGAAGGGCACGCCGAACCACACCATCATGAAGTCCGACCTTGCCGACTGGCAGCAGTCGTGGCAGGTCAACGTGCTCGGGCCACTCGAGCTGATGCGCGCCGCCGTGCCCCACCTGCGGGCAGCCGGCGGCGGAGCCATCGTCGTGGTGTCGACGCTGGCGGTGCGGGCGATCAACGCCGGGCAGGGCGCGTACGCGGCGACCAAGGGCGCGCTCACGATCGCCGCCCAGACGCTGGCCCGCGAGGTGGGCGTCGACGGGATCCGGGTCAACGTCGTCGTGCCCGGCTTCGTCCCCGGACCGAACACCGAGACCATGTTCGCCCGCATGGCCGAACGCCGGGGCACCACGCCCGAAGCGGTGCAGGGGGAGATGGCGGCCGACACCGCGCTCCGGCGCCTCCCCGCGCCCGCCGACGTCGCGGATGCCGTCGTGTTCCTGGCGTCGGAGCGCGCCCGCTCGATCACCGGCCAGACGCTCGACGTCAACGGCGGGAGATGGATGGCCTGATGGAGGATCGCGTCTTCTACTCCGCCAGCGTGCACGACGAACGCGAGGTCGAGGCCGTCGTCGAGGTGTTGCGCTCCGGCCCCCAGGGACTGTGGCCGGGGCGGCGCGTGGTCAGGATGGAGCGGGCGATCGCCCCGCTCTACGCCAAGGCGCACGGCATCATGTGCAACTCGGGCTCGTCGGCCCTGTACCTCGCGCTCGAGCTCCTCGACCTCGAGCCCGGGGCCGAGATCGTCACCTGCGCGCTCACCTTCTCGACCGACGTCGCCCCCATCGTGCGCGGCGGTTGGGTGCCCGCGTTCGTCGACTGCGAGCCGCTGACCTACTGCGTCGACGTCGACCGCATCGAGGAGATGATCACGCCGCGCACCGGTGCGCTGTTGTTCCCCAACCTCATCGGCAACGCGCCCGACTGGGACCGGGTGCGCGAGCTCGCGCACCGCCACGACCTCCCGGTCATCGAAGATTCGTGCGACACGCTGGGGGCGACCCTGCGGGGCGAGCCGACCGGTGCCCGCTCGACCATCAGCGTCACCAGCTTCGCCAATTCGCACGTGATCACCTGCGCGGGCAACGGCGGGATGGTGATGACCGATCGCGACGACCTGCGCGACCGCGCCGTGATGCTGCGCCGCTGGGGCCGGCGGTCCGAGCTCCACTACTTCGGCTCCAAGCGGCGCGAGCACGACTTCTGGGAACCGCTCGACGGGATCCACTACGACAACCAGTTCATCTTCGACGAGCTGGGGTGGAACTTCGAGCCGTCGGAGTTGGGCGCGGCGTTCGGGCTCGTGCAGTTGGAGAAGCTGCCCGGGAACCTGGCCCGGCGTCGCCGCAACTTCACCCGCTACACCGACTTCTTCCGCGAGCATCTCGACCGGGTCGCGCTCCCGGTGCAGCTCGCCGAGCTCGAAACCGTGTGGCTGGGCTATCCGTTGATGATCCAGCCCGACGCGGGCTTTGAGCGCGCCGACCTCCAGGCGTTCCTCGATGCCCGCGGCATCGACACCCGCACCGTCTGGACCGGCAACGTGACCCGTCAGCCCATGCTCGGCGGCGTCGAGGTCCGCGTGCCGCCCGACGGACTCCCGCACGCCGACGCGGTGATGGAACGCGGCGTGCTGCTGCCACTGAGCCACGCGCTCGACGACGACACGCTCGACTTCGTCATCGCGCAGGTGCAAGAGTTCTTCGACGGAAGGGGGACGACATGATCGTCGACGTGGACACCCACTGGGAGGCGACGAGCTACGCCAGCGACGAGTTCCCGCTCGCACCCTGGCGGGACCAGCTGCCCGGCAGCCTCGACATGCTGGCGTTCGGGATCGCGGGCGACCTGCTGCGCGCCGTCCCCGACGCCGACCGGCCGACCGCGATGGAGCTGCTCCCGAACCTGGTGAGGATGGCGCAGGACCGCGGCGGCCCGATCATCCTCCATCCGCTGCACGACTCGTCGCCCGCGGAACGGGTCGCGTGGATGGACCGCATCGGCATCGACCACTGCCTGGTGAACCCGGGCGGTTACTGGCAGCAGCTCGAGTTCATCGGCGCGGAACGGCCCGCGGCCGTGCGCCGGTGCAACGACTTCCTCGGTGAGCAGCTGTCGTCGGAGTCGGCGCGGCTGCATCCCGTCGCCATCGTCGACTTCACCGACCTCGGTGTCGCGGCGGAGGAGCTGGGGCGCGCCCGTGCGCGCGGCGCACGCGCGTTCTTCCTCACCACCGACAACGGACGGCCGTCGGGCGGCGTGTCACCCGGGCACCCCTCGTGGGACCGCGTGTGGTCGGCCGCGACCCGCCTCGGGATGGTGGCGGTGATCCACGTGGGTAACACCGCGTCGGACTTCACCGGGTGGGCCGACATCGGCTGGAACCTGCCCGACGGTGCCGGTGTCGCCGGCCTGACCCGTCTCGCCAACACGCAGCGCACCCACGCGGCGCAGAATCTGCTGTCGGCCCTGCTCTACGGCGGCGTCTTCGCGCGTCACCCCACGCTCACGGTGATGCTGGAGGAGATGCGCGTGGGCTGGGTGCCGCCGTTCCTGCAGATGCTCGAGCGCCAGTCGGTGTCGTCGCCCGCGTTGGGGGACTGGCCGTGGGAGGTCTCCGGCGGCGACATGCTGCGCCGTGGCGTGCGCGTCACCCCGCTCCCCGGCTTCGGCGACGTCGACGCGCTCGACGTGCTCGCCGAGCTCCCCGAGACCGTGGTGTGGTCGTCGGACTACCCGCACCAGGAGGGCAACGCCGACCCGATCAACCTCTACCGCCCCGCGCTCGACGACCTCGCGGCCGACCTGCGCGCGTCGTTCATGGGCGCCAACGTCGAGCAGTGCTTCGCCCGCATGGGCGACCCCCTCTGACCCGACCCCGACCCCCCACGACCTCACGAACCGGCGTCAAAGTGAGCGAATAGTTGTCGGACTTTGACGCCGGTTGGGGTGGGGTGGAATGGGGTGGGGTGGGGTGGGGGCGGGGTCAGTCTTCGACGGTGATGGCGCGTTCGGGGCAGCCGAGCTCGGCTTTGCGGGCGAGGGGCTCCTGGTCCGGCGTCAGCACGTCGACGACGACGTACGCGTGACCGTCCTCCTCGCGGAGGTGGAAGATCTCCGGTGCGGCCATGTTGCAGAGCGTGTGGCCCTGGCAGAGTTCGGGGTCGACGACGACGCGCACGATCAGGCTCCTCGGAGGTTCTCGGGGGCCGGTTCGGCGTCGAGCTTCGCCTGCCATGACTCGAGCACCTCGGCGAGCGGCGGGCCCTCGCGGTCGCCGGGTGTGAACGTCGCCGGCAGGTGCTTGAAGCCGTTGATCACGCCGATCGACTCGTACTGCTCCTTGCCGCTCTGGTCGATGCGGTAGTCGGGCATGCGCCGGAGCGCCTCGCGCAGCATGTGCTTGAAGTCGAGCCGGGCGAGGTTCGAGCCGATGCAGCGGTGCACTCCGAGCCCGAACGCGGCGTGCGGGTTCGGGAACCGGTCGAGCACGATCTCGTCCGGGTCGGGGAACGCGGACGGATCGTGATTGCACATGGCGTACGACAGGAACATGCGGTCGCCTTCGGAGAACGTGTAACCCAAGACCTCGCAGTCCTGCGTGATGGTGCGCCCCCCGCCCTGCGCGGGGGTGAAGTGCCGGAGGAATTCCTCGGTCGCGGTGTTCATGTAGCCGGTGTCGTCGACCAGCCGCACGCGCTCGCCGACGCGCGTGTCGAGCCAGTCGAGCGCCCCCGCGAGGAGCGACGTGGTGGTGTCGAACCCGCCGCCGATGAGCAGGCTGACGGTGCCGATGATGCCCTCGTCGGGGAGGAACTCGCCCATCACCTCGGCGTTGAGCAGCGCCGTGATCATGCCCGGGCGGGGTTCGGACTTGCGGATCTGCACGTACTCGGCCAGCCGCTCGACCATGCGGAAGGTCGACTCGAGCATGCGGTCGAAGTTCGGGCTGTTGGGCGGCGTGTACACCTGCATGTGCGCCGGCTCGCAGTAGATCTCCCAGTCGCCGAGCGGCAGACCGAGCATCGCCATGGTGAGGATTGCGGGCACGATGTTGGCGAAGTCGTCGACGAAGTCGAGGCGGCCGGTCTCGATGACGTCGTCGATGCAGGCCCGGGTGAAGTCGGCGATCAGCGGCTCCCACTGCATGACCGCGGCAGGAGAGAGGAACGGGTTGAGCACGCGGCGGTACTCGGACTGCTCGGGTGGGTCCATTTCGATGAAGCCGCCGCGCGTGGTGCCACGTGCCGGGATCGAGATGCCGTCGTACCCGTTGCGCTCGCCGTCGGGGTCGTGGTCGTTCGACAGCAGGTCGGCCCGCTTCGAGAGCGCGCTCGAGGGCGTCGTGACCGGTGACGACCCAGAAGCCGTCGTGCTCGGTGCTCCACACGACCGGGCACTGCTCGCGCAGCTCGTGCGCCTTCGCGGGGTAGGTCTCGCGGTATTCGGGCGTGTGCTGGTCGAACTCGACGACGACCCGTTCGTGCGTTGCCATCGGTACCCCCGGTGTGCGTTGGACCAGTGGGAGCGCAGGATATTCGTACCCCGCCCAATTGCGCCACCGCCGCGGAGGCGGGGAACTGCGGTAGACCGTGGCGATGCCCGACGCGCCCCCGATCGACGAGATCCAGCTCGGCGACCCTCGGTTCTTCCTGCGGCCCGACGTCGACATCGCCTTCGCCCGCCTCCGGGCCGAGTCGCCGGTGCACCGCACGCGCGACCTCGGTCAGCCGCCGGGGCCTGACTTCTGGTCGATCACGCGCTACGAGGACGTCAGGGCGGTGTCTCGCGACTTCGCCACGTACGCCAACGCGCCCAACATGACGATCGAGGACTACGAGCGCTCGGGCAACAGCATCCTGCACCTCGACCCGCCGGAACACACCCGCCTCCGCCTGATCGTGAACAAGGGCTTCACGCCCCGCATGGTCGAGCGCATGACCGAGGATGTCCGCGCGTGTGCGATCGAGCTCGTCGATGTCATCGCCGCTGACGACGAGTGCGAGCTGGTTGGGGCGTATGCCGTCCTGTTGCCACTCCAGGTGATCTGCGGTCTCCTCGGGGTCCCCGAATCCGACGAACCGTGGTTGCTCGACTGTCTCGTGCGCGTGTTCGGGGCGAGTGATCCCAACACGTCCTTGCCGATCAGCGAGCGCATCCGCGTGATGGAGGAGCTGGGCGCGTACGCGCACGAACTGGGCGGCCGGCGTCTGGACGAACCCGCCGAGGACATCACCACCGTCCTCGTGCACGCCGAGGTGGAGGACGAGGACGGTGAGCGCCACCGCCTCCGGCCCGGCGACTACGCGCGCTTCTTCTCGACGTTGGCCGCGGCCGGGAGCGAGACGTCGCGCAACGGCATCGCCCACGGGGTGTGGTTGCTCGACCAGCATCCCGACCAGCGCGTGGCGTTGCTCGCCGATCCAGAGACCGTGTCCCCGACCGCGGTCGAGGAGATCGTGCGCTTCGCGAGCCCGGTGATGCACATGCGGCGCAACGTCGCACGCGACACCGAGCTGGCCGGTCAGCCGCTCGCCGAGGGGGACCGGGTCGTCGTCTGGTACCGCTCGGCGAACCACGACGAGACCGTGTTCGACGACCCGGAGCGGTTCGACGTGACCCGCGATCCGAACGACCACCTCGGCTACGGCGCCGGCGGCCCGCACTTCTGCCTGGGCGCGCACCTCGCGCGCATGGAGATCCGCATCGCGCTCGAGGAGCTCTACCGCCGGTTCCCGGGCCTGCAGGTCACGGCGGAGCCCGAGCGGGTCGCAATGCGCCAGATCAACGGGATCAAGCGGCTACCGGTCGCCTGGAGCTCCGGCTGACGCGACGGGGAGGGCGCCGCGCACCGGCGCCTCGAGCACACCGACGAGCACGTCGGTGAGGTTCTCGACGAACGTGGACTCGTCGAGCTCGGGCGTCCGGCGCGGCGACTCCATCGCCCGTGCCCGCTCGGCCATGGCCACGGTCATCAGCATGATGAGCTCGACGACCCGTTCCCGGCGAACCGCGGGCGCGACGTCGGCCGGACGCCCCTCGAGGATGCCGAGGATCTCGCGCAGGTAGGGCCCGGTCCCGGGCACGGCCTCGCGCCAGGTGCTGAACCGCGCCGACAGCTGCGCCACGATGCGCAGGTAGTCGCGGCCGTCGGGACGCGCCAGGTGCGCGGCGTAGGGCACGACCAGCGCCGCGATCAGGTCGCGCGACGCGGCATCGTGGCCGACGAGTGCCAGCATCTCGCCCCGGGCCACGTCGGTGGGGTCGCCGTGACGGGTGAGGATCGCGTCCAGGAGCCCTTCCCGGGAGCCGAAGTGGTAGTTGAGTGCCGAGACGTTGCGCTGCTCCGCTGCTTCGGTGATCTCGCGTACTGTCACCTGGTAGAGGCCGCGCCGCGCGAACAGCCGCTCCGCTTCGCGGAGCAGCCGTTCCTTCGTGGCGGTGGAATCGCGCGGCACGGTGGGTGGCGGCGCGCGGCTGAGAGCTGCGCGAGCGCGCTCTCGGGGATCACCGTCGGCCATTCGACGTCGGGCAGCGGGTGGCTGAAGCGCGGGTACTTGGACTTGGCTGTCGCGCGGTAATGGTCGGTCGAGTGGCTGCGGTCCTTGTCGAACTCGGGGATCACCTTGTCGCCGAACAGCTCGAGGCAGGCGAGCACCTCGTCGTGGTGCATGCCCTCGATCGGGAGCCCGAAGACGAGCTGGTCCATGCCGACGTCACCCCACGCCGCGATCTGCTCGGAGACCTCGTCGGGCGTGCCGCAGAGCAGGTAGCCGCCCTCGATGAGCCCGTCGAGCAGTCCTTCTTCGTCGCCCGCTGCGAGCTCGCGCAGTGACAGCGGCGTGCCCGGCCAGGTGATGGCGTCCTGCGACTTGGGCATCGTGTCGTGGTACAGGTTCACCATGGTCACGAGGTACCCACGGCCCCGGCGCAGCGCGATGGCCCGCGCCTCTTCACGCGTCTCGCAGCAGATCACCGAGTTGGTGATCATCACGTTGTCGTTCTTGAACTGCCCGATCGGCTCGGTGCACTTGGCCACGCCCTCCTTGTAGGCCTCGATGCGGCCACGGAGGTTGAAGATCGGCTCGAAGTTGAAGGCGATGGCGCCGATGCCCAGCTCGCCGGCGCGTCCGAAGGTGGGCGGGTTGCCGCACGCGACCCAGATCGCCGGGTGGCCCTTGCCGTAGGGCTTCGGCAGCACGTTGTGGGGCGTCGGCACGGTGAAGTGCTCGCCCTCGAACGTGTAGTCCTCCTGCTCCCACATCCGGGGGATCTCCTTGACGACCTCTTCCCACTCGGCCTTGGTGGAGTCCTTGTCCATGATGTTGAAGCTGGCGAGCTCGTGGCTTCCCGCGCCGCGGCCGGTGCCCCATTCGAAGCGGTTGTTCGTGAAGTGGTCGAGCATGGCGGCGCGTTCCGCGTAGCGGACCGGGTGCTCCTTGCGCGGCGAGAGGCTGTTGATCCCGGTCGACAGATGGATGTAGTCGGTCTGCGCGGCGATGAACCCCATCACGACCTCGGGCGCCGACATGTGGGAGTACTCGGTGAGGCTGTGGTGCTCGCCCAGCCAGGCGTACTTCCAGTTGTGCTTGTCGGCGAAGATCACGTACTCGGCCTCGCGGGACAGTGCGACGTGCTCGAGCTCGGTCTGGTGGGCCGCGGGGCCCGGGATGTAGCCGTTGAGGAAGATGCCGAACTCCATGGGGGCTCCTGTTCGAGACGTGGTGCGGAGGCGAGTTGAATGTTCTAATGCTATCTCTTAAAACGGCGGCCCGTCAAGCAGGGCGCCCGCCGCTCCGGTCGCTCCCGACGCGTGCTGCTCAGCGCGTGAACTGACCCGGCGCCCGGCCGGCGCCGGGCGCACCCGCGAACGCCTGGGCGATGGACATCCAGCGGGTGGCGACGGGCCCGCGCACCTGCAACGACGTGTCGGCGAGGTGGCGGCGCTGGGTCACGACCAGGCAGAAGTCGAGCGCGTCACCGGTGACCCGGTCGGCGAGATCCGGGGCGCCCCAGGCCCACTTCGGCCCGTCCGGTGCGCGCAACGCGACGTGCACACCCGTGATGGGCGGTTCCTCGCCGCGCGTCCGGAAGCTGTTGGGCAACGCGCGCACGCCGATGTGCGCGACCTGGCGGAGTGCCGCGGTGGGTGCACGCGTGGTCCCGAACGTGTCGGCGATGTCCTGCCCGTGTGCCCACGTCTCCATGATGCGCGCCGTCAGCGCGGCGCCGACGCTCATGCTCGGGCCGTACCACGGCACCGGTTGCGCCGCGTCGGCGAGGGAGAACGCCGCCAGCATCTCCCGGCGAGCCTCCTCGAACCACGTCAGGGTGTCGGCAGGCGGAACGTGCCGGTAGCGCGCCGCGATCATCGCGGTCAGGTCGTCGGTGTCGGCCCGGGCTTCGTCGCGTTCGGCGACGAAGCGGTCGGCGTCGAGCAGGGCGGTCGCGGTCGCGCCGTCGAAGTAGGCGAGGTGCGTCATCTGGTCGTGGACCGACCACCCCGGTGCGGGCGTTGGTGCGGCCCAGTCGTGCGCATCGAGGGGGGTCAGGAGCATCTCGAGCTGTGCCGTCTCGGCCCGGAGGTCGTCGGCGAGGCGGGCGAGGTCGACGGGCACCGGCGCATGGTATGCACCCGGAACACCGACGGGCCGGGCGCCGGGCACCACGCCCGACGGGGGCAATCGCGGTCAGACTGTGGGTCGAGACCCGACAAGGCGGCGGATGATGCGTGAAGCGATCGCGGGACGGTTCGTGGGAACCAAGGTGGCACGGGTCGAGGACCCCCGCCTTCTCACCGGCACCGGGAGCTACGTCGACGACGTCGTCGTCCCCGGCATGCTCCACGCACACTTCGTGCGGAGCCCGTATGCCCACGCGGTCATCCGCGGGATCGACGTCGACGCGGCACGGCGGCTCCCCGGGGTGGTCGCCGTGTACACGGGTGAAGAGATGCAGGCGCTCACGCACCCCTTCATGGGTTTCCTGCCGCTCCCGGGCCTCTACCACCCCGTGTTCTTCGCGCTGGCCGTCGACCGCGTGCGCGTCGTCGGTGATCCGGTCGCGCTGATCATCGCCGAGACCCGCTACGTGGCTGAGGACGCGGGTCAGCTCGTGGTGGTCGACTACGAGGAGCTGGCCCCGATCGCGACCATGGAGCACGCGCTCGATCCGTCGCGCCCGCCCATCTGGCCCGCGCCGGAGGGCAACGTGTTGCAGCGCGACGACGCCCAGTACGGCGACGTCGACGCCGCCTTCGCGGGCGCCGACCGGGTCGTGCGGGAGCGGTTCGTCCAGCACCGGTACTCCAACCAGCCGATGGAGACCCGCGGCTGCGTGGCCGAGGTCGACCCCGTGGCGGGCACGGTGGAGTACCACGCCGCCACGCAGAACAGCCATCTCATGAAGTGGTCGCTCGCCGCGCTCACCGGTCGCCGCCCGGTGTGGGAGTCGCTGGTCGAGATCGTCCGCGCGCGTGACCGCCTGGCGCTCCTGGCGAAGAAGGCGAAGGCGATGAGCCAGGCGAACAAGGCGGCGGCGGTCGAAGCGGCGAAGCAGCCCGCGCCGCTCGAGGAGCCGATCGGTGAGGGCCTGGCCGCGCCGATCTCGCCCGGCAAGGCGATGGCCCAGACCTTCCTCCGGGAGCCGATTCGCATCGTGTACCTCGCCCGCATGGTCCTCGGGCTCCTGGCCCGGGACCCGGTGACGCTGCCGCGCGTCACCGCCCAGGACATCGGCGGCGCGTTCGGCGTGAAGGTGCTCCCGACCCGCGAAGACGTCGCGGTGCTCGCCGCCGCGGTCGACCTCGGACGTTCGGTGAAATGGATCGAGGACCGCAACGAGCACCTGTTGATCGTGGGACAGGCGCGCGAGGAGACGCTCGACGTCGAGGCGGCGGTGCGCGACGACGGCACGCTGCTCGGTCTGCGCGTCCACATGACGATGGACCAGGGCGCCTACCCCGCGTTCCCGTTCAGCGCGGCGATGTACCCGCTCCTGATCCGCACGATGCTCCCGGGGCCGTACCGCGTGCCTGCGCTCGGGTTCAGGACCACGCTCACCGCGTCGAACAAGGCGACGTACGTCGCGTACCGCGGACCGTGGGCGGTGGAGACCTGGGTGCGCGAGCGCATGCTCGACATCGCCGCCCGCGAGCTCGGGATCGGGCGGGACGAGATCCGCCTGCGCAACATCATCGGCCCCGACGAGCTCCCGCGGAAGATGCTCACCGGCCCGACGCTCGACATCCGCATGTCGGCGCGCGTCACGCTCGAGCGCGCGCTCGCCGTCGCCGAGCTCGACCAGTGGCCGGCGCGTCAGGAGGCCGCCCGCGCCGAGGGCCGGGTGCTCGGGCTCGGGTTCGCCACCTTCATCGAGGCGGCTCCCGGGCCGCCGGACTTCCAGGAAGCGATCATGCCGGGTGGCAGTGGCGGGCTCATGAGCGGCGAGCCGGCGCGCTCGGTGCTCGAGGCCGACGGCACGGTGTCGGTGTACACGCAGCAGATGCCCCACGGGCAGGGCCACGAGACGACGCTGGCCCAGGTGGCGGCCGACGAGCTCGGTGTGCCGATCGAGCAGGTGCGTGTGCGCTACGGCGACACGTCGCTCACGCCGTTCGGGCTCTCCGGTACCGGCGGGAGCCGGTCGGCGCCCATGGCGGGGGCGCGGTCACCTACTCGGCGCGTGCGCTCCGCGAGAAGATCGTCGACCTCGCGGCCGACATGCTCGAGGCGCCGAAGGAGGACATCGTCATCGAGGAGGGCTCGGTGCACGTGCGGGGCGTGCCGGCGATCGCGTTGTCGTTCGCCGAGATCGCGGCGAGCACGGGTGACGAGCTGCAGGCCGCATTCGACTACGACGGCGGGGAGGGTGGTTGGGCACAGGCCACCCACGTGTGCTGGGTCGAGGTCGACCTCGACACCGGGCGCGTGCACATCGACCGGTACGTCGCGGTCGAGGACTGCGGTGCGCTGATCAACCCTGCGGTCGTCGACGGTCAGATCAGCGGCGGCATCGTGCAGGGCATCGGCGCGGTGCTCTACGAGAAGTCGCTCTATGACGACCAGGCCCAGTTCCAGTCGGGCACGTTCATGGACTACCTGCTGCCGACCGCGATGGAGGTGCCCGACATCGAGATCCACCACGTCGAGACCCCCACCGACATCGAGATCAACTACCGCGGGGTGGGTGAGGGCGGAATGATCGTGGCGCCGGCCGCGCTCACGAACGCGATCGAGGACGCGCTGGCGCACCTCGGGGTGCGCATCACCGAGCAGCACCTTCCGCCGACGCGCATCCTCGAGCTCGCGGGCGTCATCTCACCCCGCTGAGCCGCGCCCCCGTCGCCGTGCTCACCAGCGACAGCGGGGCGCGACGCCGAGACGCCGCAGGACCAGCGAGGCCGGACACGCCCCTGCGGTGACGTAGAGCCACTGGTTGACGCCGACGAAGGCGGTCAGCAGGAGGAACCACGGGCTCACCAGGACCGCGAGGGCGACGCTCACCAGGGTCATCGTCCCGGCGAGGGCGAACAACACCCGCTCCAACGGCCACCGGTTCGAAGCGGCGGATGGGGTCGCATGCGGGTGGGAAGTGATGGTCATGGTCGGCTCCTCGTCGGCGAACGTGCTCGGGGGTTGTCGCTGCTCCAACCCTATACCCCCATGGGTATATTCCGTACCCGGGAAACGCGGGCACGAGGAGCCGGGCCGTCGTCTCGGCGGGTACCGTCGCGGCCTCGAGCGAGAACGATGCTTGGAGCGCCCTGCGGTGACCACCACGATCGACGAAGTGCAGTCGTCCGACACGCCGGCCCAAGCGGTGTTCCGCGCCGACGTGCGGGCGTTCCTCGCCGCCAACTCGCACCCGAAGCGGGAAGCGAGTCCGTGGGCGCTCAACTTCCACACCGACGCGGAAGCCGCCCGGCGGGCGTTCGACGAGGGCCGGGCGTGGCAGCGCACGCGCTTCGATGCCGGCATGGCCGGCTTCACCTACCCGAAAGCGGTGGGTGGCCAGGGCGGCGAAGCCTGGCAGGAACGCGTCTACGACGAAGAGGCCGCCAACTACGAGGCGTCGTCCGGCTTCATCCGGGCGACGATCGCCATGCTCGGTCCGACGCTCATGGCCTACGGCACCGACCAACAGCAGCGCGAGCTGGTCCCGCGGCTGCTCTCCGGTGACGACGCGTGGTGTCAGCTCTTCAGCGAGCCGGGCGCGGGCTCCGATCTCGCCGGCCTGGCGTGCCGGGCCGTGCGCGACGGTGACGAGTTCGTGGTCACCGGCCAGAAGGTGTGGAACTCGGCCGCGCAGTGGTGTGACCACGGCATGCTGCTGGCGCGCACGAATGTGGACGTGCCGAAGCACCGGGGGATCACGTTCCTCCTCGTCGACATGGCGAGCCCCGGGATCGAGGTCCGCCCGCTCGTCCAGGCGACCGGCGCCGCGCACTTCAACGAGGTGTTCCTCGAGGACGTCCGGGTGCCGGTGACGAACGTGCTCGGCGAGATCGACGGGGGATGGGCGGCCGCCCGCACCGTGCTGTCGAACGAGTCGGCGATGATCGGAGGCTCGGGGAGTGACATCTTCTCGAACTTGCTGCGCCTGGCGCAGACGTTCGGGAACACCGGCGATCCCCTCGTGCGCCAGCGCCTCGCCGACTTCTACACGCGCGAGCGGACCCTCGGACTGCTCGCCGAGCGCATCATGTCCGCCGTGCGCCGGCGCGAGCGCCCACCCGTCGATCCGTCGATCCTCAAGCTGTTCGTCGCCGGGAACCGTGCGCTCTCCGGTGATGTCGCGGCAGCGATCGCCGGGCCGGCGGGGTTGCTCGGCGACGACGAAGTGGGTCGTTGGGTCGGGGCCGAGGTGATGGGCCGCTACGGCATCTCGATCGGTGGTGGCACGAACGAGGTGCAACGCAACAACCTCGCTGAACGTGCCCTGGGGCTTCCCCGCGAACCGAGCGCCGACCACGGGGTGCCGTGGAGCGAGACCCTGCGCAGCTGAGCCCCGGGATCGTCGCGGGTCAGTAGTTGCGCCCGTCGTGACCGAACCAGCGTCGGGCGCGGTGGGCACCGAAGTCGAACTTCTCCGTCGCGTGCGCCTCGGACGGCCCGTCGAGGAGCCCGACCGGTCGTTCCCCGCTCTTGCAGGTCACGTCGATGCGCCCGACTTCGTCGCGACCGAACTCGACGAAGCAGATCCCGTGTCCGTCGTAGGTCTCCCGATCGGTGAGGCCCCGACGCTCGGCGATGATCGCATCGGCCACGATGCCGGCCCGCCCTTTCGCGAACACGCCCGCCTTGGGTGTGCCGATGATGGTCACGTCACGGACTGCGTACACGCCGGGATCGCTGGTCTCGAGGGTCAACGGATCGACCGGGATCCAGCCGTCGACGGTGAGCCCGGATTCCTCGACCACGGCCGGCGCGCGGTGCACGGGCACACCGAGGAAGAGGTCGTAGGGCATCTCGTCGCCGTCGGCGAGCTTCGCCACCTTCCGCGCCGGGCCGAGGGCCTGGATCAGTCGCTCGGGATGCCAGGCGATGCCCCGCTCGGCGAACGCCGCGAGCAACACCTCCGACGCGTCGGGACGGCGGGATCGGCGCCGGGAGCGGCATGACGAGTGACACCTCGGAGCGGTCGCGCAAGCCGCGCCGGACCAGGTAGTCGTGCATCAACAGCGCGGTCTCGCTCGGTGCGGGCGGGCACTTGAACGGCGTCGAGGTGACCCCGACGACCACGCGGCCGCCGCCGAAACCTTCGAGCACCCCGCGCACCGCGAACGCACCCTCGACCGTGTAGAACTCGTGAGCCCGCTCCCAGCACCAGTACCCGCATCGAACCTCCGATCCGGTGAGGTCGAGAACTCGTACCAGTGAACCTAGAGCCTGCGAGACTCGTCGGGTGATGTTCCTGGAGTGGCTGAAGCGCCAGACGTGGCGCCGTGACCTCGTCGGCGATCTGGCCCGCGACACCCGGAAGGACCCCGCGTGGCCGCCGCCCGGGAAACCCAGCCGGGCGCGCCTGCGGGCCCACCTCGAGGCGCAGGACGCGATCCCCGAGGCGATCGCCGCGTTGGACACCGCCTGGGACGAGTGGGACCACGAACGTCGCGCCGCGGTGACGCCTGAGGGCCCGGTCAGCCGGGTGGGGGGTGGCTCGGTCCATCGAGATGCTGACCGCCGCAGCCGCGGCCGGTGACGACGCCGAGTTCCGGGGACATCACGGTGGTCAGGGGAGGTCGCGGAGCCAGCCCCGTTTCCCGAGCTCGGGGTGCAGCACGTCTTCACTCCAGAGGATCTGTCCCGTCATCACGGACGGGTCGGCGGTCGCGACCCGGAGCGTGGCCTCGGCGAAGTCGTCCGCGCTCGCCCAGTGCTCCTCACCGGCGGCGGCGACGAGGTTGCCGGGGGTGAGCACCGGCTCGGACGGCAGGAGCGCGTTCACCGCGATGTGGTGGGCGGCCATCTCGAACGCAACCGCCTCGGTGAGGTGGTGCATCGCGGCCTTGTTCCCGCCGTACGCGAAGCCCGTCGGCGTGCCCGGGCGCTCGTAGGGCCCTTCGCCGGGGATGAACGCGGCGAGCGAGCTGATGTTGACGATGCCGCCACGACCGAGCTCGATCATGTCGGGGAGCACGAGCTGCATGAGCCGGTAGGTCGCGAACAACCCGACCTGGTAGTGCAGGCGGTAGCCCTTCAGCGGGAAGTCGAGGAAGGAACCGCGACCGGGCGCCGGCGACGTCGCGGTGAGCGCCGGAGCCGCGGGACGCGCCGCCGCGGCGGGTGACGGGCCCGGGCCCGGGCTCGGGCTTGGCGGACGACCGGGCACGGTGACCGCGGCGTTGTTCACGAGCAGGTCGATCGGGCCGAGCGCGGCGCGGGCCTCCTCGACCAGGCGGTCCACGTCGTCGTCGCGGGCGAGGTCGGCGCGGATCGCGACCGCGCGCCCGCCCTCGGCGTCGATGGCGGCCACGGTGTCGTGGATGGTGCCGGGCAGGCGCGGGTCGAACACCGCCTCGGTGCGGGCGGCGACGGCCACGGCCGCGCCCTCACGCGCGAAGGTGCGAGCGATCGCCTCGCCGATGCCCCGGCTCGCGCCGGTGACGATGGCGACCCGTCCGGCCAGGCGTTGGTGGCTCATGCGGCGCAGCATACGAGCGTCGCCGCGCCCCGGGTGCCCGGGCAGATGTGAACTCCGCCCAACTGCGCGTAGGCTCACGCAGACGCGCCAGGCGATCGGGGGAGCCCCATCATGGACATGAACGACCTCATCCTCGTCAGTGTCGACGACCACGTGGTGGAGCCGCCCGACCTGTTCGAGCGTCACGTGGCCGCCGCCGACCGTGACCGGGCGCCCAAGGTGATCCACAACGACGCCATGGAAGCCGACGTGTGGCTGTTCGAGGGGATGGAGATCCCCAACGTCGGGCTGAACGCGGTCGCCGGCCGCCCGCCCGAGGAGTACGGCTTCGAACCGACCGCGTTCGACGAGATCCGGCGCGGCGCGTACGACATCCACGAGCGCGTGCGCGACATGGACGTCAACGGTGTGCTCGGCTCGCTGTGCTTCCCGTCGATGACCGGATTCTGCGGACAGCTGTTCAGCAAGACGCCCGACCGCGACCTCGGCCTGCGGCTCCTGCAGGCCTACAACAACTGGCACATCGACGAGTGGTGCGGCACGTACCCGGGCCGCTTCATGCCGCTCGCGATCGTGCCCATCTGGGACCCGGAGCTGATGGCCGCCGAGATCCGCCGCGTCGCGGCGAAGGGATGCCGCGCGGTGACGTTCTCCGAGAACCCGACCAAGCTCGGGTACCCGAGCTTCCACACCGACCACTGGGACCCGTTCTGGAGCGCCTGTGAGGAGACCGGCACCGTCGTGTGCTTGCACATCGGCTCGTCGTCGTCGATCTCGGTGACGTCGGACGACGCACCTGTCGACGTCATGATCACGGTCACGCCGGTGAACCTGTTCATGTGCGCGGCCGACCTGATCTGGTCGCAGGTCTTCCGCAAGTTCCCCGATCTGAAGATCGCGCTGTCCGAGGGTGGCATCGGGTGGATCCCGTACTTCCTCGACCGGATCGACTTCACCTACCAGCACCACAAGGCGTGGACCCACCAGGACTTCGGCGACAAGCTCCCGAGCCAGGTGTTCCACGAGCACATCGTCACCTGCTTCATCGACGACCCCACCGGCCTGAAGCTCCTCGACGACGTCGGGATCGACATGGTCACGTGGGAGTGCGACTACCCCCACTCCGACTCGGCCTGGCCGCACGCGCCCGAGGTGTTCATGAAGACGTCGGGCCACCTGCCTGACGACGTGATCAACAAGGTCACGCACGAGAACGCCATGCGGATCTTCCAGTTCGATCCGTTCGCGCAGCGGCCGAAGGCGGAATGCACCGTCGGCGCGCTCCGCGCGCAGGCGACCGACGTCGACGTCGTCACCCGCAGCCCGCGCCAGAAGCGCTCGAACACCGACATCAGCTCGTTCGTCGGTACTGCCAGCAAGGTGCTCCAGACCGAAGAGCGCTGAAACTGAGGTCCTGGCACGGCCAGGCTCTCTGCCACCGGATCTCGCGGCGATCATCGGACCGGGTGGCCCGTTTTGTCGACGCCGCCTGTGCTCGTCCGCGAGTTGACTCGGGCGCCGCGTCGCGCTGAGTGCCGTCGGTAAGGATCCGTCCGCGACCATCGATCCGGCGCTCGTGGTAGTGGTCGACGACCAGCGCGCTTGGCCACGCGACGAAGTTCCTCAATCCGGCAGTGTTGGCGGCCGAAGAGTCGGAGGTGGAAACCGGAGAACGTCGGAACCCGGCCGCGGCGCCCTGTGTCCCGGACGTCCGGTCGGGGTTCTGGTGGCGTCACCCGCATCTCGTGCAGGTGCTCGGCCTGAGCGCGCTGGGTTGGGGCACGGCGTACCTGGCATGGCGTGTCATGGTCAGCGGACGCGGTGTGCCGCTCGTGCTGTTCCTGATGCTGCTGGCAGCCGAGTTGTTCGGATGGCTGAATCTCGCGTTGTACGTGTTCCTGGCGTGGTCGGCACCGCGCCACCGCCAACCGGCGTTGACGTACCCGACTCCTTCGGTCGACGTCTTCGTCTGCACCTACGACGAGAGCCTGACTGTGCTCGAAGCCACGCTGATCGGTTGCCGTGCGATCAGGCTGCCACACACGACCTACCTGCTCGATGACGGACGCCGACCCGAGGTAGAAGCCCTCGCGGCACGGCTGGGGATTCGTTACGTCACCCGTAGCGACAACGACCATGCCAAAGCGGGCAACATCAACCACGCACTGCGATCGACTCACGGCGAGCTGATCCTGTTCCTCGACGCCGACCACGTCCCGATGCCCGGCATCCTCGAATCGCTCGTGGGCTACTTTCGCGACCCGCAACTGTCGCTCGTGCAGACTCCACACGATTTCTCGAACCGAGACTCGGTGCAACACACTCGGCTCGAGCGTCACGAGCAGACCCTCTTCTTCGAAGTGATCGCCCCAGGAAAGGACCGTCACAACGGGATCTTCTGGTGCGGCTCGGCGACACTCATACGCCGAGCCGCACTGGAACAGGTCGGCGGTGTACTGACCGACACGGTTGCCGAGGATTTCCACACGACCATCGCCATGCACGCGGGGTGGCGCACGCGCTATCACGACGAGGTCCTCGTGCAGGGCCTCGCGCCGCATGACCTCGGCGGGTTCCTTCTCCAGCGAGCACGCTGGGCACGAGGGAACCTCAGAGTGTTCCGAACCTCGGAGAATCCCGTCACGTGCCGCGGCCTGTCGGGGAAGCAACGCCTGAGCTACCTCGCGTCGCTCCTCAACTACTTCTCCGGGCTGCAACGTCTCGCTCTGCTCCTGGTCCTTGCATGGACCCTGGCGACGGGTCAGCTTCCCATGCACGCGTCCGTAGCGATGTTGCTGGTCCTCTGGCTGCCTTGGTCGCTCCTCGCGCTTGGCTCGACGGCGGCGCTCGGGCGCGGCACGCTCGGGGTATTCGACTCCACTCGCTACGGCATCATGACCATGGGGATCTACATCGGCGGTGTCGCGTCGATCGTGTTCGGTCGCGCCGGCGCGTTCCGCGTGACGCCCAAAGAGGGCGTGGATGAGGGCGGCCTTCAGGTTCTCGGGATGCTGAAGCTCGTGACTGCCGCGTTCGCGCTGCTCCTCGTCGCGTGGCTCATACGCGTGGCTTCCTGGTTGGGTGTCCTGCACGCGCCGGAGATGCCGGAGCTCGCGCGCATCATCACTCTCGTGCTGGGCGTGTGGGAGCTGGGCTGCATGGCAGTGGTCGTGGGTTCGCTGGTACGGCGTCGTCAGGTTCGCGCCCAGTACCGTTTCCCCGTGCGGTTGCGGGCGCGGATCTCGCCGACCTCCACGATCGTCCCGCTACTGGACCTCACTCCCGACGGGCTCGCGTTCGAGTCGCCGGTCGAACTCGAGCGAGGTGCCCGGTTCGAGCTGCTGACGCGCGTCCCCGACGCGAGCGGCACGATCCGTGAGCTCACCCTTCGTACGCAGGTGGCATCGTGCCAATTGAACGGCGACGGAACGAGGTACCGCGTCGGATGCCTGCTCGACACGAGCGACACGAAGACCCGCGCGCTCCTCGTCGAGTACTGCTTCGTGGTCTTGCCCCAGCAACTGCACCACGGAACTGTTGCAGGCGCGCCCGACGCGGATCTGCAGACCGCGGCACCGGCATACGTGTCCTGAGCTGCCTTCCACGCACGACGCCGGGTGTCCGATGTGGGCGGACCTGGTGGACATCGACCGCGGCGCGTGACCCAGCGCTACCTCTGCCGGGTGTCGGAGGCCACGCCATTGCCCCACGCGTGGATCCGGTTCCAGAACCGCTCCCGAGTCGAAGCGAAGTTGTGCATGTGCGACATGCGCGGGCAGATCGAGACGGTCACGTCGCGCGACCACGCGTAGGCGCGCGGCTCGGCGCGGGGGTCGGGCACCACGTCGCGCTCGCCGACGCCCACGAACACGGGCACGGAGACCACCGCGGCTTCGGGCGCGACCACCCCCGGCGACAGCATGGTGACCGCGCACGGCGGCATGGTCGCGCTGCCCCACGACGGGACGCGGCCGCCGCGCGTCGGGTAGTCGCGCATGTCGGCTTCGACGATGTCGCGCGGCACGTCGTCGTAGTGGAAGCCGGGCGTGGTGCCGGGAAGGCCGGTGCCGTCGTCCAGCCCGAACTGCGGGGTCTGCTCGGCGACCTCGGCGGCGCCGAGCACCACCACCGCCGAACCCCGCGGCACGAACGCCGCGCCGAGGTCGGGTGAGCCCGGTGGCATCCACAACACGGTCTGGATCGCCGAGTAGCCGAGGATCCCGATGCCGTCGAAGGTGCCGTGTTGGCCTTGCTGCACGATGGTGAAGCACCCGCCCATCGACTGGCCGATCCCCAACTTCACGGCCCCGGTGACGGGCGGGAAGCCGTCGGTCACCTCGCCCGCCTCGAGGCGGCGCATGACCTCGGCGACGGTGGCGTGGTTGGCCGCGGCGACCACCTCGAGCGTGAGCAGGTTCGGGTCGGACGGCGCGTCGCTCTCGCCGACGAGCAGGTGGTCGCACGCGACGAACACCCAGCCCCGGTCGGTGTGCCAGCCCGCTTCACCCCCGCCCGCGGCGCCGGGCATGTCGAAGGTGAAGTACCCGCGGCTGTAGCCCCCGCCGGGGAACCCGAAGCACACGACCGGCGGATCGCCGAGGGTCGACGGGTCGGGGAGCACCACGGTGGCCCGGGTCCGGAGCGTCTCCCCCAGCCCGGCCGCTTCGCTCACGTCGATGGTCAGGTCGGTCTGCATGCGCGTGGAATCTACGACCTCGTTGCCGGCCGTGCCGCCCGACCGGTCCGCCCGACCGGTCCGGCGGTCGGCCCGGTGCGTCCCACGGCCCCGCATTGCGTGCGACGGTCCCGCCGCGAGAGTGTTGACGGCGCAGCGACGGCTCGACGAGCCAAGGGGGCATCACCGCGGTGACCGAAGTGATCTACGACGCGACGACGTTGTGGGAGTTGGTGGAGCGGCGGGCCGCTCTGAACCCCGACGACACGATGCTGATCGACCAGGACGATCGCACGGTGTCGTTCGGTGGGTTCCGTGACCACTGCGAACGCGTGGCGGCCGGCCTCCTCGGGCTCGGCGTGAGTGCCGACACGCCGGTGGCGTGGCAGCTCCCCACCCGCATCGAGTCGATCGTGCTGTCGTTCGCGCTCGCCCGCCTCGGCAGCACCCAGGTGCCGATCATCCCGATCTACCGCGAGCGGGAGGTCGGATCCGTGCTGGCGCAGGCGGGGGTGCGGTGGTTCGCGGTCCCCGGCACGTGGCGCGGCTTCGACTACGAGGCCATGGCGCGGGGCCTGCAGGAGAGCAGCGGCCAGGTGTTCGAGGTCCTCGTCGTCGACGCCACGCGGCCCGAGGGCCAACTCCCCGAGGGCAAGCCTGCGACGCTGCCACCGCCGCCCACCGACGGCGACGCGGTGCGCTGGCTCTACTCGACCTCGGGGACGACGGCCGCGCCGAAGTGCGTGATGCACAGCGACGCCGGGCTCATCGCCGGGGGCATCGGCCTGGCCATCGCGATGCAACCCGCGGCGGACGACGTCGGCTCGATCGCGTTCCCGTGCACGCACATCGGCGGTCCCGACTACCTGGTGATGGTGCTGGCGCACGGCATGCCGACCGTGCTGCTCGAGACGTTCGATCCCGCGGGAGCCGTCGAGGTGTTCAACCGCCACCACGTGACCGCGGCCGGGGGGAGCACCGCCTTCTACCTCGCGTACCTCAACGAGCAGCGGAAGGATCCGTCGAAGCCGGTGATCCCGTCGTTGCGGATCCTCGCGGGGGGCGGGGCGCCGAAGCCGCCGGAGGTCTTCCGCGAGGTGCGCGCCGAGATGCACATCCCGATCCTCCACGGCTACGGGATGACCGAGTGCCCGATGATCGCCAGCGGCGCGGTGGGCGACGACGACGAGCAACTCGCCAACACCGACGGCGCGGCCGTGACGGGGTGCGAGATCCAGGTCGTCGACGACGACGGGCGGCCGGTGCCCGCCGGCGTCGCCGGTGAGGTGCGCGTGCGCGGGCCGATGCTGGCCAAGGGCTACACCGATCCGGAGTTGTCGGCCGCGGCGTTCGGCGCCGACGGATTCTTCACCACGGGCGATCGCGGCTACCTGCGCGAAGACGGTCACATCGTGCTCACCGGTCGGAGCAAGGAGATGATCATCCGCAAGGGCGAGAACATCAGCCCGCGCGAGATCGAAGACCTCCTGCAGACGCATCCCAAGGTCGCCGCGGTCGCGGTGATCGGTCTGCCCGACCGCGATCGGGGTGAACGGGTCTGCGCGGTGGTCGAGACCCCGGCGGGCGAGACGCCGTTGACGTTCCCGGAGCTCAAGGACTTCTGCCGCGAGGCGGGCTTGATGGCGCAGAAGATCCCCGAGCAGCTCGAGGTGGTCGATACCCTGCCGCGCAACGCGACCATGAAGATCCTCAAGCACGAACTGGTGAAGCAGCTCGGAGAGGCGGGGAGCTCGTGAAGTTCGTCTTCAACTACCCGGAGGTCAACGGGCTCGAGCGCGACCTGCTCGATTCCGGCGAGATCAGTGACGTCGCGGTCGCCGTGGAGCAGGCCGGTTTCGACGGCTTCGCCCTCACCGAGCACCCCATCCCGGGTGCCAACTGGCTCGACCATGGTGGGCACCAGACGCTCGATCCCTTCGTGGGCCTGGCGTTCGCGGCGGCGGTCACCGAGCACCTCCGGTTGTTGACCTACCTGGCGGTGGCTCCGTACCGCAACCCGTTCCTGCTGGCGAAGACGGCGGCCACCCTCGACCGTCTCTCCGGTGGCCGCTTCATCCTCGGTCTGGGCACCGGCTACCACAAGACCGAGTTCTTTGCCCTCGGCGTCGACTTCGAGGAGCGCAACGCGCTCTTCGACGAGACCCTCGACGTCCTGCCGCTCGCGTGGTCGGGTGAGCCGTTCGACGCCAAGGGTCGGCACTTCGACGCCCGGGGTGTCATCCAGCGGCCGCGGCCCGCGCAGGATCCGATCCCGATCTGGATCGGGGGCAACGCCAAGGTCACGCTGCGGCGGGTGGCCGAGCGGGCCCAGGGGTGGATGCCCCTCGGTCAACCGGCCGAGATGGCGCGCAGCACCCGGTCACCCGCGCTCACCACGATCGCGGAGCTCGGCGACAAGATCGCCCACGTGAAGGACATGGCCGGCGACCGGGCCGGGGAGCTCGACTTCTGCATGAGCTACACGGGCGAGGGGATCGACCGACCGACCGAGGACGTCGCCCGGCACCAGGACACGATCGCCGAGTTGGCCTCGGTCGGCGTCAACTGGGTGAGCGTGGGCCCGCCGCCCGGACGGCCGTCCGAGACCCTCGACTTCACGAGCGCGTTCGGCGAGACGTACTGCCAGGGTTGAGCTGCCAGGGTTGAGCGTCAGAGGAAGAGCGGGAGGCCGCCGGAGACCTTCAGCGTCTCGCCGGTGACGAACGTCGACTCGTCGGAGCAGAGGTAGAGCATCGCCCGCACGATGTCGTCCATCTGCCCCAGGCGGTGGACGAGCTGACGGTCGTTCACGAACTCGTCGACGAGCGCGGTGGGCAGGTCGTCCATCGCGTTCTCGGTGGCCATGAGCCCGGGCGCGATCCCGTTCACCCGGATCCCGTCACCCGCGAACTCGGTGGCGAACGCGATGGTGAGGCCGCGCACCGCGAGCTTCGACACCGCGTAGGGCGTCGTGCTCATGTACGCGGCCATCGACGAGATGTTGAGCATCACGCCACCGCCGCGGGCGGCCATCGACGGCCGGGCCGCGACCGAGCAGTTCACGACCCCGATGACGTTGACGTCGAAGAGCGCGCGGACTTCCTCACGTTCGAGCACGGAGAACGGCTGGTTGTACTTCGTGAGATGCTTCCCGGCGTTGTTGATCAGGACGTCGACGCCACCGAACCGTTCCACCGTGGCGTCGATGCCCGCCTGCACCTGGCGCTCGTCGGCGGCGTCGCACACGACGGCAAGCGCAGGCGTGCCGGCACCCTCCAACTCGAGGGCCAGCGCCGCGCCGGCGTCGCCGTCGATGTCGGCGATCACGATCGACGCGCCTTCCGCGGCGAGGGCGCGGGCGAACGCGCGACCGAAGCCCACGCCGCCACCGGTGATGAACGCGACCTTGCCGTCGAATCGCACCGGATGACCTCAGCCCTTCGTGAGGAGTGCCGCACCGGCGAACGGGCCCACCGCGTTGGTGAACACTGCGACCTCGGCACCGTCGATCTGGCGTTCGCCGCACTGGCCCCGGAGTTGACGAGTCGCCTCGATGCAGAAGTTCGCGCCGTGACGGCGTCCGACGTTGCACGCACCGCCGTCGGTGTTGACGGGGAGCGAGCCGCCGAGGCGGGTGTTGCCCTCGGCGACGAACGCGCCGGCTTCTCCCTCACCGCAGAAGCCGAGTGCCTCGAGCCACTGGAACACGATGATCGAGAAGCCGTCGTAGAGCTGCGCGGTGTCGACGTCGCCGGGCGTCAGGTCGGTGCGTTCCCACAGGCTCTTCGCGCACGGCGTGGGCGACGTGTGGACCATGTCGGAGAGGATCTCGAAGTTCAGGTCGCGGATGGCCGTGAGCGCGTACGAATCGACGAGCACGACCGGCTGGTCGAGGTCACGGGCACGCTCCTCGGTCGTGAAGATCACCGCCGAGCCGGAGTCGACCGGGTAGTCGCAATCGAGGATGCGCAGAGGCTTCGACACGTAGCGCGCCGCGAGGTAGTCGTCCATGGTGAGGGGGTCGCGGAAGATGGCGTCGTCGTTCATCGACGCGTGGTACCGCTGCGCGATCACGTGTCGGCCGAAGTCCTCTTCGGTCGCGCCGTATTGCGACATGTACCGCTGCGTCAACAGCCCGGCCCACTGGGTGGGGCTCCCGGCCCCGAACGGGGTGAGCCACTGCCGGTCGCCGGCCGCGGCCGCCATCATCGCGGTCATGGGGTGATTGGTGTCGCCCTTGGCGAGGGCGGCCCCGCTCGGTTGCTGCATGATCACGCGCAGGGCGAGTGTGGTGTGGCAGAAGCCTGCCGCGATCGCCGCGATGGCCTGCGTCGCCGCGTAGGAGAACGCCGGCACCATCATGCCGGAGGCGAACCAGTTCAACGGCTCGACGCCCAGCATCCACGCGTTGGCGAGCGGCTCGGTGCCCACGCACGCGATCCCGTCGAGGTCGCGCATCGAGAGCCCGGAGTCGGCGAGGGCGGCCTTCGTCGCCTGGACGACGTGCTGGTCCATCGACAGCCCGCTCTTGCGCCCGACCTGCGAGTAGCCGAGGCCGACGATGGCGACGCGCTGGCCGGTCGCCATCACGCAGCCCCGTCGGTCGCGGGGCGGAAGAACGGCAGTGTGAGCTCGGGTGCGAGCTGCTCGAACACGACCTCGAGCGGCATGCCGATGCGCAGGTCGTCCTCGGCGCAGTCGACGATCTGGGTGAGGAACATCAGCCCGGCCTGCTCGATCAGCTCGACCGTCGCCACGGTGTAGGGGATCCGGTCGACGTAGAAGGGGAGGAACGGCTGGACCGCGATGGTCCAGGCGTAGAGCGTGGCCCGGCCCGAGACCGGCTCGCCGGCGAGGTCCTCGGACTGGCAGAAGCGGCAGATGATCTTCGGGAAGTGGAGATAGTGGCCACACGCCTGGCAGCGCTGGATCCACAGCTCGCGGCGGGCCACCGCGTCCCAGAAGAATTGAGTGGTCGCGTCGGGGGTCGGGATCGGCGGCGGTGTGACGGCCGGTGGAGCCGAAGCCGGTGTCATGCGGAACCCTTCCCCGCGTAGGCGGCACCGTCGGCCACCAGCGCGTCGATGACGGCGGGATCGAGGCCGGCCTCGGTCAGCACCTCGATCGTGTGCTGGCCGAGCCCCGGTGGCGCGCGGTCGAGCTTCACGTCGAGATCGCCGAACGCCCAGAACGCGCCGGGTTGCTCGACGTCCCCGTAGTCGACGTGTCGATAGCGCGCGATCAGACCGGCGGCGTCGTTGTCGGCCGAGGCGAAGAACGGCCCACGCTGGTCGAGGCGGACCGCCTCGCACGGCACGCCCGCCGCTTCCAGCGCCGCGAGCGCGTCGGTCGACGTGCGCGACGCGAACGCGGCCGGCGCGTCGTCGAGAACCTCCACGTCGGCGACCCGGCGGAGCGCCGCACGCTGGTCGTCGGTGGTGGCCGCGATCGCGATCCACCCGTCGGCGACCTCCAGGATGCGGTACCCGGGCTCGGTGCCGGTCTGCTCGTGGTCGAGCACGGGCATCGGCACGGTCTTGCCCGACGCGTCGAGGTACGTCTCGCTGCAGGTGAGGACACCGCCTCCGAGCAGGGAGCCGGCGACGAACTGCGTCTGTCCGGTGCGGTCGCGGTGGTAGAGCGCGAGGAGGGTCGAGATGAGCGAACCCATCGCACAGAGGTGATCCATGAAACCGAGCCGGTGCCACATCGGCCGGTTGCCCTCGCCGGCGCCCGCGACCTCCCAGCCGCACGACGACTGGAAGAGCTGGTCGTACCCGGGCCAGTCGGCGCGCGGCCCGCGGGGTCCGTAGGAGCTGGCGTGGCAGTAGATGATGTCGGGGTTGACGGCGCGCACCGACTCCTCGTCGATGCCGAGGCGGCGCGCGGCCGGCATGCGCACGTTGTGGTGGAAGATGTCGGCCTGGCCGAGGAGCGCCTCGACCGCGGGTCGCGCCGCGGGTGCCTTGAGGTCGAGGGCGACGCCCCGCTTGCCGCGTTGGCAGCCGAAGAACGCCCACTCCACGTTGCGCATGCCTTCACCGGTCGTCGCCTCGACCTTCACCACGTCGGCGCCGAGGTCGGCGAGCAGCATGGGCCCGAGCGGGCCGGCGAGGAATCCGCCCGCGTCGACGGCCTTCACGCCTTGGAGCGGCCAGCGCAGCTCGTCGGCGCCGGCGGGCGGTACGGGCGCGTGCTCGCGCGGTTGCCACTCGGCGAGCACCTCGCGCGTGTGCGCGCCGAGCGCGGGTGCGAGGTTGCGCACCCGGGTGGGGGGTTCGACGGTGATCGGTGACCCGGCGAGCGCGATGCGCCCGAGCGTCGGGTCGTCGACCTCGATCACGTAGGCGTTGGCGCGCGCCTGCTCGTCGTCGAAGATCTCACCGGGCGCGAGTGCGGGCTGCACGGGTACGTCGCTGGCCCAGAAGGATTCGAGCCATTCTGCGCTGGGGTGCAGCATCAGCGCGTCGGCCCAGCCGTCGAAGATGCCGAACAGCGCGTTCGGGTCGTTGCGCTGGCCCTCCGGGCGGACCCGGGCCATCGCCTCGCGGAACAACGGTGACTTGGTCGGTTCGCCCATCAGGTGCAGCCAGACACCGTCGCCGGATTCGAACAGCGACGCACCGGTCTGCTCCTTGGGCATGCCGATGGCGAGCGAGGGCGACGGCTGTTCGACGCGCCGCCAGTGCATCGCCATCGGGACGAGCGCGCCCTGGGCCAGGCTGGTGTGCGCGGGTCCGCCGCGGCCCGTGCGTCCGCGGGCGATCAACCGGGCCACGATGCCGATGGCGCCGAGGTGCGCGGCGCACCAGCTCCCGATCGGGCAACGGAGGAAGATGGGCCCGTCGCGGTAGCCCTGCTGCTCGTCGAGGATGCCGAGCCGGGCGAGGGCGAGGAGCTCGTCGACGGGCCGGTCGGCGTCGACGTGGTTGGCCGGCCACGAGAGGATCGACGAGACGATCAGCTGCGGGTGGCGTTCGGCGAGCGTCGCGTCGTCGAGCCCGAGCTCGCGGGCGCGGGTCGGTCCGTGGTTGTGGACCACCACGTCGGCTGCGGTCAGCAGGTCGTCGAGCATGGCGCGGTCGTCGGGCTGCTCGACGTCGAGCACGACGCTGCGCTTGCTGCGCATCCAGGTGTGGAATCCCGCGGTGGCGCGGATGGCGGCACCGCCGGGGGGCTCGACGGCGATCACGTCGGCGCCGGCTTCGGCCAGCATCAGCGTCGCCACCGGCCCGGCGATGCCGTCGGACAGGTCGACGATCCGGATCCCTTCCAGGATCCCTCCGTCAGCGTCTCGCCGGTCGGTCGTCGCCATCGTTCCCCCTCGTGGTCAGGGGGCGAACCTAACGTCCGCAGCCCCGCGGCCACAAAGGCATCGGGCCGGACGTGGCACGCTGGGGCGCACCGACCCGGAGGTTCCGATGGAGACGACGAGTGACGAGATCGCCGATGGCATCCACCGCTTCTCGACCTACGTGCCCGAAGCCGACTTCATGTTCAACCAGTTCCTCGTCGAGGCGGACGAGCCCCTGCTGTTCCACACCGGCCCGCGGCGCATGTTCCCGCTCGTCTCGCGGGCGGTCGCCCGGATCATGCCGCTCCAACGGATCCAGTGGATCACGTTCGGCCACTACGAGGCCGACGAGTGTGGCTCGATGAACGACTGGCTGGCGGTCGCGCCGGGTGCGACCATCGCGCACACCGCGATCGGGTGCATGGTCTCGATCGACGACACCGCCGACCGCGAGCCGCGACCGCTCCAGCACGGCGAGGTCATCGATCTCGGCGGCCGCCAGGTCCGTCACCTGAGCACGCCCCACATCCCGCACGGTTGGGACGCCGGCCTGCTGTTCGAGGAATCGACCGCCACCCTCTTCTGCGGGGACCTCTTCACCGCCACCGGTTCCAGCAGCGCGATCACCAGCGACGACATCGTCGGTCCCGCGCTCGCGGCCGAAGACGTGTTCGGCGCGACCTGCCTCACGCCGGCGACCGGGGCCACGATCCGGGGTCTCGCCGAGCTCGCCCCGGCGACGCTCGCGCTCATGCACGGCCCGTCGTTCGACGGCGACTGCGAGCGCGCGCTGTTCGACCTGGGCGACGCGTACGACGGCCGCCACGACGAACGGATCCGCGCGTCGGCCTGACCGGCGCGTCGTAGCGTGTGCGCCGTGGCGCGTTACGAGGAGTACGACCGGGAGCAGTGGGCGCGCTTGCGTCGCTCCATCCGACGGGTCCCCGCGTCGGCGGGCACGGTCCCCCCGGCCGAGCTGCTCGACGTGTACCTCCCGCTGGCCGATCTCGTCGTCACGCGCACGGTGAGCGAGCGACCGTTCGTGGTGGCCATCACGGGGAGCGTGGCCGTCGGCAAGAGCGCGGCCGCGGCCGCGCTCGCCGCCGTGCTCGGGTCCGGGCCTCCCGCGCAGGCCGTCGATGTCGTCGGCACCGACGGTTTCCTCTTCCCGAACCGCGTCCTCAGCGAGCGGGGACTGGCGGACCGCAAGGGCTTTCCCGAGACGTTCGACCACGATGCCCTCGTGGCCTTCCTGGCCGCGGTGCGCTCGGGCGCGGCGTCGGTCAGCGCGCCCGTGTACTCGCACAGCACGTACGACGTCGTCGACGGCGCGGCGCAGGTGGTGCGCCGGCCGGCGGTCCTGATCCTCGAGGGTCTGCCGTTCCCCGACGACCACGTCGACCTCTCGGTGTACCTCGATGCCGAGGAAGCCGACATCGAGGCGTGGTACGTGACCCGGTTCCTCGAGCTGTGCGCCGCGGCGCGATCGGGCGATTCCTCGTTCTTCCGCCATTTCCGCGGGTACTCGGAATCCGAGGCGGCGGCGTTCGCGCGGCAGGTCTGGGGCGCGATCAACCACGTCAACCTCCAGGAGCACATCCTGCCGACGCGTGACGGCTGCGACGTGATCCTGGAGAAGGGCCCCGATCACGCCGTCCGACGCGTGCGACTCCGCCTGCCCTGACGTGCCACGATGAGCCGGCGGATCGTCACTGGCCGAACGAGGAGCTCCGATGGCGACGGATGAGCAGCTGGTCGACATGCTCGAACAGGTGTGGGGCTCCATCGACGCGTTCGCGGGCGACCTCGACGAAACGGAGTGGAAGCGTCCGACCGAGTGTCCGGGCTGGACGGTCCAGGACAACCTCGTGCACCTCACCGCGCTCGAGCGGTTCATCCTCGGTGATCCGCTCCCCGCAGAGGATGTCCCCGACGATCTCCCGCACGTGAAGAACGACGCCGGCCGGGCCAACGAGCGGTGGATCGAGTCGCGCCGGGGGTGGACCGGCGCCGACGCGCTCGAGGAGTTCCGCGCCGCGACCCGGGCCCGGATCGGGCAGCTCCGCGCCCTTGACGCCGCGGGGTTCGGTGCCGAGTCGTGGACCCCGATGGGTCCCGGCACCGTGCGCAGCCTCCTGCCGTTCCGGATCTTCGACTCCTGGGTGCACGAGCAGGACATGCGCCGCGCCGTCGGCCGCCCCGGCGACCTCGATTCGCCGGCCGCCGAGCTGGCGTTGTCGATGATGGTCGACGTGCTGCCCTACGTGGTCGGGAAGAAGGTGGGGGCCTCCGACGGTTCCACCGTCGTGCTCGTGTTGACCGGCCCGCTCGCCCGCACCATCGCCGTCGGCGTCGTCGACGGCCGTGCGAGGGTGCTCGAGGCGGTCCCCGCGGAGCCGACCGTCACCGTCACCGTCGACGCCGAGGCGTACAGCCGGCTCGCGTCGGGGCGTACGGACCCGTCGGAGGCGCTGGTGCTCGGCGCCGTCGCCATCGACGGTGACGTGGAGCTTGGGGGGCAGGTCGTCCACCAGCTCAACTACCTGTTCTGAACGACCGGCCGCGTGGAGGGAGATTCCTGATGGACCTGGTGACCAACGTGGTGCAGGGGAGCGCGTCCGAGCGTCTCCTGCTGCTCCTGCACGGCTTCGGTGCCGACGAGCGTGACCTCGGTGGCCTGCTGAGCTACCTCGACCCCGAAGGGTGTTTCGTGACCGTGCTCCCGCGCGGTCCCGTCGCCGCGCCGCCCGGGTTCTCGTGGTTCGACATGGCCGGGCTGGCCCAGGCGGCCGACCCCGAGGCCGCCCTCGCCGAGGGCTTCGCCGAGGCGCTCGGGGCCGTCGACGACCTGCTCGACGCCGCGTGCGCGGAGCACGGGTTGTCGCGTGACCAGGCCGTGGTCGGCGGGTTCTCCCAGGGCGCGGGGCTCGCGCTCGCGCTCGCCCTCGGGCCGGGGGACCGGACCCGCCCGGCCGGCGTGCTCGCCATGAGCCCCTTCCTGCCGCCGCGGGCGCTCCAGGTGGACCTCGAGGCGGCGCGTGAGGTCGCCGTGCTGCTCCAGCACGGCACCGACGACCCGATGGTCCCGGTCGCCGGGACCCGGGAGCTGGCCGAGGCGCTGGCAGGTGCCGGGGTGCCGGTGGTGTTCGGCGAGTACCCGATGGGCCACGAGGTGGCGCTCGAGAGCGTGCAACAGGCCCACGGGTGGCTCGATGCCGTGCGGGCGGGGGAGCGCCCGTCCGAGCCGCTCCCCGAGCCCCCGCCCGAGGGGCTGGTGAAGCCGGTGACCACCGCCAGCTTCCCGACCGAGGTGCTCGGCTCCGACGTGCCGGTGATCGTCGACTTCTGGGCGCCGTGGTGCGGCCCCTGCCGCCAGGTCGGGCCCGTCGTCGAACAGATCGCGGCGATGCGCCAGGGCTCCTACAAGGTCGTGAAGGTCAACATCGACGAGGAGCCGGCGCTCGCGCAGGAGTACGAGGTGCAGAGCATCCCGCTCATCGGGCTGTTCCGCAACGGCCGGATGGAGCGCGCGTCCCTCGGGGCCAAGCCCCGTCCCCAGCTGGAGGCGGAGCTGGGGATGCTCGTCATCCCCTGATCGTGACGTGCCCGGCGGTGCCGGGCACGGTGGTGCCGACGATCGCCGACGCGAGGGTGCCGCGCGCGTCGAGCTCGCCCACGAGCGCGTCGGCGGAGTCCGGCGCGACCGCGAGCAGCAGCCCGCCGGAGGTCTGCGCGTCGGCGAGCAGCAGCTGCTCTCCGGTTGCCAGGCCGTTCCACTCCACCGAACCGTCGACGTGCGCGTGGTTGCGCTGCGTGCCGCCCGCGACCATGCCGTCGGCGAGCAGCGCGCGCACGCCGTCGATCACGGGCACCGCGGCGGCGTCGACCTGGGCGGCGAGCCCCGAACCGACGAGGAGCTCGCGGAGGTGCCCGAGGAACCCGAAGCCGGTGACGTCGGTGGCGGCGTGCAGCGCGTCGCCGACGGCCAGCGCGGCGTCACGCGCGTCCGCGTTCAACGTCGTCATCACGCGGATGGCCTCGTCGACCACGGCCGGGGCCGCCGCGCCGCGCTTCAGCGCGGTGGAGATGACCCCGAGCCCGATGGGCTTGGTGAGCACGAGCACGTCGCCCGCCCGAGCGCCGCGGTTGGTGAGGACGCGCGCCGGATCCACGGTGCCGACGACCGCGAGCCCGAACTTGGGTTCCGTGTCGTCGATCGAGTGGCCGCCCCCGACGAGCGCACCGGCCGAGCGCACCACGTCGTTGCCGCCGTCGAGCACGCGGCGAGCAGCTCGAAGGGCAGGCCCTCCCGGGGCCAGGCGACGAGGTTGAGCACGAGCAGCGGCGCACCGCCCATCGCGTAGACGTCGGACAGCGCGTTGGTGGCCGCGATCCGTCCCCAGTCGTACGGGTCGTCGACGATCGGTGTGAAGAAGTCGGTGGTGACGACGATGGCGAGGTCGTCGCGCAGGCGGTAGACCGCGGCGTCGTCGGCGGTGTCGAGGCCGACGAGCAGGTCGGGGTCAGTGGGCGCGTCGCCCAGCCCTCGCACCAGCCCGAGGACGGTGCGCAGATCGGTCGGCGAGAGCTTGCAGGCGCAGCCGGCGCCGTGCGAGAACTCCGTCAACCGCACCGGCGTCATCCGGGCACACTATTCGCGCCCGATTGACGCCGGTCGGTGCGCGTCTTGGGGGGGATTCAGCCGGGGCGGACGGCGCCGATGACGCCGGGCCAGATCGGGGTGATCTGGACGACGGTCCCCGTATGGGGCGCATGGAGCACGCTGCCGTTCCCCACGTAGATGCCGACGTGGCCGTCCCAGAAGACGAGGTCACCTGGCTGGAGCTGGTCCATGGAGACGCTCGGGAACGAGGCCATCTGGTCGTAGGACCCGTGCGACATCGTCACGCCCGCCTGCGCCCACGCCATCATGGTGAGACCCGAGCAGTCGTAGCAGCTGGGGCCGACGCCGGCGTAGCAGTAGGGCTTGCCGAGCTGGGCGTAGGCGTAGGCGAGCACCGCACCGACGCTGCCGCTCGCGGGAGGGGGAGTGGCCGACGGGCCGCCACCGCCGCCGCCACCACCGCCGCCGCCGCCACCGCCACCGCCGGTGTCGGCGGCCGCGTTCTGGACCAGGAGGCTGTACTGCGCGCGCGCCGCGGCGGCCTCACGGGCCTGGCGCTCCTCTTCCGCCTTCTGGACGAGGGCGGCGAGCTCGCCCGTGACCTTCGACTGCAGCTTGACCAGGTCGGCCTGGCCGGCGTCGAGCTTGTCCGTCTGGGCCTGGATCGCGTCGGCCTGCTCCTGCCGCGGTCTGGCGGGCCTGTTCGGCGTCGGCCTTGCGCGCCGCGAGCTGCTCCTTCGCTTGGGCCAGCTCGTTGACGATCTGGTTGTCGCGCTGCGCGGCCAACGAGCTGTACTTCTGCTTGGTCGACAGGTCCTGCGCGTTCGCCGCGTCGAGCTGCTCGATGCCGTCGGTGGAGCCGCTCTGCGTGTAGACGGCGGCCGCGCGGCGCGCGACCTCGGAGCGGAGCTCCTTCGTCTTCGCCTGGGCGGCGGCGACGAGGTCGTCGGCGGCCTTGATCTGGGCGTTGGCCTCCGCGAGCTGGTTCCGGGCGGAGTTGATCTGCTCGTTGAGAGCGCTGAGCTTCTCGGCGTTGCTGTTGATCTGCGCGTCGAGCTGGGCGGCTTCCGCCTGCTTGTCGCTGATCGGGTCGGCCGTCGCCACCGCCGGCGCCAGCAGGGCACCCACCGTCGCGACCACGAGGGCGAGCGGGACGAGCCGGAACGCTCGGCGGTTCATATGGGGACTCCTCCGGCGAGGCCGTTTCGGTCCTTGCTGAACACGGGGCGTGCACAACATTGACGACGAACAAGAACAGAACCACAACACAACCACAACAGTCCGCACGCTCGGCACGCCGGGTACGGACTTGGGGGCACCCTAGCGAACCGCAGTGCCCGACGCCAGCATTGTGCGGGCGCGCCCCGGCGTTTGCGCAGGTCAGGGGGGAGATTCAATTCCCCGTCATGCGGAACGGGCTTCAGACGGGCCAGCCGGGGGTGGGAGGCGGGTCACCGGGTCCGGCCACCGTGGGGACGCTCCAGGCCATCGCCTTGGCGATCTCCTTGGCCACCGCCTGCCAGGCCACGGGGTCCCAGCCCTCGGCTGCCGCCACCACCGTGGTGTCCTGGCGGAGGTGGACGAACGCCGGCAGGTGGGTGAGCCCCAGGCTGGCGACGAACTCGCCGCCGGGATCGACGAAGGCGAGGTAGTCGTCCTCGGCGGCGCCGAGGACGCCACGGGCGATGAACTCGTTGCCGACGACGCAGAACGCGGTCCGGCAGTCGGCGTCGCCGAACACCTGGAAGATGCGCTTGGCGATCGGGATGAACATCGCCGCTTCCGGACGCGGCGGCAGGATCACGAGACAGAGGTGGAACATCGTCGACCAGTCGTCGAGCGTCCGCGTCACGCCCTTCGTGCTGCCGAGCTTGATGTTCGGATCGGGATTCTTCGCCACGCCGTCCTCCGCGGAACACGTGCCTCCGGAATCGGCACGTTCTGGAACGGCACGACGGTAGCGCGTAGCCTCCGCGGGACGAGACAGGGAGCGTGCACATGGGCGAGAAGGTCGACTTCCCGAGCAATGGCACCGAGGGTCAGGGGTATCTGGCCGTCCCCACCTCGGGCTCCGGCCCCGGTGTGGTCGTGCTCCAGGAGTGGTGGGGCGTCAACGACCAGATCAAGGAGGTGTGCGACCGGTTCGCCTCCGAGGGCTTCGTCGCGCTCGCGCCCGACATCTACCGCGGCGTGGTGACGAAGGAGCCCGACGAGGCCGGCAAGCTGATGATGTCCCTGAACATCGAGCGGGCCGCCAAGGACATGTCCGGCGCGGTCGAATACCTGGTCGCGTACCCGGCGGTCACGTCGAAGGGTGTCGGTGTGATCGGCTTCTGCATGGGTGGTGCGCTCGCGCTCTGGCTGGCGACGCTGAAGCCCGACCTGATCGTGGCGGTCGCGCCGTACTACGGCGTCGCCGGCTGGCCGATGCCGCCCGACTTCTCACGCCTGGAGGCACCGGTCCAGGGCCACTACGCCGAGAACGACGACTTCGCGGGCCCGCCCGCGGTCGCGGCGCTCGAGGAGGAGCTGGGGCGCCTCGGCAAGGAGTACGAGTTCTTCGTGTATCCGGGCACCGAGCACGCCTTCACCAACCACCACCGACCCGAGGTGTACCACGAGGCACACTCGGAAACCGCCTGGAACCGCACGCTCGCCTTCTTCCGCGAGCACGTGAAGTAGTCGCGGCCGGGAGCCGTGCTCCCGGGTCGTGTCAGGCGAGCCCGATCGCCTTCAACATCGAGGGCGGCATCGCATCGTCACCGGCGGCGAGCAGCGCCGCCCGCTCGACGTTGATGACGTCGCGCTCGCGGTCGATCCAGGTGTCCCACGGGCCCTTCGGGATGGCGGCGACGTCGCCGTTCGCGGCGACGCACGCGCGCAGGTAGGCCTGGAGTTCGCGCACCTCGGCCTCACCGCCGATGGGTCCGTGCCCGGGCACGATCACGTCGGCGAGCTCCACCACCGCGTCGAGCACGTCGGCCCACATGGCCGGATCACCCTGGAACGCGAGCGGGGTCACGCCGAAGAAGCAGAGGTCGCCCGCGAAGCACACGTCGACGTCGGGCACGAGCACGACGAGGTCGCCCGCGGTGTGGCCCGGCGCGGGAAGGACCTCGATGCGCGGCGTGAGCTGCGCCGCGCCTTCGACCAGATGCGTGACCGCGCGTGTGCCGAGCTCGGCGAGGTCGTCGAACTCCTCGTCGAACGCGGGCATGAACTGCTTGTAGCCGTCGATGGGCATGGCCTCGTCGAGCGCGTCGCTCGTGACCGGCGTGCCGTAGATCGCCGAGTTGGGGAAGGCCTTCGTGCCCCCCACGTGGTCGATGTGCGCGTGGGTGAGGATCGTGCGGCGCACCGGGGCCCCCAACTCCGCGACCGCGGCCGCGAACGGCTCCCACTGCGACCGCACCATGAGGGTGTCGATCACGGTGATGCCGTCGTCCTCGACCACCACGCCGGCGTTGGCGACGCCGGTCTCGCCTCCGGGGAGGAGCCACGCGTACACGCCGTCGCCGAGCTCGGTGAGGGAGAGGTCGTCAGCCATCGGTTCAGGGTATGCCGGGCTCCGGATGGGCGCGGCCTGCCGGTTACCCTCCAGGACATGTCTGAACGATCCCGGAACCTGCCCCGCCGCACCTGTCTGGCCGTGCCCGGTTCGAGCGAGAAGATGCTCGGCAAGGCGCCCGGCCTGGGCGCCGACATGGTGTTCCTCGACCTCGAGGACTCGGTGGCGCCGCTCGAGAAGGAAGCCGCCCGCGACAACGTCGTGCGCGCGATCCGGGAGCTGGACTGGGGCGACACCGTCGTCTGCGTGCGGGTGAACGCATGGGACACGAAGTGGACCTACCGCGACGTCATCACCATCGTCGAGAACGCGGGTGAGCGTCTCGACGAGCTCATGCTGCCGAAGGTCCAGTACGCCAGCGACGTCGTCGCCCTCGACCTGCTCCTCACCCAGATCGAGGAGACCATCGGGCGCGAGAGCCACGTCGGCATCGAGGCGCAGATCGAGACCGCGCGCGGGCTCATCAACGTCGAAGAGATCTGTGCGGCGTCACCCCGCATGGAGACCATCGTGTTCGGGCCCGCCGACTTCGCCGCGTCCACCGAGATGCCGGTGCTGACCGGCGGCGTGCAGATCCCCGAGTACCCGGGTGACCACTTCCACTACACGTTCTCGAAGATCCTGATGGCCGGGCGGGCCAACGGGCTCCAGGTGATCGACGGGCCGTTCCTCAAGATCCGGGAGATCGACGCGCTGCGCGACTACGCGATGCGCACGCGCATCCTCGGCTACGACGGCAAGTGGGCGCTCCACCCCGACCAGGTCGCGGTGATCAACGAGGTGTTCACACCGACGCAGGAGCAGTTCGACCACGCGTTCGACATCCTCGAGGCGTACGAGAAGGCCACGACGGAGGGCGATCGGCGCGGCGCGGTGATGTTCGGCGACGAGATGATCGACGAGGCGAGCCGCAAGATGGCGTTGAAGTTCGTCACCCGCGGTGAACGCGCCGGCATGTCACGTAGCTAGACACCGAGCTGCGCCCGCTCGTGGGCGACGAACGCGCGCGATCTGGGTCGCGTTCCGGGGACCCGTCGCCGCGGAGGCGGCGGGCAGGGTCAGGCGGAGCTGCTCGAGCTCCTCACGCGTGAAGGTGCAGGGGACCGTGATTGGATCCACGTCGTGCAGGCGCAGCGCGTTGAGCCCGAGCACCTTGCGCTTGATCTCGTCGGTGAGCGCCGGGTAGCCGAACTGCTCCTGGAACTGCTCGCTGATCTGGAATGCCCGGAACGCCTGGATCTGGCCCTGCGGGGAGCCGTAGAAGACCGCGTCGGTGCCCCAGAGCACGTTGTCCTCACCGACGTGGACGAGCAGCTTGCCGAGGACGTGCGCGGCCTGCTCGGGGCTCCCCATGAGTGACCACCACGTGGTGCCCAGCTCCGCGTAGACGTTCTGCCCGGGACCGATCCCGCTGTCGAGCAGGCTCGCGATCAGGCGGTTGACGCCCCGGTCGCGCGTCGCCTCGTCGTAGGGGCCTTCGACGGAGTCGGCTTCGAAGCCGGAGTGGTACGCGAGGAAGCGGACGTCGGGATGCGCACGCGCCGCCGGGCCGAGATCCACCGGCGACGCGTGCGCGGACGTGTACCCGAGCGTGGTCGACAGACCCTTGTGGGCGGCGATGGTCGGCACGCCGAGCGCCACCGCCTGGCGGATGAACGCGTCGGCCACGCGGGGGAGCGCGGGATCGGCGTCGTCGAGGCGCCACGCGTTCCCCGACCCGTCGTAGAGATCGGGGAAGTTGGTGAAGACCTTCCAACTGACGATCGGGTACTGCGCGACCGCCGCTTCCATGGCGTCGAGGTTGGCCTGGAGATCGCCGACGTTCGGGAGCGCCTGGGCGTGGAGCAGCACGCGCTCGTCGTGGCAGACCGCAGCCGCGAGCCGGCGGGCCTGATCGAGCGCGGCCGGTGACAGCGGGCTGCCCTCCGGCGCGATCGGCGGCGCGGACAGCGCGACCATCGAGGTGTCGCTCTTCAGGAACACCTCCTCCATGAAGTGGTCGACCGAGTAGCAGGCGCGGGGGTCGGCCTCGCCGCACTCGCGTTGGGGGAACCCCGTCCAGAAGTCGCGGCCCTGGGACGTCGCCGGTGTGCCCGCCGAGTAGTCGAGGAAGTGGCCCTGCACGTCGAACACGAACTCGTCACCGGCCAGTGCGGCGCGCGCCGCGTCGGGATCGACCGCCGCGGTGGGTGGCACCGTATAGGTGCCGCCCGGCTTCCGGCGCAGGATGTGCTCGGTCGACTCGTCGGCGCATGCCGTGATCGCCAGCAAGGTCGTGGCTGCGCCGCACGCCGATTGCAGAAATCGGCGGCGCGAGACGCCGGTGCGGCGCGCGTTCTCGTCGCAGTCGTTTCGCGCCCGCCGCACCGCTTCGCGCACGACCGGCGAGAGCGGCGCGGGGTCGTACTCGCCGTTCGAGCACGGCCCGAGCTCGATGGGAAGGTCCACGTGGTTCCGACGCTCGGAACGCCGATCGCGTTGCCTGCCCGCGCGGTCAGGGCGTGACGATGGCGAAACCCGGATCGGGTCGGTCGAGCAGACCGAAGAGCTCGGTGAGCTTGGCGGCGTCGCCGGTGATCGTCGGGGAACCGGCGGACCCCGGCTCTGCCGGAGGCGCGGTGCCGAGGATCAAGGCGTCGAGCGCGCGCCTCGGGAGCGCCACGGTCGCGTCGGCGCCCGGGCGTGCACCGCGCGAGTGGGTGAGCACTCCGTGCTCGACGGTGAGGGAATATCGCTCGCCGGTATCGGTGAATTCCCAGTTGATCGTGAGGTCGATTTCCCACGCCGCGGGTCCGTTCAGGCGCACCGCGATGGCGTCCCAGAGCTGCTCGACGGTGAGGGCGGCGATGAGGTCGGCGCCGGCGGTGACGGTCGCGGTGCCGACCGCGCCGTCGCGGAGCTCACGGGCGCCCATGAGGAAGAAGTTGCGCCACGGCCCGCTCTCCGCCTGGTAGCCGAGTTGCTCGAGCGCGCTCGCCTCCAACTCGCGGGCCGCGTGGTTGGTGGGATCGGCGAACACCACGTGGCTGACGACCTCGGCGACCCAACGGAAGTCGCCGGCGTCGAACGACTCCCGCGCCCGGCCGAGCGCCGCATCGGCGCCGCCCATGAACTCCACGTAACGCGTCGCGGCCTCGACCGGCGGGTGTTGCCAGAGGTGCGCGGGGTTTCCGTCGAACCAGCCCATGTACCGCTGGTAGATCGCCTTCACGTTGTGGCTCACCGAGCCGTAGTAGCTCCGGCAGTGCCACTCCTGCTCGAGCGAAGGCGGCAGTTCGAGCATCTCCGCGATCTCGCTGCCGATGTGCCCCTGGTTCATCAGGCGCACGGTCTGGTCGTGCAGGTAGCCGTACACGTCACGCTGCTTGCGGAGGAACTCGCCGATGCGTTCGCGGCCCCACCGGGGCCAGTGGTGCTGGGCGAAGAGCACGTCGATGTCGGCGCCGTAGAGGTCGATCGCCTCGTTCAGGTAGCGCGACCACACGTGCGCGTCACGCACGACGGCGCCGCGCAGGGTCAGGATGTTGTGCAGGTTGTGCGTGGCGTTCTCGGCGGCGCAGAACGCTCCGTGGTCGGGGAAGAAGAAGTTCATCTCCGCGGGTGCTTCGGTGCCCGGCGTGACCTGGAACACGATGCGGACGCCGTCGATGTTCTCTTCCTGGCCGGTGCGCACGATGTCGAGTGTCGGCGCGATCAGCGTGACGGTGCCCGTCGAGGTGGTCTGGCCGAGGCCGGCACCGATCTGGCCGGCCGGTCCCTTCTCCAGGAGGGCGCCGTACATGTACACGGCGCGCCGCGCCATCGCGGTACCCGCGTACACGTTCTCGCTCACCGCGTGGTGCAGGAAGCCGTCGGGAGCGAGCACGGGGACGTTCCCGGCCACCACCTCACCCGGGTCGACCACGCCCTTCACGCCGCCGAAGTGGTCGACGTGCGAATGCGTGTAGATCACACCGGTGACCGGGCGGTCGCCGCGCCGGCTGCGGTAGAGCGCGAGCGCGGCGGCGGCCGTCTCGGTGGAGATCAGCGGGTCGATCACGATCACGCCCCGCCGCCCCTCGACGATCGTCATGTTCGAGAGGTCCAGCCCGCGCACCTGGTAGATGCCGGCGGTGACCTCGAAGAGACCGTGGATGGCGTTGAGCTGCGACTGGCGCCAGAGGCTGGGGTTGGCGGTGTCCGGGCACTCGGCGTCCAGGAAGCCGTAGGACTCGAGATCCCACACGACGCGGCCGTCGGTCGCGGTGACCAGCGCGGGCGACAGCGAAGTGATGAGCCCTCTCCGTGCGTCGTCGAAGTCGTCGCGGTCGCCGAACGGGAGCCGCAAGGAGACGGCACGGTTCGCCGCGACGGTCGCCGGGTGTCCGTGTGCCACCGGGAAGGTCCTCAGCCGAGCGCCTGCTCGGCCAGGCGGCGCGCGATCACCCGCAGGCAGAGCGTCTCGTCGGCGCCTTCGAAGATGGAGAGCACGCGCGCGTCGACGAAGTAGCGCGACACCGGGAACTCCTCCGCGTATCCCATGCCGCCGTGGAGCTGCATCGCTTCGCGGGTCACCCATTCCGCCGAGCGGCAGACGTACGCCTTCACCATCGACGCGGAGAGCGTGCCCTCGCCGCGGCCCATGCGGCGGGCCACGTCGTAGGAGAACTGCCGACCGCCTTGGATGAGCGCGGCCGTGCGGGCCAGCTTCATCCGGCTCAGCTCGTAGTCGAACACCGGCTTGCCGAAGACGACCCGTTGCTGCGCGTACTCGAGCCCGGCCTCGAACGCGGCCTGCATGAGGCCGACGGCACGCGCCGCGGTCTGGAGCCGGCCGTTCTCGAAACCCTCCATCTGCAGGTAGAACCCCTTGCCGAGCCCACCTTCGCCGCCGACCAGGTTCGCGGTGGGGACGAACCAGTCGGAGAACGACACCTCGTAGGAGTGCATCCCCCGGTACCCGATGGTGTCGATGGCGCGCCCGTCGAGCTTGCCCCCTTCGGGCTGCTCGAGTGCGAACGCGTGGCCGGCGACCGCGTCCTTCTCGACGACGAACAGCGACAGGCCGCGGTGGGAGAGGCTCTTGTCGGGGTCGGTGCGGGCCAGCAGCATGAGCAGGTTGGCCCGGCCCGCGAACGTGGCCCAGGTCTTCACCCCGTTGATGCGGTATCCGCCGTCCACCGGCGTGGCCATGGTGCTGACGCCCGCGACGTCGGAGCCGTAGTCGGGTTCGGTGACGGTGACCCCGACCATCAGCTCGCCCGCGGCGATGCTCGGCAGCCACCGTCGCTTCTGCTCGTCGGTGCCGCCCGCGACGATGGCGCGGGTGAGGATCTCGGGGCGGGTGATGAGCGAGCCGCCGACGCCCAGCGATCCCCACGAGAGCTCCTCGGTGGCGACCACCATGCCGAGGTAGTCGGCCTCGCCGCCGCTCGCGAACCCACCGAACTCCTCGGGGACCGACAGGCCGAAGCCGCCGAGCTCGGCGAGGCCCTCGATGAGGTCCTCGGGGACGTCGGTGTTGGCGCGGTGGATGTGCTCGGCGACCGGGCGGATCTTGTCCTCGGCGAATCGGTGGAAGGTGTCGGCGGCGAGCTGGAAGTCGTCGGGCAGGTGGCTCGGCCCGGTACCGGTGCGGTCGAGGGTCGCGGCGACCGATTCGAGGAACTCGGGCGAGCGGTGCTCCTCGACGAAGGGCCACGCGTCGATGAGCACCGAGGCGTCGACGCCCCACACGCCTTCGCGTCCGAGCAGCTTGGCGCCGAGCTCGGCGACCGCGTCGGCGACGAAGGCGCGCGCGAGCAGCGACTCGACCTCGCCGCGGTCGCCGTAGTCGAGCATCACGCGCGCGCCCTCGACCGCACTCGCGGCGTGAGCGAGGTCGTAGCCGAGCACCTGGTGCTCGTCGAGGCGGGCGACCGAGATGCGACCGTCGACGGTGGCCGCGTGGGCCAGGTGATCGGTGGCGATGGCGACGACCTCGGCCGCCCGGTCGACGGCGGTGGCGGCAGCCTCGAGCGCGACCGTCGTGGACGTGTCGGTCATGGCGCGCAGCCTACCGACGCCCTCACGGGATCAAGGGGTCGAAGGTACCGGGGGTGCCGTCGTCGCCGTGGTGGTAGCCGGAGGGTCGGTGACGACCGGCGGTGAGGTGACCGGAGGGTCGGTCGCGGGCGGCGCGGTCGCCGGTGGTGTGGTGGCGATCGTCCCGCCGCCCGAGGAACCGGCGCTGGCGCCGGGCGCGACCTGCGTGCTGCCCTCGCTCTCGATGGTCGGCTTGGTCTCGCCCGCGACCTTCTGTGCGGTCACGTGACACTGCGCGTCGACCAGCTTGTAGACCGCGCGCGCCAGGTAGTCGGCGCCGTCCGTGGTCAGGTGCACGCCGTCGCCCGCCCGCATGGTCACCACTTTGCCGGTCTCGTCGGGCAGGTTGAACGCGAAGGTGCCGTCGGTGTCGGAGAACAACGTGTAGGCGTCGACGTAGTGCACCTCGGGGTGGCGCTTGGCCACCTCGACGGCGACGGCGTTGACCTCCACCACCGCCGCGTCCATCTTCTGGTCCTTCAGGGTCGGGGAGCCGATCCAGTAGACCGTGCGGCCGGACCCGACGAGCGTGGTCATCATGGCGTCGACCTTCTGCTCGTAGTCGGCCTTCCAGGTGTCGCCCGAGACGTCGCCCCAGTCGTTGGCGCCGATGATGAACACCACGATCTCGGGGTTGACGGTGGCCAGCTCGGTGGTCGCGTGCGTGGGCCAGTCGAAGAAGCCCGGGTCGGCCAGCCCGCTCGACACGCGTGAGTCGAAATACGGCTGCACGACGCCGGTCGCGCCCGCGATGGCCCCGAGCGACGGGCCGAGCGATCCGGCGAGCGAATCGCCGCCGACCCAGAGCCGGAGCGGATCGGTGGTCGAGAGGGTCCGACAGCTCGTGGTCTCGGCCGAGGTGGTCGTGGTCGTGGAGGCGGTCTCGGCGCCGGAGTGCAGGGTCCCCGCGAGCGACGGTCGTTCGCCGCTGCCGACCCGGACGAGGTCGGTCGCGAACAGCACGAACGCGGCGAGCCCGAGGATCGACGCGACGATCACGGCGATCCGGCGCAGCCGGCGCCGGCGTCGCTGGCTGCGCCGGTCTCGGCGATCGGGAGGCGCGTCGGTGTGGGGTGCGGGATCGGCCATGGGAGACGTTCGCGGGCGGCACCGGCCGTCGGGAACCGGCATCCGGCGAAGAGACGATGCTAACCGGCGGCACCCGCCGGGGACGGTTCAGCGTCGCGCCCCAGCACGATGCGCACGAGCCGCCGGGGCCCACCCCGCTGGACGGTGCCTGCGATCGCCGCGGGCGAGACGCCGGGGTGGTGCGGAGCGATCCTGACGTGCAGCGCGCCGGGCACGACCTCGAGGCGCACCGGTGCATCGAGCGTGACGGCCTCGCCGTCGATCCCGGCGTCGACCGGCTTCCCGGAGCGGATCTCGAGCGCCGAGACCGTCCATTCGTGCCAGCCGGGGTACGCGGAGCCGCGGCCCGCGCTGGAGAGGGTCACGAGCTGCGCGAGCGCGGCGGCATTCTTCACGTCGATGACGATGACGCCGAGCACCCCCTCGTCGAGGTGCTCCCGCGTGCCGATCCCGCCGATGCCGTCGAGCTTGTAGCAATTGTTCGAGACGAGGATGAGGTCGGGTCGGACGTGCCCGGTGCCGGGAGGACCGTCGAGGTCGAAGTCGAAGGGGTCGTAGTCGGTTCCGAGCAGGTCGGGCAGCATCCTGGCCGTGGTGTCGAGCTTGGCGTCGCGGTACTCGTCGGACTGCACGATCGCCGCGTAGATCCCGAACGACACGTTGTTCACGAACACGCGCCCGTTCACCGCGGCGAGGTCGACGACGCGCTCGTAGCCGTTGGTGAACGCGTCGAGCGCGCCGATGACGTCGTCGCGGTCGATCCCGAGATCGAGGGCGAAGTGGTTGCGCGTGCCGGCGGGGATGCACACGAACGGCACGTCGTGCTCGGCGGCGACGCCGGCGACGAGCGCCTGGGACCCGTCGCCTCCGGCCATGCCGATGACGTCGGCGCCGCGGCCGATCGCGTCGCGGGCGAGCGCTTCGAGATCGTCGCCGGGCTCGAGCGTGACGGTCTCGATCCCGCGGGCCCTCGCCTCGGTGCCGAACTGGGCGTCGGCCTTGCCGCCACCCGACCGCGGGTTGAGGATCAGCACCGGATGGCGGGCGGCGCCGACGTGGACACCGGGCGGGGCCTGGACGCGCAGCGCCTTGCGGTCGGTGCGCAGGGCGACGCGCGCCAGCAGGGCGGTGGTGATCGCGAGCACGAACACGACGACGATGCCGAGGATGCTGTGGTGGCGCAGCAAGGTGACCAGCGCCACCGCCACCGCGGCCACTGCCACCAGCGCCGCGAGCACGCGCGCCGACCCCGTGGCGCGTCAGCACGTACCAGACGGCCATGGTCGCGACCACGATCGCGGCCAGGGCGCCGAGGAGGGCCGCCCATTTGTTCCAGAGCACGACGGTCGCGACCGCGACCGAGGCGATCCCCGCCAGTAGGGCACCGACGGCGGAGAGCCGAGCGCGCGCCCCCGGTCATTCCGGGATCATCCCGCGTCGGCCGTCGGTTGGTCGACCTGGGTCTGGTACAGGTCGGTGTAGAGGCCGCCGGCACGCAGGAGGTCTTCGTGCCGACCGCTCTCGATGATGCGCCCGTCTTCCAACACCAGGATGCGGTCCGCGGCGACGATCGTCGACAGGCGGTGCGCGATCACCAACGACGTCCGTCCTTTGAGCGCGTCGGCCAGCGCGTGCTGGATGGCGAGCTCGGACTCGGAGTCGAGGTGCGAGGTCGCCTCGTCGAGGATGACCACTGCGGGGTCCTTCAACAGCATGCGGGCGATGGCGAGGCGCTGCTTCTCGCCACCCGACATCCGGTAGCCGCGTTCGCCGACCAGGGTGTCGTACCCGTCGGGGAGCCCCGCGATCATCCCGTGGATGCGTGCCGCCATGCAGGCATCGACCAGCTCGGCGTCGGTGGCGTCGGGGCGGGCGTAGCGCAGGTTGGCGCGGACGGTGTCGTGGAACAGGTGCGGGTCCTGCATCACCATGCCGACAGAGCCGCGCAGGGACTCGAGCGTGTAGTCGCGCACGTCGTGGCCGTCGACCCGCACCTCACCGGCGCTGACGTCGTAGATGCGCGGCACGAGGAGCGCGCTCGTGGTCTTCCCCGCGCCCGACGGCCCGACCAGCGCGACGAGCTCGCCCGGCGCCACGGTGAAGCTGACGTCCCGCAGGATCCACGCGCTCTCGTCTTCCAGGTCGGTGGCGCCGGTCTGCTCCTCGAGCGACGCGATCGACGACATCGCCGCCGAGGGATGGCGGAACCACACGTGGTCGAACTCGACCAACCCACCGGGGTCGACGAGGTCGACGGCCCCGGGTCGGTTCGAGATGAGCGGCGCGAAGTCGAGGACCTCGAACACGCGCTCGAACGACACCGAGCGCGGTGAGGACGTCGACCCGGGCGTTGGCCAGCTGCGTGAGCGGCTGGTAGATCTGGCTCACGTAGACCGCGAACGCCGCGATGGTGCCGACGCCGATGGTGCCGGAGATGGCGAGGTTGCCGCCGACGAAGTAGACGATCGCGGTACCCACCGCGGCGACCAGACCGAGGGCGGCGAACAGCACCCGTGAGTACATCGCGGTCTGCACGCCGATGTCGCGCACGCGCCCGGCGCGGTCGGAGAAGGTCTCCGACTCGCGGGTGTGGCGGCCGAACAGCTTGACGACCGAGCGCGCCACCGACGTTGAAGCGCTCGGCGATGGTGTTGTTCATCGACGCGTTGAGCTGCATGCTCTCGCGGGTGAGTCGCTGCAGCTTGGGTCCCATGCGCTTGGCCGGGACGATGAACAGCGGGAGGATGACCAGGGTCAGGAGGGTGAGCCGCCACTCGAGCGCCAGCATGAACGAGATGGTGACGACCACCGACACCAGGTTCGAGAACACGGTGCCGAGCGTGTTGGTGACGGCCTGCTGCGCACCGATCACGTCGTTGTTCATCCGCGACATGAGCGAACCGGTCTGGGTCCGGGTGAAGAACGAGAGGGGCTGGTGCTGCACGTGGTCGAACAGCGCCGTGCGCATGTCGAAGATGAGACCTTCACCGATCCGGGCCGAGTAGTAGCGCTGCACCAGCGTGAGGCTCGCGTTGAGGAGGGCGAGGAACGACAGCCCCGAACGCGAGGAAGCCGACGAGCTGGCGATCCTTCTCGGGGATGGCCGTGTCGATCAGGGCGCGGAGGATGAGCGGCGGCACCGCGCTGATCACCGCGGCGAGCACCACGGTGATGACGAAGCCGATGAGCTGCTTGCGGTACGGGCGCGCCAGGCGCAGCACACGCCGAAGGAGCTCGCGTTCGAGCTTCTTGCCCTTGACGGCTTTGGCGTCGCGGCCGAAGCCGTGGACGGCCTGGTGCATCATCGTCGCATCATCTCCGGCGTCAAACTACCGGCCCCCGCCCCGCCGGGGCGGCGAGATCCGGGAGCGGACCGCCCGGATCGGGCGTCGCTAATGTCGCGCGCATGACGACCTACGACCGGCCCTTCGGCCGGTACTACGAGGACTTCGAGCCCGGCGACCTCTACCAGCACTGGCCGGGCAAGACCATCACCGAGGCCGACGACCACCTGTTCTGCATGATCACGATGAACCACCACCCGCTCCACACCGACGCCTGGTTCGCGGAGACCCAGACGCAGTTCGGCAAGAACGTCGTCGTCGGCAACCTCGTGTACTCGTTGGTGCTCGGCATGAGCGTTGCCGACGTCAGCGGCGCAGCCATCGCCAACCTCGAGGTGGAGTCGCTCCAGCACAAGATGCCGACGTTCCACGGCGACACCATCTACGCCGAGACCTTCGTGCTCGACAAGCGCGAGTCGTCGAGCCGGCCCGATCGGGGGGTCGTCACGGTCGAGAGCCGCGGCTTCAACCAGCGCGGGGAAGAGGTGTGCTACTTCCGCCGCAAGGTGATGGTGCCCAAGCGTGAGGCGACCCGGCCCCGGGAGCGGCCGTACGAGTCGCCCCACGCCGCCGACTGATCCGCGATCCTGCCCGCGATGGCCGACGGGTGCCGCTTCTGCTCGATCGTGGCGGGGGAGACCCCGGCTGACCTCGTCCTCGACACGGCGGACGTCGTCGCGTTCCTCGACCACCGGCCCCTGTTCAAGGGCCACACGCTCGTGGTGCCGCGAGCCCACGTCGTGACCCTGCGCGACCTCGAGGCGACGTTCCGCGACGAGCTGTTCGCTCGGGTGCAGCAGGTGGCGGCCGCGGTGCAGGACGCCACCGGCAGTGCCGGATCGTTCGTGGCCATGAACAACGTGGTGAGTCAGAGCGTCCCCCATCTCCATGTGCACGCCGTGCCGCGCAACCCCAAGGACGGTCTCCGGGGCTTCTTCTGGCCCCGGGGGCGCTACGCCGACGCCGAGGAGGCGGCCGGCGTCGCCGCCGCCATCCGGGTTGCCGTCGACGGAACGATGTAATATTGTAATCACATGCCCCAGGATGCCCGCTCCACCGCCGGTTCGGTACCGCCGGCGGCCGCCACGTTGGCGGGCTGGTTCGCCGGCCGCCTGCCCGACGGCTGGTTCACCGGACCGCCCGAGGTCACCCACGACCGTGACGAGATCTTCGTGGTCGGGACCCTGGCGGAGCCCGACACCGGCACGGGCGACGACCACACCCGCGCCGCAGCCCGGCGGGCCCGGATCGAGGGGTTCCGCGAGGACACCCGGGCGCTGCGGATGCGCATCGCCGACGAGGCCGAGGCCCGCTTCGCCCGCAAGGTCGCCTGGGGCGCCCGCTGCGGTGACGAGCAGGACCTGTTCACCGTGCTGAGCGTCCCGGTGATGACCCGGCTGCGCCTGCCCGAGCGCCAGGTGCTCGACACGCTCGTCGACGCCGGCGTCGCGCGCAGCCGCAGCCACGCGCTCGCGTGGTGCGTCCGCCTGGTCGGTGACCACGAAGGTGACTGGATCGACCAGCTGCGCGAGGCGCTCGTGCACGTGGAGAAGGTGCGCGACGGGGGCCCCGGGTCACCCCGGAAAAGGTAGTTGCACAACTAATCATTAGTGTGCTAACGATATCGGCCGTGGAACCACCGCTCGGCCGCCGGCTCTACCTCGGGCAACGGGCCCTCGCCGACGTGCTCGATGCGCGGCTGCGCGACCACGGCGCCAGCCTCTGGAACTGGGTGCTGTTGCGCGAGGCCGCCGTGGCCGACGGCGCGAGCCAGCGCGAGCTCGCGCAACGTATGCGCATCGAGCCCCCCACGCTGGTGCGCCACCTCGACAAGCTCGAGCGCGAGGGCCTCGTCGAACGGTGCGCGGATCCCGACGACCGCCGGGTCGCGCGGGTGGTCGTCACCGCGGCGGGGCGGACGCGGCGCGAGGAGCTCCACGAGGTCGTGCACGAGGTCGACACCGAGCTCCGCGGGATCCTCACCACGCGCGAGGCCGAGGTGCTCGGTCGTGCGCTCATGCGGATCCACGACTACTTCACGCAGCAGCAGGAGGTGGCCGAGTGACCATGGCTGACGATGTGGTGATGCGCACCGAGCAGCTCACCAAGGTCTATCCGGGAGGGCTCAAGGCGGTCGACGAGCTCGACCTCGAGGTGCACCGGGGCGAGATCTTCGGGCTCCTCGGTCCGAACGGCGCAGGGAAGACCACGACCGCGGGCATGCTCACGACCCGGGTCATCCCCACGAGCGGCCGCGCGTTCGTGGGTGGCATCGACGTGGTCGCGCACCCCACCGCGGCCAAGCAGGTGATCGGGGTCGTACCGCAGAGCAACACGCTCGACCGCTCGCTCAGCGTGTGGGAGAACCTCTACTTCCACGGTCGGTTCTTCGGGATGTCGGCCGGCACCGCCCGCGCCGAGGCCGACCGTCTGCTCGAGCAGTTCCGCCTCGCGGAACGGGGCAAGGAACCCGTCGCCGCGCTGTCGGGGGGCATGGCGCAGCGCCTCATGGTGGCGCGGGCGATCATGCACCGTCCCGCCACCCTGTTCCTCGACGAGCCGACGGCCGGGCTCGATCCGCAGAGCCGGCTCGCGCTCTGGGAGATCCTGGGCGAGCTGCACGCCGAGGGGCAGACGATCCTCCTGACCACCCACTACATGGAGGAAGCCGACGAGCTGTGCAACCGGTTGGCGATCATCGACCGCGGCCGGCTGCTCGCGCTCGGCCCCCCGGACGAGCTCAAGCGCTCGACCGGTGCCGACACGATGGTGACCGTCTCCGCCGGCGGTGACCTCGACGCCCTGGCCGAGGTGCTCGCCGCCGAGGTGCCCGGCGCGCAACAGGCCACACGGGTCGACGGCACCGTGCTGGTCGGCGTGCGGGCCCAGGAGGGTGTGCTGCCGATCGTGTTCAACGTCGCCGAGCGTCACGGCTTCGACGTGTCGGACCTCTCGGTCACCGAACCGACGCTCGAGACCGTCTTCATCAACCTGACCGGGAAGGACCTTCGCGAATGAGCGCCGTCACCGTGCCCACGCCCGCGCCCGCGACGCTCGCGCCGACCCGCAAGCCCGTCGCCGCCGCCCGCGTCGCGTTCCGTGCCCTGCTGTTGCGAGACCTCGTCGTGCTGCGCAAGACGCTCAAGGAGTTCATCCCGCGCACGATCCTCCAGCCGTTCCTGCTCGTCTTCGTGTTCACCTACGTCTTCCCGAAGATCGGCCAGGGCGTCGGCGGGCCGGGCGCGGCGAGCGTGTTCTCGACGCTCCTCGTCGCCGGCGTCGTGGGGATCGCGATCCTGATGCAGGGCATCCAGTCGGTGTCGCTGCCCATGGTCCAGGAATTCGGGTACACGCGGGAGATCGAAGACCGGGTGCTGGCGCCGATGCCGGTGGCGCTGGTGGCGATCCAGAAGGCGATCTGGGGGGCGCTGAGCGGCCTGTTCTCGGCCCTGCTCGTGTTCCCGATCGCCGCCATCGTGCCCGCCACCCCGGTGAGCCTGAACATCAACTGGCCGGTGCTCCTCACCCTCACCCCGCTCGCCTGCTACATGTGCGGGGCGCTCGGGCTCACGTTCGGGACGCGCTTCGATCCGCGTACCGTGCCCCTGCTGTTCGGCATCATCGTGATCCCGTTGACCTTCCTCGGGTGCGTCTACTACTCGTGGTCGTCGCTCGAGGCGATCCGCTGGCTCCAGATCGTGGTGCTCGTGAACCCGCTCGTCTACATGTGCGAAGGGTTCCGGGCCGCGTTGACCACGTCACCCCACATGAGTCTCTGGGCCATCTACGGCGCGGTCATCGGGTTCTCGGCACTCTTCACGTGGCTGGGCATCAACGGGTTCAAACGGCGGGTGCTGAGCTAGGAGATGTGACGAAGGAGACTCGACCCGAGAAAGTGCGGTCCGGGAGCGAGCGGGTAGCCTGATCCGTGTGTCGCCGATGACGCATGTGACCTTCTGGGGGGTCCGCGGATCGACTCCGTGTGACGGCCACCAGTTCGACCGCTACGGGGGCAACACCTCCTGCGTGGAGGTCGTGTCCGAGGGTCACGACCCGGTGCTCTTCGACCTCGGTACCGGGCTGAGGAACTACGGCGACGCCATCGCCGCCGGTGACGGCCTCGACGGCTACCGCGCCACGGTGCTGCTCAGCCACCTCCACTGGGACCACATCCAGGGCCTCCCCTTCTTCGCGCCGCTCGCGGCCGGGGGTGGCACGGTGAACGTGATCGGCCCGCACCAGGAGGCGGGGCCGCTGGCCAGCGTGTTCCGCGGCGTGATGAGCCCGCCGTACTTCCCGATCACGCCCGAAGAGCTCCGGGGCGCGGTCGCGTTCGAGGCGGTGGCCAACGACGACTTCGCCGTGAACGGGGCGAAGGTCCGGTCGCGCTGGGTGCGTCACACTGATCCCACCCTCGGCTTCCGGGTCGAGATCGAAGGTGCGTCCGTCGCCTACCTGTCCGACCACGGACCCGGCACCGTGCCCGACGACCCCGACGACTACGTGCCCGTCGAGGTGCTCGAGCTGTGCGACGGCGTCGACCTGCTCATCCACGACGCGCAGCACACCTCCGAGGAGTACGAGATCAAGCGCACGTGGGGGCACTGCACGATCGAGTACGCGATCCACGTGGCCAAGGAGGCCGGGGCGCGCCAGCTCGCGCTGTTCCACCACTGTCCGTCGCACGGCGACGACCGCATCGACACGATCCTCCGCGACGCGCGCGAATTCTCGGCCTGCGTCGGCGGGCCCGAGGTGTTCGCCGCTTCTGACGGCCTGCGTCACGCGTTGCGCCCGTCGCACGGCTGAACCCAGGAGCACCAGGTGCCCGACGAACCCTCCGAGACGCTGCTGGTCCCTGACGACGCGCGGTTCCGCTCCGTGCTGGGCCACTTCGCGACCGGGGTCACCATCATCACCGCCATCGACGACGACGAGCCCGTCGGCATCGCCGCGAACTCGTTCACGTCGCTCTCGCTCGACCCACCGTTGATCCTGTTCTGCGTCGCCCACACGTCGTCGACGTGGCCGCGGATCGAACGCGCGGGCACGTTCGCCGTGAACATCCTCGGCGAGGAGCACGAAGCGCTCTCGCAGCTGTTCGCCACGAAGGGCGCGGACCGCTTCGGCCAGACGCCGTGGCGGGTGGGCGTCTCCGGCGCCCCCGTGCTCGAGGAGGCGATCGCCTACCTCGACTGCCGGTTCGAGGCCGAGTACCCCGGCGGCGACCACAAGATCATCGTCGGCCGGGTCCTCGACCTCGACATGCGTGAAGGCGCTCGTCCCCTCCTGTTCTTCAAGGGCGGGTACGAGAAGATGCACGATCGGTGAGATGACGACCGACGACGTCGCGCTGGCGGCTCGTGTCGTCGTCGCCCTCGTCCTCGTGGTGTCGGGGCTCGGCAAGCTGTTCGCGGTCCGCCAGTCGATCCGCACGTACCGCGAGCAGTTCGGCGGCTTCGCGTGGGTCTCGGTCCTGGTGGCGCTGGTGCTTCCCCTCTACGAGCTGGTGCTGGCCGGGCTGTTGCTGCTCGTCGACGCGAGCTGGCCGAGCTATCTCGCCCTGGCGACGTTCGCGATGTTCACGGTCGTGCTGGTCCGGCGCGTGATCGTCAACGACCGTCGACCGTGCAACTGCTTCGGAGCCGCGTCGCGGCGGCGCGACCTCTCGGTCGGGTCCCTGGTGCGGAACACGTGGTTCCTCGTGCTGGCGCTGGTGGCCACCAGCGCCACGACCATGCGGGAGCCTTCCGCGGTGTTCGCGACGCTCCTGCTCGGCGCCGGCTTCGCCGCGGTGTCGGCCGTGCTCGTGGTGCGTACGTGACCGGCGGGGCGAGCTTCCAACCGGTCGTCGTGCTGGTGGGCAGCGACGCCGCCGCGCTCGGTGAGGTGGCGCGCGGGCTGGAATCGGCAGGCACCCGGACCGCAGTCTTCGTCGGCGACGTCACCGATTCCGACGGCCGGGCCGCGCTCGAGGAGTTCGTCGCCGAGCTCTTCCCGCCCGAACCCGCCTGACGGCCCGGCAGCCGGCCGGGGCTGGTCACCTGGCGACATTGCCCGGCGGCGGGCACACTGTCCGCGAGATACCGTCGTCAGCGCAGGAGCAGCCATGAACTCGAACGCACCACAGATCCGACCCGGCGAGATCGCGAGCTGGCCGCTGCTGAAGATCGTCTACCGGACCGACGCCGAGAAGATCGCCGAGCTGCTGCCCCCCGGGATCGAGCCGGGGCGCAATCCGCACGTGCACGTCAACATCTACAACGTGCCGGTGAAGGGCGAGCCCGAGTACGGCGTGTCGACCAAGGTCGAGGCCGACTACGACGGGATCGAGGGCTACTACGGCATCGGTCTCGGCATCGACCAGGAGTCGGCGATCTTCATCAGCCAGGAGCTCAACGGTCAGCCCAAATTCCCGTGCTCCATCGTCTACTTCCGCCAGGGAGACACGGTCGTCGCCCGCTGCACCCACCAGGGCTACACGTTCCTCGAGTTCCGCGGCGAGGTCACGGGCGCGGTCGATGACCCCTCGGGTGAGTACGCGGAGAACGACTGGTGGATCAAGTCGTCGCGTGCGGTCGGGGGAGTCGAGAAGAGCTACGACTTCCCGCCGACCGTGGTCCGGGTCGCGAGCGTGAGCGACACCGCGCACCGCGAGACCGTCGACGGGGTGCTGGTGCTGCGCGACAGCCCGTGGGACCCGTACACCGAGTTGCTCCCCATGCGAGAGCAGATCTCGGCCGACCTCGTCACGCCGATCCACAAGAGCCGGGAGATCACCGTCGCCGGCAAGCTCGACCCGATCGCGTTCTGGCCCTACGCCGACACCATCGGTGGTTCGCGTTGGCCGGGCGATCGTGGGGGGCCGCGTTTCCAGCACAGCTAGCGTCCGGCCCATGACCTCGACCACGAGCTTCGACCGTGACGTGCTGTTGGAGAAGGGCCGGGAGCGGGCGGGTGGGCTCACGGAGCTCGGGCCTGGGCAGTTCCTCGAGGGGCTCGACCGCTTCGTCGATTCGTTGAACCGCGACGGCCGTCTCAACGACGTGGGTCGTTTCATCGCCGAGGAGCGCATCCTCCTCCACGTGAAGAACCGTCTGGAGTACGCGCGGGACCGGGAGCGGTACCCGGAGATCGCGCGGGTCGACGTGGTCGAGCCGGTGTTCATCGTCGGCCTCCCACGCACCGGCACCACGATCCTGCACGACATCCTCAACCAGGATCCCGCAAACCGTGCCCCGCTCACCTGGGAGCTGATGTTCCCGTCGCCGCCTCCCGAGGCGTCGGTCGGCAACGACGACCCGCGCGTCGCGGCGTGCCAGGCGACGATCCCGACCGGCGACATGCAGTCGGAGATGTTCAAGGCGATGCACCCCATGGGGGCGACACTGTCGCAGGAATGCGTCGTGATGATGGGCGAGACGATGTGTACGCCGCTGTTCCACAACCAGCTGCGCGTGCCCACCTACCAGGACTGGGTCGACGACGAGGCCGACTACGGCGCGGTCTACGACTTCCACCGCCGCCAGCTCCAGCACCTCTGGTGGCACAAGCCCGGCGATCGCTGGATGCTGAAGACCGGGGCGCACATGTGGGGCCTGGCGCAGCTCCTGGAGACCTATCCCGACGCCCGGATCGTGTTCACCCACCGCGACCCGGTGAAGTCGCTCACCTCGTACGCGAGTCTCACCGCGCTCGTGCGCTCCCGGGGGAGTGACGAGGTCGACCCGTTCGAGATCGCCGCCGACTGGTCGGCCCGGCTCGAGAAGATGCTCGAGCGCACGATGGCCGTGCGCGCCGCTCGCGACTACCCCGACGCGGTGTTCTACGACATGTACTTCTCCGACTTCGTCGCGGATCAGTTCGCCGAGATCGAGAAGATCTACGACGCGCTCGACCTCCCGATGTCCCCGACGGCGGCCGACGCGATCCGCGCGTACATCGCCGACCACCCGAAGGGGAAGGACGGCATCCACCGGTACCGGCCCGAGGAGTACGGCGTCGACCCCGCGGTGGTGCGCAAGGAGTTCGCCCCCTACATCGAACGCTTCGGCCTCGAACCCGAAACCGGCGACGGGGACGCCGCATGACCGCGACCGTCCCGAAGACCATGCGGGCGTGGCGCACCCACGAGTACGGCGAGCCGATCGAGGTGCTCCGGCTCGACGACGTCGACGTCCCGGAACCCGGCGCCGGCGAAGTGCTGGTGCGCGCGCTCGGCATCCCCTTCAACCTCAACGACCTCGAGCGCATCACCGGCGGGAACATGATGGTGCGTCCCGAACTGCCGTACTCGCCCGGCATGGAGACGATGGGCATCGTCGACGCGTGCGGCCCCGGGACCGGAGCCCTGCTCGGGAAGCGGGTCGTGGCCATCACCCAGCAGGCCCACGGCGGTTTCGCCGAGTACGCGATCTGCCCGGCGGTGTCCACCTTCGAGATGCCCGACGTGATCCCGCTGCCCGACGCGGCGGCGCTGTTCTTCCCGTTCCACCTCGCGTGGCTCGGTCTCTTCGACCGCGCCGATCTCCGAGCCGGTGAGACGGTCCTGATCCACGCGGCCGCGGGCGGTGCGGGATCGGCGGCCGTCCAGCTGGCGGTCGACAAGGGCGCGCACGTCATCGCCACCGTCGGGTCCGACGAGAAGCGCCAGCTCTGTCGCGAGCTCGGCGCGCAGACCGTCGTGAACTACCGGACGGAGGAGTTCGCCAAGGTCTGCCTCGAACAGACCGGCGGCAAGGGTGTCGACGTGGTCTACGACAACGTCGGCGACGCGGTGATGGAGGGCTCCTTCAAGTCGCTCGCCTACAACGGTCGCTACCTGATGATGGGGTTCGCGTCCGACAAGGCGGTCGCCGACGAGAAGTCGATCGTTCCGCGCCGGATCGCGCTCGGGAACTTCAAGCTGTGCGGTGTGATGCTCTCCTACGCCGACACCGAACGTCAGGCGATGATGAAGGACATGCTCGGTTGGAACCTCCCGTCGAACGAGCTCGGTGCCGCGATCACCCGCGAGGTCGTCGAGATGGTCCAGGCCGGTCGCGTGCGCGCGGTCGTCGGCCGGGTGGTGGAGTTCGACGACGTCCCCGAGGCGATCACCGCGATGGCCAACCGCGAGACCGTCGGTCGCGTCGTCGTGAAGCTCTGGGACGACTGAGCCGGCTCGGCTTCAGACCGGCTCGAACTCCACCGCGGGATCGAGGCGGTGGGCGAAGCGGCGGAGCGTGCGCATCAGCACGAGGCCGGTCACCAGGATGAGGATCGCGTTCGTGATCGCGGCCGCGGCATCCCAGCCGAGTGACGTCGCCACGTAGAACTGCCAGTAGCGGTGCAGGGTCTCGCCGAGGTCGAGGCCGGGGCGCCAATCGAGCGCCCCGCCGCGTTCGAACGGCCAGAACCAGAGGTTCATGATCGCGCCGTAGAGGAAGCCCCACACCCAGCCGTAGGCGGCCAGTGCCGCGATCTCGAGCCGGGGATCCCAGCGCCGGGTGGCGAGGCCGAGGAACCCCGCGCCCGCGCCCATCCACCCGAGCGCCAGCATCTGGAACGGGAGCCACGGCCCGATCCCGCCGGTGATGATGGCGGAGACCGCCATCGAGCAGAGCCCGAGGAGGAGACCGAAGCGAGGACCGAACGCGGCGCCGGTGAGCACCACGAGGAAGAAGATCCCGCTGCCGCCGCCGGGCAGGTCGATGAGCCGGAGCAACCCGGCGCAGGCCGCGAGCATCCCGAGCAACGCGATGGTCGCGCCGTTCATGGTGCCGCGACGGACTTCGAGCATCACCGCGGCGACGACGAGCGCGCCCACGAGCGCGGCCACGAGCGGCGCGTCGCCGTTGTGCGCCTGGCTGGTGAGCGCGGTGGCCGGCAACCAGAAGGGATAGAGGAACGCCGCCGCGCCGACCGCGACCATCAGGGTGTAGACCGCGAGCGGACGGGCGTGCGCGCCGACGCCCGTGCGCGGTGGTGCCACGACGACGCTCACGACCGGGCCAACTCGGCTTGGACTTCCTCGACCGTGAGGAACGGCGGGAGCACCCGCAACACCTGGGGGGCGAAGAGCGAACCGGCGAGCACCTCCCGCGCGTTGCCGTCGGCCACGATCTCGCCGTCGCCGAGGACGACCGCGTGCGTGGCGAGTCGTGCCGCCAGTTCGACGTCGTGAGTGGCGAGCACGACCGCGCCGCCACTCGTCGCGTGCCGCCGGACCGCGTGCTCCAACGCGGATCGAGAGGGCGCGTCCATCCCGCGGGTCGGCTCGTCGAGCAGCAGCACGGGCGCGCCCCCACCGCGACCGCGGCGATGGCGACGCGCTGGCGCTCCCCGCCGGAGAGGCTCCGCGGGTGGTGGGACGCGAGCTCGGTGAGGTGGAGCGCGTCGAGCCACTCGTCGACCTCGCTGTGATCGGGCCGGCCGAGCAGGCGCAACGTCTCTTCGAGCTCGCGGCGGACGGTGGGGGAGAACAACATGGTGTTGGGGTTCTGGGGCACGTACGCGGCGCGGGCGTGGCGATCGACGGAGCCCGCGTCGAGGGCCTGGAGGTTGGCCAGCGCGCGCAGCAACGTCGTCTTGCCCGAGCCGTTGCGGCCGAAGAGCGCGATCACGTCACCCGCATGGAGCTCGAGGTCGACGGCGCGCACCGCGGCGCGGCCGCCGAGCACGACGCGCAGCCCGCGCGCGGCCAGGAGGGTGTCGCCGGGGGCCACGGTCGCATCGGTCACCGGGGGCGCGGGGAGATCGACGGGCTCGCGCGCCGCCCAGGCACGCGCGTCGCGCACGGTGAGCGGTGGAGGGTCCCAGCCGAGCGCGCGCCCGAGCCCGCGTGACCGTCGGCGCGCCCGGATAGGTGCCGAGCACGGTGCCCGGCGCGTCAGGCGTTCCCGCGTGGCCGCCCTCCACCAGCACCACCCGGTCGGCGAGCGGCGCGGCCCGCTCCAGGCGGTGCTCGGCGAGCACGACGGTCGTGCCGAGATCGTGGTTGAGGCGCACGAGCGCCGCCAGCACGTCGTCGGCGCCCTGGGGGTCGAGCTGCGACGTGGGCTCGTCGAGGACGAGGGCCTGGGGGCCCGCGGCGAGCGCGCCCGCGATCACACACCGCTGCCGCTCACCGCCCGAGAGGGTCGACGGGTCACGATCGCGGAGGTGGGCGATGCCGAGCGCATCGAGCATCTCCTCGACGCGACGGCGCATCGCCTCCTGCGAGAAGCCGAGGTTCTCGAGCACGAACGCGAGGTCGCGCTCCACGTGGTCGACCACGAACTGCGACTCCGGGTCCTGGGCGACGAACCCCACGACGTCGGCGAGCTCCCGCGGGTGGTGGGAGCGGGTCGAACGGCCGAAGACCTCGACGTCGCCCCCGAAGCGTCCGCCGCTCGCGTGCGGGACGAGCCCGTTCACCGCGCGCAGGAGCGTGCTCTTGCCCGATCCCGACGCGCCGACCACGACGAGCACTTCGCCCGGCGCGACCTCGAGGTCGACGTCGTCGAGTGCGGCCCGCGTCGAATCGGGGTACGCGAACGACACCCCCCGGAACGAGACCGCGCTCATGGTGTTCCGCTCATGTCGCGACCGGAGGTCTGATCATGACCGGCGCGAGCAACGGGAGCAGTGCCAGTGCAGGGAGCAGGTGGAGGGCGGGCCATGCCAGCGGGTTGGCGAACCACACCAGGCTGCTGTCGCCCGCGATCGAGGACGTCGCCATCGCCGCCGGCGCGAGGAGCGCGGCCGCGGCGACGCACCAGTCGGGGAGCCTCATGCGGCGCGGCCGGTAACGCGCGCCGGCGGGTGCCCGACGATGCCAGCAGGATGGCGGCGCAAAGCCCGACGGCGCCGGCCAACCCGAGCACCGCGGCGACGGTGTCGGAGCGACCGACCAACGCGACGAACGCGCCGCCGAGCATGAGGAGGGACGCCACGCCCCACCACCCCGCGGCGCGGTCGCGGGGGCTCGCACCGGCGCGGGCGAACCCGCGGGCGTCCATCGACTCGGCCAGGGTGACCGCGCGTTCCAATCCGAGCTCGAGGACCGGCACGATCTGGCGGAGCAGCCGTCCCCGCCGGACGACCCGTCCTCCGGTACGCGCGCGGTCGGCGTCGCGGACGTCGTGGATGGCCGACAGGGTCGACGGCACGAACGCGAGGGCGACCACCACGACCAACCCGACCTCGTAGAACGCCCGCGGGGTGGACTGCACCAGCTCCGAGTGCGAGACCACGGCGTTGAACGCGCCGAACACACCCATCACCCCCACGATCGCGAACCCCTCGGCCAGAGACTGGAGCACCACGGGGAGCTCCACGCTGCCACCGACGGTGAAGCCGCCGAGGAGCTGGGGAAGGCCGAAGTGGGGCGTCGTGAAGAGCAGGTCGCCGACACCGTGGGTGGTCGCCGCGGTGAGCAGCATGCGGACGACGGCGAACAGCGTGCCCACCGCCAGCAGGAGCGGGAACGCCCGCGCGTAGGGGCCGGGCTGCGCGTGGATCGACACCGCCACCGACGCGATCCCGATGACGAGCGCAACGTACACCGGGCTCGGCGCCAGCTCGATGCAGGCCGCCGCCGCGAGCGCCCACACCAACCACACCCCCGCGTGCCAGGTGGTGACGGTGAGGGCAGCGGTCGGCGCGCGGTCGTGCGTGGCGGTCGCCGCCCCCGGAGCTTGCGTGGTGGTCGTCACGTCCTCCCTCGATGGTCGATTCCGCTGCGCCGTCCCGCCCTCCGGGCACGGCTCCACTGCATCTCTAGTAGGGTGCTCTCTCGACAGCGGTTGCGCGCAACCCGGATGTTGCGTGCGGTTCCCGGGCTTCGGCTCGGGGACGGGGGAAGTCGGTGCGAGACCGACGCTGACCCGCAACTGTGAGCGGCTCTGCGGCTACCCGCCGCACTCCGCGAGCCAGGCTACCTGCCGTTGTCCACCGGGCCACCGGTGCTCCCAGAGGCAGTCGCCCTCGAGGCGGCCAGAAGTACAGGCCCTCGTGGAACAGGGGCTACGGAGGACAACCATGTCGCACGTTCGTCGTGCCGTCGCGTGTTGTGGTGCGCTGGCGGTCGCTCTCCTCTCCTTCCCGGTGTCGGCGCGCGCCGCCGATCCGGCCGTCGTCGCGAACGCCGTCGCCTACCTGTCGTCGTCGCCGCCGCAGATCGCCGGCACCACGCCGGTCACCGGCAGTGGCGCGTGGGACGACGCCCCCGACTTCCAATTCGTGACGACCGAGGCGGTGCTCGCCATCGCCGAAGCTGCGCAGACGGGATCGTCGTGGAACGCCGGTGAGGCGCTCGCAGCCGTGACGAACACGGAGAACTTGCAGGGCCAGAACCCGTTGGCCTTCCTCGACCTCGTGGGCGCGGGGTCCACGACGCCGGGGCGGGCGGCCAAGTTCCTTGTTCTGGTGGCAGCGCCCCTCGGCCTCGACACGAGCACGCTGGCGGCGACCATCGGCGACCCCGCACCGGACGGCTCGTTCGCCGGCGACCTGCACTTCACCGACACGCTCTTTGCCGCGTTGGCCAAGGACCTGCTCGACGGGTCGGTACCGCCCACGACCGTGGCCTACATCGAGAGCAAGCAGCAGGCCGCGGGATCCTGGGCCTACAACGCCGACACCACACCGGCGACCGATCCCGACATCGACACCACCGGCCTGGCCGTGCAGGCGCTCGTCGCCGGGGGAGTCCCGCAGACCGATCCGGCGGTGCAGCACGCGCTCGCCTGGATCGCCTCGCAACAGAACGCCGACGGCACCTGGTCGTTCTTCGGCGACCCGAGCGCGGAGAGCACGTCGCGGGCCGTGCTCGCGGTCACCGCCGCGGGCTACGACCCGAACTCGCGCTGCTGGCGGGACACGGTGCTGCCCGCCGCCGCCGGCCAGCCCTTCGTCGGGGCCGACGCCGCGCTCGAATCGTTGGCCCACCCCGACGGCAGCATCTCGGGCCCGAACGTCTACAGCGCGGCCTACGCCACCGGCCAGGCCGTGCAGGGGCTCGAGCGCTCCTGGCTGCCCGTGGCCCGCGCCGCCGACGCGGTGTGCGTGACCGTGTCACCCGAGCCGCCGGTGACGCCGGTACCGGTCGCGATCGCGGTGACGGTCGCGCCGCGCTTCACCGGATGAACCCGCGACGGTTTGTCGCGCGCGTCGGGATCGCGCTCGCGGCCGTACTCGTCGCGGGCACCACGGGTGCCGCGCACGCCGCGGTCAGCACCCAGGCCACGTCGACCGCGGTCGTGATCGTCGACACCGGGAGCGGTACGCACCAATCCGTGATCCACTTCGACGGGGCGGTGAGCGGGTTGGCGGCCCTGCAGCTCGCGGGCGCGAATCCGGTCACCATCGCCTTCGGTTCGCTCGGCCAGGCGGTGTGCCAGCTCTACGGGGTGGGCGACGCGCCCGTCCCGAGCCAGTGCCCGGGCGGATGGACGTATTTCCGGGCCGTGGGTGGCGCGGGCGGATGGACCCAGTCGGGTGCGGGGGCGAGCAACACGCTGGTGCGCGACGGCGACGTCGAAGGCTGGAAGTACGGCGGGGGCCAACCGCCGTTCGCGTCGTTCTGTGCCGTCGCCGGGTGCGCGCCGCCTCCGACCGCGCCGCCGCCCGCGACGGCCGCACCGAGCGGGCCGCCGACCGGCGGCGGGGAAGCGGGCTCGGGCCCGGTCGCGCCGGGCGCGAAGACGGCCGACGGTTCAGCCCCCGGCGCGGTCACGTCCGGTGACCCTGCGACCGCGACCGGCCCGGCGGCCACGTCCACCACGGCGCCCGAGGTCGGAGCGGACGGGACCCGCGGCGTGGGCGCGACCCGTCGCCGTTCGCGCGATCTCGTGGCCGCGGGTCCGTCGGCCGGCGGTGGGGACTCCGGGTCGCCGGTGGGCGTGCTCGTCGCCGCGGTGGTGCTCGCGGCCGGGGTCGGCGCGGCGGTCTGGGTCCGCCGGCGACGGAAGGGGCCCGCGCCGGGCTGAGTCGGGATAACCGTCGTAGCCCCGTGACAGGATGGAAGAATCCAGTTCGGTCGAGGAGGGTGAGTGGCGGAGCGCCGGAAGCCGACGACAACCTCCAACTTCGGCGTGGGTCGCCGTGAGAGTCACGACTCGTCAGCCTTCTACGAGCGATTCCACGCGCCCGACCTCTCGGACGACTCCGCGGTCCCCGAGCCGAAGGCGGTGGTCGAGCCGTTCAACGCCGGCGACGCCCGGGACATGACCAACGTCGAGGATGGATCGGTCGCGCTGGTGGTGACCTCGCCGCCGTACTTCGCGGGGAAGCAGTACGAGGAGGAGCTCGAGCGCGAAGGGGTTCCCTCGTCGTACCTGGAATACCTGGATCTGCTGCGGGAGGTCTTCGAGGAATGCGCCCGCAAGCTCGAGCCGGGCGGGCGGATCGCGGTCAACGTCGCGAACCTCGGCCGGAAGCCGTATCGCAGCCTCTCGGCAGACGTCATCCGCATCCTGCAGGACGACTTGGGACTTCTGCTGCGCGGCGAGCTGATCTGGCAGAAGGGCGAAGGCGCGACCGGCTCCTGTGCGTGGGGCTCGTTCCGCAGCGCAGCGAACCCGGTGCTCCGCGACATCACCGAGCGCGTCGTCATCGCGAGCAAAGGCCGATTCGACCGTGCCCGGACGGTGAAGCAACGGCAGCTCGAGGGTTTGCCGTACGAGACCAGCAGCACGCTCAAGACCGAAGACTTCATGGGCTTCACGCTCGATCTCTGGGACATCCCTCCCGAGAGCGCACGGCGCGTGGGTCATCCCGCTCCGTTCCCCGTCGAGCTTCCCGACCAGTTGATCCGTCTGTACACGTTCCGCAACGACCTCGTGCTCGACCCCTTCATGGGGAGCGGGTCGACGCTTGTCGCCGCGGCCCTCTGGGATCGCCGCTTCATCGGTTACGACCTCGACCCGGAGTACGTCGAGATCGCCCGGACACGCGTCGCCGAAGCCCTGGAGTCCGCCGAGGAGTTGCCGCCGATCCCGGCGCCCGCCTCGACTGCGGGAGCACAGCTGGATGCAGAACCCGACTTCCCCGACGACGAGAATTTCCAGAGACGCGCGACACAAGAAGGGAAGGTCGCTCAGAAGCTTGCCGCCGACGTGCTCCGACACGCCGGATTCGAGATCACGGACACGAACAAGCGCATCGCGAAGACGGGTGTGTCGGTCAACTTCATCGCGACCGATGATGACGGAAGGTCGTGGTTCTTCGACGTGTCGGGCGCGTTCAAGACCCACCGCGGCGGCTTGCTGCGCACCGACACGGTGTGGAAGTCGCTCGGACGGGCTCACGCGCTTCGCCGTTGGTTGCCCGATGACTCCCCGCTGGTCTTCCTGACGACGCACCTCCCGAAGAAGCCGAGCGAGGGAGACACCGCGCTGCGCGCCGCGGGGCCCGACGCCTTCTTCGACGCGATCGACATGTTGTCGGACGAGGGTCGGCAACGCCTCGCGCGATACGCCGAGGGCGGCCGGTCGCCGCGACCCGAGCTGGGCTTCTGGACGCCCGCCGATCTCCCGCGCCGCGCCGAGTAGATGCCCGGATCCGTGGCTTGTGCGGTCGTCCACGACGATCCTCCGGAGATGTTCATCGCGGACGACATCGAGACCCTCAACTGGGTGTTGGCGTTGCACCTGATCGCGCGGATCCCGGGCCACGAGCTCGCCGACGAGCTGAGGGGGTCTCTTCGCGCCGCGCTCGTCGACGAGCGGTGGGGCGATGCCGTCGAGCTGTGGATGCGTGTACACCCAGGCGAGATCGACGTGTACCCGTCGTACGACTTCTACCTACCCCGCGACGTCGATCTCGCTCCGGAAGAACTGCAGTTCACGCCGCTGTTCACGGACTGATGCCCGGCGCTCGCACCGAGGTCACCGAGATCGTCACCGCGGTGGGCACCCTCACGGGCGATCTCCCGACCGGAATGAGCGTTCGACCGGGCCGCTTGCGCAATGTCCCGGACTCGGTCTGGAACGGAGTCGTGAGCGCGTACGAGCACGGCGAGCACGGTGCCCTCTTCGAGTCGTCATTCGCGAATGGTGCCGCGTTCCTGCGCGCGGATGACGGGCTCCGCGGCCGGACGCCGCGGCTCGTCGAGTGGAAGGGGCCGCACCGACCTCCTGGCGACGATGTGATCCCGGCCGACATCCGCATCGATCACGTGTATCAAATCAGTTGCAAGTACCTCTCCAAGATCATGCAGAATCCGGGCCCGGCCCGCCTGTTCGACAGATTGCTCGCTGGTGAGCAGCGAACCGCGGCGGACTGGTTCGGTGTCGTCGCGCCGGTCGAATACCAGGACTTCTACGCCGCGGCCCGGGCACATGTCGGTGGCGACCTCCCGCTGGTCGTTGCCGAGCTTTCCTCGGCGCAGAGAGCGGTGCTCCGGAACGGACTCCGAGAGCGCGCGCTTCCAGATGTCCTTCGGCCGCGTTGGGCCGCGCTGTGCGCCGCGGTTGCGCGTGAGTCGGCCACCCGGTTGAACGCAAACCTTGCGACGACGAACGCGCGACTTCGGTTCTTCTGGCGACTCCTCCGGATCGGCGACGCGCCGTACTACATCCTCGGAGCGACGAGCTCCTCGCACATCCGATTGCGGGTGGCTTCGGCCTGGGACTGGATGCAGGCGTACGAGCTGGTCGCGCTCTCCGTTGCACCGAGACTGTCCGGCCAACCCGAGGTCTCGTGGCTCGGAGTCGTGCGCGAGCGATCGACCGGGGCCGAGGTCGAGGTCGCGGGCCACGTCGAGATTCGCTGGAGCCACGGCCGATTCGGGGGATCGCCCGAAGCAAAGGTCTATCTGGACACACCGCACCAGGACGTGCCCGGCTTCTACCCGCTCGTCTGACGACTCCGAGCCCGTCGACTGACGGGTCGGACGCGCCGGGCCGTACCATCCTGCGCAGGTCCCTATGCATCCGATCGGCGCGAGCGTCACCAGCAACCTGTATCTGCTGACCGCCTTCGGTGGCGGCGTGATCTCGTTCCTGTCGCCGTGCGTGTTGCCGATCGTCCCCGGCTACCTGAGCCTCATCACCGGCCTGTCCGTGGGCGAGATCCAGGAGCCGCAGCGCCACTACCTCAAGCGCATCGCGGTCAACACCGGCCTCTTCGTGCTCGGGTTCACGGTCGTGTTCGTGCTCCTCGGCCTCATCACCACCGCGGCGGGAGCGCGCTCTTCCGCAACCAGGAGACGTTGACGCGCGTCTCCGGTGGCCTGGTTCTCCTGATGGCGTTGTATCTCGCCGGGTCGCAGATCCTCACCACGCCGCGGCTCTACCAGGAGTTCCGCTTCCATCCGCACCTCGACCGATTCGGCCCCGTCGCGGCCCCGGTGGCCGGCGCCGCGTTCGGGCTCGGGTGGACCCCGTGCATCGGACCGGTCCTGGGTGCCGTGCTCGGGTTCGCGGCCGGGGGCGACGACATCGCGCACTCGACCGCATTGCTCGTCGCGTACTCGGCCGGACTCGGGGTCTCGTTCCTCGCCGTCGGCCTGGCGATGGGCAAGCTCACCCGAGCGCTCGACTGGTTCAAGCGGCATTCGCGCGCGATCACGCTGTTCTCCGCGGCGATCCTGGCGATCTTCGGGATCATCCTCCTCACCGATTCCCTCCCGACGCTCACCGCGCGCATCTCCGACGCGTTGCGCTCCAGCGGCTTGGGGTGGCTCGTCGACGCCGGCTGACCCTGCGGTGAGACCCGGGCATCCGTCGTAGGCTCAGGGCGATGGACACGGCCGTGCTCGACGTCGACACTTCGCGCGACCGGGTCGTCGACCTCACCGACCGGCTGCGGCGCTTCTGCCGTGAGCGGGGCGACGGTCTCTGCAACGTGTTCGCGCCCCACGCCACCGCCGGCGTCGCGATCATCGAGACCGGCGCCCGGTCCGACGACGACCTGGTCGACGCGCTCGAGCGGCTCCTCCCGCGGGACGACCGTTACCGGCACGCGCACGGCTCGCCGGGCCACGGCGCCGACCACCTGCTGCCGGCGCTCGTGGCCCCGACTCTCGTGGTACCGGTGCAGGCGGGCGAGCCGCTGCTCGGGACGTGGCAGAGCGTCGTGTTCGTCGACCTCAACCGTGACAACCCGCGCCGGCAGGTGCGGCTGAGCTTCGTGGCCGGTTGAGGTGGCCGACTCCCCGTACCTGGTGTCACGCATGCGGGGCTTCGGCACCACGATCTTCGCCGAGATGTCGGCGCTGGCCGTCTCCACCGGGTCGATCAACCTCGGGCAGGGCTTCCCCGACACCGACGGTCCCGCCGAGGTCGTCGACGCCGCCGTCGCCGCCATCCGCGCCGGGCACAACCAGTACCCGCCGGGGATCGGGATCCCCGAGTTGCGCCGCGCCATCGCCGAGCACCAGGCCAAGTGGTACGGCCTCGACTACGACCCCGGCACCGAGGTCCTCGTCACCGCGGGGGCGACCGAGGCGATCGCCGCCACCCTCCTGGCGTTGTGCGAGCCCGGTGACGACGTCGTCACCTTCGAGCCCTACTACGACTCCTACGCCGCGTGCATCGCGCTCGCCGGCGCGCAGCGGCGGGTCGTCCAGCTGCGGACGCCCGACTACGCGTTCGATCCCGCCGAGCTGGAGGCCGCGGTCACGCCGCGTACCCGTGCGCTGCTGCTCAACTCGCCCCACAACCCGACGGGCAAGGTGTTCTCCCGCGAGGAGCTCGAGGTCGTCGCCCGCCTCTGCGTGGAGCGCGATCTCGTCGCCGTCACCGACGAGGTCTACGAGCACCTCGTGTTCGACGGTGAGCACGTGCCGTTGGCGTCGTTCCCCGGCATGCGCGACCGGACCGTCACCATCTCCTCGGGAGGCAAGACCTTCTCGTGCACGGGATGGAAGGTCGGCTGGACGTGCGCCTCCCCCGAGCTCACCGACGCGGTCCGGACGGTGAAGCAGTTCCTCACCTACGTCAACGGTGGTCCGTTCCAGTACGGCATCGCCGTCGGGCTCGGCCTGCCCGGCTCGACCTTCCGCCGCGTGGCGGCCGACCTCGCGGAGAAGCGCGACCGCCTGGCCGCGGGACTCGCCGACGCCGGGCTCACGGTCTTCCCGTCGGCGGGCACCTACTTCCTGACCGTCGACATCCGGTCGGTGGGCCAGACCGACGGGCTCGAGTTCTGCCGCGCCCTGCCCGCCCGCTGCGGGGTGGTCGCGGTGCCCAGCGTCGTGTTCTACGACGACAAGGCCGCCGGGAACCCCCTCGTGCGCTTCGCGTGCTGCAAGCGGCTCGACGTGATCGACGATGCCGTCTCGCGGCTGAAGCAGCTGGCCCGATGAGGGTCGCCGCCATCCAGCACGACATCGTGTGGGAGGACCCGCCCGCCAACTTCGCGCGGCTCGCGCCGCGGATCGCCGAGGCGGCGGCCGCCGGCGCGCGGCTCGCGGTGCTCACCGAGATGTACTCGACCGGGTTCTCCATGGACACCGAGCGCACCGCCGAACCGGTCGACGGCCCGAGTGTGCGGTTCCTGGCCGAGCAGGCGACCACGCACGGCCTGTGGGTCTGCGGCTCGGTGCCCGAGGTGCGGGCGGGCGACGACCTGCCGTCGAACTGCCTCGCGCTCGCCGCGCCCGACGGGGCGGTGCACCGCTACCGGAAGATCCACCCCTTCACCTACGGCGGCGAGCACGAGAAGTATGCAGCGGGCGAGACGCGCGTCACGGTCGAGATCGAGGGCGTGCGCTGCAGCTTGTTCGTCTGCTACGACCTGCGTTTCGCTGACGAGTTCTGGCCGCTTGCGCCCGCCACCGACTGCTACGTGATCGTCGCCAACTGGCCGGCGGCCCGCCGCGACCACTGGCGCACGTTGGTACGCGCCCGCGCGATCGAGAACCAGGCCTTCGTGGTGGCCGTCAACCGGGTCGGGCGCGGCGGCCGTCTCGACTACGCGGGCGACAGCGCGGTGATCGGGCCGTTCGGCGAGGTCGAGGCGGAAGCCAATGATCCCGCGGAAGCGCTGCTCCTCGCCGACGTCGACCCCCGCGGGTCGCATCGACGCGGGCCCGGTACCCGTTCCTCCTCGACCGCCGTTGACGGCCGCCGCGGGTCACGGGTTCGGATCTTTCGGCCCACCGCCCACGTAGAGCGTCTGGCCCGAGATGTAGCTCGACGCCTCGGAGGCGAGGAACAGGATCGGCCAGGCGATCTCGTCGGGCGTGCCGGCGCGTCCGAGCCCGGCGGCGCGTGCGCCCATCTCGTCGGGGTCGATACCGGCCGACGCCATGGCCCGGAGGAAGCCCTCGGACTTGATCGCGCCGACCCGTACGCAGTTCACGCCGGACCCCGTGGGGGCCGAGCGCGGCCGCGAAGCTCATGGTGAGGCTCTCCAGGCCCGCCTTGGCCGCACCGTAGGGCGCGTGGATGGGCATGCCCATGACGGCCGCGCCCGACGAGATGTTCACGATCGAACCGCTGCCCCGCTCGACCATGTGCGGGGAGACCCGGTGCGACAGCACGAACGCGCTGCGCAGGTTGAGGTCGACCATGTTCTGGAAGCGGTCGGCCGTCCACTCCTCGAAGGGGTAGGTGTGGCTGCCGCCCGCGTTGTTGACGAGCACGTCGATGCGCCCGAGGTCGGCGAGCGATTCGTCGATGAGGCGCTCGCACTGTTCGACGTCGCGCACGTCGGTGACGACGACGAGCAGCGCGCCGCCCGGTCTCGGCCACCTCGGCCGCGACCCGCTCGAGGTTCTCGACCCGGCGGCTCGCGAGCACGACGTCGGCGCCGTGCGCGGCGAAGAGCAACGCCGTCGCCCGTCCGATGCCGGTGCCACCACCGGTGACGACGGCGACCTGCCCGGTGTGGTCGAAGGGGTACGCGTCCATGCCGAGAGGAGAACCTAGACCGTCTTGCGGCGCGGGCGCACCCACCACGGCTCGGTTAGTCTCACGCGCATGTGTGGGTGCATCGTCGCGCTGGCCGCCTTCATCTCGCCGCGCCTGGCGATCTTCTTCGTCTGGTTGTTCAGCGATCGGATGAGCATCGCGTTCGATTCGTTCTGGTGGGGACTGCTCGGCTTCGTCTTCCTGCCGTGGACGACGCTGGCGTGGGCCGTTGCGTACGCGCCGATCAAGGGTGTCACCGGGTTCGGATGGTTCATCGTCATCTTCGCCTTCGTCGTCGACATCGGTACCCACGTCGGGAGCGAGCAGACACGGCGCGAGCGTCGCATGCGGACCGCGTGATCCCCGTCGGCTGGTTCGGCGTCGGGTCGGGCGCGTACGCGGACCCCGACGCGGTCGCCGAGATCGCGGAGACGGCCGAGTCGCTCGGGTTCGACTCGATCTGGGTCGGTGAGCATCCGGTGCTCATCGACCCGCACCTGCCGCCGTCGCCGCTGCCGAGCGACTCCGAGCTCATGGACCCGATCCCGGTGCTCGCGTACGCCGCGGCGCGCACTTCCCGCATCAAGCTCGGCACCGGCATCGTGATCCTGCCGCTGCGCAACCCGGTGATCCTGGCCAAGCAGCTCGCGTCGGTCGACGTGCTCTCGCAGCGGCCGGCTGCTCGTCGGCATCGGGGTGGGGTACGTCCCCGGCGAGTACGACGCCATCGGCGTGCCGTTCCACACCCGGGGCCGCCGGGCCGACGAGTGGATCGAGGCGCTCCGCACCCTCTGGCGCGACGACCGGCCCGAGCTACGCGGCGAGTTCGCCGCGTTCGGCGGGATCCAGTGCCGGCCGAGGCCCTTCCGGGCCGGCGGTCCCCCCATCCTGGCCAGCGGGATGTCGACGGCCGGTCGCCGGCGGGCCGTGGCCCGTTGCGAAGGGTGGTACGGGTTCTTCCAGACGCCCGAGGCCACCGCGTCGGCGATCGAGGAGCTCACCCGGCTGGCCGACGAGGTCGAGCGTCCCCCAGCCCTCGGGAAGCTCGAGATCACCATCACTCCGGTTCCGGGAGAGATCGATGCCGCCACCGTCCGGCGGTACGAGGATCTCGGGGTGGATCGCCTCGTGATCGCGCATGACTTCTCCGACATGGCGGGTGGACCTGACCCTGCGCGGCGTGGCATGTTCCTCCGCGAGATGGGAGCGTGTGCCGAGCGGCTCGGGCCTCTCTGAACGGGAACGGGTTTGAGCCGGGGATCGCGGGGGTGGAGATGTCCGAGGCCGAGGATCTGGCGGGGGCGTTGGCGACAGCACTCGAGGGCGGCGACCCCGACGGGTTCGTGGCGTGCCTGGCGCCCGGAGCCGTCGTCTGGCACAACCACGACCGCAAGGAGGTCGACGCGGTCGAGAACATGGCGGCGGTCGGGATGTTGAGCCAACTGGTCGACGGCCTGAAGATCGAGACGCGGTACCTCGCACCCACCGCGGACGGGTTCGTCTTCCAGTTCGTGGTGCGCGGCACCGTGAAGTCGAACGGCAACCCGTTCGAGATGCACAACTGCATCGTCGCGACGACCGCGGACGGCATGTACGCCCGCATCGACGAGTACGTCGACCCGACCGTAGGAGCACAGCTCTCATGACCATGGACGTCGCCACCTGCCTCGACCCGGAGATCGCGCTCGCCCTCAACGGGCTGCCGATCGGTGCGATCGACTTCGGGAGCTGGACGCTCGACACCGTGCCGATGATGCGGGAGGCGATGGGCGCGATGCCTCCCGTCGAGCCGCCGCCGACGACCACGGTGTCGCGTGAGGTCGTGGTGCCCGGCACGACCGGCCACGACCCGTCGGTGCGGGTCTACTCGCCGCCCACCCCCGGTATCGGACGCCCGTGCGTCTACTGGATCCACGGCGGTGGCTACATGTTCGGCTCGGGCGTGACCGTCGATCCGCGCCTGAACCGCTGGGTCGAGGAGTTCGACTGCGCGGTGGTGTCGATCGAGTACCGCTTGGCGCCCGAGGACCCGTACCCGGCGCCGCTCGACGACTGCTACGCCGGGTTGCTGTGGACCTCCGCGCACGCCGACGAGCTCGGCATCGACCGCAACCGCATCGTGGTCGCGGGGGCCAGCGCCGGCGGCGGGCTCGCGGCCGGCCTGGCGCTGCTGGCCCGTGACCGGGGCGACGTGTCGCTGGCGTTCCAGCTGCTCATCTACCCGATGATCGACGACCGCAACGTCACGCCGTCGACCCGGATCGAGGGGCTGCCGGTGTGGAGCCGCGACGCCAACGACCTCGGCTGGCGCGCCTACCTCGGCGACCTCGCCGGCACCGGCGACATCCCCACGTACGCGGCCCCGACGAGGACCGGGAGCGTGGCGGGACTTCCGCCCGCGTGGATCGGGGTGGGTTCGCTCGACCCGTTCCGCGACGAGGACGTCGAGTACGCGTCACGGATGCTGGCCGCGGGCATCACCGTCGAGCTCCACGTCTACCCGGGCGCGCCGCACGGCTTCGAGATGGTCGTGCCCAGCGCCGCGGTCTCGCGGGCGTGCCGAGCGCGACATCGACGAGGCGCTGCGGCGCGCGTTGCGTCCCGAGACGCTCGCGATCTCGGGCTGAGCCAGGCTCGGGCGCGGGGGTCCGGTCAGCCGGCCGCCTGCTCGTCGAGGATGCGGTTGGCGGCCGAGAGCACCGCCGCGGAGTGACGCGGTGATGATGTTGGGGTCGGTGCCGATGCCCCAGCGTGTGGTCGAGTCGTCGGCGACGGTCTCGACGTAGGCCACCGCGGTCGCGTCGGCGCCGCGCCCGAGCGCGTGCTCGTGGTAGTCGACGACGTCGAGGTCGACACCGAGGCCGTCACCCACCGCGACCACGAACGCCGCGATGGGCCCGTTGCCCTCACCGGTGAGGGTGACGGGCTTCCCGTCGACCATCGCCTGCGCGGTGATGGTGGTGCGGTCGTCGTCGCGGGTGATGAGCTCGTGGGAGCGCAGCGCCAGGCGCGGCTCGGCCGGGAGGTACATCGCCTGGAACTTGTCCCACATGGCGACGGGCGTGATCTCGGTGCCGGTGTCCTCGGCGACGGCCTGGATCGTCTTCGAGAACTCGATCTGCAGCCGGCGGGGGAGCGAGAAGCCGTGCTCGGTCTCCATGATGTAGGCGACGCCGCCCTTGCCGGATTGGCTGTTGACGCGGATGACGGCCTCGTACGACCGGCCGACGTGCGCCGGGTCGATCGGCAGGTAGGGAACACCCCACACCTCGTAGTCGCGGCCACGGCCCGCCGCCTCGGACTCGGTGTAGAGCGCGGCGAACCCCTTCTTGATCGCGTCCTGGTGCGAACCCGAGAACGCCGTGTACACGAGGTCGCCCACGTAGGGGTGACGTTCGTGGACGGGCAGCCGGTTGCAGTACTCGGCGGTGCGGCGCAGCGCGTCGATGTCGGAGATGTCGAGCTCGGGATCGATGCCCTGGCTGAACAGGTTCATGGCCAACGTCACGACGTCGACGTTGCCGGTGCGTTCCCCGTTGCCGAACAGGCAGCCTTCCACCCGGTCGGCGCCCGCGAGCACCCCCAGCTCGGCGGCGGCGACCGCACACCCGCGGTCGTTGTGGGGGTGCAGGGACAGCACCACCGCGTCGCGGTTGCGGACGTTGCGCAGGAACCACTCGATGGTGTCGGCGTAGATGTTCGGTGAGTACATCTCGACCGTCGCCGGAAGGTTCATGATCAGCGGCTCGTCGGGCGTGGGCTCGATGACGTCGGCGACCGCGTCGCAGATCTCGACCGCGTACTCGATCTCGGTGCCCGTGTAGCTCTCGGGCGAGTACTCGTAGCGCACCGCGGTGCCGGGCACCGTGGGCTCCAGCTTGCGGCACATGCGTGCCGCGTTCACCGCGATGTCGGTGATGCCGGCCTGGTCGAGCCCGAACACGACCCGCCGCTGCAGGATCGATGTCGAGTTGTAGAAGTGGACGATCGCCCGGGGCGCGCCGACCAGCGACTCGTAGGTGCGCTCGATCAGCTCGTCGCGGCACTGCGTGAGCACCTGGATGGTGACGTCGTCGGGGATGAGGTCTTCCTCGATCAGCTGGCGCACGAAGTCGAAGTCGGTCTGGCTCGCGGAGGGGAACCCGACCTCGATCTCCTTGAATCCGATGGCGACGAGCGTCTCGAACATGCGCCGCTTGCGCACCGGGTCCATCGGGTCGATGAGCGCCTGGTTGCCGTCACGTAGGTCGACGGCGCACCAGCGGGGCGCCTTCATGAGCTTCTGGTCGGGCCACCGGCGGTCGGGCAGCTCGAGCGGCACGAACGCCTGGTACTTCTCGAACGGCATCTTCCTGGGCTGAGCGGGTTCGGGAGGCATGTTCGGCTCTCTTGTTCGTGGTTGATCGGGTATCGGCAGGACAACGTGCTCGGAAAAGCAAGAAGCTCCCGGCCCGGAGGCGCAGGAGCTTCGGCGAGTGCCTGGAAGGGCGCTCGCCTACATGAGAAGGAGGAAGGTGGAGGTCGGAGACGTCACGGCGGCCATGATACCGCAGTCGGCGGGGTGTGCGCACCTCATCCGATCTCGGGGCGTCGCCGGGCGGTGAAGAAGCCGATCACGAGCGTCCCCGCGGTGACGAGGAGCACCATCCCCGCGGCCAGCGCGTAGGTGGAGGCGTCGATGTGGCGCACCAGGTGGATGAGATCGGTGTCGAGGGCCTGGACCAGACGGTCGGCGGCGAAGGTCCCGAGGAGCGCGCCCAGCACGATGCCCACGACCGCCGCGACGAACACCTCGAGGGTGATGCGGCGTCCGCCGATGCGCCGGCGTGTGTGGGCGTGCAGCACTACCGCACTTCCCAGACCGAGGGCGGTCACGACCGCGCCGATGGCGAGGAGCGCGTCGATCACGGCCGAGAAGATCGGTCGGGCCTGCGCGACGGAGTTGAGGTCGGCGGCGACCGGCACGTAGACGACCACCGCGTCCTCGGCCTGGACGGCAGCGGCGACGTGGGCGGCGTCGGCGTCCGGCGCGAACCGGGTGCTGGCGGTGTCGAACAGGCCTCCCGCGAAGGCATCCGCGTTCGCGCCCATCGCGTCGCGCAACGCCGACGTGCGGAGGAACACCAGGTTGCCCAACGTGTTCGACGTGAGCGCGGCGACCGGCACGGTGATGGGTGGCACACCGGCACCCGGCAGCGTGATCGCCAGTTCGTCGCCGGGTCGAGCGTCGAGGATGCCGGCGAGCGCCTCCGGGATGCAGCGCGCCGGTGGCGGGCAGCTCGAGGGTCGAGCCGTCGGGCGCCTCGAAGCGCTGCATGGTGGTGTCGGCCGGGAACGCCTCGAGCGAGGTGGCGTAGCGACGGTCTCCGTGGCGCACGAAGATGTTGGCGGACGGCACGGCCTCGGCGGCGTCGATGCCGTCGATCGCCGTGAGCATCGAGAGGTCGGCGTTCGAGACCGGGGTCGCGAACGCCACCTGGGCACTGACGCGTTCGAGGCTCCCGGCCGCGCTCAGGGTCGCTTCGGCGGAGTCGGTGACCCCACCCGGCGCGATCACGCAGATCATGGCAGCCGCGGCCGCGATGGCGGTGACCGCGGCGGGGCCGACACCGAGGGTGTCGTCGTTCCCGATCCGGAGGAGAGCTCCGATGCCGAGCGCGGCCGCGCCGGTGAGGAGCGCGAGCGCGAAGCCGGTGAGCGCGATGCCCAGGTTGTTCGCGCCGATGTGCGCAGGCAGGTACACCGCGTCGGCGAGCTCGGGCCCGCCGATGGCCGCGCCGACGAGCCCAATTGCCGCGCCACCGATGCCGCTGGCGACGATCGTGATCGCCAGCGCACGGCGCCGCCGCCTCTCGTCGTCGACGCGCGCGCACGCCAGGGCCGCGACGAGCGTGGCGACGATGAGCGCGAGCGCGGGGATGACGATGCTGGCCTCGCGGAAGCCCGTCTCCTCCTCGGCGATCACCGCGTTCGACGGTTGACCGTCGAGCGGCTCGACGAGGTCGGCACGGTGCGCGTTCGCCGAGCGCGGTGAGGCGGGTGTCGAGCGCGCCGCGGTCGGCACCTGGCGCGTAGCGGATCAGCACCTCGGGGACGGTCGCCGCGCCGCCCAGTTGCTCGACGACGGCCTGGGGCACGAAGAGCACGGCGAAGCTGCCGGGCGTGGTCACGATCTGCTGTTGGCTCTGTGCCGGCAGCAGGTACTCGGGCGAGAGGCCGACCCCGACGACGTCGAGGTTGGCGGGTGTGCCGATGCCGAGCGCCTCGACGGTGTCACCGGGCGCCACGCCGAGATCGTCGGCGGTGTGCTGCTCGACCACCGCGACCGCCTTGGTCGACGCGCGTCCGAAGGCGTGGCCGGCGGTGATCGAGAGCCGGTTCAGCTCGGGGCCGGTCGCCGGGACGCCGATGACGGTGCCCTGCACCTTCGTCGTGCCGTGGTGAAGGAACACCGACAGGGTCGTGGTGCCGCGGGTGTTCACCGCCGCGACCCCGTGGACGGCGCGCGCCTCGCGGGCGATGGCGTCGGTGTCGCCAGCGACCATGGTGAGGTCGGCGAAGCGGGACTGCGCGTAGAAGCGGTCGAGCGAGTGGCCCAGGTCGTTGACGGTGGAACGGAGGCCGACGAACACCGCGACTCCGGCGGTCAGGAGCAGAGCGGTGAGGACGAAGCCGAGGCGGTGGCGGTGGCGGTGCGGGTCCACGAGTCGGGCGAGGGTACTCCGCTCGATTCGCCATGGGTGTCACACCCCTTTGTCATGGTTTCGGTCATGTGCATGATGTGTGAGGGTTTCAGCCAGGAAGACATGTTCGCTCGCGACGCCGCGATCATCGAGGAGCACGGCTACCTCGTGACCGGCGTGGGCGACGGCGATCCTCCCCACTGGGCCTAAACGGTCGGGCTGCTTGACCGGTGCGGGCATCCGGAGTTGATCGTCGCCGGCCCTCATTTCGAGGTCGCGGGCGGGCTCATCAACGAAATCGGGCGCTCGATCCTCGAGGGCAGCCGGTTCGAGGTGGGCGACACCTGGACGTCGCCGCCGGGGACCGTGCGCTTCGGGGCGGTCCACCCGGTCCAGTACCGGCTCGGCACGTTCAACGTCTGGTTCGGGCTCGAGCAGAGCGGCTACCTCCGGTCGACGGAACTCGAAGCGATCCAGGTCGTCGCGCCGGCCGGCTCGTTCTGCCGGTGCGACCTGTGCGTGCAGCCCGATCTGTCGCGGCCCGAGTGTCGCGTCGCACCAACATCGAACTGGAGGAGCGCTACGTCACGGCGATCATGGACCGCTTCGGCGTGCACACCAAGACCGAGGCGGTCGATCTGGCCCTCCGCCATCTCGCCGCCAGCCGATGACCCGCGACGAGGCCGTGTCGATGCACGGAGCCCGTGCGATCGATCGCCTTCCGGACGACCGTCCGCGACCAGACTTGCGATGATCCTGGTCGACTCCTCGGCGTGGGTGGAGTACGACCGCGCGACCGGGAGCGCGGTCGACTCCCGGCTCACGCAGCTCGTGCGCGACGAGGCCGCCTTCGCCGTGACGGAGCCGGTGGTGATGGAGGTCGCGGCGGGCGCGGTGGACGACGCACGGGAAACCGACCTCCGCCGGCTCCTCGGGCGGTTCACGCTCCTGCGCTTCGACCCGGTCATCGATTTCGATGCCGCGGCCCGGATCTACCGGGCGTGCCGTCGTGTCGGCGTCGCCCCGCGTGGGATGGTCGACTGCATGATCGCCTCGGTCGCGTGGCGCCATGGCGCCGCCCTGCTCGCCCAGGACGTCGATCTGAGCCGAATCGCCGACGTGGTCGGCATCGGCGTCGACGGAGGCTGAACTCCGCACGGTCCTTCGCGGCCATCGCCTGCTATCCTCACTGGTCCGCCGCGGGGTGGAGCAGTCTGGTAGCTCGTCGGGCTCATAACCCGAAGGTCGAAGGTTCAAATCCTTCCCCCGCCACCATCTCGAAGGCCCAGGTCTCTGACCTGGGCCTTCGTCGTGGTCGAGGGTCATGGGTGGCGCCCGCGGGGGACCGATGTCGACCTTCGGGTTGGTTCGGAGATGGCACTGCCGTCGTCAGAACCCGAAGGTCAATGAGGCGACCGCTCGTCGGGACCGTGCGTTGAGGCTCTCGATCGCGTTGGTCGTATACACGATCTTGAGGAGCTCGACGGGGAACGCCGACTTCCGCAGCGTCGACGGCCGAGCATCCGACCGTCACCAGCAAGCCGGTATTGGGCAATCCTGGACCGAGGTCTGCGTGGCCTTTCCGACGCTCGATCGCCTCGCCGACGGGTACTGGGTGTTCCCGGTGGCGGATGCAATCGTTGGTATTCCTCTGTCGTCCACGACCGCGCCTTTCGAACGTACGATCGTGGCCGGCGCCAGGCCCATGACGACCATTGGCTTCGGCTGCGGGCTGATGCGCAACCGGGCACGTACTGGTTCCTCCGGATCCCTGTGACTGAATCGATTGTCAACCGTTATCGGAACCCAGATTGTCCAACCCCGCTCAACTTGGATTTGGCGCGTCTGAGGTCGGGATCCGCTGACCCAGACGCCTGCGCCGCACCGCGGCTACAGACGAACGCCAAATCCAGATCGCTCTACTCGGTCGGGTGGACAGTTGAGAGGTAGCCCTCGAACGTGGGCACTCCCTCAACAATGTGCCGGATGGAGAGAAAGTCGCCCTTGAAGCCCTTGCGGTCGTGTGGGCCGAAGCTGATGTAGCTCCGTGGCCCACCGCTCACCGATGGCATCATCGTTATTGCTTCGAGGCCTTTGACGACCCCAGCCGGGTCCAGTAGCGGCGCGGCGGCGACGCCGGCGACGGCGGCGCGCCCTTGGTCATAGGAGCAGCCGACCATGGCGTGGAGCACCTTGCGCCCGAAGCGATGTTCGAACCGACCGATTGCCGGCCAGTAGTTCGGGTTGCAATCGTTCTCTTCATCGCCAACCTGATCGACGCCGTACCAGCCTTCCAGGCCATCGAGCATCCGCGGATCGCTGATGTACCAGAGGAACGCGGTACCCATGATCCGCGGGGGATCCCAGTCGAGGGTTCGTAGGATCGGGTTGAACATCGCGACTGGATAGCCGTAGCCGAGATAGGCGATCGCGTCTGGCTTCACATCATCGTGGAGGTGTCTCAGCACGTTGGCGAGGTCGTCGCCGGTCTGGTGGACAAAGGTGTCGGCGACGACGTTCAGCTGATTCCGTTTTGCGGCAGCGCGGAAGGCTTTCGCGTATTCCTCACCTCCGGGTGAGAGTTCGGTGATTGCCGCGATCCGTGTGAAGGCGCGCTCGCGGAGCCAGCCCGCGACGAGCGTTCCCTCTTCTGACACACCGCCGTTGCCGAGCGTGAAGCCGTATGTGCTGTTGAAGGCCTTGGCTCCATTCGTCGAGATCAGCGGCACCTTGCGGTCTTCGGCGGTAGCGAGGAGTGCCATTCCGTTGTCCGTGATGTACGGGCCCAAGATGACGAGGCACCCTGCATCACAGAGCGCGTGGTAGCCCGCGACGGTGACCGCGGCATCTTCCCGGGGGAGACCGCGGGCCACGAGAGGGATGATCTCGATCGGGCGCTTCAGCTCGCCGTCGTTGAGCGCGTCCTCGCATGCGAGTACGACCGCGTCGAGAGAGTCGGAGAGCCCGGTGCCGGCGTCGATGTCGATGAGGTAGCCGACCTTTACGGGGCTGAACTGTTGGATGCGCCCGCTGATATCGCCGAGTTGTGGTGGCTGCACGACGATCGACGTCGGCAGGTCGACGTCGTTGGAGAGAGAGCCCGAGGCGTGCCAGGGATTTGCGTTGCCAACTGGCGCGGGCGTGATGCTGGTGAACACCGACGCCTTGGCACGGTGGGTAGGCAGAGTCTCCCAGCGCGCCCGGGCCGTTTCAACGGCTCGAGCGAACTCGCTCTCGTGCGTCGGCATTCGTCCCCCTCGTTCGAACTACGTCGGTACCGCATCACGCAGGCGACCGGCACGCGATTCGACGCCCGTTTCCACGGTCCACGAGGCTGTCGATTCGGCTGCCGATGCATCGCGCGGTCGCTGCCCAGCTGTCAGAAGCGATACTAGTGAGCACTCACCTTCTCGCGCTAGCATCGGCACCGCTGCGAAGATGGTTGCCGGATGGGCCGAGCGACGAGGGGGGTTCAGGTGCCGATCTTCCTGTACGAAAGCGTGCATCTTGTGCCGGGACAAACGGTCGAGTATCTGCGCGCCTTCGCTGAGCGCTGGCTGCCGCTCAGCGACGAGTACGACTCCGACCTGTACACACTTTCGGGCTTCTTCCAGCCGGACGTCCTCTACAACACCCAGCCGACGGTGAACATTCTGTGGACCATCCATTCCTGGGAGGTCTGGGATGGTCGCCATGCGCGCGGTTCGGTCGAGGAACATCTCCGCAAGACGCACGAGTTCTACACCGCTGCGGTCGGCTGGCGTAGCGGATGGACCGACAAGATCATCGAACCGCTTTCGTTTTCTCCGCTCCCGCCGACGCGCCCGGAAGCAGTTCGCGCGGGTTCGACGTTCTTCGATCACAAGTTCGTCGTGCGCCCGGAGAAGTGCGGAGAGTTCGTCGACACCTTCCGGAACGACGTCCTGCCGGCCGCAACCGCTCAAGGGTTGACCCTCGAACTGTTCGCGCGCGGTGGGCCGTCCTACCGAGTACACCGCGATCTGGTCGATACCGAGCGGTGCGGGCTACACGGCGATGCGGTCCGGTCGCGATCCGGAGGTTGTCGCGGGGATCTTGCCTGGCTTCGAACGGGCGTGGCCGATGTTGGTCGACGTCGAAGAGCATGAATTCACCCCGACCTGGTTCTCACCACTCGGAGGCTCGCAGGTCGACCCACGCCGCCCAACGGAAGAGCACATGTCGATCTGATCGTTGTCAGCGATCAAGAGGAACAGCCTGGTTCGCGACTGGGCCCGAGCAATCAGGAGTCTGTGTGACCGTGCACGAGGAAGGTGTGAGTGACGCCCCGGACGCCTTTGAGATCTTCGATCGTGGGCACGGGGCGGGCACCATCCGCGATCCGTACCCGCGCTGGGCGGAGCTGCGGCGAGAAGGCGCAGTACACGAAGGTGATGTAGACGCCGTTGTCGAGGCGGGCGGAACGTCGATCTTTGGCGACCGGCCTGTGTACAGCGTTCTGGGATACGACGCCGTGGCCGAAGTGCTGCTCGACGGAGAACGATTCTCCACCGACGTCTTCAACGAGGTCATCGGCCCGGTCCTCGGCCGCGTGATCCTCGGAATGGGTGGTGCAGAGCACCGCGCGCATCGAGGAATCGTGCAGCAGGCGTTCAGTCGTCGGGCGATGGCGGACTGGGAGCGCAATGTCGTCACACCAATCGTGAACGATCATCTCGAGCGTGTGGAGGAGCTCGGACGCGCCGATCTGGTGCGAGATCTCACGTTTCATTTCCCGGTGTACGTGATCGCCGAGATGCTCGGCCTCCCCAAAGAGGACCTCGCGGATTTCCACCGCTGGTCGGTCGAGATGCTGTGCCTGGTGTTCGATCCAGAGATGGGGTTTGCAGGCTCGGAGAAGCTGGCGCGCTACTTCGCTCCATTGGTGGCGGCTCGACGCCGAGACCCTCGGAACGATCTCATCAGCACGCTTGCGTCCGGCGAGGTCGACGGCCACACACTCACCGACGAAGAGATCATCTCGTTCCTGCGGTTCCTCCTCGAGGCGGGCGCCGAGACCACCTACCGGTCGACGTCGAATCTTCTCTTCGGGTTACTTTCCCAACCTCCGAGCCTCGATGAGGTACGTGCCGATCGCAGCCTCGTACCGCAGACGATCGAGGAAGCGCTGCGCTGGGAACCGCCGCTCACGGGTATCTTCAGGGGCGCCGCGATCGACTCCGAAGTCGCGGGCGTCAAGATCCCTGAGGGTGCCGTCGTTGCAGTGAACGTCGGCGCCGCGAATCGAGACGAGAGTCGCTGGGATCGCCCTGACGTCTTCGACATTCATCGGACGCCGGTGCCTCACATCGCGTTCGGCTACGGGCCGCACGTGTGCCTCGGGATGCACCTTGCCCGCGTCGAGACGTCGATCGCGCTCAACGCGGTCCTTGACCGCTTGCCCAACGTTCGCTTCGACCCAGACGCAGAGGACGTCCACATCAGTGGCAGCACGTTCAGATCGCCGCGAGCACTGCCTGTGGTCTTCGACTGACGCCGGTCAGCCAAGGGAAGGAAACGCATGGCTTGGGACTACATCATCATCGGCGGTGGAAGCGCGGGCTGCGTGCTCGCCAGCCGACTATCCGAGGACAGGCAACACCAGGTGTTGCTCCTCGAAGCCGGAACACGCGACCTCAGCCCCACGGTCTACGTGCCCGCAGGAGCACTGGCCATGGAAGGCAAGATGTGGAACTACACCGACGAACCAGACCCTTCGCGCAACGGCCAGACCATGCCCTGGATGGCCGGCAAGATCCTGGGCGGCGGAAGCTCTGTCAACGGGATGGTGTGGGTACGAGGGAACGCGCTCGACTTCGACGAGTGGGCGGCGCTCGGTTGCGAGGGTTGGGACTACGAGAGCGTGTTGCCGTTCTTCAAGAAGGCGGAACGGTACAAAGGTGGTGCTGATCGCTACCGCGGCGGTGACGGCCCGCAGCGCGTAACGGAACAAGGCGTGAGCCATGAACTGAACGACGCGTTCATCGAAGCTGCAGGGAAGGCGGGCTACGCGCAGAACCCCGACTACAACGGCGAGTCGCAGGACGGCGTCGGAATGTGCCAGGTGGCGCAGTGGCGCGGTTTTCGTCACAGTGAAGCGAGCGCGTATCTCGGACGTGCGCGATTCCGTCGCAACCTCACTGTCCGCACCAAGTGTTTCGTCCGACGCATCGTCTTCGAAGGCACGCGCGCCGTCGGTGTGGAGTACGAACGCAACGGCAAGCAGGTGATCGAACGCGCCGCCCGCGAAGTGATCGTGAGTGCGGGAACGATGTCGTCGCCGAAGCTGCTCATGGTGTCAGGAGTCGGGCCGCGAGCACACCTCGAGGAACACGGGGTGGGTGTCGTGGCAGACGTGCCCGGCGTTGGGAAGAACCTGCAGGAACACCCGATGTGCCCGATGATCTTCAACGTCAACGTGCCCACCATCAACATGGAGGTCACGTTGAAGGGCTTCGTCAAGCACGGGTTCGAATACGTCGTGCACGGCACCGGTCCGGCGTCCGCTGGCGTATGTCACGTTCTGCTCTTCATCAAGGCGGGTGGCGACGGAAAGCGACCGACCGTTGAGGCTGGCTTCGCTCCACTGGGAATGGTGGGTTCCGACGCCGGCGACACCACCAAGGAAGTGCTCGAATCGGCAGGGCGCCACGACGTGGAGAACATGCAGCTCATGGGTCGCCCGACGTGCACCGTGATTGTGCAGATGGTGCACCCGCGTTCGTGTGGGCAGATCGAGCTGCGATCAGACAACCCGGCGGACCCACCGGTGATCCGACACACGCTGCTTGGCTCCGACGATGACGTTCGAGAACTCGTCGCGGGCTGTCGCGCCGTCCGCGAAGTTCTCGCGACCGCGCCGTTCGCGAGCTTCGTCGTCAGCGAGGCCTTGCCGGGTTCGGCGATCGAGACTGATGAGGAATGGGACGGATTCCTGCGTCAGGTTGCCTGGGGGGCCCAGCACCCGGTCGGCACGTGCAGGATGGGGGTGGACGAAGAAGCGGTCGTCGATCCGCAGCTCCGAGTTCGCGGGGTTCAGGGCCTCCGAGTGGTGGACGCTTCCGTGATGCCCACGGTGACGACCGGCAACACCAACGCGCCAACAGTGATGATCGCGGAGAAGGCGGCGGAGGCGATCCGCTCGGAGAGATGATCCGCGCAGCGCCCTATCCGGGGCGGTGCAAGCGACCGTGAAGCACGGCTTGGGTGAGCTCTTCCACGATCTCCTTGCGCGGGGGTCGTCGCTTCCCGTAGAAGGATTCGCCGAACACTGCCATGCCGGCGGTCATGGCGAGGGTCGAGCGGGTCGCGAGGTCTTGGCGCGCGAGTGGCTTGCCCTGACGTCGGATGGCCTCGGCGGTGCCGATGTCGACGAGCACTCGGAGCTCTCGGCTGATTTCGTCGAAGACCCCGCTTTCGGCGAGTTCGCTGCCGCTCTGAGCGTCTGCAGACAAGAGCATGGCCACGAGGCCCCGGTTCCGACGGAAGAGGTCGAAGAGCTCTCCGATGAACTGGCGTGTCAGCGTTTCTTCGTCGAGTTTCGCGGCCGCGCCGGACGTCCATTTCGCGTTGAAGTTTTCTACGAACTCGACAAATGGGCTGACGAGTGCCTCGCGGAAGAGATCGACCTTCGAGCTGAAGTAGCGATACATGAGCGCCTCGGACACCCCGGCTCGCTCGGAGATCTCGCGGGTACTCGTACCGCTGAAGCCCTGGCTCGAGAACAGATCGCGGGCGGCCTCGAGGACAAGTCGGCGGGGTTCTCCTTGCGCCCGACGCGGTGCGCTCTTGGTGTCGGCCGAACCCGCTGCAAGTTTCCGGGCGGGTTGCTTGATCGTCGCCAAGGTTGGGTTCCTCCGTCACCTTTACAAGTTTCGTGAGCTTAACCATCTGGCTGAGCAGCTCAGTCATGCGTTCTGCGTCCGACGAGGGACCGATGACGGCGGGGATGCGCCGGGCCGTCTGGATAGTGGGTGCTCGCTTGCTTCAAAAGCGTAGCAAGCACTAACGTCAGCGTGGCGAGCTTCGGCGTCGCGTCCCGGAGCCGATGTCCCCCGCACGTGGAGGTTCAGGGTGAAGACCGAAGAACTGATCTTGGTCAGCGTGGACGATCACGTCGTCGAACCCCCCACCGTCTTCGAAAACCAGCTTCCGCGTGACCTGCTCGAGCAGGCACCGAAGGTCGTGCGTCGGGCCGACGGCTCCGACGTGTGGGTGTACGAAGGGGTCGAGGTTCCGAACATCGGTCTCAACGCCGTGGCTGGTCGGTTGCCACACGAATTCGGTCTCGATCCCACCTCGTTCGAGGAGATGCGCCCCGGTTGTTACGACATCAAAGCCCGCATCGACGACATGAACGCCGACGGTGTCCTTGGGTCCATGTGCTTCCCGTCCTTCCCACAGTTCTGCGGACAGCTCTTCAGCCGATCGCAGGACAAGGACTACGCACTGACGCTTCTCCAGGCCTACAACAACTGGCACATCGACGAATGGTGTGGCGCGTTTCCTGGGCGCTTCATCCCACTTGGGCTCCCAGTCCTGTGGGACACCGATCTCCTCGTGACCGAGGTTCGACGGCTGGCGGAGAAGGGATGCCACGCAATCTCCTTTTCCGAGAACCCGGCGAAGCTCGGGTACCCCAGTCTTCACAGCGACCATTGGGATCCGTTCTGGCAGATCTGTGCAGACCTCGAGACGGTCGTGTGCATGCACATCGGTTCCTCATCGTCGCTCGTGGTGACGGCCGACGACGCGCCGTTCGATGTGATGGCGACGCTGCAGCCTCTCAACATCGTGCAGGCAGCAGCCGACCTCGTGTGGTCGCCGGTACTGCGCAAGTTTCCGAAGCTCAAGATCGCGCTCTCGGAGGGCGGGATCGGCTGGCTTCCGTACTTCCTCGACAAGGTCGACAACGTCTACCGGAAGCAGCGAGCGTGGACGGGCCAAGACTACGGCGACCGCCTCCCGAGCGATGTCTTTCGTGAGCAGATCATCACCTGCTTCATCGACGATCGACCGGGTATCGAACTTCGCGACCAGATCGGTATCGACAACATCACATGGGAGTGCGACTACCCGCATTCCGACAGTGAGTGGCCCTATGCACCCGAGAGCGTGATGAAAATCGTCGGTGGCGTTTCCGACGAGGAGATCAACAAGATGACACATCTGAACGCGATGAGGCATTTCCACTACGACCCGTTCTCATACTTCTCGCGCGAAGACTGCACTGTCGGGGCGCTTCGAGCGACCGCGACGCATGTCGACACCGCGCCGCGCAGCATGGTGACGCGTGAGCTGAGCGGCGACGTGCGCGCCCAACATCAGGTCGACCTCTGGGCGCCGACGGCGAACTGAGCGGTGCGCTCCATAGACGTCGGCCGTTAGAGAAGCGTCCTGCGCCGCGACAACTGACGAGCGGCGCCGGCTCTCGGGGAGCGGACGGTGGCGTTGGAGTTCTGCGGGGTTGTTGCACATGTCGGGCGTAGCCCAACCCACAGGAACTGTCGTCGGCTCCGCGCCGATGAAGTACAGGTATCAGAGGGTGAGCACTCACTAGCATCAATCCGCTGATTGTTGTAGCGTGTGCTGCTACGAACTCATCCGGCACCCGGAACCGGGTTGCCGATTCGGCATGCGGGGGGACGAATGCGTCGGAGCGTTTGGCAGCTAGGTCTCGGCACGGCGCTGGTCGTTGCGATCGCGATCTCAGGTATGACGAGCGCCGTGGCAAGTGGCCCGAGCGCGAAGGCGACGAAGTCGCCGATCAAGATCGGTTGGATTGGCACGACATCAGGCGTCAACGCTGACTCAGGTCAGTCGTCGTGCGCGGGCATCCTCGCCTGGGCCAAGTGGGTCAACGCCAACGGGGGGATCGCGGGCCACCCTGTCGACCTGATCGCCAAAGACGACGCCAATGACCCTGCGATGGCGTTGCAGGCCGTCAAGGATCTCGTAGAGAACGAAGGGATCGTCGCGTTCGTCGGGAACGCATCGAGCAGCACCGACGCAGCGTTCAAGGATTACCTCGACTCGAAGAACATCCCCGACATTGGTGGCCAGGGCTACAGCTCGGCGATGGCAGGGAACGCTCTCTACTTTCCGGTGACCGCGTGGGTCTTCACCTCGGTCTGGATGGGAACCAAAACGGTGTCGCAGGTTGGAGCGAAGAACCTCGGCTTGTTCTGGTGTAGTTCGAATCCGGCGTGCTCCGCCTCGGTGCCGCTCTACAAGGGTGATGCCGAGGAAGCGGGCATGACCCTCGCCTTCGACCAGAAGATCGACGATTCCGCATCCGACTTCACGGCGAACTGCCTCGCCGCGAAGTCGGCGAACGCGGACTCGATCGTGGTTGCCGCCGGCGCGTCTCAAGCGACGAGGATCATCCAGTCGTGTGCGCGTCAGGGGTACAACCCGACGTACGTCGAGACTGCAGCGGGATACACGGACGTGCTCCTCAAACTGGCTAAGGCGGGCACACTCAAAAAGATGGTTGTCGCCAGTGACACCTTCCTGTGGTTCGACAACCCGGGAACGAAGAAGTCTCAGTCGTACAAGGACTTCCAGACGGCGATGAAGAAGTACGCCAAAGGCAGCTCGGTAGGGCCGCCCGCAGCATCGAGTTGGATGTCCGGGCAGATGTTCGCAGCCGCGGGCAAGGCCTTCGGTGACACGGTCACGAACGAGGATGTCCTCACCGGCCTCTACGCCCTCAACGGCGAGACACTCGACGGGCTGGCTCCCCAGCCGATTACGTACACCAAGGGCGAGCCGACCCATCTCATGTGCTTCTTCCAGGCGAAGCTCAAAGGAGCGAAGCTCGTGGCGATGAATGGCGGCAAGCCCAGCTGTCAGCCGCCCAAGTCGTAGCGCAGTGCGACCTGTGGCGGGCGAGGTGGGCAGCCTCTCCCGCCACAGTCGCGCTCTCGACGACCTGCGAGAGTCGGACTTGATTCGTTGAACGAATTTCTCCCATTCATCGTCGCTGGACTCGCGGCGGGCTCGGTGTATGGGCTCGCGGGTGTTGGCCTGGTCGTCACCTACAAGACGACCGGAGTCCTGAATTTCGGCTACGGGGCGTTCGCGACCATCGGCGCGTACGTCTACTACTGGCTGTACGTCGACCAGGGGTTGGCGTGGCCGTACGCGCTCGCGTTGACGGTATTGGTTGTTGGTCCGCTCCTCGGACTTCTGTACGAGCTGCTCGCGCGAAAGCTGATCCGCGTTTCTGTGGTGCTCCAGATCGCAGCGACGGTCGGCATCATCCTCATCGTCACGGCCGTTGCCGCTCTGTGGTACGGCCGCTCTGGCGATCTGTTCCCCTCGTACTTCCCGACAACCACGATCAAGCTCGGTGGCGTGTACGTCGGATGGGATCAGATCATCGTCGCGTTAGTGGCCCTGTCGACGACGATGGTCTTGTACCTGTTCTTCAAGCGATCTCGCGTGGGTGCAGCGATGAGGGCTGTGGTCGACAATGCAGACCTGCTGGATCTCGGCGGGATCAGCCCGGTCACCGTACGGCGATGGGCCTGTGTGATTGGTTGTTCGTTTGCGGTCCTGAGTGGCGCGCTCATCGCACCGAGTCTGAACCTCGATGCGTTCGTGCTGACGCTGCTGGTGGTCCAATCGTTCGGGGCCGCCGCCATTGGCTACTTCTCCAACCTTCCACTCACGTATACGGGGGGGTTGATGATCGGTGTGGTCGCCGCACTGGCCACGAAGTACTCGATCGACTACACGTGGCTGACCGGACTGCCGGCCAGTGTGCCCTTCATCGCGCTCTTCCTGGTGCTCGTGTTGATGCCACGTGCGCTGCTCGTTGACCGACGCAGCACTCGGCCAAGGCCGCGGCGAGTGCGTCGGGCCGCGGCTCCGGTTCGATCTCGCTGGGAGTCGTGCTGCTGACGGTGCTGGTGCTCGTGCCGCAGTTCGCTGGTACCCGGCTCATCACGTACACCGACGCACTCACGTATGTGGTCTTGTTTCTCTCGTTGGGTCTACTGGTGAAGACATCCGGCCAAGTGTCCCTGTGCCACGTGACGTTCGCAGCGATCGGCGCAAGCGGGTTCAGTCACCTGACCCAGGGCAGCAGCGTTCCGTGGCTGGTTGGTGTCCTCTTCGCCGGACTGGTGTGCGTGCCGGTTGGCGCGATCGTCTCGATCCCGGCGATCCGTTTGTCGGGGACCTACCTGGCACTTGCAACGCTCGGATTTGGGATCTTCGTCGAACGCATGCTCTTCACTACCAGCTGGATGTTCGGCACCGGAATCAACAACTCGCTGTTCATGCGACGTCCGTCATTGTCCTGGCTCGACGTGAAGGGGGATGAGGGCTTCTACTACGTGGTTCTCGCGTTCGTCGTGGTGATCGCGGCGATCGTCATCGCGCTGCATCACAGCCGGCTGGGGCGACTCCTCCGCGCACTGGGCGATTCACCAACCGCGTTGTCGACCCAAGGCGCGAGTATCAACACCACGCACGTGTTGGTGTTAAGCATCTCCGCGTTCATTGCCGGTGTCTCTGGCGCGCTGTACGGCTCGATCTTCCCGGAGGTCAATGGCACGACGTATTCGTCGTTCACGTCCTTGACGCTGTTCACTCTTCTGTGATCGCCGTCGGCGGCGAGCCGTGGTACGCGTTCGTCGCAGCATTCGCGTTGGTGCTGGTGCCCTCCTACGTCAGCGGGGACAACACTTCGTTGTATTCCAGATCCTGTTTGGGTGCTCCGCAATATTCGTTGCGGTGTCGGCGACGTGGTCCGCGATCCCGGGCGAAGGGCCATGGAAATCGTCGCTCGCCTCGGGAGGCGTCCGGCCGCCCGGACGACTTCAGAACCCAGTGAGGAGCGCACCACAAGGGTCCTAGCGCCCGCGGTCGTAGCAACCGGGCGCGAGGTCGTTCCCCATTTGGGTACGCCGGGGGTCATCGAGAGCCGCCGGGGCTCGAGATCGTGGGTCTCCGTCCGCTTCGGCGGGGTCGTTGCCGTCGATGCCCTGGACCTCAAGGCTCCGACTGGCCGCATCACCGCTTTGATCGGCCCGAACGGCGCGGGCAAGACGACGACCTTCAATGCGTGTTGCGGTCTACCTCGACCAACGTCCGGTCGTGTTGTGCTTCACGGCGAGGACATCACGCGCCGGAGCGCTGCAGCACGAGCGCGCGCCGGCTTAGGGCGGACGTTCCAGAGGATGGATCTGCTCGACTCGCTGACCGTACGTGAGAACGCGACCATGGGACGGGAAGCGGGGATGGCGGGTGCCCAATCTTCGGCCAAGTCGTCGCGCTGCCGAGCCAGCTTGACGAAGTCGCGGAGGCAGCCGACGCTGCACTCACCCTGTGCGGCATCCAGCACCTTGCGCAACTGCAAGCCGGCAGCCTGTCCACAGGGCAACGGCGCCTGGTTGAGCTTGCACGCTGCCTTGCTGGGGATTTCGACATGCTCCTCCTCGACGAACCGTCGTCCGGCCTCGATCATGGCGAGTCGGAATACTTCGGCCACGTGCTGACCCGCGTTGTGGCCAGCGCGGCGTCGGAATCCTGCTCGTCAGCACGACATGACTTTGGTGATGGAGATCTGTGACTACATCTATGTGCTCGACTTTGGCCGCCTGATTTTCGACGGCGAACCTGCAGCGGTCGCGAAGCCCGATCGTTCGCGCCGCGTACCTCGGCGAAGGCGAACCCATGCTCACGGGGACCTGAGACGTCGTGCTCGAGATCGAGGCGATTGACGCTGGATACGGCGACAGTCTGGTGTTGCGAAATATCAGCCTGAGCGTGCCAGATGGCGCGGTCGTTGCACTGCTCGGTCCAAACGGTGCGGGCAAGACGACGCTCTTGCGTGCCGCGTCGGATTGCTGGCACCTTCGGCAGGAAGGGTCGTGCTCGCCGGTGAGGACATGACCCACGCTCGGGCCAACCGCGTGGCACGGCGGGGCTTGTGCCACATTCCCGAAGGGCGCGAGTCTTCCCGACACTGAGCGTGCGGGAGAACCTCGTGCTGAATGCGCCGCGAGGCCAGCACGACGAAGCGATCGCGCTCGCC
>CAWARX010000001.1:0-613528 GCA_963784595.1 uncultured Actinomycetes bacterium | reverse complement strand
GTCGGGCCGGTAGAAATGGGGCTCTACGCGTCTGACTGGGGAGGACGCTGAGCATGGGTTCGGATCCGGGGTGGTGATGGGCGGTCGGGCCAGGTGACACCGCCGGCGTGGAGCAGGACGCGGAGTCGGTAGTGCTCGAAGCTGCGGAACCCGTGACCGCAGCGCTTGACCTTCTTCACGCAGAGGTTCAGGCCTTCGGTCGGTCCGTTGCTCGCGCCGGTGTGTGGTGAGCGAGGATCTCGGTGCGCCACGCGGCGAGGGTGCGACCGAGCGAGTGTGATCTCGGCGACGTCGTCGGCGGCGCAGCCAGCGATCGCCTTGTCCAACAACAGCGCGGCGTCGGCCGGGTCGTCGGTGAGATACACGTCGCGCACCGACTCCTTGGCGAGCCACGCGCCGAGCACCTCGTCGTGGGGGTCACCGACGCGTAGGCCGAGCAGCACCCGTTCGTGGCCGCGTTCATCGAGGCGTTCCGCACCGGCGAGCAGCAGCTTCCGGATCCGATAGAGCGGGTCGTGTTTGCGGCCGCGATGACCGAGCGTCTCGTTCTGCACCCGGCGACGCACCTTGTCGACGCAGCGGTTCCCGACGCGCACCACGTGAAATGGGTCCGCGACTCGAGTCGCGTGATCGAGATGCGGCGAGAGCCCGGCGCGGAAGCTCTCGGCGAGATCGGTCGCGACCACTTCGATGCCGGCGAGCCAGCCAGGGTCGGCGTTCGCGGTCCATCGCCGCAGGTCAGCCGCCGCGTTGCCCTTGACCATGTCGATCACGATCCGTTCCTCGAGATCGACGAGACCAGTCGCGTACATCGTCGGGTGCCACCGGTTCGCGCCCAGGAACGAGGTCTCGTCAACCCCGAGCTGACGCGACCGCACCCACGCGTTCGGGATCATCGACGAGTGGTGTGCCGTGCTCGATCACCGCGTTCATGACCGTCCACCAACACACCCCGAACTCGTCCGCGACCTGCGACGACCGGCCGGGCGTTCTCACCGACTTGGCGGCCGCTTCCATCCCCGCGCGTCGCGTGATCACCGCCTGCGCGTCGACATGCGCCGAGCATTCCGTCCAGGTCTTCTCCTCACAGCGTTCCTCGCGGCAACGCCACCGACGCTTGCGCCACACCAACCGTGCCGGGCGACCGAAGCACGCGAGATCACGGATCTCCACCGGCAAGCGATCGTGCGCCTCGGCACGCACCCCACACCTCGAGCATCACGTCACCGTCGCGGTCGTCTCGATCGTGATCACGAGCTCGTCGCGCTCCTCGACCACACCGAGGACACGGGGCTCTGTTGCGTTGACCGAAGGCTCGGCGAGCGAAGCGCGCGCAGGGGGCCACGCCGGGCTCAGATGACTTGGGCGAGTTCGGTGAATCGCGGCCGTGACGCGCCTGTGGGCGCGGGCTTCGACGCCGAGTTCGTAGTGGCCGCGCCGCAGGTTCTGCATGAACGTGTGACCGGGCACGATCACCCGGGCGGTGCGATCGGTCTTGAGTCCGCGCATCGGCCGCAGCCGCGGCTTTGAGTCGGCCATGGTCGCACTCGATCCGGTTGTTCGCGTACCGCTCGTGTGTGTGGAACGCGGTCGGGCAGGAGTTCCTCGACGACGGCGATCAGCGTCCAGGCCCGATCGGTCACCACCTCCGCCGGCTCGCCGTGAGCGCGCAGCGCCGTCGCGAAGAACCGTCGCGCGGCCCGGGGTCTCGTCGAGCCGAGACGTACACGTCGATGATCTGGCCGTGCTGATCGATCGCCCGGTACACGTAGCGCCACCGGCCGGCGACCTTCACATAGGTCTCGTCGACGAACCAGCGATCGCCGACGGTGTGCCGACAAGGCCGGGCCGCATCGACGAACAGCGGCGTGAAGCGTTGCACCCACCGGTACACGGTGACGTGATCGACCTCGATCCCACGTTCGGCGAGCAGCTCTTCGACATCGCGGTACGACAGCCCGAACCGCAGGTACCAGCGCACCGCGAGCACGATCACCTCCGGCGGGAACCGGAAGCCCTTGTACGCCGAGCACGGGACGGCGGGACCAGACGACCATGAGATCGGCGCATCCACCACTGTCGCCTCCGAGCACGAGCATCGACCAATGCAACAGTGCCCTCAAGCCCGCGCGCTTCGACTCGCATCGCTCGGCTGATCGTCGCGTTCACGGCCTTCGAGCAGCTGGAGTTGTTGCACGACCGCTAGGAGGTCACCGGCACGGCAAGCGTCGCGGACAGCGGCACGTGATCGGAGAGCCCCGTGTCATACCAGGCTTCGCGGTGCCGACATCGAGAGCGACGACGTCCCGACGCGCACGGCGCCCAGATGTAGTCGATGTGGTAGGTGTTCACTTGCCCGCCGTGAGCTTCCCAGAAATGTGTCGGGTCAGGCTCTCTTCCTTGTGGGGCGGAACGTGTGGCGTGGTAGACGCTGCGCAATCCGTAGCCTTCGCACGCGTCGGCACAGTCCGCCATGGTGAACTCTCGGGCGCGCTTCGTCCAGATGACGTTGTCGTTGAAGTCGCCGGCGACGATCACACGACCGTCCGCCGTCCCGAGCCCCTTGAGCCTCTCCAAAGCAAGCTGGACTTGACGACCAGCTCGAGTACCCGGAGGCGTGCGCTTAGCACGGTGGTTCATCGCCCACACTCCGACGACCTGCAGCGCAGCGGGGCCGTCGACCTGCACGGGGACGACGAACTCGAGCTCGTCGCTATAGCTCCGCACTGAGGCGGCCGTTCCACTGGCCGAAGGTGAACAGCGCGAGGCCTTTGTGGTCGAGACGACCGGTCCAGAACACGTCGGTGGCGCCCAGGCTCGCGCCGTACTTGTGCTCGACAATCTCGGGACGTGCGGACTCCGAGACGATGGCGATGTCGGGCTCGAGGGCGAGGAGGTGATCCCATTTCCGGTGCAGCGCCATCGCGCGAGTTCCAGGTCACGACACGGAGAGGCGTGACCGCGCCGCCTCGGGATTCGAATCGCAACGGAGCATCCGGTGGCGGTGCAGCCTTCATGGCTGGTGCATCCAGAGCTTCTTAAGCCGCGGGAGGAGCTCCTGCCGCTTGTCGGTCGAGATGCCGGGAAGTCCTTCCGTATAGCGGGTCGCGATCACCTTCGTGGTCAGCGTTCCGCCCTCACAAAGGGTCTCAAGCGCCGCGACAACCTGTTTGAGACGCGCGTGTCGAGTCTTGAAGAAGGACGCGGTCGCCTCGAACCAGTTCAGCCGGTCCAGATCGACGGTCGTCGCGGCGGGTGTGGGGATCAGCGCCCAGGACTCCTCGACCACCGTCTGAAGGTGTTGCGCGACGGGTGCTGTCCGGTAGATCGCCCAAGACATCGATTGCAGCACGCGCTGGAGGGGGCTGCCTTCGAGGTCAGAGAGCTTGGCGACTTGGCTGGGCAACCACACGAGGTTCGGGACGAACGAGTTCAGCTCAGGCAGACGGCTTGCGAGCAGGGTGTGGTTGACCTCTCGCCAGATGTGCGATGCGACGAACTCGGTGCCCATCCGCGCGCCCTTGAGGTGGCTACCCGGAGGACCAGTGACGGTGAGGCTTCGTGGCAGTGCCTTGATGAGGGAGTTGTCGTCACGGAGATAGCCACGCTCGTCGGGAGCAGCCCACTCGTCGGGAGTGCCTTTGGCCTTGCTACCGCGACAGGTGGGGTCGCGAATCACCCACGGGAGCAGGAGCGGCCAGTCCCGATAGACGTCAAGGGGCCACCAGATCGCGGTGGCCTCAAGCAGCCGTCTCGCGAGCGCTTCCGCGGCGTCGGGATCGCTGGTGAAGAGGTCGCGAAAGAACCGGTAGAGGAGGTCATCGCCATGCACTTCCCGCTTCTTCGAGGGCACCAGGAGCCCCCTCTCCGTGGACGGTCTTGGAAGGTACGCCGGTTGTTGATCTGGTGATCGTGGTGCGGACGGGCGCATCGTAGAGCCGTCAAGGATCGCCCCGAGCAGTCGCTGGCACATCCATGGGGCTACTGCTCGAGTCACGACGCTGGTGAACGCTTGGGTGGAGCCCACCACGGCTGATCTGGCGCCATATCTCACTGACAGACGCGCTCTCGGCGGCTTCTGACGCGTGATGCCCACCGCATGCGCTTGGCAACAAGGCGGAAGGCTCGCGGGGACAGCCGCTGGTCAGGGTGCGGTTCGGCGTGCGCGGACCAGCTGGCGGACCGCGGAGCAGCCTCGTGAGGGTCCTTGTGCTCCCATACCCGCACTGGGAGCCAGCCGATCTCGGCGAGTGTCTGGTCGACGGCACGGTCACGCGTGACGTTGCCGGCAAGCTGGCCGCCCAGTAGCTGTTGTTCGCTCTGGGACGTTGCCATGGGCGGGGCATTGATGCCAGAAGCAGCCGTCGACGAACACCGCGACCTTCGCCTTGGTGAAGGCGATGTCCACGTGGACGGGTCGCCGTCCCGGGAGCGGAATGGGACGGTCGAAGCGGTAGCGGTCACCGAGACGATGCAACGCGGATCGCAACGCCAGCTCTGGACGAGTGTCGCGGCTCTGCGGTTGCCTTGCATGACCGCCGTCGCGGCCGCTGAGCTGGGATGCGGATACGGAGCTCGACTCGTGTCGGCCTGCGGTGCCGCGATCATTGCCGGGGTTTCGGGAAGACTCGTAGGCCGTGGACGAGCAGCTCGCGGGCCGGTCATACGCCCAGGCGTATCGTGTCACTGGCCGCCATGATGTGCACGCCTTCCTGGTGGACGCCGTAGAGCGATCGGGCGACACGGTCTTGTTCGCGAGCCCCACCGACCGTGCTCCGGTCTACCTCGGCATTCAGGGCGACGGCGATGAGCGCCTCGGGGTGCTGTGCTATCCGTTTCGCTGCAATCCGCCGCCGATCAAGGGCCGCGGACCGACGAGCATCGGGTTCAGATCCGCTACGGCGGCGAGAAGAGCTGGGCTGCCCAGGAGCACTGGGTCGGTCGTGACCGCGATCCCACCGACGGACCCGACTTCGCGCGGCTCTATTCCCGACGCAACGACGCCGAATCCATCAACCGCAACATCGAAGACACGCTCTGGATCGGACGCGCCCACAGCATCGGCCATGCCCGCCAGCTCCTCAACCTTCTCGGCTACGCGCTCATGGTCAACGGCCTCGCCCTCCACCGCCACCAGCGACGCCGCACCCAGCTCGCCGCCTAGCCGCGGCTCGAGCAACCAACACCGCATTTGCAGGCGCCAACTTCGGCGCGCCCGCATCAGGCACCCGACCACCGCCGAGCGACCGGACAGGCCCGCGCAGCCCGGAAATGCGCCGGCTCGCGCCGCGACGAGTCGCCCGGCATCGGCGCGGTCCCGGGTTTTCTGCCGGGTATTCTCCAACCCCCGCCCTCGTAGCTCAGGGGATAGAGCATCGGCCTCCGGAGCCGTGTGCGCAGGTTCGAATCCTGCCGAGGGCGCAACCGTTGCACCCAAGGGGTGTCACTCGAGGCCGGCGTCGAACTCCTCGTAGCGACTCTCCAGATCCCGATCGAGCTGGGTGCGGTCAAGAGCCTCGTCGAGAACCTGCTCGACCTCCTTCTGCTCGTCGTCAGGACCAACGTCGTCTTCCGGGGCAGGGAGCTCGCGGCCGTCCTGAGCCACGTCGAGTTGGTCCGCCGATGGCTCACGCGTGCTCAACGAGTGCACCTGCAAGACCTCGTCGGCGGAAAGGCCGGGTGACGGCTCACCCGGCGCCCAACTCTCCTCGATCGCGTCGACCTCATCGATCGTCTCCTGGTCGCCGAGCAACGCGATCTCGGCGTTGTCCTCTCGCTCACCCCCCTCGGGGACGAGTTCGTCACGCTCCGCCTGCGGCTCCTCGGGTACCAACTGACCCATCACGCCTCCTCATCGGGTTCGATGAGCCCGTAGTGGCCGTCGTAGCGCCGATACAGCACACGACCCCTTTGGTCATCGGTGTGGACGAAGAACACGAACGGCGCGTTGCCGAGGTCGAGCAACTCGATCGCGTCCTCGGTGCTCAGCGTCGATGGCCGAGCCGCGCTGTGCCGGATCTCCGCGGCGATCTCGGTGAGCGAACACGTTGCCGAAGGCTCGAGCAGCTCGTATCCGGCACCCTCCGACCGAGCGACCACGTTGTCTTCACCGGTCTCTCGGTTCTTGAACAGGTAGAAGTCGTGATCGAGCAACTCGAGATCCAAGACCGCCTCGTCGGGGGTCATCTCCCCCACCGCGAACGTCTTGTGCCGCACGACCTCGCGATCTTCGACCGCGCGCGGGAAATAGGGCCGACGCGGCGCGACTTCGTCACCATGCCTCCACTCGTGGTCTCCGCCCCCCCGGAACCGGAGGTGCTTCGCCTCCTCGCGATGCGCGACACGCTCGAGCCGCTCGCGCAGCCGGCCTTCGAGCAGATCGATCGCCTCGGACATCGTCGCAGCCGCGACGTCCGCGCGCACCACCTGGCCGTTGACATCGAACTCCGCCTTCGCGAAGGCCGGACGTTCCCGGGCCGGATCGGTGTGCCTGTCAAGATCGACCCGGGCGAACAACACCGGCCCCGGGACCAGTTCCCGAAGCCGACCGAACCTGTCCCGAGCGTAGAGACGCTCTGCTTCATTCACCTCGCCCCGGGTCTGCACCACCACTTCATTGGAATTCGTCGGCCGTTCGTTCATGCTCCCGTCCCATCAAATCGCTGCCTTCATCATCGGGGCGCTTCCCGGCGCGACCTAGGGCCGAAGGTCACGGACAACCCCCTGCTCGAGCCGGCGAGCCGGGCCTTTGGCCTCTGTGCGCCGACAGCTGCCCGTCATAGCGTCGCAACGGCGAGACCGCTCTTCGAGGAGGAAGCCATGAAGGCGATCGAGGGGATCCGAAAGAACATCGTGAGCGTCGCTCCGGCGACGTCACTGGCGGAGGCGGCCGATCTCATGGAGCGGGCCAATGTGGGAGCTCTCGTTGTGCTCGATGGCCCGCGTCTTGTCGGAATCGTCACCGACCGCGACATCGTGCGGCGGGGCGTGGCTCACGATCTGCCCCCAAATGCTCGCATCGACGCGGTGATGACCACCGAGGTCGTCACCCTCGATGCGGATGCAGACATCCGAGCGGCGCTCCCGCTCTTCCGGAGTCACGCCTGTCGTCGACTTCCCCTGATGTCGATGAACCAGGTCGTCGGCGTGCTCTCGGTCGACGACCTGCTCGTCGATCTGGTCAACGATCTCGGTGACATCGTTCGCCCGATCATCGGCGAGGTGATCTTCGGCCACCACGAAGCGCCACTCCCCGACGTGGCGACGCAAGAAGGACATCGAGGATCGGCGTGACGCGTGCCGGGCCGGAGGGGAGCGTGACGGCAATTCCTCTCGCGCTCGACTTCTGCCGTACGCGCCTCGCGTCCGACGAGGAGACCGCGTGGATCACGCACCGCTTGCGGAACGCATGTGCACGGTTCGGCACCGAGGTGCACATCGATCAAGACCGCCTCGTCATCGATTGGCCCTGAACGTCGCGTACGTTGATCCACGGCGCATCGCCACCGCCATCGTCAGATCACCCGGCACGATCAACCGTCGAGATCGTGAACGATCGCCGCGCGCAAGTTCTCCGTGGCGTGCATCAAGCCCGCGCGCTTCGCCTGCAGGATCTCGATCTCGCGATTGAGCTCGGACTGGTACTCCGACTCCGCTTCTCGCCCATGCATCTCTCGGAGTTGCGCGGCCGCCTCCATGAATTCGCGTTCGCGTGCGCACCAATCGTCGAACTCCGCGCGCAACTCCCGCGACGCCTCGGTGGAGAGCAGCGCCTCCAGCCGCTCCAATTCTGCGGCGGTCGGCCGAGAGGGATGCCGGGCCAGATGGTCCACTGCCGGGAACACGTGGGCGGCCTCGTGTATTGAACGCTCCATGTACGACACGAGTTCCACGAACATCTCACCCCGCCCACCCGCAGACGGCGGTGCGACGGCCGGTGTCTGCTCTCCAGGTTCGTCCGGCGCCTGAGACCTCCCCATCCGTCCTCCCGACCGAGCGACCCTGATCCGGACCATTGTGGCCAGCCCCACCACCATCGCCCAGAGTCCAAGGTCCTGCACCGAGTCACGAGTTCGGTCACAGTCGAGCGTGGCAGGCAGAGCCGACATCGGCGAAGGACTCGACGAGAGCCCGGGCCGCTCCCTCGAGGCACGAAACCCGGGTGGTGCCCAGGCCTCCACGATCACGTCGGCGACGTGCGACACGAGGCGATGCCCCACACCTGCCCCGGATGGCTCGCCGGGCACCGAGATCGAGCTGTTACCCACCATCGCGACGGATCGCCGCCACGCAGGGAGAGGTCATTCGTGCGAAGGCTGGTCGCCAGAATCCGGGCCGAGCTCACCCGACGACGGCTCCGCGTCGGTCACGAACGCGATCGGGTCGACGTCTTCGAGGAACGCGCGGAACTCGGAGACCTCGTCATCGATGGTCTCGTCGTCGGGTGCTTCCTGCAGCACGGTCCCGGCTTCGTCGAGCACCGTCTCGCTGGCGAAGAGAGGGGCATGAAGCCGAGAAGCCAGCGCGATCGCATCGGAAGGCCGAGCATCGAGTCGTCGCTCACCGTTCGGCCCGCTCACGGTCAGTTCCGCGACGAACGCGCCGCCACGCAGTTCAGTGACCTCGACGCGCTCCACCTCGGCGTCGAAGCTCTGGATCAACTCCGCCATCACATCGTGGGCCGAGGGTCGTGGTGGAACATGGTCGTTCAGAGCAAGAGCGATCGCGGCAGCCTCGGGCTCGCCGATGAAGATCGGCAACACGCGATGCGGGGCATCCTGCTCGCGCAACAACACCAACGGTGCTCCACTCGTGGCCTCGAGGTGGAGCCCAGCGATCTCGATGCGCTTCATGTTGCCTTCCTTCGGCTGAAGAATTCTGCTGTCGTAGTTGACAACTTCGCAAACAGCGCGGCGAGCTCTGGCTGTTCCCTCGACACACCGGGTTGAGCGACAAAGCCCACAAATCGCCATGCACCGACCGGCCTCCGGAGCGCCGAGGCGGAGTCCCGGACTCGAAGCGGTCAACGCAGAGTACGGCGATGCCCACTCGGACCTTGGCCAGGCCCACGAGCTCTCGGCCCACCTCGGGGACGGCCGGCACCCGCAGCCCGACCGACCAGGCTCAGGCAACGGTCAACGCGCTACCGGGTCCGCGTCGCGAGGTACGGTTCGTCAGGTGGATGGTTCGGTGGGTGCCGGGTCGCCTGCATCGGTGCTCTCCGTCGCCGGGTCGTTCGCGGCGATCGCGAGGGCGTTGTCCGGCGTGCCGACGGTCCAGGAGACGTTCGCCTGCAGGTTGCTCGTGAAATGGAGACCGCGGGGTCGATGCCACAGGGGGTGAGCGCATGCCCCAACTCGTCGTGTCCGGGGTCTCGAAACGGTTCGGTCGCTTGACGGTCCTCGACGGAGTTGACCTGGCGGTTCGTGACGGCGAGGTCGTCGCGCTGACCGGAGAGAACGGTGCGGGCAAGAGCACCCTCCTCCGCATCTGCGCCGGCCTGGTCCGCGCCGATGCCGGAGTGGTGCAAGTCGGCGGGCAGATCGGCTACTGCCCCCAGACCCCGGGGCTCTTCGAGCTGCTCACCGCGGACGACCACCTGGTGATGTTCGGTCGTGGCGCCGGGATCGGCCGCTCCGAGTCGCTTCGGCGGGGCCACCGGATCCTCGAGGAGTTCGGCTATCCGCTGCACGAGCGGGTCGTCACCCGTGACCTGTCCGGGGGCACCCGCCAGAAGCTGAACTTGGCCCTCGCCCTGCTGGCCGATCCGACGATCCTGTTGCTGGACGAGCCCTACCAGGGATTCGACCACGGCACGTACGTGAACTTCTGGGACCACTGCAGGATCTGGCGCGATGCAGGGAAGGCGGTGGTTGTGGTGACCCACATGCTCGCCGAGCTCGAACGGGTGGACCGCGTCGTGGAGCTCCCGGCCCACCCGTCGCGCTCGGGCCCGGGCGAGGGCGCGTAGCCGCCATGGAGTCGTTCCGGCGGATCATGATCATGGCGGAGATGCACGGTCGGGACCTCACCCGTCGCCACGCCGCGCTCGGGCTGCTGGTCGCATTGCCCCTCAGCTTCTATCTCGCTTCGATGGGAACGAGCGACAGGGCGATCGTGAACGGCGGCGTCGGTCTGGCCTTCGCGGTCTCGGGTGCGACGCTCTTCTCGATTCTCTCCTCGAGTGAGGTCGACCAGCGTCTGGTGCTGAGCGGATACCGGCCTCACGAGCTCCTGCTGGGCCGGCTCGCGTTCCTCGGACCGATGGGGTTGGTGATCGCCGCCGGCTTCAGCGTCCTGATGAGCACGGTCTCGCAGCCGGCGCGGCCGTGGCTGACGTTCGTCGGCGTCGCGGCGGTGGCGCTGCTGTCGATCCCGTTCGGACTGGCGGTCGGCGCCGGGGTGCCTCGGGAGCTCGAGGGCACCCTCGTGCTCATCGGCGTCGTGGGCATGCAGCTGGCGCTGGATCCGACATCCGTGGTGTCGCGTCTCCTTCCCTTCCATGGCCCACAAGAGTTGATCACTTCGAGCCTGACCGCCCATGGGCCTGTCGCCTGGCCCCTCGTAGAGACCTTCCTCTACGGGACGGCCCTGTTCGTCGTCGCCCGCGTATTGGTGGCGCGACGCGTGGAGATCACTCGCCACGCCCGCTCCCGAGCAACGGACGCTTCCCCTCCCCGATGAGTCGGTCCGGTCGACCCCGTCGCGCAGCGAGATGATTCGGTCGGTGGCGCGGGCGGCGTGCTGGTCGTGCGTGACGAGCACGATGGTCACCTGGTGTTCTTCGCGTAGTCGGCGGAACAGGGCAGCACTTGGTCGACGGATGCGCTGTCGAGGCTGCCGGTCGGTTCGTCGGCAAGGAGCACGCGTGGGTCGTTCGCCAGCGCGCGGGCGATGGCGACGCGTTGACGCTCTCCGCCGGAGAGCTGAGGTGGGTGTCGATCTCCCTTGTCGCGGAGGCCCGCCTCGGCCAGCAACTCGCGGGCTCGGGCGCGTTGCTCGCTCCGTCGCCGGCCAGTGCCGACCATCGCGATCTCGATGTTCTGGAGCGCGGTGAGGTGCGGGAGGAGGTTGTGGAGCTGGAAGATGAGCCCCACTTCCTGACGCCGATAGTGGTCCGGTGCATGGAGGTGCGTCAGGTCGATGCCGTCGACGGACAACGTGCCCGAGTCAGGACGGTCGAGCGCGGCGAGCAGATGCAGCAGCGTCGATTTGCCCGAACCGGACGGGCCCAACTCGAGGGGGCGCCGCTGATGGTTCATCCCGCGGGATCGATCACGAAGCTCTGGCGGGCGGCCGTGCCGTCGGTGCCGGTCGCGATCACCGTGTAGGTGCCCGGCGCGCCGTTGCTCTCGTAGGTCGCGGTGACGACGCCCTCGGCCGACGCGGGATGCGCTGGCCCGGTGTACGTCCCGCTCGGGGTGTCGATCTCGAACGTGACCGCCTCCGCAGGCTGCGCGCCGGTCAACGTGATGTCGAGGACGGTGCCCGACTGCGCCGGCGAAGAGGTGATCACGAGTTGGGCCGGCGGCACCGCCGGGATCACGAGCGTCACCCCTTCGGCGAGGTGATCCGGGTCCGTGAGATGGTTCGCAGAGACGAGCGCCGCGATCGGCACGCCGAAGCGCTTCGCGATGGCGGTCAGCGTGTCGCCCGGCTTCGTGACGTACGAAACCTGCCGAGGAACCGTGGTCGTGGCCGCGGCGCGCGTCGGAGCCTTCGGCCCGATGTTGCCCTGTCGTTGCGGGTCGCCCAGCAGAGGCTCCAGGGTCTGCCAGTCCGCGATCCCGCAGCCGTCGGTGCGGGTCACGGTGAGGTCGACGTGGCGCCGGTCGACCGTGCCGGTGATGTGTGCCGTCTGGGGTCCGCCGTAGACCTGGCTGCACACTCGTCGGGTCCGTTGGCTAGCCGCGATCTTCTGGACGACGTTCTGCCGAACCGCTGCGCACGCCGGGGCCGGGACCTTCTGCAGGAACCCGGTCGCCGCCGCGGTCCCGTCACATCGCAGCGTCGCCTGCGAGGGAACCAGCACCGTGGACACATCACCGGTCTGGGTCTCGATCGTGAGCTGGGTTCCGGCGCTCGGTGTCGAAGCGGCGCAACCGCCGGCGAGTCCGACTCCCACGAGAAGACCAACGAGCATCGGCCGGAAGCGGCGTCGCCCGCGGCCCACCCGGGCGCGCCTGCGCTCGTCCGCTCCGGGGCGATCGCGGCTCAGGCGCGTTGCACCTGGACCTTCCTGGCTTCCGCTGCTCGGCGATCCACGGGTATCCGTACTTCGAGGATGCCATCCCGGTAGGTGGCTTTGACATCCTTCTCGGTGGCGCCGACGGGCAGTTGCACCGTGCGACTGAACGTGCCGTACCTGAACTCGCTCCGGTAGCTTCCCTTGTCCTCGGTCTTGGTCTCCTCACGCCGCTCTGCGCGCAGGTGCAGGGTGTGGTCGCTCACCGTGATCTGTACGTCCTTGTCGGGGTCGATACCGGGCATCTCCGCGGAACGACGGCCTCGTCGCCTTCAGTGAACTCCTCGACCCGCAACGGATCCATGCCTTCGCCGAAGGTTCGCCGCAACTCCGACCTGAGGTGAGGCCATGGCCAGTCCGCGAACCAACGATCGAACCAGTCGCCCGAACTCGGCGCCGTCGCGGGCGTCTTCGATGTCTGCGCGGTCTTCTCGATCTCCGCCATCTCTCGGCTCCTCTCGACACGTGCCGCTCGAGCCAGCCTCGACCCGCGTCGACCCACGCTCACAGAGGCGAAAGTCCCGAGCCGACCACTGCTGGACTGGTGTGCCGCCCGCGGCCGGTTCCGCTCCGTCGACGGTGACGGATTGCCGCAGCGGTGACGGGAACTCCTGCGCCTCTGGCTCCGGCGACCGGTCGGGACGTTGTGCCCTACTGCGACGCCGGCGCGCGGTCCACGATCCGAGCGTCGCGGTTGAGCAGTGAGCCGGACCCGGTCGATACAGGTCGTCCCCCGGGCGCCTTCTTTCCGCGGCGGGCGACATGAACCGACGGGCAGCCTGCGGCGGAACCGGCTGTCGACACCAGGCGACTCCCCCTCGATGATGCCGTCATCGAGGCGCTGGTGATCCCGAGCCGGTATCGAGAGCTGCTCACACGACGTGGGCCGGTGGACGAGATCGATGCCGCGTTACGAGCCGAGACGATGGCACCGGCTGGTCGGCGTTTGGAGCGCATCGGGCACGTCGCGGACTCGCTATCGCGATCGTCTCTCCAGGGTGCGCATCGACGCACCACGAGCGGGAACGAACGGAGTGCCATCTCGTGCGGTGCTCGGTTGGGCTCGGTGGACTCCTCGCCTGCGGTGCCGCGGGCGGGTTTCCCGGTGCGCTGTTCGGCGGCTATTTCGGCGAGGCCGTGGCCGGGAAAGCGCTGAGCGAACGCGACGAGCTGTCGACACCACGGCTCGAACCGGGCCACGTGCTCGTCGCCGCCTGCAGCCACGGCCACCCCGGCACCGTCGAGGCAATCATGGAGCGCCATGGCGGCAAGCTCGTGCTCCGACCCAGGAAAGGGTGACGTTCGCCGGGACCGCGGACCCGACGCCAGGCAATGGGACCTTCGCCCCTGTCCCGCCGCGGGATGACCCGATCATCATGCGATGAGAGGGGTCGTCGCTCACGATGACCCCGGGATGTCGTGCTCATCCCCCCAGGAACGCGGGAGTGCGTCGTGGGAGAAGCGAAGTTTGGGCCTGAAGCAGCGCAGTCGGGTTCTCAGGGGAGTCCCGTGATTCATTCGCGACAGGGTGTCGGTCCCCTCCGCGAGTGTCCGGCGTGTCGGTCGGACGATCTGGTCGCCGTTTCCGCGGAGGACGAGACGAATTTTCTTTGCCGGGCATGCGGTCGGTGCTGGCATGTCGAACTCGCCCGGGTGAGCCGTGTCCCACCTGAGTCCTGTCCCGGTTGTAGTTCTCGAGCGTTCTGTCTCGAGCGGTTCCACGCGGACCAAGCCCGATGAGACCCCTCAGGAGCCGGCCACCGGCAGGATCCGGTCTCGCCAACCGACCGGTCGACGTCGTGGATGCTGCCTTGTCGACGGCGTGCCGGCAGGGGTCGGTTTCGCGCGACGAAGCACTCGAGCTGCTGCACCGCTGTCCGAGTCGCCATCGGGGACGGGGCGTCGGACGCGCCGATTGCCAGGATCGTTGCCGACGCCGAACTGTCGTACTCGGAGTGGACCGTGCTCGACCGTGGTCGGCTGGTTGACCGGCTGCTCGACATTCGCCTCGCGGTCTCGAGCTGACCGGTCTAAGAGGGGAGCTTCGCACCGTGGGCCGGACAGGCTCGGGGTCGCGTGTCGTGGGTTCGGCTCAGCTGCTTGCCGTTGGGACGAGCATGACCGGTATCGCGGCGTGCTCCAAGACGTAGCGCACGAACCGGGCACGGCCCGGCCCGAGGCTGCACGACCACGCCATGACGACCATGTCGGCGGCGGTTTCGTCGCACGTGGCGAGGACCTGCTCGGCGGGTTCGCCGACACGAAGCTCGATCGAGAGCGGCTCGCCGGTGGGAGCGTAGCGGGCCAGGAACTCTGTCGCGAACGCGTCGGTCTCGTGTTGCGGTTGATCCGAGAAGAGCGGGATCGACGTCTCGTCGTCGACGTGCACGATTGTCACCTCGACGCCGTGTCCACGGCCGAGATCGATGGCGGGTTGCAGCGCAACTGAGGTCCGCGTGGTGCCTTCGAGGGCCACGAGCATCCGGCGGAGTTGGCCGGCCGTAGGGGCTTCGGGTGGCACGACGATCACGGGTTTGTCGCAGCGCGTGATCAGCTCGGCGGCAACATGACCGGCGGGGCGTCGACCACCCGGCCGCGCCCGGGCACCCACCACGACCGCGGCCACACCGGCATCAGACGCGGCTTCGACGAGACGAGCGACGACATCGCCGGTTTCGACGCGCATCCCCACGTCCACGGCGCGGGCAGCCGCCTCCGCGGTTCGTCCACCGTCGTCGCCGACGTGGAACGCTTCGACTCGTGCGTGCCACAGCCCGGCAATCGCTTGCGCGGTCGCGAGCACCGGTCGCGCCGCCGCGGAATCGTCGATCGCAGCAAGGACGGTGCTCATGAGTCGATCTCCCATCCCGACTCGCGTCGGATCAATCTCGTGCCGGCGACGGTCGCGTCGAACGTATGTGGTCCGACCCGTACGCGAGCAGCTCCGTCGGACCACACCGACGCGACGCCCCGTTCTTTTCGCAGCCGAACTCGCCGGCCTCGGAACACGACGTTCACCTCGAACGCCGACCACTCACCGGGAAGACGCGGGTCCATCGCCAGGACCCCGTCGCGGTCGGGACGCATTCCCCCGAAGCCCAACACCATCGCCTGCCACACGCTCCCCAACCCGCCGAGGTGCAGACCCCCAGCGGTCGTCGCGGTGAGGTCATCGAGGTCGATGCGCGCTGCGATCCGGAGCGCTTCGAGCGCCTCGCGGTCTTCGCCGACTCGCGAACAGCGCGGCGTGAATGCCTGGCGACAACGAACTGCCGTGCGCGGTGCGAGGTTCGTAGAAACGCAGGTTGGCGGCGAGCGATCCCGGTGCCATCTCGTCGGGTACGAGGTGATGTGCCATCAAGACATCGGCTTGCTTCACCACCTGTGCCTGTTGGACGCGTTCTCGGCCGAGGAGAAGGTCCGCGCTGACCGGACGTTGTGGCGCGACTTCCTCGATCACGAGGGGCTCGAGCTGATGGAACCCGGCGAACTGTTCGTATACGTCGGAGTCCGGGTCGTACCCGTCGACCAACGCATCGGCCAACTCGAGCCAGCGATGCCGTTCGTTCGAGTCGTCGTCGTCCGCGATGACGCTCGCGGCGCGGCGAAGGTTCCAGCGGGCCATGACGTTCGTGAACGCGTCGTCATCGACCGGCTCGTGATACTCGTCGGGTCCGATCACCCCGAAGATGTGCGCTGACCCGTCGCGCTCGGTACGAATCCGTGATGCCCAGTAACGGGCCGTTTCCACGAGCAATTCCCGACCCGGGCCGCTCTCGAACGCGTCGTCGCCGGTCCAGTCGACGTACCACGCGACGGCCCACGCGACGTCGGCGACGATGTGATCCTCGAGCTGTCCCGTGCGGATCGGAACGACACGACCGGCACGATCATGAGCCGACAATGGCGTGACGTCTCGGCCGCTGCGGGCCGATTCCCAGGGAAACCTCGCACCCTCGTATCCCAGAGCCTGCGCGGCGGCACGCGCCGCCGGCAAGCGCCGCAGCCGGTACTCGAGCATGCTGCGCGCTGCTTGCGGGCGGGTCGCGGCGAGGAACGGCAGCACGAACACGTCCGCGTCCCAGAACACATGACCTCGGTATCCCGGACCGGTGATGCCCCGCGCCCGACCGCGGTCTCACCGTCATCCTGGGCCGCGCCATGCAAGTGGAACAGCGCGAAGCGAACGCCTTGTTGCAGCGCGTCGTCGCCCTCGATGACGACGTCACAGTCAGCCCAACGTGCCGCCCACTGGGCGCGGTGCTCGGCGAGAAGACGCTCGAAACCACGCTGAGAAGCGTCAGCGAGCCGTTCGGTCGCGCCGTCGGGACCAGGGACCTCGAATGGATCCGCATCGTAGGCGACAATCCGGTCGAGTCGCGTCGAGCCGTCTACCGCGCGCTGCTGATGTTGCGTGGCAACAGCCACGATCCCGCCTTCCGACCCGGCCACCTGCATCCAAATGCCGTCCTCGTCCCGGCCTTCCCGGACCGCCGCCCCACCTGCAGGCCGTCTCAGCGGCGCGGGATCCACGACGACTCCGGTGGCCGCGGCCCGGAGCACGCCTATCCCCGGATCACCGAGCGGCTCGAAACGCACACTGGTGACAGGCGCGTCGCCGGTGAGTTCCTCGCGCAATACGCCGGTATGCAAGTCCAGAACGCGATGTACCTGCAGGACGTCTGGTCTGTCGGCGGCGACGACATGCCAAATCGGAGCGGGAAGCAGCGTCGTCTCGGGGCCCTCGCCGTCGTAGATGCCCGACACGAGTGCGCGGGGCGCGGACGCCGGGTGTGCAAGGAGCGGCGCGCCGTTCGTCGCCAGCCATCCGTTCGAGAGAGTGAGGAGAGTCTCGTCGCCACGTTCGTAGCGTCGTTCCAAGCGGTCGACCACCACACACCAGCCGGCCCGCTCGTCGACATCGGGCACGTCGAGCGCCGACCGCCGCTCCTGCTGCTCGCGCAGAAGCTCCACGAACGCAGCCGGACCGCCCCCCAACGCGCAGACCCCCGCCGGGACACCTGCAGGCTCGACACCGACGGAAATCGCGGTCGCAACCCGAGCCTCTTCGACCAGCATGAGCGAGTCACTCCCCGGGAGCCCGCCGAGGTTGCCGAACTCGTCCCCCCCGACAAGGACCAATCCCGGACCCACACCACGCTTCCAGAGGTCGGCGAAGATCCACCCTGCCGAGTCGGCCTTGTCGGTGAGCCCGATCTCCACGTGCTTGACGTCGCTCGTCACCCGCGTATCCGCGAGGCCCACGTCGCGCGCCCGCGCCGATCGCGATCTCGACCACTTCCGGCAAGCCCCCGAACCCTGCGTCGAACAGCCGTTGCTCCACCGCGCCCAGCAACTCACCGATTCGCGCTTTCGGCGGATCGCTCCACTCCGACACCGGGATGAGATCGATCTTGCGGCGATTCAAACGCTGCGAGACAATCTCGACTGCGAGGCCACGCTCGGTGAGTCGCCGAACGGTCAGCGCGGCCGCGTCGTCGAGTGCAGCATCCTCGGCCATCGTCGGCGCGCGCCGATACACCAGTCGTGGGCCCGATCCATCGACGGCAAACACCTCGGACCCACGATTCAGAGCCAGCACGAGCCGCCCCGGCGGTTCCGGCCGTGCGCGCAACTGACCATCGACATTCTCCAGATGCGTACCGCTCACCACCGCGACATACGCCCCATCAGCACACAGGCGCTCGACCAGCCCGCGGAGCTCAGAGGCGTCCGCACCACGATTCGGTACCGCGGTACCGTCCCAATCGAAGACGAAACCCTCGAACCGACGATCGACCACCTGACGTTCGCTGCTCATCGTCGGGCGCCTCACCTCGGTGCCTCAGAAGCGATCGATCTCTCCCTGGAGTGGACCGCACGCCGAAGTGACCCACCAGGGCCGGAGGTCCCAGACCCCGACAAGCCCCTGGCCACCACGGCCCGACTCACGTCAGGCGGGAGGTCTGGGTCACACGGTCACTATCGGCTGGGTCGTCAGCCACACGACCCCGGTGATCGGACTGTGTCGCGTTTCGCCGTGCTGGGTCTGCCTCGGGCTCGGGTGACACCGTGACCAACCTCACGGCAGATCCTTCTGCAGAGCTTCAATCGCTTCTTCGACCGACGCGAAGAGTTGGTCGGGACCGATGTCGGCGAGAAGCCCGCTGTGTTTGAGGTCATGGTGGATGAGGTGGGACGACCGGGCGATGGCAAGGGTCACGCCCCGCTGTTTGAATTCGGTTGCCAGATGACCGACCATCTGAGCGCCGGTGAAGTCGACGTCGGACATGCCGCTCAGGTCGAGCACGAGCGCATGGACCGGTTCGGCAGCCGAGTCGAGGACCGAGCGCACGCGTTGTTCGACATACGCGGCATCGCCGTACCACAACGGGGCGTAGGTCTGGTACACGATCACGCCGGGCACTTGCTCGGTCATACGCCCGACGTCGGTGGGGATCCAGTGGTCCGTCCCGAGTTCGCGTCCGAGAACGGCGTCGGGGGGTCTCGCGGTTCGTCGGGTCCGCACCGCCAGCGAGATGACCATCGCGACGACGACGCCCTGCTCGACGCCGACGAGCGCCACCACGAGCAGCGTGACGATCGCCAGGGTGAACTCCAGTCGGTCGAAACGCCAAACTGATGCCAGGTCGCGCCAGTGGAACAACCTGGTGGCTATGTAGATCAAGATCGCACCCAAGGCGGCTTCGGGGAGGTCGTACAGCAATCCAGTGGCCACCGAGCGCGATGCAAACGACGCCGAACGCGGCGATCACGCTCGTCAACTGTGACCGCCCGCCCGACATCGTGACGATTTCGGTACGTGGCGGGCTGGCGTCGACCGCGAAGGATCCACTCAGCCCGGCGACGAGGCCCCCAGCCCCGACCGCCACGAGATCCCGGTTGAACTCCCGCGCGGTCTCTGCCCCTTCGCTCGAAGAGCGGACGGTGGCCGATGTCTGGACCACACAGACGAACGCCACTGTGAGCGCCGGTCCGAGCAGATGGCTGATGTCGGCCCAGGAAGCCGACGGGATGGCCAAGGACGGCAAGCCGCTCTGGGTCGTCCCGAGCACCTGAACGCCGTGGAACTCGAGACCGAACACTGCGACGGAGAGAGTCGAGCCTGCGAGGCAGATGAGTGCTCCCGGGATACGACGGTCGATTCGTTCGGCGACGATGACCGTGACCAGCGTCACGACAGCGATCCCCACCGACCACAGGTTCGCATGTCCGATTTCGCTGAAGACATCGTGTACCTCGCCGATGGTCGTCGTTCCACCGCCGGCGACACCGAGAACGGCAGGAAGCTGGCGCACCACGATCTGGACGGCGATTCCAGCGAGAAGTCCTGTGACGGCCGGCGCCGAAAGGAACTCCGAGATCCAGCCGAGGCGGACCAGGCCGACGGCCAGGATCAGCGCCCCGGCCATGAGAGCAAGGCACGGCATGAGTTGGCCGTATCGCGGCGTACCGATGACCGCGATGGCGCCAACCCCGGCAGCGAGGATGGGCGCGATCGTGGAATCGGCCCCGACAGACATCTGGCGGTGGCGGCCGAGTATCGCAAAAGTCAGTGATCCGGCGATGAACGCGTACAGACCGACGACGGCGGGCACGCCAACCAGCCGAGCGGTCGCCATCTGTTCCGGCACGGCGATGGCGAACAGGGTCAGTCCAGCCAGTGTGTCGGGACCAAGCCATGACGCCCGGTAGCCGCGCATCGTCGCTGGGATCGGCGGGAACGTCGGCATGCTGACCCACCGCCGCACTCCTGTCGACATCACCGCCCTCCCGACGCCGTCTGCGTCTCCGTCGCCAAGGCCCGGTTCTCGCGGCGCCATCGGACCAGCTCCTCGCCTTCCTCGCCAGCTCGCGTCGACATCAGCGAGGCGAACCAGCGGCCGAGGCACGACAGCCTGACCCCGAGACCCTCCGCTCGATCACCGGTCCGTTGCGGCCGCTCGCGAGTAAGCGCAACTGCACGTTCCCGAAACTCGGCGGCTGAGGCGCAGGCGTCACGAACTCCTCTCGGAGACGAGACTCGCGTCACGGTATGACGCGGTCAACCCCGATCACTATCATGCCGGCCACGCGACGACACTCCGTCCACCTGACCGAACAGCCAACCCCAGCGTGTCGGCTGGCCGCGTCAGTGGTCGGGTGAATCGCCACCAGCCCGACAGGGACCCGCGCGGTTCGCGGTTCGCGGAGATACGGTCCGGTCTCGTTGTCAACCTGACTGTCAATCCATTGGGGCGTATCTCATGGCTCGGCAGCGGAGCAGCAGACGAAATGGCTGGCTCAGGGGCACTCGCAGGAACGCAGATGACCCAGAAGACGATCCAGTTCGACCTCCGGAGCCGTGTGCGCAGGTTCGAATCCTGCCGAGGGCGCCCGCGAAACTGCTGGTCAGGACCAGTCCTGCACGGCGACGAAGAGCGCCTCGGCTTCTGCGCACACGCGCTCGCCGTCGCGCAGCCGCCCACCCACAGAGATCTTGCGCCCTTCGACGCGCTCCACCCAGCCCTCGATCACCAGTGACGCGCCGACCGGGGTGAGGCTGCGAAAGTGCACGGTGAGCGACGCGGTCCGACTCGGCGCCACGGTGGCCGCGACTCCTCCCAACACCTCGTCGAACAGCAACGTGACCTGACCCCCGTGGACCGCGCTCCCCGCACCGGCGTGCGCGTCGGTGAAGCGCACCGTTCCCGTCACTCCACGATCGGCGGGCTGACGAACCACGGGCGGAAGCAACGGGTGTCCGCGGCCGGGGAGCGGCCCGCCCAGGGCAGTCTGCACGGGCGCCGCGTCCTCGAACGGCGCGAGCCGCTCGGCCAACTGCCGGATCTCGGCCGCGGTCGCGGCGCGCACCTCGGGTGACGCGTGCGACCGCCACACGCGATCGGCGAGGTGCCGCGTGGCGTCGAGCAGCTCGAGGGCGTGCGGATCCGGACCGTGCGTCTCTCGGGCACCCACCTTCGGTGTCTACCCGACCTGCACGCGGCACACGAATCCCGTCCGGACCCACCTCGTACGCCGGCAGACGATCGGAGCCGCGGGCCGGGTTCCCGGGTCTACGCTCCCGCGTCGGTGCGATCGGTCGGGAGGCAGCCGTGGAAGGTTCGGTCGATGGTGTGACAATGGAAGAGCTGCAGCTCGCGACGCGGAATCACGGCCTGCCGCTGGAGATGCTGCGCTCCCCCGTGACCCCGGTCGGGTTGCACTACCTGCTGACCCACTACGACATCCCCCTGATCGATCCGGCCGAGTGGCGCCTGCGCGTCGAGGGAGCCGTGGACCGGCCGCTCGTCCTGTCGCTCAACGACCTGCGCGACCTCCCGACGGTCACCGCCGCGGTCACGATGGAGTGCGCCGGCAACGGCCGGGCCCTGCTCGAGCCTCGCCCCGCCAGCCAACCGTGGATCCTCGAGGCCGTCGGCACCGGCGAGTGGACGGGTGTGCCCCTCGCGGACGTCCTCGATGTCGCCGGGGTGGGTGATACCGCCGTCGAGGTCGTGTTCACCGGCGCCGACCGCGGGATCGAGGGCGGGGTGGAGCAGGCCTACCAGCGCAGCGTGAGCATCGCGGATGCCACCGCGCGCGGACCCCTGCTGGCCTACGAGCTCAACGGAGCGCCGCTCCCCCCGCAGCACGGATTCCCCCTCCGGCTCGTGGTGCCGGGCTGGTACGGCATGACCAACGTGAAGTGGCTCACCGCGGTGACCGTGAGCGAGACCGAGTTCTCCGGCTACCAGCAGTCACAGGCGTACCGGCTCCGTCACCACGACACGGAGGTGGGTGTGGCGCTCGACCGCATGGCGGTGCGGTCGCTCATGGTGCCGCCCGGCATCCCCGACTTCTTCTCGCGCACGCGCACCGTCCCGGCGGGGCGTTGCTCCCTCACCGGACGCGCGTGGTCCGGGCACGGTGCCGTCGTGGGCGTCGAGCTGAGCACCGACGGCGCCGCGAGCTGGCAACCCGCGACCGTCGCGCGGCCCGAACTGGGCGACCACGCGTGGCAGGGCTGGCACTTCGACTGGTACGCGGAACCCGGCGAACACGAGCTGTGCTGTCGAGCGGTCGATGCCGCCGGCAACGAGCAGCCGCTGCGGGCCGGCTGGAACCTCGGCGGCTACGCGAACAACGCGGTCCATCGCGTCCGGGTCGTCGTCACCGCGCGGCCCGGCGCCGGCTGACCCGAGCAACCAGGCGAACCCGCGTCACTCCCCCCGGTTCGCCGCCCTGCCGGGCTCGAGACCCGGCCACCGCGTGAGCGGGAGCCCGCGAGTGGGCATCCCCTCCCAGGCCACGACGCGACCGGGGATCGCGTCGGTCGCGTAGAGGGTGCGGAGATCGTCGCCGCCGAAGCAGCAATTGGTGGTGAGGCCATCGCCTTCGATCGCCAGGAAGTCGACCACGGTCCCGTCGGGTTCGACCACGCGAACGCCGTGATCCGACGTCGAGGCCACGTAGTACCGGCCGTCGGCGTCGAGGCAGAATCCGTCGCCCCCACCAGGGCCGAGCTCCTCGATGATCCAGGCCCGGGTCCCGTCGGCGGCGACCGCCTGGAGCCCACGCCCCTCGACCACGACGAGGACGCCGTCGGGGGTGAACGCGATGCCGTTGCAGTACTGGAAGCCGTCGGCGGCCACGGTCACGTTCCCGTCGCGGTCGAGGACCATGACCCGCCCCACCGGGGTCTCGGGCGGCGGGTGGTGAGGGGGATCGGTGAAGAAGACCCGGCCGTCGTCGGCGACGGCCAGGTCGTTCGGCGCCAGGAAGCCGCGGTCGGCGAGATAGGCGACCGAGCCGTCCGCCTGGGCCAGCTGCAGTCCCGGGGTCGCGCTGCGGAATTCCGGCGGGTCGGCGAAGAGGCCCAGGCGGGAGAAGTCGATGCCGCCGTTCTGGGTGACGAGGATCGAGCCGTCGGCGGCGAGCGCGGCGCCGTTCGCGCCTCCGCCCACGTCGGCGAACAGGCCGACGGCACCGGTGGTCACGTCGACCCGGTACAACGCGCCGTCGGGCACGCTCGTGACGACGAGCGTGCCCTGACCACACCAGACGGGCCCCTCGCCGAACCGGATCCCGTCGCACACGACCTCACTGCGCACGCGCCACCTCCGTCGACACCGACTCGACATGCCCCGGGTTCGCCGTGCTCGCGGCATTCCGGCGGTGATGGCAGCGTAGGGCTCCCCGGGTTCGAGGACCCCGCCCATGGACGCGCCCGGACAAACTCCCGAGGTTGGGGGTGCGCCAACTCGACGACCTCGCTAAAGTCCGACCGAGCACAACAACGACTCGTCGCCGGCATGCCACCACGCCGCCCCTGCCGGGATGTGCCAACGGAGAAGGACCAGGGGGGTCTCAGGTGCTGCAGTTCATCGTCGTCGGGCTCGTGCTCGGGAGCATCTACGCCCTCGCCGCGTCCGGGCTGGTCATCACGTACGTGTCGACCGGCGTCCTGAACTTCGCCTTCGGCTCGCTCGCCTACTTCATCGCGCGCACCTACTACTACCTGCACGTCGAGCAACAGTGGGGCATCCTCGCCTCGGCGGCGATGTGCCTGCTCGTGCTGGCGCCGGGCCTGGGGCTGTTCCTCTACGTCGGGATCTTCCGCTACCTCCGACTCTCGTCGCAGCTCATCAAGGTGGTCGTGACCATCGGCCTGTCGGTGACCATCCCGGCGCTCGCCAACATGATCTTCGGGAACGACGAGATCTTCCAGGCGCCCGGCCTCGCCTCCCAGCCGGTCAGCGTGTACCACGTGTTCGGAACCGCGGTCACGCTCGACCAGGTGATCGCCTACGCCTGTGTGCTCGCCATCGTGGTGATCGGCGCGCTGATCCTGCGCTTCACCGAGGCCGGCCTGAGCGTGCGGGCGATGGTCGACTCCGAGGCCATGACCTCGCTCTCCGGTAGCAACCCGTCGCGCATCGCCGCGGGCGTGTGGGTCGTCGCCACGTTCCTCGCCGGCCTCTCCGGCATCCTGGCCGCTCCCGTCATCGGCCTCGACGCGGGCAAGTTCACCCTCCTGATCGCCGCCGCGTTCGCCGCGGTGATCGCCGCCCGCCTCCGCAGTCTCCCGATCGCGGTGATCGTCGCGCTCCTGATGGGCATCGCCGGCAGCCTCGTGCAGTACTACCTGCCGCCCGACAGCGAGGTCACGGCCAACATCATCCCCAGCATCCCGTTCGCGTTCGTCGTGGTCTCGCTCGTCTACAACATCGTCCGCTCGGGCCGGGTCAACGAGGAAGAGGGGGTCGGCGGCGCGCTCGACCGGGCCATCACACCCAACGGCGGCGCCCGCCTCGCGGCGTCCGCCGACAGCGAGAACCTCTACCCCAAGGTCAACTTCTGGTTCCCCGTCTTGCTCTTCGCCGGCATCTGCGTGCTCCCGCTCATCTTCAAGCCCTACTGGCTCGGGCTGCTCGGTACCGGCATCACGCTCGCCATCGTCTTCCTCTCGTACACACTCGTCACCGGCGAGGGCGGGATGCTGTGGCTCTGCCAGATCACCTTCGCCGGCGTGGGCGCGCTGGCGACCGGCCAGTTGGCCACCGAGCACGGCTGGCCGGTGCTCGCCGCGGTGATCGCGGGTGGGGTGATCGCCGCCGCGATCGGCGTGGTCATCGGCCTGCTGACCATCCGCCTGGGCAACCTCTACGTTCGCGTTGGTGACCCTGACCTTCGGGCTGCTCATGGAGAAGCTCGTGTTCAACCTCAAGACGTTCTCCCAGTTCGGCGCGGGCGTCACCGTCGGCCGGCCCGACTTCGCGATCACCGATCGTGCGTTCGCGTACATGGCGTTGGCGATCTTCGCGGTGATCGCCGTCCTCATCGTCAATCTCCGGCGCTCCACCACCGGCCTCGCACTCAACGCGGTGCGCTGGAGTGAGAACGCGTCACGGACCATGGGCTTGAGCGTCATCCAGATGAAGATGCTCGTGTCGGGCCTCGCCGCGTTCGTGGCCGGGGTCGGCGGCGGCCTCTACGCCGTCGGCCACAAACAGGCCATCCCGCTCGACTTCGTCACGCTCGCCGGGCTGGCGTGGCTGGCGGTCCTGGTGACGTTCGGCGTGCGCTCCAACATCGCCGCGCTCCTCGCGGGCTGCATCTTCGTGTTGTCGCCCGCGTTCATCCAGACGACCCTGCAGCTGCAGACGCCGTGGTCAGAGCTACCGATCCTCCTCTTCGGTCTCGGCGCGATCGCCCTGGCCCAGAACCCGGAAGGCACGGTGCACATGCAGGCGATGGGGGTCCAACGCCTCTTCCATCGTCTGGGCGGCGCGCGCGACGTCCCGGCGGCGACCGCGCACGCCGGTCGTCACGACCCCCGCCTGGGCGACCAGCCGCCACCGCCGCAACCTGAGGAGCAGACCGCGGAGGTCAGCGGATCATGAGCGCCGTCGAAGCCACCGAACCGGCCGCCACCGCCGGCGGCGTCGTTGCCGCGATCGAGGCCCGGAACATCACCGTCCGCTTCGGCGGCCTCGTGGCCCTCGCCGACGTGAGCCTGGCCGTGCCGTCCGCGACCATCGTCGGACTGGTCGGCCCGAACGGCGCCGGCAAGACCACGCTCTTCGGTGTGCTGTCCGGTCTGCTCCGGCCCCAGGAAGGCGAGGTGTTGCTGGGCGGTCGGAAGGTCACCGGTGCGTCACCCTCCAAGCGGGCCCGTTTGGGCCTGGCCCGGACGTTCCAGCAGCTCGAGCTCTTCATGGGGCTCACGGTGCGCGAGCACATCATCCTCGGCTACCGCGTGCGCAACCAGCGCAACCGGCTGTGGAGCGACCTGCTGAGCGCGGGATCGCTCCATCGGGAGTCGCAAACCGAACGCGACCGGGTCGACCACCTCATCGACCTGCTCGGACTCCGTACCGTCGCCGACGACGCCGCGTCGGTGCTGCCGCTCGGCACCGCACGCCGGGTCGAGGTCGCCCGCGCGCTGGCGACGGGACCGTCGATCGTGCTCCTCGACGAACCGTCGTCCGGACTCGACGGCCACGAGACCTCCCAACTCGGTGGGGCGCTGCGCAGCGTGGTCGAGGAAGAGCGCGTCTCGCTCCTCCTCGTGGAGCACGATGTCGCGATGGTGCTCGGTCTGTCGAGCGAGGTGGCCGTGCTCGACTTCGGCGAGCGGATCGCCTACGGCACCCCCGACGAGATCAGGAACGATCCGGCCGTACGGGCCGCCTACCTGGGCGACGAAGAAGCGGTCGAAGGCACCCCCCCGGTCTCCGGGGGAGAGGCGACCACCGCAGCCGCGACCACCGAGCGAACCGAGAGCGGGGAAGCATGAGCGGAGTGGCCGCGAGCCGGGTATCCCGGCTCGCAACGGAGCGGGGCCCGAGCGGCCCGGTGCGAAGCGCCGAGAGCGGGGAAGCATGAGCGAAGCACTGCTCGCGGTCGACGGCCTCGGAGTCCGCTACGGCTCGGTGCAGGCCTTGTTCGACGTGTCACTCGAGGTACCGGCGGGTTCGGTCGTCGCGGTGCTGGGCGCCAACGGCGCCGGGAAGAGCACCTTCGCTCGCACCGTGTCAGGACTCGTACCGCCGTTCAGCGGGAAGGTCACGTTCGACGGCAGGGACATCACCAAGGCCAAGCCCCACGAGATCCGCCGGGCCGGGCTCGTCCACATCCCGGAGGGGCGCGGGATCTTCCCGGGCCTCTCGGTGCAGGAGAACCTCCGCATGGCGGTGCGGCGGGTCGGCACACCGGGCGAGCGGCGCTCGGCCGTCGACCACGCCTACGAGCTGTTCCCCCGCCTCGCCGACCGCCGCTCGCAGCGGGCCGGCACGCTCTCCGGTGGGGAGCAGCAGATGCTCGCGCTGGCCGCACGCGTTGGCCGTGCCGCCCAAGCTCATCATCGCCGACGAGATGTCGCTCGGTCTCGCCCCGCTCGTGGTCGACTTCGTGTTCGAGAACATCGAGATGGCCAGCAAGTCGGGCGTCACCATCGTTCTGATCGAGCAGTTCATCCACCGGGCGCTCGGGTTGGCGAACCAGTGCGTGATCCTCAAGCAGGGCGCGGTCGCGTGGACCGGACCCGCCGACGGCGCCCGCCAGGAAGTCCTCGACCGGTACCTCGGAGAATCCGCCGACGCGATGAGCTGACGGCTCGGCCGAGTCACCCGGTGGGCGCGCCATACGCCGTCCGTCGACGCGCTACGGTGCGGCAAGAAATTGGTACGAGTCGAAATTCGAGCCATCGACCATGGCTCAGATCGAACAGGACACAGGGGGTAGTGCGTTGCATCAGCGCAGTAAACGATTCCTGAGCTCGGCCACCGTCGTCGCTCTCACCGGCCTCGCGACCCTCGGGCTCGCCAGCACCGGAGCCACGGCCGCGTCGAAGAGCGATCCGGGGGTCACCGCCAAGTCGGTGAAGCTCGGGTACATCTTCTCGGAGACCGGCGTCGCCGGGTCCACGTTCAAGAACGCGGGCAAAGCCTGCCAGGCGCGGATCGACGCCAGAACGCCCAGGGGGGCGTGAACGGCCGCAAGATCAACGTCGAGATCGTCGACGATGCGTCGTCGGGCGCCAACCTCACCGCGACGCAGGACCTGGTGAAGAACCGCAACGTCTTCGCCATCGTCAACAACTCGTCGTTCGCGTTCCTGTCCTACCGCTACATGCTCGACCAGGGCGTGCCCATGGTCGGTGGCGGCTACGACGGCACCTACTACGGCCAGAAGGGCAACGAGGACATCATCTCCTCGCTCGGGAACGCCGCGCCGTTCACCGGTCTGACGTACGACACGACCGCGAAGGTGATGAAGCAGCTCGGCGCCAAGAAGGTTGCCGCGCTGGCCTACGGCTCGTCGGCATCATCGAGCCGCGTCGGCCAAGACGCTCCAGGACTACGCGGTGCCCGCCGCCGGCCTGAAGGCCGTGTACACCAACACCTCGGTCGACTTCGGCACCTCGGACGTCGGCCCGCTCGTGCTCGGCATCAAGAATTCCGGCGCCGACGCGGTGTACCTGCCGATGGTGGCGTCGAGCAACTTCGCCGTCGTCCAGGGCCTCGACCAGAACAACGTGAAGATGAAGGCGAACGTGCTGGCCACCGGCTACGGCCAGGACCTGCTCGACTCGCCGATCGCGTCGACGCTCGGCCCGAACACCGTGCTGTTCCAGACCTACAAGCCGGTCGAGGTCAAGGACAAGGCGACCAAGCAGTTCCAGGCCGACCTCAAGAAGTACGCCGGCCTCACCGGCGTGCCCGACTACGGCCAGTACCTCGGGTACGTCACCTGCGACCTCGCCATCCTCGGCCTGCAGCACGCGGGCAAGACCCCGACCGCGTCAGGGCTTCATCGACGGCCTCCACAAGCTCGGCACCTACGACCAGGCCGGCCTCGCGTGCGGGCCGGTCGACATCAGCCTCACCACCTTCGGGAAGTACCCACCGACCGGTTGCGCGTACTTCACACAGGTGAAGAACGACAAGTTCGTGGTGATGAACAAGGGCAAGCCGTACATCGGCAAGCTCGTCGGTTCGCCCGCGGCTCTCAAGGCCAACGCCACCGGCAACCCGGACCTGGTGACCACGACCACCGCCGCACCCTGATCCCCAGATCCGCGACGAACTCGTAGGGGGGAGCCGGTTCACCGGCTCCCCCCTCGTCATTGGTCGGCGCGGCGACATTGACGGCCGAACTCCGTTAGCGTTTTCCCGCCAAGGCAGATGCCGTGGTCAGCCCGTTCGCGGGCCCGACTCTGGGGGGAGACGGTATGAAGCACGGAGAGAAGCTCGGACTGCGGGTCCTGACCGCGGTCGTCGCCGGCGGACTCGCTGTCGCGGGGCTCGCCGCCACCGGCGCCGGTGCGCAAACCGGCGACGCGACCGGCGTGACCGGCAAAGCGGTCAAGATCGGGTACATCTCGTCGCAGACCGGCGTGGCCGCGGCGACCCACAAGAACGCGCACAAGTCGTGCCAGGCGCGAGTCGACGCCCAGAACGCCCAGGGCGGCGTCAACGGCCGCAAGATCAACCTCGAGGTCATCGACGACGCGTCGTCGGGCGCCAACCTCACCGCCGCCCAGGACCTCGTGCAGAACCGCAAGGTGTTCGCGGTCATCGACAACTCGGCGTTCGCCTTCCTCGCCTGGCGGTTCCTCAAGGAGAACGGCGTGCCGATGATCGGTGGCGGGTTCGACGGCTCCTATTACTACGACGACGGCAACGAGGCCATCATCTCGGGGCTCGGCAACGGCACGCCGGTTCCCGGCCTCACGTATGACACCGTCACCCGCGTGATGAAGAAGATGGGTGCCACGAAGGTCGCGGCCGTCGGCTACGGAGCGTCGCCGTCGTCGAGCGAGTCCGCGAAGGCCACCGAGACGTACGCGGCCGACGCGCAGGGACTCAAGGGCGTGTACCTGAACAACACGCTCGATTTCGGGGGCACCGACGTCGGGCCGGTCGTGCTCGGGATCAAGAACTCCGGCGCGGACGGCCTCTACCTGCCGCTGGACTCCGACACGAACTTCGCCATCGTGCAGGGTCTGCAGCAGAACGGCGTGAAGATGAAGGCCAACGTCCTCGCCACCGGCTACAGCCAGGATCTGCTCGACCAGCCGATCGCCCAGACCATCACGCCCAACGACTTGATGTTCAGTGGGTACCGTCCGGTCGAGCTCGGCGGGAAGGCGATCAAGGAGTTCCAGAAGAACCTGAAGAAGTACAGCGGCCTCACCGGCGTGCCCGACTACGGCACCTACACCGGTTACATCGTCTGCGACATGATGATCAAGGGCCTCGAAGCGGCCGGGAAGAACCCGACCCGCCAAGGCTTCGTCGACGGCGTGCGGGGCCTCGGCAAGTACGACGCCGCGGGCCTGACCTGTGCGCCGATCGACGTGAGCGTCGAGAACTACCAGAAGGTCACGCCGACCAGCTGCACCTGGTTCGTCACCGTCGAGAACGGCAAGTTCAAGGTCCTCAACAACGGCAAGCCGCAGACCGGCAAGCTGGTGGGTGACCCCGACCTCCTCAAGAAATACGAGAGTGGCACGGAGAACGCCACCACGACCACGGCCGCACCGGCGTCCTGACGCAACCGAAGTCGCCGACGAGGGCCCGCTCCGAGCTCAGCTCGCGGGCGGGCCCTTCGGCACGTCGCGGTACGGCATGTTCTTGTCGTGGGTCATCTCCCGGGGCATGCCGAGGACGCGCTCGCTGATGTTGTTGCGGGCCATCTCGGTGGTGCCGCCACCGATGCCCGACGTCTGGCGCTCGAGGAAGTCGAAGCCCCGCTCCGCCCACGGATCGTCCGCCAGGGTGGCGACCGCGCTGGTCCCGGCCAGCTCCATCGCGATGGTGACGGCGCGCTGCTGCGTGACCGCGCTCATCAGGCGGGCGATCGCCGCGCTGTTGTCCGCGAACACGCCCGCCCGCATCCCGGCGGCGATGCGGTCCGACAGCTCCTTGCGCGCCACCTTGAGCGTGAAGGCCTCGCCGATCAGGTCACGCGCGCGCGCGTCGTCGAGGTGCCCGGTGGCGTCGGCGAGCTCCACCAGCGGGTCGCGGGTGTGCGACTCGTCGGTGTTGGAGTACATGCTGCCGGTGACGTAGGGCGAACCGCCGCCCATGGCGTTCTTCTCGTGGAACATCCAGCGGGTGCCCACCGTCCAGCCCTGGTCGACCTCGCCGACGCGGTCGGAGTCGGGAACGCGCAGGTCGGTGATGAACTCCTGACAGAACTCGCGCGAGCCGTTGATCATCTCGATGCGGTGCAGCTCGATCCCGGGCTGGTGGATCTTGATGATGAACACACTGAGGCCGCGGTGCTTGGGCACGTCCCAGTTGGTGCGCAGCAGGCAGAGGCCGTAATCCGAGAACCACGCGCCGGTGGTCCAGATCTTCGAGCCGTTCACGATCCACTCGTCACCGTCGCGCACGGCGGTGGTGAGCGCGCCCGCGACATCCGAACCGCCGCTCGGCTCGGAGAGGAACTGCATCCAGATCTCCTCGCCCTTCAGGATGGCGGGGATGTGGCGCCGCTTCTGCTCCTCGGTGCCGAACTCGAGCAGCACGGCGGCACACGGCACGAACGTCGGCACCTGGATGATCCGGGGGATGGCGTAGCCGACGGTCTCCTCGTTGAGCGCCCGCTGGTGGTCGGGGGTGAGCCCGAGCCCGCCGTATTCCTTCGGGAAGCACACCCCGGCGAAGCCGCCGTCGAACAGCAGGCGCTGGAGCTCGCGGGCCCGGGCGATCTCGGCGAGCTCCTCCTCCTCGCTCGCGCCCGCGCGGAGGAGCTGCTCGGTGCCCTCGGCCCGCGGGAAGCTCTCGGCCAGCCAGGTACGCGCCCGGATCCGGAAGTCTTCGACGCTCTCGATGTCACTGGACGTCGTGTCGGTGTCGGTCATGATCGGCTGCCTCGCAGTCGGGCTCAGGCGGCGCTCGCGCGCAGCGCGGCGAGTCGCAGACGGTGGTCGGCCGGGGTCCCGTAGGTGAGCCGGTCGACGGTGATCCGGCGCAGGAACAGATGGAGGTCGTGCTCGTAGGTGAGGCCGATGCCCCCGTGCATCTGCACGCAGTCCTGGGCCAGCTCGGCGAGGTACTGGCCGCAGTACGACTTCGCCACGCTGATCGCGCCGGGCGCCTCGCCGTCGTCCCGCTGCACGTGGCGGGCGGCGGCGTCGGCGAGGGCATGGCTCGCCTCGAGCCACATCTTCATGTCGGCGAAGCGGTGTTTGATCTCCTGGTACGACGCCAGGGGTCGCCCGAACGAGTAGCGGCTGAAGACCCAGTCGAGCGTGATGTCGAAGAGGGTGTCGGCGGCGCCGACCATCTCCGCGGTCTGGACGACCGCGGCCAGGCGCAGCTGCTGCTCGACGTCGTCGGCGGCCGCGCCGGTCTCCCCCACCGCCGCGCCGGGCGGGACGCGCACGCCGTCGAACTCGATCCGCGCGAACCGGCGCACCAGGTCGACGCTGCGGAGCGGGGTCACGGTCAGGCCCGGCGCGTCCGAGGCGACCAGGAATTCCGCGGGCCCTTGGTCGGTGGCGGCAGTGACGAGGAGGTGGTCGGCTTCCGCGCCGGCCTCCACCGGCGACTTCACCCCGGTGAGGACGAAGTCGCCGCCGTCGGCGACGGCCCGGAGGGCGACGTCGCCCAACCCGTCGTGCGGCGGCGCCTCGGTGAAGGCCCACGTCGCGACCAGCTCGCCGCCGACGATCGCGGGCAGGATCTCGCTCCGCTGCTCGGCGGTCCCCGAGCGGGCCACCGCCAGGGCGACGACGTTGCACGGGAGGAGGGGGCCCGGCGCCGCGTGGCGCCCGAAGGCGTCCGCCACGAGGGCGAGATCGGAGACGCCGTTGCCGCTCACGCTGCCGCCCCCCAATTCCTCGGGGACCACCAGCGACGTCCAGCCCAGCTCGGCGCCCTGGCGCCAATAGTCACGATCGAATCCCGCGTCGGATGCCCGCAGGGCTCGCACGGTCACGATCGGGCACTCCCGCTCCAGGAACTTCCGCGTCGTGTCGCGGAAGAACTCCTGGTCGTCGGTCAGCGCGATCTCCATTCCGCTCCTCGTTCCGTTCGGCAGTCAGGACGGCCATCCTGGCGAGAATTTGTGCCCCGCGCAATTTCGGCGCCGGGAAATCGGCGCTAGCGTGCGCCGCCGTGGGTGCCGTCGCGCGAAACCCGGAGATCACCGCCGCTCAGCTCACTTCCTGGCTCTCGGAGGTCGCCGGGCTGGCGGGCGTCGCCGTCGACCGCCTCGAGATCCCGAGCGCCACGGGTTGGTCGAACGAGACCGTGATGTTCGACGGCACCTGGGCCGATCCGGCGGGGGTGCTGCGGACCCGGCCCCTGGTGGTGCGCATCGCCCCGCTCGAGTACCGCGTGTTCCTCGAGGCGAACTTCGAGTCGCAGTACCAGGTGATGCACGCGCTCGCCGACCACACCGATGTGCCCATGCCCGAGATGCTGTGGTTCGAGGCCGACCCGTCGTGGTTCGGGAGCCCGTTCTGGATCATGGAACGGATCGACGGCCTGGTGCCCGGTGACAGCCCGCCCTACGCGGCATCCGGGTGGCTCCACGAGTCGTCGCCGGAACAGCAGGCGCAGGCGTGGTGGAGCGGGATCGAGGCCATGGCCGCGGTGCACCGCGTCGACTGGTGCGCGCTCGATCTCGGCTTCCTCGACGACCCAACCCGCGGCGCAACCGGGCTCGAGCAGCAGCTGCGGTACTACGCCGAGTCGCTGGAGTGGGCGGAGGGCGACACCCCCCATCCGGGGGCGCGGGCCGCGCTCGCCTGGTTGCAGGCCGAGATGCCACCGGCCCCACCGGAGGGTGACACGATCGTCTGGGGCGACTCGCGGTTGAGCAACCAGATCTACCGCGACTTCCACGTCGTCGCGGTGCTCGACTGGGAGATGGTCGCGCTCGGCGACCCGCGCATCGACCTCGGTTGGTGGCTCTTCTGCGACGACGTGCTCTCGCGCACCGCGAGCACCGATCGGCTCCCGGGATTCCCCTCGGCCGGAGAGACCGTCACGCGCTCGGGAGGCACTCACCGGGCGTCGCGGCGACGACCTCCACTACTTCTTGGTGTTCGCCGGGTTGCGCTTCACCGTGGTGATGCTGCGCCTCAGCACGCTGCTCGTCGACCTCGGCTTCTCGCCCGAACCGTTCGGGTACGACAACGACATCAGCCGGGCCTTGGACGCGCTGCTCGCCGCGTCGCCCGGTTAGGGCGTGATGGCGACGCGTGCCACCGGCTCCGCCGAGGCCTGACGCCGGTACAGCGCGCGCTCCAACGAGTGGAGCAGCACGTTGCGGATCTCACGCGGATCGATCAGCTCGTCGAACCCGAGTGTCCCCGCGGAGCGGTAGGACGCTTCGAGCTCCATGTCGCGCAGCATCTCCGCCTCGTCGATGTCGGACTTGCGCGACCGGCTCATCGCCGCGGCACCCATGGCACCCATGGTCGCCCCGGGAAGCGCGAACACAGCCGATTGGCCGTCGAAGCCGATCATGCCCATCACCATCGACCCGAAGCCGTACGCCTTGCGCAGCGTGACCTCGAACTTCGGGGTGGTGGCGACGGTCTGCGCCGCGAACATGCGGGCGCCGCTGCGCAGGATGCCGCGCTTCTCCGACGCGGTGCCCGGCATCACGCCCGGGTTGTCGGCGAGGAAGACGAGCGGCAGGTGGAACGAATCGGCGACGGTGATGAAGTGGGCGGCCTTGTCGGCGCCGTCGACGTCGATCGAGCCTGCGTTCATCTTCGGCTGGTTCGCCACGACCGCCACCGGATGCCCTCCGAGATGCGCGAGCGCGCACACCACGGTGCGACCGAACTCCGGTTGCACCTCGAACCACGAGGACTGGTCGAAGACGACCTCGATGACGTCGCGCACCTCGTACACACGCCGACCGTCGCGGGGCACGATGTCGAGGATCTCCGGCACCAGGCGCGCTTCGGTGTCGTCGTGGACGTAGTCGGGCGGGTAGGACCAGGCCGACGACGGCAAGTAGCTGAGGTAGAGGCGTACGAGATCGAGCGACGCCTCGTCGTCGGCACCGACGTTGTGGATCAGGCCGCTGGCCACCGCGACCGAAGGGCCACCGAGCTCCTCCTTGGTGACCTTCTCCCCCAACGACTCGAGCACCACGGGCGGACCGGCGGTGAAGATCGCGCCGTGGGCGCTCATCACCGCGAAGTCCGACATCGGGGCGATCAGCGCGCCGTGGCCCGCCGACGAGCCGAGCACCGCGGTGACCACCGGTACGTAGCCCGAGCAGCGCGACTGCGCGAGCAGATCGGTCGGGCTGCGGCCGTAGGCCTTGCCGTCGGCGCGGAAGCCGGCGCCGTCGAGCAGCATCACCAGCGGGACGCGATCGATCACGGCAAGCTCCGCGGCGCGGTAGCGCTTCGAGTTGCTCGTGTGGCTGATCGTGCCCGCGAACACGGTGAAGTCCTCCGCCGCGACCATCACCGGGCGGCCGCCGATGCGACCCGAACCCATCACGACGGCCTCGGCCGGCGCCTCCCGGCCGCCGGCCAGGGTGCCGAGCTCCTGGAACGAGCCGGGATCGAGCAGGACGTCGATCCGGGTCCGGGCGTCGAGCTTCCCGGCATCGTGGTGCTTCGCCAGGCGTTCCTCGCCGCCCATGGCGCGCCCGGCGGCCCGCCGGTCGTCGAGGTCGGCGATCGTCGCCTTCCAGTCCTCGGGCACCACCGGGTCAGGCATCGCGGGTCCCCACCAGATCTGCGATCAGTTCGAGCGCCTCGGCGTCGTCGGCACCCACGATCACACCGGTGACACCGGGCGGGACCACTCCACCCGCTTCCCACTGCTCGCGGATGCGCGCCGGCGACCCGATCAGGGTGCCCTGCAACATGGCCTCGTCGGGCATCGCCGCGATCGCCTCGTCGCGGCGACCGGCGAGGAACAGCTCCTGGATGCGGACCGCCTCGTCCGCGAAGCCGCGCTTCGCCATCGCCTGTACGTGGTAGTTGTGCGACGCGCTCCCCATCCCGCCAACGTACGTGGCGCGGAACGGGCGTTGCCCGTCGAGCCAGCCCTGGACATCGTCGGTGATCACCACGTTGAGGCCGTTGAACACCTCGAAGTCGGCGACCGATCGCGGGTCGTCGGCGGCCCGGCGGGCGAACCCGTCGGCGAGCATCGGGGCGACGTCCGGGCCGTCGGTGCCATCGGGCGGCAATCCCATCGGCAACCAGCCGTCGCACAGCTCGGCGCACAGCGCGGTGTTGCGCGGACCCACCGAGGCCATCCAGATCGGGACGTCGGACGGCGAGTGCAGGATCGACTTCAAGGGTTTGCCCTGCCCGAGCGCGCCCTCACCCCGGTAGGGCAGCGAGATCTCGGGACCCTCGTGCGTGACCGGCCCCTCGCGTGCGATCACCTTGCGCAGGATGGTGATGTAGTCGCGCAGGCGCGCCGTCGGCTTCCCCCAGGGTTGGCCGTACCAGCCCTCGACGATCTGGGGACCCGACACGCCGATGCCGATGATCATGCGACCGCCCCCGGCGAGGGCGTCGATGGTCATCGCCTGCATGCCGAGCGTGGCGGGTGGGCGCGCCGCGAGCTGCACGACCGCGGTCCCGAGCTTGATCCGCTGTGTCATCGGCGCGAGCGTGGCGAGCGGCGAGAGCGCATCGCTGCCGTAGGCCTCGGCTGTCCACACCGAGTGGAACCCGAGATCCTCGGCCAGACGAACCATGTCGTAGGGCACCTCCAGCCGCGCGGCGCGGAAGAGCTCCAGTCGGAGTCCCAGTTTCAACACGCGGGCGACGCTACCCGAGCCGGTCGGGCCACGCGGCCCTTTGCCCGCACGCGGCGGGCTGTGAGACGGTGGCCCGGATCAGCCGGCACGAGAGGACGCACGTGAACGAGGGCACCTGGCTCCGCGGTCGGACCGCCATCGCGGGCATCGGCCACACACCGTGGGGAAAACGCGGCGAGCACGCGGCCAAGGGCCACCTGCGTCTGGTCGTCGAGGCGATCACCCAGGCCTGCGCCGACGCCGGGATCTCCCCCAAGGAGGTCGACGGCTACAGCTCCTACGTGACCAACATCGACCCGGCCGAGCTGTTCACCGCGTTCGGCGCCGATCAGCTCCGCTTCGCCACCCAGACCTGGGGCGGCGGCGGCGGTGCGATGGGGGGCGCGTTCCTCAACGCCGCGCTGGCCGTCGCCTCCGGGCAGGCCAACTACGTCGTGGTCCACAAGGTCATGACGATGGAGGGCGACAACCGCTACGGCCAGGCGTTCGGCCAGATCGGCATGAAGAACCCCGTCGTCCCCGGGCCGATGGCGTTCGCGGTGCCCTACGGGCTCCAGTCGCCCGGACAGATGTTCGCGTTGGCGGCGCGACGGCACATGTCGAAGTACGGAACCACCGACGACCAGTTCGCCGAGGTCACCATCAACGCGCGGATGATGGCCGCCAACAATCCCGAGGCGCGCTTCCGGGTGCCGTGCACGGTCGAGGACCACCACGCCAGCCCGATGATCGCCGACCCGCTCCGGCTGTTCGACTTCTGCATGGAGTCGGACTACGGGTGCGCGGCGATCGTCACCAGCGCCGAGCGGGCCGCCGACCTCCGCCAACGGCCCGCCTATCTGGCCGGCGCGGTCGGGGCCGCGCCCTACCGCTACGGGCACGCGCTGATGGGCAGCTACAACATGCCCGACGAGGACTTCGCGTCGTCCGGGCAGCGGGCCGCCGCCGCGGAGCTCTACCGGGTCAGCGGGCGTGGCGTCGAGGACCTCGACGCGGTCATGGTCTACGACCACTTCACCGCCATGGCCATCACGTCGCTCGAGGACTTCGGCATCTGCCCCAAGGGTGAGGGCGGACCCTACGTCGCCGAGGGGAACCTGCGTTTCGACGGTCCGCTGCCCGTCAACACCCACGGCGGCAACCTCGCCGAGGTGTACGCGCACGGCATGACCCACGTGTTCGAGGCCGTGCGCCAGGTTCGGGGGACCGCCATCAACCAGGTCGCCGGTGCGGAGAACGTCCTGGTGATCGCCGGTTCCAGCCCGTCGCCCAGCAGCGGCCTGATCGTGAGTGGGGTCCGATGAGTACGCAGCAGCCGGTCGAGCCACGTGGACTGCCGTGGCCGGCCCTGGAGCCCACCACCGCGGGGTACTGGAGGGCGGCCCGCGAGGGCCGGCTCGTCATCCAGCGCTGCGACGGCTGCGGGACGCACCGCCACCCGCCCACCGAGGCGTGCTACGCGTGCCAGTCGCTGGCATGGTCGTGGGCCGACGTGCTCGGCACCGGACGGGTCTACACGTACACGTGGGTCGACCGGCCCGTCACCCCACAGCTCGCCCACCTCGGCGTCTACAACATCACCGTCGTGGAGCTCGACGGCACCCAGGGCGAGCCGGTCCGGGTGCTCACCCGGGTCGACGACGTGAGCCGTGACGAGCTGCAGGTGGGGCTCGAGGTCGAGGTCGACTTCGAGCCGCTCGACGACGAGTCGGCCCTGCCGGTGTTCCGCCCCGTCCGCCGTGCGTAGCCGGACACGTTCGAACCGGTCGTCCCGTGTGAGCGACACCACCTGGCGCCCCGATCCCCGCCAGGGCACGGCCGCGCCCACGGCCGGGACGCCGGCACGCCGACCCGCTTCGATCCGGCGCACCACGACCGTCGACTCCACCCGCCCCGGTGGCTTCCGGGCACCGCTGGCCCAGCTGGGTCGCGCCCGCGACCTCGTCACCACACGCGACGGCGACGCGGTCGTGGTGGCCGAGGCCGAGATGCGCGTGCGCACGGAGCTCGCCGAGGGCCCGGTCGTCGCGTCGCTGACCCTGGATCCGGAGGTGCCGGCGCTGGACAGCCTCGTCGGGCGGCGTGCGGCCGGCGGATTCCGCGCCGCGATCGACGCGTCGGTGGGGGCCGAGCGCGGCTCCCTCCAGTACCTGCTGCTCGACGAGATTCCCGGCGCGACGCTCGTGTCGGGCTTCGCCATGGCCGTCGCCGCCGAACGCGGCGAGTTCGACATGCAGGCCATCCGCGTCCGCACCGCGTCGCAGCCGCGGCTGCAGGTACCCGATCTCTGCGCCGGCTGGCAGGCCGGCGGCACGCTGCTCGCCAACCTGGTCGACGACCGGCCACCGATGCTCATGGGACCGGCCGCGCTCCCCGTCACGAGCACCGACGATCCCGACTCGTGGCACACGGTCGAGCCGATGCCGGCCCACGCCATGCGCCGGGCGCGCCGGATCGACGTGTGGCGCGACATCGACGCCGACGGCCAGATCCATGTCGACGTGTTCTTCCGCGACAGCCACATGGCGCCCGACGGGCAGGAGACGGTGGTCCACGAGTACACCCTCCAAGCGGCCGTCGATCCCGTCACCATGACCTTCGTGGCATGCGAGGCGACGCCGCGGGTGCTGCCGTGGCGCGAGTGCCCGGAGGCGATCGGCAGCGCCGGCCGTCTGGTGGGGCTGCCCGTGCTCGGGCTCCGCCCCGAGGTGCGGACCCGCCTCGTCGGCCCGAGCACCTGCACCCACCTCAACGACGTCCTCCGCGGCCTCGAGGACGTCGACTGGCTCGCCCGCGCCCTCCCCCTCCCCTGACCAACGAACCGGCGTCGCTGACCGGGGCACCACCCGTGGTGAACGACGCCAGTTCGCCGCGCTGGGGTCAGCCGAGCTTGGCGATGACCTCGTCGCCGAAGCGGCGGATGCCGTCGATGGCGTCCTTGGAGGTGGTGAACGGCCGCGCGATCACCCGGTCGACCCCGGCCTCGCGGTAGCGGTCGACGTCGGCCGCGTCGTCGATCCCGCCGCCGATGGTGAGCGTGGTGACGCCGTCGCGACCGGCCACGGCGCGCCGGTCGTTGACCTCGCGCAGCGCCCCGGGGAGCTCCTCGAGCGAGTGGTTCATCGGGAGCCACGCGTCGCCGACGAGCGCGGCGCGCCGCTTGGCCGCGGCGCCGTCGCCCCCGATCAGCAGGACCGGCCCCGGCTGCTGGATCGGCTTGGGGTTGAACATCACCGGATCGAAGTCGAAGAACTCGCCGTGGAACTCGACGACGTCGTCGGACCAGAGCTTGCGGCAGATGTCGATCGCCTCGTCGACGCGTCGGCCGCGGGTCGCGAAGTCGAGACCGGTGGCGTCCCACTCCTCCTCGAGCCAGCTCGATCCGATGCCGAACTCGACGCGGCCGCCGGAGAGCACGTCGAGGGTGGTGATCGCCCGCGCCGTCACGAAGGGGTGACGCAGGCCGATGTTGTAGACGTTCGTGCCGAGACGGATCTGCTTGGTGGTGGCCGCGATGGCCGCCAGCGAGAGCAGCGCGTCGAACGCCGGGGTGCTCGGCTGGACCGGCGGGTCGGCATGCCCGGTGTGCGGGCTGCCGCTCATCTTCATCGGGAACACGAGGTGCTCGGGCAGCCACACCGACTCGAAGCCGGCCTCGTCGGCCGCCTGGGCGGCGGCGGTCCAGAACTTCGGGTTGATGCCTGCGAGTTGCACACCGATCTTCATGACGATCCTGGTCTCCCTGCGTGCGTCGGCGACCGGCCGCGGCCGTCCGCAGAACCTACGGGTATTGTCACGCAAGGTCCAGTTCGTACGAGGGGGAAGCATGAGCATCGACCGGTTCTCGCTGGACGGCAGGGTCGCGATCGTCACCGGAGGTGCCGGCGGTTGTGGCGAGGAGTACGGACGCGGCTTGACCGCAGCCGGCGCCAAGGTCGTGCTGGCGGACCTCGACGGTGACAAGGCCGAGCGCGGCGCCGCCCAGCTCAGGGAGCAGGGCCGCGAGGCGATCGGCGTGCGCGTCGACATCACCGACCCCGACGCCGCGGGGGCGATGGCCCAGGCGGCGATCGACGCGTTCGGCGGCATCGACATCCTGATCAACAACGCCGCGCTGATGTCGGAGATCCCGATGGGGTCGATCCTCACCCTGCCGCTCGACTGGTGGGACCGGGTGATGAAGGTCAACGTGATGGGCGCGCTGGTGTGCACGCGTGCCGTCGTCCCCGCGATGCTCGAGCGAGGCGGGGGCCGCATCATCAACCAGGTCTCGGGCGGCGCGTTCATCCCCGGCGGCGTGTACAGCGTCAGCAAGCTCGCGCTGGTGAGCCTCACGACGGTGCTGGCGGCCGAGCTCGGCGGTCAGGGCATCAACGTCAACGCGATCGCGCCCGGCTTCGTGCAGGACGAAGCCGGCTACAAGTCGCTCGGCAAGGACGACCCGATGCGCGCCGCGTTCCTCTCAGCCGTGCCCGGCAAGAAAGAGGGCCCGCCCGACGACCTCGTGGGCACCATCCTGTTGCTGGCGTCGCAGGCCGGCGACTGGATCAACGGCCAGACCATCAGCGTCGACGGCGGTTGGATCATGCGGGTCTGAATCACGATGCCCGACGACATCCCGCAGCACCCACCCACCTACTGGCAGCTCATCGAGTCGCGCGCGGCGGCGACCCCCGACGTCGTGCTGCTCGAGGACGAAGCCGGGCGTCAGCTCACCGTCGCCCAGTACCGCGACGAAGCCGAGCGGGTCGCCGCGGGGTTGTACGCGCGGGGGATCGGCCCCGGCACCAACGTCAGCTGGCAACTGCCGACCGCGATCGACACGCTCCTGCTGCTGGCCGCGCTGGCACGGCTGGGCGCGGTGCAGAGCCCCATCATCCCGATCCTGCGCGAGCGCGAGGTGCGCTACATCACCAGCGAGGCGCGCACCGACGTGCTGATCGTCCGACCGTCGTGGCGGGCGTTCGACTACGAGCAGCTCGCGACCTCCATCGCGTCGGAGGTCGGGTTCCGGGTGCTCGCGACCGACACGCTGCCCACGGGTGACCCGTCGGCCCTTCCGGATCCGCCCGGTCCCGCGCCCGCGGCGCGCTGGCTGTACTACACGTCGGGGTCGACGTCCGACCCGAAGGGCGCGTGGCACACCGACCCGTCCGTGATGGCCGGCATGAACGCGTGGCTCGACAAGCTGCGACCGACCCGCGACGACGTGTACCCGGTGGCCTTCCCCGTGTCGCACATCGGCGGTGTCTGCATGCTCGGGGTGGCGCTGGCGACCGGCATGCGGCTCGTGCTCATCGAGGCGTTCGACGCCGAGCGCAGCCCGCTCGTCATGGCCGAGCACGGTGCGACCTTCCTCGGCAGCGCGCTGCCCTTCTTCCGGGCCTATCTCGCAGCCCAGGCCGCGCACGGCCCCGAGCCGCTGTTCCCCCGGCTGCGGGCGTGCATCAGCGGCGGGGCGCCGAAGCCGCCCGGCCTCCACGACGAGATCAAGCGCAAGCTCGGTGGCGTCGGCGTCATCGGCAGCTGGGGCCTCACCGAGTTCCCCATCGCCACGAGCGGTTCGATGCACGACACCGACGAACAGATGTCGGCGACGGAAGGCGCTCCGGGACCGGGTGTCGAGATCCGCGTCGTCGGGCTCGACGGGCTCGACAAGTCACCGGGCGAGGAGGGCGAGCTGCGCCTGCGCGGCCCGCAGATGTTCCTCGGGTACGCCAACCCCGCGCTCGATGCCGACGCGCTCGACGAGCAGGGCTACTTCCGGACCGGCGACCTCGGCATCGTGGCGCCAACGGGCGACGTGACCATCACCGGGCGCGTGAAGGACATCATCATCCGCAACGCCGAGAACATCGCCGCGAGCGAGATCGAGGACGCGCTGCACTCGCACCCGGCGATCGCCGACGTGGCGGTGATCGGGCTCCCCGACCCCCGCACCGGTGAACGCGCGTGCGCGGTGGTGAAGTTGACCGACGGCGTCACGACCCTCTCGCTCGCCGATCTGACCGAGCACTGCCGCGACCTCGGCCTCGCCCGCCAGAAGGTCCCGGAGCAGCTCGAGATCGTCGACGAGGTCCCCCGCAACGCGATGGGCAAGATCGAAAAGCCCGCGCTGCGCAAGCGCTTCGCCGGCTGAACCGACCTCCCCCCCAACCCACCATCCGGCGTCAAAGTCCGTGAATAATTGTCGGACTTTGACGCCGGTTGGGGTGTTAGGCGTGGGGGTCGATGAGGACCTTGCCGGTGGCGGTGCGGTCGAGCATGGACCGCAGCGCCTGGGCGCTCTCGGCCAGCGGGTAGACGGCCGACACGTGCGGGTGCAGCTTCCCGGACGTGAAGAGCTCGTGCAGCTCGCGCTGGTCGCGCGCCACCTTCTCCGGCTCGTGCTCGGTGATCGTGCGCATCTCCATCCCGCGCACGATCACGCCCTTGAGCAGCACCAGGTTGAGCGCGATGCGGGGGATCTCACCCGACGCGAAGCCGAGCACCACGAACCGGCTCCCCCACCGCGTCGCCCGTAGCGCCTGCTCCGCGTACGGGCCGCCGACGGGGTCGATCACGACGTCGGCCGCGCCACCCGTGAGCTCCTTGGCCCGCACCTTGAGATCCTCGGTCGTGTAGTTGATACCCGCGACCGCGCCGTACTCGCGACACAGGTCGAGCTTGGCGTCGGTCGACGCGGCGGCGATCACCCGACCGCCCATCAGCGTCGCCAGCTCGACGGTGGCCAGCCCCACGCCGCCGGCGGCACCGAGCACGAGCACGGTCTCGCCGGGTTGCAGCTCGGCGACCGTGCGCAGCGCGTGGTAGGCGGTCGTGTGCGCGACGCTGAACGCCGCCGCGTCCTTCAGGTCGACAGCCGCGGGCACGACGGTGACCGACTGCTCGGCGACGACGATCCGCTCGGCGAACGCGCCGACGAAGCTCGCCCCGTACACGCGGTCGCCCACTTCCACCTGGTGCACCTCCTCGCCCACCGCGGACACCACCCCGGCGAACTCGCTGCCCGGCACGAACGGCGTCGGGAGCTTGACCTGGTACTCGTTGGCGACGATCAGCACGTCGGGGAAGTTCACGGCGGCGTACGCGATGTCGACGACGACCTGCCCCGGCCCGGCGACGGGATCCGGAACCTCCTCGACGGTCACCGATTCCGGCGGGCCGTGGCGCACGACCCGAGCCGCACGCATCACCGGCCCCTGTAGTCAGAGGTCTCAGCGAGGTCGGCGGCTCCCTGCATGAGGTCGAGCACGATCGGGCCGAACGCCTGCAACTTCTCGTCGTCGGCGGCGCGCTGGTAGCCCTGCTCGAGCACCACCGCGAGCTTCCACTTGGCCAGGATGATGTAGTAGTCGAGGTCGTCGACCTGGCGGCCGGACACGTTGGCGTAGTGCTGGACGACCTGGTCGCGCGACGGCATCCCGTACATGTCGGCGTAGCCGCCCGAGCCGGTACCGTCCGGCGCGCTCGTGTCGGCGGGCCAGCTCTGCACGACCCACCCGAGGTCGAGCTTCGGGTCGCCGACGGTGCCCATCTCCCAGTCGATCAGCGCGGCGAGCCGGGCCGGCGCGCCGTCCTTGAACATCACGTTGGCAAACTGGTAGTCGCCGTGCATCAGGCCGGGGACGAAGTCGATCGGCTTGTGGCTCCGGAGCCAGGCGGACGCTTCGTCGAAGCCGGGGAGCTCCCGGCCCTTGATGCGCTCGAGGAACGCGGTCCACCGATCGACCTGGCGCTCGTGGAAGCCGTCGGGCCGACCGAGATCCTGCAGGCCCTTCGCCCGCCAGTCGACGTTCCCGAGCAGCGCGATGCCCTCGACGAGCTGGTACGCCAGCCCCTTGCGGGCCTCGAGGTCGGTGTCGAACGGCGGCGGCCAGCCGTCGGTGTTCATCGGTGACCAGCCGTCGACCCAGCCCATGAGGTAGAACGTCCGGCCGAGCACCGACGGGTCCTCGCAGACGCCGAGGGCCGCGGTGTGGGGTACCTCGGTCCCGTCGAGCGCCTCGATGATCCGCCACTCGCGCAGGATGCCGGCGTCCCGGCTCTCGGGGGCGAACGACGGCGGGATCCGCACCGCGCCGTGGAGCTCACCGCGCTGGATCTCGTAGATCTCGTTCTGCGAGCCCCCCGACACGTAGCTGTGCTCGATCGGTTCCCCCGCGCCGGGGAGCCCGACGTCGTCCATCCACGCTTCGAGCTTCTCGATGTCGATCACACGTTCCCCATTTCGTCTTCCAGACTCTCGTTGAGGGTGACGAGGACCGCCCGGGTGTCCCGGCCGGCGGAGTGCATCGTGGCGCGCCGGCGAGGGGCGACGCCGTCCCAGTCCGAGTAGCTGCGCATGACGCGGACGGTCCCGAGGTCGTCGTCGTCGACGGTCAGGAAGGTCGCGTTCTCCGCCAGCGCGGTGCTGGTGTACACGTCGTCGCGCGACAGCACCGCGATCGCGGGCACACCCGCGGCACCGCACGCGTCGACGACGGCGTCGACGGTGAGCTCCGCCAGCGAGGCGTCGTCGACGCCGCGGATCCGGTCCCATGCCACCTGCTGCGCAGCAGTCGTCGCGCAGACCGCGAGCCAGCCGTCGGCCGCCTCGACGAACCGGTGCGCGGGACCGTCGCCCACGTAGTCGATGTAGCCGACGCGCGGTGCCTGCCGGTCCGGGTACGTCGTGTATTCGGCAGCCTGGAACGCGACCGACGTGCGACTCGAGCGCGACGCGCACATCCTGGCCCGCGCCGAGGTGCGTCCGCGCGTACAGCGCAGTCAGCGTGCCGAACGCGGCGAGGGTGCCGGTACCGATGTCGTGCAACGACATCGGTTGGATCACCGGCGAGTCGACGCCTCCCTGTGCGACCATGAGCCCGCTGCGCGCCTGGAGCAACGGGTCGAATCCGGGTGTCTCCTCGAGCGGCCCGGCGCCCCACCCGTCGATGTGGCAGTGCACGAGCCCGGCGTTGGCGGCGCGGAACGCGCCGACGTCGAGCCCCAGCTCGTCGACGACCTGGTGGCTCATGTTCTCGACCAGCGCGTCGGCGCGGTGGACGAGAGCGGTGAACGCGTCACGTCCGGCCGCCTCTTTGAGGTCGATGCACACCTGGTCCTTGTCGTGGTTCAAGGCGCAGTAGGACGCGCCCGCCACGATGCGGAAGTCCTCGCCGCCCGGCGGGTCGACCTTCACGACGCGCGCGCCGAGATCCTGGAGCACGAGGCACCCGAACGGACCGGCGAGGAACTTGGTCGCGTCGACCACGAGCACGCCGTCGAGCGGCAGCGTCGGCGCAGCCGTCGCCGCGACGCGGCGAAGCTCGGCTCCGGTGCCGGTTGCGCCGAACGGTGACGGCGCGAGCGAGCCCGGGGTCGCCGAGAGCACTGCGGGGAGCCCCGGTCCCGTCGTGGCGTCGTCGCCGGGCACCGGCAGCAGGAGGTCGTTGGCCGCGACCGTCTCGCTGGCAGCCCACTCCTCGCGGGTCTGCACCGGCGCGTAGGGCACACCGAGCTCGTCGAACCGCCGGGCCCAGTCATCGGAATCGCGCTCGGCCATGCGCTCGGCGAACCTCGAGTTCACGATGACCTGGACCTGCGGCTGCACGAACCGGGCGAACTCGCCCTCGACCTCCGGCAGCAGCATGATCTCCATGAGGTCGAGCGCCTCGAGCAGCTTGAAGAAGAACGGCGGCGTGAGCGCGCACACGAAGACCCACACACCGTCTCGGCATCGGTACATCCGGAACTGGGGCGACACGCCGGTGCCGTCCTTGTTCGCGCCGAAGGGCCGGAAGATACCCGGGAGGTCGATCCGGATCGAGGTGTTCATCGCGTTCACCGCGTGCAGCCCCGACACCGTGAGCGATCGCGCCGCGCCGCGCGTCGTGCGCGCTCGATCAGCGCGGCCGCGAGCGCGGTGGCGCCGAGCGCCCCTTGCTCATAGGTGATGATCGGCACGACCGAGGCCACCGGGTGGTCGCTGGTGGCGCCGGGCTGCTGGCTGGCCAGCCCGGTCCACGCCCAGAGCAGCAGCTCGTCGGCGGGGAGGTCCGCGGCGGGCCCACGCGGTGCGTGGGGCGGCATCCACGCGTGGACCAGCGCCGGGTTGTCCGCCCGGAGACGCTCGGCGTCGAGCCCGGCGTCCTCCAGCTCGGCCCTCGGGAGGTCGACGACGACGACGTCGGCCTGCGAGGCGAGGGCCTGCACCACACCGTCGCCGGGCGGCACCATCTCCTTGGTCCGGTTCGCGTAGCGCCACAGTGCTTCGTCCTGCACCGGCGTCTCGGACCGCGTGTCGACCCGGAGCACCCGCGCGCCGTACTCGCCCAGGTGCATGGCCGCGATCGCGCCGGCCGGGTTGACCGCGAGGTCCACCACCGTCACATCGCGATAGGCACGTTCCAATGCGTCAGGAGTTCCCGATCGTGTGCTCGAGCATGTTCGCGATCTTCTTGCGCGCCTCTTCCCGCTTGCCCGGGAGCCATTCGGACGGCCACAGCCCGTCGACCGGCTTGTAGCCCTTCAGCACCTCTTTGGCTGCGGTGACCTTGTGCACCTCGCTCGGCCCGTCGACCGACGCCATGATCGGCACGCCCGACCACATGCTCCCGAAGGGCATCTCGTTCGACACGCCGAGCGCGCCGTGGAGGTGCATCGCCTTGAAGATGACGCTCTCCTGCACCTTCGGGGTGAGGAACTTGATGGTGGCGATGTTCTTCCGCACCCGCTTGTAGTCGTGGTAGCGGTCGATCTCCCACGCGGTGTAGAGCACGAGCAGCCGGAACTGGGTCAGCTCGGCGTACGCGTCGGCGATGTCGGACTGCACCATCTGCTTGTCGGCGAGGAGCGAGCCCTGGGTCTCGCGTGACAGCGCGCGCTCGCACATCATGTCGAGCGCCTTCTGGCACACGCCGACGGTGCGCATCGCGTGGTGCACTCGTCCACCACCGAGACGGGTCTGCGCGACCGCGAACGCCTGGCCCTCGCCGCCGAGGAGCGCATCCGCGGGAACGCGGCAGTCGTTGTAGTGGATGAGCGCGTGCATGCCCTCGTCTTCGGACTCACCCATGAGGCCGATGTGACGCACGACGTCGAGACCGGGCGTGTCGGTGGGCACCAGGAACATCGACATGCCCTGGTACGCGCTGACGTCGGGATCGGTCACCGCCATCACGATGATGAATCGGGCGGTGCGCGCGTTCGACGAGAAGAACTTGTACCCGTTGATCACCCACTCGTCGCCGTCCTTGACCGCGCGGGTGGTGAACATCTTCGGGTCGGCGCCCGCGTGGGGCTCGGTCATCGAGTAGCAGGAGAAGCACTCGCCGTTGAGCAGCGGCTGCAGGTACTTCTCCTTCTGCGCCGCCGTGCCGTAGTGGGCGATGATCTCGGCGTTCCCGGTGTCGGGCGCGGCGGTTCCGAACACGATGGGGGCCCACTGCGAGGTCCCGAGAATCTCGTTGATGAGGGCGAGCTTCAGCTGACCGAAGCCCTTGCCGCCCAGCTCGGGCCCGAGGTGCGCGCCCACAGCCCCTCGGCGCGGACCTCGTCCTGCATCGGTCGCACCAGCGGACCGGTCTCGTCGTCGAGCGGGTGGTACGAGCGGTGCGGGAACACCAGGTCGAGCGGCTCGACCTTCTCCCGCACGAACTGGCGGATCCACTCCAGCTTGGTCTCGAACTCGGGCTCGGTCTCGAAATCCCACGCCATTGCGTGACCCCTCTCTCGGACTTTCCGTCGAACCTAGGCCGGTTCCCGCCTAGCGCCCCACCCAGCGCGGGGCTCGCTTCTCCATGAACGCGATCGCACCTTCGCGCGCGTCCTCGCTGCCGAAGACCTCGCGGAGCTCGGCGCGGGACGGCCACGCCGCGGCGCCGCCCTCGACTGCTCCCGCCCGCACGACGCGTTTGATGACGGCCACCGCGAGCGGACCGTTCTCGGCGATCCGTCCCGCCAGGGCGACTGCTTCGTCGACCACATGCGCACCGGGCACCACGCGGTTCACCAGCCCGATCTCCCGGGCGCGCTCGGCGTCGAAGGTGTCCCCGGTGAGCGTGATCTCGAGCGCGAGCGCCAGCGGGATGCGGGTGGCGAGCAACGTCCCTCCGCCACCGGGCAGCAGGCCGCGCTTGACCTCCGCGAGGCCGAACCGCGCGTGGTCGGCGGCGACCACGAGGTCGCACTCGAGCATCAGCTCGAAGCCCCCGCCCACCGCGCTGCCGTTCAGCGCGGCGACGACCGCCTTCGGGAAGTCGGGCGGCACGAAGGCGTGCGGGATCCGGGCGTCGTCCGGGAACTCCTCGGGCGCGGCCTCACCGCCCGAGTTGGCGGCGAAGTCCTTGAGGTCCATGCCCGCACAGAACGCCTTGTCGCCGGCGCCGGTGAGCACGATCGCCCGCACGTCGGGGTCGACGGCCAACTCCGCGAACGCGTCGTTCATCGCGGTGAGCAGCGCGGCGCTGAGGGCGTTGCGCCGCTCGGGCCGGTTCAGGGTCAGCACCTCGACCCCGCCCTCGCGCCGACGAAGCAGCACCGGCTCCTCCGCGTCCCCCATGCGAACAGCCCCTCGGCTCAGACGGCTTCGACGCTGTCGCGCTCGGCCGGCTTCAGCTTGGTGCCGCGCCAGTCCTCGACGTCTTCCCCGAGCTTCGCCACCATCGCCTTGTCGTCGTGCACGACGGCCCAGTGCGCGTGGTTGAGCTCGTGCATGGTGAAGCAGGCGTGCAGCGAGTTGTAGAACCCCTGGTTGTCCTGGGTCTGGTTCACCGACTCCTTGACGAGGAGCGCCGCCATGGTCGGGATCTTGGCGATGCGTCGTGCGAAGTCGAGGGTGCGCACGCCGAGCTCGTCGGGCGGGAAGATCTTGCTCACCATGCCGAGGCGGTACGCCTCGTCGGCGTCGATCGAGTCACCCGTGAGCATCAGCTCCTTGGTCTTGCGGGCGCCGAACTCCCACGGGTGGGCGAAGTACTCCACGCCGCACATGCCGAGGCGGGTGCCGACGACGTCGGCGAAGATCGTGCCCTCCGCCGCGACGATCAGGTCGCACGCCCACATGAGCATCAACCCCGCCGCGTACACGCCACCGTGCACCTGGGCGATGGTGATCTTGCGGAGGTTGCGCCACCGCAGCGTGTTCTGGAAGAAGTAGTGCCACTCCTGCAGCATCAGCGACTCGGCGCCGCCGCGCGTCCCGCCGTTGATCTTGCCGGTCGGGTGCTGCTTCGGCCCGGGATGCAGCTCCTCCCACATCTCTCTGGTGCCGGTGTCGTGGCCGGACGAGAACATCGGACCCTCGCCGCCGAGGATCACCACCCGCACCGTGTCGTCCGCTTCGGCCCGCAGGAACGCCTCGTTCAGCTCCACCAGCATCGACCGGTGCTGCGCGTTCCGGGTCTCGGGCCGGTTCAGCATGATCCGGATGATCGTGCCGTCGTCGAACGACTCGTAGTTGACGAAGCGGTACTCGGATTCAGCCATCACGCAACCTCCGGAACGGGCGAGCACCCGACGCTACACACGATGCGGCGGAGCGCACCACCGCCGGGACCCCCGGATGTCACGCGCCGCCTACCGGACCTTCCAGTCGGGATCGCGCTTCTCGAGGAAAGCGCGGGCCCCTTCCTGGGCGTCGTCGGTGACGGCGACCTTCATGCGGTAGTTCTCCGCGAGCAGCTCGGCTTCGTAGGTGGGCAGCGACAGGGTCTTGCGGATGGCGAGGCGGGTGCCGCGTACCGCGAGGGGCGCGTTGCGGTTCACGATGTCGGCGATCTCCCACGCCCGGTCCATCAGCTGCTCCCGGGCGACGAGCTCGCTCACCAGACCGAGGTCGAAGGCACGTTGCGCGGCGAGCCGCTCGTGCTTCCCCATGAGCGCCAGGCGCATGGTGATGTTCAGCGGGAGGACGCGCGCCAGGCGCAGCGCCTCCCGGCCCGACACCACACCGATGCTCACGTGGGGATCGAAGAAGGCGGAGTCGTCGGACGCGATCACGATGTCGGAGGTGGTGACCAGGTCGAGCCCCGCGCCGGCGCAGATCCCGTTGACCGCGCAGATCACCGGCTTGGTCATCTCCAGGTAAGGGAACGTCGCCTCCTGGGGCGCGTCCCATTGGCGCATCGAGCCGAGCATCTCCTCGCCCTGGACGTCGATACCACTTGTGTAGTTCCCCTTCTCCGCGACGCCGGCCTTGTTCACGTCGGCGCCCGCACACAGCGCGCGGCCGGTGCCGGTCACGATGAGCGTCCACACGTCGGCGTCGGCTTCGAGCGCACGGACGGCAGCGTTGATCTCCGCGATCATCTCGTCGTTGATCGCGTTCAACACCTCAGGTCGGTCGAGGCGGATACACGCGGTGTGCCCACGCCGCTCGATGGCGATGGTCTCGTAGGTCACGCGCCGCTCCTCTGGTACTTGGCGAACTCGGCCTCGGCCTCCGCCTCGACGACGGTACCGGCGAAGAAGTCCGGGTTCATGCCCCCGTACAGCTGCACGACGTTGGAGAACGTGAACTCGCGGAAGTTCTCCTCCGTGATGTGACCGTCCTCCACCAGCTCGTGCGCCTCCGCGAGCACTTCGGTGGCATCGATCACGTCGAAGTGGGCGATGTCGGAGCCGAGGAGTGGTTTGAGCCGGAGACCCATCTTGTCGTCGAAGGCGATCGACGTCATCGGATCGTCGGCTTCGCACCCGAAGTAGAAGTTCTGCGTGAACAGACGCCGGATGTCGTCGGGGCCGTTGATGGTGACGCGCGCGAAGTCGTCGCTGTCGATGTCTCGCTCGGTGAGCTCGCGTTGTGACGTGTCGGACTCCAACGCATCGAGGTTCTGGGCGATGATGTCGTCGATCTTGCCCTCGTAGCGCGGATTCCCTGCCGTGTACTGCTCGAACAGGCGCCGGAACTCCGCGGTGTCGAGGTTGGACGGTTTGAGGTGCTCGTCCATGAAGGTGCGGTTGCGCTTCTCCCAGTGACCGAGCAGGTCACCGTAGAGGTTGCACGCCCACCCGACGCCACCCTCGAGGAACCCGAAGTTGAGCGTCGGGAAGCGCGCCGTCACGCCGCCCAGGAACAGGCTGCGGGCGAAGGTGTGGTGGCTCTGCGCGAAATGTCCGAGGTGGTTGCCGACGAAGTTCGACGAGAGGCTGCGGTCCGGCCATCCCATCGAGCCGCTGTGGCTGGTGACGGGGATGCCGAGGTCGACGAACTTCTGCCACACCGGGTCGTAGTCGTACGGACTGTCGACGCCCAGGGCGTCGATGTAGACCCGCCGCTTGGCCGGATCGGGCTGCCATTCGGCGTCGGCTTCGATGGTGCGCGGGATCGTGCCGCCCGTGACGAGGACCTCGAGCCCGAGCGAATGCGCGTGCTCCATCTGCTCGATGGCCTCGGTCGGCTCGGCCAGGCTCAGCACGCCGACGGGCACCATACGGTCGAGGTAGGGCGAGAACAGGTCCGCCACCATCGTGTTGTACGCGCGCACGGCCAGGTTGCTGAGCTCGGGATCGGCGATGTCGCGCCCGAGGGTGAGACCGACGCTCGGGAAGACGATGGCGAGGTCGATACCCCAGTCGTCGAGGCTGTCGTAGAAGAGGCCGGGCAACGCGGTGGCGGCGCGGTCGCGCACGTTGACGGGAACTCCCCAGTACGACGGACGCCGGAGCCGCCGCTGCCGGCGTTCCTCGATGGTGAGCTCGTACCAACCGTGGAACCGATGGCCGTACCGGGCGCGGAAGGTGTCGACGTCGGCGGGGCTCCCGACCTCGGCGATGTAATCGAAGAAGATGGGAAACAGCTCGACCCAGTGCCCGTCGGCATCGACCACCGGGTGGTCGAGCTGCTCGCGTACCTTCGCGCTCTTGGTGGTCACGCCGTTGTCTTCATGTTGGCAGCTCCTCGGGGCGCACGCCGAAGCGAGCGTCGAATCGGTCGGCGTAGGCCGGCCACACGTCGGGGTTGATCAAACGGGGCGGCACCTTGCCGGCGAAGATGGTGATCCACTGCTCGGCGGTGGCGAGCGCGATGTCACGCGTCGCCTCGACGGTGATGCCGGCGGTGTGCGGGCTGGCGACCACGTTGTCGAGCGCCAGCAGCGGGTGGTTCGGGTCGGGCGGTTCCTGGTGGAACACGTCGATGCCGGCCCCGGCGATCTCGCCGGCGACGAGCGCGTCATACAGCGCGACTTCGTCGTGCACGGGCCCCCGGGCCGTGGTGATGAAGAACGCAGTCGGCTGCATGCGGGCGAACTGCTCGGCGCCCATGAGGCCTTCCGTCTCCGCGGTGAGCGGGCAGTTGAGATGCACGAAGTCGGAACGCTCCAGCAGCTCGTCGAGCTCGACCTTGGTGACACCACGCGCCGCCGTCTGTTCCTCGGAGAGGTACGGGTCGTAGGCCAGCACCGTCATCGCGAACGGCGTGCAGAGCTCGACCAGCCGACCGCCGATCTGCCCGAGCCCGACGATCCCGAGGGTCTTGCCGAGCAGCTCGGTGCTGCGGAGCGCGGCCCGGTCCTGCACGACGCCGCGGCGGATCATGCGGTCGGCGAGGGAGATCTTCTTGGCCAGCGTCAGCATGAACCCGAGCGCGTGTTCCGCCACCGCTTCCCGACCCGGGCCCGAGTTGTCGCACACGATCACCCCGGCGGCGGTGCAGGCGTCGACGTCGATGATGTCGTAGCCCGCGCCGGCCGAGCACACGGCCAGAAGGTCGGGACAGCGCACCAACAACGCCGGTCCACAGATCCACTGCTCGGCGACGCCGGGGTTGCGCGCCAGCTCGGTGCGGATGAGCGACTGGTACCCGTCCGCGCGTTCGAGTCCCGCCCAGTTGGCGTCGACCGCGCCGGTGATCTCGAGACGCGTGACGTCGAAACCGCCGTGGGCGGCGAGGACGTCCCCGGCGACGGGATCGGTCCACTGGTCGAAGTAGACGAGACGCACGTTCTTCGACAGTGAGGTCACGGCTTCGATCAGTCGGCCTTGGGCTTGACCTGCGCCGCCTTGAACAGGTTGGCGAGGTCCTCGTCGACGTTGTCGTAGTCGTTGATCGCGATACGGCCCTCGCGGCCGGGCACAAGGTCGTACCCGAGGTGCCCGCCCTCGTTCTCCATGTGGAAGAACTCCCGGCCGATCGGGAGCCGCCGGTCCTCGATCGAGACCTCCGTCCACGCGCGCAGCAACAGTCGACGGTGCTCCGGATCGGGACCGTCGACGAAGTCGGAGCGGGAGTGGCACATGCCGTAGTTGTTGGCCATCGCCGCGTCGCCGGGCTGCATCCGCAACTCGAGCTGCTGACGCACGAGCACGCCGCGCAGGATCTCGATTGCCTCCGTCTCCTCGGGCGTCATCTCGCGCCCCAGCTCGTGCAGCGCCGGGAGGATGCTGCTGTACGTGAAGTTGATGCAGATCCGGCCGTCGACGTTCGAGAAGATCGGCACGTCGTACGGCGTGACGTCGGGCTGGCCGTCGGGCTGCTCGCTGCGCCGATGGTGCGGGAACCCGCGGTACAGGATCGGCAGGATGTCGGGGCGCGTCGCCAGGATCGTGTTGTGCGCCGCCGGACCGCTCGAGTACTGGCTCTCGCCCCCCTGTTCGGCCTGGTGGATCCACAGCAACGAGAACAGGTCGCCGGCGTCGTTGTGCATCGCCAGCTCGGCGGCCGACTTCGTCCCCCGCGCCGGTTGCACGCCGCCTGGCAGCACCTCCTGTTGCACCCGCACCATCCGGTGACCGAACGAGTTGTTCGAGAGCAGCGTGCCGAAGTGCGTGAGCCACGCCCAGTAGATGGCCTCGTTCTCCTCGACCGAGTGATCGTCCACCGGGAAGCCGCGCACGATCACGAGACCGCGCCCACGGATGAGCTCCTCGTAGACCTCGCGCGGGGCCGTCGACGTCCGGGTGGCCCGTGTGCTCGCGCGCGATCTCGTCGCGCGGCATGTCGCGGACGCGGTCGTGGATCTCCTCGAGGCCGGCGACCGTCGCCGCCGACAGCCGGTGGACGAGGTCGTCGTCGCCCGTGAAGTCGCTCCCGACCCACGCCATCGGGTCGTTCACGGGCTCGGTGTGGATGGTCGTACTCATGGAGCACCCTCCACGGGAATCGCGCGCAACCGCGCCGCGTGCGCGGTCGCGGCTTCGGTCATGAAGCCGGCGTCGGTGCCGGCGCTCACGAAACGCAGGCCCAGCTCGGCGAATTCGGTCAACAGCTCCAGGTCACGGATGCCGGCGATGCCGAAGATGGTGCCGTGGTCGCGGCACGCCTTCGCCACGGTCCGCACCGCGTCGATGAACGTCTCGCCGCGGAACTGCCCGAGGACGCCCATCTCGGCGGTGAGGTCGTGGGGGCCGACCATCACCATGTCGAGGCCGACGACCGACGCGATCTCGTCGGCCCGCTCGATGGCGAGCGGGGACTCCACCATCGCGGCCACGATCGTCTGGGCGTCGAACCGGTCGAGCAGCTCCTGCTGCGGCATCACCTGGTAGCGGTTGGCGGGGTTGGGGCCCGAGACCGACCGGTGACCGCGCGGCGGGAACCGGCACGCGTCGACGATCGCCTCGGCCTCGGCACGGGATTCGACGTGGGGCACGATCACGCCCATCGCGCCCACGTCGAGCGAACGGGTCAGGTACTGGGGGTCGTGCGCGGGGACCCGCACCAACGGTGTGATCCCGGCCCCGATCGCCGCCGAGCACAGCAACGAGGTCGTCTCGAGCGATGTGGCCGTGTGCTCGAGGTCGACGTACACCGCGTCGAACCCGGCGGCCGCCGCGATCGTCGGGATGTCGGCGGTCCGGGCCTGGGTCAGCGCCATGCAGAGCACCAGCTGTCCGGCGTCGATCCGGTCGCGGAGGGAAGGCATGTCGTCAATCATGCACGGTCACCGGGCATCGGTCATTCGCCCCCCGACCCGGGAGCGGCGGGCGCCGGCACCTTGATCCCGCGCAGGGCGTACTTGAAGATCTCGGCGTCGCGTTCCGTGGCGGGGCGCCCGACCCGGGTCACGGTGTCGACGTCGGGGGACTCGGCGCGGAGGGCCGCCACCGTGCACTGGTCCTTCGCCCGGGTAGTGAACGGGTCGAAGTGGTAGTGGCGCATGGCGTTCTCGTGGGTGATCTTCGACACGTGTTCAGCGGTGAGCGGCGCCATCACGCGCGCAACGGCTTCGGGCGCGTTCGGCCAGTCCGTGTCGGAGTGCGGGTAGTCGGACTCCCAGCACACGTTGTGGAGTCCTCGACGACACGCGGGGCCTGATCGCGGTACTTCGCGGGCACGTGGGCGTCGAACATCTCGCGGGCTCGCAGATGTGGTCGTCGACGCTGACGAGGATGAGGTCGTCGGGGTCGATCATGGGTCCCTCCTCGCTCGTACGCCAGGCCCCCCGGGCCGGAAAGCTGATTCTTGCCAGCTGGAAGGTACCTTACCGCGACCGTCGGGATCGGCCGTTCGGGGAGCGGATGCCGCACCGGGGTGCCCGAGCGTGCTGGACTGCCCGCGGTGGCCGCAGGTGACGGCCTGGGACCGGAACCGGAGCAGCAGCGATGAGCAACGTCATGGAAGGCATCCGCATCCTCGAGGTCGCCGAGCACACCTTCGTGCCCGCGGCCTCCGGGATCCTCGCCGACTGGGGTGCGGAGGTCATCAAGATCGAGCACGTCACCCGGGGTGACGCGGCGCGCGGACTGGCGTCGACCGGCATCGCCGGGTTCAGCGGCAAGGTGGCCGTGCTCATGGAGCACGCGAACCGCGGGAAGAAGAGCCTCGGCCTCGACCTGACCGACCCCGCGGGGCGCGACATCCTCTACCGGCTCGCGGGCATCTCCGACGTCTTCCTCACCAACAAGATGGCCGGCGTGCGCTCGCGGCTGCAGATCGAGGTCGACGACATCAAGGCCCACAACCCGAACATCGTCTACGTGCGAGGCACCGGCTACGGCAACCGTGGCCCGGACACCGACGCCGGCGGCTACGACTCGTTGGGCTTCTGGGCCCGCTCGGGGTCGCGTACTCGGTCACGCCGTCCGACCTGCCGCAGCCGATCAACCAGCCCGGGCCGGCGTTCGGCGACTCGATCGGCGCCATGACCATCGCCGGTGGCATCTCGGCCGCGCTGCTCCACCGCGAGCGCACCGGCGAGGCCAAGGTGGTCGACGTCTCGCTGCTGTCGTCGGCCATGTGGGCGATGGGTGGCACGATCGCGGTGGCGCAGGACAGCGGCATGGCCTGGCAGGCGCCGCCGGCTGGACAGCCCGCGGCGCCGTTCAACCCGCTCATCGGCTACTTCGGCACCGCCGACGGCCGGTTCATCATGTTCTCGATGCTCCAGGGCTTCCACTACTGGCCGGAGGTCTGTGAGCGCCTCAGCCGCACCGAGCTCATCGCCGATCCCCGCTTCGACACCCACGAGAAGCTGATGGAGAACGCCGGCGTCGGCGCCGAGATCGTGCGGGGCGAGATCGCCAAGTACACGCTGGCCGAGATCACCGAGAAGCTGACCGGCATGCGCGGCCAGTGGGCGATCGTGCAGGACACGCTCGAGATCGCCGACGACCCGCAGGTCGTCGCCAACGGCTACCTGCAGCAGCTCGAGTACGACGGCTACGGGTACAAGCTGGTGGAGACGCCGGTGCAGTTCGACGAGGAGCCGTCGGTACCGGGCAAGTCACCCGACTTCAACGAGCACGGCGACCAGATCCTCGCCGAGCAGCTCGGCATGGACTGGGACACGATCGTCGACCTCAAGGTGAAGGGCGTCGTCGCGTAGCTACGAACGGAAGACGACCGGCATGGTCTTGATGCCCGGCGTCATGTGCTGGCGGGTGCGCGTCGTCTCCCCGACGAGCTCGTAGTTGGGGAAGCGGCGCAGCAGTTCGGAGATGACGATGCGCGCCTCGCGCCGGGCCAAGCTCGCCCCGAGGCAGAAGTGCTCGGCGAAGCCGAAGGCGAGGTGCGCGGGGTCGGGGTCGCGGGTCACGTCGAGCTCCTCGGCGCGCTCCCACATCTCTTCGTCACGATTGGCCGCCGCGTAGAGGAGACAGAGGAAGTCACCCCGACGGATCTGCTGCCCGCGGATCTCGGTGTCGGCCAGTGCGGTCCGGCACATGTGCGTGACCGGGGTGACGTAACGCAGGAACTCCTCGACCGTGGGCGCGACCAGCTCGGGGTGGTCGACGAGGACCTGGCGCTGCTCGGGATGCCGGGCCATCGCCATGCCGGCGCCCGCGATCAGACCGCGCGTCGTCTCGTTGCCCGCGATGAGCAGGACCTGTGCCATCGACAGCTGCTCCTCGGGCGAGAGCAGCTCGCCTTCCCACTCGGCCTGGGCCAGGTTGGTGAGCAGGTCGTCACGCGGGTTCGTGGCGCGGTCCCGGAGCTGCTCGGCGAAGTACTCGCGGAACTCGATGAGGTCGTCGACCCGCAGCGCGAAGTCGGGGTCGCCGTGGTTCGACTCGTCGGCGAACTCGATGAACGCGTCGGACCACCTGCGGAAGTCGTCGAGGCGTTCGAGCGGGACCCCGAGCATCAACGCGATCATGATCATCGGCAGCGGCGCGGCGACGGTGTCGACGAAGTCGACCTCGACCCGTTCCGGGATCTCGTCGAACAGGTCGGAGGCGATCTGCTGCACCTGCTCCTCGAGCTGGTTGATCGCCTTGGGCGTGAACGCGTAGCTGGCGATCTTCCGCAGGAACCGATGCCGCGCCCCGTCGGCCATCACGAGGTTGTCGGTCTGGAGCGGACCCATCGCCGCGACGCGCCGGAGCTCGGCGCGCCGCGGCATCGTCGACCCGTCGTCGTTCGGTCGGCCGTCGTCCTGCTCGGCGGCCCCGATCACGTGGATGTGGTAGCCGTTCGCGAACAGATCAGGGCTCTTGGAGATCATGCGGACGTCCTCGTACTTCGAGATCGCCCAGAGCCCATCGCGCTCGGACCAATACACCGGCGCCTCGCGCCGGCAACGCGCGTAGACGTCGTACGGGTACTCCATGAACCAGCTGGCCTCCGCGAGCCGAACCTGGTCGTCGAGGGTCGCGGTCATTGCGGACTCCGTTCCCGGCTCACACGCCCTGGGGGCGGTCGCCGATGATCTGGGTGTTCTCGAGCTCGCGGTACCGGGCTTCGTCGATGCCCAGGTCGTCGACCAGGATGTCGTGGTTGTGCTGGCCGAGCGTCGGCGCCGGCGTGCGCAACCAGCGGTCGACCGACGCGAACCGGAACGGCCACGTCGGCGTCGCCATGCGCCCGACGACCGGATGGTCGATCTCCTCGTAGAAGCCGCGTGCCTGGAGCTGGGGATGCTCGTCCATGAGGCGCGGGTCGCGACCGACGGCCGCCGGCACACCGTGGGCGACGAACAGCTCGGCGGCCTCGTCGACGTCATGCTCCCGCTCCAGGCCGACAGGCGATCGTCGAGCTCGTCGTGACGCGCCCGACGGCCCGCGTACGTCGCGAGCTCCGGATCGGCCGCCCACGCCGGCGATCCGATCGCCTTCACCAGACCGGCCCACTCGGCGTCGGTGGTGACCGAGACCGCCAGCCACTGCTCCTCGCCCCGCGCCCGGTAGAGCCCCTGCGGCGCGACGTTGGGGCTGCGGTTCCCCTCGCGTTCGAGCAGGTTGCCGTACGCCGTCTTCTCCAGGACGAGCTCGCACGCCGCGTTCAACGCGCCTTCGACCATGGTGACCTCGAGCAGGCTGCCTCGGCCGGTCGCGTCACGTTCGGCCAGCCCGACGATCAGCGCGAACGCGGCGTGCATCCCCACGTTGGGGTCACTCGGGCCCTGCTGGATCCGGGGCTGGTCGTCGCGATGCCCGGTGATCCAGGCCATGCCGGTGACCTGTTCCATCGTCTGCGCGAACCCGACGTTGTCGCGCCACGGGCCGGAAAGGCCGAACGCCGGCATCCGGACCAGGAGGCACCGCGGGTTCGAGCGCGTGGACCTGCTCCCGCCCGAGCCCGAAGTTCCCCAGCACCCGAGGCGAGAAGTTCTCGAGCACGGCGTCGCTCTCGGCGATGAGGTCCCGGAGCAGCGCCAGGCCCTCCTCGGTGCCGAGGTCGAGGGTGAGGTTGCGCTTGTTCGTGTTGGAGCAGAGGTAGTGCGCGCTCCGCTCCCACCACGCGCCGTCCATGCCGGTCGTCGCGCCCGTCGCGCGCATGCCGTCGATGCGGCTGATCGATTCCACGTGGATCACGTCGGCGCCGAGCGCGGCGAGCGCGCCGGCGGCGATCGGGCCCGCCCACCACGCGGTGAGGTCGAGCACGCGGACGCCGGCGAGGGGCAGTTCGTCGGGACCCACCGTCGTCGCGGCGGCGCGGGTGTGCGGCTCGATGGTGCCGGTGTGCTCGCCGAGCCGCGGCGCCGGGCGCGGCGGGGGTGGATCCTCGTCGTCCATACGCCAGGGTCGGCGCGGCATCTTGAACGACTTCGTCGCGTCGTCGACGAACACGTGCCGCGCTTGGAAGTGATCGCAGTCGAGGATGTTCTCCCCGCTGTGGACGGGGGCGACGGGGATGCGCAGCTCACTCGCCATGCGCACGATGTCGGCGGTCGCGTGCTGGGTGGTCCAGGCGTGGACGATGTCGTTCCACTCGTCCCACCCCTTCTGGCGGTCCATCTGGTTGCTCCACGGGTCGCCGTCGACGAGATCGGCGCGGTCGATGAGCAGCAGGAAGCTGTGGAACTGCTGGCGACTGTTCGTGCAGAACCCGACGTACCCGTCGAGGGTCGGCTCGACCGACGGCGTCTCGATGGTCCGGCGCGCGCCGACGACGGGTGGGCGGCCGAGCAGCGCGTGGATGTAGTCCGCGTAGCTGCTCGCGGCGATGGTCATGACCTCGGCGATCGAGAAGTCGATGTGGTCACCGCGCCCGGTCCTCCGCGCGCGGCGCACCGCGGCGGCGACCGCCATCGCCGAGAAGGTGCCGGCCAACCACTCGCTCGTGCGGCCACCGGCCTGGAAGGGCACGCTGCGCACCGAGCCGCGACCCACGAGGCCACCGGACTCCGCCTGCACGATGAACTCGCTGGTCGGACGGTCGGCGTACGGACCGGTGCGCCCGTACGGCGTGATCGAGCACACCACGAGGCCAGGGTTCGCGTCGAGCACCGGCTGCGGATCGACGTCCGTGGCCGAGAAGCAGTCGACGACCACGTCGGCGCCCGCCAGCAACGCCACCACCTCGGGGTCCTCCAGCCGGGCGACCACCGAACGCACGCCGTGGTGCAGGAACTGGAACAGCGCGCCGCCCTCGTCGACGGTGATGTCGGCGCCCCCCGACGACCACGCTCGCCACGGGTCGCCCTCGGGCGGTTCGACCTTGACGACGTCGGCGCCGGCGTCGGCGAGCAGCCGGCAGCAGTACGCGCCGGGGATCCCCGAGCTCAGATCGACGACCCGGAGGTCCGACAGGCCGTGCTCCACGCCGCCAGCCCGTCAGCTCAGGGAGTCGACGAGGGGCGGAAGTACGGCAGGGTGAAGCCGCCCTCGATCTCGTGGAAGTCGACCTCGACCCGGAGTCCGATCTCGACGTCGTCGATCGGGCAGCCGATCAGGTTCGAGAGGATCTGCCACCCCTCGTCCATGTCGACGATGATCGCGGCGTAGGGCGTGTGGAACGCGGGGATCTGTGGGCGCCAGACGGTGGTCCAGCTGTAGATCGCGCCGGTCCCCGCGCTCTGCTCCCAGGTGAGGTCCTGCGCCGTGCAGTGCGCGCACAGGTACGCGGGCGTGTGCGTGGCCAGGCCGCACGCGCCACAGCGCTGGAAGAGCAGCTCGTGCCGCGCGCAGCCGTCCCAGTACGGCTGGGTCAACGGACCCGGCGTCGGCTTCGGGATGGCGCCGGACTGTGGCTCCAGAATCGTCATGGTCGACCAACTCCCAACAGCATCACGTCGTTGAACAAGGCACCCGAGCCCCCGTTGGAACACATCGCGACCTCCGCGCCCTCGACCTGCATCGTCGGACAGGCTCCCCGGAGCTGCTCCACACTCCGGATCACGCGCTGCAGCATCTGCGCCGATGCCCCGGCGTGGCTGTACGACATCAGCCCGCCGTCGGTGGTGATCGGGTACTGACCGCCGGCCTCGATGGTGCCCCCCATCACGAAGTCACCGCCTTCGCCCTCGCCGCAGAAGCCGAACGCCTCGAACTGGCGGATGATCTCGAAGGAGAAGGGATCGTAGAACTCGCAGACGTCGACGTCGGTCGGGCCGAGCCCCGCCGCCGCGAACGCGTGCTCGGCCGCCCGCCGCCCGACCGTGCCGTTGACGAGGTCGCCGCGGCGGAACCCGCCCAGCTCCCACGTCGGAGGGTTCCGGTACGCGGTGCCACCACTGTCGCTGTCGCCCCCGAGGACGTAGACCGGCGGCCGTGGTGCGTCGAGCGCGGCATCGGCCCGGGTCAGCACCAGCGCGCAGCCACCTTCCGACGCGGTCGCGCAGTCGAGGAGGTGGAACGGATCGGCGACCATGCGACTGTCGAGGATGTCCTGGGATGTGAACGGTCCACGTGCGAAGTAGATCGCCTCGGGGTTCACACTGCCGTTGTTGCGAATGGTCGCCGCGACGGTGGCCAGCGCGTCCGGCTTCGTCCCGTACACGTGCATGTGTCGGCGCGCGACCAGCGCGAACTCGGCCGCGGTGAACATCCCGAACGGCGCCACGAATTCGCTGCTCGGCCGGGTCCACGGCGCAGTCGACGCCCGGTCGACGTAGACGCCGGCGGCACCTCCGATGATCAGCACGTTCGTCGCCATCCCCGTGGCGATCGCCATCGCCGCGTGCAGCACCGCCGGGACGCCCTGCCACGATGACGACACCCATGCGGGTGAGAGGCGGCCCTGGTACACGAAGTCGTTGGCGAACTGGCCGACGACGCCGTCGATGTCGCGTACGCCGAGCCCGGCGTCGGCAAGCGCGCCGAACGCGGCCTTGAAGGAGATCGACATCGAGTTCTCGCCCTCGAGCACGCGGGCCTGCTCGGTGTTGAAAACCCCGGAGATCGCGACCTCGTGGAACGGATGGGAGGACATGGGCATCGGAACCTATCGGATCGGTCGCGACACGTTCACGGGGCGAACGCGCTGAGGTAGGGCCGCACGAGGCGGGCGCGGTCGATCTCGTCGGGTTGCCAGCCGGCGACGAGGCTCCGGCCGTCGAGCGTGTGGACGGGGAGGTTGCGCTCGACGATGAGCGAGAGGCTGGACGTCACCCGGCCGGTGAGCTCCTTCGGGTCACCCACGCACAGGGCGAGCGCGGCTTCGGCCATCGTCTCCATCGGCTCCGAGTGGTCGTCGCGGATGGCGGCGACGGTCGTCGCGTTCTCGGTGGCGACCGCGGCCTCGGGGGCGAGCGCGTTGACCGCGATCCCGTCGTCGTACAGCTCCATCGCCGCACCGGTCGTCAACCGGTCGAGCATCGCCTTGGTGCCTCCGTAGAGGCACTGCGCACCGACCATGGGGATCGCCCGGTACGGCGGCCCGACCTTGGGCGCCGCGCCCTGCGACGAGATGTTCAGCACCCACCCGCGCCCGAGCGTGCGCATGCCCGGGAGCGCCGCCAGCGCGAGGTCCCACCCGGCCCAGACGTTCACCTCGACCTGCTCGCGGAACGCGGCCGCGTGCATGCCCTCGAAGCGGAGCTCGAAGTGCCGGGCCGCGGCGGCGTTGTTCACCAGGATCTCCACCGGCGCGCCGAACGCGGCCTCGGCCCGGCGGATGACCGCGCTCCGGTCGGCGCTCACATCGGCGAGGTCGGCGACGACGGGCACGGCCTCGCCTCCCGCGGCGACGATCCCGTCGACGGTCTCCTCCAGCGATCCGGCGTACGTGCCCTCGCCCGGGCGCAGCGTGCGGGCGGCGACCGCGACGCGCGCGCCCTCGGCCGCCAGGCGTTGCGCGATCCCCCGGCCGATGCCGCGGCTCGCCCCGGTGACGACGGCGACCTTGCCCGTGCACGCGTGACCCACCGGGACCTCCGCAAGAGGCTGATGCTTCTTTGGCGAGAATGGCACTCTCGGCCCGGGGAGCGCAAGGCGACGGCCGTGGGCGCGTCGCCGTGTGCGCGTGGGCCGGGCCGGAGTACGTTCGCCCGGATCGCCAGGCGAGGAGCAGCCGCTATGAAGTTCTCGATGATCTTCGAGGCCCAGGTCGAGTTCGGCACCCCCGACGTCGAGCGGCAGGCGATCCGGGACTGCGTCGAGCAGGCGGTCTACGCCGAGGAGATGGGCTTCGACGGCGTGTGGGCGGTCGAGCACCACTCGCTCATCGAGTACTCGCACATGAGCGCACCGGAGATCTTCCTCACCGCGGTGGCAGCGAAGACGTCGCGCATCCGCGTGGGCCACGCCGCCGTGTGCATGCCGTTCGGGTACAACCACCCGGTGCGCGTCGCGGAACGCGCGGCCATGCTCGACATCATCTCTGACGGCCGCCTCAACCTCGGTGCGGCGCGCGGTGGCACCGCGCAGGAGATGTCGCTCTGCGGCGTCGACCCCGAGCTCACCGCGCCGCAGGTGGAGGAGGCGCTCCGGTTCATCGGGCACTGCTGGCGCGAGGACACCATCCAGTGGGATTCCGACCTGCTGAAGATCCAGCACCCGCCGAACCGTCCACCGCACACGGTCGTCCCCCGTCCGGTCCAGCTCCCCCACCCGCCGCTCTTCCTGGCGTGCACCAACCCCGAGACCGTGCGCAAGGCGGCGCGCTACGGCGTCGGGCCGATGGTGCTCGGGTTCGGCGGCCCCGAGGTCATCGGCGAGATGCGGCGCATGTTCGACGACGAGCGCGCCCAGCGCGATCCCGACGCGGTCGTGTCACCGGGGATGATCAACGACGAGTTCGTCGCGCTGTGCCCGACGTTCCTCATGGACGACCGCGAGGAGGCGTTCCGTATCGGCTGCCGGGCGTTGCGCTTCTTCGCCGAGGCCATCACGCACTGGTCGGCGCCGAACGGTGTGGCGCCGACGCGCGGCACCGCCACGGTCGACAACGCCGCGTTCATGCAGGAGCACCTCGCGTTGGCCAAGGCCGCGATGGCGCGCGGCGACGCGCCACCGACCGCGGCGTCGTCCATGTACAACACCGATCACGCGCTCGGCGACGCCGCGACCGCGATCGACTACGTGCAACGCCTCCGGGACGCGGGGGTCGACAACGTGATGTGCCTCATCCAGATGGGCACGCTCACTCAGGACCAGCAGCTGGAGACGATCCGGATCTTCGGCGAGCAGGTGATCCCGAAGTTCCGCGCTCAGGCGGTCTGATCGGCCGCGAGCCGGGCGGCGAGGGCGCGCTTGTCGATCTTGAGCATCGACGTCATCGGGAGCTCGTCGACGATCTCCACCTGATCGGGCGCCTTGTAGTCGGCGAGCCGCTCGCGGGAGAACGCGCGGAGATCCTCGATGGTCGGCGGGTGCGCGGGGTCGGCCGGCTCCACGAACGCCACGCCGATCTCGCCGATCACGGGAGCAGGCACCCCGACGATGGCGATGCGGCCGACGAGCGGGTGGTCGGAGAGGACGCGCTCGACCTCGAGTGGGTGGATGTTGTAGCCGCCGCGGATGTACATCTCGCTGGTGCGACCGCGCAGGACGAGGTTGCCGTCCGCGTCGATGAGCCCGAGGTCGCTGGTGGTGATCCAGCCGTCGGGCGACAGGGTCTCCGCGGTCTTGTCCGGGTCGTTCCAGTAGCCCCGCATGCTGCACGGTGAGCGCAGCGTGACCACGCCGACGTCGCCGCGGGGGACCTCGGCCCCCGCGTCGTCGACCAGCTTCAGCTCGATGCCCTCCTGCGGCCGACCGACCGTGTGCAACAGCACCTCGGGCGGGTCGTCGGGCCGGGTGCCGGTGATCGACGACGACTCGGTGCACGCGTAGCGCACGACGATCGGGCACCCGAGGCGCGTGCGCATCTTCTCGGCGAGCTCGGGCGTCACCGGCGCCGAGCCGGTCGAGCACAACCGCAGCGCCGACAGGTCGGCGTCGGCGAGCTGGGGGAGGTCGACGAGCTTCGACCACTGCGTCGGGACCCCCCACCCCATCGTCGCGTGCTCGGTGATCATCTGCTCGAGCATCGACTCCGCGGTCCACGGCGTCGCGGTGAGCACGCAGTTGATGACGAACTCGACCTGATCCCAGAGCTTGTTCATGTACCCCGCGTGCGCGAACGGCACCGGCATCAGGCGCACGTCGTGGTACGCGCTGAGGATGTCGCTCAACCGGGCCGACGCCTCGAGCGCGCGGTGGTCGAACCACGCACCCTTCGGCAGCCCGGTGGTGCCGCTGGTCCACACGATGCAGACCGGGTCGTCCGGTTCGCGGTGCGGCCGGTCCGGGAACGCGGTGCCCGCCTGCCACGCATCCGCGACCTCGGCCCTCGACATCATCACCGGTGGCGTCGGCGCATCGGGCGGGATGGCGAAGCTCGCCGCCTCGTGCAGCAGCGCGGCGGGCTCGCAGCGTTGCAGGATGGCGGCGACCTCGCCGGGACCGAGGCGCGTGTTGATCCCCGTGGCGACCGCGCCCAGGCGGGTGCACGCGGCGTAGGCGACCGCGTAGTCGACGCAGGATGCCATCGAGAACGCCACCACGTCGCCCGGGCCGACCCCGCGGGCGCGCAGCTCCGCGGCGAGCGAGTCCGCGCCGGCCAGCCACTGGCCGTAGGTGAGCCGTTGGTCGCCGTCGACGTACGCCAGCGCGTCAGGCTCCCGCGTCCCGATCTCCTCGAACAGGTCGCCGAGCGTCGTGCTCGTGATCGGCGGCGGCGCGCTCATGCCGGCGGGTCGGGGTGCGCGGCCACGATCACCGCGGCCCAGCCGTCGGGGTCGACGCCCTCGGTGGTCACCGTGCGCTTCGTGATCAGCCACTCGCCGTCGACGACCCCGAACTCGTCGAGGTAGCGACCCCAGTGGTCGAGGCCGAACGTCGAGAGCACCGCGTAGTAGGAGCGCACGCGCGCGCTGGTCTCCGAGCTCAGGTCGATCTGGATCGTGCTCGTGTAGTGGCGGATCGACGGCCGCCCGCCCGGAGGCAGGTACCGGCCGGTCGCCACGCGCGCCGGTGCCTTCTCGTCACCCACGCCACCGAGGAACGCCAGCACGCCGTCACGACCGTGGATCGTCGCCGAGCCCGTCGCCTGGAACTCGACATCCGGCGCGAGCACCATCACCATGTCGGCGAAGCGGCCCGCGTCACCGTTGGAGTTCCAGCGCGCGATGCAGTCGCGGATGCTTTCGCGCGCGATGAGCTCCCAGACCTCCATGCGGGGCGCAGACTAGCCCCGGCGTCGGAACGGTGATCCGACACGCACCGTCTCCGGAGGCAACGGTGGCCGGACCGTCGTCACCGCGACCGCGGTGTTCCGGCGCGTCTGGCGTGCGGGTCAGTCCTGCGCGCGCGCAGACCGCCGAGACAGAACGCCCACACGTCGTCCGGCGACTCGCTGCCGGTGCGCAGGATCGTGGTGTTGACCGCGGCGTTGGCGGTGTGCAGGAGGATCTCCGCCAGCCGCCGGCTCCCGATGTCGTCACGCACCTGGCCCGACGCGATCCCCCGTTCGACCGCCTCGAGGACGACGACCATCTCGGGTTCGAGCGCGCGGGCGAGCTCGGACGGGCGGGTCGCCGCGAGGGACATGCTGAACAGGGAGAGGGCGCGAGTGACCTCGGGACGCAGCGGGCCCGACCACCGGCTGGTGAGGAACACCCGGATCTGCTCGATCGGATCGTCCTGCTCGGACATGACGCCGCGCAACCACAGCGCCGCGGTGGCGATGTACTCCTCGAACAGGGCCAGCATGAGGTCGTCCTTGCTGGCGAAGGTCTGGTAGAAGCTCCGCAACGAGAGCTTGGACCGGTCGACGACGTCCTGGACGGTGAACTCGAGCCCGCCCGTCTCCTCGAGCAGCTGCATCGCGGCCCGGACGAACCCGTTGCTCTTGTTCAGCGCGCGCCGCTTCGCCTCGACCAGCGAGCGGTCGAGCGCCCGCTGCTGCCAGCCGGTCAGCTGGTCGTCGTCCGCCGCCGCGCCCTTCGCCCGTTTCCGGCCCGCGGGCTTCTTGGCGGTGGTCCCCCCCGCGTCGGTCTCGGCCACGATTCGACGTCCTCTTCGTTGGCGGGCTGCTCGTTCTCCCAGTTCGGGGCGAAACTCTAGTGATGATGGGGAACGCGCTCCCGGGAGACGGGAAACCGCCTCCCGCCACGCCGACCAGCGCCCACCCGCGGGCGCGCCACGTAATCTCCCCCGCCATGGACCCACTCAGCTTCGACGGCCCGCTCACGTTCGACGGACGGGTCGCGATCGTCACCGGCAGCGGCGGCGGCCTGGGCCGGAGCCACGCGCTCGAGCTGGCCCGCCGCGGTGCGCGCGTCGTCGTGAACGACATCGGCGGTGCCGTGGACGGCACCGGTGGATCGACGGCGGCGGCCGAGGCGGTCGTGGCCGAGATCACCGAGGCCGGTGGTGACGCGGTCGCCAACGCGGACTCGGTGGCGACGCCCGAGGGGGGCGCGGCGATCGTGCAGGGCGCGCTCGACGCGTTCGGCCGCGTCGACATCGTCGTGAACAACGCGGGCATCCTGCGGGACGCCGCGTTCAAGAACGTCACGCCGGAGTCGCTCGACGCGGTGATCGACGTCCACCTCAAGGGTGCGTTCAACGTGCTGCGCGGCGCCTGGCCGCTGATGCGCGAGCAGAACTACGGGCGCATCGTGAACACCAGCTCCGGCTCGGGGCTGTTCGGCAACTTCGGGCAATCGAACTACGGCGCGGCCAAGGCGGGGCTGATGGGGCTCACGCGGGTGCTGTCGATCGAGGGCGCGCGCAACAACGTGAAGGCCAACGCGATCGCACCGATCGCGTACACCCGCATGACGCAGTCGCAGATGGACGAGAACATGCGGCCCGAGCTGATCTCGCCGTTGGTCGCCTACCTCTGCCACGAGTCGTGCGAGATCACCGGGCAGGCCTACTCCGTCGGCGGTGGCCGCGTCTCGCGCCTGTTCCTCGGCATGACGACCGGGATCACCGATGCCGACCTGAGCGCGGAGATGATCGCGGCGCGCATCGGCGAGATCGAGGACACCGGAGCCTTCGTCATCAGGTGGTAGGCGTGATCCGCCGGTAGCGCCCGTCACCGCAGGCGGGCGGCCACCTCGCGCGGACGCCCCGCGCCGAGCTCCTCGAGCCGGTTGCGCACGACCTTGCCCGACGCGGTCATCGGGAGCTCGTCGTCCCAGAGCACCAGCTCCTCGGGGATCTTCCACTTCGCCGCGCCCGCGGCGACGAGGCCCGCGACCATGGCTTCGAAGGCCAGGGTCGCACCGCTCGACGGGCGCACAGCGATGGCGAGACGCTCGCCGGTCGTGTCGTCGGCGACGCCGTAGCCCGCGCACTGCGCGACCCCGGGCAACGCGCCCACCATGCCGTCGACCTCGCTGATCGGGATCTTCAGGCCGTTGCGGATCACGATGTCCTTGATCCGACCGACGATCTTCAACCGGCCGTCGCGCAGCTCGGCGAGGTCACCCGTGCAGAACCACTCGCCGTCGAACGCGCCGGCGTCGTCGTCGGGGTCGACGTAGCCCAGGAACAGGTGGGCGCCGCCGATGCAGCACTCGGCCGGGTCGGTCGACGACCCGATGCGGACCTCGACCCCGCCGAGCGGGCGCCCGTCGTCGGCGAGACGCACCGCCTGCGACTCGCCGCGGGCGCCGCCGGTGCTGATCGGCGCCTCCGACGACCCGTACGCCCGCAGCACCACGATCCCGTACTCGCGCTCGGCGCGGTCGAGGATGCGGGGATCGAGCATCGAGCCCCCGAGGTAGACCGCGGTGATCGGCACCTCGGTGATGCCGCGGGACGCGGCCTGGTCGAGGACGCGGTCGAGCAGGAGATCGGGACCGCCGAAGAAGGTGCCGCCGGTCTCCATCAGAAGGTCGAACGTGGCCGCGTCCTCGAAGCGCGACTCGATCGTGAGCTGCGCGCCGAGCATCGGCGACAGCGTGATGACCTGCATCATCCCCGTGATCGACGCGAGCGGGCTGATGACGAAGAGGTTGTCCGCCGCGGTCAGGCACGCGGCGTCGATGTAGTTGCGGGTCGCGACCAGCAACGTGCTCAGTGAATGGACGACGCCCTTGGGTCGCGACGTCGTACCGGACGTGAAGATCACCACCGACGGTTCGTCGGGATCGCGGGGTGACGGCGGCGCGTCGGTGATCGGCGCGGAATCGCCGACGACCCCGATCGGCACCCAGCGCACGGAGGCCTCGTCGTCGGCCTCGGGCAGCAACGACTCGGGCGCGAGCACGAGCGCCGGCGTCGTCATCGCCACGATGTCGTCGACCTGGGCGCGGCCCGCGCTCACCGGCGCGACCATCGTGAGCGCGCCCAGCCGCAGTGCGGCGTGGACGGCGACCGCCGAGGGGACGTCGTTGCCGACGAGGAGGAGCACCGCGTCACCCGGGCCGACACCCTGCGCCGCGAGCGCGGCGACCGCGCCGTCGACCGCGGCGTGCAGCTCGCGGTACGTGAGGGCGCGGCCCCGCTCGACCAGCGCAGTGCGCTGCGGGTCGCGCGCGGCGGCGTCGGCGACGAGGTCGACGGGCTCGGTCTGCCAGAGGCCGGCGGCGCGATAGCCGGGGGCGCGGGCGGCCACGCGGGCCCGGGCGCGGTCGGTCAGGTGCTCGCTCGTCCCCACCTCGATCGGTCCCCTTCCCCGCCGGCCCGGCCCCGAGAGTCCGGGCCCCGGATACGGAGAACCATGTTACGGTCGGCGCCTGGTGGAGACGATCCCGGAATACCCGGCGACCGTGTGGGGGCTCCTCGAGCGCGGCGGACGGGGGGCGGGCCACGTCGGCAAGGTGCGGAAGCAGGATCTGCAGGCGCGCGTCGCGCGCTGACCCAGGAGGTCACCGATGTCCAGCAAGCTCGGCTACGAGATCTGGGATGCCGACAACCACATGTACGAGGCGGTGGACTCGTACACGCGCCACCTCCCGAAGCAGTACGACGGCGCGATCCGGTTCGTCGACGTGAACGGGCGCGACAAGCTCGAGATCCTCGGCAAGATCACCGAGACCATCCCCAACCCGACGTACGTCGTGATCCCGACACCGGGCGCGTGGACCGAGTACTTCCGCGGCAACAACCCCGAGGGCAAGAGCCTGCGCGCGCTGGCCGAGCCGATCCGGTGCCCGGAGGCGTTCCGCCGACCGGACCTGCGACTCCAGCTGATGGACGAGCAGGGCGTCGACGGCTGCGTGCTGTTCCCGACCACCGCGGGGATGCTCGAGGAGCACATGAAGTCCGACCTCGACCTGACGCACGCGGTCGTGCACGCGTACAACGAGTGGCTGCTCGAGGACTGGACGTTCGACTACGAGGGCCGGATCATCCCGACGCCCGTCGTGACGCTCCCCGACGTCCGCCGCGCGGTGACCGAGCTCGAGTGGTGCCTCGACCACGGCGCCAAGACCGTGCTCATCCGTCCCGCGCCGGTGCCCCAGCCCGACGGCTCCTCGCTCTCCCCCGCGCTCCCCGAGTTCGATCCGTTCTGGCAGCTGTGCGGGGACGCCGGCATCTCCGTGATGATGCACAACGCCGACTCCGGGTACGACCGCTACGCGACCGACTGGGAAGGCGGCCGCGACGAGTTCCAGGGCTTCAACCAGACGCTGTTCCGCTCGTTCCTCTACGAGGAGAGCCGCCACATCTTCGACACGCTTGCCGCGTTCGTCGCGCACGGGCTCTTCGCGCGCTTCCCGAATCTACGCATCGGCGTGGTCGAGAACGGCGGCGAGTGGGTACCGCGCCTGCTCGACTGCTTCGACCGTGTGTACAAGAAGATGCCGGGGCGCTTCGACGAGCACCCGAGCGACACCCTCCGGCGCCACGTGTGGATCAACCCGTTCCACGAGGACGACATGGGCTACCTGGTCGATACGCTCGGCGCCGACCGCGTGCTCTTCGGCTCCGACTTCCCGCACCCCGAGGGTCTCGCCGACCCGCTCGAGTTCGTCGACGAGCTGTCGGGGCTGCCGCAGCCGGTCGTCGAACAGGTGATGGGCGGGAACCTCAGGGAGCTGCTGGCGCTCGACACGCTCGCGGGGACGCGCTGAGCATCACGAACGCGGGATCTCGCTCCACGGCTTGCCCAACCACGCGTCGGGCTCACGCGGGAGGCCGAGCACCCGCTCGCCGAGGATGTTCTTGTTCACCTCGGTGGTGCCGCCCTCGATGGTGTTGGCGCGGCTGCGCAACATGCCGCCGACCTCGAACGGCAAGGAGTCGTGGTAGGCGTCGCTGTCGTGTTGATCGTTGACACCGTCGACGTCCCACGCCATCGCGCCCGCGCCGAGCAACTCCACCGCGGCGGACTGCACGCGCTGGTTGAGTCCGGCCTGGTGGACCTTGCCGATCGACGCAGCAGGACCGGGTGTCTGGCCGGCCGCGAGGTTGGAGGCGACCCGTTGGTTCGTCCACGCCCGGATGCGCTCTTCGCTCCACAGCGCGGCGAGCCGCTGGCGGACGATGGGATCGTCGCCCAGCCCCTGCTTGCGCGCCAGTTGCAGCAGGCGGTCGACGCCGGAACCGCCGACCCGGCCGCTCCCGCCGGAACCGGCGCCCGCGACCATCTGCCGCTCGCTCGACAACGTCGCCCCGGCGACGCGCCAGCCGTCGTTCACGTCGCCGAGGCGCTGGAAGTCGGGCACGCGCGTCTGGTCGAGGAACACCTCGTTGAACTCGATCTCACCGCTGATGTGGCGCAGCGGTCGGACGTCGATGCCGGGTGCGTGCATGTCGACGAGGAGGTACGTGATGCCCTTGTTCTTCGGGCGGCTCGGATCGGTGCGGGCGAGGAGGATCGCGAAGTCGGCGTCCTGCGCCCACGTGGTCCACACCTTCTGACCGCTCACGATCCACTCGTCGCCGTCGCGGACCGCTTTCGTGGCCAGCGACGCGAGGTCGGAACCGGCGCCGGGCTCGCTGAAGAGCTGGCACCACTTCTCCTCGTTGCGCACGATCGGACCGAGGAACCGCAGCTTCTGTTCGTCGGTGCCGTAGGCGAACAACGCCGCCGCGGTGTTGTTGAGCCCGAGCGGGTTGAGGGCACGGAGGTTGTACGGCGCCAGCACCGCGCGCATGGCGGTCGCGGTCTCCGGCGTGACGCCGAGGCCTCCGAACGCGGGGGCCCACGTCGGCATCACCAGCCCGGACCCGCCGAACACCGGGTACCACGCCTCGTACTGCGCCCGGCTGCGCACCTCGCGAATCGCCGAATTGCCGCCGCGGGCGGCCGCATCGCGCCACTCGGCGGGCACGTGCTCCTCGACCCAGCGCTCGACCCGGAGCACACATTCGTCGACCGGGGTCGAAGCATCCACCGCAAGCCGCGCACCGCTCATCGGTCCCACGCTAGAGCGCGGACCCCGGCCGGCCGGGAAGAGGCAGGGCTACACTCCACGAGATTCTCGGCGTCGTCCGCGGAGAACAGCACTCTTGTTCCAGGTCGCGTGAGGGGGACGATGAGCTCGGGAACGCTACGGGGTGCGGCGGCGATCGTGGGCGTCGCCGACGCCGCGTCGCCGACGGGTGAGCTCGACCAGCGCGGCCGCGTGCTCGAGGCGGCGATGATCCGTGAGGCGCTCGCCGACGCTGGGCTCGCGCTCGCCGACGTCGACGGCATCTGCTGTTCGGGCCTCGCCACCGGGATCGCCGAGTACCTCGACCTCCACCCGCGGTTCGTCGAAGGCACGTTCGTCGGCGGGTCGAGCTTCGAGGTCCACGTCGAGCACGCCGCCGCCGCCATCGCCGCCGGCCTGTGCGAGGTCGTCGTCGGCGTCTACGCGTCGACGCCACGACAGGACCGCCGCCTCGGTTCGCTCGCGCCGTCGTTCGGCCCCATGGGTCCCGACGTGGCCGGCGAGTGGGAGACGCCCTACGGCCCTCGCATGCCGATGACGTCGTACGCGCTCGCGGCGAGCCGGCACATGGCGCAGTACGGCACGACACCGGAACAGCTCGCGCAGATCGCGGTCGACACCCGGCGGTGGGCGGCGATGAACCCGCGGGCCCGGTACCGCGATCCCATCACCGTCGCCGACGTGCTCGCGTCGCCCATCATCGCGTCGCCGCTCCACCAACTCGACTGCTGCCTCGTCACCGACGGCGCGGGCGCGTACGTGATGACGTCGGCCGAACGCGCGCGCGACCTCGCCCGCCCACCGGTGTACGTCCTCGGCGCGGCCACGGGGCTCGACCACTGGGTCATCTCGCAGATGCCCGATCTCACCGTGACGCCGGGCGCGATCTCCGGCCCCGCTGCCTTCGCGCACGCCGGCATCACCGCCGACGACGTCGACGTCCTGATGGGCTACGACTCGTTCACGATCACCGCGCTGCTCCACCTCGAAGACCTCGGCTTCTGCCAGAAGGGCGAGGGGGGCGCGTTCGTGGAGGACGGCAAGCTCGGACCCGACGGCGCACTGGCGATGAACACGAACGGCGGCGGCCTCTCGTACACGCATCCCGGCCAGTACGGCATGTTCCTGCTGGTCGAGGCGGCCCGGCAGCTGCGCGGCGAGTGCGGGCCCCGGCAGGTGGCAGGCGCCGAGATCGCGGTCGCCCACGGGTGCGGCGGCGTGCTCTCGGCGACCGGCACCGTCGTCCTGGGCACCGAGGCGGCGCGGTGACCACCCTGCGGGAGCCGCCGGTGTCTGACGAATCGGCCGAGTTCTGGGACACGACGCGCGACCATCGCTTCGTTCTCCCGTGGTGCACAGAGTGCGGAGTGGCGATCTGGTACCCGCGCCTCACGTGCCCGCGGTGTCTCGGGTCGGCGATCGAGTGGCGCGAGACGTCGGGCGCGGCCACCGTCTACGCGTACAGCATCCATTGGAACCCGGGCGTCGGCCGGGTCGAGGAAGAGGGACCGTACGTGGTCGCGCTGGTCGACCTCGACGAAGGGGTGCGCATGATGACCAACATCGTCGAGTGTCCGCCCGCCTCGGTGACCGTCGGGATGGCCGTCCGGCTCACCTGGCTCCCGATGTCGGACGGACGCCACCTGCCGGTCTTCCGGCCCGCCTGAATCCCCGCACCACGAGGGGCGCTCATGCCGTTTCCCGACTTCGCCCCCACCATGTCGACGCTCCTGCGTCGCGCCACGGCGCGCTTCGGCGCGCATTCCTACCTGGTCGCCAACGGTGAGCGCCTCACCTACGCGGAGGCCGACGCGCGGTCGGCGGCAGTCGCCAAGGGTCTCCTCGCCGAGGGAGTCGGCAAGGGGTCGCGCGTCGGCGTCCTCATGCCCAACAGCGTCGACGACGCGATCGCCGCGTTCGCGATCACCCGCATCGGCGCGGTCTTCGTGCCGCTCAACACGTTCTCGCAGACCAAGGAGCTGGCGTGGATGGTGCACCACGCAGACCTCACGCGCCTGCTCGCCCATCCTCGGTTCCTGAACAACGACTACCTCGAGCGCCTCGAGACCGCGTTCCCGGACCTCGCCGGGCAGTCGGCCGACGGCCCGTTGTTCGTCGCGGGCGCGCCGTTCCTGCGCGCCGTCCACGTGTGGGGTACCTCCGACCGGGCGTGGGCGCGCGGCGACGAGGCCGCCATCGTCGCGTCGGGCGCGGCCGCGGGCATCGACGACGCGTTCCTCGAGGCGGTGGAGGCGTGCGTGGTCCCGGCCGATCCCACGATCATCGTCTACAGCTCGGGGAGCACCGCCGACCCGAAGGGCGCGATCCACACGCAGGGCACAATCGTGCGCCACTCGTGCAACATGCAGTCCGGCTACCCGATGACCGGCGACGACGTGCTGTTCTCCTCGATGCCGTTCTTCTGGATCGGTGGTCTGGTCACCACGCTCCTCGCGACCCTGCACCTCGGCGCGACGCTCGTCACCCAGAGCTCGTTCGACGCCGGCACCGCGCTCGAGCTGATGGAGCAGGAGCGCGCCACCATCGCCATGGGCTGGCCGCAACAGGGCACCACGATCGCCGCGCACCCGTCGTTCGCGACGCGCGACCTGTCGTCGGTCGTGCGCACGAGCATGCCGGACATGGTCGCACCCGACCGCCGGCCCCCGCCGGTGAACTCGACGTCACTGGGCATGACCGAGATGTGCAGCTCGCACACACTGTGGGACCAGTACGACCCCCTGCCCCAGTCGCGCCGCGGAACGTTCGGGAAGTCGCTCGATGGCGTCGAGCACAAGGTGGTCGATCCCGAGACCCGGACCGAGCTGCCGACCGGTGAGGACGGCGAGCTCTGGGCCCGCGGGTACTCCTTGATGCAGGGGCTCCAGCGCCGCGAGCGCGAGGACGTGTTCGAACCGGACGGTTGGTACCGCACCGGCGACGTCGGCCACTTCGACGCCGACGGCTGGTTCTACTTCAAGGGTCGCCTCGGCGAGATGATCAAGACTCCGGGCGGCGCCAACGTGACCCCTGCCGAGATCGAAGCGGTGCTCGTGGGCTACGAAGACGTGAGCGAGGCCTACGTCACCGGCATCCCGGCGACCGACACCGGCCAGTTGGTGGTCGCCGCGGTCGTGCCGCGTGCTGACGTGGTCGTCGACGCCGAGGAGCTGCGCGCCCGGTTGAAGTCCGACCTCTCGGCGTACAAGGTCCCGAAGCACATCTGGGTGTGCGCCAAGTCCGAGCTGCCCTTCCTCGACTCCGGCAAGATCAGGAAGCAGGAGCTCGCGGCACGCATCGCGCAGCGCGTCTCCGGCGGGGAGCAGGCATGAGCGAACCGCGCTACCCCACCGTCACCGAGGCTGGGCCCGTGCACGACCAGCGCGAGATCGACGCGGTGGTCGCCGTGATCCGCGCGCCCGGGCGGCTCGCCATCGGGCCCGAGGTCGCCGAGTTCGAACGGCGCGGGGCGGAGCTCCTCGCCAAGCAACACGCGGTGATGGTCAACAGCGGCACGTCCGCGCTGTGGTTGGCCGTCGACCTGCTCAGCTGCGAGCCGGGCGACGAGGTGATCACGTCGCCGCTCACGTTCTCGAGCGACATCGCCCCGCTCGTGCGCAACGGCATCGTTCCCGCGTTCGTCGACGTCGAGCCCGACACGTTGCAGATCGACGTCACGAAGATCGAAGCGATGATCGGACCGCGCACGAAGGCGATCCTCGCGCCCAACCTGGTCGGGAACTGCCCGGACTGGGACGCCATCCGGGCGATCGCCGACCGGCACGGCCTGCTGGTGGTCGAGGACAGCTGCGACGTGCTCGATTCGCACCTGCGCGGCACCCGCACCGGGACACGTTCGGACATCTCCGTCACCAGCTTCGCCCGGGGCCACTCGATCACCGCCGCGAGCAACGGCGGGATGATCGCGGTCGACGACCCCGAGTGGTTCGACCAGACGTTGGTGCGGAGGCGGTGGGGCCGGCACTCCGAGCGCTACCTGTTCGGGAGCAAGCAGGGTCACGACGACCGCTTCGGCGAGCTGGCCGACGGCACGCCCTACGACATGGTCTTCCTGTTCGAGGACACCGGGTACAACTTCGAGCCGTCGGAGATCGGTGCCGCATACGGCAACGTGCAGCTCGAGCGGCTCGCGGAGTTCAACGAACGGCGGCGCCAGAACTTCGCCCGGCTCGACGAGGCCCTCGCGCAGCACGAGGACCAGGTGATGCGGGCGCGGACGACGCCCGAGGTCGACACGACGTGGATGCGGTTCCCGTTCCTGCTCGCGAAGGCATCGACCGCTCGGCGATGCAGGCGTTCCTGCTCGAGCGGGGCATCCCGTCGCGCATGGTGTGGACCGGCAACATCCTGCGCCAGCCCGGCTTCGCCGACATCGCCCACCGCGCGCCGGGAGGCGGCCTCCCGAACGCCGACCGGGTCATGGACCACGGGCTCACCCTGCCGACGCACCACGGCCTCACCAGCGACGCGGTCGGGCACGTCGCGGCGTCCCTCGCGGACTTCCTGCGTACCGTCGGCTGAACCCGCGCCCTCGGGCGCGCACCGCCGGAACGTTGATACTCTCTGGCCGAGAGGGCCATTCCCGCTACGTGAGGAGCGTGTCGTGGACTACCGATTCGTCGACGCGGACAACCACTACTACGAGGCGGAGGACGCGTTCCTGCGGTTCGCCGACGCGGACGTCAAGCGCTACGTGCGCTGGGTGAGCGAGGGCAAGCGCCGGTATCTGGTGTTCGGCTCCACGATGATCGGGCTGGCCAACACCGCGGTACCGAACCCGACGTTCGACCCGATCGCCAAGCCGGGTGCGTTCCACGAGCGGCTGAAGCAACTGCAGGAGCGCGCGACGGGGGTGACGGGCATCCCCGTCGACGACATGTACGGCGCCTACGGCCAGCTCGAGCACATTCCCGCGGGCTACCGCGTGAACTACGAGCGTCTCGACATGCTCGACGAGCAGAACGTCGAGCGGTGCCTGCTGTTCCCGACCCTGGGTGACTGCGTCGAAGGGTTGATGCACGACAACGTGCCGATGGCCTACAAGGTGTTCCACGCGTTCAACCTGTGGCTCGAGGAGGACTGGGGGTACGCGTACAAGGACCGCCTCTACGCACCCCCGTACATCCCCATGCTGGATCCGGAGCTCGCCGCCGCCGAGCTCGAGTTCGTGCTGGGCAAGGGCGCGAAGGCCGTCTCCATCCGCCCGGGCCCGGCCAACGGGCGTTCGCCCGCGGATCCCTCCTGGGACCGCTTCTGGTCGTTGATGAACGAGAGCCACACCCTCGCCGCCTACCACGGGTACGGCGGAACGACGAAGTACAGCGAGACGTTCGACCAGATGTGGGGCCAGTCGCAGGCCGACCCCGGCTACAACGCCTCTCTGTCCGCCGCGCTCATGTCCGATCGCGGGATCCTCGAGCTGTGCGTCGCGCTCGTGTTGGGCAACCTGTTCGGCCGATTTCCCAACGTGCGGATCGCGAGCATCGAGCTGGGCTGCAAGTGGACGCCCTACGCGTTGCACATGGTCGACCACGCCGGCTCGCTGCTCGAGCGTCGCATCCAGGCGTTCGGTCAGACCATGCAGGACCTGCCTTCGGACGTGTTCAAGGAGCACATCTACATCTCCCCGTTCCCCGAGGAGGACGTCGTCGGTCTCACCGAGCTCATCGGCGTGGACCGCGTGCTCATGGGCTCCGACTGGCCCCACCCCGAAGGCAACATCCTGCCCGGCGACTTCGCCGACAGCATCCAGAAGCTCCCCGAGAGCGACATCAAGAAGATCATGCGCGACAACCTCCTCGCGCTGCTCACGTAGCGGTCAGCCGACGCCCTTGCCGAGGACCAGGCCGCTGTTGAGTGAGCTCACGAGGGCGTGCTCGACACCGGTCACCTGGTTGACCGCGACACCGCGCACCTGGCGCACGGCTTCCTGGATGCTGTTCACGCCGTGGATGTAGGCCTCACCCAGCAAGCCGCCGTGGGTGTTGGTGGGTAGGGCGCCGTCGAGGTCGAGGTTCCCCTCGGCGACGAACGCCGCAGCCTCGCCCGGTCCGCAGAAGCCGTACGCCTCGAGCACGAGGAACACCAACGGGCTGAAGTTCTCGTAGATCGCCGCGACGTCGATGTCGGAGGGGCGCAGCCCGGATCGCTCGAAGAGCAGGCGCGCGCGCAGGCCGCGGCTTCGGGATAGGTCGCGAGGTCGTCGTGGTAGTAGTTGTGGGTGATGCTCGCGTTGCGGTGGTGGGCATCGGCGACCGCGACGATCGACACCGGTTGAGGCGTGTCGACGGCGCGATCGGCGCGGGTGACGACCAGCGCCACCCCGCCGTCGCTCTCCTGGCAGCAGTCGTAGAGGCGCAACACCGGCTCGACGATCCAACGCGATGCCTGGTGGTCGTCGAGGGTGATCGGCCGCTCGTAGAACCACGCCTTGGGGTTGGTCGCCGCGTAGCGACGGGCCGACACGGTGTAGCGACCGAAGTCCTCGTTGGTGACGCCGTACGCGTGCATGTAGCGACGGAACCAGAGCGCATACATCTTGGCCGGGGTGTCGATCCCGAAGTTGAAGTACCAGTCGAGCGGCGCCGCGGTCCCTGGACCGCGGTGTGGTTGACCGAAGCGGAACCCCGACCGTTCGTTGAACGCGCGGTACACGAGCACCGCGTTCGCCGCGCCGGAGACGACAGCCGAGACCGCGTGCTGCACCGTCGCGCACGCGCCCACGCCCCCGCCGGGAGTCCGCGACCACCAATTCACCTCACCGATGCCGAGGTTGCGCATCAGCTCGAGCTCGTCGTTGCCGTCGACGGTGAAGGTCACGAGCCCGTCGACGGCGGCGGGCGTGAGCCCGGCGTCGAGGATGGCGGCGCGTGACGCCTCCGCCGCCAGCTGCATGGTCCCACGGCGCGAGTCCTTGCTGAACTCGGTCGCGCCGATGCCGGCGACGATGGTGCCGGTCATCCCGCCGCACCGGTCGGGCCGGTCACACGGAAGAACGGGGTGCGGGTCCCGCGGTCGTCGCGGAACTCGACCTCGACGGCGAGATCGTCGTACGGCCCCCCGTGCGGCGGGTCGACGAGGTTCGAGACCAGCCGCACCCCTTCGTCCAGCTGCACGAGGATCACGACGCGGGGCGGATCGTCGGGCCGGTTCGGGTGCTTCGAGAACATCCAGGAGTAGACCCGGCCCCGACCCGACACCTCGACGGTGTCCCACACCAGTGCGCCGCACTCCCCGCACATGGGCGTCGGCGGGTGGCGGAGCATGCTGCATTCGGTGCAGCGCTGGATCAGGAGACGGTCCTGTGCCGCGCCCTCCCAGAAGTAGGCGTCGTCCGGTCCCACGGTGCGCGTCTCGCTCATCGGTGGATCCGATCACAGATTCCCGACCCCGTCGAGATCGACCGGTGGACCCCGGTGTGGGACGATGCGCCGGTGAACCCCTCCGTGGACCAACACACGCGCGTCGGAGGTGACGGACGCGGCGCCGCAACCGATCCCCGTCGCGACGTCATCATCACGGGCATCGGCGGTCAGGGAATCCAGCTGTGCGCCAAGGTGCTGGCGCTGGCCGCGGCCGCCGACGATCGGCACGTCATGCTGAGCTCCTACTTCGGCGGGGAGATGCGGGGCGGGCGTACCGAGGCGACCGTGGTGATCCGCGACGACCCCATCGTCGGGTTGCCGCCGATCGTGCCCCGCCTCGAAGCCGCGGTCGTGCTGCACCCCGCCTTCCTGGCCGACGCGCTCCCCCGGCTCTCCGACGATCCCCTGGTGGTGACCGACGCGTGGGCGTGGACCGAGGCCTACGCCGCCGGGCGGGTCGTGCGGGTGCCGGCCCGGGAGCTCGCTGCGGAGCTCGGTGCACCCGTCGCCGCCGGGCTCGTGCTCGTCGGCGCGTTCGCGGCCATCACCGGCAGCGCGACGCCGGCGTCGTTGGCGTCGGCGGTGTCGGAGCTCGTGCCCGCCCATCGCACGGCTGCGTTGCGCGCCGATCTCGACGCGCTCGCCGCGGGCGCGGAGTTCGCCGCCGCGGGGTTGCCCGCATGACCACCGAGCCGGCGGTGGCCGCCGACCGCCACGACGGCCAACGGGGCACCGTCGTGATGGAGCTCGAACGGTGCAAGGGTTGCGGTCTGTGCGTTCCGGTGTGCATGCCCGGCGTGCTCGAGATGACCCAGATCCGCAACGAGAAGGGCTACGTGGTGCCGCGTCTGCTGCCCGGGTGCACGGGGTGTCGTGCGTGTGCCGACGTCTGCCCCGACTTCGTGTTCGAGGTCTACCGCTTCGACCGCGCCGACGGGGTGGGCTGACCATGGCCCTCGTGCTGCGCGAAGGATACGACGCCATCGCGCGGGCGGCGGTCGACGCCGGCTGCCGCTTCTTCACCGGCTACCCGATGCTGCCCTTCACCGGGCTGCTCGACGCGTTCGGGAAGGCGCTCGCTCCCGTCGGCGGCGTCTTCATCCAGGCCGACACCGAGATCGAGGGGGCCAACATGGCGCTCGGTGCCGCCGCGACCGGTGCCCGCGCCGCGACCGGTTCGACCGGCCAGGGCGTGGCCCTGATGCAGGAGACGATCGCCGAGGCCGCGCTGAACGAGCTGCCGCTCGTCGTGTTCACCATGGGCCGCGGCCAGCAGGACTACTTCCAGTGCACCCGCGGCGGGGGCTGGGGCGACTACCGGACCATCACGCTGGCCCCGGCCAGCGTCGTGGAGGCGGACGCTCACACGCGCCTGGCGTTCGAGCTCGCCGATCGTTGGCTCACACCGGTGATCGTGTACGGCGACCATCTGATCGGCTCGACGCAGATGACCATCGAGAGCGATCCCGACCGTGCCGCCCCGCCGGCGCCGGACAAGCCGTGGGCACTCGACGGCAGCAGCGGAGGCACCGGCCGGTCCAAGGTGATCTGGACGTGGCGCCAGGGCAAGCACAACACGCCGGGGGTGGGCCCCGACCAGCACTGGCGGACGGTCGCCGCGAAGTACGACGAGATCGCCGGGGTCGAAGCGCGCCACGTCGCCTGCAACGCCGACACCGCGCGTCAACTCATCGTCTCGTTCGGGACGACCGGCCCGTTCGTCGACTACGTGGTCGACGAGCTCCGGGCCGAGGGCCACGCGCTCGGCACCTTCCGGCCGGTCACGCTCTGGCCCTTCCCGGCCGACGCGTTGCGCGCCGCCGCCTCCGGGTGTGAGTGCGTGCTCGTCTACGAGCTGAACGCCGGACAGATGGTCGACGACGTGCGGCTCGCGCTCGACGGCTCGGTCCCGGTCAGATCGATCGCGGGCGTCAGCCAGGACGAGTCGGGCATGCGCCAGGGCGCGCTGCTGGACGTCGACGAGATGCGCCGGCGCATCCTGGCCGAGAGCGAAGGAGTGCAGGGATGAACGACCCGGTTCCCGTGGAGCTGTCGGGCGCACGGAAGGTCGCGCCGTTCGCGCCCGCCCTCCTGCAGAGCACCGAACACCACCTCTGTTCCGGATGCGGGCACCCGGTCGCCTGGAGGCTGCTGGTGGAGGTGCTCGACGAGCTCGACCTCGTCGACCGATCGATCGGCGTGGTCGGCCACGGCTGCTACACGCAGATCATCACGACCGCCGACGTGGAATTCCTCCAGTGCCTCCACGGCCGCGCGCCGGCGGTGGCGACCGGCGTGAAGCGGATGCTCCCGGATCGGGCCGTCTACACGATCCAGGGCGACGGCGACATGGTCTCGGAGGGACTCGCCGAGGTGCTGCACACCGCCGCACGCGGGGAGTCGATCACGTGCATCCTCCTCGACAACGGCGTCTTCGGCGACACGGGTGGTCAGATGACCGCCACGACCACGGTCGGCCAACGCTCCAAGACCGACGTCTCGGGCCGGGCGCCCGCCACCCACGGGTACCCGATCCCCATCGCCGACATCGTCGCGCGGCTTCCCGGCGTCGCGTACGTGGCGCGTGGCGCGGTCGACCGACCGAACGCGGTCGCCCGCACCCGCCGCTACCTGCACGAGGCGCTCGAGTCACAGCTCGCCGGGGCCGGGTTCTCGCTCGTCGAGATCCTCACCATGTGCCCCACGGGATGGTCGGTCCCTGCCGACCAGGGCGCCGAGTACCAGCGCGACCAGATGACGCCGACGTACCCGCTCGGTGTGCTGACCAGCTGACCATGGACGTCCGCATCCACGACGTCCTCGCTCGGGCCGCGCGGGTCGCGCCGGCCCGCACCGCCGCCACCCTCGGCGACGAGCACCGAACCTTCGCCGAGATCGACGCGCGATTCGAACCAGGTCGCCCATCGGCTGGCCGGCGAAGGGGTCCGCGCCCTCGGCCGCGTCGTGTGGTGGGGACCCACCGATCTCGTTGCGCTCGAGCTCGGCTACGGAACGTCGAAGGTCGGGGCCGCGCTCGCACCGATCAACCCCGGGTTCACCGAGACCGAGGCGGCCGGTGCCATCGAGTACCTCCGGCCCGATCTCGTGGTCACGCACCCATCCTGCGAGGAGCAGGCCCGGGAGGTGGCGGGGCCGCTCGGGCTGCGGGTCGTGGTCACGACGACCGACTGGCTCGAGGGCGCGGCCACGGTTGTGCCTCCGCGTCAGGGGAGTGGCGAGGACCCGTGCGCCGTCTTCCTGACCAGCGGATCGACCGGGGTCGCGAAGGGCGCGGTCCTCTCGCATCGCGCCGCCTGGCTGCGGGCGGTGGCGCGGGAGACCGAGGACGGCTCGCCGGGCTCCGGCGGCGAGGTCGTGATGTTCGGCTTCTTCCACATGGCCGGGTGGTACTTCCTGGAGCACGCCTGGGCGGTGGGCCGACCCGTCCACCTCGTCGCGCGCCGCCGATGCCCACGAGCTGCTCGCCGCGGTCGAGCGCTGGCGCGCCAGCACGCTCTACTGCATCCCCGCGGTATGGCAGCGCATCCTCGACGAGGGACACGCGTACGACGCCACCTCGCTGCGTGAGGTCCTCACCGGAACCTCGCGCGTCGACCTCGCCCTCGTCGACGCGCTCAAGGAACGCTTCCCGGGCTGCTGGACCTCGGTGGCCTACGGCTCGACCGAGATCGGGCGGGGCGCCGTGCTGACCGACGGCGACCTCTACGCGTGGCCCGGCAGCGTCGGTCTCCCGCCACCGGCGGTGCAGGCGACGGTCGCGGGCGACGGCGAGCTGCTGCTGCGGGGACCGACGATGTTCTCCCTCTATCTCGACCGCCCGGACGCGACGGCCGACGCGATCGATCCCGACGGCTGGTTCCGCACCGGGGATCTCGCCACGCAGGATCCCGACGGGTACCTCACGATCGTCGGCCGAAGGTCGGAGGGCATCCGGGCCGGCGGGGAATGGATCGCGCCGGTCGAGGTCGAGACCGCGATCCTCACCCATCCCGCGGTCGCCGAGGTGGGTGTCGTCGGCCTGCCCGACGCGACGTGGGGCGAGCTCGTGTGCGCGGCGATCGTGCCGCACCCCGGTGCCGCGGTGCCGACGGTCGAGGAGCTCCGTGCCCATCTGGCGCCGACGCTCATCGCACCGAAGCAGCCGCGCGTCGTCGTCGCCTTCGACCGGATCCCCCGCACGGACGCGACCGGACAGATCCGCCGGCTCGCACTCCGCGACGAGGTCGTCACCCGCCGGGCGTCGACGACCTGACCGGATCCGCGCCGTTTGACAACCCGACGCGCCGCGCGTGATCCTCCCTGCCCAGCCGCGTCCCGAGGAGATCCGACATGGCCATCGAGCGCTTCCCGGTGGAGGCGGGGCACGTGATGATGTTCGCCCGCGCCATCGGCGACCCGAACCCCGTCTACGCCGATGCCGAGTACGCGGCGGCGTCCGAGATCGGCGCGATCCCCGCGCCCCCGACGTTCGTGACCGCGAGCGCCCAGTTCGATCCCGACTATCCCCTGCGGCCGAAGGCGGGCCAGCCGTGGTTCGGATCCGGGCGCAACGCGACCGGCACGCCTCCCACCGCTCCCACCGGCGGCGGCGGTACCGGCGGCTCGGGCGGCGGCACGTCGCTGCACGCCGAGCAGAGCTACGAGTACCACCGCACCCTGGTCGTCGGCGACGTCCTGCACGCCAGGGGTCGCATCGGTGAGCAGTGGACCAAGGAAGGACGCTCGGGGACGCTGAAGTTCACCGAGATGATCACCGAGTACCTCGACCTGCACGACGAGGTCGTGATCACCGCGCGGACGGTCGCGGTGCTGACGGAGGGGCCGAAATGAGCGTCAGCGCCGCGTCGCTGCAGGTCGGCGACAGCAAGGAGCTGCTCCTCGTCGACGACCTCACCCGCACGCAGATCGTGATGTACGCAGGTGCGTCGGGTGACTACAACCCCCTGCACAGCGACGAGAAGTTCGCGCGCGAGGTCGTGGGGTATCCCGGGATCTTCGCCCACGGCATGCTCACGATGGGCATGACCGGACGCATCGTCAGCGACTGGTTCGGCGACGGCCGCCTCACCAAGTACGGCGTCCGGTTCGTGCGTCAGGTGTGGCCGGGCGACACCCTCACCGCGACCGCCACGGTCGACGCCGTCCGCGAGGAAGGCGGCGAGCACTACGCCGACGTGTCGATCACCACCGTGAACCAGGACGGCACCACCGTCGTCAGCGGCACCGCCACCGCTCGCCTCGACCCCTAAAAATCACACCCTCCCGGGTGCCGTGGGGGGTGGGAGTCCGAGTTGTTCGGCGTGTTCGGCGGTGAGTTGGTCGACAGGTACGAGTTGGAGGCCGTCGGGTTGGTTGGGGTTGCCGACGAGGGCCCAGTTCCCGGTGGGGATGAGGAGGCGGTGGTGGCCGCCGGTGCGGCACACGGCGGCGAGGTTGGAGCGGTTGATGGTGGCCTCGAAGCGGGCGCCGTCGACATCGGCCAGCGCTCCGTGCAGGTGCAGCATGGCGGTGTCGTGCTGCCACCACATCCGCAGGCTGCGCGCCTCACGCCGGGCCCGGGCGTCTTCCACCGTCGGCTTCACCTTGGTGCGGGCCAGGCGGGCCAGATCCGCCGGTGTCACGTTCGGCGCCCGCCGAGCCCACTCCGCATCGGTGTTCTCGTCGGCGAGCGCGACGACCGGGCCCAACTGCTCTGCGCTCAGATCCCCGCGTGGGCGGCGGCGGCGACCGCGGGCAACGATTCCAACGCCGGGGGGTCTCGACGGTCTCGCGCACCGAACGTGCCGACACGCCGCCACGCCATCACGACATCACGCCCCGCAAGCGTGTCGTCGATGCGGCCGCGTTCGTCGAGCACCGCGACCACCGCGAGCTCCTCCACCCGCAGGCGCCGCTGCTCGCGCACCAACTCGTCGCGCCGCGCCACCAGCCGTTGCATCGGCCAGCACCGCAACCCGTCGAGACGATCGACAACGTCGAACATGCACCCATCACAACACGGGGTACGACACTTCTTTCGCCCGGTCTCGACCCTTGGGAACGCGGCCCTGCTGGTCAGGCCGCGAGGTTCACGTCGAACAACGCGTTGCCGTTCTCGCTCATCACCCGGCGGATGGTCGCGTCGTCGAGGTCCTCGGCGCGGAGCGTGTCGAGGTAGTCGAGCGGCTCGGCCAGGCCTTCGGGGTGCGGGTAGTCGGAGCCGAACAGCACGTGCCCGGGGCCGCACTGCTCGATGACGGTGGCGACGTCGTCCTCCCAGAAGGGGTTGACGTAGACGTTGCGGCGGAACACCTCGACCGGGCGCTCGGCGAACTCCTGGGGCATCTTCCGGTAGGCGGAGTCGAGTTGGTGCTGCAGGTGACCGACCCAGTCGGCGCCGTTCTCCACGCTCAGGATCCGGAGATCGGGGAAGCGCGAAAGCGCGCCCTCGCAGATCATGGCGGCGATCGCGTCCTCGATCTCACGGTGCTGGAGCAGGAGCTGGCGCAGCGGGCTCGGCTTGAACGCGCTGTCGCTGTTCCCGGGCTCCCACGTCTCGTAGTAGCTCATGAGCGGCGGGAACGAGGCGTGCATGCAGACGGGGACGCCCGCCTCCTGCACGCGCGCCCAGAACGGGTCGAACTCCGGCAGCGCGATCGAGCGCGGGCCGCGCAACCCATTGGCCGGCGCGGGCCGCACGAGGATGGTCCTGGCGCCTCGCTCGAGCACCCACTCCAGCTCGGCGATCGCCTCCTCGAGGATCGGCAGCGTGATCACCGGGGTGCTGAAGATCCGGCCCTGGTAGTCGAAGGTCCACTGGTCGTGCAGCCACGCGTTGATCGCGTGGATCGCGGCGTGGGTCAGGTCGGGATCGTCGGCCACGGTGTACTCGACGAGGTTGGCGATGGTCGGGAACATGAGCGCGCCGTGCACGCCCAACTCGTCGAGCAGCTCGAGGCGGGCGCCGGGCTCGCGGTACGCGGAGATGCAGTCGACCGGCTGGCCGCTCATCTCGCGCAGGCTCAGGCCCTCGGGGTTGTTGCCGGAATAGAAGGGCATGTGGGCGCCGGGGCGGGCGACGCGATCGAAGGTCGGGTTCGGGATGAACTCGGTGAGCTTGCCCTTCATGGCGAGGCGGGTCCGGCCGCGTACCTCGACGAACTGGATGTCGCGCGCGAACCGCTTCGGGAGGTAGTCGAGCCACGCCGGGCTCTCGTAGAGATGGTTGTCGGCGTCGAAGACCGGGAATCCGGGACCAGCCATGGGGCGCTCCAGTCGAAAGCTTTACCGTAACCCTTACGATAGCGTAGACTGGCCGCCGTGTCCACCGCCGCCGCGCCCGACCGGCCCCGCCGCGCCCGCGGATCGCTGAGCGCCGACGAGATCCTCGACGCCGCCGAGCACGTGGTCGAGCGTGACGGGCTCCACGCGCTGAGCATGCCCGCGCTCGCCCGCGAGCTCGACTGCGGCGTGACCAGCATCTACTGGTACTTCCGCAGCAAGGACGACCTGGTGGTCGCCCTGGCCGACCGGGTCGAGCAGCAGCTCTACTCGCGGCTCCCGGCGATCGGCGACGGTCCGTGGGACGACGAGGTGGCGGCCTACTTCACCGCGTTCCGCGAGCTGATGCACCGGACACCGATCTACCGCGAGATGTTCGCCTACCGGACCCGCTCCACGTTCGGCGGATCGGCCCTGACCCGCTCCGTCCTCCGGCGCATCGACGCCGGGCTCGCGCTGTTCGTGCGCGGCGGACTCACGCCCGCGGAGGCCGCGCACGCCTACCAGGCGTGCGCGAACTACACCAACGGCTTCATCGCGCTGGAGCACGGTCACGCGATCGAGGAACCCGACACCGACGTCGCCACCGCGGTGAACGACCGCATCGCGCACACCGCACGTCACGACATCCCGGTGTTGAGCCAGGTGCCCGACTTCGGCGCCGGGATGGCCTACGACGACGGGCAGTTCGAGCGGGGGCTGCGCCTGCTGCTCGCCGGCGTGCGCGGCCGCACGGTCAGCTGACGACGAGGGGCTCGAATTCCACCGGCAACGCGTCGACCTCCCCGGCCACCGCGGTGCGTACGACCGCGCCGGCCCCGATGCTCGGTGTGCGCCATCGCCGGGTGACGGCCCGCACGACCTCCTGGATCTCCATGCGGGCGAGCGCGGCACCGATGCAGAAGTGCCGACCGAGACCGAACTCCAGCTGCGGTTGCGCAGGCCGGCGCGCCGCGTCGAACCGGTCGGGGTCGGGGTAGACGGCCGGGTCGCGGTGCGCCGACGCCAGGTACGCGGTGACGAGCGTTCCCGCCGGGATCTCGATGCCGAGCCATTCGACGTCGCGCGCCGCGACGTGGTTGCCGTGACGGATGACGGGCTCGTAGCGGGCGCACTCCTCCACCACACGATCCACCGGTGCGCGGCCACTCGCGACCGCCGCCCACTCGTCGGGATGCTCGCCGAGCAACCAGACCGCGAGCCCGAGTGAGTGCGTGGTGTTGTCGACCGACGCGCTCAACAGCTCGGTGAGGAGCGAGCGGACATCGCCGCGTGTGAGCACTCCGTTGTCGACCGCGCGCAGCAACGCGGTCGTGATGTCGTCACCCGGCGCCCGCTCCTTCTCCTCGATCAGGTCGTCGGCGAAGCGGCGCAGCTCACGGAGCGCCGCGGTCACGTCGTCCATCACCGCTGGATCGCCCGAGAACGCCTGCAGGGCGATGCTCGACCAGTGTGCGAGCTCCGGGCCGCGGCTCACGTCGCACCCCACCATCCAGCAGAACACCGTGGGCGGGATGCGGGTCGCGACGTCGGTCATGAACTCGCAGCGCCCGTCGGCCGCGACCGCGTCGAGCAGATCGTCGACCAGCGCGACCGTCTGCGCACGCAGCGTCTCGATCCGGCGCGGCGTGAACCACGGCATCACGACGCGCCGCAGCTCCTGGTGGTCGGCCCCCTCCGAGCCGAGCAGGCTCCGCCCCGCAGTCGAGCGGATGGCGTCCGGCGCGGCGCGTCTGATGACCTCGAACACCCCGGGCCGGAACGCCGGGTCCACGAGCAGTGCGTTGCATGCCGCGTACGTGAGCACGCCGAGGCCGGTGGGCGTGCGTACGACCCACGACTGCTCCCGCATGGAGCGCAGCACCCCGTGCGGATCGCGGGCGAACGCGTCGTCCATGTGGTCCAGCATGGGGAACGAACCGGCCGTGGTCACCGGCGCAGCGTACCGGGGTGGCGTTAGGGTGCGCTCGTTCCGCAGACGGGAACGACGGAGGCGCACGTGCACGATCTCGTGGTGCAAGGTGGAACGATCGTCGACGGGCTCGGTGGGCCACCGTTCACCGCCGACATCGCGATCGACGAAGGGCGGATCGTCGAGATCGGGCGCGTCGACGGCGGGGCGCGCGACACGATCGACGCCGACGGGCTGCTCGTCACACCAGGCTTCGTCGACGTACACACGCACTACGACGGGCAGGCCACGTGGGACTCCCAGCTCGGACCGTCGTGCTGGCACGGCGTGACCACGGTCGTCGCGGGCAACTGCGGGGTCGGGTTCGCGCCGGTCCACCCTGGCGGCGAGCAGGAGCTCATCGAGCTCATGGAGGGCGTGGAGGACATCCCGGGCACCGCGCTCTGGGAAGGCATCGACTGGCAGTGGGAGTCGTTCCCCGAGTACCTCGACGCACTGTCGCGGCGGCCGCGCATGGTCGACGTCGGGACCCACGTGCCGCACGCCGCGGTGCGGGCCTACGTCATGGGCGCGCGTGCCGGCACCGGCGTGGCGACGCCAGACGATCTCACGGCGATGGTCGAGATCGCGCGCGCCGGGATGCGAGCCGGCGCGCTCGGCGTGTCGACGTCTCGCATCCTGGCCCACCACACGAGCCGCGGCGACGAGGTGCCCGGGACGTTCGCCGACGAAGCCGAACTCACCGCGCTCGCCGGCGTGTTGCGCGAGCTGGGCACCGGCGTGTTCGAGGTCGTGCCGCGCGGGATGGACGGCGAGGTCAGCGACGAGGCCCACGCCGAGTTGGAGCTGCTCGGCCGGCTGGCGTCGGTTGCGGGCACCAGGCTCACCTTCTCGCTGGTGCAGACGCACACCGAGCTCGACCGCTGGCGCCTGATCCTCGACCGGTGCGGCGAATGGCGCGACCAGGGCGTGCCGATCTACCCGCAGGTCGCCAACCGCGCCACGGGGATGCTCTCCGGACTGCAGAGCAAGAACAATGCGTTCGCCACCCGGCCGACCTACCGCGCGCTGGCCCCGCTTCCTCTGGAGGAGCGACTGGCGCGCATGCGCGACCCCGAGGTGCGCGCCCGAATCCTGGCCGAGCCGAACGGCGAGTGGGACCACCCTCTCGCGTCGTTCGTGTACGAGACGTTCTCCAACATGCTCCCCGTGCGCCAGCCGCTGGACTGGGAGCCGACGCCGGACGACACCATGGCCGCGATCGCCGAACGCGAGGGGCGCCCGGCCCAGGAGGTGGTCTACGACTTCCTGACCGAGGGCGACGGTCGCAACCTCGTGTCGTTCCCCTTCACCAACTACTTCAACTTCAGCCTCGACGACGTGCACGACATGCTCGAGCACCCGGCGTCGGTGTGGGGCCTGGGCGACGGCGGCGCGCACTGCGGCGCCGCGGTCGACGCCAGCGGACCGACGCTCATGCTCACGCACTGGGTGCGCGACCGCACCCGCGGCCCGCGGATCGACCTGCCCACGGCCGTGCGGTGGATGACCTCCGACACCGCCGACCTCTACGGGCTGCGCGACCGCGGGCGCATCGCTCCCGGCCACCGCGCCGACCTGAACGTGATCGACCACGAGCGCCTCCGGGTGGAGCAACCCGAGATGGTGTTCGATCTCCCCGCCGGCGGACGCCGCCTGATGCAGCGCGCCACCGGGTACGTCGCCACGGTGGTGCGCGGTGAGGTGACCATCCGCGACGACCACGCCACGGGCGCACTGCCCGGCGGGCTGGTGCGTGGGGAGCAGGGCCCGCTCGCGTGACTACCCGAAGACGACGTTCTTGCGGCGCACGAACTCCTCGATGCCGGCACGACCACCCTCGCGACCGAAGCCGCTCTGCTTCACGCCGCCGAACGGTGCACCCGGCGACATACCCGGGAACCCGTTGACGACCACCGTGCCGACCTCGAGCCCGCGGGCCATGCGCTGCGCCCGTGCCGAGTCCCGGGTGTGGACGTAGGCCGAGAGGCCGAAGGGGCTGTCGTTGGCCTTGGCCACGACCTCGACCTCGTCGTAGACGTCGTCGTGCACGTAGAGACGGGTCGGGAGCGCGCAGCCCTGGCCGGACAGCAGCACCGCGCCCAGCATGGCCGCCATCGACGTGGCCGCGTCGAGGTCGGCGTCGGGAAACACGATGTTGGCCGACTTCCCGCCCAGCTCGAAGGTGAGCGGCGTGAGCGTCTCGGCCGCCGCCGCCATCACGAGCCGGGCGGTCGCGCCGCCACCGGTGAAGGACACCTTGTCGATCCCGCGATGGCGGACGAGCGCGTCGCCGGCGGCGGCACCGACCACGACGTTGAGCACGCCCGGTCGAAGACCGGCTTCGAGCGCGAGCTCGGCGAAGCGCAGAGCCCCGAACGGAGCGATCTCCGGCGGCTTCACCACGACGGTGTTCCCGGCCGCGAGCGTCGGGCACCGCCTTCTGGCCCCATCCCCATCATCGGGCCGTTCCACGGGACGATCGCCCCGACCACGCCGTAGGGCTCGGGCAGCACGACATCGAGCACGTCACCGACCACCGGCACCGTCATCTGCAGCACCCCCGTCGCCGGGTCGTGGTGCTCGTACACGCCGCCGCTGTCGCCACGACTGCGACCGTCACCGATCACGTGCCCACGAGCGACGAGCTCCTCCACCAGCGCGGTGGCGTCGGCTCTGTCGATCCCCACCACGATCCTCCGGCGCTCGGCGATCCGGCTTCGGGCGCAGGCTATTCCGCGCCCGAGAGGTCGAGATCAGCGCGGTTGGGCGCGCCGCCGACGAGAGCGGTACCGGAATTCGAACGACGCGCGGGCACGGTCGGTCCACGACGTGTGCGGACGCACGGTGTCGCGCAGCCGGGTGTCGACGACCAGTCGGTGGGTGAAGCCGAACACGTCGAGGTCGAGGTCTTCGTAGGAATTGGCGCGCCATTCCGGGTCGAGCGCGCTCGGCGGAAGCGCGCGCCATCGCCGGGTTTGCCACGCGTCGCCGTCGGGAAAGGCTGCGATCGGCATGCGATCGGCGTGTTCGGCCTTGGCGTCGATCCGATCCCTCGCTCGCAACGGGGCGTGCAAGCACGTGATCGCCGCAGTCGGTTCCACGATCCCCTCGACGCCCTCCACGCCGTGGTTGCCCGGGACGATCCGCATGCCGTCGACAGCGCGGCACACCAGCTTCGGTGGGTACGCCGTCTCGACGTACGCGGCGTGTCGGTTCTCCACCAACCATTCGGCGTCGCGGCTCCCGCCCATCGGCGTCGGTGCTCGGCGGGTCACCGTCAGCAGCGCGCGCCGGCTCGGTCGCCGCACCCACCGCGCCTGCACGTAGTTCACGACGTCGGCGCTCAGAGCGGCGACTCGCCGGGGCGCGGCGTCCAGCTGCTCGGGCAGGGTCGGGCCGTTCGTGACCCAGAACTCGTCCGCGTCGATGGCCATCACCCAGTCCGCGCCGGCGCGGACCGCGTCGCGCGCCAGCTCGCTGGTCAGCGACGACTGGTCGAACGGCCCGGCGTCGATCCGCCAGCGGACCTCCGGGTGGCGGCGAGCCACCCGGCGCAGCGCGGCAACGGTGCCGTCGCTCGAGCCGTTGTCGATGATCCAGAACTCGTCGATGCCGAGGCCGAGGTGGTGCGCCAGATTGCAGCCGATGATGTCGGCCTCGTCGCGGACGACCATCAGCCCGGCGACCTTCATCGCACGCACGCCCAGAGGATCTCGGCGACGGCGGCCGAAGCCGACAGCGACGGGTGGATCCGCCATCCCCAGCCGGCGTTGGTGAGCGCGTCGCGCCGACGTCCCTCCTGCGCGTAGCGCGCGGCGAGCTCGAGGGCCTGACGGCTCAGGCGCGTACGCGCCGTCTCACGGAGTTGCGCCAAGGTGGCCGGGTCGTCGAACCGGGTCTCGATGACGGCGAGCGCGTCGAGTGCGTCCGTCAGGTAGCTCATGGACTCCTGGAGCCGCGTCGTGTCGGACTCGGGATGGTTGCGGTAGAGCGCGTGCGCGCCCGGCACGCACGCGACCGGGCCGCTTCCCGCGAGGCGGGTCCACATCTCCCAGTCGGCGGCATGGGCGAGGGCGGGACGGAAGCCACCAACCTGTTCGTACGCGTCGCGCCGCGCGACCACCGCGACGCAATGCACCGGGTGATGCACGGCGATCACCTGCGGCGGATGCAACAGGTAGCCGTCGGCCTGCGGCAGCGGCGGCGAGACGCCGAGGTACTCGTCACGCTCGTTCACAGTGAACGACTGCGCCACCGCCATCGTGCACGGATGGCTCGCGATGTGTCGACGGTACGCCTCGTAGAACCCGGGCAGCACGATGTCGTCGCCGTGCAGCACGTGCACCCACTCGCCGCGGGCTCGTTGCACGCACGCGGTGAAGTTGCGGGCGGGGCCGACGTTGCGTTCCTGCGAGGAGAACGCGACCCGTCCGCGACCGATGCGATCGACGACGGCGCGGGGATCGGCCGCGGTCGAGGCGTCGTCGACCACCTCGATGTGCATCTCGTCGGGTCCCGGCGCCTGGGCCAGCACGCTCGCGAGCGTGCGCTCGAGCAGCGCATCACCGTTGAACGTCGGGATCATCACCGACCAGAACGGTCGGGTCTCGTCCGGCTCCCGCGGAGGCACGACGGGGATCTCGGCGAGCGCGCTGAGCGGGCGCGTTCGGCCCCTGGTCATCCCCACACCTCGTCGTCAGAACGGGATCGGCTCGGGAACGCGTCCTCGACGATCCCGCGGTAGTGCTCGAGACGCACCGCGGGGAGGTGGAACGGGGTCTTCGTGCCATGGTCGTACCGCGTGAACACATCGAAGAACCGCTCCGTGTAGTCGCGATCTCGCGCGTCCATCAACGGCGCCACCGCGGCGGCGTCCATGCTGTGGTAGCGGACCAGCCAGGCGAGGTGATCGGGGAGATGGTCGCGCAGGCGCGAGTACCCGAACTCGTCGTGGTTCCACTGGAATTGGCACTGGTCGAGTCCGATCCCGGGTTCGTGCTCCCCGATGGGTGCGTTCATGCAGACGACGTTGGCCGGGTCCTCGCCGGCCACGAGCAACAATTTGCCCAGATCGTGGACCAGCACCGCGAGCAGCAGGTCGGGATCGTCGATGCCGTCGCGGTCCATCCCTTCGAGCATCTGCAGGACGTGCGTCTGTTGACTGGTGCAGAACAGCGCGCAGTCGGACGGGTCGACGCACCGCGCGAGCCGTTCGACGAGTTCCCACACGCGTACGGTGCCGAACACCGGCTCGGCGTACCGCCGCCGGAGCGCCTCGACGTCGTCGAGGGTCTGGCGCGCGTGGCGCTCGTCGATGGCGCGGGCGCGGGCGAAGTAGTCGGCGATCCGCGGATCGGGAACCGGATCGGGGTCGTGCTCGGCCGTAGGCTCCGGGAGCGATTCCGGGACCGGAGACCGGACGCGGCGCAGCTCGTAGCCCCGTGCACCGAGCGCGCCCACCACGACACGCCGGGCCGTGTCGCGGAGGGTCACTGCACCCGCCGCCGCTTCCGCGCGTCGGCGATCATCGGCGGCGAGTAGCCCGCGTCGGCCCAGCTGAAGTTCGTGCCGGGCGGCACGATCTCGTCGATCCGGTCGAGCACGTCGTCGGTGAGCACGACGTCGACGGCACCGAGCTGGCTGGTGAGCTGTTCCATCGTGCGCGGCCCGATGATGGCCGACGTGACCGCGGGGTTGCGCAGCACCCAGGCCACCGCGACGTGCACCAGCGGGAGGCCGGCGTCGTCGGCGAGCTGCCCGAGCGCGTCGGCCGCTTCGAGCTTCAGCTGGTTGCCCGGAGCCGAGAGGTCGTACCGGGCCGGGATCCGGTTGGCCCGGTGGCTGGTGAGGTCCTCGGCGCCCTTGCGCCACTTCCCCGACAACCAGCCGCCGGCGAGCGGACTCCACGGGATGACCCCCATGCCGTGGCGTGCACACGTGGCGAGGACGTCGCTCTCGATGCCGCGCACGAGGATCGAGTACGGGGGTTGCTCGCAGACGAAGCGCTCCCGCTGACGACGCTCGGCGACCCACTGGGCCTCGACGATGGCGGACGCCGGGAACGTCGAGCTCCCGAGGTACCGGACCTTGCCCTGGCGCACGAGGTCGGTGAGCGCGCCGAGCGTCTCGTCGATGTCGACCGTCGGGTCGGGCCGGTGCACCTGGTAGAGGTCGATGTAGTCGGTCTGCAACCGGCGCAGGCTGTTCTCGCACTCCCGCATGATCCAGCGGCGCGATCCGCCGGACATGTTCGGATCACTCCCCATCGGCGCGAAGAACTTGGTGGCGAGGACCACGTCGTCGCGACGGCCCCCCAACGCCTTGGCCACGATCTCCTCGGACTCGCCGGCGGAGTAGACGTCGGCGGTGTCGATGAAGTTGATGCCGGCGTCGAGGGCGGCGTGGATGACCGCGATCGACTCGTCGTGGTCGGGATTCCCCCAGGCGCCGAACATCATCGCCCCAAGACACAGCGGGCTCACCTTGACACCGGTCCGTCCGAGCGCCCGGAACCTCATCGCCGCCTCCTCCTCGTCGGGGTACGTCGGCGCGACGCTACCAAGAGGTTGTCGATGTGGGTTCGAGAACGCGCGCCCGGCGGATGGGAGAAGGCGGGAACGCGTCAGGATGTGACGACGTCGCCGACGGCGTCGGGCGCGTTGTGACTCACCGGTACACCGCCCGCGACCTCGGTGGTGATCGCGAGGCTCTGGGTGGGGACCGCGGCGGTGAAGGCGACCGTGTGCGGGTGGTGCCCGAGCACGCCGAGGGAGACGGTGCCGGTCTTGGTGATGCCCCACAGCTGGTACGTCTCGCCCGCGGGCACCGCCGGCAGCTCGGACGTGAGGTAGCCGGTGCCGTCGGTCAACACCACTGCTGTGGCCCGCGTGGTGCCGTCGGCGTCGGTGAGCAAAGCGTGACGGACACCGGGCGCGGTCGCGGCGACCCGGGCGAGCGCGGCCCCGTCGGTGGTCGCACCACCGTCGGTGCCGCCGCGGGCGGCGAGCCACAGGCCGCCAAACACGAGCGCCACGACCGCCGCAGCCGCAGCCACGAACCGCCACCGCCGGTCCGCGCGGGGCGCCACCGCCGGGCGCGGCGCGCGACGACGTCGGGAGCCGGCACCACCCGTAGCGCACGTGGCGAGTCGGCGATGATCGGCTCGAGCTGCTCCCACACACCCTCGGGTGGCGGCCCGCCTGCGTGCGCGAGCATCGAGGCTGCCACCTGGAACCCGGCGACGTCGTCGCGCGACTCCGGGTGGCGGGCGAGATGCCGCTCGACGAGCGCGCGCTCGTCGTCGTCGACGGCGTCGAGCGCATAGGCCGGGAGGAGCTCGGAGATCTCCTCGGGCGTCAGTTCACGATCCATGACCCGTCGATTCCCCGCTCGAGCAACTGCGTCCGCAGTCGCGTCAATCCGGTACGTATGCGGCTCTTGATGGTTCCCTCGGGTTGGTCGAGGATGCGCGCCACCTCGCGGTAGGTGTGGCCGCCGAAGTAGGCGAGCTCGATCGCTCGCCGTTCGGCGTCGGACAGGGTCGCCATGACCGCGCGCACCTGCTCGCCGACTTCGAGGTCCTGGGCCTCGAGGTCGATGTCGTAGTCGGCGACGATGGCGGCGCGGGCGGTGCGTTCCTCACGGTCGCGCCGCCGCTCGTCGGACCGGATGCGGTCGACGCAACGCGCGTGCGCATCCATGAGCAGGAACGAACGCAACGACCCCCGGGTCGGATCGAAGCGCTCGGGCTGCTCCCAGAGCCGGAGGAAGATCTCCTGGACCAGCTCCTCGGCCAGCGCCCGCTCCCAGAGCATGCGGTGCGCGAGGCCGTACACCGCGCCGGCGTGACGGCGATAGGCCTCGGCGAAGGCGTCGGCGTTGTAGCGGGCGACCGCGATCACGAGGCCGACGTCGTCGGTGCTCGCGTACGGGGACTCGATCGCCATGATCCCATGTTCGTCGCCGCGGGCTCATTGGATGGCGTCGGAGCAGGATTTCGCTCGTCGCGCTCGTCGCGCCCGTCGCGCTCAGCGAGCGGGCGCCTCGGCGACGTCGAGCACGCTGAGCACGTAGACCACGACCTCGTCGAGCGTCAGCTCGGCGCCTCGAGCCGTGGCGGCGGCGAACGGCTGCTCGCCGAGCTCCCCACGGATCCGGTCGAGCGCGTCGCCGACGCCGAGATCGGCGACGACCCCGCCGGTGAGGGGGCCGGCAACGCCGGTCGTCACGCCGGCCGCCAGCGCGCCGGCCAACACCGCAGCCGCCTCGTCACGACCGAGCCGTTGCAGAACGGCCACCGAGCATTCGAGCGCACTCGTGAGCATGGGGCGGTCGCCTCGTTCGTGGCTGTGCTTCACCGCGTCTCTCGCGTCGCGGCGCGCGCCGTCGACGTCGCCCGCCTCGGCGCGCAGGACCGCACGTCGGCTCAACGCGAATCCGAGCAGTCCGCCGCTGGTCCCGAGCCGGCCGAGATCGACGCTCTCGTCGAGCGCGCGCGAGGCCGCTGCCGGATCGTCACGCATGATCGCCACCGCCATCGCGAACTGCGCACTCGCGGTCGCCGTCGGGTTCTGCGAGCGTCGCGCCGATTCGAGCGCGAGCTCGGCGTCGGCGCGGGCCGCGTCGTGGTCCTGCATCAGATTGTGGAAGTTCGCCGCGGCCGAGTAGAGGAACGACAGGCCCCGAGGCGCATCGCCCGCCGCCCGCAGTGCGACGTCGGCATCGGCGATGACGCGCACCGCGGCCGGCAGATCGCCGCGCATCGCCTCGTTCGCGGCCAGCGCGATGTAGGCCCAGATCGCGCCCGGGCAATCGGGGGGCACACCGTCGCGCAGCGCGGCATCGGCGAGCTCACCCATCGCCTCGGCATCGTTGCGGCCCTGCGCGCTGAACGCCGCGGCCGCCAGCACCGCGGTCCGCACCGACGGCGGTGCGAGGTCGGCCCGGGGGACCAGGTGCTCCGCCCACGCTCCGATGCCCAGGCCCCGGTCGTTGACCGCCTCGAAGGTGAGGGCGGCGACGATCCGCAACGCCCGCAGCACGTCGTCGTCTTCGCCGAGCACGAGGCACCGGATGAACGCGGCGCGGAGGTTCTCGAGCTCGAGGTGCACCCGCTTGCGCCACGCGACCTCGTCGGGACCCGCGAGGCCACCGTCGGCCTGCTCGGCGAAACGCGTGTAGTGGTCGGCATGACGCCGGAACCACTCGTGCAGCTCACCGGCGGCTTCGAGACGCTCACGGGCGAACGCGCGCAGCGTCTCGAGCATCTGGTAGCGGGTGGTGCCGGTGGCCTCGTCGGCGACGAGCATCGACTTCGCGACGAGGCCCGCGCCGGCGTCGAGCACGTCCCACGCCTCGAGACCCCCACCGGAGGCGACGCCCGCCACGGCCTCGGCGTCGAAGCTGCCGGGGAAGACGCCGAGGCGCTCGAAGAGGGTGCGCTCCTGGGCGTCGAGCATCTCGTAGGACCACTCGATCGCGGCCCGGAGCGTCTGGTGCCGGTCGGCCGCGGTGCGCCGGCCCCCGGTGAGGAGCTGGAACCGCTGGTCGAGACGGGACGCGATGTCGGACGGGCTCATGATCGTGACCCGCGCGGCGGCGAGCTCGACCGCGAGCGGGATCCCGTCGAGCCGGCGGCAGATCTCGGCGACCGCGTCGGCGTTGCCCTCGTCGAGGACGAAGCCGGGTTGCACCGCCCGCGCCCGCTCGGTGAACAGCTCAACCGCCTCGCTGGCGGCGACGGTCTCGAACGACGACGCTCGGGGTGGCAGCTCGAGCGACGAGAGCGGCCACACCTGTTCACCGGCGACCCCGAGCGCCTCGCGGCTCGTCGCCAGGACGCGGACCAGGGGGCATTCACGCAGCACGCCTTCGGTCAGCCTCCCCACCGCATCGACCAGGTGCTCGCAGTTGTCGAGCACGAGGATCAGCTCGCGGGTGCGCAACGCGTCGAGAACGCTGTCATCGAGGGTGCTGCCGGGGCGTGGGACCACGCCCAACGTCGCGGCCACCACCTGCGCGAGCTCGTCGGCGTCGTGCGCGGTCGCGAGCTCGCACAACCACGCGCCGTCCGGGAACCGGCGCATGACGTCGAAAGCGACCTGCACTGCGATGCGGCTCTTGCCCACCCCACCGACTCCGGTGACGGTGACCAACCGCGACGCGAGCAACGCGTCGGCGATCGCGTCGCGTTCGATCGCACGCCCGACGAACGACGTGAGCTGACCCGGGAGGTTCCCCGGCATGGCGTCGAGCGAGCGCAACGGCGGGAAGTCGCGGCGGAACCCGGGCGCCACGACCTGGAACACCCGCTCGGGACGCGCCAGGTCCGGCAGGCGGTGCTCGCCGAGATCGGCGAGCACGACGCCGTCGGGCAGCGAGTCGCGCACGATCTCCTGGGTGGCGTTCGACACCACGATCTGACCACCGTGTGCCGCGGCCATCACCCGCGCCGCCCGGTTGGTCGCGGGTCCGTAGTAGTCGCCGGCGCGGGCCTCGGCGTCGCCGGTGTGCAGGCCCATCCGGACCCGCAGCTCACCGGTCGCGCTCCAGTTCTCGTCACCCAGGGCCCGCTGCGCCCCGAGGGCGGCGTCGAGGGCGTCACGGGTCGTCACGAACACGGCGTGGAGACCGTCGCCGGTCGTCTTCACCACGCGGCCCCGGTGCGTCTCCACCGCCGCACGCAGGAGGGCGTCGTGGCGCTCCAGCGCCGGGCGCATGGCGTCGGGATGTCGCTCCCAGAGGCGGGTGGAGCCTTCGAGGTCGGTGAACAGGAACGTCACCGTTCCCGACGGCAACTCCCCCACGACACCCCCTCGACCGGTTCGACCGTCAGCATGATCGCACGTGGGGACCGAGGGCGGTGCCGAATCCGGTACGCGGCGCTGCCTCGGCACCCCCTATCCTCCAACCCATGCAGGACGGACCTACCCCCATCCCCGAGCGCGAGCGCGTACAGCCGGAGCTGGTCGACGCCGACTCCGCCGGCGCCGCGGACGCGCCGAAGCCCGACGGGGACGGCGCCGACGACGACGCCAGCGAGCAGATCTCCAGCCCCACCAAGCTGATCCGGATCGCCTCGATGGTGCGCACCATGCTCGACGAGGTGCGCCGGGCCCCCCTCGACGACGCCGGCCGCCGCCGGCTCCGCGAGATCCACGAGAAGTCGCTGGACGAGCTCGAGGGCGTGCTCTCGCCCGACCTCCGCCAAGAGCTCTCCGACGTGGTGCTGCCGTTCACCAGCGACACGCCGTCGGAGTCGGAGCTGCGCCTGGCCCAGGCCCAGCTCGTCGGCTGGCTCGAAGGTCTCTTCCACGGCATCCAGGCCACGCTGTTCACCCAGCAGGCGATGGCACAGGGGCAGCTCGACCAGATGCGCCGCCGGGCCATCGACCCCGCCACCGGTGGTCCGGCCGGCCCGAGCGGGTACCTGTGAGCGCCACCGGCACCGACCCCGCGGACGACGCGGACGGCGAGCTCTTCCACATGCAGCAGTGGAGCCCCGACTCCTGGCACGCGTTCCCGGCCGAGCAGCAGCCCGACTGGCCGGACCCGGCCGCGCTCGGCGCGGCCCTCGCGACCTTGCGCGACGTGCCCCCGCTGGTGTTCGCCGGCGAGGCCCGCAGCCTGACCGACGCGCTCGCCGCGGTCACCGAGCAGCGGGGCTTCGTGCTCCAGGCCGGCGACTGCGCCGAGTCGTTCGACGCCTTCTCGGCGAACGCGATCCGCGACAAGTTGAAGATCATCCTCCAGATGGCCGTGGTCCTCACCTACGGCAGCGGGGTGCCCACGGTCAAGATCGGTCGCATCGCCGGGCAGTTCGCCAAGCCGCGCTCCGCGTCCACCGAGTCGCGCGACGGCCTCGAGCTGCCGTCGTACCGCGGCGACATGGTCAACGACTTCACCTTCGAAGCCGCGGCTCGCCGCCCCGATCCGGACCGGCTCGTGCGCGCCTACCACCAGGCCGCGTCCACGCTGAACCTCCTCCGCGCGTTCGCCAAGGGCGGGTTCGCCGACCTGTCGCGTGTCCACGCCTGGAACCTCGAATACGTCGACGCCAGCCTGGAGGGACGCCGCTACGACGCGCTCGCGGGCGAGATCGACCGCGCGTTGCGGTTCATGGCCGCGTGCGGCATCGACCTCGACGCCGAGCACCAACTCCATCAGGTCGACTTCTACACGTCGCACGAAGCGCTGCTCCTCGGCTACGAGGAGGCGCTCACCCGCCGCGACAGCCTCACCGACGAGTGGTACGACTGCTCGGCGCACCTCCTGTGGGTGGGCGACCGCACGCGCCAGCTCGGCGGCGCGCACATCGAATTCCTGAGCGGTATCGAGAACCCCGTCGGCGTGAAGCTCGGGCCCACGGCCTCGCCCGAAGACGTCGTGGCGCTCTGCAACCGGCTCAACCCCGTCGCGCCGGGCCGGGCGCCTCGTGCTCGTGAGCCGCATGGGCGCCGACAAGATCGCCGACGCGCTCCCGCCCCTGCTGCGCGCCGTCAATCTCACCGGGCACCCGGTCGTCTGGATGTGCGACCCGATGCACGGCAACACCTACCAGCACGCCAGCGGCTACAAGACCCGCGACTTCGACGACGTGATGCGAGAGCTCCACGGGTTCTTCGCCGCCTGCGACGCCGCCGGCGTGTGGCCGGGCGGGGTGCACGTCGAGCTCACGGGCGAGAACGTCACCGAGTGCCTCGGCGGGAGCCACCAGGTGCTCGGCGACCACCTCGAACAGCGCTACGAGACGAGCTGCGACCCCCGCCTCAACGCCCGCCAGTCCCTCGATCTGGCCTTCCAGGTCGCGGAGCTCCTCCGTCGCTGATCGCCGCCGCGCTCCCGCGCGCGAGCATGGACCCGTGACCCGCTTCGAGGACCTCGGTCCGAATTCCGGTCTGGTGGAGGAGCTCTACCAGCGCTACCTGCAGAATCCCGCCTCGGTCGACGACCACTGGCGGTCGTACTTCGCCGGGCAGACGTCACCTCCCAACGGGGGCGCGGCTCCGACCAGCGCGCCGGCGGCGGCGCCCGCACCGCCCCCGCCCGCGCCACCGCCACCGCCTGCGCCCACCCCCGCCACCGCACCGGCGAGCCGCCCGGGGCCGATGCTCCTCGACGGCGACGAGCCCGAGCCGCTCCGCGGCGCCGCGGCCCGCACGGTGGAGAACATGGAGGCCAGCCTGGGCGTGCCGACCGCCACGTCGGTGCGCGCGGTGCCCGCCAAGCTGCTCGAGGTCAACCGCCAGATCCTGAACAACCAGCTCGCGCGCACCGGCGCCGGCAAGGTCAGCTTCACCCACCTCATCGCCTACGCCGTCCTGCGCGCGCGCTCGCCGAGTTCCCGGGCCTCAACGCCGCGTATGCGGAGGAGGACGACAAGCCGGTCGTCGTGCGCCACCAGCAGGTGAATCTCGGCCTGGCCGTCGACGTCCAGCGCCGCGACGGCTCGCACTCGTTGCTGGTGCCCTGCGTGAAGGGCGCCGACACGCTCGATTTCGCCGGCTTCTGGGGCGCGTACGAGGACCTGATCGCGAAGGTCCGCAGCGGCAAGATCTCGCCCGACGACTTCGCCGGCACGACCTGCACCATCACCAACCCGGGCATGATCGGCACCGTGCACTCCGTGCCGCGGCTGATGCCCGGCCAGGGCTTCATCGTCGGCGTCGGCAGCATCGGCTACCCCGCCGAGTTCGAGGGCGCCGACACCGCGGCGCTCGCGCAGCTCGGGGTCAGCAAGATCACGACGCTCACCAACACCTACGACCACCGCATCATCACCGGCGCCGAGAGCGGCGAGTTCCTCCGCCGCATCCACGACCTGTTGCTCGGCGGCGACGACTTCTACGACGACGTGTTCGCGAGCCTGGCCGTGCCCTACGAGCCCGCGCGCTGGAACCCCGACCGCAGCGCGTTCGCCGATCCGGCGGCGCAGAACGAGAAGATCGTCCAGGTCCACACGCTGGTCAACATGTACCGAGTCCGGGGTCATCTGATCGCGAACCTCGATCCGCTGGGCCGGCGCGAGCCGAGCACCCATCCCGAACTCGACATCACGCACCACGACCTCTCCATCTGGGACCTCGAACGCGAGTTCCCCATCGGCAACCTCGGCGCCGGCCGTCTCGACCGCAAGGTCATGCCGCTGCGCGACATCCTCGGCGTCCTCCGCGACGCGTACGCGCGCACCGTGGGCGTCGAGTACATGCACATCCAGGAGCACGACCAGAAGGAGTGGATCCAGCAGCGCGTCGAGGGTCCCCACGAGCCGGTCACCTCCGCCGAGAAGCACCGGATCCTCGAACGGCTGAACGCGGCCGAGGCCTTCGAACGGTTCCTGCACACCAAGTACCTGGGGCAGAAGCGCTTCAGCCTCGAAGGCGCCGAGACCCTCGTGCCCATGCTCGACGCCCTCTGCACCAGCGCCGCCGACGCGGGGATGACGAACGTGGTGTTCGGCATGGCCCACCGCGGCCGGCTCAACGTGCTCGCCAACGTGATCGGCAAGTCGTACGCGCAGATCTTCCGCGAGTTCGAGGGCGAGCTCGACCCCGCGAGCACCCAGGGTTCGGGCGACGTGAAGTACCACCTCGGCGCGGTCGGCAAGCACGACGCGCCCACCGGCAGCCAGGTCGCGCTCACGCTCGCGGCCAACCCCAGCCATCTCGAGGCGGTCGGCCCGGTGGTGGAGGGGATGGCGCGTGCCATCGGCGACGCCGCGGCCGACGCCGAACGGCACGCGGTGCTCCCCGTGCTGCTCCACGGCGACGCCGCGTTCGCGGGCCAGGGCGTGGTCGCCGAGACCTTCAACCTGTCGGAGGTGCCCGGCTACGAGGTCGGCGGCACCGTGCACGTCGTGGTGAACAACCAGCTCGGCTTCACGACCGCGCCCGAACTGGGCCGGTCGAGCATCTACCCCACCGACATCGCCAAGATGGTGCAGGCCCCGATCTTCCACGTGAACGGCGACGACCCCGAGGCTGCGGTCCGCGTGATGCGCCTCGCGTTCGAGTTCCGCAACCGGTTCCAGAAGGACGTCGTCGTCGACCTCGTCTGCTACCGCCGCTACGGCCACAACGAGGCCGACGAGCCCGCGTTCACCCAGCCGCGCATGTACGAGCTCATCGACGCTCACGTGAGGGTGCGCGCGCTCTACACCCACCAGCTCGTGCAACGCGGCGACATCAGCGTCGACGACGAGCAGGCCGTCGAGCTCGACTTCAAGGCCCGCCTCGACCGCGCGTTCGAGGAGACCCAGGCCGGGCGCGCCGCCGAACCCGACGCCGACCTCGACCTCGGCCTCGCCGATCCCGACGCCCCCGATCGGGCCGACGACCCGCCGGTGGCGACCGCGGTGCCGATCTCGGTGCTCACCCGGGTGCTCGACGGGCTCACCGGCTGGCCCGACGGGTTCGCGGTGCACCCCAAGCTCGAACGCCAACTCCTCGCCCGGCGCACCATGGTCGAGCGCGACGAGATCGACTGGGCCCTGGCCGAGGCGCTCTCGTTCGGATCGCTCGTGCTCGGCGGCACTCCGGTCCGGCTCGCCGGCCAGGACACGCGCCGCGGCACCTTCAGCCAGCGCCACGGCGTGCTCGTCGACCAGGTGACGGAGGCGGAGTACGTGCCGCTCGCGCACCTGGCGGACGACCAGGCCTCGTTCATGCTCTACGACACCGTGCTGTCGGAGTACGCCGCGCTCGGCTTCGAGTACGGCTACTCCATCACGTCGGATGCGCTGGTGTGTTGGGAAGCCCAGTTCGGCGACTTCGCCAACGCCGCCCAGGTGGTCATCGACCAGTTCGTGGTCGCGGCGGCCGACAAGTGGGGCCAGCACAGCAGCATTGCCCTGCTGCTCCCCCACGGGCTCGAGGGACAGGGCCCCGAGCACTCGAGCGCGCGCATCGAGCGCTACCTCACGCTGTCGGCCGAGGCGAACCTGCGGGTCGTCTACCCGACGACCGCCGCGCAGTACTTCCACGTGCTGCGCCGCCAGGCGGTCGCCGCCGCGAAAGTGCCGTTGGTGTGCTTCACGCCCAAGCGTTACCTGCGCATGCCGCACTCCCGTTCACCGCTCGCCGCGCTCACCGACGGCGGGTTCGAGCTCGTGCTCGACGACCGCGCCGCGCCCGACGCCGTACGCCGGGTGATCCTCTGCTCCGGGAAGATCGCCCACGAGCTGATGGACGAACGCGACGCCCGCAACGCACCGGCCGCGATCGTGCGGGTGGAGCAGCTGTTCCCCTGGCCGGAAGCGGAGCTGTTCGCGATCCTCGACCGGTACCCGGACGCCAAGCAGGTGTGGTGGGTGCAGGAGGAACCGGAGAACATGGGCGCGTGGACCTATGTCCACAGCCGGTTGCACCGGGTGCTGCGCGAGCGGGCGAAGTTGAAGCACGTCGCACGGACGCCGAGCGCGAGCCCGGCGAGCGGGAGCTCCAAGGTGCACGACGCCGAACAGCACGCGGTGCTGGCCGCGGCGTTCAACAAGCTCGGCTGACGGTCGCGACCGTTCGGAGGTCGCCGCGCCGCGAGTTCGGCCGTCAGCCGGCCTCAACGGGCGCGGACTCGACCGCGGGAGCCACCTCGAGGTCGACGCGTTCCGGTGCTCGCACCCGGGCCGCATCATCGATCGCCCGGGCCGGGAGCCACACCGAGCGCGACCACCGCGCCGACGAGGGCGACGCCCGCGGCGACGAGGACGCCGGCGTGCATGCCGTCGATGAACGAGCCCGTCGCGACATCGGCGAGGCCGGGGATGCGCTTCCCCGCGGTGAGGGCGATGCCCAGCGATTGCTGCATCGCCTGACTGGCCCCGCTCGGCACCGGCTTGCCCTGGAGGAAGTCACCCACCTGCGATCCGTAGATCGACGCCAGCACGCTCCCGATGACCGCGACGCCGAGCGCGCCACCCACCTGGCGGGTCGTGTCGTTCACCGCCGAGCCGACGCCGGCCTTCCCGAGTGGCAGCGAGCCCATGATCGACTCGGTGGCCGGCGCCATCGTCAACGCCATGCCACTCGCCATGAGCGTCTGACGCCACACGATGTCGGGCCAGTACGCGCTCGACGCGTCGAGCGACGCCCAGGAGATGAGCCCGGCCACGACCAGGAGCAGGCCGCCGCCGACGACCAGCTTCGTACCGATCCGGTCGACGAACCGCGCACTCATCGGTGCCAGGATCATCATGCTGGCGGCGATGGGGAGGAACCGGACCCCGGTCTCGAACGGCGTGTACCCGAGCACGAACTGGAAGTACTGCGTGAGGAGGAACGTCGCGCCGAACATGGCGAAGAACACCATCATGATGCCCATGCTCGCGGCGGTGAAGCGCGGGTTCTTGAAGAACTGCACATCGAGCATCGGATGGGCGATGTGTGCTTCCCACGCCAGGAACGCGGCCATCACGACGAGCCCCACCGCGAACGACGCGACGGTGGTGGAACTGGTCCAGCCCTTCTGCGGCGCCTCGATGATCCCGTAGAGCAGGGCGGTGAGCCCGACGACGGACAACACCGCGCCCAACGGGTCGAGGCGGGGCGCGGCCGGGTCCTTCGACGTCGGGATGAGGAACACGCCCGCGAGCAACCCGATCACGACGATCGGGATGTTCACGAGGAAGATCGAACCCCAGTAGAAGTGCTCGAGCAGGAAGCCGCCGGTGAGTGGCCCGAGCACCCCGGCGAGCCCGGCGGTGGCGGCCCACACCCCGATCGCCTTGCCTCGTTCCTGCACGGGGAAGACGTTGGTGATGATCGACAGCGTCGCCGGCATGATGAACGCACCGCCGATGCCCATGAACGCGCGGGTCGCGATCAGCTGATCGGAGGTCGACGCGAACGCGGACGCCAGGGAACCGAGCCCGAACAGCAGGAGCCCGATCTGGAGCGCGCCGCGCCGACCGAACCGGTCGCCGAGGCTCCCGGCCGTCAGCAGGAGACCGGCGAACACGAGCGTGTAGGCGTCGACCATCCACTGCAGCTGGCTGTTCGTGGCGTCGAGATCGCGCACGATCGTCGGGATGGCGACGTTGAGGATCGTGTTGTCGAGCACGATCACGAGCAGGCTGAAGCACAGCACGCCCAGGATCCACCACCTGCGTTCGTGGGCGCGTTCCTGTGCGCGCACGCTGAGCGTGCTGGTCATCGCGGCTCCACTCGGGTGGGACTCACGGAACGGGACGCGTGCCGGCTCTCAACCAGCAGCGGCGACCGCGGCCAGCGCCGCCTGCACCGATGCCTCGGACGCGTTCACCAGCGGAAGCCGGAGATCGGGGGTGGGGATCCGACCCTGGGCGTGGAGCACGCCCTTGAACACCGCCGGGTTGGGCTCGGCGAAGCACGCCTGCACCACGGGGAGGAGGGCCTCGGCGTGGGCCCGCCCGTCGTCCACCTTGCCCGCCAGGCCGCACTCGATCATGGCCACGAAGCGCGCGGTGCAGAGGTGAGCCGTCGCGCAGATGGCGCCGGCACCGCCCATGAACACGGTCGGGAGGAGGAACGGGTCGTCGCCACCGAGCAGCGAGAACTCGCCGGGCGCGCCGGCAAGGATCTCGAGCGTGTCGGTGTCGATGGCACCGACGGCCTGCTTCACCCCGACGACGTTGGGCCCGCCCGCGAGCTCGAGCATGCCGGCAGGACCGAGGTTGCGGCCGGTGCGGACCGGGATGTTGTAGACGATCACCGGCACCGGGCTGGCTGCGGCGACCGCCCGGAAGTGGGCGACGATGCCGGCCTCGGAAGGGCGCACGTAGTACGGCACCACGATGAGGGTCGCCACCAGCGCGGGCGTGCCCGCGAGCGCCTCGACCGCGGCGATGGTCTTGGCCGTGCTGTTGGTGCCCGCGCCGACCACGAGCTGGGCCGAGCGCTCGGCGCAGACCCGGGCGCAGGTGTCGATGACGGCCCGCTGCTCGGCGGCGTCGAGCGCGGAGGACTCCCCGGTGGTGCCGAGCGCGACGATGCCGGCGCAGCCGGCGTCGAGGTACTCGTGACCCAGGCGCTCGAGGGCGTCGAGCGCGACGGAACCGTCGGCTGCGAACGGGGTGATGAGGGGGACGTAGACACCCTCCAGCAGACGGCCTGCGGTCACGGCCGCGAGGGTACCGCGCCGGCGAGCGCGCGGGCCCGGAGAAACACGCCGTCGAGCATCGCCTCGGTGAGTCGGCCGGTGAACGTGTTCTGCTGGCTCGGGTGGTAGCAGCCGAGCACGACGGCCCGGTCGGTAGTCACCTCGACGCCGTGACCGAACCTCGGACGCGGTGTGGGCAGGGGCGATCCGCCCGCCGCGAGCACCCTGGCCACCGCGGCGTACGCGAAGCCTCCGAGCACCACGATCACCCGGACGTCGGCGAGCGCGGCGAGCTCCCGCGCGAGGAAGGGCAGGCAGCGGTCGCGCTCGGCGGGCGTCGGCCGGTTCGCCGGGGGCGCGCAGCGCACCGCGGCGGTCACGTAGGCGTCACGCAGCTCCAGGCCGTCGTCGGCGGCGCGCGACGTCGGCTGGTTGGCGAAGCCGGCTCGGTGCATCGCGGCGAAGAGCCAGTCGCCCGAGCGATCGCCGGTGAAGACGCGGCCGGTGCGGTTGGCGCCGTGGGCGGCGGGCGCCAGGCCCGCGACGAGCACCCGGGCCCCAGGATCGCCGAACCCGGGCACCGGACGACCCCAGTACGTGTCGGCACGGAACGACGCCCGCTTCTCCTGTGCCACCTGCTCGCGCCACTCGACGAGCCGCGGGCACGCCCGGCAGTCGACGATCTCGGCCCGCAACGACCGGAGCGCGGGGAGGTCGACGCGGGGCACGGAGCGATGCTACGGGTAGGGTTCGCCGCCGTGCGGGTGCTCCTCCTGGTGAATCCGGCCGCGTCGTCGGTCACCACCCGGGCTCGGGTCGCGGTCGAGGGCATCCTGCGGGCCGGGTTCCCCACCGACGTCGTGGAGACGGTTCGGCGGGGTCACGCCACCGAGTTGGCGCGCGACGCCGTCGGCGACGGCTACGACGTCGTCGCGGTGCTCGCGGGCGACGGCACCCTCAACGAGACCGCCGACGGCCTCGCCGGGTCCCGGACCGCGCTCGCGCCGCTCCCCGGCGGCTCCACCAACGTGTTCGCCCGCACGTTGGGGATCGCCTACGACCCCGCCGACGCCGCCGAGGCACTCGTCGACTCGCTCGAGCACGGTTCGTTCCTCCGCACCGGCCTCGGTGCGGCGACGGGACCGACCAGCGCGCCCCGCCGGTTCCTCTTCCACCTCGGCCTCGGCTTCGACGCCGCCGTGATCCGCCGGATGGAGGCGCGCTCCTACCTGAAGCGGCACTTCGCCCACCCCGCGTTCGCGCTGGCGAGCGTCGCCACCTGGATGCGCCACTACGACCGCGGCCTGAAGATCCGCCTCTCGGTCGGCACCGGGGAAGGCCCCGACAGCGTCGCGGTGGGCCCCTACGCGGTGATCTCGAACTCGGATCCCTACACGTACGTCGGTCACCGGCGGATGACCATCGCCCCGGCGGCGGCGTTGTCGCGGCCGCTCGCGGTGACCGTGCTCACCACCCTGCGGGCGGGGCTCGTGGTCCGGGCGGCCGCCTCGGGGGTGGGCAAGGCCCGGTACGTGGCCGCCTCACCGGAGATCGTCCAGATCGCCGACGCGCTCCGGGTCACCGTCACCGGCGACGGCCCGGTCCCCTGGCAGGTCGACGGCGACTACCTCGGTGAGATCGACCGCCTGGACGTCATCTACGAACCCGACGCCCTCACCCTCGTCACGCCAACCTCACCCGCCCCGAACCGTTTTGGCGCCACCCGCGCGTCATGGTGACGCGCTTCTGGCGCCAAAACGGTAGAGGGAGGCGTCGTCGGTGATCACGGCGTCGACGCCTGCGCCCTCGAGACGGCGCAACTCGCCCGGGTCGTTGACCGTCCAGACCATGATGCGGAGGCCCCGCTCGCGGGCCCGCGGCATCAGGGCCCCGAGGACCGGCCCCGCCAGCGACCACACGTCGGGGTGCAGGGCGACGTGGCCGTGGGCCACGGCCGTCAGGAGGGCCTCCAGGGGGTCGAGACCGCGGGTCACGAGCGCCGTGGGCACGTGCGGGGCCAGCGAACGCATCCGGTCGATCGTCGCCAGGTTCCGGGAGGAGACGATCACGTCGTCGGCGCCACCGCGGGCCCGGAGGAGCTCCGCGAGCACCTCGACGGCCCGGTCGGCGGGATCCCAGTCGGGGTCGCCCGGGAGGTTCTTCACCTCGACGTTCACCAGGGCGCCCCGGCAGACGTCCAGCACCGCCTCGAGGGTGGGCACCTCCGGGAACGCGGCCCGGATCTCCTGCCACGAGAGCTCGCACAGGACCCCGGCGGGCGATCCGCCGTCGTGGCGGACGACCAAGCGGTCGTCGGCGCTGCGGTGGAGGTCGAGCTCGACGCCGTCGGCACCCAGCTCCAGCGCCCGGCGCATCGCGGCGACGGTGTTCTCCGGAGCGAGGCGGTTGGCCCCCCGGTGGGCGAGAACGAGCATTCGCGCCACGATGCCACGCCGGCACGGGGAACGCGGCGGAAGCCGAGAAATTCCTGGTCAGGCCCTTGCGCCGGGCTTCGCCCGTCAATAGTCTCGTTTCCGGAGCGCCTCGAGGTTCTGCCCGGGGACGCGTCACCGAGAGAACGAGCGGCATCGACCGGAGCCTTCGACCGGAGGATTGTGTTGGCACTGACCTGGGTACGCACGCACGATTGGGATGTCAGCGCGTGGCGTACGCGTTCGGCCTGCCGAGACTCCGATCCCGACGTCTTCTTCCCCATCGGGAGCAGCGGCCCGGCCCTCGAGCAGATCGAGACGGCCCGGCGGATCTGTACGGCCTGCGCGGTGAGCGACGAATGCCTCGAATTCGCCCTCGCCACCAACCAGGAGGCCGGGATCTGGGGCGGCAGCACCGAAGAGGAGCGCCGGAAGCTGCGCAAGACGTGGCTCGCCAAGCAGCGCATGGTGGCCAGCTAGCCGGAGCTTCCGCAGCGCCCACGCGCTCAGAGCGTCGAGGATCCCGACTTCCGTAGCGGCACCGTGAGGTGCACCCGCGTCCCGTTGTCGCTGCGCAGCTCGATGGTGCCGCCCAGCTCGCTGGTCACGAGCGTGTGCACGATCGACAGTCCGAGACCCCCGGACTGCTCCACCGTGAAGCCGGGCGGCAGCCCCACGCCGTCGTCGACGACGTCGACGACGACCTGTCCGTCGTCTCGCGAGAGTTGCACGCAGATGTTGCCGGTGGTGCGTCGATCGACTCCGGTGAAGGCGTGATCGACCGCGTTCTGCATGAGCTCGTTGAGCACCACGGCGAGAGGTGTGGCCAGGTCGCCGGGCAGGAGCCCGGCGTCGCCTTCGACGGCCAGGCGCAGGTCGCGGTCGGGACCGGTGACGGTCTCCGCCACCACCCGCACGAGCGGCTGCACGATGTCGTCGAAGCGTACGACGTCGCCGGCGTCACGCGAGAGCGTCTCGTGCACGATGGCGATGGACCGGATCCGCCGCTCCGACTCCTCGATGGCGGCCTGCGCCTCGGGTGACTGCAACCGGCGTCCCTGCAGGCGCAGCAGGGCGGCGATGGTCTGCAGGTTGTTCTTCACCCGGTGGTGGATCTCGCGGATCGTCGCGTCCTTCGAAAGGAGGAGGCGGTCGCGGCGGCGGAGGTCGGTGACGTCACGCAGCAGCACCAGCAACCCCACGACGTGGTCGCCTTCGAGCTGCGGGATCGCCTGTACCAGGAGCGAGGTCTCGCCGCGCTCGATCTCCTCGGTGACGGGCAGGCGCGCCCGGATCGCGATGTCGACGGCATCCTGCTCGAAGCCCATCTCGGCCAGGTGCAGACCGGAGGTGTACGAGTGGATGCCGAGCCGGTGCATCGAGCTGACCGCGTTGGGGCTGGCGAAGCGCACCCGCAGGTCGGGATCGAGCAGGACGACACCGTCGCCGACGCGTGGGGCGTCCTCGAATTCGTCGTCGTCCTGACGGAAGGGGAAGGTCCCCTCGGCGATCATGTCGGCGAAGCGGTCGAACGTGGAGAGGTAGTACTGCTCGAGCTCGCCGAGCTGACGGCTCAGTGTGGGCCGGGTCTCGCGGGTGACCACGGCGACCACCGCGCCGGCGTGGCGCACCGGGATGCACTGCACGTGCCCGCGTTCGGTCGATCCGAGGAGCGGCGAATCGCCTTCGACCATCTCCCCGGTGCGGAAGGCACGGGACACGAGCGGGCGGGCCACTTCGTCGACCACCGAGCCGACGAGGTCCATGGGGTAGACGGTCTGCCCGGTGGTCGGGCGCACCTGCGCGAGCACCACCGAGCGACTGCCGTCTTCGCCCACGACCGGCGCCAGCAACAGGAGATCGGAGAAGCAGAGGTCCGACAGCGGCTGCCACGACGCGGCCAGTCGCTGCACGTGACGGAGCGACTCGCCCCACAGGGCGGTCTTCGTGCGGGCCTGCTCGAAGAACGTGGTCACGGCGCGATCGTACCGGGGGGTCCGCTCCCCGACGGGACGGCAGCCGCGTCCTGCGCGAACAGCACCTCCCCGATGCGCGCCAATCCATGTACGTCGGCGATGTCGGCGTCGAAGCTCGGCACGCTCACGACGACCTCGGGACCCGGCGCCGTGAGGCGCCGCAGCTCCACCCGCAGCTCGGCCTCGCGCCGCGCGACGACTTCGTAGTTGCGGAACGACTCGGCGAGGGTGCGCAACACCCGCGCGGTGCTCCCGGTGTCGTCGAGCGCGGTGCCGTCGCCCGCCTCCGCGAGCTCCCGCGCGATCGCGTCGCTGTCGCGCGTGAGCGTGTCGGCCGCGTGCTCGCCGTCGGCGGAGAGCAGGTAATTGGGCAGCGTCTTGTTGAGCACCGAGCGCGCCGAGATGGAAGTCGCGCTTGGTGAGCTCCTGGCAGAACGTCTCCGCTTCGCGCAGCGGTGCGCCTTCGAGCGTGGTGACCACCGCGAAGGTGGTGCGGCGGTCGTGCAGCAGCTGCTCGACCGACGTGGCGCGCTCCACGAACCCGCCGTACATCGACTGGAAGTTGAGGAAGAACTCGGCGATGTCCTGGAGGAACTGGCTGCCGAGGATGCGGTCCGCCATCTGGTAGAAGGGCCGGCTGGCGACGTTGATCATGCGAACGCCGCGGCCGCCCCCGATGCGGTACGGCATGGTGAGCCAGCGCAGCAGGCGCCCGCCGAAGAATTCCGCCATGCGTGCGGGCGCCTCGAGGAAGTCGATGGCGTTGCGGGTGGGCGGCGTGTCGATCACGATCAGGTCGTACTCGCCGCTCGCGTGGACCTCGTAGAGACGCTCCATCGCGATGTAGTCGTGGCTCTGCACGAAGCGGCTGGTGACGTTGTGGTACATCCGGTTGTCGAGGATGCGGTACGCGGTCGCCTCGTCGGGCGCGTGCCGCAGGACGAGCTCGTCCCACGACCGCTTCGTGTCGAGCATGGCGGCCCAGAGCTCACCCCGGGGTTCCACGCCGAGCTCCGTGTAGGCGTCGAGCGGCACCCGGCGCGCCACGTTGCCGAACTCCTCGAGCCCGAGCGCGTCGGCGAGACGGCGCGCCGGGTCGATGGTGAGGACCAGCACCTTGCCGCCGAGGCGCGCCGCTGCGGTGAGCGCCGACGCCGCCGCGATCGAGGTCTTGCCGACCCCACCCGAACCGCAGAACACCACGACCTCGCGCGAGGCGAGGAGCGCGGCGAGCGACGGCACGGCGTCGGTCATGCCGTACAACTCATCCGAGCTCCTGACCGAGCGCCTCGGCGACCATGCGGGTCACCCGCAACCCGTGGTCGCGCACGAAGAGGTACGGGAGGAGGAGGAGCGGGAGGTCCACCTCCTCGCGCAGGTGCGCGAGGTGCCCGGAACGGCTCCGGCGCATCGAGACCGCCAACCGGGCCGCGTCGAGCACCGCGGCCACGCCGGGGCCGGCGCGCTCGCGGAGCACGCCGGTGGGCACGGGTCGCCGCAACGCCTCGAAGACCTCCTCGTCGACATGGGTGAACAACTCGGGCAACACCCGGTTCACGATGACGACGCCGAGGGGCACGTCGAGCTCCTGGCGGGCGCGCGCCACGAGCTCGATCGTCTCGTTGACCGGCATCTCCTCGGCGGCGGTCACCACGTTGAGCGCGGTGAGCGCGGGATCCGACAGCAGCTCGACCATCCAGTCGGTCTGGTTGCGCACCGGACCGACCTGCACCAGCTCCTGGATCGCGCCGGGAGCGTCGAGCTGGCTGATCACGTGCCCGGTCGCCGCCGCGTCGACGACGATGAGGTCCCAATCGGCGCGGCCCATGATCGACTCGCGCAGCTCCCAACAGACCTTGCCGACGGTGAGGATCTCCTTCACCCCGGGCGCGGCCGTCGCGACGAAGTCGAACGCTCGCGCCAACGGCCCGATGCGGCCGAACACCGGGACCCGGGCCTGCACCTTCAGGTACTCGCGCAGCGACGCCTCGGTGTCCATCTGCATGGCGAAGATGCCGGGGTGCACCTGGCGCGGCTCGAAGCCCACCGGCGGGCGTTCGAACAGCGCGGTGAGGTTGTTCTTGGCGTCGACCTCGACCAGGAGGACCCGCTTGCCGTACTCGGCCGCGAGCAGCGCAGTCGCGGCGGTGACCGTGCTCTTCCCGACCCCGCCCTTGCCGGTGAAGAACAGCAGCCGGCGGTCGAGCAGCGCCGGCGCCGGGCCCATCACCGGTCCACTCGTGGACGAGCTAGCGGCCGAAGCCGACGTGCTTGTTCGCTCCGTCTTCGTCGACCTCGACGTAGGCGATCTTGTCGGAGGGGATCCCGAGCCGACGGCCCTTGCTGTCGGTGATCCAGACGATCGCCGAGGCGCCCTTCACCGCGTCGTCGATCGTGGCGACGATCTCGTCGGCGGTTCCGTCGAGCTCGACGCTGAGCTCCTTGGGAGTGTGCAAGACACCGATGCGAAGTTCCATGGGCCGAATCTAGTGGGCGGTCCGTGCGGTTCAGGCCTCGAACTCCGCCCGGGACCGAGGACGGCCGCCCGGACCGCTGTACGCGAGCCCGAACCCGGGCTCGGTGGCGAACCCGACGGGCCCCATCGCGGCGCGGGCGCCACGCCATGCGTCGACCAGCCGATCCTCGGCGGCGTAGTCGCACGGATCGGTGAGGGTGTACTCCTCGGTCGACCCGCGGATCGGGTGCTCGGCCAGCCACCGGGCGGTGCGGGCCAACGCCTCGCGGGCGGGGACGAGGTCGCGGTAGCCGAGGTCGGTGCGCACGCGGCTGACGTCGAGCACCCGGTGCGTGGGCAGCGGTTGCGCGAGGAGCGGCCGGGCCGGCACTGCCAGGTCGTAGGGCATCGACACGATCTCGAACGTGTGGCCGAGCGCGGCGGCAATGATCTCCACCACTTGGCGCACCGACAAGACCTCTTGGTCGGCGATGTTGAAGATCTTCCCCGCCGCGGCCTCGGGCTGGTCGAGCGCGAGCAGGAGGGCGTGGGCGATGTTCTCGGTGTAGCCGTGGTGGTGCAGGGTGAGGCCGTCGTCGGCGACGATGATGCGCTCGCGGCCGTCGAGGACGCGCCGCACGACGATCCACTCCCGTGGGGTCAACTGGTAGGGCCCGTACACGTACGGGTACCGGAAGTGCGTCGCGTCGGGATGGGCGGCGAAGACGGCTCGTTCGGTGCGGACGATCCGGTAGCCCTTCTCGTCGTCCTCGGGCGTCTCGACGGTCGGCGCATCTTCGGCCACCGGCACGGGGAGGCCGGGCGGTTCGTAGAGCCACGCGTTCATCCAGCCGCGGTACGCGGGCACTCCGCCCACGGAGATGACCCGGCCGGTGTGGCCGCGCAGCACCTCGGCGATCATCCGGAGCCGGCCGTACATCGCGTAGGTGGCGTCGAAGGTGGTGCCGGCCAGCGCGTCGCGCAGCGACGCCTCGTCGTAGGGATCGGCGTGGAGGTGCTCGACCGCGGTCGGCGTCTCGTCGCGCTCGTGGGTCCCCCGGTGGAGGATGGCGACCCGGTGGCCGCGCTCGACGAGTCCCCGCACGAGCGGGATCCCCGTCGGTCCGGTACCGCCGATCACCAGGACGTGCATGATCGGGAGGCTACCGGGCATAGTCTCCCGGCGATGTCCGACACCTGGCCCACCGAGCTCACCGGCACGGTCAACTTCCGCGACCTGGGCGGCCACCCGACGCCCGGCGGCCGCGTTCGCCTCGGGCGCGTCTACCGCAGCGACTCGCTCGCGCACGTCGTGCCCACCGATGTCGAGCACCTCGTGGCGGTGCGCGGCGTGCGCACGGTCGTCGACCTGCGCGGCGTCACCGAGGTCGACGCGTACCCGAACCACCCCATGCGCGACGCCGGCGCGACCATCCACCACGTGCCCCTCATCGACCCGGCCAAGCGGGCCGAGGCGGAGTCGGAGTCCGGCTTCGACTGGGAGACGATGACGCTGGTCGACCTGTACCGCTTCATCCTCGAGAGCGCGGGCCCGCAGTTCGTCGAGGTGCTCCAGATCATCGCCGAACCGGCCAACCACCCGCTCGTGTTCCACTGCGCAGCCGGCAAGGACCGCGCCGGGCTGATCGCGGCGACCGTGCTCGGGCTGCTCCAGGTCGATGACGAGGAGATCGTCGCCGACTACGCGAAGACGGCGGCCGCCGTCGACGCGTTGAAGGCCCGCGCCCACGAGCGCGCCGAAGGCACGGGGCGGCCCCCGGCCGACCGGTTCATGACCGCGGAGGCGGAGACCATGCGGGAGGTCCTCGGTTGGCTGCGCGGCAGCCACGGTGGCTTCGAGCGGTACATGCTCGACCACGGACTCGCCACCGGCGAGATCGACCTGCTCAGGGCGTCACTCGTCGAACCCGCATGAACTGGAAAGAGGCCTGACGTGCTGATCGACTCCAACCTGGGCGCCATCGACGAGACGCGGGCGACGGCGGCGGCGAACGAGGCGGCGGGCTACGCCGGACTCTGGACCGGCGAGACCTCCCACGACCCCTTCCTGCAGCTGCTCCAGGCCGCGGACGCGACCGAGCGAGTGACGCTCGGCACGTCGATCGCCATCGCCTTCGGGCGTACGCCGATGACGATGGCCAACACCGCCTTCGACCTCGCCCGCTACTCGCGGGGCCGCTTCGTACTCGGGCTCGGCTCGCAGGTGAAGCCGCACATCGAACGCCGGTTCTCGATGCCGTGGTCGCACCCCGCGGCCCGCATGCGCGAGTACGTCGCCGCGCTCCGGGCGATCTGGGCGAGCTGGCAGGACGGCGTCAAGCTCGACTTCCGCGGCGACTTCTACACCCACACCCTGATGACCCCCTTCTTCTCACCGGCGCCCCACGAGTGGGGCGCGCCGCCCGTCTACCTCGCCGGGGTGGGCAAGCTCATGACCGAGGTCGCGGGCGAGGTGTGCGACGGCTTCTTCTTCCATGCGTTCACCACTCCGGCCTACCTGCGCGAGGTCACGCTGCCTGCGCTGGCGCGCGGCCGCGCCGCGGGGGGTCACGACTCACTCGACGGCTTCGCCATCGCCGGGCCCGCGTTCACGTGCGTCGGGCGCACCGACGAGGAGCTCGCCACCGCGATACGCGGTGCCAAGGAGCAGATCGCCTTCTACGCATCGACCCCCGCGTACCGGGGCGTGCTCGAGCACCACGGGTGGGGCGACCTCCAACCGGAGCTGACCCGGTTGTCGAAAGAGGGCAAGTGGCAGGAGATGGGCGACGTCATCGGCGACGACGTCGTGCGCACCTTCGCGGCGGTCGGTGACATCACCACCGTGGCCCGCGAGCTGCGCGAGCGTTGGGACGCGGCCACCCGGCTGACGTTCTACATGCCCTACCGGGCCGACGACTCCGTACGCGCCGAGATGCTCGCGGAGCTCAGCAGCTAGCGCGAGTGCCGTGACGGGCGACCGTCGCCCGGCTCGGGAGGGCACGTCTGCGTGGCGCGCGACTTCTTGATGCTTTCGTCAACTTCGTCGTTCACGTGTCGGCCGTCGGCCGCGTCGGGGGGTTGTCGTGACCGTTGCACTAGGAGTCCGGATCGCCGGCCGAGACCGAGGCGATCGTCAGCTGGTTGACGGCGAACGTCGGCGGGACCGTGACGTCGATCAGTTGAGCTTCAGCTCCGGGTTGTAGATCCGCTTCGGCGCCAGTTCGGTGTCGAGCCGCTCGGCCAGGGTGCGGAAGACCTGCGCCACCTCACCGTCGGGCTCGGTCACCACGATCGGGCGGCCGGTGTCGCCGCCCTCGCGCAGCGCTTCGACCAGGGGGATCTGCGCGAGCAGCGGCACGCCCAGCTCGCCGGCAAGCTCCTCGCCGCCGCCGGCGCCGAACAGCTCGTAGCGCTTGCCGTCGTCGCCGGTGAACCACGACATGTTCTCGATCACTCCGATGACGTCGAGGTCGACCTTCTCCGCCATCGCCGCGGCACGCTGGGCGACGCGTTGCGCGGCGGGTTGGGGCGTGGTCACGACGAGCACCTCGGCCCGCGGGAGGAACTGCGCGATCGACAGGGAGATGTCACCGGTGCCCGGCGGCATGTCGACCACGAGGTAGTCGAGCTCTCCCCAGTAGACGTCGGTGAGGAACTGCTCGAGCGCCTTGTGCAGCATCGGGCCCCGCCAGATCACGGCCTGGTCCTCGCGCGCGAAGAACCCCATCGAGATGAGGCGCACGCCGTTGGCCTCGGGCGGGACGATCACGTCGTCGATGAGCCCGGGCGGCGAGCTGATGCCGAGCATGCGCGGCATCGAGAAGCCCCACACGTCGGCGTCGACCGCGGCGACGCGATGGCCGCGGTCGGCGAGCGCGACGGACAGGTTGGTGGTGACCGACGACTTGCCCACGCCACCCTTGCCCGACGAGATCGCCAGCACGCGGGTACGGGAGTCGGTGAACGGGTTCACCCGCGGGCGGGCGACCCCTGGCCCGCCTGCGACGCGTCGACGACCTGGAGCGGGTTGGGCGGCGCCGCACCCTTGAGCAGCGCGGCGAGGGCCACGATCTCGTCGGCGTCCATGTCGCGGATGTCGACGTCGACGCGCTCGATCCCGGGGACCCTTCCGACCGCCTCGACCACCCGGCGGGTGAGCTCGGCGCGCGACTCGTCGCCGGGAAGTGGCACCGCGAGCGCCACCACCGCGGTCCGCCCGTCGACCGCCACCCCTTGCAGCAGGCCGAGCTCGACGATCGACCGCCGCAGCTCGGGCTCCTCGACCGCGGCGAGGGCGGCCTGGACGTCGAGTGATTCGGGCATGCGGGCTCCCCAGCGGATTTCCACTACCGGCATAGGTAGAATACGTCCGATGGAGCCCGAAGCCCTCACCGCCGACGAGTTCAACTCGGTGGTGAGCGCGGTCACGAACGCCTTCGGCGACCCCACGCGCCGGGAGATCTACCTGTTCGCGCGTGACACCGGCCCGGACGGCGTCACCGCCGGCGCGGTCGCCGAGCAGTTCGACCTCCATCCCAACGTGGCCCGCCACCACCTCGAGAAGCTCACCGGCGGTGGCTACCTGAACGTCGAGATCACCAAGCCCACGGTCGACGGCCCCGCGCGCGCCGCCGGTCGACCGTCGAAGCGCTACCTCGCCGGGCCGCTCGACGCGACGCTCGCCCTGCCGCTCAAGCACGACGATCTCCTCGCCGGGCTGCTCGCGCGCGCGCTCGACGCGCTCGGGCCCGCGCAGGCCGAACGCCTTGCCGACGAGGTGGGCTTCGAGTACGGGTCCACGCTGGCCTCCCGCATGGACCCGACCGAGGGTCACCGCTCGGTGCGCGCCGCGCTCACCGCGGTGGCCGACGCGCTCACCGCCCACGGGTTCGCTGCGCACACCGAGGCGCGTGACGGCCGGCTCGCCATCGTGTCGGAGTGCTGCCCGTTCGGCGAGACCGCCCAGCTGTACCCGCACGTCGTGTGCGCGCTCGACCGCGGGATGATCCGAGGCATGCTCGCGGGGCTCTACGGCGAGACGTCCCCGCAGTTCGAGACCAGCCGCCCCGACGGCGGCGACCACTGCGTCGCGCGCGTCTGACGGACCGGAGCCCGGGACCGCCTCGTGGCGCGCGCCTACCTCGACCACGCGTCGTCGTCACCGTTGCGGCCCGTCGCCCTCGACGCGATGCTCCCCTACCTCCGCGAGCACCACGGCGACCCCGGACGTCTGCACGCCGAAGGACACGCCACCCGGGTGGCGATCGAAACCGCCCGCGAGCAGGTCGCGGCCCGGTTCGGCGCGCGACCGCGTGAAGTCGTGTTCACCGCGAGCGGCACCGAGGCGGTGAACACCGCGGTCTGGGGCGCGCTCGCACGTGCGGGCACGAACGCCCGTCACGTCGTGACCACCGCCGTCGAGCACTCGTCGGTGCTGGACTCGGTGCGGCGAGGCGCGAGCGACGTGACCGTGGTCGGCGTCGACCACGTGGGGCGCTTCGATTCTGCCGAGATGGTGGCGGCGATCCGGGCCGACACCGGACTCGTCACCGTGCAGCTCGCCAACCACGAGGTCGGCACCCGCCAACCGGCCGCCGCCGTCGTCGAGGCCGCGCGCGAGCGGGGCGTCGTGACCCATGTCGACGCGTGCGCGGCCGCCGGCCACGTCGACGTCGACTTCGGCGCCCTCGGCGCAGACCTCTGTTCGATCACCGGCCACAAGTTCGGCGGGCCCAAGGGCGCGGCCGCGCTGCTGATCCGGCGCGGCCTGCGGTTCCCCCCGTTCGTCGTGGGCGGCGCCCAGGAGCGGGCCCGCCGCGGCGGAATCGAGAACGTGCCCGCCATCGTGGGCTTCGGGGCCGCGGCGGGCGAAGCGGGCGGCGACGAGGCCCGAGAGCGTGCGCTGGCCGAGCGACTCGCACGCGAGACGATCGCCGCGGTCGGCGGCGTCGAGCGCTTCGGTGACCCGACCGACGCTCTCCCCCACCTCGTCTGCCTCGGGATCGCGGGGGTGGAGGCGGAGCCGATCCTCCTCGCGCTCGACCAGCGCGGGGTCGCGGTGCACTCGGGCTCATCGTGCTCGAGCGAGACGCTCGAGCCGTCGCCGGTGCTCGAAGCCATGGGCGTCGACGCCGACCGCTCGCTGCGGGCCAGCGTCGGCTGGTCGTCCACCGACGCCGACGTCGACGCGTTCGTCGCCGCGTTCCCTGCCGTCGTCGAATCACTCCGGGGGTTGCGTCGGTAGGCTGCGGTGCATGACAACCACCGACTGGTCGACCCTCGCCGCGGAGCTCACGTCCGCCCTGCATCTCACCGCCGCCCCGCTGGCGATCACCTTCTCCGACGCGCCGCTACCCGGTGTCGCCGCGTTCGACGACCCGATGCCCGAACCGCAGCCCGACGGTCGTACCGGCCGGGTGTCCGCCGGCTGCGTGTTCTGGATGAAGGCGACCGAGCGCACCTTCTCCACGGTCGCCGACGATCACGGCAACTGCAGCGTCGGGAGCCTCACCCACGGCTTCAAGACGCTCGACGAGGTCGCGGGCAACTCCGACGTCGCCGCGTTGCTCGAGTCGGGTTGGGTCACGATGGACGTCGTGCCGCAGATCCCGGTGGTGCGCGAGAAGCCCGGCGCGGTCACGTACGGGCCGCTGGCGGAGACCCCGGTCGATCCCGACGTCGTGTTCCTCCGCGTGAACGGCCGCCAGCTCATGGTCCTGTCGGACGCGATCCCGGACCTGCGCATCGAAGGCAAGCCGCAGTGCCACATCGTCGCCCTCGCCAAGGAGGAAGGCGTGGCCGCGGCGAGCGTCGGGTGCGCGTTGAGCCGGGTACGCACCGGCATGCAGCCCAGCGAGATGACGTGCGCGCTCCCCGCCGCGCAGCTGGGGGAGATCCTCGCGTCGATCGTGCGCAACGCGGGCGCCGACGGCGCGGTCGCGAAGTACGCCGGCGAAGACGCGCGACGGTTCGCCTGAGGCGGGTTACTTCTTGGCGGCTTCGTAGTACGGGTTCGAGCCCGTGGCGTGGTCGGTCACGTCGATCACCTCGGTGATCTCGGGAACCATGTCGAGGATCGCGACCTCGATCCCCTGGCTCAACGTGACCGCGGCCATCCCGCAACCCTGGCAGCCACCCGAGAGACGCAGGTAGACGATCGATTCCTCGACCGCCACCAGCTCGGCGTGGCCACCGTGCGAGGCGATCGCCGGGTTGATCTGCTGCTCGAGCACCTGGATGACCCGCTGGGGCACCTCCCCCGAGAGGTCGGCCGGCGGGCGGTCGACCATCGGGGGCGACACCGGCACGGGCCGGTTGGGATTCTGCATCACCATGCCGCCGCTGAACTCGAGCGTGGCGCCCCGGAGGCGCTCGACGCTGTCGGCGGGGACGGCGACGGGAAGATCGTCGTGGTGCTGGAGCACGACGTCGTCGTCGAGGTCGGCGACGGGACGGAACTCCATCAGGTACGTGTACGCGCCCGCCTGCTCACCGCTGACCTCCACCCAGAGGGCCAGGTCGGCGGCGTCCGCCTCGGAGTCCCGGACCTCCAGCACCTTGACTCGGGCTTCCTCGGTGATGGTCAGGAGTTCGCTCATATCCACCATGATACGTCCGTGCCCCGCGTCCTCCTCCTGCTCCCCACCTCCACCTACCGGGCACCCGACTTCGTGCGGGCCGCAGCGCACCTGGGCGTCGAGGTCGTCGTCGGATCCGAGCAGGAGCAGGCGCTGGCCGCCGACATGGGTGACCGGGCCGTGATCGTGCCCCTCTCCGACGCGACCACGGCCGCCGACGTGATCGTGGCCCTCGACGCCCGGGCGCCGATCGACGCGGTGGTGGCGGTCGACGACCAGGGGGTGCTCGTGGCCGCGATTGCGGGCGAGCGGCTCGGGTTCCCGCACAACCCGCCGGAAGCGGTGGCGGCGACGCGGGACAAGGCGTCGATGCGGGCCGCGCTCGCCGCCGCCGAGGTCCCGCAACCGGCCTTCGCGGTGGCGACCGACCCGGACGCGCTGCCCGACATCGGGTACCCGTGCGTGGTGAAGCCGGTCGGGTTGTCGGCCAGCCGGGGTGTGATCCGGGCCGACGACGCCGACGCGGCGCACGCGGCCGCGGCGCGCGTCCGGGCGATCACGACGGGACCGATCCTGGTGGAGGAGTACGTGCCCGGCGTCGAGGTGGCCGTCGAGGGCATCCTGCTCGGCGGCGCGCTCGAGGTGCTGGCGGTGTTCGACAAGCCCGATCCATTGGTCGGCCCGTACTTCGAGGAGACGATCTACATCACGCCCTCGCGTCTGGCGCCCGCGACGCTGGCGCGCGTCGTCGACCTCACCGGTCGTGCGTGCGCGGCGATGGGCCTCGCCGAAGGACCGGTGCACGCCGAGCTGCGGATCGACGGCGAGCGGGTGTGGGTCATCGAGGTCGCGGCGCGTTCGATCGGTGGGTTGTGTGCGCGCGCGTTGCGCTTCGGTGCGGGGATCGCCCTCGAGGAGCTGATCCTGCGCCACGCGCTGCGCATGCCGCTCGACGGGCTCGCGCGCGAGCAGGCGGCGTCAGGCGTGATGATGCTGCCGATCCCCGCGCCGGCGTGCTGCGCGAGGTGCGCGGTCAGGACGCGGCGCGGGCCGTCCCCGGCGTCACCGGACTCGAGATCACGGTGCCGCGCGGGCCGCCGGGTGCAGCCCCTCCCCGAGGGTGACCGCTACCTCGGCTTCCTCTTCGCGCGGGTGACACGCCGGCGCTGGTCGAGACGTCGTTGCGGGCGGCGCACGCCGCACTGGACGTGGACATCACTCCCGCCACTGGCCCCTAGCCTGCAAGGGTGCGCATCCTCCTCGTCGCGACCTACGAGCTCGGCCAGCAGCCGGGCAGCCTCGGTGCCGCCGCGGCGTACCTGCGCGAGCGAGGCGACGAGGTCGAGGCGGTCGACGTGTCGGTCGAACCCTGGGACCCGGCACTCGTCGAGTGGGCCGACGAGGTCGCGTTCTCGGTGCCGATGCACACGGCCACCCGCCTGGCCCGCGACCTCGCCCGGGCCATCGACCGTCCGGTCCGGTGCTTCGGCCTCTACGCGGCGCAGTGCGAGGACTTCGCCACGCCCGTCGACTGGAACGCCGCCCTGCCGGTCCGTGACCTCTTACCTCCGCTCGACCGCTACGCCCGCCTCGTGCTCGGTGGCGAGGAACGGCTGGTCGGGTCGGTGCTGGCCTCCCACGGATGCGCGCACCGGTGCCGGCACTGTCCGGTGCCGGTGGTCTACGACGGCCGGGTGCAGCGCGTCGACGAGACCGCGGTGCTCGACGACGTCGCGCAGCTCGTCGCCGCGGGCGCGCAGCACATCACGTTCGGCGATCCCGACTTCCTCAACGCGCCGCCGCACTCGCGCCGCATCGTGCAGGCGATGCACGAACGGTTCCCGGAGCTCACGTTCGACTGCACGGTCAAGGTCGAGCACGTCCTTCGGTATGGAGGCCTGCGCCACGCCGACGTGTGGCCCGAGCTGGCCGCCGCCGGGTGCGCGTTCGTCGTCTCCGCGTTCGAGTCGGTAGACGACGAGACGCTCGCACGGCTCGACAAGGGGCACACGACCGCCGACGCCGCCCACGCGGTCGCGATCCTGCGCGCCGCCGGCATCGACGTACGCCCGTCGTGGATGCCGTTCACGCCGTGGACCACCGCCGACGACGTCGTGGCGCTGCTCGACTTCGTGTACCGGCACGACCTCGTGGGCAGCGTGGACCCGGTGCAGTACACCGTCCGGTTGCTCCTACCGCGCGGATCGCTTCTCGTCGCCCACCCGGATCTCGTGGCGTTCGTCGGCCCGTGGGACCCCGAGCGATCGACGTACACCTGGTCGTCACCCGATCCCGCCATCGACGAGCTTCACGCGCGCATCGCCGCCATCGTCGCCGACGCCGAGATGGACGGCGACGACGACCCGGCCGCCGTCTACGCGCGGGTGCGCCACGCGGCCGGTGCGCCGCCGGTCGACCTCTCGACCGTCACCACCGGCCGCCCGCGCCTCAGCGAGAGCTGGTTCTGCTGCGCCGAGCCCACCGACGTGCAGCGCTCGGTGAGCCTCGGCTCTACGGTCTGCGACCGACCTACTTGAACTGGAAGGTCGCGGTCCTCCCGATGATCCCGTCCGCGAGCTCGAGGACCAACGTGCGGCACTGACCCTTCCACTGCTTGTCGGTCTTCCAGTTGAACTGCCACTCACCATTGCCGAGGTACTGCAACCCCGAACTGCCCGGCGCGTACGCCTCGACGTCGTCGGTCGCCTGCCCACCGCACGCGCCACCCGTCGACCGCAGACGCACGAAGCTCGACGGGTCGGACACCGGATTCCCAGCGGCATCGGTGAGGCGCCACTTCACCGGCACCGCCTGACCCGCCTTCGCGTTGTTGACCTTGTCGTTGTCGATCGGCGCGTGGAAACCGGAGAACGTATAGCCGCCGGTCGCCGGCACACCGGGGTCGACGATTTGACCGTTCACCACGCCGTCGGCGTCACCCGTCCCACCGTCGATGAGGTGCAGCGTGATCGTGTCACCGGTGATGGTCACGTTCGGGTACTGGAACCACGAGCCGTCCTGGTACTTGAAGTACGCGGTCGGGTTCGTCCCCGGCGGCAGGATGACATCGACGTCCGCGGACGACACGCCCGACGGCAGGTTCACGGTGAAGCTGAGCGCGCCGACCGGGAAGTCCGCCGCAGGTGCACCGGGCGGCACCGGACCCGCCGACACCGCCGCCAGCGTGTAGTTCGCGCCGTCGACCGCGGCGATGGTGACGTTCCCGCCACCGACCCCGGCGGGCAGCGTGGTGACGTTCGCCTGTTGGGCGTCCGGCGTCCCGTCGCCGTTCCCATCGACCACCGGGTCTTCGTCCACGCCGTCACCATCATCAGGCGCGCCGACCGTGCAACTCGTCGCTCCGGGGATGACACCAGTGCACGTTGCCGAGTCGCCGGGGCCGACCACGATCGTCGCCGGCGTCGAGTACGTCACTGCGAACGTCGGGGAGAACGAGGCCAAGTACGCGCGCACCGAGTAGGTACCCGCGGGAAGGCTCCGGATCGTCGACTGCCCGAGCCCGTCCGCGGCGGCGAACGCGGCGACCGTGCCTCCGTCACACGGGGTGAGACCGCTCCCCGTGAAGGTGCCGTCGCACACGACGAAACCGTTGTAGGACCCCGGCGGGAACGGGTTGGCGCCGTCGGTCACCTCCCCGGAGAACGAGGCCGGGGCGGAGGCGACGCAGTTCGTGCTCCCTCCGGGCCCGGCCACGAACGCACAGGTGACGACCTCGCCCGACGCGACGGTCAGTGTCTGCACCGGGCTGTTCGCGGTCGTCGTCGACGTCGAACTGTCGACGTACACGCCCGCGATGTTGTACGTCCCCGCGGGGACGGGGCCGAGCTGGACGCGGCCTCCCGATGCCCCCGCGACCAACCCACCCGTGCAGATGCTGAACGGGATGCCGACGAGCGGGTCACCCGGCGCCGGGCAGAGCACGGCACCCGAGGACGCTCCGGACTCGATCGCGTCGGTCCGGCTGACGTTCCCGAAGAACGTGACGCCAGCGACGAGCTGCACGTCACGGACCGTCGGCGCGCCGGACGCCACTGCGACCGTGAAGGTCGTGCCCGCCAGTCCCGTCGCCACGGCCGGCGCCACCGTCACCGTGTAGGTGTCGGGCACGAGATTCGGGAAGGAATAGTCCCCGGCCGGGCCGATCGGACCCGCGAACGATGGTCCGAACGGATCCGAGCCATGGACCGCGATCGAGCCGGCGACCGCCTCGCCGGCGGGTCCTGTGATCGTGCCCTGCAGCGCGCCGCCCTGGGCGAGCTGCAGATCGAGGGGCGTCGGCGTCCCGGACTCGACCACGACGCCACTGACGGTGCTCTGCACGCCGGCCGCGCCGATGGCCGTCCCCAGGGAGACGTCGTATGTGCCCGGCGGCAGGTCGCCGATGGAGTACGAACCGTCGACCGGCGACGTGAGGCCGTATCCGGAGCCGTCACCATCGGTGCGGACGGCCGACACGTACGCGCCCTTCACGAGCGCATCGTTCACATCGGTTGCGACCCCGGCGATCGCACCGGGCTCGTCGAGCACGAAGTTCAACGTCAACGGGGACGCGTCGTCGATGTGGTAGTTCTCGATGGTCTGCGTGTAATACGGCGCGTTGCCGTACGCGACCACCGTGTAGTCACCCGCCGGAAGGCCTTCCACGGCGTACGCGCCGGACCCGTCGGTGCCCGAGCTCTTGGAGACTCCGGATCCCGTGATGTACATCCCGGCGCCCGGGATCGCCAGACCATCGTGGTCGAGGATCGTCCCCGACAACGTTGCACCCGCGGTCAGCGTGACGTCGACGTTCGTCGCCGCGCCCGTCGTGATCGTCACGCCCGTGACCACGCCGTCGGCCAGGCCCGGCGGCGCGTAGACGTGCACCGTGTAGTCGGACGACTCACGCACGTCGCCGATCACGAATGAACCGTCGGCCGCGGTCTGACCGGTGGCGAAGTACCCGTACGGGCTCGGCGGAGTGGTGCGGACATCGATGTACGCGCCCTCGATCGGACCCCCGGGCCCTGCCACCGTGCCGGTGACCCGGCCACCCGGAACGAGCTGCAACGTCGGCGTGGTCGGGGGCCCGACCGCCACGCTGACGACGCTCTCCGTCGCTGCACCCTCACCGGGCGACGACGACTCGGGGACGAGTCGGTAATCGCCCGCGGGAAGCGCGACGCTCGAGAACGCACCCGCGGTGACGGTGGCCTCCGACTGGAGGAACGTGAACACGGACGGCGGTGAGGGGAACGGCTCGGCGGTCAGCCGGACGCGCCCGTTGGGCAGCGGCAACCCCTGGTCGGTCAGCACCGTCCCCACGATCCGGCCGCTCGCGGGCGGGGTGGCCGCGGCGCTGTTGGCCCCGGAAACCAGGGCGAGATCGCCGACGACGAAGCTGGCGAACTCGAGGGGGTCGTTCTCGGGGACGCGAACCCCGACGGTGTACGTGGCGGGCGAGACGCCACTGATCGTGGCGGAGGCCGTCCCGTCGCCATGGTCCGTGAACTGTGCGAACTCGCAGTCTGGAGCGTTCGACGGGTCGGTGCAGACGCCGAGCTGCGCGGAACCGAGGTAGCCCGGCGCAGTCAGGGTGACCGTGAGATCCGCATCGCCCGGAGCAGGGCCCGCCGCGGTGGCAACGGCCGGCGCCGCGGTCAGCGCGCCCAGCGACGCGAGCGCCACCACGCAGAGCGCGACGACACCGCGCGAAATCCGAGATCGTCCGCCCATCAGGTCGCCCTCCCAAGCCCTGTACCCGATCAGTTGCGAGAAGATACCACACTCCGCGCGCACCCGACCCCTGGCACGGGTGACCGCAGCCCGACCCGGCGATCGACGAGTTGCGGCGAGCGTCACTCGAAACCTGCTGCTGGCGCGGACGCAAGCACTGACGCGAGCGCATGTGCTAGCAGCTGGCGCCGCGCGACGCCGTGCGCACGCGGCGATGAGTGTCACACGCCCGGCGTACCGTCGCGCCATGGCCGCCGTCGTCTACCTCCGCATGGCCCCGGCATTGCGCGACGCGCTCCGCCCGCACGCCGAAGCGAGCGGCGTGTCGCTGAACGCCTTCGCCGTCCAGGCCGCCGCCGCCGCCGCCGGGCCCGAGTTCCTCCGCGATGTCCGTGGGGGCGGGCGCCCGGCGAGCGTCGCCGACGACCGGCGGGTCCTCCGGCGTCCCCCGCCCGACAAGATGCGTCCGATCGCGGAGCAATACGTCACGTACTGGGTCGACCGCCTCGGTCGTGAGCAGTTCGACCGTGTGATCGCCAACAGCAAGGACCACGATCGGGTGTGGGCGTGGTACGTCGGCCGTCAGGCCGAGCTGGCCGCGCTCGCCGAGGTCAGTCCCCCCGCAGCACGTTGAGCGCGGAGCCGGCGCGGAACCAGGCGATGTGCTCGTCCGACATGGTGTGGGTGGTGGCGATCGTGTCCGTCGAGCCGTCGGCGTGGTGCACGAGCACGGTGACCGGCTTGCCCGGCGCGAGGTCGGCGATCCCGACGACGTCGACGGTGTCGGTCGCCTGGATGCGCTCGTAGTCGTCGGGGTCGGCGAAGGTCAGCGCGAGCACACCCTGCTTCTTGAGGTTCGCCTCGTGGATCCGGGCGAACGACCGCACGATCACCGCGCGCCCGTTCATGTAGCGCGGCTCCATCGCCGCGTGCTCACGCGACGACCCCTCGCCGTAGTTCTCGTCGCCGATGGCGACCCACCAGATGCCGGCGTCCTTGTAGGCCTTGGCCAACTCGGGCAGCGGCTTGATCGAGCCGTCGCGCACGTCGACGCCCGAGCCGGGCGGGTCGAGCGCGAACGCGTTGTTCACGCCGATGAACAGGTTGCCCGAGATGTTGGTCAGGTGCCCGCGGAAGCGCAGCCAGGGGCCGGCGGGTGAGATGTGGTCGGTGGTGCACTTCCCCACCGCCTTCATGAGCACCGTCATCCCGGTGAAGTCGTTGCCGTCCCACGCGGGGAACGGCTCCAGGAGCTCGATCCGCTCGGAATCCGGCTTCACCACGACCTCCACCGACGACGGGTCCGCGGCCGGTGGCTGGAACCCCGACTCGCCCGGGTCGAAGCCCTTCGCCGGCAGCTCATCGGCCGCGGGGCGGTGAGCTGGACCGTGGTGCCGTCGGGGGCGACGACCGGCTCGCGCACGAAATCGACGTCGAGGCGACCGGTGAGCGCCATCGCGGTCACCGTTTCGGGCGAACCGATGAACGACAGCGTGGCGGCGTTGCCGTCGTTGCGCGCGGGGAAGTTGCGGTTGAACGACGACACGATCGTGTTGCGCTCGCCCTTCGCGATGTCGTCACGCTGCCACTGGCCGATGCACGGTCCGCATGCGTTCGCGAGCACGGTGGCGCCGATCGCTTCGAGGTCGGCCAGCAGGCCGTCGCGGGCGATCGTCGCCCGCACCTGCTCGGAGCCGGGGGTGATGAGCAGCGGCGTCTTCACGCGCAGCCCGGCCGCGCTGGCCTGGCGGGCCACGTTGGCGGCGCGCCCGATGTCCTCGTACGACGAGTTGGTGCACGAACCGACGAGCGTGTAGCTGATGTCGAGGGGGTAGTCCTCCTCGCGCGCCGCGGCGCCGACCTCGGAGATCGGGCGGTCGAGGTCGGGGGTGTGGGGACCCACGAGATGCGGCTCGAGCTCGTCGAGGTCGATGTCGATCACGCGGTCGAAGTAACGCTCGGGGTCTTCGAGCACCTCGGGATCGATGCGGAGGTGCTCGGCGTGGGCGTCGGCAAGGTCCGCCAACGCGTCGCGCCCGGTGGCCCGGAGGTACGCGGCGGAGCGGGCGTCGTAGGGGAACAGCGAGCAGGTGGCGCCGATCTCGGCACCCATGTTGCAGATCGTTGCCTTGCCCGTGGCCGAGATCGACTCCGCGCCGGGCCCGAAGTACTCCACGATGGCGCCGGTGCCGCCCTTGACCGTGAGGATGCCCGCGACCTTGAGGATGACGTCCTTCGCCGCGGCCCAGCCCGACAGCTCGCCACGCAGGCGGACACCGATGACCTTGGGCACGCGGGTGTTGAACGGCCACCCGGCCATGACGTCGACGGCATCCGCGCCACCCACCCCGATCGCGACCATGCCGAGACCGCCCGCGTTGGGCGTGTGGGAGTCGGTGCCGATCATCATCCCGCCGGGGAAGGCGTACTGCTCGAGCACGACCTGGTGGATGATCCCCGATCCCGGCTTCCAGAACCCGATGCCGTACTTCGCCGACACCGTGCGCAGGAACTCGTAGACCTCCGAGTTCACGTCGAGCGCGTTCTTGAGGTCGGCATCGGCGCCGACGCGCGCCTGGATCAGGTGGTCGCAGTGCACCGTGCTCGGCACCTGCACCGTCGGGAGGCCCGCGGTCATGAACTGGAGCAGCGCCATCTGCGCGGTGGCGTCCTGCATGGCCACCCGGTCGGGCCGGTAATCGGCGTAGTCGACGCCGCGATCGATGCCCACGGTCGCCGGATCGTCGGCGTGCGCGAACAGGACCTTCTCCGCGAACGTCAGCGCTCGACCGAGGCGCCGGCGGGCGTCACCGAGCGCCCGGGGGAACCGCGAGTACGCGGCCTCCACGAGCTCGAGCGGCGTGGTGGGCTCGACGGTTGCAGCCATGGTGTCCTCTTCCTCGCTGATGTCGCCTTCCGGTCTCCTCGGTAGAATCTACGCCCGTCAGTGCGCCTTCCACGCCTCCGGGTCGGCGGTCAGACGCTCGACCGGACGGGGCAGCCGGCCCGACGCCACGTCGGCCACGGTCACCCGCTCGAGCACCCCCCGGAGCGCGGCGCGCACCGCGATCCACACCTCGGGGAGGCGCTCGGCCGCGCCTTCGTAGGACAACGACTCGGGGCGGACGTCGCGCACCGCGGCCAGGGGGCCCTCGATGGCGCGCATCACGTCGGCCAGCGCGATGTCCTTCGCCGGGCGGGCCAGGCGCGAGCCGCCGTCGGGTCCACGTTGGGTGGCGACGATCCCGGCCCGGCGCAGGTCGGTGAGGATGTTGTCCAGGAAGTGCCGCGGGATGTGCTGCGCCTCGGCGACCCGGTCGGCGGTCATCAGCTCACCGCCGGCGGCGGCCAGCTCCAGTACCGCCCGGACCGCGTAGTCGGCCTTCGCCGTGACCTTCACCGGTGCCCTCCTTGACCAGACGACCCCCCGAACACTACTATCTCGACAAGTTCAGTTGTCTTTACCGGGATTCCCCGTATGCACCTCGACATCGGCATCGCGCTCGCCGGCCTCCTCGTGGGCGTCGTGGTGGGCCTCACCGGCATGGGCGGTGGCGCCTTGATGACGCCGATCCTCGTGATCGGCTTCGGCATCCAGCCCCTCGCCGCGGTGTCGAGCGACCTCGTTGCCGCGGTGGTCATGAAGCCGATCGGCGGCAGCATCCACTTCCGGCGCGGGACGGTCCACACCGGGCTCGTGAAGTGGCTCGCACTCGGATCGGTACCCGGGGCGCTCGTCGGGTCGTACGTCGTCTCGCACCTGAGTGGTGACGTCGGCGACACCGTCAAGGTCGTCCTGGGTGTCGTGCTCCTCATCGCGGCGGGGGCGATGGTCGTGCGCGGGTACCTGAGCCGCCACCGCGTCGACGGCGTCGAGGGAGAGGCGGCCCGGCGCGTGCCGGTACGACGCGCCCCGACGTTCGTCATCGGTCTCCTCGGCGGCGCCATCGTCGGGATGACCTCGGTCGGGTCGGGCTCGCTCATGATCGTCGCGCTCATGCTGCTCTACCCGACCTTGTCGTCGAAGGAGCTCGTCGGCACCGATCTCGTCCAGGCGATCCCCCTGGTGCTGGCCGCGGCGATCGGCCATCTCATCTGGGGTGAGTTCGAGTTCGGCCTCACCAGCTCCCTGCTCATCGGTGCCGTCCCCGGTGTGATCATCGGCGCGCACGTTTCGTCCCGCGCACCCGACGCCATCATCCGGCCCGTGCTCGTGCTCGTGCTCGCGCTCTCGGCGCTCAAGCTGCTCGACGTCCCCAACGAGGTGCTGGGCGCGATCCTCCTGAGCGTGATCGTGGCCGCCCTCACGACGTGGCTCGTCAGGCGGCGGCGCCGAGCACCCGCTCCCGCGCCTCTCGCAGCGCCGGCGGCGTCGGGGTCACCAGGTTCAGCACCCGGCTGAGCGCGAACACCGCGGTGCGCACCGGCAACGCCACCGGCGGGAACCACGGGATCCGGTACAGGCGTCGCGCGTAGCCCGGCAGGATCGCGACCGCAGCCGTGGTGGGGATCGCCCACAGCGGCCGGTAGCGCAGGCTCATGGGCGGGAACATGACGACGCGGAGACCGTCGACGGCCGCCGGGGTCACGCGCAGGCCCCGCACCGAGCCCAGGTAGTCGGCCAGGTCGGCTTCGGTCCGGGGAGCCCGCCCGGCCGGGAGCTCGACCATCTCCGCGACCCGCGCCATCTCGGCCACGTAGCGATCGGCGTCGGCGTCGCTCACGCGACCCGCGTAGGTGCGGTAGGCGAGCAGGAACGACTCGACCTCGACCGCGTGGATCCAGAGCAACAGGTCGGGATCGTCGGCCGCGTACGGCTCACCGGTGATCGGGTCGGTCCCGCGGATCCGCTCGTGGACCTTGCGGACACGCGCCGCGGCCGCCTCCGCCGTCGGCGTGTCGCCGTAGGTGGTGGCGAGCACGAAGTTGGTCGTGCGCTCCAGGCGACCCCACGGGTCTTCGCGGAACTTGCTGTGCTGGTCGACCGCAGCCATCGCCCGGGGTTCCAGTGCCTGCACGAGCAGGGCGCGCAGGCCCCCGACGAGCATCACCGGATCGGCATGGATCCGCCACGCGACGCTCTCGGGCCCGAAGATCCCTGCGTCGGCGGTCATGTGGCCAACCTACGCGTCGAGTTCCTCGATCACGACGGTCTGCATCACGTCGCCCACCTGGGTGCCGACGGCGACGTTGATCCCCTCGACCACGTAGCCGAAGAGGTTGTAGTCCTTGGTCAGCTTGCGGGTGCAGTCGTCGATGCACACGAAGAACTGCGAGCCGTTGGTGTTGGGTCCGGCGTTGGCCATGGCCAGGGCGCCGAGGGTGTACTCGCCCTGCACGGGCTCGTCGTCCCAGCGGTAGCCGGGTCCGCCGCGGCCGCTGCCCTCGGGGTCGCCGCCCTGGATCACGAACTCGGGCACCACGCGGTGAAAGGTGAGGCCGTCGTAGAAGCCCTGCCGGGAGAGGGCCACGAAGTGGTTGACCGTGTTCGGTGCCAGCTTCGGGTGGAGGTCGGCCACGATCGTGCCGCGGTTCGTGGTGATCGTCGCCCGGTAGGTCTTCGAGTCGTCGATCTCGTACGCGGGGGGCTGCGCCATGCTGCTTCCTACTTCTTCGGGGGTTTGGTGGTCGTCGGAGGCACGGTAGTCGAAGGCGATTCGAGCTGGTTCGTGACCTGCGCCAGCAGCTGGCGCGCCTGCGCGGCCCACTGCCCCGACGGCGCCTTCACCAGGTAATTCTGCAGATCGACCTGCGCGCGTGCATAGTCCTGCATGGCGAACGCATAGAGGATGCCGCGGAAGTAGTACGAGTCGGCGTAGTCCGGGCCGACCTTGATGGCCTGGTCGAACCCGGCCAGCGCCTGCGCCACGAGTTGCGCCTGGCCGTCCTTCGTGGGTACCTGCTCCGACGCGAGGTACAGGAGACGCGCCGCGTTGGCGTGGCCCTCGGGGCGGTTGGCATCGATGGTGATCGCGGCGTCGGACTGCTTCAGCGCGTTCGAGAGATCGCCGTTCTCCTCGTAGGCGCGTGCGAGTTGCAGACGGAGCGGGTAGTCGTCGGGTGACGCGTTCGCCTTCGCCTCGAGGTCCTTGATCTTGGCGGCGAGCGCCTTGGCGGAGGCGTTCGTGGTCGACGGCGTCGCGCCCGTGTTGCCCGACGACGTCTGCCCGGGGAGGCGCACACCGAGCGCGCTGGAGAGCAACACGCCGACGACGAGCGCGAACGCGACCACTCCCGCGACGACCGCCACCCGGGTCCGCGACCGGCGCGGCGACCGGGGCGGCTCGGGCCGCGCGTCGACGCCGTCGCGGAGCGTACGGATCACTGCCGCGGCGCGGGCGGTGTAGTCGTCGTGGAGCTGGTTGTACGACTCGTCGTCGATGCCACCGCTGTCGTGCTCGAGCTCGAGGTCGTCGAGCGACTGCAGGAGGAAGTCACGCTCCTCTTCGAGCTGACGCCTCTGCTCCCGGCCGAGGTCGTCACTCATCGGCACGACTCCGTTCCACCAACCGCTCGTCGGCGGTGGTGGCGTGGAGGTGCGGCTCGTCGCGGTTGCGTCGGAGCGCGAAGACGATCCCGGTCGCGCCGAGGGCGAGCACCAACACCGGCAGGATCCACACCAGCAGGCTCACCCCGGAGTCCTGCGGCGTGAGCAGGATCGTCTCGCCGTAACGATCGACGTAGGCCTGACGGATCTGCTCGTCGCTCTGGCCGGCGGCGATGCGTCGCTTGATGTCGGAGCGGATCGCCCGGGAGGTGGGCGCCTGGCTGTCGGCCACCGACAACCCCTGACACTCGGGGCACTTGAACTCGGTCTCCAGCGAGTGCGCGCGGGCCGCGGTCGACTGGCTCCCGTTCGGCCAGAGCACCACCGCGAGCGCGGTCGCCACCACGACCGCGAGCGCGATCCATGGGCCCCACCGGCGGATCACCCCGCCGCCCGCGCCGAGGCCAGGAAGGTCTCCAGCTCGCCCGACGACATCGGCCCGTACTTCGCCGCGGTCACGACCCCGCCGGGCGAGATCGCGTAGGTCTCGGGCTGTCCCCGAGTGGCGAAGTCGAGCGCGGCCTGATCAGTCGGGTCGAGGGCGATGGTCCAGCCGATGCCGTTCTGGCGCACGTACGCGCGCACGTCGTTCGTCGTGTCGTCGCGGACGATGCCGACCATGGCGAAGTCGGCGTCGTCCTTGTGCTGGGCGTAGAACTTCTCGAGCGCGGGCGCCTCCTGCTGGCAGGGGATGCACCAGTGGTTCCAGAAGTTGACGATCGCCGACTTGCCGGCGATGTCGGCCAGCGTCACCTTCCCTCCGGCGAGGTTCGGCAGATCGAAGTTCGGCGCGGCCTTGCCCACGAGATGGCTCTGCTTGGCGTCCTGCTCGGGATCGGAACCGACGTTCAACGCCAGCACCACGCCGAGGACCACGACGACGAGGGCGACGGAGAGCGCGACGACGCGTGCCGGGTGCTTCACACCGGCACCTCTTCCCGTGGCTCCGGCTCGTTCGGACCGGGCTCGGGCTCGGGCTCGGACCCGGCGACCGGACGAGGACGCGACCGGCGGCGCAGCCGGGGCGCGAGGGCCAGGATGGTGCCGAGCGCCATGAACCCGCCACCGATCCACAACCACACGATCATCGTGTTGATGCGCACGCCGAGGGTGATGCGATCCTGCGCGCCCGGCGACGACACCAGCGTCAGGTACACGTCGTCGACGAGGCCGGTGTGCACCGACGGCGTGCCGATGCCCTCCGTGCTGTTCGGGTAGGTGGAGATCGCCGGCGCGTAGGTGCCCAACACCCGGTCGCCCTTGGCCACCCGCACGTCGGCGGTCACGGTGACCTTCTGATCCGAGCGGTCGGTGTGCGCCCCGAGGTAGGTGAGGGTGTAGCCCGACACGGTCGCCGACTCACCCCGCCGGAGCTTCACGTCGCGGTTGGCACCGTAGGCCGACGACGCGGCCAACACGACCGCGATGAGCACGACACCGAAATGGACGACGAGGCCTCCGTAGAGCCGCGGGTTCGACCGGGTGGCGCGGCCGAGCGCCACCGTGCGCGACTCGCCGAGGGCGCGGCGGCGGCCGCGGATGCCGAGCACGAACTGACGCACGATCCCCGCGGTCGCGAACGCACCGAGGCCGTAGGCCAGGATCTCGGCGAGACCACGCGTGCCGAGCACCACGGCGCCCAGCATCGTGAGCCCGCCGATCCACGCCGGCACGATCAGCCGGTTGCGGACCACCTCGCCGCTGGTCGCGCGCCAGGGCAGCGCGGGGGCGGCGGCCATGAGGAACAGCAACGCCAACCCGATGGGCGTGGCCATCCGGTCGAAGTAGGGCTCCCCGACCGACAGCCGCGAGCCGCGCAGCGCCTCGGCGACCAGCGGGAACACCGTCCCGAGCAGGACCACGAAGGCGAGCGCTGCGAACAGCAGGTTGTTGGCGAGGAACGCCGACTCGCGAGATACCGCCGAGTCGATGTGACCGGGCGCGCGCAGCTGGTCGCCGCGCCACGCGACCAGACCGATCCCGGTCGCCGCGATCACCCCGAGGAACGTGAGCAGCCACGGCCCGATGTCGGATTGCGTGAACGCGTGGACCGAGTCGATCACGCCCGATCGGGTGAGGAAGGTGCCGAGGATCGTGAGGGCGAACGTCGCGATCACGAGCGAGAGGTTCCAGACCCGCAGCATCCCGCGACGTTCCTGGACGATCACCGAGTGGATGAAGGCGGTTCCGGTGAGCCACGGCAGCAGCGACGCGTTCTCGACCGGGTCCCAGGCCCAGAACCCGCCCCACCCCAGCACCTCGTAGCTCCACCACGCGCCGAGGATGATGCCGACGGTGAGGAATCCCCAGGCCACCAGCGTGGCGCGCCGGGTGTCGGCCAGCCAGCCCTCGCCGAAGCGCCCGGTGACGAGCGCGGCGATGCCGAACATGAACGGCACGGTGAACCCGACGTAGCCCATGTAGAGGATGGGCGGGTGGAATGCCATGAGGATGTGGTTCTGGAGGAGCGGGTTGGGTCCGCGCCCGTTGAACGGCACCGTCGAGAGGGTCACGAACGGGTTGGCGGGGCCGAGCATCAGCGCGAAGAAGAAGAGCGCGACCACCAGGCCGGTGATCGTGGCGATGGCGACGAGCGGGTCCTCGACCCGACGGCGGAACTTCCACGCCACGAAGGTGAGGTAGCCGCCGAGGATGACGGCCCAGAGCAGGATCGAGCCCTCCAGCGCGGCCCAGAGCCCGGTGATCGTGTAGAGCAGCGGCGTGCCGAGGGCGTTGTTCTCGGCCACGTACCGGATCGAGAAGTCGTGGGTGAGCAGCGCCCATTCCATGACACCCGCGGCCGCGAGTGCGGCGAAGAGAACGGCGAACACACATCGGCGGCCGAAGCGCAGCAGGAACTTGTCGTGCATCTGGAGACCCGCGAGCAACGCGGTGATCCCCACCACCGATGCGCCGGCCCCGAACGCGACCGCCGCGTAGCCGAGCGCGGCCTTCACGAATTCGCAGCCTTGTTGGTGTTCACCTTCGGCGGCGTGTAGTCCGCGCCGTGTTTGATCAGGATGCGATCGGAGTCGAACGGCGCGTCCTTCGCCTTCGAGGCCCAGTGGCCCTCGACCACGACCGGGGCGCCGTTCTTGAACAGCGCGGGCGTGTCGCCGTCGTGGTGCACGGTGACGGTCTTCTTGCCGTCGGTCACCTGGAAGGTCACGCCGTTCTTGTTCGGCACGATCGAGTGGCGCACCACGCCGCCCGCGAGCCGGAAACGCGACGTGCCCTCGGACGTGCGGTTGTGCACCGCCTCCGACACGGTGCGGAAGTACACGACGTTCTCCGACAACACGACCGCCAGCACGACGATCGCGACGATCGCGACCACACACCCGCCGACCGCGACGATGTACCGACCGCGACGCTTGGGCCGCGGCTTCGGCGGCGGCGCGGCCGCCGGCGGGGACTCGACGGTCGTCATTCGGGGCCCCGCGACCGCTCGGCGCGCTTGGTGCGCTGCACGATCCAGAGCCAGTAGCCGCCGAGCACCACGCCCGTGAGCACCCAGCCGGTGATGACGTACTCGGCGAACTTCATGACGTGACCGCCCCCACCCGCTCGGCGATGGCCTGCTGCACCTCGCGCTCCTCGCGGTCCTCGTCGAGAGCGAGCAACCGGTAGCGACGATCGAGGAGGTAGAAGTACACGATCGTGAACGCGAGCACGCCGAACCAGAGCGTGAACGCCATCACCCCGTGGATCTTGGCATCGAGTCGCTCGTTGAAGACCGTGCCCTGCTGGTGCAGGGTGCGCCACCAGTTCACCGAGAAGTGGACGATGGGAACGTCGACGAACGCGATCAGCGCCGCGATCGCGCACCGCTTGGCTCTCGCCTCGGGCGACGTCGGGATCCGGCGGAGGGCGAGATACCCGAGATACAGGAAGAAGAGCACGGCCGTCGTGACGAGGCGCGCGTCCCACGCCCACCACACACCCCAGACCGGGCGACCCCACAGCGACCCGAGCACGAGCGTGAGCGCGGTGAAGATGACGCCGATCTCGGCGGACGCGCCCGCGACGCGGTCCCACACCGTGGCGCGTGCGCGGCCACAGCCACAACGCCGAGCCGATCGCCGTCACGCCGAACGCGAGGTACGCGACCCACGCCGCCGGCACGTGCAGGTACATGAGGCGCTGGGCGTCGCTCTGCACCTCGTCGGGCGGCGCGCCCCACAACCCGAAGAGCGCGAGCACGATCACCGAGGCCAGCGCCAACCATCCGAGCGCCTTGCTCACGGCGGGCTTCAGCAGCCTCGTGTTCTCGTTCATGCTCTCGCTCATGCTTCCTCCAGGAGCGGCCCGAAGGCGAGCATCCCGATCCCCGTGAACAGCAACGCGAACACGGCGAGCAGTGCGACCCACGGCCATGCGTCCGACGGTATGCCGTCGATCGCCGCTTCCCAGGCTCGGGTGGCACCCAACAGCACCGGCGCCACCACCGGCAAGAGCAGGACCGGCACCAGGGTCTCACGCACCCTCAGGCCCGCTGCGAGCACGCCGTAGAGGGTACCGGTGGCCGCCACGCCGACGGTCGCGGCCAGGGTGGCCAGCACGAGGGGCACCAGGGTGTTGAGCTCGATCCCGTAGACGAGGACCACGGTGGCGGCCAGCACGACCTCGAGGGCCAGGAGCTGGACGGCCACCGCCATCGCTTTGCCGAGGAACAGGGCCGGCCCGTCGAGGCCCGAGAGGCGCAGGCCGTCACGCGCGCCGTTGTCGGCCTCGATGGTGAACGACCGGGAGACCGCGAGCAGCGCGGCGAGCAGGACCGTCACCCAGAAGAGCCCGGGCGCCACCCGCTTGAGGATCCCCCGGTCGGGATCGAGGGCGAACGCGAACAGGAGCAGCACGATGAGCCCGAAGGGGACGATCTGCTGGAGGGTCACCTTGGACCGCGCCTCGATCCGCAGGTCCTTGCCCGCCACCAGCCACACCTCGCGCCAGAGCGTCATGCGGCGTCCGATCCGGTCGTGAGACCCGCCTGCCCCGCGGTGAGGACGACCTCCCGGGTGGCGAGTTCACGGGCGTGGTCGAGCTCGTGCGACGCCAACAGCACGGTGCGGTGTTCGCCGGGGGCCGCTCGCACGACGGCGTCGAGGACCTCGCGGCCCTCCGCGTCGAGGCCGGCGTGGGGTTCGTCGAGGAGCAGCAGCCGCGGGTCACGCGAGAGCGCCACCGCGAGCGCAAGGCGGCGGCGCTGGCCGGCGGAGAGGCGACGGTGCTCGACGTCGTGCACCCGCGCCAGCCCGAGCCGCTCGAGGGCGGCGTCGGCGTCGGCGCCGCCGCGGCCCGCGGCGCGGGCGGCGAAACGGAGGTTCTCGCGGACCGTCAGGTCGTCGTAGCAGAACGTCTCGTGCCCCACGAGCGCGAGGTCGCGCCGGGCGCTGCGACGGTCCTGGGCGAGATCGTGGCCGAGCACCGTGGCCTCCCCGGAATACAGCGGTACCAGCCCGGCCAGCAGCCGCAGCAGGGTGGTCTTCCCGGCACCGTTCGCCCCCGAGAGCAGGACGATCTCACCGCCGGCGGTGTCGAGGTCGACACCGGCCAGCGCCGGGAAGCGCCCCAGGAGGCAGACGGCAGAGCGGAGACGGACGACGACAGGCACACTCGCCTCCGGGCGATCGATGGCCAGATTCTACGGAGACGGGCCCGAGACGGTCGAACCGGCGGGCCGGTACCGGCGATCGACACGGGCGGCGCAGCAGTGCCGGACCCGGGCGTTAGCCTCGGCAGCCATGCGCAGCGTGCTCGGAGCGGTCGGCCGAGTGTTGGTCACGACCGGGATCCTGCTGCTGCTCTTCGTGGCCTACCAGCTCTGGGGCACCGGGATCTACCAGGCCCGGGCCCAGGACGACCTCCGGAGCCAGTTCGAGCAGTCCCTCCGGCACGGCGGCACGACGACCACCACCACGCCGCCCACTTCCACGTCGACGCCGGCCACGGACGCCACCACGACCACCACCTTCGCCCCGTTGACCCTGCCGCCTCCGGGCGACGCCCTCGGGATCATCGCGATCCCCAAGATCGGGGTGAACCAGGTGGTCGTGGAGGGTGTCGACGTCGAGGACCTCCGCAAAGGCCCCGGCCACTACCCCGGTACCCAGCTCCCGGGCCACGAGGGCAACAGCGCCATCGCCGGTCACCGCACGACCTACGGCGCGCCCTTCGGTGACCTCGATCAGCTCGTACCCGGCGACGAGATCGACATCGCGACCCTGCAGGGCAAGTTCAAGTACACGGTCACCGAGCAGCGGGTGGTGGATCCGAGCGAGGTCAGCGTGCTCGATCCGATCGTCGACCCGGCGCGCCCCGGCCACCAGCTCGCGACGCTCACCCTCACCACCTGCAATCCGAAGTACTCCGCCGCGCAGCGACTGGTCATCCAGGCCCGTCTCGTCCCCACGCCGAGCCGCCCGCTCCCGCTCCCGCCGACCGAGGCGACCAAGGGCAGAGCGGCCACGACCATCAACGGCCTCTCCGGCGAAACCTCGTCGCCGCGCGCCCGCTCTCCTCTGGGGTTCGATCGCCGCACTGATCGGCGTGGTCTGGTGGGTCCTGTTCCACCGCCACCCGCGCTGGACCACGTGGCTGATCGGCGTCGTGCCGTTCCTCGTCACGCTCTTCGTCTGTTACACGTACGTCGAGCGGCTGTTGCCGTCGAACTACTGACGCGGTCGCTCAGCGACGCGGAGCGATCACGTCTCGTCGATGAGCGCGATGACGGCGCCCGGCGTGACGGAGGAGCCGGCCTCGACGTGGAGCTCCCGCACGACGCCCGGAACGTCGGTCAACACGACGACGCGCCCGGACTCCGTCTCGAGCATCGCGATCTCGTCTTCTTCCGCGACCATCTGGCCCTCGTCGACATCGACGCGGAGAACTCTGCCTTCGCTGGACGAGCGCAACTCGTACATGAGCGGGAGGATACCCGTGGCGTGCGCACGGACGTCGGTACGGTGTGCGCGTGATCTTCTTCCTCGCGACGATCGCGCTGGCCCTGATCGTCGTCGTCTCGACGAAAGGCAGCTTCCGCCGCCTGGGATCGCTCCACTTCAACGTGCTGTGGCTCCTGTTCTTCGCGCTCGGCGATCCAGATCGCGCTCGAGTTCGTCGACTTCCCCCACGACCGGATCGAAGACGTCGGCGTCGGGATCCTCCTCCTCTCCTACGCGCTGATCCTCGGGTTCTGCTTCGTGAACCGCAAGGTCAAGGGCATGTCGCTCATCGCCGTGGGCGTCGCGCTCAACGTGCTCGTGATCGCGCTGAACCAGGGCATGCCGACCAAGGACGACGTGCGCGAGCGCAACGGGCGCGAGGTGCACGTTCCGATCGAGCAGACGGTGAAGCACCGGCCTCAGCGGGACGACGACCTGCTGGGCTTCCTCGGTGACGTGATCACCGTCCCGGGGTTCCCCAACCAGCAGTTCTCGATCGGCGACATCGTGATGGCGCTCGGGATCGTCGACCTGTGCTTCGAGGCGAGCCGTGTCCCGCGCCGGCGCGGTGGACCGCGCCCGGCCGTGCCTCAGCAGAGCTGATCGTCGAGCAGCCCGCGCCGGTCGAGCACGATCTCGAGCGCCGCGAGCACCTTGGCGTCGTAGAGGTAGTCCGGCGCCGAGCAGAGGGCTTCGAGCGCGAGCCCGGACCGCTCGGGGTGACCGTCCGACAGCTCGTCGAACGCGCTCGCCACCTTGAGGATCTGGCCGGACATCACCGACGGTCGCGTGCTGACGTGTTCGCGGTATGGCATCCACTCCGCGGCGATGATGTCGCCGGCCGGCGCGAGCAGCTGGGTGCCGCGCAGGATGGTGGCGCCCGCCTGCGCGACCGAGACCGGTTCCGGAGGCCGACCGTCGTCGGGCTCGTCGAGACACATCTGGCCGAGGTGGTGCAACAGCGCGGCCGTCTCGAGCTGGCCGAGCTCGTGGCGGGAGAAGCCGAGGGTGGTACCCAGCGCGACGGTGAGGTCCGCAACCCGTTCGGCGTGGCCGTCGCGCACCATCCCACCGAGCTCGGGCGCGGCGCCGAGCGCGCGAATGGTCTGGTCGTAGGTACGGCGGATCGACTCGAGGTGCTCGTACGAGTACCACGCGGCGAGGAGCGGGATCGTGAACACGGCCGGGCCCCACAGGCCCATCCCGCCCCGACCTGCGACACCAAGGTCGCTGATCGCCATCAACGTCGCGCTGGTGACGAGCGCGACGTCAGCCATGCGACCGTGCGCCGACATGCCGAAGCGACGGTCGCGGACCATGCGCGCGACCTCGGCGATCGCGAGCGGCGCGAGCGCGGCGGTCGCGAGCGCGAAGAGCACCTTGGCGCGGGTGGGGGGCGAGCCGAGGGCGTCGGCCACGCCGTGGTACACGAGCACCGCCGCCATCCCCTCGAGCAGCCGCTCACCGAAGAGGGCGAGACGTCCTCCGACCGACGTCGGCTCGGACCGCACCAGGAAGGCGGCCAGCTCGGCGACACCGAGGACGAGGGCGGCGTCCGCCACCGACGTCTGGCGGGCGAGCACGACCATGAACGCAAACGAGATCGGGAGGGCGGCCCGCAGCGGGGGCCGCATCTCGATCAACTCGCCGGCGGCGATGGCGCCGCCGATCACCGCGAGGGGTGCCCAGGGGCTGCCGGGCTGGGCGATCTCGATGCCGGTCGCGATCGTCGCACCCCCGGCGACCAGGACGAGCAGCCGGGCCCAGCGTCTCACGACCCCGCCGCCTGCTCCTCGGCGATGAGGTGACCGAGGCCGGCCGAGCCCGTGCCCGCCTCCGGCGGCGCCACGGCCCACTCGTGGTCATCGACCTCGTGGCCGGCGCCGTAGTGCTCCTCACGCCGTTCGATCGCAGCGATGAGAGCATCGACGCACTGCACGTTGAACTGGGTGCCGGCGCCCGCCCGCAGCTCGGCGAACGCGGTTTCCTGGCTGAGCGCCCGGCGATACGAGCGGGTCGACGTCATCGCATCGAACGCGTCGGCCACGTGGATGATCGCCGGCTCGATGAGGCCCGAACCATCGACCGCTGCGGTCGCGGCTTCCGTGGTGGTGTCACCGGCAACCGGAGCCAGGAAGTCGATGCGGTGGAGCAGCTCGACCGACACCGGCTCGTGGCGACGCACCCGTTCGAACTCAGCCTCCGTGAGGCGGCCAGGCTTGTTGAGCAACTGGTTGGGCACGATCAGCTTGCCGATGTCGTGCATCAACGCGGCGTAGCGGAGTCGTTCCATCCGGCGCTGGCCGAAGTTGAGCTCGGCGCCGACGTACTCGGAGAAGTTGGCGACGCGTTGAGCGTGTCCGGCGGTGTAGCGGTCCTTGGCCTCCAGGGCCAGGATCAGGGTCTCGATGGTCTGCTCCTGGCCCGCCTTCAGCTCCAGGTAGCTCGCGAACGTCGAACGGGCGATCAAGATCGGGACGACGAGCAACGGCACCACTGCGGCACCGAGCTCCAGGTACACCCACCCAAGTCCCAACCCCAACAACGCAAACGGAAACGCCCCAACGTTGAACGCAAGGATCTCCCGTAGCACCTTCGCGTAGGCCTCGTCGCAACTGGTTGCGACTGGGAAGCTCACAAAGAGAGCGTTCAGAAGCAGATAGCTGAACGCGGCGCAGGCAACTGCGATGCCGAGCATCGCCGGATTCGCGATCGGATCACGAGAAGCAACCAGGAAGAAGATCGCAGTCCCTCCCATCAGTGAGAGCGAATCAGAAGCGCAGTTGAACGCGATCTTCTGCCATTCCCTCTTGCGCATGTGCACCACATCGAACATGCCGCAGCACAGGCCGATGATGGCGGGACCAAGGAAGAACCCGTACTCGCCGAACACGACGATCGAGGCCATGAAGATCATCACGCTGCCGCTCATGCCGATGCTGGCTCGGGCGATGACGTCGAGATTCGTCGCGGCTACAGCGAGAAGCCCGAACACGAGGAGCGCGTTCAGCGCCCGCGGCGTGAGGGATCCGGGGCCAAGCTTTGCCGCGAGCGCTGAAGAAACCACAGGTGGCGACAAGACCGATCGCCACCGCTAGGCGGATCTTGTTTTCCTTACGCGCAGTTCTCAGCATCGTTTCGATTCCACGCGGGTAGAGAAGGCAGGGCCTCAGCGATATTCATCTGTGGCGTTCATGAGCTGCCGTTACTTCCACTTGACAGCGCCACCGGCGAGCAGCATTGCGACCAATGCTGACGCGCCGGCCGCAACGCGAACCATGGCCTTTTGCACGAGACCCCCTGAAACTTCTGATCTCCCGCTTGGGCAACGCTGAGAGCCCTACGGACACGTCGCTTCGCTTCAGGTAACTCGTTCAACATCCAGGCCGAGGCCCTGCCGTCTCCACCCCGAGACAGTCTTCTTGTCCTCCTCCAGGCGAAAGGAACGCATAGTTTCACCTGGATCTGGTCGCCACGCAAGCCCCACGAGTCACATCGGCAACGCTCGCTCCCCACGCTGGGTGGTTGTTTGGCCGTATGCTGTGCCAGGGCGGGGGCTGTAGGGCCCTCGGGATGTCACGGGGTCGCCATGCCGAGTGAGTGGTCGAACGGCGAATTGTCCTCCGAGGAAGACCGGGAGCCCGCGGCAGAGCTGCGCGAGCTCGAGGACGAGCTCTGCCGCCTCGCCGGGATCCTGGCGGTCCGCGTCGTCAGCGACCGCGTGGGCCGGCCGGTCGAGGTCCACGTGCTCTCGGACCAGACCAAGCCGGCGAAGCAGACTGTGCGCGACGTCCGCGCCGTCGCCCAAACCGTCTTCGGTCTCGAGCTCGACCACCGCATCGTCTCCGTGGCCCAGCTGAACACCAACGAACAGAACGCGCCCATGGGTATCGAGCTCGCGCGCGCCGAGGTCCGGGCGCGTGTCGCCAGCATCCACGTCGAGGCCATGGGACTCCGTGCGCAGGTCCGCGTCGTCCTGGCCGAGGGCGACCGCGAGCACGCGGGCTTCGCCGAGGGCTCCATAGCAAGCGTCGCGCGGCCGCAGCTCGTCGCCGCCGCCGCGCTCGACGCGGTTCGCCAGATGGAATCGGCGGCCGAGGCGATCCACATCACCAGCGCCGAGATCAGCCGGATCGGCAGCAACCGGGTCGCGGTCGTCACCGTCGTGTACGTCGACCCGCCGAACGAGCTCGTCGTCTCAGGATCGGCCGTCGTGCGCCGGGACCGCGACGACGCGGTGGCGCGCGCGCTCCTCGACGCGACCAACCGTCGCCTCGCCCGCGCCGAGCGTGGGCGCACACCAGGCTGATCCCCGGTCGCCGATCGATCCGCGCGAGTCTCGCGGCGTGCCCCCCGTTGCAGTCCAGCTGTCCTACCGCCTCGGTGGCGCAGACGGCGTGGCGGTGGAAGCACGCAAGTGGGAGTGGGCGCTGCGCGACCTGGGATTCGACGTCCGTCGAGTAGCCGGTGAGCTCGACGACGGAGTCCGGCGCGACGACACCGTGTTGCCCTTCCTCGCCATCGACCCCGTCGACGGCAGCGCGCCCGATGCTGCCGCGCTCGCCGCGGCCTTGGCGGGCGCCGACCTCGTCGTCGTCGAGAACTTGTGCTCGCTACCGATCAATCCGGATGCGGCGGGCCTGGCCGCGTCGGTGCTCGCCGAGCACGACGGTCGGGTGGTGTTCCACCATCACGACCTCCCCTGGCAACGCGCCGGGTTGCACACGCCGGTGAACATCCCTCCGCGCCGGGTCGACTCGCTGCACGTGACCATCAACGACCACTCGCGCGTCCAGCTAGAGAACCGGGGGTTCGCGGCCGTCACGCTGCGCAACGCGTTCGAACTCGACCCGCGCCGCGGCGAACGCGACGGCACCCGCGTGGAGTTCGGGTTCGCACCGGACGACCTCGTGCTCCTCCAGCCCACGCGCGCGATCCCGCGGAAGAACATCCCTGCCGCGATCGCGTTCACCGCCGACCTTGCTCGTCGCGAACCGGCGCGGTCGCTACGCCTCTGGATCACGGGCCCGGCCGAAGACGGCTACGACGACGTGTTCGCGCGCCTCGTCGCCGATTCCCGCGTGCCGGTGACGGTCGGGCGTGCCGCGTCCGCGCCAGATGCCTACTCGGCGGCGGACCTCATCCTCTTCCCGTCGACGTGGGAGGGATTCGGGAACCCGGTCATCGAGTCGATCGCCCATCGCCGGCCCATCGTCGTCGGCAGCTACCCGGTGCTCGACGAGCTGCACGCGTTCGGCGTGCGGTTGCTGTCGATAGACGACCCGGCCGCGGTGCAAGAGTGGCTGCGAGCACCGGATCCAGCGGTCCTCGAGACCAACGTCGCGTTGGTCCGGCCCCACTGCTCCCTCACCGATCTCCCCCGGAGGATCGCCGGCGTGTTCGACGCGACAGGATGGACGCGATGGTGACACCCGGTACCGGTCCGATGGATCCCGACGACTCCGTGGTCGTTCGACGGGCCCGGATCGCCCGTTGGGTCGGCCTCGCCAAGCGGGTGGGCTACGGGCTGCTCCTGCTGGCGGTCGTGGCCTTCGCATCGGCGGCGATCGCAGGCTTCCCCAGCGGTCTGGTGACCGCGACGGTGGTGGCACTCGTTGCCGCCTGTGTGGTGCTGCCCGTCCCCATCGTGATGGGCTACGGGCTCCGCGCCGCGGAACGCGAGGACCGCGAGCACAGGCCCGGAGCACCGGTGGGGGGCGACCGAGCCCACGGCAGTAGATTTCGGCCGCGATCGGCGAACGCCGCCGGGCAAAAGGAGTCGCCGTGCGCTACCGCCGCTTCGGTCGAAGCGACCTCGAGGTCTCAGAGGTGGGGTTCGGTATGTGGACCTTCGGGGTCACCGACGGCTACGAGATGCCTCTGAAGTCGAGCGCCGGCGGGTGACCACAGCTCGCCGACCGCCCGGGCCCCGCCTCGCACCCGACGAACGGCGGCGGCAGTTGCTCGACGTCGCGTGCATCGAGTTCGCCGAGCGCGGGTTCCACGCCACCGCGATGGACGACCTCGCGAACGCCGCCGGGGTGACGAAGCCCGTCTACTACCAGCACTTCCCGTCGAAACGGGCGCTCTTCGTCGCCGTGCTCGAAGACGTGGGCGGTCGTCTGCTCGACGTGCTCACCGCGGCCACCACGAGCGTCGAGACCGGGCGGGCGTGTGTCGAGGAGGGCTTCTCCGCCTACTTCCACTTCGTGGAGAACGACCGTGCCGCGTTCCGGCTCCTGTTCGGCGTGTCGGCCCGGAACGACCCGGAGTTTGCCGACGTGGTCGACCGCGTCCTCACCGACGCCGCCGCGGCGGTGAGCACCCTGATCGAGATCCACGGATCGCCCGAGCACCGCGCCGTGCTCGCCCACGCCCTCGTCGGCATGGCCGAGGGCATCAGCCGACACGCGTTGACCGATCCCGACGGACCCCACGATCCCGACCAGCTCGCGAGCTGGATCGCGGAGCTCGCCTGGTTCGGTCTACGAGGCGTGCGATCGGACGACTGACACCCCGCCCGGTCAGTCGCGGACGAGAACGGTGACCCGCTGCGCCGAGGACCGGGTCCGACCCGCGACGCGGAACCCGAGGCGCCTGGTGTAGAGCCGTTCACGCGCTGCGTCACGCCGGGCATCGCCCGAATCGGGCAACAGCGCGACGAACGGGGTGACGGCACCGAGGGTGTCGAGCACGTCGGCGACCCACGGCATGGCCGCCCCCGGCTCGCGGGCGACGAAGTCGCCGACGAGCAGGGCGTCGGGGGCCAGCCGGGCGAGGTCGCGCCGCATGTCGACATACCGGCGCAGGCGCTGGTCCCGGACGGCCCAGACGACCGCGGCACCGAGAAGGACCCGGCGCGACCAGCGCGGAAGTCGGGGGGCGACCGCCGCGGCGAGCACTCCTGCCGCAATGGCGGGCACCCACGGCGTGTCGCTCACCGTGATGAGCGCGGTGCCCTCCGCGTTGGTGACGACCCGGTCGACGAGCACGAGGCGGCTCCAGTGCTCGGCTCGCCGCACGACCCGGGGTCCCCGGGCCAGTGACCGGTCCAGCGGAAAGGTGTCGGCCAACACCCCCGCAACTTCCCAAAGTTCCGATATCGGGATGTACCGTAACCCTCCGTTGGACCGTTCCACCACGGTTCGCACTCGTCGCATCGGTGTTCCTGCCGGTTGGAGGGGCGGGTGGTGCGCGAGTCTGGTCCAGAGAAGGGTCAAGATGCACACCCTTCGCGCCGATTTCCAGAATGGATCGGGAGCATGCAGGGCGAGGGAAGGCAGACCGTTCGGTGGACGGGGCGACGCAAGGGCGAACGCGACCAGAGCGACGGCGCCACGGCGTCATCGCCGCGGGCATCGCCGTCTGCCTCGGTGTGGCCGTCACCGCATCGGGCCTGACACCAGCCGACGCGGCGCCCAAGATGTCGCCCCGCAAGGCGCCGACGGGCCTCGCCTTCTACGTACCACCCGACCCCCTACCGAGCGCGCGACCCGGCGATGTGATCTGGAGCGCGCCGTTCAAAGCGGTGCCCGGCGCGAACGCGTGGAAGGTGCTCTACCACTCGCGTGCGGTCGACGGACGTGACGTCGCGGTCTCCGGCGTGGTGGTCGCCCCGACCGACCCCGCTCCCGCCGACGGCCGTCCGGTCATCAGCTGGGCCCACGGCACCCACGGGATCGCCGACAATTGCGCCCCCTCGCGGACCGCCAAGATGGTGTCGCTCCTGCCGTCGATCGGCAAGCTCGTCGCCCAGGGGTACGTCGTGGTCGCGACCGACTACGAAGGCCTCGGCACACCGGGTACCCATCCCTACCTCGTCGGGGAGAGCGAAGCACGCGGGGTGCTCGACATCGCTCGCGCCGCGCAGCACCTCCCCGCAGTCCACGCCAGCACCAAGACGTTCGTGTGGGGACAGTCGCAGGGCGGGCAGGCTGCCCTGTTCGCGGGCGAGATCGCACCGACGTACGCGCCCGACCTCGATCTGCTCGGAGTGATCTCGGGTGCCCCGGTCACCGACGCCGCGGCGATGCTCCCCGCGGCTGCGACCATCCCTACCACCCTCGGGTTCGTCGTGATGGGGATGATCGGCGTGGCCGCCGCGTACCCCGACGCCAAGGTCGCCGACGTGTTGACGCCCGCCGCGCTGGAAAAGAGCAAGATCGTCGACAAGAAGTGTTACGGAGCCGTGCTCACCGCGTTCAAGCAACCGGTCCACCAGGTGATCGCCCGAAACCCCTCGGACGTCCCGCCGTTCCCGGAGATCCTCGCCGCCGACAGCCCGGGCAACCGGCCCACGCACGCACCCATGTTGGTGTACCAGGGCTTGTCGGACGACGTCGTCTACAAGGTGTTCACCGACAAGTACGTGCAGAAGGCCTGCGCGCTCGGTGACACCGTCGAGTACAAGACGTTCTCCGGGAAGGACCACTACGAGGAGAACACCGCGGCGGAGAAGGACGTGCTCGAGTGGATGCAGGCCCGACTCGGCGGCCTGCCCGCTCCCAGCACCTGCTGACTCTCGTCCGCCGAACCACCGGTCCGGCGTTTCGGCGCCGGGCGATCCGGGTAGCATCGGGTCATGGCGAGCGCGAGTCAGGGACTCCACGAGTCCGAAGACCGACTGGGGCGTGACGTCGTCGATATCCACCGCGCCGTCGTGTCGATCCAGGAAGAGCTCGAGGCCGTCGACTGGTACAACCAGCGGGCCCACGCCACCGAAGACGCGGATCTCGCCGCGATCCTCCAGCATCACCGCGACGAGGAGAAGGAGCACGCGGTGATGTTGCTCGAGTGGTTGCGCCGCCGCGACCCGGCGCTCGACCGTCACATGAAGACGTACCTCTTCACCGACGGGTCGATCACCAGCATCGAGCACGACGCCGAGAGCCACTGAGTTCAACCGGTCCAGTTCCGGGACCGGTTGCCGGCATCCAGCTCGAACCACACCACTTTGCCCGAGCCGTCGCCGCGAGCGCCCCACGCCGTGGCGAGCGCATCGACCAGATGAAGCCCCCGCCCTCCCGTCGTCGCCTGCGCCGGATCACCGGTGACGGGCAGCTCCCTGCTCGAGTCCCGCACCTCGACCCGCATGCGATCCTGCCCGCAGGCGACTCGCACCTCCACGACACCGCCCGCGTAGAGCACCGCATTGGTGACGACCTCACTGGTGAGCAGTGTGGCGGTCGGCACGAGCTGCGGCTGGTCGCACCGGCGCACGATCCCCTCGACGAAGGCGCGCGCCCGACGCGGCGTGCCCGGAGTTGCGTCCCACGACGCCGCCTCCTCGAGCTCACGCACCATGCGCCATCACCACACTCGTCACCACTCGCCGTCGACCGGTCTCCGGAGACGTACCCGATCCCCTCGAGACGGGAACCTGCGTCACTAGGATCGCTCCGGGTGTGGTCCGTCGAGCTACCGCCGGAACCTGCGAGCGCGACCCGGGCGCGGCGACTCGCGCGGCAGCAGCTCGCGTCGGTGTGCAACCCCGAGGCCCTCGACACCGTCTCGTTGCTCGTGACCGAGCTGGTGACCAATGCCATCCTCCACGCCCGTACCCCGCTCCGGCTCGGGCTCGAGACGAGGGACCACCACGTACGGCTCTGCGTCGAGGACGCCTCGAACACCCGGCCGGAGCGACGGACCTACGCGTCCGACGCCGTCACCGGGCGCGGCCTGGCGTTGGTCGAGAAGCTCGCATCGTCCTGGGGCGTCGACACGACGCCGTCGGGAAAGGTCGTGTGGTGCGAGATCGCGCGTTGAACGACACCGCCGGCGTCCGCGTCCACATCGTCGGAGCCCCGGTCGAGTTGATGCAGGAGGTCCGGCTGCACCTCGAGGCCCTGACGCGCGAGTTCCAGCTCATCGAGTTCGCCGAGCACGACGCGACGAGCCCACCCGCGCGGCTGCTCGACCTGACCACTCGCATGCGACGCGAGTACGACCGCTTCGACTTCGCGACGAGCCGGGAAGACATCACCGCCGCGCTCGACGGGGGTGCCGACACGATCGACCTCGTGCTCGTGGTGCCGCCCGACGCCGCCACCGGCGCCCGCCTGTTCGTCTCGACGCTGGACGAGACCGACGAGTGGTGCGAGCGCGGCGAGCTGCTCACGCTCGCCAGCCCGCCGGAGCACCGTGCCTTCCGGCGCTGGTTCTTCGGCGAGATCGAACGCCAGGTCGGCGGTGACCCGCCCCGCCCGTGGGCGGAATTCGGCGGGGACGTGCCGACACCCTGACGATCCCGAGGCGCCCGGTCAGGGCACGACGGCGACGTGCGCGCTCACACCGGTGAGGTCGAGCACCTTGCGCACGTGGGCGGGCGGCGCTTCGAGCGTGAGCGAGCCGTCGACGCCCAACCGCTTCCGCACCGCGACGAGGACACCGATCCCCGACGAGTCGAGGAAGTCGAGGCCGCGGCAGTCGAGCACGATGCGGGTGGTGCCGGCGTCGACGAGCTCGTTGAGCCGGTCACGCAGCTGGGCGCGGTCGCCATGTCGATCTCTCCGCGGATGACGATGGCGTCGCCGTCGGCCGAGGCGCGGGATTCGAGCTCGAGTTCTGCCACTTGTCGTATCCCCCGGATCGATCAGTGCTCCGCACGACACAATACGACGATCGTCGCGTCGTCCCGGAGCCCACCCGGCGAGAAGCGCTCGACCTCGTCGATGCAGCGCCTGACCACCGCCGGGGCCTGGTCGCACCGGGCGCCGTGCAGCAGGTCCACCAGCCGTTCCGGACCGAAGAACTCGTTGTCCGGGTTCCTCGTCTCGATCAGACCGTCGGTGTAGGCACACAGGTTGTCCCCGGGGCCGACCCGGGCTTCGGCCGTCGTCCAGCCCGGAATGAGGAGACCGACGAACGGGCCGGTGGGCCCCAGCTCGATGGCGTCGTCCGCGGTCACGATCAGCGCCGGCGGGTGTCCCGCGTTCGCATAGCGCACCCGACCGTCGGCGGTGTCGATCACCCCGACGAACGCGGTGAGGAAGACCTCGTCACCCATGTCGCCCAACTGGGCAGCGGTGGTGCCGAGCGCCTCGCCCGGATCCTGGCCCGAGGTCAGCGCCGTACGCAGCACCTCCTTGGAGCGCAGGGCCAGGATGCCCTCGGTGGCACCGTGACCGGCGATGTCGACGACGACGAGGGCGAGGCGGTCGTCCTTCATCGAGAACAGGTCGTAGCAGTCGCCCGCCACCACCCCTTCCGCGGCCCGCAACCGGCCGGCGACCGTCCACCCCTCGGGCAACACCCCGACGTCGGGTTCGAGCTGCGACCGGAGGGTCAGCACGACCGCGGCGCTCTGCTCCACCGCCTGGCGTGAGCGCTCGGACTCGGCGAGCTGCTGCTGGATCCGGCCCCGCATGGCGTCGACGTCGAGGGCCAAGGCGGCCAGCTCGGGCGGCCCCGACGGCAGGATCGGCGAGTCGAGCGAACCCGCCCGGACCCGGCGCACCTCGCGCCCGAGATCGTCGATGGGCGCGTCACCCACCGGCGGATGAGGAGCGCCGCGGTGCCGGCGCCCACGATCGCGATCGCCAGCGTCGCGATGAACCACCAGGTCAGGGTGGTGCGGACATGGTCGACATGGTCGACCGCGAGCCGCTGCTCGGTCTGGAGCTGCGTCCCGAGTGCGGCCAGGTCGGCCCGCAAGCGATCGAACAGCGCCTTCCCCTTCCCGCCGGCGACCGCGGCCGCGGCCGCCGCCGCTCCACCGGAGTCGCGGAGGGCGATCTCGGGCACGGCCGCTTCGGTACGCCAATCCTCGCCCGCGCGGCAGTGCGGCGCGGACCAGGGCTGCGAGCTTCCCGGAGTGCACCGACGCACGAAGCTGACGCCCGAGGGTCTCGGCGCGTTGCTGCCCACTGGTGTAGGGCTCGAGAAAGGCCGTCTCGCCGGTGAGCACGTACCCGCGTTCTCCGGTCTCCTGGTCCGCGTACGCGACGCTGAGCTGGACGACCCGTTCCGCGGCGACCGAGAGCTCCCGCTCGTGCTGCTGGGCGTCGTCGCGTTCACGGACGACGACACTTACCGCGGTCCCGAGGGCGATGACACCCGCGAGGATGCCGACGAAGAGCAGCAACAGCCTCCGCCTCAGCAGCACCGGTCGAACTGTAGCGGTGAGCCTCGGCGACCTCGCCCGCAGGATGCGGTGCGGAAATATCCGGGGTCACGTTTCGGCAGTGGTGCACCGGGGCAGCCTGACCGTGCCGGCCCCTCCGGCCCGGGCGACGCAGGCTCCTCCCCGCGGAGCCTGCGTCGTCGCGTCCGGGCCTCGTTTCAGGAGGCGTGCGCCCGGGCCCGCTTGGTGATCCGGAACCGGGTGGTGTCGCCGTCGGTGTCGAGCACGTGTTCGTCGACCACGGCCCGGATGATGGTGTCCGACAGCTCGTTGCCCCCCAGCGGAGCGCGCCCGGTCACCGATTCGCCGGTCACGGAGAGCGTTCCGGGCTCGACCACGAAGGTCAGGGTGATCGAGGCCGACGGATTCACGGACAGAAGGCTGCACAGCTCGCTCACCGCGATCCGGGCGTCGTCGATCTCCTCGAAGTCGAGTCCGGCCCGGCTCGCGGCGTCGGCGGTGGCGATACGCGCGAGCCTGAGGTAGGCAGGGGCCGCCGGGAAGCTGACGGTCACCGGGCTCGTCTCCATGGGAGCACCGAGCATACGACCGCCCGGCGGCGAGGTTTCGGGCCGTTTCGGTCGGGGCAGGCTCGTGTCTTCGGGGGAAGCCCCGTGACCCGACCACGAGGGGACGAGGACGCACATGAGCGCGGGGCTCCGGGACGATCTGGACATTCACGGCGAAGACGTGTGGCTCACCGTGCCTCCGTTCTCCGAGTACTTGCGCACCGTCCGCCTCGTCGCCGCCGACGCTGCGGTGCGCGCCGGGCTCGACCTCCACGAGGTCGAGGACTTCCGCATCGCGGTCGACGAGCTGTGTCACCTGCTCATGTCGTCGACCGACCACGAGATCTCGATCTCCTTCGGAGTCGTCGGGAAGAGCGCCATTGCAAGGGGAACGGCGCGCCGACGCCAGGGCACGCCGGTCGCGCGAGCTGGGCGACCTCTCGGAGACCATCGTGCGCTCGGTGTGCGACTTCCACGAGACGATCGAACACCCGACCGAGATCGGCTTCGCGGTCATGAAGCAGGCACGGCCGATGGTGGCGCCCGCATGACCGAGCGCGACGTCGGGTGCGACGACGCGAAGGCGGACACCTACGTGCGGTTCGCGGAGTACCGCCGCACCGGCGACCGTGAGCTGCGCAACCAGCTGGTCGAGGAGCACATGCGGCTCGCCGAGTTCCTCGCCCGCCGCTTCTCGCACCGGGGCGAGTCAGCCGACGACCTGCGCCAGGTCGCGCTCGTCGGGCTCCTCAAGGCGGTCGAGCGCTTCGAGCCCGACCGCGGCCTGCAGTTCTCGTCGTTCGCCACGCCGACGATCACCGGCGAGTTGAAGCGCCATTTCCGCGACCGTGGTTGGGCGGTACGGGTACCGAGGCGTGTCCAGGAGCTGCATCTCGAGCTCGACCGGACGGTTGCCGACCTCAGCCAGGAGCTGGGCCGCCCGCCCACACCGGCGGAGATCGCCCAGCGGGCCGGCGTCCTCGAAGAGGAAGTGCTCGAGAGCATGGAGGCCGGCAGCCTCTACCGCCTCGCGTCGCTCGACAGCGGCCGGTCCGACGACGAGTCGGCGCCGAGCCCGGCCCAGCGCCTCGGGGAGCTCGACCAGGAGCTCGCCGCGGTGGAGAGCCGGGTCGCGGTCGGCGAGATGCTCGCGGTGCTCCCCGACCGCGAGCAGACGATCGTGTATCTCCGGTTCTTCGAGGGGCTGACCCAGTCGGAGATCGCGGAACGGATCGGGATCAGCCAGATGCACGTGTCGCGGCTCCTGGCGCGAAGCCTCGAGACGCTGGGCGACCATGCCACGCTGGTGGCGGAGAGCTAGTCGGAGACGGAGCAGCAGATGGGCGACGAGAGCAACTTCGAGACCGTGGTCACCCCCCTCGACATGGAACGGGGCGGGACGATCGAGCACCCGGTCGTGACCGTACGCGGAGAGATCGACGTCGCGACGTCACCACGTCTCCGCACCGAGCTGAGCGCGCTGATCGGTCGCGGCGCCACCGCGATCACCCTGGACTTCGCCGGCGTGTCGTTCGTCGACTCGTCGGGGCTCGGTGTGCTCGTCGGCGCGTTGAAGCGCCTGCGCGGTGGTGACGAAGGCGACGGCTCCGGCGCCCTGCGGATCGTCGGCGTCCAGGACGCGGTCCGCAGGGTGTTCGAGATCACCGGCTTGCAGACCGCGCTCCTCGACGACTGACGGTCAGGGCAACCTGCCCTCGCCCTGCTGGTGGGCTCCCCGCTCGAGCATCTCCTCCTCGTGCGCGACGACATCCGGGTCGAGCTCGACCGCGTCGGCCCGCGCCTCCTCCTCCGCGGTCGGCGCACGATCGGCGCCGGCCGACTGCTGCGCCTCGGCCCGCTCGGCGGCGCGCGTCTCGGCGACGGTCGTGTCGGCTGTTCGCTCATGGGTACCTCCCGTGCTCGCGTCGCCGCGCGCGTGGTCACGCGCGTGCTGGACCGCGTCCATACCCCGTCGCGACGCGCCTCAATCAGTTTGACGAACGCGGGACTCGGGCAGAAACGCGGCCCGACCCCGAACCTCGGAGGCACGACATGAGCGACATGGACGGCAAGCTCGACCAGGCCAAGGGCCGGATCAAAGAAGCGGCCGGTGACCTGACCGACGACGACGAGCTGAAGCGCGAAGGCAAGGTGGACCGGGCGTCAGGTTCCGTGAAGGACAAGGCGGCGGACGCGAAAGACAAGGCCAAAGGCGCCATCGACGCGGTCAAGGACACGCTCACCGGCGACCGCTGACACGCGGTCAGCGCGGCCCCGACCCGACGGCGGCGAGGGCGCGGCCGGGTGCGCGCCACGACGTCACGACCCGGGCCTCCGCTCGTCGGAGGCTCGGGTCGCTGCCGTTCCCCGGCCAGCGCGGCGGCGGTGGCGGAGGTGGAGGCGCGGAGCGCGCTCGAGGTCGTAGCCACCTTCGAGGAACGCGACGGTCCGACCGGGCCCGGGGGCGAACTGCACCACCCGCGCCGCCGAGCGCGTGGTAGTCGCCCGCGCTCCACATGAGATCGGCGAGCGGGTCGTCGCGGTGCGCGTCGAAGCCCGCCGAGACAAGCATCCAGGTGGGCGCGAACCGTTCCACGGCGGGCGCGACCACGTCGTCGAGCGCCGCCATCGCGACGTCACCGGTCGCTCCCGGTGGGAACGGGAAGTTGATCGTGCCTCCGACCGTGTGAGGACCGCCGGTTTCATCGGCGCGCCCCGTGCCCGGATACGCCGGGTACTGGTGCGTCGAGACGTACAGAACGGACGGCTCGTCCCAGAAGATCTCCTGCGTCCCGTTCCCGTGGTGCACGTCCCAATCGACGATCACGACACGTTCGCCGCGCGCGACCAACGACGCGGCAGCGACTGCGATGTTGTTGAACAGGCAGAAGCCCTGGCCCCGTGACGCGACGGCGTGGTGACCGGGCGGCCGGACGACCACGAACGCGGCGTCGGCCCGACCGTCGCCCAGCGCATCGACGGCGTCCAGTCCGCATCCGGCGGCGCGCGACCGTGGCGCGGTACGAACCGCGCCCGACGACGGTGTCGGGGTCGAGGTGGCCGCCGCCGGCGGCCGCGAACTCTTCGAGCGCCGACACGTAACGGTCGTCGTGGACGCGCTCCAACTCGGCACGGTGTGCGTCGCGCCCGGTCGAGGTCACCAGGTCGTCGAGGTGTGCGTCGTCGACGCCGGCGCGCGCCGCGTCCAGCCGCGCCGGACGCTCGGGGTGCCGCGGGCCGGTGTCGTGCTCGTCAGGCGCCGACGGGGTGACGAGCAGGACGCGGGGGCGCACGCGCTCGGGACCCGGCTCCACTCGCGTCCAGCGCGTCGCCGGCGCGATCGAACGATCGTGCCCGCGGAGGTCGATGACGCGGGGGACGCGCCGCCGCAGATCGAGACGCCGGCCCGCGAGCATGAGGCCGAGCACCAACCCGACGAGCGCGCCGACGTCGATCAGGACGCGGAGGACGCCGGAGAGCTCGCCGGCGAAGAACGCGAGCGCCGCGAGGTCGATGGTCAGGTGCACCAGGAAGCCGGGGAGGATCGAACCGGATCGGAGGGCCACGTAGCCGAGGAGCACGGCGAGGCTCAGGAACGGCACCACGTTCGTCGCGCCGGTCATCTGCTCGACGTGGCCGGGGAGGGAGCTGAAGACCAGCCCGGCGCCCACGAGGCCGCCGACCGCGGGCCCCGTGCCCCAGTCGGCGGTGTCACGCCAGTTGCGCCCCGCCACTCGGGCGCAGAGCGCACCGATGAGCACGACCGCCGCGAGCCGGTACACCAGCTCCTCGCCCGCGACCGCCACGACGATTCCCTCGACGTCACGCCACGCGGCGACGGATCGGGGGTACGAGATGCACCACACCAGTGCGATGGGCCCACCGAGCAGGAGGAACTCACGCCAGGCCCGGAGGTTCCGGCGGGAGAACCCCAGGCGGCCGGGGCCGATGAGCACGACGAGCAGCGCGCCCAACGGGAGGGCCGGTGACATCGACACCCGGCCGAGGTACCAGTCGGGATGGCCCCACCAGGAGGTCGCGACGTCCATGGCGACCGCGACCCCACAGACCCAGAGCACCGCGCTCGAGATCGGCCAGGATGCCCAGCCGACCCAGCGCCATGCCCACCCGGTCGCCTCGGCCCGCTCGTCGGTCTGCATCCTTCGGCCTCCTCATACGTGGCGCCCGTCACCGAGTCTCGCCCACGCGTGCCGGAAGTGCGACCCGCGCCGGGCCAAGAATCGGTAAAGGTCGGAGTCGCCGGCTCAGTGCAGGCGCGCGCCGAACCACTCGAGCGTGCGCCGCCAACCGTCGGCGGCCGAATCCGCGTGGAGCTCGCGCGCGCGTCGCAGTGGAAGCCGTGCTCGGCGTCGGGGTAGCGAACGACCTCGGCGTCGATGGGTGCGCCGGCCAGCGCGGTACGCAGGGCCTCGACGCTCTCGATCGGGATCCCCTGGTCGAGGTCACCGAAGAGCCCCAGCCACGGGGTCTGCAACGACGCGGCCTCGTCGATCAACGGCGGGAAGGGCAGCCCACCGGCGGAGGCGATGCCCCCGCCGTAGAACCCGACCGCGGCCCCGAGCGCGCGGCGGACCGCGACGAGGAACGTGACCCGACCGCCGAAGCAGAACCCGACGATCCCGATCTTCGACCGGGCGAATCCCCGGCCCTCGAGGTGGGCGATGGTGGCGTCGACATCGGTGAGGATGCCGTCGTCGTTCACGCCCTCGAACAACGGCATCACCTGGGCGAAGTCGTCGTAGGGCGCGGTGCCGCCCCCTGCACGATGGAACAGCGCGGGCGCCGCCGCGTGGTAGCCCGCGGCGGCGAAGCGACGCGTGACGTCCTGGATGTGGTCGTTCACGCCGAAGGCTTCCTGGATGACGATGACCGCACCCAGCGGATCGCCGTCGGGCGTGGCCTCGTAGAGGGCCATCGCGCCATCGGGCGTGGCCAGGTCGATCGTCGCCTCGCTCACGAGCCCTGGGCGCTCATCGACTCCGCCGCGATCTGCACGGCCTTGATGATGCCCTGGTAACCGGTGCAGCGGCACAGGTTCCCCGAGAGGCCCTCGCGGATCTCGTCGAGCGACGGGTTCGGGTTCTCCTGCAGGAACGCGTGCACGCTCACCACGAAGCCGGGGGTGCAGAACCCGCACTGCAGACCGTGGGCCTGGCGGAAGGCCTCCTGGACCGGACCGAGCGAGCCGTCGGACGGGCCGATCCCCTCGATCGTCGTGATCTCGGCGCCGTCCGCCTGTACCGCGAACATCAGGCAGGAGCGCACGGCGTCACCGTCGACCAGGATCGTGCACGCACCGCAGACGCCGTGTTCGCATCCCAGGTGCGTCCCCGTGAGCCCGCAGTCCTCCCGCAGGTAGTCGGCGAGCGTCTTGCGCGCCTCGGTGTGGCCGCTGTGGCTCTGGCCGTTGACGGTGAAGTTGATGGCGTGATCAGCCACGACGTGCTGCTCCCATGGCTCGGTCGAGGGCGCGTTCCACGAGGTGCGCGCCGACGTGCTGGCGGTACTCGGCCGACGTGTGGACGTCGGCGGTGGGTTCGGTGTCGCCGACGGCGAGTCGCGCGATCTCGGCGAGCTCGGTTCCCTTCGGTGACGTGCCGTCGAGCGCCTGCTCGGCGGCGCGGGCACGGACCGGCGTGGGCGCCATCCCGAGGAACGCGATCGCCGAGCGGGTGACCGCGCCGGCGTCGTTCAGCTCGACTCCGGCGACGACGCCGGCCAGGGCGAAGTCACCGCTGCGGCGGGCGATCTCCTCCACGGCGAACCCGGCGCGACCCTGCCAGACCGGGAAGTGCACGGCGGCGAGGATCTCCTCCGCCTCGATGGACGTGGTCCAGGTGCCGAGGAAGAAGTCGGCGGCGGGCACCGTCCGGGTACCACCCGGCCCCGCGATCCTCGAGCTCGGCGTCGAGTGCGAGGGCGACGGCCGGCAGTTCCGAGGCGGGGTCGGCGTGGGCGATCGACCCTCCGACGGTGCCGCGGTTACGGATCTGGAAGTGGCCGATGAGCGGGATGGCCTCGGCCAGCAGCGGCACCGCGGCACCCGCGGCGGTGTCGTGCTCGAGCGCCGACTGGCGGGTCATCGACTTCACGGTGAGCGTGCCGTTCGCCCGCTCCACCCCCTGGAGCTCGTCGACCCGGTTGAGGTCGATGATGTGCTCGAACCGGGTGAGGCGCAGCGCCAGCATGGGTACCAGGCTCTGGCCGCCCGCCAACACCTTGGCGTCGTCGCCGTGCTCGGCGAGGAGCGACGTGACGTCACCCAGCGACTCCGGCGCGTGGTACTCGAACGGTGCGGGCTTCATCGGCAACTCCCGGCGTGGACAGGCGGGGTGAACCTACCTCAGGGTCCCGGCGGACGCACGCTCGCCGCTGCGTCGAAGCGGAGACGCCGGAGCCGGATCGACCGGACGACGGGACAGGTAGGGTCGACGGCGTGAACGACGAGGAGCTTCCCCCGCGATTCCGGCCGCCACCGTCGTGCTCCTCCGCGACGCGCCCGGCGGGGTCGAGACGCTCATGCTGCGCCGCAACTCCAAGCTCGCGTTCGTGGGCGGCGCGTGGGTCTTCCCCGGCGGTCGTATCGATCCCGAGGACTATCCCGGCGGTACGCCGTCGACCGAGCCCGACGAGGTGGCTGCGGCGGCCCGCACCGCCGCGGTGCGCGAGGCCATGGAGGAGGCCGGCCTGGTCGTCGACCCCGGCGGGCTGGTGTGGTTCGCCCACTGGACCCCGGGGCCCCTGGCGACCCGCCGATTCGCAACCTGGTTCTTCATGGCGCGCGCCCCCGAGGGGGTCGTGGTGGTCGACGACGGCGAGATCCACGAGCATCTGTGGATTCGCCCGGTCGAGGCGATGGCCCGGCGTGACGCCGGCGAGATCGAGCTCATCCCACCCACCTGGATGACGCTGCACATGCTGACCGGTGAGCCGTCGGTCGACGCCGCGATCGGGACCGCCCGGGCGAACGAGCCCCGCATCTACGTCACCCGCATCGCCCGGGTCGACGGCGGGATCGTGTCGATCTGGCAGGGCGACGCCGGCTACGACGACGGCGACGCAGTCAAGCCGGGACCGCGGCAACCGCCTCCTCATGTTGGAGGACGGGTGGCGGGTCGAGATCTCCTGACCCGTCGGCGACAGGGTCCCCCGTGCACGGGTGGCGGGAGGTCGCCCGCGTAGTGTGGGCGCAGCCCGGTCGACCCCCGGGCGTTGCCGCGCCATCATGAGGTTCCCGTGTCCATTCCGCGCCCGCTGTCACCACCCGCTTGACCGCCCCGGGCCGCGGGGGTTCCGGCGACTCGTCGTCGCGGTGGCTGCCGTCGGCCTGCTCGCGGCGGCGTGCGGGAGCGGGGGCGGCTCCGACCAGGCCCAGACCGCCGCCACCGCGGCCGGCACCGGTGCGGGCGCGACCACGCAGCCGGCGACTTCGGCACCGACGAAGATCGACACGATCCCGGGGATGCCCCCCGTCGTCGATCCCTCCAACATCTACAGCGAGACCGCCACCGGCAAGTTCAGCCCGGCGGTGAAGGGCGCGCTCGACCGCGATCTACGTGCCGAACCGCGGGTCCAACGACGTGTCGGTGATCGACCCGTCGACCATGAAGGTCGTCGACACGCTTCGACGTCGGCCTGAACCCCCAGCACGTCGTCCCGTCGTACGACCTCAAGACCCTCTGGGTCACCAACAACGCCGAAGGCACCGACCGACGGCAGCCTCACACCGATCGACCCGACCACCGGCAAGCCCGGGCAGCCGGTCGCGGTCGACGACCCGTACAACATGTACTTCACGCCCGACGGCAAGTCGGCCATCATACGTCGCCGAGGCCCGCAAGCGGCTCGACTTCCGCGACCCGCACACGATGGCGCTGCAGAGCTCGGTCGACGTACCCGACTGCGCGGGCGTCAACCACGCCGACTTCACCATCGACGGCCGGTACGTGATCTTCACCTGCGAGTTCCAGGGCAGCCTCGTCAAGATCGACGTGGTCAACCGGAAGGTGGTCGGCTACCTCACGCTGAGCCAGGGCGGCATGCCCCAGGACATCCGCGTCGTCGCCGGACGGCAAGGTGTTCTACGTCGCCGAGATGACACCGCGGTGGCGTCTACACCATCGACCCGAGCGCGTTCACCGAGACCGGCTTCATCCCGACCGGCATCGGCACCCACGGCCTCTACCCGAGCCGCGACGGCACCAAGCTCTACGTCGCGAACCGGGGCAGCGCCCAGCGTCGGCGGGCCGCCCGGCGGGCCGGGCAGCGTGTCGGTGATCGACTTCGCGACGCAGGCCGTCATCGCCACGTGGCCGATCCCCGGTGGTGGCAGCCCCGACATGGGCAACGTCAGCGACGACGGCAAGACGCTCTGGCTGAGCGGCCGCTACGACAACGTCGTCTACGCGATCGACACCACCTCCGGCAACGGTCGTCAAGATCCCGGTCGGGACCGAGCCCCACGGCCTCACCGTCTGGCCCCAACCCGGCCGCTACTCCCTGGGCCACACCGGCAACATGCGCTGACCCCCGTCCCCCACCGACGAAGTTGCGTCGCTCGTACATCGCTATGACGTCTCAGCGACGCAACTTCGTGTGGGGGGTCAGGTTTGGGCAGGGCGGAGTCGGGTGAGGGGGGCGCCGTTGGTCCAGGCCGCGGGGTCGCCCGGCGACCAGCGCCGCCCGGCTCCCTCCAGCTCGATGCGACGGCGCGCCAACACCTCGGCGGCGCGGGCCGGCGTGACCTGCTGCTCGCGGGCGGCGCGAAAGACCGCGGCGGTGATCTGCTCGATCCCTGCGGTGTGCTCGAGCGCACGCGCCCGGTCGTACCCGACGAACTCCTCGGCGATGTTGATGATCCCGCCCGCGTTCGCCACGAAGTCGGGCACGTAGATGATCCCGCGCGCGGCGAGCTGCGCGTCGGCGCCCGGAGAACCGAGCTGGTTGTTGGCCGCGCCGACGACGGCGCGACAGCGCAGACGGGCGATGGTCAGGTCGTCGAGCACACCACCCAGCGCGCACGGGGCAAGCACGTCACACGGCGTCGCGAACGCGATACCCGGCGCCACCGCGTCGACGCCGAGCGCGTGGACCAACGCGTCGGCCCGGTTCGCGAACACGTCGGACACCGTCACCCGGGCACCTTCCTCGACCAACATCCGGGCCAGGTGCGCGCCCACGTGCCCGACACCGTGGACGGCGACGTGACGGTCGCGCAGGGTCGGGTCACCGTCGAGCTCGGTCATGGTCGCCCGCATCGCGCACATCACCCCGTAGGCGGTGGCCGGCGACGGGTCGCCCGAGCCACCGTGCGCCTCGTCGACTCCGGTGACCCACGGCGTGACCCGGGCCAGCCCGTTCATGTCGGCCGTGGTCGCGCCGACGTCCTCCGCCGCGAGGTAGCGGCCACCCAGGTCGTCGATCGCGCGCCCGAACGCGTCGAGCAGCACCTGCGGCCGGGGACGGTCGGGATCGTCCCACCGGACGACGGCCTTCCCGCCACCCTGGTGCAGCCCGGAGATGGCGGCCTTCAGCGACATCGCCTCCGACAGCCGCAAGACGTCGTCGAGCGCGTCGGCGTCCGTCGCGTAGTCGCGGAAGCGCACCCCACCCAGCGACGGTCCGAGCGCGGTCGAGTGGATGGCGATCACCGCCCGCAGCCCCGCGTGGGCGTCGGCGACGAAGACCACCTGCTCGTGACCGTGGCGCGCCATCCGGTCGGTGACGGTGTGGCCCCGGACCGACGGCATCAGCCCGCGCTGATCACCGTGACGGTCGCGAGCGGTGCCCGGTCGGTGCCCTGGCCGCCCACCAGGTAACCCTGCTTGCCGACCACCACCGCGGCACCGTCTGACACCGGCGCGGGCAGCGTGCCGACGCTCGTCGTGGAGCCCGTCGCCGGGTCGAACCGCAGGATCTGATCGCTCAACCGCGTGTTGTCCACGTACCCGCCGAGCAGGTACACGTGACCGCCGAGCACGATCGCGCCCGCGTGCGACAGCGACGTCGGCAGGGTCGCGACGGTGTCGATGGCTCCCGACACCGTGTCGAGACGCTGGACCGTGTTGGTGTCCACCCCGGCCTCCGAGTTGCTGACCCCACCGAAGACGTAGATCGCCTTCCCCACGACCGCGACCGCGGGGTAGCGCACCGGGACCGGCAGCGAACCCGCCTTCGCGAACGTGACGCCGTCGGTGGTGGTGAGCACCTCGGGGACGATGGCCGTGCCGTCGTAGCCGCCGAGCACGTAGGTCGTGTTCCCGACACGCGCGGCCACGTGGTCGGAGCGGGGCGCCGGCATCGTGCCGATCACGCTGGTCGCACCCGCCGGGGTGACGGCCTGGACGTCGGCGGTGCCGTTCTCGCTCGGTCCGCCACCGCCGAACACGAGGATCCGCCCACCCGCGCTCACACCGGCGGCGTCGTGCACCGCTTCGGACAGCGTGCCGCTCGTACGTGACGCGCCCGTCGCGGGATCGACGGTGACGATCGACGCGGTCGAGAACTTCGTCGCGTCGAGGCCGCCCACCACCGTGAACTCCTTGCCCGACGCGACGACCACCTCGCGGGCCACGGGTGCGGGCAGGGTCCACGACACGGTCACCGCGCGGACGCCGGCGACCGGCGCCGTGGTCGCGGTCGCTGCCCCCGCTCCCGTGGTAGTCGTCGACGCGCCCGTGGCACCGCCGCCGCCACCACCGCCACCGCAGGCGACGGCTCCCATCGAGACGAGGATCGCGAGGAGCGGGACCCCGACGCGGCGGGTCACGAGTTCCACACCCGCACCACGCGCTGGTCGCGTTCGTGATCGAGGTAGCTGAGCGTCGCGGTGTCGAGAAGGAGGTAGGCACCGCCGGACGCGGGGAGACCCACCCACCGTGCGCCCAGCACCCGCAGGAAGTGACCGTGGGAGAAGAGCGCTACGACGCCTCCCGCCGCCTGCACCCGCGCGATCACCCGGTCGGCACGCGCCGCGACCTGATCGACGGTCTCCCCTCCGGGCGCACCGTCGCGGAAGATCGTCCAGTCCGGGACCTCGCGCCGGATCTCCTCGCTGGTGCGGCCCTCGTAGCTCCCGTAGTTCCACTCCGCGAGGTCGTCGGTGACCTCGGCCTCTTGACCGAACCCGGCCAGGTCGCACGTCTCACGTGCCCGCCGGCGCGGACTGGTGAGCACGAGCGAGAATCGCATCCCCGCGAGACGAGCGGCGAGTGGTCGTGCCTCGTCGCACCCGCGGGGCGTGAGGGGCGCGTCGGTGTACGAGGTGTGCCGGCCCGAGCTGCTCCACTCGGTCTCGCCGTGGCGGACGAGTACCACGGCGACGTCGGAGGTGTTGACCATGTAACGCACTTTCTACTCGCGCTCCTCGCCGCGGCACCGACAGAGGGATGCCGGGCGAGGGAGGTAACGTGGGTCGACAACTTCATCCCCGGGGAGCTCGGGACAGCCGGGCTGAGAGGGCGACCGTGACGCGTCGCCGACCCCTCGAACCTGAACCGGGTAATGCCGGCGGAGGGAACCATGGGCCACGGCGCGCCATCTCCAGCGCGATCATCGCCATCAGGTGCGGGGACTGCGATCGTGTTCGCCGGCGGCGACCGGCCCTCGGCGGTCGAGCTGTCCGACCTGCCCGAACCCTCGCTCGTGATCGCGGCGGACTCGGGCGTCGAGCACGCCCACGCGCTCGGCTACCGCGTCGACCTCGTGGTGGGCGATCTGGACTCGGCCGACCCACTCGCGGTCGAGGCCGCGGTCGCCCACGGCGCCGACGTCGACCGCCATCCGGCAGCGAAGGACGCCACCGATCTCGAGCTCGCGCTGCTCGCGGCGCAGGCACGGGGCGCCGTCGACGTCGTCGTCGTGGGTGGCCACGGCGGTCGCGTCGACCACTTCCTGGCGAACGCGCTGCTCTTGACCTCGGCCGAGTTCGGCGCCCTCCACCTCCGGGCCCGCATGGGCGGCGCCGAGCTCATCGTCGTGCGCGACCATGCCGAGCTCGTCGGAGGTCGCGGTGACCTCTGCTCCCTGCTGCCGGTCGGGGGACCGGCGTACGGCGTGCGTACCGACGGGCTGCGGTACCCACTCGAGCACGAGACGCTGCACCCCGGTTCCACGCGCGGCGTGAGCAACGAGTTCCTCGGCGCCCGCGCGACCGTCACCCTCGACACCGGCGTGTTGCTCGCCGTCGTCCCGCACCCACGAAAGGCATCCTGATGCGTCGCGCCCACTTCCTCCTCCTCCTCACCCTTGTCGCGCTCGTCACGCTCACCCTCACGACGGCAGGCGCCACCGGGATCCCCGCCGCGACCGCGGCCAAGGCCGACACGACGATCACGCTCGTCACCCACGACTCGTTCGCGGTGTCGAAGTCCGTGCTGGCTGCGTTCACCGAGCAGAGCGGCGTCAAGGTGAAGATCCTGCAGGCCGGCGACGCAGGCGCCGCCCTGAACCAGGTGATCCTCACCAAGTCCAACCCGATCGGTGACGTCTTCTTCGGCGTCGACAACACGTTCCTCAGCCGGGCGCTCGATGCCGGCGTCTTCGCCAAGTACACGCCGGCCGCGCTCGCCAAGGTGCCGGCCGAGTACCAGCTCGACGCGTCCCACCACCTCACGCCGATCGACCACGGAGACGTCTGCATCAACTACGACAAGCAGTGGTTCGCCGCCAAGAAGCTCGCAGTCCCGAAGACGCTCACCGACCTCGCCAAGCCCGCTTACAAGGGGCTGCTCGTCGTCGAGAACCCGTCGACGTCGTCGCCGGGCCTCGCGTTCCAGCTCGCGACCATCGCCCGGTTCGGCACCGGGGGCTGGCGGGACTACTGGTCGAAGCTCCGGGCCAACGACGTGAAGGTCGACGACGGCTGGGAGAGCGCGTACGACGGCGACTTCACGCAGGGGGCGAACCACGGCACCTTCCCCCTGGTGGTGTCGTACGCGTCGAGCCCGCCCGCCGCGGTCTACTACTCCAAGCCCCGCCCGAAGACCTCGCCCATCGGCACCATGCTCGACTCGTGCTTCCGACAGGTGGAGTTCGCGGGCGTCCTCCGCGGGACCGGACACCCCGTCGCGGCGCGCGCCCTGGTCGACTTCATGCTGTCGACGCGCTTCCAGGAGGACATCCCGCTCCAGATGTTCGTGTTCCCGGTGCGCGAGGGCACGAAGCTCCCGACCGTGTTCACCAAGTTCGCCCAGGTCGCCGACCACCCGCTCACGCTGCCCGCGGCCGAGATCGGCGCGAAGCGTGACGGTTGGATCGAACAGTGGACAGCCACCGTCCTGCGGTGATCCCGTCGCGCGCCGGCGCGCGCCCTCCTGGCGCTCGTGCCGGTCACGTTCCTCGCGGTGTTCTTCGTGTACCCCGTGGTGTCGATCGTCGGGTCGGGGCCTCGCGCCCGACTGGCGACTCGACCTCGACCCGATCGGGCGGGTGGTCACCGACGCGTCGTTGCGACACATCATCTGGTTCACGGTGTGGCAGGCGACGGTCTCCACCGTCCTCACCGTCGCGGTCGCGCTGCCCGGCGCGTACGTGCTGGCCCGGTACGAGTTCCGCGGCCGCGCGGTCGTGCGGGCGCTCGTGACCGTCCCGTTCGTGCTGCCGACCGTGGTCGTCGGGTCGGCGTTCGCCGGCCTGCTCGGCCCCGGAGGACCGCTCGCCGGGCTCGGGCTCGACCAGACCGTGTGGGCGATCCTCGTCGCCCACGTGTTCTTCAACTACGCGGTCGTCGTGCGCACCGTCGGCGGGCTGTGGGCGCATCTCGACCCGCGCCAGGAGGAGGCCGCCCGGGTGCTCGGCGCCGGCCGGTGGCGGGCGTTCCGCGAGGTCACGCTGCCCGCGCTCCGGCCCGCGGTGGCGGCGTCGAGCGCGATCGTGTTCCTGTTCACCTTCACCTCGTTCGGCGTGATCCTGATCCTCGGCGGCCCGCGCTACTCCACGCTGGAGACCGAGATCTACCGCCAGACCACGCAGTTCCTGAACCTCTCGCTCGCGGCGGCGCTCACCGTCGTGCAGCTGGTGGCGATCGTCGGGTTGCTCGTCGTCACCGGTTGGATCGAGGGGCGCCGGGGGATCGCGCTGCGGCTCCGGTCGGCGACCGAGACCGCCCGCCGGCCCCGCACCGCGGGCGCCCGCGCCTTCCTCGGCGCCAACCTGCTCGCGATGGCCGTCCTCCTCGGGGTGCCGCTGCTCGTCCTGGTCGAGCGGTCCTTCCATCCGCCCGGCGGCTACGGCCTGGGCTTCTACCGCGCGCTCGGCGAAGTCCACGCCGGCAGCACGCTGTTCGTTGCGCCGGTCGACGCGATCGCGAACTCGCTGCGTTTCGCCGCGATCGCCACGGCCATCGCGGTGACCGTCGGCGGGTGCGGCGCGTTCGCGCTGGCGTCGGCCCGCCGACGTGGTCTCGACACGTTCCTCTCGCTCCCGCTCGGGGTCTCGGCCGTCACCGTCGGCTTCGGATTCCTCATCGCCCTGGACCACGCGCCGTTCGACTTGCGGGGATCGTCGTACCTCGTCCCCGTCGCCCAGGCGCTGGTCGCCATCCCCTTCGTGGTGCGGATCCATGACGCCGGTGCTGCGGGCGATCGACCCGCGGCTCCGCGAGGCGGCCGCCACCCTGGGCGCCTCACCGGCGCGGGTCTGGCGCGAGGTCGACCTGCCGATCGTGGCCCGTGCCGCGCTGGTGGCGGCGGGATTCGCGTTCGCCATCTCGCTCGGCGAGTTCGGCGCGACGGTCTTCATCGTGCGGCCCGACGCGCCGACGCTGCCGGTGCTCATCTACCGGCTGCTCGGCCAGCCGGGTCCCCAGAACTTCGGTGGGGCGATGGCCGCGAGCGTGATCCTCATGGCCCTCACCGCGCTGGCGATCCTCGGCATCGAGCGCTTCCGCGTCGGGTCGGTGGGACGTTCTGATGTTGCGCCTGGAGCAGGTCTCGGTGACGTTCGACAGTTTCACCGCGGTCGACGCAGTCGACCTCGAGGTCGCCGATGGTGAGATCATCTGTGTGCTCGGCCCCAGCGGGAGCGGGAAGAGCTCGTTGCTGCGCGTGGTCGCCGGGCTCGAGCGCGACGCGAGCGGCCGGGTGACGTGGGACGGCACCGACCTCGCCGGGGTCCCCCCGCACCGCCGCGGCTTCGGGCTGATGTTCCAGGACCACGCGTTGTTCCCGCATCGCGACGTGCTCGGCAACGTCGCCTTCGGGCTGCGGATGCAACACGTCGCCCGCGCCGAGATCGAACGGCGCGCGCGAGGAGCGCTCGCGCTCGTCGGGATGACGGGGTTCGAGCACCGTCGCATCACCGAGCTCTCGGGCGGCGAGCAACAACGGGTCGCGCTCGCACGCGCGCTCGCCGCGACCCCGCGCCTGCTCATGCTCGACGAGCCCCTCGGCGCGCTCGGATCGCTCCCTCCGGGATCGACTCGTCACCGAGCTGCGCGCGCTCTTCGTCCGCCTCGGGCTGACGACGCTTTTCGTCACCCACGACCACGACGAGGCGTTCGCGCTCGCCGACCGGTTGGTGGTCATGCACGAGGGACGCATCGAGCAGGTCGGCACCCCGACCGACGTGTGGCGTCGTCCCGGCAACGCCTTCGTCGCCGGGTTCCTCGGCTGGAACGTCACCGACGCCTTCGGGAACGGGCTCGTCGCGATCCGCCCGGACACGATCTCGGTCGTCGACCGCGGAACGGTGACCGGGCGGGTGACGGCCCGGGCGTTCCACCGCGAGCACTTTCTCCTGCACGTCGACCTGGCTGCAGGCGATTCGCTGCAGGTGGCCGTGCCGCTCGACGCGCCGGAGATTCCCGTCGTCGGGGATCAGGTCGAACTCGACGCGAACACCACGAAGGCCGTCGCCCTGACGCGAGACGCCTGATCAGCCGTCGAGCCGACTCACGGGCGAGCGCGCCGTACGGTCGATCGTGAGGTCGAAGATGTCATTGCGCGCGTAGTGCCCCACGACATCGAGCGTACGGCGCTCGGACGCCGCCCCGCTCGGCTCGATGTCGGCGTAGAGGATCCCGTGCTGCTCGTGCAGCGGCCCGGCCACGATTTCGCCACCCGGGCGGACCACGACGGAGTCACCAGGGTTCAGCCACCGGTCGCGGTCGGTCCCGAAGAGTTCCTCGCGACCGGGGAACGACTCGGGCACATCGTCGACACGCAACGAGCACCCGGAACCGATCACCCAACAGCGACCTTCGGCCGCGATGTGACGCATCGACGCGGTCCATACGTCGCCCGAGTCCCACGTGGACGCGACGTAGATCTCCACACCCTCGCCGTACAGCGCGACGCGGGCCAACGGCATGTAGTTCTCCCAGCAGATCAGCCCACCGAGCCGACCGACAGGCGTATCGACCACCCGGAGCCCACGGCCGTCGCCTTCGCCCCACACCATTCGTTCGGGATTCGTGGGCACCAGCTTGCGGTGCCGATTGAGCACGTCGCCGTCGGGGCCGATCGTCACCAGCGTGTTGTAGATCGTCGAGCGACCGAACGAGCCTTCGCGCTCGTGCACGCCGCAGACCACCGTGACCGAGCGCTCACTCGCCGCCTTGCGCAACGGCGCGAGACCGTCGGCGTCGAGATCCACCGAGCTCGCGAGCAGCATCTGGTGGAGCTCCGAGGTGCGTGCATAGTCGGGGCCGGGTCGCAGATGCCAGATCCAGAGCGGGTAGCCGGAGATGTACGCCTCGGGAAACACCGTCAACTGGGCACCGGAGTCTGCGGCATCGTGGAGCTGCTCGAGCGCGCGCTCGATCGTCGCCTCCCGATCGAGAAGCACCGGCGGTTGTTGTACGACTGCGACACGCACGGTGGGTTCGGTCATGCGTCCGAGTCTCGCCCGCCGCGCCGCGGCCTTGCAAGCAATCGGCCGGAGCTGCCCTCAGTGCGCGAGCATCCGCACCTGTTCGTTGGCGCGGCGGAGACGACCCGAGAGTTTGCGGGCCAGGCACGTCCCGAACGCTGTTTGAACTCGAGACCGGTGTCGCCCAGTTCATAGATGTGACCGTCGGCGGGTGACGACGCAGATGCCGAACCAGCTCGGATCGGCCCGCCCGAGCTCGGGCATGTAGGTCGCGACGTCGCCCTCGTCGAGGCCGCGGTACTCCTCCAGCAAGCCGTCGAGGTACTCGAGGACGGGCGATCGGGTCACCATCCGCAGATCCAGGGCGCGTTCGAAGTCCGCCTCCAGTTGGGCTATGGCGGCATCTCAACCCACGGCGCGCCTCCTGCCGTTACCCGTCGGGAGCCACCGTGTGACAGCCCGCTGACCGAATTGTGTCTCATCGATCTGCACTGAATCTCCACACCTCCGGCACGACTCCCACAGACCGGCTCCTTATCCTCTGAAGACATGTCCGCTGCAGCGCCCGCCCTCACCCGCACCATCCTGGTGGTGGAGGACGAGGCGCCGATCGCCGAGGCGGTGGCGACCCGGCTCCGCAGCGAGGGCTTCGAGGTCAGCATCGCCGCCGACGGCCCGTCCGGCGTCCAGCGGTGCCGGGACCTCCGACCCGATCTCGTCGTCCTCGACCTCATGCTCCCGGGCCTCGACGGCCTCGACGTGTGCCGGGAGATCCAGCGCGACCGCCCGGTCCCGGTACTGATGCTGACGGCTCGCGACTCGGAGACCGACCTCGTCGTCGGACTCGAAGTCGGCGCCGACGACTACCTCACCAAGCCCTTCAGCGCCCGCGAGCTCGTCGCGCGCGTCCACGCCCTGCTGCGACGGGTCGAGCGGCGCCCCGGCGCCAGCCGGCAGGTCGTGAAGCTCGGGCCGGTCACCATCGACGCGTTGGCACGGCGCGTCCACCGCGACGACCAGCTCGTGCATATCACACCCACCGAATTCGACCTGCTCGCCTACCTCGCCGAACGTCCGGCGCGTGTGTTCACCCGTGAGCAGCTGCTCGCCGAGGTCTGGGGCTACCACGACGGCGCCGGCGCACGCACGGTGGACTCGCACGTCCGCGCCCTGCGGCGCAAGCTCGGCAACGAGATCGTGCGCACCGTGCACGGGGTCGGCTACGCCGCCGGAGGCGACGCATCATGACCCGGCGCGAACGCCTCGCGCGCCCGCTCGACGACGTCCCGTCGATCAAGTTGAAGCTCGGGTTCGTGATCGCCGCGGCGGTGGCGATGACCGTGTTCGTGTTCTGGGTGCTCATCAAGATCGGCGTGTGGCCGTCGGTGAGCGGCGTGATCGCCGCCGCGGTGGCAATGGTCATGGTCTGGTTCCTGTCGCGCGGGATGACGTCGCCGCTGCGGGAGATGGCCGCGGCGGCCTCAGCCATGGCCAAGGGGAACTACGACCGTCGGGTGTCGTCGTCGTCTCGAGACGAGGTCGGGGAGCTCGCCCGCGCGTTCAACCGGATGGCGGCCGAGCTCGCCGAGACCGACCGAGTGCGGCGCGACCTGGTCGCGAACGTGTCCCACGAGCTCCGCACCCCGATCACGGCGCTCCAGGCCGTGCTCGAGAACCTGGTCGACGGCGTGTCCGAACCCGACCCGGAGACCTTCCGGACCATGCTCTCGCAGGTCGAGCGGCTCGGCCGGCTGGTCAAGCAGCTCCTCGACCTCTCGCGCCTCGAGTCGGGCGCGGTACCGCTCGAGCGCAGCGAGTTCCGCGTCGAACCGTTGCTCACCCACGCGGTGCGCGAACAGCAGCTGCACGCCCCCGAGATCGCGGTGTCGGTGTCGGTCGACTCGCCCGATCTCATGGCCGACGGTGATCCCGAGCGCGTGCACCAGGTCGTCGCCAACCTGCTCGAGAACGCGGTGCGGCACACGCCTCGTGGCGGGACCGTGCAGGTGCGCGCGAGCCGCGCCACCGGGAACGGCGACGGCGTCAAGATCGAGGTCCTCGACGAAGGCCCCGGCATCGCCGCCGCCGACGAGGCCCGCATCTTCGAACGGTTCTACCGCGCCGACTCGGCGCGGGCGTCCAGCGACGGCGGTGCCGGTCTCGGTCTCGCCATCGCCCAGTGGATCGTCGACCTCCATGGCGGCGACATCCATCCCGAACCACGCGAGCCGCACGGCTGCCGCATGGTCGTCACCCTGCCCCACAACTGAGGAGACAACGATGTCACTCGCAACCATCGACGAAGCCCTGAAACGCATCCGCCGCGGTGAGATGGTCCTCGTGGTCGACGACGAAGACCGCGAGAACGAGGGCGACCTCACGATGGCCGCGAGCTGGATCACGCCCGAGGCGGTCAACTTCATGCTGCGCTGGGCGCGGGGCCTGGTGTGCATGCCGTGCGACGCCCTTCGCCTCGACGAGCTCGACATGTGGCCGATGGTCCCCTCCGACCGGGCCGGCAACGACACCGCGTTCACCGTGTCGATCGACCACGTGACCGCGGGTAGCGGCATCGGCGCCGGCGATCGGGCCAACACGATCCGGCGCATCCTCGACTCCGACGCTCGGCCGTCGGACTTCCAACGACCGGGACACGTGTTCCCGCTGCGGGCGCGCCCGGGCGGTGTGCTGGAGCGGCGTGGTCACACCGAGGCGGCCGTCGACCTGGCGCGCCTGGCCGGGCTCCCGCCCGTCGCGACGATCTGCGAAGTACTCTGCGAGGACGGATCCCCTGCCCGATTCCCCTACCTCGAGCGTTTTGCAGCCGACCACCGGATCGCCATGGTGGCGGTCGACCAGGTCGTCGAGCACCGCCTCTCCCACGACGACACCGCGTCGCACGGGCTCATCGCGCCACTCCTCCTGTAGGCGTACACCGTTCGCCGGCGCCGCGCTCGCGGTGGGTGTAACGCTCGCGCTCGCCGGCTGCATCCCGCCCGCGCCACCGCCACCGGGGCCTCTCACCCAACTTCCAGTCGGCGTGACCCATCCGGTCGGTGAACGTCAGGTGACCTTCGTCGATTCGAGCCGCCCCACCGATCCGTTCGCGGCGTACCCGGGTTCGCCGTCACGTCGGCTCCCGACCACCATCTGGTACCCGTCCGATGGCGGCGGACCCTATCCGCTCGTGACCTTCGCGCACGGCTACGGAGTCACCCAGTCCTCCTACGCGAGCCTGTTGCCGCGCCTGGCCGCGGCGGGCTACGTGGTGGCCGCGCCGACCTACCCCCTGCTCAGCGGCCAGCCCGCCGGCCCGACCGACACCGTCGGTTGGGACCAGCTCTTCCCCGACACCTGGTTCGTCACCACCCAGGTGCTCGGTCTCTCCACATCGGGGGATCCGACGCTCGGCGGGCTCGTCGATCCGGATCGGATCGCCGTCGCAGGACACTCCGACGGTGCGGCGATCGCGTTCGGCGACGGCTACCAACCGTTCCGGCTCGACCGGCGCGTGCGAGCAGTCGTGGCGTTCGCGGCCGACCTCGGCTACCTCGGCAACTATCAGTCGAATGGCCGGCCGATCCTCCACGTACTCAGCGACAACGACGAGTACAACCCGTACGCCGAGGCGATCAGATGGGACCGCGCCTACCTCCAACCTCCGAAGTACACGGTGACCCTGCGCGACGCCGGGCACGCGAGCCCGTACACGAACCCCGCGGACGCGCATTTCGATCTGGTCGCGCGAGTCACCATCGACTTCCTCGACACCACGCTCAAGGCACATCCCGAATCGATGTTCTTCGCGTTGTTGGACATCGCTGACCATCCGTCGTTGGCCGCGTTGGAGTAGCAGCTCAGTCGCCAAGCTCCGGAGATGGGCGCGGGAGGTAGACGACCGCACGCGAGCGTTCGGGGTGTTCGGGATCGAGCACGATGTCGATGTGGTCGAGCTTGGGCTCGGGCGCCTGGGTGACGATGGCCGGCTCCTCCTTCTCCGGGCGACCCTCGAGAGCGTCGCGAACGCCGAGGAGTCCGGCGGCGATCACCGATCCAGCCGCGCCGCGCCGGAACCGGTCGATCGGGCGTTCCCAGGGTTCGGCGTCCGGGCGTCCGTCGTCCTCCGCCTCGTCCTCGGTCTGGTCCTCGACCGGCAGCTCGCGATCGTCGTCCATGCTGTCCACGTTAGGACCGCCACCGCATAGCTTCGCCGCGTGGAGGATCCTCGGGCTGAACGGGCGGTCACGCTGGGCGTGATCGTCGTCGCCGCGGTCGTCGGCTTCGCGCTGGTCACCCTGGGCCCCGACGGCGGCGCACCCCCTACGGTCGCGGCCGGCGCGCGGTCCTCCGTCACCAGCACCGCGCCGCCGACGGGACCTGTCACCACGACGCCGGGCACAGGAGCGGCGACGACCCCCACGTCTCCCGCCACCACGGCTCCGGCCACCACCACGACCGTCGCGAGCGATCCGGGGGCGCTCCCCCAGACCGACGAGAAGCCGGTCGCGAGCGGCGCCACCTTCGACGCCGGCGTGCAGGGGCTCTGGCAGGCGATCGTGCGCGACGATCCCCAGCTGGCGATGCCGTTCTTCTTCCCGGAGAGCGCCTACCTGCAGGTGAAGGCGATCTCCGATCCGGCGACCGACTACCAGCAGCGGCTCATCGCCAACTACGAAGAAGACATCCACGCGCTCCATGCGCAACTCGGCGACACCGGGTCGAGCGCGCAGTACGTGGGCATCGACGTGCCCGACGGCCAGGCGGTGCTCGTGCAGCCCGGGGAGGAGTCGAACAAGCTGTCGTACTGGCGCGTGTACGGCACCACCATGCAGTACGCGGTGAATGGCACCACCAACAGCTTCCCGGTGACGTCGCTGATCTCGTGGCGGGGCGAGTGGTACGTGGTCCATCTCGGTGCGATTCGCTGATCGCAGTAGCGTCGCGGTCCAACCGCCCGGAGACGCGATCCGCCCGACCCGGTCCCGTCGCTCCAACGCCCCCGCCAGCGCCTCCGCTCCGATCTCGCGACCGAGCTCGCCGTTCCCCGCCGCCATCGAGAAGGTCGCCAGGAGCCGCGGCCACTCGCCCCAAAGGGCAAGATGCAGAGTCAGGGTCAGGTACCACACTCCGCGGTGGCCATCTTCGCGATCGGGCTACGGCTGGAGGCGCCGCAAACGTCCGAACACGTCAGGTCCGATGCGCAGACCGTCTTCGGCCGAGACGGCCGGCGAGATGTCGATGTCGAAGACGTCGTTCCATTCGGCCTCGAGTTCCCAGATCGCGGCGATGTCGTCCGACGAGAAGATCGCGACAACTTGGAGATCCGCCGACAGTGGCCAGTACTCGGCGATGACCTGGATCCCGGCCGGGTACTCCCAGGAGGCTCGCCGCATCAACGCAGCATCTCGTTCTGCACCACTCACCGATGAGCGGAAGGTAAGTCGGGCCACGTAATCCATGCCTGCTCCTCTCGGGGGTTGGACCGATCGTGATGTCACCCAATGTTCGGTGGCAATGCATCGGCCGTCAAGAGGAGAGCCGCAGCCGCGTATTCGTCAACCGCCACGGTTACGGGGATCCGAAGCACCTACTCGACGGTCGTCTCCTCAGGAAGAGCACGCTCATGGCGCCGAAGCGACACCGCGCCCGAGCAGGCACTTGCACGCCTGGAGCATCGCGCAAGGTCCGCTTCGATGACGGTATGGTCGCTCAGCCGGGCTGACCCGTCGCGGCGTTCACGACATTCGAGGAGGAACCAATGCCGACCATCATCGGACACCACGACATCTCGAAGGGCAAGGACCATTGGCTCTCCTCCCCGAAGCGGGAAGAGCTCTTTGGTCCTCTCGGCATCACGAACATCAGGACGTTCGTCGACCCGCAGAACCCGGACCACGTCGCCGTTGTCATGGACGTGCCCGATCTCGATGCCTTCACCGCCGCCATGCAAACCGAGGCGGCCGCCGAGGCCATGGCATACGACGGAGTCATGCCCGAGACGCTGGTGATCCTCGTCGCGGAATAGCCCACGACCGCGCTCAGGTGACACTGGGTCACGCTCGGGCGGCGCGCAGCATCGCCGGTTGGATGCCGACAAGGGTGGCTTAGGGTTTGGCGATCCCACGCGATCGGCCGTCTGGCCTCAGTTCGAGACGAACTTGTCCGGCAGGAGGCCGAGGCCCAGGCCGAGCAGCAGACCGACGATCGCGGCGACGATCACCCAGCGGCCGCGCCGCTCGCCCCGCCACCACGCGTAGGCACCGAGGGCCATCCCCGCCGCGCCGAAGAACAGCGGGAGCACGAACACGGCCCAGGCCGCGCACACGACCCCCCAGATCGCCGCGGCCTGACCCGGTTGGAGCCTCCGGCCCGTCGCGCTCTCGCCGGTCTCGGATGCCATGCCTTCACCTTACGGTCCGGGGTCCTCACCGATCTCACGCAGCGCCGCCGCGATGGCGACCCGCATCCGTCGGGCCGTGCCCGGCGCGAGGTGCGCCACCAGGCCCAGGCCGGCGCGCCCGACCTCCTCCATCGTCAGGACCACGCGGGGCTCGCCCATGCCGCACGCGTCACAGTCGTCGCTGAGCGCGATCGCCCACGAGACCGGCGGGCGTTCGTCGTCGTCGCCGGGATGGTCGTCGGTGGAGTCGTCGATCGAACGGCGCATGGCAGGCTCCCGTTCCGTATCGGGTAGGACACGGTATACATGCAAGCCGACCGACCGGACCGCCCCGACCTCGAGAGAAGGACACCGTTGCACTCGATCGTGGCACGCGGCCGCGCCGTCTACCAGCGCTACACCCAACTCAACGGGCGCGCCACCGCGGCTGCGATCACCTTGTACGGGTTCCTCGCGCTGTTCGCGCTGGCGGTGCTCGCTGTCGCCATCGTCGGCTTCCTCTCGACCGGCAACGACCACGTCGCCCAGGACATCGTGAACTGGCTGGGCGTGACCGGTTCGGCCGCCAAGACGGTGACGGACGCAGTCGAGACCGCGCAGTCGAGCGCCCGCGTCGCGAGCGTGATCGGCATCGTCGGACTGGTCTGGGTCGGGAGCAGCTTCGCCGTCGCGATCGCCACCGCCTACAACATCGCGTGGCGGGTCCCTCCGCGCGTCTCCCGCGAGCGGTTGGTCGGTCTCGGATGGCTGGCCGGCGCCGCCGTCCTCGTCGCGGTCGCCGGCTTCGTCACCGCGGGGTTCGCGGCGCTCCCGGTACTCGTGGCTCCGCTCGTCCTGCTCGTCAGCCTGTCGGTGAACACGCTCGTCTGGCTGTGGACGTCCTGGGTGCTGCCCAGCCGCAGGTTGCCGTGGCGCGCTTCGCTCCCGGCCGCAGTCGTCGGCGCGATCGGGCTGGAAATCCTCAAGATCGTCGGCGCCTACGTCGTTCCCCGGTTGGTCGAGCGTTCCTCGGCGCTCTACGGCACCCTCGGCGTGGTGTTCGCCCTGCTCACGTGGCTGCTCGTGCTCGGTCGCCTCGTCGTGCTGGTGAGCGTCATCGAAGTGGTCGAGTGGGAACGCAACCACGGCACGGACGAGATCACGGTCACCGGGCCGGCGTTGCCCGACGGCGAAGCGCGCGTCAGTTGACGCGCGCCCACGTTCACGGTTGCAGACGTTCGATCCGCCAGCCTTCGCCACCGGCGCGGCGCGCGTAGCGCAACCGGTCGTGCAGCCGATCGTCACGGTGCTGCCAGAACTCGATGTCGTCGGGAACGACGCGGAACCCGCCCCAACCGGGCGGCCGCGGGATGTCACCGCCCGCGAAGCGTGCCTCCAGATCGACGACGCGCGCCTCCAATTCCTCGCGCGTGGCCACCACCTCGCTCTGCTCCGAAGCCCACGCGCTCCACGCGGCTCGCACGGGGACGGTTGCTCCAGTACTCGTCCGATTCGGCGTCGTCGACTCGGGCGACCGATCCGGTCGCCCGGACCTGCCGCAGGACCTCGGGCCAGTGGAACACGATCGCGGCGCGCGGGTTGGTGTCGAGCTCGCGACCCTTGCGGCTGTGATAGTTCGTGTAGAAGCAGAAGCCGCGTGCATCGACGCCCCGCAGCAGCACCATGCGGGCGGACGGCACGGCGTCGGGCGTGCTGCTCGCGACGACCATCGCCTCGGGCTGCACCTCACCGTGCGAGGCCGCGTCGACGTACCAGCGCGAGAACTGCACGAACGGATCGGGATCGAGATCGGACTCTCGGAGCTCGCGTGCGGGAATCGGCACGTGATCCAGGGTAGAGCGCCCGTAGCCGCCGCCGAGGTGTCGAACGTCGCGACCTCCGCGGGTACGGAGTAAACGTGCCGCCACGTTCGTGCGTCGGGTTCGCATGGCCGAGGTGTCGCTGATCGTCCAGGTGCCACGAGGGGTACTGTCGGCGCCACGCGGCCTCTCCCGCACCCGAGGCGGACAGGTGGACGACGATCGCATCCGAGAGTTCGTCGACGACGAGTACGCCCGGGTCGTCGCCACCGTCTCGTTGGTGTGCGGGAGCGTCGCCACCGCCGAGGACTCGGTGCAGGAGGCGCTCGCACGCGGTGGGAGCAGCTTTCACGGGGGCGCAGCATCGATCGGCTCCCGGCCTGGATCACGACCGTCGCGCTGAACCTGGCCCGCAGCCAGATGCGCCGGTGGCGTTCCGAACGCCGCGCCCGTGACCGGCTCGGCCCGTTGCACGACGACCTGTCGAACGCGCCCGCGGCGAGCGGCGACGCGTACGCGGTGCGCGTCGCGCTGCTCGCCCTGCCCCGCCGCCAGCGTGAGGTGACGGTGCTGCGCTACTACCTCGGGCTCGACGTACGCGAGATCGCAGCGCACCTCGGCATCGCCGAGGGCACGGTGAAGGCGATGCTCTTCCGCGCCCGCCAGTCGTTGGCCGCCCTGCTCGACGATGAGCAGGACGACGGGAACGGCGCGGAGGTGGACCGTGCCCGTGGATGACCACCGCATCGAGCGAGCGTTGCACGACGCCGCGCCGGTCGTCGACACCGACCGCGTGCTCGATCGCATCGCGACGAAGCGCACCCGGCGCCGGCAGGTACGGCGCATGCAGCTCGGCGCGCTGGCGCTGGTGGCCGCGCTGGTGATCGGCGCGACCACGCTGCTCCTCACCGGTGACGACGGCCCGTCGCCGCACGTCGCCGCGCCCGGTTCGCAGCTCTCGGCGCGCGTCGTCGACGGGAACGACCCGGTCGGTGGCGGCGCCGGCCGGCTCGCGACCCCGAAGCCGGTCGTGCTGGACGCCGACCCCGGACCGTTGCAGGGGCCGCTCTTCGCCGGCAGCTCCGCACTGGCACTGGCCAGCTACGACCCTGTGGAGAGCAGCACGCATTCCCACGTGGTGCGGGTCGACGGCACCCACGTGGTCGACGTCGTCGACTTCAAGGCGCACGTGATGTCGATCACCGAGGGCGAGGGGGCACGCTGGGCCCTGACCCGGAACCTCATCCCTACCGGGGCGGGCACCGTGCCCGACGCGTTCTTGAAGCGCATCGCCGCCGACGGCCGCCCGACCTCGGTGCCACTGCCGAGGGATGCCGATCCGGTCGGGCCGGTCGCCGCGATCGGCGGCGCGGTCTGGGTGCCGACCCGCGTGGGCGTCGAGCAATTCGACACGAACGGCGCCTGGGTGCGCACGATCCTGCTCACACCCGCCGACACCCGATCGGTCGTCGCCATCGGGAAGTTCGCGTGGGTCACCGACGGCGCCGCCGGGCTCCGGCGCCTCGACCCGACGAGCGGCGCGACCGACGAGACCCGCGTCGCGGCGTCGGGTGCCGCCCACGCGGCGGCCGGCGACTCCACCAATGGCTGGGTGCTGGTCGACCCCGGGGCCGTGGTGCTCGTCGACCGCGATCTGCGACCGACGGTCACGGTCACGCTGCCGAAGGGCTTCGCGGCGACGACGGTGACTGTTGCCGACGGTCGGGCCTGGGCCTCGGGGACGGTCGACGGGGCACCGGCGATCGTGCTGCTCGACGCGCGCGGTGTGCGCTCGACCGTCATCCTGGAGAACGGGCGCGACGCAGCGCTGGCGTGGACCGCAGCGAACACCGTGACCGCGGTGTCGGACGGCCGTCTCGTCACCATTCACGTCTCCTGAGGCAACCCGACGGCGCCTCCCGACGTCGAGGAGATGTCGAAGGGGGCGCGTCATGCGGAAGTCGGCTCTGGTCGCGGCGTGTGCCGCGTTGGCGATCATCGTGAGTGCGTGCGCCGGCGGTGGTGGTGGTGACGTGTCGATCGACACCAATCGCTCTCGACCCGAACTTCTCTACCTGGGCGGCCACGCGTCGATCACCGCGCTCGCGCCACGGAGTGGGGCGGTGCGCTTCCAGGAAGTCGGCGCGGTCCCGAGCCGCGACTGGTCGGTGCTCTACACCGCGACCAACGACGGGCTCACGACCACCCTCCGGACACTCGACCCGGCCACCGGCGCCGAGCTCGCGCACCGCGAGATCTCCGGTGTGTTCACCGTCCGCACGGTGTCGGAGGACGGGTCGATGGTCGCGCTCACCCCGCCGTACCCCGACGGCTTCGACACCTACCACCCGTACGCCAAGGACCCGACGCCGCTGGTGATCGTGCGCCGGGGCGATCCCGAGCCGCAGGTCCTGACGGTCGGCGGCAACGTGGAACCCGAGGCGTTCTCGCTGACGGGCGACGCGCTGTTCGTGATCGACTTCGTGCCGCCGCTCTCCCCCGAGCGCTATCGCGTCGCGCGCCTCGATCTCGGCGCCGGCACCGTCGACGACGTCCGCAGCGCCGAGCAGGAGCTGCAGGAGCCGATGCGGGGCAATGCCCGAGCCCAGGTGATGGCGCCTGACGGTCACCGTCTCTACACGCTGTACACGCGCGACGCGACGGCCACCGCTCCGGCCGAGGCCTTCGTCCATGTACTGGACCTCGACCAGGAACTGGCGACCTGCGTCGACCTCCCCCCCGAGTTTGCCTCCAGCCCGCTCGGTGCCCTCGCGGTGAGCCCGTCGGGTTCGCGCCTCTTCGCGAGCGCGCCGGCGGTCGGCGCGCGCTCGCCGAGCTCGACACCGGTGCGTTGTCGGTGACGCGTACCACGACGCTGTCGCCGATTCCCAGCGCCACCAGCGCGCGCGCCGACCGCGACCGCGAGCACGCTGTACCTGGCCGTCGACTCCCGGGTCACCCCGGTCGCGCTCGACGACCTCACCGCCGGAGACGCATGGGTCGCGCCCGGCACCGTGACGGGCGTGGTGCCGTCGAACGACGAGGGCACGCTGTACGTGTCACTGGCCGACCGGGTGCTCGCGCTGGGTCCGCGCCCACTCACGCAACGGCGCGAGCTCGACGTGCCGACGAGCGAACCGATCGACCACGTGGCACCGGCGCTGGCCCCGATCCCGGACAGCGGCTACGTCAAGTGCGCGTGCTGAGCGTCCACACGGACGCGTCGCCGACCGGAGGTAGGGTCCGGGAGCATGGACTTCGCTTTGAGCGCCCGCACCGAAGAGCTCCGGCAGCGGCTCGCCGACTTCATCGCCGAGCGCGTCGATCCCGCCGAGCCCGCCTACCGCGAGCAGGTCACCGCCTCGGGTGACCCCCACTTCCATCCGCCGGTCATGGAGGAGCTCAAGGCCGAGGCGCGTGCGCGCGGCCTGTGGAACCTCTTCCTCCCCGAGACCGAGTACGGCGCCGGGCTCACGAACCTGGAGTACGCACCCCTCTGCGAGCTCATGGGCCAGTCCGAGCTCGCCCCCGAGGCCACGAACTGCTTGCCCCCGGACACCGGCAACATGGAGGTGCTGGCCAAGTTCGCCACCGCCGCTCCAGGTGGAACAGCTTCCTGCAACCGCTCCTGGGCGGTGAGATCCGCTCGTGCTTCGCGATGACCGAGCCGTGGGTCGCGAGCTCCGACGCCACCAACATCCAGAGTCGTATCGTCCGCGACGGCGACCAGCTACGTGATCAACGCGCACAAGTGGTGGACGAGCGGCGCGGCGTCGCCGATGTGCACGTTCGCGATCCTCATGGGCGTCTCGGATCCCGACGCCGACCGCCACCGCCGCCACAGCATGGTGATCGTCCCGCTCGACACTCCCGGTGTCACCGTGGTGCGAACCCTGCCGGTGTTCGGACACGACGCCGGTGGCGGTCACTGCGAGACGCTGTTCGAAGACGTCCGCATCCCGAAGGAATACCTCCTCGGCGAGGAAGGCGGTGGCTTCGCGATCGCGCAGGCCCGTCTCGGTCCCGGCCGCATCCACCACTGCATGCGGGCGATCGGCATGGCCGAGAAGGCGCTCCGGCTCATGTGCGAGCGCACCCAGCAGCGCGTGGCGTTCGGCAAGCCGCTCGCCGACCAGGGCATGATCCAGGCGCGGATCGCGGAGTCGCGCATCGAGATCGAGCAGGCCCGACTGCTCACGATGAAGGCGGCGTGGCTCATGGACACCGTCGGCGCGAAGGGCGCGCGCTTCGAGATCGGCGCGATCAAGGTTGTCGCCGCCCGCCTCGCGACCACGGTCATCGATCGCGCCATCCAGGTCTTCGGCGCCGCCGGCGTCTCCGACGACTGGCCCCTCGCCGAGATGTACCCGCACGCCCGCACGCTGCACTTCGTCGACGGGCCCGACGAGGTGCACCTCCAGCAGATCGCACGCCGCGAGCTGCGCGGCTACGAGGTCGTTCCGCCACCAGATCGCAGCGTCGAGGCGACGCCCGTGAAGGTTCGCGATCGGCTACGGAACCGGCACGCAGGGCCGCGCCGACGGCGGCGCGCCGCTTCGCGGAGCTCGATCGACGCGCCTCGAGAACGCTCGGCTTCGACTCGATCTGGTGCTCGGAGCGCGCCACCGCCCCGATCCCCGAGCCGATGGTGTCGCTGTCGTTCGCGGCGGGCCGCACGAAGAAGCTCAAGCTCGGCACCAGCGGTGCAGGTGCTCCCCGGCCGGAACCCGGTGCTCCTCGCCAAGCAGTGGGCGAGCCTCGACCGTGCTGTCGCGCGGTCGCGCGCTCCCCGCATTCGGGCTCGGCGTGGTCGAACCGCACGAGCAGCAGGCCTTCGGCGTCACCCGCGAAGAGCGGGCCGCCGTGGTTCGACGAGGCGCTGCCGCTCATCCGACGGCTCTGGGCCGAGGACACCGTTGACCACGACGGCCAGCGCTTCCACTACGACGGCGTGTCCATCGGCACCCGGCCCGTGCAACAGCCGCCCGACGTGTGGCTCGGCGGCCGGGCGCCCCGCGAGCTGCGGCGGGTGGGCGAGCTCGCCGACGGCTGGCTGCCCAGCTTCTGCACCCCACAACAGGTCGAGGGACGGGCCGCGTGCTGATCGAGACCGCGGCCGACGCCGCGGGCCGCGCGATCGACGACGAGCACTACGGCGCGATGGTGTTCTACGCCCGGACCGAGATCCCCGAGCCCTACGCGAGCTCCGTCGGCACCCGGCTCGGCTTCGACCCCTCCGAGGTCATCGCAGTGGGGATCCCGGCGTTGCGCGACCGGCTCGAGGAGTTCCTCGAGGTCGGCTTCTCGAAGCTCGTGCTGGTTCCCGTGCAGGAGGCGGGGTCGTGGCGGGCCGAGGTCGAGGAGCTCGCGACCTCGCTCCTCGATCTCCAGGGCACCCGCGCGTCCACGCGCTGAGGTGCTCGAGGCGGCCGGGACGATGGTCGAGCTGGGCCCGGGCGACTGGGTGCTGCTCCCGGCCGGGACGCCTCACCGGCTGGTCGAGACCGAACCCGGCACCAAATGGCTCACGGTGACGGGTCGCGTGTGACGGCGCGCTAGCCGGTCGCCTCGGCAGACGCTCCCGCCGCGAGATCGGCGAGGGCATCGTCGAGCCACGGCTCGTGGTCGCCGGTGGCGGCGTCCTGCGCGGCCATGGCCGCGCGCACGGCCCGTTCGGCCAGCGCCCGGAGGCGTGCGGCTTCGTCGCGCAGGCCCTGGTTCTCCAGCAGGAACTCGTGCTCGACGTCGCTCATCGCACCATGCTGACCACGCGCTCTGCCGCGCGGGTCTCGATGCCGTGGGCCCCGACCGTGCCCACCTCGAGGCCGCGCGCGGCGAACTCGTCGGCGAGGCGCGGCAACGCACCGAGGCTCGAGTGCCACGAGCCGGGGTACGACGTGCAGTCCGAGTCGTGCAGCAACACGGTGCCGCCGTCGAGGTAACGGCGGGTGACGTCGGCGACCACCGTGGTCGGCGTCGCCTCGCGTCGCCAGTCGCGTCCCCACGTGGTCCAGAGCACCGTGGTCATCCCGAGACCCCGCGCGGCCCGCAACGACGAGAACGACGAGATGCCGAACGGTGGTCGGAACCATCGCGGTTCGACGCCGGTGGCCTGCACCACCGTGTCGTAGGCCCGCGGATGTCGTCGCGCGCGTTCCGGGGTGTGCGCCGCAGCATGTTGCCGTGCACGTCACCGTGGACCGCGACCTCGTGGCCGGCATCGGCGACGGCCCGCGCCACGCCCGGATCGCGTCGGGTCATCTCACCGAGCATGAAGAAGGTCGCGTGCCAGCCCAACCGTTCGAGCACATCGAGGAACGCCGGTGTCGACGCCCGGTCGGGGCCGTCGTCGAACGTGAGCGCGACGTGGCCCCGACGCCCGACACCGACGAGCGTGGGGGTGAAGCGCACGCCGATCGGCGACACACCCCCCAGAGCGGGGCCGGCATGGAGCACGGCGACGGCACCCACTCCAGCCAGACCCATGGCACCGACGACCTTCAGGGAACGCGACGAGCTCAGCGAAGCTCCCCGAACGACGCGGCGCGCAGGCCGTCACGGGCGAACTGCTCGCCGAGGTCCGACACCGCAACCTCCATCGCCGTCGCGTCACGGCCGCGACCGTCGAGTAGATAGACCTTCCCCGAGTCGATGGTGCCGGGCAGGCTCTCGGGCCGGATGGTGTGGTCGGCCACCACCAGCTTCTGCTTCTGGCGGTGCGAGTAGTACTGGTCGAAGGCGTCGAGCCGGCGCCCCGGACAGAACTCCCGGGCCGGTTGGCCCGCCTCACGGGCGATGATCGTGCCCGCCTTGGCGACGTCGTTGCGGGCCCGGTTCCACCGCAGGAACGAGCCCTTGCCCCAACCCCCGTTGGCGATGTCGACCCCGGAGTCGGCGAGGTGCTCGAGCTCGACCGAACGGTGCTCGGCGGCGTGGGCGTCGACCACGACCGACACACCGAGCGCGCGGATCTCCCGGAGCAACACGTCGTCGGTGAGCTGGGTGTGGTCGAGCCGGATCCCCACGTAGGCGGTGCGGGCGGCGTTCTTGGGCGCCTTGGCCACCCCGACGCCGATGGCCGAGACCGCCTGCGCGCCGAGTGTGAGCCCGCCGTACAGCACGAACACGCTGATCGCCGCGATCATCGCAGTGCGGCGTCCCCGCGGCGCGCGGAGCGCGACCACGCGGCCCTTGCGGTCGACGAGGTGTTCGGAGTCCGCGAGCTCTTCGACGTCGTCGGCGGGATCGGCCACGAACAACAAGCGCGCGGTCTCCACGAGCGCCTCGCGCCCGGGCCCGGGACGTGTGACGTCGCGCAGGATCGCGTTGAGCTCCGCTTCGTTCCGCGCGTAGCAGTTGACACCGGCACGGGCCATCATCTCGGCGTTTTCCTTGCCGTGGCCGGCGATCGGCTTGAACGTGATCACGGGGAGACCGACGGCGAACGCCTCCATGCAGGTGAGGCCACCCGCGTTCTCGACCAGCGCGTCCGCGGCCGACATGAGCGCCGGCATCTCGTCGGTCCAACCGATCACGGTGCCGAACCCGCCTGCCTCGAGCTCGGCGCGGAGGTTGTCGTCACGACCGCACACGGTGATCGGGTGGAACTCGCCGGTGCGCCCGATCGCCTCGACGGTGGCGACGACGTCACCGACACCCCACGAGCCGGCGACGACGAGCACGGCGCGGTCCTCGGGGGCGAGCCCGAGATTGCTGCGCACCGCGTCGCGGTCGTATTCGGCCTCGCGGAAGCGTTCGCTGACGAGAGGTCCACGCGCTCGCGCGTCCTTCCCCCGCGTGACGCGGCGGCGGCGGCGGAGATCTCGCTCACCGCGAGGTGGCGGTCGACGCCGCGGTGCACCCACAGCGAGTGGACCGCGAAATCGGTGAGATAGGTGACGACCGGGACGCGGAGCTGCTTCTTGCGCCGCATGCGCCCGAGCACGAGCGACGCCAGCGGGTACACGGAGACGACGGCGTCGGGCCGGAAGTCCTTGATCACCCGCCGGAGCTTTCGGCGGGTGAGCCAGGTGTCGACCATCACGGCCGGGGCCCGGAGCAACGGCGCCATCTTGTAGCTGAGCTCGTAGCTCCACGGGGCCATGCGCAACTGCACCTGGTAGAACCACCGGAGGAGCGGGCCGATGTGGAACGCGACGGCGTCGAGGAAGTCGACGACCTCGACCCGGTGCCCGGCCGCCTCGAGCCGACGACGGAGCTCCTTGGCCGCGCCGTCGTGGCCTGCGCCCATGGACGCGGAGACGATGAGGATGCTCCGGCGCACGAAGGCAGAGACTACCGTCCCCAACGGATGTTGGCGGTGTTGTTGGCACTGGGAGCGGCCCTCGCCTATGCCGCGGCATCGGTGCTGCAACAGCGCGAGGCCGAGGCCGACGACGGGGTCCGGGACGGCGCCGGGGTCGGCCTGGTGCTGCGCCTCGCCCGGAAGCCGTTGTGGCTGGCCGGACTCGGGGCCGACGGGATCGGCTACTGCCTCCAGGCGGCGGCGCTCGGGGTGGGTGAGCTGCTGGTCGTCCAACCGGTGCTGACCAGCGGGATCCTCTTCGCCCTGCCGGTCGGCGCGTGGTGGTCGGGGCGCAAGCTCAGGCGGGCCGACTTCGGGTGGGCCTGTGCGCTCGCCGTCGGGCTCGCCGTCTTCCTCCTGCTCGCGGGCACGGACGGCGGGCAGGATCGGGCGTCGTCCGAGGCGTGGCTGATCTCCGCGGCGATCGCGCTCCCCGTGCTGACCGTCTGCCTCGGGGTCGCGGACCGCGCTCGGTCGGGACCCGGCGAGCGGTGCTGTTCGCGTTCACGACCGGCGCGATCTTCGGTCTCACCGCCGCCCTCACCAAGTCGAGCGTCGTGTTGTTCGGCGACCACGGCTTCGGCGCGCTGACGTACTGGGAGCCCTACACGCTCGTGGTCCTCGGCGGCCTCGGGTTCGTGCTCAACCAGCGGGCGTTCCAGGCCGGGTCGCTCACCGCTTCGCTCCCTACCCTCACTGTGGTCGAACCCGTCGTCGCCGCGATCGTGGGTGTGACCATGCTGCACGAGACCGTGCCGACGAGCGGGGCCCTCGAATGGGCCGCCGTCGCGGCGTCGGTGATCGCGATGATCGTCGCCACCATGGTGCTCTCCCGTTCGGCGGCGCGCCACGACTCGATCCACGAGCACGAGCTGGCCGACGTCATCACCCGAGGTGACCGGTCCGGCACCGGGGGCGACGACGATCCCGCCCGTTGAGCGACTCGACGCCCCACGGGCTCTCGCCCGGAGACGTCACACGAGACCGCGCATCTTGAGGGCGACGCTGCCGAGCGCCACGAGCACCAGGCCGATCAACGCGGTCAGCCCCACCGTGGTGCCGGTGAACGCGAGGGAGCCTTTGGCCGCACCGCTCGACGCGGCCTCGACGACGCTCGCGCCGTCGGGCCGGTCGGCCTTCACCGTGGCGACACCGGGAGTGGAGACGCGCCCGGGGACGCGGACGCGGGCGCCAGGACCGAGGGGACGAGCGCACCGGCGACCGCGCTCAGCGTCGCGCAGAGGGTCGACGGGTTCGCGCCCGCGGCTACGGGCACCACGACCGGCAGCACGGCGGAACCGACCGTCGGCGGCGTCGCGCTGATCAGGTTCGCGATTCCCGATGCCGCCGGCGCAGCGGTCGCGGTTGCCGCCTCGCGACACACCTGGGCCGTGCTCGGCACGCTGCCGCCACTGGCCCCCGCGCTCCCGAGACCCGACGCGGCGAGCGCGGCGAGCGCCGGCGCGTCGGTTGCGGGGACAGGGAGCGCGGGGGTGACCGGGAGCGAGACCGGGTCGGGCGCGGGCAGCGGGTTGGCCGGCACCGGGTCGTTCGGAAGGGGGACCGGCAGGGTCGGCGCACCGGCGCCGTCGGGCACCGGAATCGGCGGGACGGGGACCGGCGGGACGGGGAGCGGGATCGGCACCCCCGGCGCCGGCACCGGCACGGGTACCGGCAGCGGATCCGCGCCCGCCACGGCCGTCGCCGCGACGACGAAGCCGGCCGCCGCCAGCATCACGGTGAGACCAGCCCGCACGAGCAGCCACCCGCGGCCGGCACGCGGGCGGTTTCGGGGTCGGGGCGACTCGCTGCGATGACTCATGCTCCGGGGCCTCCTGAGGCTCGTGACAGCGAGGACCGCACCGGCCCTCCCGTCACGCCAACGCACAGAGACGCCCGCGGGATACGGGTCGACGGATCAGAGGCCGGGGAGCTCGAGTGGCGGCAACGTGCCCGACGGGAGCGTGATCGGCGGCACCGTCGCCGGCGGGAGATCCACCGGGGTCAACGTGATCGGCGGGAGCAGGGGCACCGATGGGAGCCCCGGCACCGTCGGCGTCGTGACCGACGGCGTTCCCACCGGGGGCACCGTGACGGGCGGGAGCCCCGGTACGTCGACGACCGGGGGAAGCGTCGTCTGCGGAACGCGCGGGACCACCACCGCGCCGGCGCCGGCCGAACCGCCGCCCGGCGTCGACGGGCCGTCGGTTCCCGCGGCCGCGCCCGGGCCGGGAACCGACGGGTGGGACTGCCTGGCGCCGTCGCCACCGCCGGTCGTCGCGCCGCCGGAGTCCGACGGGCGGTCGGGGCTCGGGAGATCGATCCCGAACTGTGACACGACCGACGCGACGCGCCGCTGCAGCGCGTCGGGAGCGCGCCGGCGCCCGCGAGACCGCCGATGACCACGAACATCGCCAGCGTCGCGGCCACGAGGACCCGGAGCCGCACCCGCGGCCGGCGCCCGAGCGGCACGACGACCGCGTCCCGCGCGCCGACCTGGTCGTCGGGACCAGTCACGCCGGCTCGCGGGCCCACGTGACCGGATTCCATCCGGGCGAAGAGCTCGCCCCTCGGCGCCGGCGGCGCCGCCGTGCAGTACTGCTCGACGAGGCGGTCGAGCACGTCGGGCGCGCCTGCGGACGGGCTCATGTGACGGCCTCCTCGCAACGCCTGCGCAGTGCGGCGAGCGCCCGGTGCTGCAATGCCTTGACTGCGCCGGTCCGCTTGCCCAGGATGTGTGCGACCTCGCCGAGCGGCAGGTCCGCGGTCACCCGCAACGCCACCACCGCGCGCTGATCGGGTGGGAGCGACGCGACGAGCGCGTCGGCCCATTCCGTCCCGACGTTGACCAGCGCCTCGTGCTCGACGTCGCCCGCGGCGAGCGACTCCGCGCCACCGAGCAGCTCGATGGTCTGCGGCCGGCGCTTCCGACGGCGGGCCTCGTCGATGAGGATGCGATGCGCGATGGTGAACAGCCAGGAACGGAACTGCACCTCGTCGCCCGAGAACTGACGCAGCCGGTCGAACACGCGGAGGAACACCTCGCTCGTGAGATCCTCGGGTTCGTACGCCCCCTGGGCACGGAGGTATCCGTAGACCCGACCGGCATAGGTGTCGTAGATCCGGTGACACGCGACGGGGTCGCCGTCGAGCCGCGCGGGCGAGCACGTCGGCAAACGCGTCGGCAGACGCACCGGGCCCGGTCGGGCTGGGAACGGGTTGAGGCTCCGCCTTCGCCGCGCTCACCGATTCCATCGGGTCCTCCGCCTCAGCCCGCACCAGGCTCGGTGCGCGCATCAGGCCGGCCCCCCTGCGGGCTTCGCATACCGCCCTTCTACCCCATACGCCACCTGGGCAACACCCCCGCCATCGGCCGGCCACCTCCGCGCGACCGGAGCGGCCTCGACGCGGTGAAGCGGAGGCCTGCGCCACCGCTCCACCCTGTCAACGCCGGCGGGCGTACCGGGGATACGGCCTCCGGGGGAATTTTGCCGCGGCCGGAGGCGCCCGTGGCACACCCCTGATTCAGGCCGTCGCGGAGGACGGCGACGATCACGCGCATCGCCAGGACCGTGGCGCAGAAGAGGCCGAAGTATCCGAAGACCCGGAACAGCGACGTGCGGTCGGAGAACGCCGGCCCCCCGTCGATCGCGATCAGGCCCACGGACACGACACCGATCGCCCCGGCGAGGAACGCGAGCACGAATCGGTTGACCAGCCGCGACACCACCTGCTCGTCATGGTCGTCGGAGAAGTGCGTGACGCGCACGCGCAGGCCGTCGCGCTCCAGGCTGCTGAAGGCGCGGTCGATGTGGCGCGGCAGCCGCCGCAGCATCGGGACGGTGCGCAGGATCTCGTCGCGCACGGCCTGCTGGACCGAGCTCGGGTTGATGAGGCTGCGGACCCACTGTGCAGCGATGCTCTCCGCCGCGTCGATGACCGAGTATCCGGGTGCGATGGTCGTGAGCGTGCCTTCGAGCACGATCAACGCGTGGAAGAACGTGCTCCATTCCGCCGGCATCGTGATCCCGTAGTCGAACATCAGCCGGAGCATGGCGTTGAACATCGCGGCGTCGGGTTGTGAACCCGGCGCGAGGTGCTGGGCCATGAACCGCGCCAACGCGCGCTCGAAGTCGTTGACGTCGACACCGCGCCGGAGACTCGCGACCTGCAACACCGCCTGCACCACGGTGTCGGCGTCACGACGACTGACGCCGGCCATGAGGTCGCGCAAGGCCGCCTGCTGCACCGGATCCAACCGGCCCGCGGCACCGAAGTCGATGAGCGCGAGGTGGCCGTCTGCCAGCAACATGACGTTGCCCGGGTGGGGGTCGGCGTGGAACACGCCTTCCTGGAGCATCTGCTCGAGGAAGGTGCGCAGCAGCGAGTCGGCGAGCTTCACGCGGTCGGCGATGCGGGTCGCGCCCCAGTCGACCTCGCGCACGCTCTGGCCGTCGAGCCATTCCATGACCAGGACGCGCGAGGTGCTGAGCTCCTCGTACACGTACGGGACACGGATCCGGGCGTCGGACGGCATCGTCGACGCGATGGCGTGCGCGTTGCGCGCTTCGATCCGGTAGTCGAGCTCTTCGCGAAGGCGCGCCGAGAACTCGGCGACCAGGTCCTCCACCTGGTATTCGCGGCCCCACCCCGTGCGCGTCTCGACCACGTGCCCGAGCTCCTGCAGCACGGACAGGTCGACGCGTACCGATTCGTCGATGCCGGGCCGCTGCACCTTCACCACGACGGGCGACCCGTCGGGGGTGTGCGCCCGATACACCTGACCGATCGACGCCGCCGCGAGCGGCTGCCAGTCGAAGCCCGGGAACACCTCGGCGAGCGGCATCGACAGCTCCTCCTCGAGGAGCTCCGCGATCTCCGCGCGGCGCCGGGCGCACGTGGTCCTGGAGCAGTCCGAGCTCGGTGGCGGCCTGCGGCGAGATCAGGTCGGTGCGGGTGGAGATGACCTGGCCCAGCTTCACGAACATCCCGCCGCACTCCTCGAGCGCGAGCCGGAGACGGCGCACGGGCGGTCGGGCGCCGGCTTCCGCCTCGTCCTTGCGCCCGAGCCCGAGCGACGGTCCGAGGCCGTTGCGCATCGCGATCCGTGTGATCTCCGCGTAGCGCTGCACCCGTCGCCCGCGCCGGCGCAGCGAGCGGATCGGGTGCGGCACCGACTGCAGACCGGTCTGGGCCCGCACCACGATCCCGGGCCGGGCGAGGAACTCGAGCCAGACCGACGCGGCCATCGCACCCAGCAGCGAGAACAGGAAGAGGTTGCGGGCGAAGCCGTCCGACGCGGGGAGCGTGTCGGACGCGATCCACAGGGAGACGACGGCCCCGATCACCCACCCGGCGGTGCCCGACACGACCGTCGCCGCGAACGAACGCCGTACCCCCAGCACCCGCCCGACGAGTGAGCTCGCGAGCAGCGCGAACCCGAACGCGGGAAGGAGCAGCCAGAGCTCGCCACCGAGACGTTCGAAGACGGAGCTCGCGAGGGTCGTGGTCATCGGGCGACGTCGATCATCGGAGCTATTGCAGCTCCTCCACGAGAAGGTCGCCGTCGGCGTACCGGGACCGCAGCACCTTCTTGTCGAACTTGCCGACGCTCGTCTTGGGCACCTCGGCGATGAAGGTCCACCGCTCGGGCAGCTGCCACTTCGCGACGTGTCCGCCGAGGAACTCGCGCAGCTCGCCGGCAGTGGCCGCGGACTTCTCTCCCAGCACGACGCAGGCCAGGGGCCGTTCGTCCCAGCGCGGGTCGGGGACGGCGATCACCGCGGCTTCGACCACGTCCGGGTGGGCCATCAGCAGACCCTCGAGCTCGACCGAGGAGATCCACTCACCCCCCGACTTGATGACGTCCTTCGCGCGATCGGTGATCTTGATGAAGCCGTTCGCGGTGACGCTCGCGATGTCACCCGTCCGCAACCAGCCGTCGTCGAACTTCTCGGGCGCGGGATCGCCGTAGTACGACGCGGTGACCCACGGGCCCCGCACCTCGATCTCCCCGACCGCGGTGCCGTCCCACGGCAGGACGGTGCCGTCGTCGTCGACGATGCGCAGCTCCACGCCGGGGATGATGCGACCGGTGAGGGCCCGCCAGTCCATCTCCTCGGTCGTGCCGGGCTCGATGCCGCGGGGCGGGTGGCCCACCGCGCACAGCGGGCTGGTCTCCGTCATGCCCCACCCCTGCAGGATGCGCACGCCGAAGCGCTCCTGGAACTTCTCCATCAGCGCGCGCGGCACCGCGGCGCCGCCACACGTCACGTGGCGCAGCTGCGACAGGTCGAGCTCGTGGTCGTCGGAGTACCGCAGGAGGTCCGCCCAGATGGTCGGGACCGCGCACGCGGCCGTGACCGGCTCCTGCGCCACGAACTTCGCGAGGGGCTCGGCCTGCAGGAAGCGCCCGGGCATCAGCAGGTCGGCGCCGGCCATCCACCCCGCGTAGGGGGTCCCCCACGCGTTGGCGTGGAACATGGGGACGATCGGGAGGATGCGGTCGTTGCAGGTGTACGCGACGACACCGCCCGTCCCCGACGCCATCGAATGCAGGAACGTCGACCGGTGCGAGTAGACGACGCCCTTGGGGTGGCCGGTCGTGCCACTCGTGTAGCACATCGCGGCCGCGGCGCGTTCGTCGATCTCGGGATATTCGAAGCCGGTCGGATCGCTGCTCGCCAGCCGGTCCTCGTACCGCAGGATCTCGGCCCGGGGCGCGGCGTCGACCAGCGCCGACACGTCGCCGTCACCGACCACGAGGTAGCGCTCGACGGTGTCGAGCTCGCCGGCGACCCGCGCGAGCAGCGGGACGAGGTTGTCGTCGACGATCACGATCCGATCGGCGGCGTGGTTCACGACGTAGGCGAGCTGTTCGGGGAACAGGCGCAGGTTGAGGGTGTGCAGGATCGCGCCGATGCACGGGATCCCGAAGTAGGCCTCCATGTGCTCCTGGGTGTTCCACATGAAGGTTCCGACCCGGTCACCCTCCTCGATGCCCAGGCCGCGCAGGGCGACGGCCAGCCGGTCGGCACGGGCCGCGACCTCGGCGAACCGGGTGTGGCGGCTCCCGTCACCCTGGAAGGTCACGACCTCGCTCTCGCCGTGCACGGTGCGACCGTGGCGGAAGATCATGCCCACGGTCAGCGGAAAGTCCTGCATGGTCGACTGCATCATCGTGGCGTTCTCCCCGGGCGCGGGACGTGACCGCCGGAGCGTACTCGGACCACTCGTTTCCGGTCCCCGGGCGACCCGCGCCGGTCAGCCCCCGTAATTCATGCGCGTATCGCCCATGGTCAGGACCGGGGTGTCCTCGTCGAGCTGGAAGGCGCAATCGACGATCTCGCCGAGGAACAGCGTGTGCCCACCCAGCTCGACCGCTTGGCGCACCTCGCAGTCCAGATAGGCGACGGCCTGATCCAGGATCGGCGCGCCGGTGACGCCGTCATGGAACGGAAAGTCGTTGAGCGTGCGCGCCGCGAGGTCCACGTCGACCGGCTTGGTGAACTTGCGCACGATCGCGCGGTCCTCCTGCGCCACGATGTTGACGGCGAACACGCCACCTTCGGACACGAGCTCGTGGGTGAACGCCTCCCGCTCCACGCTGACGCCGACCAGCTTCGGATCGAACGACATCTGCGTGGCCCAGTTCATGGTCATCCCGTTGCGGCGCTCCCCCGCGCGCGATCCGAGGACGTAGAGGCCGCTCGGCATCTTCCAGAGGATGCGCCGGCGGAGCTTGTCGTAGTCATCGGGATCCTGCGCGGGTGGCACGGGGCCGACGATTCCCTGGTGTGTAGGCATTCCGAAAGGCTAGGTCGCGCTCCCGGCGCTGTCCCCGCGCCGTCGTTCATCGGTGCGCCGACCCGCCCGATCCGGCCCGCAGCGCAGCTGCGAGGTCGCCTTCGCGAGCGAGGCCGACCGCGAGTGGGAGATCCAGCGCCGCCCACACCGCGGCCTTGGCGGCGCGGACCGCGCCGACCGGCCGCGCCGGCGAGTCGCTCGGCCAACTCGTCGGTGCGCGCCCGGAGCTGCGAGCGGGGGACCACCTCGTCGACGAATCCTCGAGCGAGCGCCCGGGCCGCCGGCACCCGCTCACCCGTGATCACCGCCGCCAGCGCCGCGCTCGTTCCCACCAGGCGGGGGAGCGTCTGGCTCGCGCCGCCGGCGGGAAGCATGCCGACGCGCGCCTCGGGGAGCGCGACGACGCAATCGTCGGCAGCGATCCGCACGTCGCACTGCAACGCGAGCTCGAACCCGAAGCCGACCGCATTCCCGTGCATCGACGCGATCATCGGCGCGGCCACCGCCCGGAGCAGGCCCCACACGTCGCGTCCCCACCGTGCATCGCGCATCGCGAACAACGACGGTGCCGTGCCGAACTCACGCAGGTCGGCACCGGCGGAGAAGTGGTCCCCGGCGGCGGTGAACACGACGACGCGCACTTCCGGGTCCGCGTTGACGGCGGTGAGCACCTCGCAGAGCGCGTCGCGCGGTCGCGACGTCGTAGACGTTGATCGGTGGGTGGTCGAACTGCACCTCGACGATCGTTCCGCGCCGGTGGACGTGGAGCCGGTCGTCACCCACGGGCGCGCGCCTCGGCGGCGAGGAGGAGTCCGACCGCGCCCTCGAGCGACACCCGGGCCCGTGCGCCGGGCCCACCCGACGTCAGCACGTGGAGCGCCGTGATCGCGCCGACCAGCCCCGCGACGGGATCGGCCAGCGACGACCGCCCCAACCGGGGTGGATCGTGGCGGGCCGCCCAACCCCCGCGAGCCTCGGCCGCGGGGCCGTACCCGGGCCGGTCGCCATCGGCGAAGGCCGCGATCCGGACGATCGCGAGGTGCGGTGCCACCGACGTCAGCGCCGCCTCCCCCAGGCCGGCGTTGGCCAGCACCCGTGGCGGGTGGCCGTCGATCAGGAGGTCGGCGTTTCCGAGGAGCGTGGCGAAGCGCTCGCGATCGCGGCCGTGCGCGAGGTCGAGAGCGACGCGCTCCTGCCCACGGAGCAGCCGCCGGTGCAGCGGGAACGGGTCGGGGCGCCCCGGATGCTCGACGCGCACCACGCGTGCGCCGACACGGGCCAGAAGCAGGCCGACGAGCGGTGTCGCCCACGCGGTGCCCAACACGACGACGGTGGCGCCCGCAGCGGCGCCGGACTCACGGGCGCGGGCGAGCACCGGGACCTCGACCGAGCGCGCGGGCACCGACCGCACCGCGACCGCCGGGAGCATCCACGCGCCGGCCTCGGCGTCGACGACCTCGGCGGACAGTGCGCCGAGGTCGGGCAGACGGGCCCCCGTAACCGGTGGCGGGGCGCCGAGCGCGACCGCCATGTCGGTGAACGTCGCCCACGTGGTCGGCGGACCGGGGTGGACCCAGCCGTCGGCCGTCTCGAGCAGTGGCGCGGGTTCGGGCCAGGGCAGCCCGTCGGCGGCCCGCACCCACAGGTCGGCGCCGGGGCGGGCCTCGGGGGGCAGGTCGAGCCCGAGGCGGCCGGCGAGCTCGCCGAGGACCGCGCGCGCGATCGTGACGCCGCACCGCCGGGAGACGTCGACCCTCATTCGCCGGTGAAGCGCGGCGGCCGCTTCTCGAAGAACGCGGCGATGCCCTCGGCGCGGTCGTGCGTCGTCGAGATGAGCAGGTTCAGGTCGGATTCGAGGCGGAGTGCGTCGGCGAGGGTGAGGTCGCGGCCGCGGTGCACCGCGTCGCGCGCTGCGGCCTGCGCGCGAGGCGCGCCCGCCGCGAGCCGGTCCGCCAGCTCCTCGGCGTACGCACGCGGGTCGTCGACGAGGACCGCGAGCCCGGCCCGCTCGAGGGCGGCGGCATCCGCCGGATCGCCGATCACCAGCATCCGCAACGCGAGCGCGACGCCACCCGCCCGGGGCAGGCGTTGGGTACCGCCCCAGCACGGGAGTTCGCCCGCGGCCACCTCCGGGAACGCCATGGACGCGGAAGGACCGATCACCCGCACGTCGGCCGCCAGCAGGAGCTCGGCACCCGCGCCGATCGCCGGGCCGTTCCACACCGCGACCGTCGGCGCGGGGAAGGCCGCGAGCGCGGCGGCGGGATCCCGGAGACCCGGTGACGTCGCGACGCGGGCCTCGACCGCGCCGACCCCTTCGATCGCGGCCACGAGCAACGCCCGAGGCGGATCCGTCGCCAGACCGTCGAGCGAGGCGAGCAGGCGCCCGCATTGCGCGCCGGCAGGGTTCGCCAGGGGCCCGGGGGCCAGCTCGATCGTCGCCACGCCCGCGATGACAGGCCTCCGGTCAGCCGCCGACGCGCGCGAGCGCGTCGACCTCCGCCCGCTCCTCCGGGGTGAGCGTCCAGGCACACGTCGCGGCGGCGTTGGCGCGCACCTGCTCGGGCGACGTGGCACCGGCGATCACGCTGCCCACCGTCGGCGCGCCGGCCAGCCACGACAGCGCGAGCTCGGTCAGGGTGTGTCCGTGCGCCTCGGCGTAGCCCAGGAGCCGCTCGACGACGTCCATGCGCTCCTCCGACGCGAACGTGTCGGCCATCGGCCCCCACGCGGCGAGACGTGATCCCTCCGGGTGGGGTTCACCGCGCTTGTACTTGCCGGTGAGCACCCCGCTGGCCAGTGGGAAGTAGGGCATCAGCACGACGCCCAGCCGCTCGCACGCCGGGATCACGTCGTCCTCGACCGCGCGGTTGAGGAGGCTGTAGTCGTTCTGCGCGTTCACGAAACGCGGCACGCCGAGCTCCCTGGCGACGGCGTCCGCCTCTTCGAGCATCGCGCCGGTGAAATTGGAGCATCCGACCTCACGCACCTTCCCGGCCGCGATCAACTTGGCGAACGCCCCGAGCGTCTCGGCGATCGGCGTCTTCTCGTCGGGGTAGTGCAGCAGGTAGAGGTCGATGTAGTCGGTGCCGAGCCGGGCGAGGCTCTCGTCGCACACCCGGGTGATCAGCGTCTCGCTCCCCCCCGCCTCGCCCTCGGGTGCCCGGCCCCCGACCTTGGTGGTGATGACGACGTCGCCTCGGCGCGATCCGAGCGCGCGCCCGAGGAACTCCTCCGACTTGCCCCCGCCGTACATGTCGGCGGTGTCGAAGTGGTTGATGCCGACGTCCAACGCGGCGTCGACCACGGCCTGCGTCGCGGCCTCGTCGATGCGCATACCGAAGTTGTTGCACCCCAGGCCCGCGACCGACACCTCGAGGCTGCCAACGCTGCGGGTCTCCATGGTCACGTCACCTCTCGTCGCCGACACGATGCGAGCCCACGCTACCGCCGATCGATCCCGGTAGCCTCGGAGGGTGAGCGCCCTCGGCGAGGCCTACCACGGCGTCCGCGTCCGGGTGCGGGACCTGGTCACCACCGCGGGCGACGACGCGATGCTCCGGATCGCGCCGGCGACACCCGAGTGGACCGTGCAGGACATCGTTGCCCACCTGGCGGGCATCACCGCCGACATCGTGCACGGGAATCTCAACGGGGTGGGGTCCGACGAGTGGACGGCGGCGCAGGTCGAGGCCGGCCGCGACCGCGAGCTCGCCGAGATCCTCGCCGAATGGGACGCGCACGCGACCACGGTGGAAGGGATGGTCGACCACTTCGGGAGCGCGGGAGCCCAGCTGGTCGCCGATGCGGCGCGCCCGGGGCCCGCGACAGCGACGCCGTGCTCGTCGGCTTCGATTTCGTGGGCGCCGGCGTGGATCAGGTCCTCGACGCGGCCGGGAGTGGCGCGCTCCTCGTCGAGCACGAGGACGGCGCGACCACCTTCGGGGTCGGCGACGTCGCGGCCACGGTGCGGACGACGCGCTTCGAGTTCCTGCGCGCCACGACCGGCCGTCGGACACCCGCGCAGATCGCCGCGTACGACTGGAACGACGGGACCGCGCCCGACGGTCTCGTCTTCGACTTGTTCACCGCCCGGACGGATCCGCTCGCGGAATAGGGCCGGGCCGGATCGACGGGTACCGTCGGCGCCGGTGGACCTCTCGCAGTCGTTCGCGCCGTTCCGGCACAAGCGGTTCGCGCTGTTGTGGTCCGGTGCGTTCGTGTCGAACATCGGCACGTGGATGGAAGCGGTCGGGGTCGGGATCCTCGTCACCACCTCGACCGGCCAGGCGGGCTGGACCGGGCTGGTCGCCGCCGCGGGCTTCGTGCCGACCGCGCTGCTGGCACCGCTGGGCGGCGCGCTCGCCGATCGGATCCCGCGGCGGACCCTGCTCCTGACCACCACCTCGTTCCAGATCCTCTTCGCCGGGCTGCTCGCGTTCTTCTCCAGCCTCGGCGATCCGAGCCCGGGACTCGTGACCCTGCTCGTCCTCGGCGCCGGCTGCGCCAACGCGATCGGCTTCCCCGCGTACCAGGCGATGCTGCCCGACCTCGTGCCCCGCGCCGACGTCCCGGGGGCGGTCGCCCTGTCGTCCGCGCAGTGGAACCTCGGTCGCGTGATCGGACCCGCGCTCGCCGGCGTGGTGATCGGCCTCGGCGGCTACGAGCTGGCGTTCCTGATCAACACCGTGAGCTTCTTCGCGGTGTTCGCGGTCGTCGCGTCGTTCCAGCTGCCGAAGCCCGAGCCCTCGCTCGGCACCTCGATCCTCCACTCGATCCGCGAGGGCGCCCGGTTCGTGCGCGGGGATCCCGCGTTGCGATTCGTCGTCGGGTGCATGGCGCTGAACTCGTTGCTCGCGGCGCCGTTCATCGCGCTCATCCCCGCCGTCGCGCTCAAGGTGTTCGACGACGAGAAGTTCGGCACCGCGGCGTTGGTGACCGCACAAGGCGTCGGCGCCGTCTGCATGGGGCTCAGCCTGGCCGGGCTCTTCGCCCGGTTCGGGCCGCGACGCGTGATGCTGACGGTTCTCGGTACGTTGCCCGTCGCGCTCGTCGCCTACGCGCTCGCGCCCGTGCTCCCGTTCGCGGTGGTCGCGATCTTCGTCGTGGGCTTCCTCTACCTCGGCAGCTTGTCGAGCTTCACGACCATCGCGCAGCTCCGCGCGCCGGCCGCGCTACGTGGACGCGTGGTGAGCGTGCTCATGATGCTCATCGGCGCCCTGTACCCGATCGGCAGCGTGGTCCAGGGGGCCATCGCCGACGAGATCGGGCTGCGCGCGACCACCGCGGGCGCCGCGGTCCTGCTGGGCGCGCTCCTCCTGGCGTGGCGACTGCTGAGACCGGGTGCCGCCGACGCCCTGACCGACACGGTCATGACCGACGCCGCGCCGCTGCCCGAGGAGGCCGACCTCGGTCCGGCGGCGTAGCGCGTCGGGTCGCGCGGGCTCAGGCGACCGACGCGGCGGGGACCACCGTCACGGTGGCCGGCGGGTGGGTCGTCGCCCGGACCCAGCGCAACCCCATGATCCCGTGACGGTGCCCGCACGTGTCGATCCAGTTCGGGTGACCGGGATCCTGGTGGGCCACGACCAGCCGGAACGATCCGTCAGGCTCGTAGGTGGTCGTGGCCGGGTTCCGCGAGATGGGGCGGCGCTTGTCGAGGCATTCGGCCCAGATGTTGCCGAGCTGGAAGTTCCAGTACTCGCAGCGCGGCGGCGTCGCCTCCACGACCAGAACGTCGTCGGGACCGAGCGACCAGTAACCGAGCTGGAACACGATGTTCGGGTCACCCCCGACGAGGCGATGGTGCTCGGGGTCTGGGAAGTGGAGCCGGTTGGGTTCGGCGCGCCACGGCGCGACCCAGTCGGCGAACCAGGCCGACGCGCCGATGGCGTACATCGCCCCGCCGAGCAACTGGTCGGGCACGAGCGTGGGATCGACGGGACCAGGAGGCTCGGTGACACCGATGCACTCGATCGCAACCTCGGCGGCGACCTCGCGGGCGCGGTCCGCGAACGTCTGGCGCACGAGGATCATGCTCGAATCCGGCGCGAGCTCGAGCCAGTTCCCCGGATGGGGCCGTCGGGAGGCGACGATCTCGAACGTGCCCTCGGGTCCGAGCGCGAGGTCGTCGTGGTCGAGATGACCCGCACCGCCGGTGATGCGGTCACGCCGCGCGTAGTTCTGGTTCTGAGCGGCGAGCGACAGGTACGCGATCGTGCCGCGCCGGCCGCGGATGCGGTACTCGAGCGCGGGGTCGATGCCCGCGCTCATGTACACGTTGTCCGGATTGTCGAGGCCGAAGCCGCAGTGCTCGGGGAGCGCGCGGAAGCATGGGTGACGCGGACCGGGGTTCTCGAGGAACGACGAGAGACCGTTCTGGGTGAGGCGCGCGAGGTAGCGCAGGCCCTCGGCGCGATCGAACGTGTCGAGGTCGAGGTCGTCGCGGTCGAGCACCGCGGCGGCATCCGCCAGCAGCACGCAGAACTCGCGCCACGCCTCTCCGGTGTCGACGCGTTCGTAGGCTGCCGCGCGGTCCATGACCGCATTCTTCCAGAGCCGTGCGACCCCGGTGACGCACCGCCGGCGAGGGACCGGTGCCCCGCTCGCGTCCACGTGCGAAACTCGGGGCGTGACCGACCAGGTGTCCGGGCGCTCGCGCCGACTCTCCGTGGAGTTGAAGTACGCGGCGATCGCGGTCGTGATCGTCGCGGTCTTCGTGATCCTCCACGCCATGGGCACGTTCTCGGGCGTCAACGACACGGTCACCGATGGTGTCGACCGCCTGGCGGGCCTCGGCAGCATCGGCATCTTCCTGATCGCGCTGATCGCCAACCTGTCGATCCTGGTCCAGATCCCCTACACGCTGCCGGTGCTCTCCGCCGCGCTCGGCGGGGCCAGCCTGCAGAGTGTCATGACCCTCGGCGTCGCGTCCGGCCTCGGGGCCGGGATCGGCGCGGTCGCGTCGTACAAGGTGGCCGACGCGCTCGTGGTGAAGAGCCCCCGCCTGCTCGAGGGCCGCCTGTTCCGCTGGATCGCCCGCAACGTCGACGACCGCCCGCGGCTCACCGCGTTCGGCATCTTCCTCATCGGCGTGTCGCCGGTGCCCGATGGCGCGGTGGTCGTGCCGCTCGCAGTCGTGCATTACGGGATGCGGCGGCTCGCGGCGCCCCTCTTCCTGGGGAAGATGGTGCACAACCTCCTGTTCGCGTTCCTGTTCTACGCCTTCGCCTCGTGGTCGGCCGACCACGTGTCGCAGAAGGCGAGCACGGAGTTGGCGGTGCTGATCGCGATCCTGTTCATGGTGCTCGTCGCCTACCACGCCGAGAAGGCGCGCTTCGGGCTGCGCCACCTCGAGGCCGACGCCCCGGGCACCCCGCGCCTGGCCGAGCCACCCGCCTGACCACCGCGACCCGAACGTGACCTCGGGAGCAACTGCTCCTAGAATGGTCGCTCATGGGAACCGCGGGCACCGGCGCACCGGCCACCGGCACACGGGTCGACGGCGGGGAGATCCGCGTCGAGGAGCTGGCCCGGCGCGCCGAGCTCTCGGTCGACACCATCCGCTTCTATCAGAAGCGCCAGCTGCTCCCGCCGCCCCGCCGGGTGGGCCGGATCGCCTGGTACGGCGACGACCACGTCGAGCGCCTGCACCGGATCAAGGAGCTCCAGCGCCAGGGGTTCTCGCTCGCGGTCATCCGAAGGCTCGTCGACGGCGAGCTCGACGCCGCCGATGCGCCCCTCGCCGCCGCGGTCGCCGGCGCCCAGGCCGGCGACGCCGAGCTGCTCACCCTCGACGACCTCGCCGCGCGGGTGGGCGTGCCCGCGCCGTTGCTCGACGCCGTCGCCCGCGAGGGGCTGATCGTTCCGCAGCAGCGCGGTGGCGCATCGGGCTACACCGACGCCGACGCCGACGTCTTGCGCGCGGGCCTCGGGCTCCTCGAAGCCGGATTCCCGCTCCCGAACCTGTTGGCGCTGGCACGGCGACACCACGACGCGACCCGCGCGATCGCGACCGACGCGGTCGAGATGTTCGACGAGCACGTGCGCCGGCCGATCCAGCAGAGCGACCTCACCGACGACGAGAAGGCGGAACGTCTCGTCGACGCCTTCCGCACCTTGCTGCCCACCACGACGACCCTGGTGGCCAACCATTTCCGGAGCGTGCTGCTCGAGGTCGCCCAGGAACACCTCGAGGCGGTCGGGGATCCGAGCGAGCTGGCGGCCGCGCGCGGCGAGCCGGGATGGGCCGGATGGGAAGGCGCGCGGTGAACGCGCCGGTGCTCGGGTACGGCGGCGCGCTCCCCCAGGGTGACGCGAAGCGCGAGGCGGTCGAGGACATGTTCGACCGGTTGGCGCCTCGCTACGACCGTATGAACCGGATCATCTCCCTCGGCCTCGACCGGCGATGGCGCCACCGCACCGTCGAGGAGCTGGATCTCCCGCGCGGCGCGCGTGTCCTCGACCTCGCCTGCGGCACCGGCGACCTCTGCCGTGATCTCACCGCGGCGGGGTACACGGCGATCGGGGCCGACTTCTCGGCGGGCATGTTGTCGGCGGCGCGTACCGACGCTCCCCTCGTCCGGGCCGACGGCGCGTGCCTGCCCATGGCCGGCGGATCGGTCGACGGCATGACGTGCGGGTTCGCGTTGCGGAACTTCGTCGACCTGGCGACCGTCTTCGCCGAATGCGCACGCGTCCTCCGACCGGGCGGCCGCTTCGCCGCGGTCGACGCCACGGTTCCCTCCAACCCGGTCATGCGCGCGGGAACGCGGTGTGGTTCCGGGGCGCGGTCCCGTTGCTGGGCCGGGTGCTCGCGCACGACGCCGAGGCCTACGCCTACCTCCCCAAGAGCACTGCATACCTCCCGGCCGCGCCGGAGCTCGCCGATCGCCTCACCTCCGCCGGCTTCACCGATGTGCGTCACACCTCACTCACCGGCGGCTCCGTGCTGCTCGTCACCGCGACGCGCGCGTGACCACCACACCGGCGCCCGCCCGCCTCCACGCCGTCACGCGTGAGGTCGATCCCGGTCGCGACCTCCTCGAGGCGTTCGACCCGGCGGGCTTCGCCTGGCTCCACCACGAGACGCGCCTCGTCACCTCGGGCGTCGCCGCCCGCGTCGCGCCCGACGACGTCGACGCCGTGCTCGGTGCGGTGGCGGTCGTGGATCCGCTCGAGCTCCCCGGTACCGGCGCGATCGCGGTGGGCGCGCTGCCGTTCGACCCGAACGCGCGTGGCGAGCTCACCATCCCCGGCCGCGTCGTCGGTGAGCTGGGCGGGCGCGGCGTGGGTCACCGAGATCGGTCCGGCCCCGCTCGACCCCGACACCGGGTTCGCCCCCCCCACCCGCTTCACGGTCGTCGCCCCGCGGACGTGTGCCGACTGGCGCGCCGCGGTCGAGCAGGCTCTCGGCGCCATCGGCCGCGGAGAGCTCGAGAAGGTGGTCCTGGCGCGTGAGGTCCTCGTCGAGGCCGACACCGCGTTCGACGCGCTCGAGATCGTGCGCGGCCTCGTCGCCCACCAGCCGGGCTCGTTCGTGTACTCGAGCGCCGGGTTCGTCGGCGCGAGCCCCGAGCTGCTCGTGCGGCGCACCGGCGCGGTCGTGGAGTCACGCCCCGTCGCCGGCACGACCGTCGCCGACAGCGACGAGGCCCTGCACGCGCTCGCGGCGTCGGTGAAGGACACGCGCGAGCATCGCTTCGTGGTCGACGGCATCGTCGACGCGCTGTCCCGCGCTGCACCGAGCTGACCGTCGAACGAATCCCCGAGGTCGCAGTGTTCGGGCCCGTCGCCCACCTCGCCACCCCGATCCGGGGCCGGCTGGCCGACCCGGCACCCGGCGCGCTCGATCTCGTGCGGCTACTGCACCCGACGCCGGCCGTCGGTGGCACCCCGGGTGCCGCCGCGCTCGACGCGATCCGTACGCTCGAGGGCTTCGACCGCGGTCGCTACGCCGGACCCGTGGGTTGGGTCGACGCGCGGGGCGACGGCGAATGGGCGATCGCGCTCCGCGGCGCCGAGCTCGACGGCACGCGGGCCCGCCTCGTCGCCGGCGCGGGCATCGTGGCCGGCTCCGATCCCGAAGCCGAGTGGGCCGAGACCCAGGCCAAGCTCGAACCCATGCTCCGGGCCCTCGTCCGCCCCTGACCCTCAGACCGCAGCGGCAACCGCGGCCCAGACCTCGCGGTGCCGGGTGACGTTGGCGGCGCGGTCGGTCCGCACCCGCACGACCCGTACGCCGTGAGCGGCGACCGCCGCGCCGATCGCCGGGGCCAACGCGTCGGCACGGTCGACGTCCTCCACCGGGATGCCGTGCACCGCCGCGAGCGCGGCGAGGTCGACGGGCTGGGGCGTGGCGAAGAGCGTCTCGAAGTGCTCGGGGAGGTCGGCCTGGGGCAGGAACGAGAAGATCCCGCCACCACCGTTGTCGACGACGACGAACGTGGCGTCGACCCCGCGGGCCGCGGCGCCGAGCAGACCGTTGGCGTCGTGGAGGAAGCAGAGGTCGCCTACCAGGGCGACGGTCGGGGCGTCGGGTTCCGATCCGGCCGCGAGTCCCAGCGCGGTGGAGACGAACCCGTCGATGCCGTTCACCCCGCGATTGGCGTGGAACCGGAGACCCTCACGCGTCGAGGCGAAGCTCTCGACGTCGCGCACCGGCATGCTCGACGCGACCACCAGCGCCGTCCCTGTCGGCACGGACGCGACCACGTCACGCGCGATCCGGCCCTCGAACGGCTCGGGTGACGAATCGAGCAGCGTGTCGATCGCCGCGCGCGCGGCTGCGTCGGCGTCGCGCCAACGCGCCACCCACTCGTCATCGATCATCACATCGACCGCGTCGGCCAGCGCGCCGAGGAGGAGCTCGGGATCGGCAACCATGCGCCCGCTCGCCACGTGGTGAGGATCGAGCCAGGCGTCGTCGGGATCCACCAGCACCTGATCGACACCTGCGTCGAGCCACTCCATGGTGATCTTGTTGGTCAGCGGACCACCGACCCGGAGCACGACGTCGGGCCGGTGCGCGGCGGCGAACGCGGGAGACCGCAGCAGCGGGTCGTAGGTCGCGACGGTGCCCGGGACCCGCAGGTTCGAGAGCGGGTCGGCCAGCACCGGCCATCCGGCGGCCTCGGCAAAACGCAGGATGGTCGACGCCTGGACCTCAGCCCCCCATCCCGCGACGACCAGGCCGCGTGGCCGATCGGCGACGAGGTGCGCGAGGGCATCGAGCATCTCCACCGACGGAGCGCGCACGCCCGGCACGTTGGCCGTCCACGGCCGGTCGTCGCTGCGCCCGGGTGCGTCGACGAGAGGCTCGCCCGTCGGGACCAACGGCTCCCGGAACGGCAGGTTCAGGTGGACGGGGCCGCGCGGTGGCCCCGACGCGGCGGCGACCGAGCGCGACGCCAGCGCCCGCCATTCGGCGCCGACGCCGGGGCGGTCGTCGGGCACGTTCGCCTCGTGGAACCACCGCAGGACCCCGCGGTAGAGCTGCACCTGATCGACGGTCTGCCCCGCGCCGGTGTCACGCAGCTCCGGTGGACGATCGGCGGTGCAGACGATCATCGGGACCCGGCCGTGGTGGGCCTCCAGCACCGCGGGATGGAAGTTGGCGGCCGCGGTGCCCGACGTGCAGAGCAGCGGCGCCGGGCGCCCGGTGGCCCGGGCCAGACCGAGAGCGAAGAAGGCAGCTGATCGCTCGTCGAGGTGCACGTGCAGCCGGATGCGGTCGTCCGCCGCGAGTGCGAGCGCGAGCGGCGCCGAGCGCGACCCGGGCGCCAGGCACGCATCGCTGACGCCGTGGCGGACCCACTCTTCGACGAGCGTGTGGGCGAAGGCGGTGGTGGCGTCGCGGGTCATGGGACACTCTCCCGGTGGACACGGAGTGCTGGGTCTTCGTCGACGGCTTCACGCAGACCGGTAGCGGTTGGCGGACGGTCACGCGACATCTCGCGCACGGCGCGGGAAGCGCCTATGGGGCTGCACCGGTCGGTGCGCCGACGTTCGTCGACGCGGCTGCGCAACTCCGCTGGGCGACCACCTACCTCGAGCGGGAGCATCGCCTCGAGCGCACCGACTACGTGGGGTACTCGCAGGGCGGTCGTCTGTGCCTGCAACTCGCCCTCGACCGGCCGGAGGTCGTGCACCGGCTCGTGCTCGTGAGCGCGTCGCCCGGGATCGCCGACGCCTCGGAGCGGGCCGAGCGGCGCGCCGCCGACGAGCGCCTCGCGCAGGAGATCGAACGCGACGGCGTCGACGCGTTTCTCGAACGGTGGCTCGCGCAGCCGCTGTTCGCGACCCTGCCCCGCGAGCGCGCCGGTCTCGACGAACGGCGAGCGCAGAACACGGTGGAGCGTCTCACCGCGCAGCTGCGCGTGCTGGGTCAGGGCGTGCAGCCGTCGAACTGGGCGCGCCTCGGTGAGCTGCAGATGCCGGTGCTGCTGCTCGCCGGCGAACTCGACACGAAGTACGTCGACATCGCCCACCGGATGGCCGACGCCATCCCCCAGGCGCGCGTCGAGGTGGTCGCCGGAGCCGGGCACGCGTGCCACCTCGAGCAGCCCGAGACCGTCGCTCACCTGCTCGCCTCCTGGTAGAGCTCGAGCAGCTCGGGATCCGGGGTGACCGGCCGCACCTCCAGCACGCCCTCGACCGGGGCGAGCGGGTGACGGGTGACGTCACCGGGGAGCGCGGCGAGCGTGGCGAGACCGCACGCGTACGGCAGCTCCGGGAGCGCCGCGGCGAGCGCGACCCCGGCGGCGATGCCCACCGACGTCTCCATCATCGAGCTCACGACCGCGGGGACGCCGGCCGCGTCGGCGACCTCCAGCGCCGCCCGCACCCCACCGAGCGGCTGCTGTTTGAGCACGATCACGTCGGCGGCGTCGAGCCTGTGCAACCGGCGGGCGTCATCGACCGAGCGGATGGACTCGTCGGCCGCCACCGGCACCGCGACGCGCCGGCGGACGCGGGCCAGGTCTTCGAGCGACGCCACCGGCTGTTCCACGTACTCCAGGTCGTAGCGGGCGAGGCGCGTGATCATCGCGAGCGCGGTGTCGACGTCCCACGCGCCGTTGGCGTCCACCCGCACCGCGACGCGTGGGCCGACCGCGTCCCGCACCGCCGCCACGAGGCTGATGCCCGATGCGTCGCGCACCTTCACCTTGACCGCCGGGAACGCGCGCACCTCGGCGATGGCGAACGGACCGTCGACGAGCGCGTTCACCGGCACCGTGTCACGCACCGGCGGGGGGAACCCGTCGAGCGCCGCCGCCTCGGCGGCGGCGCGACACACCGACGGATCGGCCGGGTACCCGGCCAGCGGTGAGCACTCGCCCCACCCGGCCGGGCCCTCGAACAGCGTGACGGCGCGGGTCCCCAGCTGCAGCCGGTGCTCGGTCAGGACAGGCACAGGCCCACGCTCACCAACACCGCGACGACCACTTCGAGCTTCGACGTGGCGACGAGCACCGAGACCAGCGACGGCGGATCGGTGCGCGTGAGGATCGTGCGCACCGGCGCCACCGCGAGCGGCAACGCGAGCAGCCCGAGCAGCGCCCACGGCTGGGTGATGCCGATGACGACCACGGCCGCGAACGCCCCGACGTAGCACGCCACGAACAATCGCCGGGCCGACGTCGCGCCGACGCGCACCGCCAGCGTGCGCTTGCCGGTGACCGCGTCGGTCGGGATGTCGCGCACGTTGTTGGCGACGAGGATGGCGCACGCCAGGAGGCCGACGACGAGCGAGCCCCACCACGCCGCGCCCGGTACGTACTCCACCTGCACGTACGCAGACCCGACCGTGGCGACGAAGCCGAAGAACACCAGCACCATGATCTCGCCGAGGCCGAGGTAGCCGTAGGGCTTCGGACCTCCCGTGTACAGCCATGCCGCCGCGATCGCGGCGACGCCGACGACGAGCAGCCACGGATCGACCACCACCGCGAGCACGAACCCCGCGACGCCGGCCACGCCGAACGCGAGGAACGCGGCGCGCTTCACCGCGCCCGGCGACGCCAGGCCGGTCGCGGTCAACCGCACGGGCCCCTTGCGCTCCTTGTCGGTGCCACGCACGCCGTCGGAGTAGTCGTTGGCGTAGTTGACGCCGACCTGCAACGCGAGCGCGACCACCATCGCCAGCCCGGCGCGCCACCAGATCACGCCGTCGGCATCCGCCACCGCAGCGGCCGTGCCGACGAGCACCGGGGCCACCGCGGCTCCGAGCGTGCGCGGGCGCGCCCCCTGGGCCCACAACGACGCCGACGTCATTACGGTCGTTTGGGGAACTGGTCGAAGTCAGGCTTGCGCTTCTCGAGGTAGGCGCGCTTGCCTTCCTGCGCCTCTTCTCCCATGTAGTACAGGAGCGTGGCGTCGCCCGCGAGCTGCTGGATGCCCGCGAGCCCGTCGTCGGCCGCGTTGCACGACGCCTTGATCATGCGCAACGCGAGCGGGCTGTGCTCCAACATCTGGCGGCACCACGCCACGGTCTCTTCCTCGAGCGCCTCGAGCGGGACGACCGTGTTCACGAGGCCCATGGCAAAGGCCTCCTGCGCGTCGTACTGGCGGCAGAGGAACCAGATCTCGCGAGCCTTCTTCTGGCCGACGGAGCGCGCGAGCAGGCCCGAGCCGTACCCCCCGTCGAACGAGCCGACGCGTGGACCGGTCTGGCCGAAGCGCGCGTTGTCGGCCGCGATCGTGAGGTCGCACACGACGTGGAGCACGTGCCCACCGCCGATCGCGTACCCTGCAACCATCGCGACCACCGGCTTGGGGACGCGGCGGATGAGAATCTGCAGATCGAGCACGTTGAGGCGACCGATGCCGTCGTCGCCTACGTAGCCGTCGTCACCGCGGATGCGCTGGTCGCCACCGGAGCAGAACGCGTCGGGACCTTCGCCGGTGAGCACGATCACCCCGATGTCGCGGTCGTTGCGGGCCCGCTCGAAGGCATCCTGCAGCTCGAAGAGGGTCTGGGGCCGGAAGGCGTTGCGCACCTCGGGCCGGCAGATGGTGATCTTGGCGATACCGTCGCTGGTCTCGTACCGGATGTCGCCATAGCCGGCGTCGATCACGTCCCAGTCGGCGCCGGCGCGGATCTCGCGACCGGAGGACGGGGAATTGGCGTCGTTCATGGGTGTCTCCACTCTTGGAGCGATCACTCCTACGAATCTCGTACGGTAGCGCGGCGTCCACGCCCGGTGCGGGGCGGGGCTCGGTACCCTCGGCCCATCGCCGACGTTCCCCACGACCTCAGGCCCATGCTCGCCGTCCCGGCCGAGGCGGTGCCGCGCGACGACGCCCACTGGGCGTTCGAGATGAAGTGGGACGGCATGCGCGCCCTCGTGACGGTGGAGGGGGCCGCGGTGTCGATCAGCTCGCGGGCCGGCAACGACGCCACCGCCCGGTTCCCGGAGCTGGCGGGCCTCGGTGAAGCCCTCGGCGGCGTCGACGCGGTGCTCGACGGCGAGATCGTGGCCCTCGACGACGCCGGGGTCCCCAGCTTCGAGCGGCTCCAGCCCCGGATGCAGGCCGGCAGTGCCGCCGCCGTCCGCCGGCTGGCGCCGGAACAGCCCGTCGTCCTCATGCTCTTCGACGTGCTGTGGCTCGCCGGCCACTCGACCTGCGCGCTCCCCTACACGGAGCGCCGGAGCCTCCTCGAGCGGCTCGGGTTGGCAGGTCCCTCCTGGCAGACCCCGCCGACGACCCTCGGTGGCGGCCCGGCGGTCCTCGCCGCCGCCGAAGCACTCGGCCTCGAAGGGGTCGTGGCCAAGCGTCTCGACAGCCCCTACCTGCCCGGTCGCCGGGCCGACGCCTGGCGCAAGGTGAAGCCGCACCTCGGTCAGGAGTTCGTCGTGGGCGGCTGGCTGCACGGCGCCGGACGCCTCGAGGGACGGATCGGATCGCTCCTGGTCGGCTACCACGAGCCCGCGGGCGGGCCCCTCAGGTTCGCCGGTCGTGTCGGTTCGGGCATCGCGTCGAGCGCGCGCGCCGCGCTCGAAGCCCAGCTCGGGCCGCGGCGGCGCGCCACATCACCGTTCGCGACGGCACCACGGTTGCCGGACCCCGTGTGGGTCGAACCCGAAGTCGTGGTCGAGGTCGCGTTCCACGAATGGACCAGCGCCGGGGTGTTGCGCGCGCCGCGCTACAAGGGTCTGCGCGACGACAAGCCGGCGGCGGAGGTCGTGCGCGAACGCCCGTGATCCCGGTTACCGTCCCGGCATGCCCGACGAACTGACCGCCCTCGACGCGACCGCGCTGGCCGACCTCGTACGAACCGGCGCGGCGTCACCCCGCGAGCTCGTCGACGCCGCGCTCGCGCGGATCGATGCCGTCAACCCGACGCTCAACGCGGTCATCCACCGGCGCGACGAGCGGGCGCGCGCGGAAGCCGACACTGCGCCCGCCGGCCCGTTTCGCGGCGTGCCCATCCTGGTCAAGGACCTCGACGGGTCGCTCGGCGGGGAGCCGCTCCACCTCGGGAACCGCCTCCTGCGCGACCTCGCGTACACCGCTGACCACGACTCCTTCCTCTTCGCCAAGCTCCGCGCCGCGGGGTGCGTCATCGTCGGCAAGACGAACACGCCCGAACTCGGTCTGCTCCCGACCACGGAGTCGCTCGCGTACGGACCCGCGCACAATCCGTGGGACCTCACGCGTTCACCGGGCGGCTCGAGCGGTGGCAGCGCGGCCGCGGTCGGCGTCGGGGATGGTGCCGTTCGCGCACGCGGGTGACGGCGGCGGCTCGATCCGCATCCCGGCGAGTGCGTGCGGGCTGTTCGGGCTCAAGCCCACGCGCGGGCGCGTCTCGCTCGGCCCCGACGACGGCGAGGCCTGGGCCGGGCTGGTGGTGCGCCACGTGGTCACATGGTCGGTGCGTGACAGCGCGGCGGTCTTGGACGTCATCGCGGGCGGTGCCCTCGGCGATCCGTACGCGGCGGCGCCGCCGAGCCGACCGTTCCTCCAGGAGGTCGGGACCGACCCCGGTCAGCTGCGGATCGGGTACCTGTCGGGCCGAGCTCCGGCGGGTCTCGTCGAAGTCGACGCCGCCTGCATGGCGGCGGCCGACGACGCCAAGGGGGTGCTGGCGCAGGTCTGTGGCCACACGATCGAATCGGCGTACCCCGATGCACTCGACGACCTCGAGCTGCTCGTGCACTTCACCACCGTGCTGGCGGCCAGCACGGCGTACGACCTCCGCAGGCTGGCGGCGATGGCCGGGAGAACGGTCGGCCCCGACGACGTGGAACCGTTCACCTGGGCACAGGCCGAGCTCGGACGCGCGGTGACTGCGGAGGCGTACATCGAGGCGGTCGAGTCGTTGCGTGCGTGGTCGCGGCGGGTGGTCAGCTGGTGGGATCCCGACGATGGCGGCTTCGACCTCCTGCTCACTCCCACCATGGCGAAGCCCCCGCGCCACTCGGCGAGATCCGCGGCGACGACCCCGACGGCGCGCTGCTGGCGGCTACGCCGTACGCGGCGTTCACCGTGCCGTTCAACGTGACCGGTCAACCCGCGATGTCCGTCCCGTTGTGGTGGCACGAAGGCCTGCCGCTGGGCGTGCAGCTCGTCGCCGCCCCGGGACGCGAAGACGTGTTGTTCCGGGTCGCGGCGCAGCTGGAAGCCGCCCGGCCCTGGATCGAGCGGCGGCCCCCGATCTCCGCTTGATCAGGGCTGCAGCGCGCGCGTCGGGTCGAGGCGCGGCGGATCGCCGCCTTCCATCCACGCCAGGCGCCCACGCGTCGTCGCGAGCGCGGCGTGGGAGTGCGGTAACACGAAGAACCGGTCGCGGCCGATCGCGTCGAACACCGCGTCGGCGGCCCGCGCGGGCGGGATGCCCGCCGCGGCGAGCGCGTTCGCCATGTCGCGCGTCGCGCTCGCGTTGTCCGAGTCACGCCAGCCTGCGAGCGGGGCGGGGGCGTTACGCGCCGACTCCCCGATCTTCGTCTGCACGAACCCGGGGCACAGCACCGAGACGCCCACGTCACTGCCGAGCACGTCGAGGTCGTACCAGAGCGACTCGCTCAGACCGACGACCGCAAACTTGGTTGTGCAGTAGATGCCCAGACCGGGTACACCGCCGAGGCCCGCGAGCGACGCGGTGTTCACGATGTGTCCCTCGTTCTGTTCGAGCAACCGCGGGAGGAACGTGTGGACCCCGTGCACGACTCCCCAGAGGTTGACCCCGATCACCCATTCCCAGACCTCGATCGGCGCGCCGACGATCCCCGAACCGCCGACGCCGGCGTTGTTGCAGAGCACGTGGACCGCCCCGAAGGCGTCGAGCGCCTGGTCGCGCAGGGCCTCGACGTCGGCAGCCACCGACACGTCGGTCCGGACGCCGATCACGTCGGCTCCCGCGGCGCGCAGCTCGTCCACGGCGACCGCCAGGGCGGGCTCCTCGACGTCGCCGAGCACGAGGCGCATGCCCTCGGCCGCGAACCGCGTCGCCATAGCCCGCCCGATCCCGCTCGCACCCCCGGTGACGACCGCCACCCGGTCCCGGAACTCCCGCATCACGTCCCCCGACCTGCCGGGTCCACCCGGCGCGGGCGCAGTGTCGCACACCGGCGGCCCACAGGGAACATCACTATCAGTGGCGTTTGATTCACGGAGAGTGGCCGGATTATCGTCTCGACCGGATGAACGATCGGGCAGAAGCACACGGGACGGGTTCCGCGCGGGCGCGCCCGGAGGAATCTCGAATCGGGGCCCGTGGTGCTTCCTCGCGGTGGGAATCGGCCTCGCGCTGCTCTCGACGCTGCTGCCGACGCCCGACGCCCGTTCGTTCCTGTTCGACACGCTCGGCCTGGTGGCAGCGGGCGGCGCGGTCTACGGGGTCATGCGCAACGAACCCCGGCAGCGGGGCACCTGGCAACTGTTCGCCCTCGCGCTCGTCCTGTTCGCTGCCGGCGACGTGGTCTTCGACGTCGCGCGGCGGGGTTTCGGTCGCCCCGACGGCTTCCCGTTCGCCGACCTCGTGTACCTGCCCGCGTATCCGATCCTCGCCATTGCGCTGTTCCGCCTGGCCCGGAACCGGGTCAACCGGGAGGCCGCGCTCGACAGCGCGGTCGTCGCGCTCGCGCTCTCGGCCGTCATCTGGGTGTGGGCGGTCAGGCCGGTGCTCGCCGGCGCCGGCGGCGCGACGATCGAGCGCCTGGTGGCCGTCGCCTACCCGACCATGGACATCCTGGTGGTGGTCGTGATCGTCCACGCGGTGTTCACCCTGACCCGTTGGAGTCCTGCGGCCTGGCTGCTCTTCGTCGGCCTCGGTGTCCTGCTCGTCGCCGACTCCTCGTACGCCCGCCTGGTCGCCGATGGTTCGTACACCGACGGCGCCGCGCTCGACGTGCTGTGGCCCGTCGCCTATCTCCTGCTCGCGGCGGCGGTGATGCACCCGTCGATGGCCGGACTCTGGGAAGGCGGCGTCGCCGGGCCCGTCCGCCACGGACGCGCCCGCATGGTCGTGCTCGCGACCGCGCTCTTCGCGGCACCGGCCGTGATGGTCCTCGGCGTCGCGGACACCGTGCCGACCATCGCGCTGGCCGCCGTCACCGCGGTCGCGGCGATCGGCGTCGCCTGGCGCATCAGCCGGTTGGTCGACGAATCGAACCAGGCGCGGGTGGTCCTCGCCGAGAGCGAGGCCCGCTTCCGGGCGCTCGTGCAGCACGCCGCCGACATCATCATCGTGCTCTCGGCGTCGGGACGCGTGAAGTACGTGAGCCCCGCGATCGAAGTCGTCTTCAGCGGTCGCAGGGAGGTCGCCGGTTCGAGCTTCGTCGACTACCTCGACGCCGACGGTGTGGAGCAGAGCCTCCAGCTCTACCAGGACCTGATGAGCAACCCCGAACAGCCCCTCACCAGGGAGTTCCACGCGTTCGACGGGCAGTCCTGGCGGTGGATCGAGTCCACCTGGACCAACCAGCTCCACGAGCCCGCGGTGCGCGGCATCGTCGGCAACCTCCGCGAGATCACGGAGCGCAAACGCGACGACGCCTTCGCCGAGGCCGAGACCGGGGTGCTCGAGCTGATCCTGTCGGGCGCACCGGTACCCGAGACGCTCACGACCCTGGTCGAGGCACTCGAGGCATTCGTCCCGGACGCGGTCGGTACCATCCGTCTCCTCGACCCCGAAAGCGGCGAGCTCGAGTGGACCGCGGCGCCGAACCACTCGCCCGAGTTCCTGAGCGAGCTCACACGACGGACCCGGATCGACGACATCCAACGGTCACTCAGCGTGACCGAGCTCCACGTGATGCGCGACATCGCGACCGAGGGACACCGCCCGGAGATCATCGAGCTGTGCGTCGAGCACGGCATGCTCGGCGCGTGGTCGATCCCGATCCGCACACCCGACGGCTCCGAGCTCCTCGGCCTCCTCGGGCTCATGCTCCGCACGGTCCGCGACCCGCTGCCCGCGGAGCTGGCGACCCTCGAACGGGTGCGAGATCTCGTCGCCATCGCCGTCGACCGCGACGCGCACGCCCGTCAGCTCGACCACCTCGCCCTGCACGATCCCCTCACGAAACTCCCCAACCGGGCCCTCGCCCAGGACCGCCTCCAGCACGCGCTGGCCCGGTTGGCCAACCACCGGCCCGAGGGTGGCGGCGACCGCGCCATGGTCGCCGTCCTGTTCCTCGACCTGGACCGGTTCAAGCTGGTCAACGACGGCCTCGGCCACGAGACGGGCGACGAGCTGCTCGTCGCGGTGAGCAATCGCCTCCGCGCGACGGTTCGTCGCCAGGACACCATCGCCCGCCTCGGTGGTGACGAGTTCGTCGTGCTCTGCGAGGACCTCACCGACGAGGACCAGGCCCAGGAGCTGGCGGAGCGGGCCGCGGGAGCCTTCGCGGAGCCCTTCTCGCTCACCCACGCCGAGGTGACCGTCTCGGCCAGCATCGGCATCGCGGTGACCAGCGACCCGTCGGAGCACGCGCCGAACCTCCTGCACGACGCCGACGCCGCCATGTACCGGGCGAAACGTCGGGGCGGCGCGCGCCACGAGCTGTTCGACGAAGCCATGCACACCCAGGCCGTGTCCCGACTCCTCACCGAGCGCGCGCTCCGGGGGGCGCTGGAGCACGACGAGCTGCGGGTGCTCTTCCAACCGCAATTCGACCTCGCGAGCGGTGCGCCCGTCGCGCTCGAAGCCCTGCTGCGGTGGGATCATCCGACACGGGGAATCGTGAGGCCCCAGGACTTCCTCAAGGTCGCCGAGGAGACCGGCATCATCGTGCCGATCGGCGAGTGGGTCCTCGAGCGAGCGTGCGAGCTCGCGAGCTCCCCGAGAGTCGACGTGGGCAACGGCCGGCGACTCGCGATCTCGACCAATGTGTCGTGCCGGCAGCTGCAGCGCAGTGACTTCCCCGCGCTCGTCGAGCGCGTCGTACGGGAATTCGCCATCGACCCGGGCACGCTGTGCCTCGAGATCACCGAGAGCTCGCTGCTCGAAGACCTCGACGCGACGAGCACCGCGCTCCACGCACTGAAGGATCTCGGCGTGCAACTCGCGATCGACGACTTCGGCACCGGGGGCTCGTCGCTTACGTACCTACGCCGCTTCCCGTTCGACGAGCTCAAGGTCGACCGGACGTTCATCGAGCGGCTGGGCCGCGACGACGCCGACGACGCCATCGTCGCCGCGACCATCGACATGGCCCACGCACTGGGCATGATCGTGGCCGCCGAAGGCGTCGAGACCGCCGAGCAACTGGTGCGGCTGCGTGACCTCGGTTGCGATCGGGCGCAGGGGTTCCACCTCGCCTCGCCGGAGGCGATCGTGCCGCGGCGTCTCGTGCTCGTGGGACAGCAGCCCGCGTAACATGTGCGCTTCCCGCTGATCCCACGCGAAGGAGTCACCCATGGGTCTGCTCGACAAGGTCAAGGAAACTGCTCAGAAGGGCGCCGACCTCGCCAAGGACGGCGTGAAGGCCGGCCAGGACAAGCTCGACGAGCAGAAGCTCAAGAAGAAGGTCGGGGACCTCAAGGAAGAGCTGGGCGGGATCCTCTACGCCCAGAAGACCGGGGTTGCGCCCGAGAACGCCGACGCCGAGATCGAGCGCATCGTCGGCGAGATCCAGGCCGCCGAAGCCGAGCTCGCCGACGCCAACGGCGACGGCGACGGCGACACCTCGGACACAGCCGCCACCGACTGACGCGCCGTCTGGCCGGCCAGGCCGTGCTTCACGAGGGTGACGGTGTTCGTGCCCGGACCGCCCGCGCTCCCGGGCGCGGTGCCGCTGCTCCGTCGCGTGCCGCTCGAACAGACGGAGCTCTACAGCGAAGTGCCACCGGCGCGGTCGGTCATCCGGAAGCGCACGAAGACCATGCCCGCGCCCAGCACCGCGTACGCGGCGAGCCCCGGGCCCGGCGCCGGACCCCACCACGTCGACAGGTCCGCCGCCCACCAGACGACTGCGGCCGCGACCCACACCAGCAGTGCGGCGCGGATCGCGAGCCGTGAGCTGCGGGTGGCCACCGCGACGGTCAGGGCCGCGATGCCGTCGATCGGCACCATCGGTGGGAACACGGCGAAGAAGGACCCTCCGGCGGCGGCGACACCCTTCCCCCCGCGGAAGCCGTTCCAGGCCGGCCAGCAGTGTCCCGCCACGCCCCCGGTCCCCGCGGCGTACGCGCCCGCATCGCCGAGCGCCAGGCCCGCGAAGCCGGCAAGCGCGCCTTTGCCGGCATCGAGGACGATCACCAAGAGCCCCCACTTCCGGCCCAGCACGCGCGCGGCATTGAGACCACCGGGGTTGCCGCTCCCGCTCAGGCGCAGGTCCACCTCGCCGCGTGTCGCGAGGCGGGTCACGAGGTCGGCCGAGGGAAACATGCCGATGACATAACCGATCAGCGCTCCGAGGACGAGCTGCGCACCGTCAGACACGGCGGGAGATTAGACCGTCGGCACGTCACCGTTGGTTGACGCGGGAGCGTAGCGCCGCGAAGCAGAGCGAGAAGCTCGCCAGGAAGACGACCGCGAGCGCAAGTGTGGTCCGGGCGAGATCGTCCCAGCGCCAGCCGCTGAGGGCCAGCGAACGCATGCCCTCGAGCAGGTAGGTCACCGGGTTCCAGCCCGCGACCGTGTCGAGCCAACCGCTCAGCTGGTCGCGCGGCACGTACGACGAGGTGAGGAAGAGGAACGGGAAGAAGAGCAGGAAGCTGGAGTTCACCGCTGCGGGATTACCGGTCTTCAACGCGATGGCGTACCCGAACCCGGCGAAGGAGAGGCTCCACAGCGCGGCGATGCCGACGAACACCACCACACCGGGCGCCCCGGTGCGGAAGTCGATGCCGAGCGCGAAGGCGAGCCCGAGGATCGGCACGCAGAGCGCGGCCGAGACGGCGACGTCGGCGACCATGTGGCCGACGAGGATCGCGCTCCGCCGTACGGGAGTCAGCAGGAGGCGGTCGAAGTATCCGTCCTGCACGTCGATCACCAGCGCCTGGGCACGCGAGACGCCCGTCACGCCCAGGAGGATCGCGGTGGCCATCTCGAACGCCTTGTAGTCGAACCCGGGGATGTTGGCCTGGGTGAGGTCCTGCAACGTCCCGATGTTGACGATGAAGAAGAAGAAGGCGATGAACACCGGCGGGACGATCGCTTCGAGATCGCGAGGGACGGCGCGCAGGGCGCGTCCCGCGATCGCGACGACGTCGTGCAGGAACCCGGCTGGTCGTGCACGCGCGACACCCGGCTCGGCACCGGTTCCGATCGGGAAGGTGACGTCGGTGGTGGTCATTGCGGATCCTCCGGTCGGGCGTGGTCGTCGTCGGTGTCGAACCGGTTCCCGGTGAGCTCGAGGAACACGTCGTCGAGGGTCGGCGAGCGCAGCGTGAGATCCCGTACCCGCACGGCGGCGTCGTGCAGCGCGATCGCCACCGGGCCGACCGCCGAAGGGCCGTCAGCCGTGCTGATGGTGAGCTCGTCGCCGTGGCCTTCCACCGCGTCGACCCCGGCGACCGCAACGAGAGCGTCGCGGGCGGCGAGAGGGTCGCCGTCGATACGGGCGACGATCACATCGGTGCCGACGCTGCGCTTGAGCTCGGTGGGCGTGCCCTCGGCAACGAGCGTGCCGGTGTCGACGATGCCGACCCGGTCGGCCAGCTCGTCGGCCTCCTCGAGGTACTGCGTGGTCAGCAGGATCGTCATCCCGAGCTCGTCGTTGAGCCTCCGCACCTCTTCCCACACCCGGACGCGACTGGCCGGGTCGAGGCCGGTGGTCGGCTCGTCGAGGAAGAGGACCTCCGGGTTGTGGACCAGCGCCGCCGCGAGATCGAGCCGGCGCCGCATGCCGCCGGAGTACGTGGCGATCCGCCGCTCGAGCGCGTCGCCCAGGTCGACGAGGTCGCGGAGGTCGACGACCCGCCCGTCGACCTCACGGCGGGAGAGGCCGTAGAGCCGCCCCTGGAGCCGGAGCAGCTCCTCGCCAGTCTGTCTCGGGTCCAGGGCGACGTCCTGCAGCGCGACCCCGATGCGCAGCCGCACATCGGTCGGGCGCGCGACGATGTCGAAGCCGGCGACCGTGGCGCTGCCGCCGGTGGGCGCCAGCAGCGTGCAGAGCATCTTCACGGTCGTCGACTTCCCGGCGCCGTTCGGTCCGAGGAGGCCGTAGATCTCGCCACGCGCGACGGTGAGGTCGAGACCGTCGACGGCACGTACGTCGCCGAACGTGCGGGCGAGGCCACGGGCCGAGATCGCGGGCGCCGTCGGGGCCGGTGCCTCGATCGCACCGGTGGGGGAAGGGGTAGTCGTCTGGCTCATGGGCGCAACCTAGGGGTCGATGCGGTCAGATCCCGACCGCATGGGGAAGGTTCTCCGGGGCACCCGTGCAGACCGCGCCCGCCCCGGGAACTCATCGCTCATCGGCCCCCAGCTCGTCACGCCAGGGCCCATTGCGGTCGAATCCGGTCCGCAACCTGGAGCAGGATGGCGCGATGGATCCCACCGCCCGGGCCCTGCTGCTCCTCTCACTCCTCCAGACCCACAAGTTCTGGTCCGGGACCGATCTGGCGACCCGGCTCGGGACCAGCGCCCGGACCCTTCGGCGCGACGTCGAGCGGCTCCGGGAGCTCGGCTACCAGGTCGACGCCACCCCGGGCCCGTCGGGTGGGTATCGCCTGGCGCAGGGCGCCCACCTTCCCCCGTTGCTGCTCGACGACGACGAAGCGGTCGCCATCGCGGTCGGGCTCCGGGCGGCGGCGGGCGCTTCCGTCGAAGGCATCGAGGACACCTCGGTCCGGGCCCTGGCCAAGCTGGAACAGGTGCTCCCCGACCACCTACGCCGGCGTGTCAACGGGGTGCACACCCACGTGGCCTCGTTGGAGTGGGCGGACGCGGGCCCCACGGTCGACGCCGGAGGCCTCGCGGTGCTCGCGCTGGCGTGTCGCGACCGCGAGCAGGTGTACTTCGACTACCGCAGCCGTGACGGCGCCGGCACGGCGCGGCTGGTCGAGCCGCACCGGCTCGTCTCCACCGGCCGCCGCTGGTATCTCGTGGCGTGGGACGTGCGCCGCGACGACTGGCGCACGTTCCGTCTCGATCGACTCCACCGCCCGCGGCTCGGCGGCGTTCGCTTCGAGCCGCGCCCGCCGCCCGGCGGCGACGCGGCGACGTTCGTGGCCGAGTCGATCAAGGCCATGCCGTCGGCGTTCTCAGCTTCGTTCGTCGTCAACGGACCCGCCGCGGTGGTCGCGCGCACGCTTCGCTCGACGGGTGCCGAAATCGAAGGTGTCACCGCTGACACATCACGCGTGCGCGTACGCAGCGACTCGGAGGAACGACTTGTCGTCGTGGCTGCCATCGCGGCGACCGCGTTCGAGTTGACCGAAGTCGAGCCGCCCACGCTGCGCGTCCGAATCGGAACCGTCGCGGGACGTCTCGACCGCGCTGCGGGCTGACGATCCGCGCCGGATCAGCCGCCGGAGACGTCGCGAGGCTTCGCCTTGCCCTGCCCGATCCACGGCATCATGGAGCGCAGGCGGTCACCCACCTCCTCGATGGGGTGCTCCGCCGACTTCTTGCGCAGCGCGTTGAACACCGGACGCCCCGCCTGGTTCTCCAGGATCCACTCCTGCGCGAACTTGCCGGTCTGGATCTCGTCGAGGATCTGGCGCATCTCCGCCCGGGTGGTTTCGGTGACGATGCGCGGGCCACGGGTCATGTCGCCGTACTCGGCGGTGTCGGAGATCGAGTACCGCATGTTCGCGATGCCGCCCTCGTAGATGAGGTCGACGATGAGCTTCACCTCGTGCAAGGTCTCGAAGTAGGCCGACTCGGGCTGGTAGCCGGCGTCCACCAGGGTCTCGTAGCTCGCCTTGATGAGCTCGACGAGACCGCCGCACAGCACGACCTGCTCGCCGAAGAGGTCGGTCTCGGTCTCCTCCTCGAAGGTGGTGTCGAGCACACCGGCGCGGGTGGCACCGATCGCGCGCGCGTACGCCGAGCGCGGTCTGCTTGGCCTTACCGGTCTCGTCGGCCGACACCGCCACCAGCGCCGGCACACCGCCGCCCTCCTCGAAGGTGCGGCGCACGAGGTGCCCCGGACCTTTCGGTGCGATCATCCACACGTCGACGCCCTTGGGCGGGCGGATCTGACCGAAGTGGATGTTGAAGCCGTGGGCGAACGCGAGCGAATCACGCTCGTTCAGGTTGGGCTCGATCTCGTCCCGGTAGACGCGCGCCTGCTCGGTGTCGGGCAGCAGCACCATGATCACGTCGGCCTCCTTGCACGCCTCGGCGATCGTGACCACCCGCAGCCCCGCTTCCTGCGCCTTCGCCCACGACGACGAGCCCTCGCGCAAACCGACGCGCACGTCGACCCCGGACTCGAGCATGTTGAGCGCGTGGGCGTGACCCTGGGAGCCGTAGCCGAGCACCGCGACCTTGCGGCCCTCGAGCAGGGCCAGATCGGCGTCTTCGTCGTAGTAGATCGTGGCGGGCACAGGAGTCTCCGGTTCGTCGTGCGCGGGCGCGTTTTCGGAAGCAGGTCAGTCTGTCAGACGGCGCGGTTCCCGACGGCACGGAGCTTCTTGGCCGGGCGCCGGGCCAGCTTGGGCAGGGCGATGCGGCCGGTGCGCTGGAGCTCCAGGATGCCGAAGGGCTGCAGGAGGTCGGTCATGGCGTCGAGCTTCTCCGGCGCCCCCGCCACCTGGATGGTGAGGGCGTCGTGACCGACGTCGTCGATGCGGGCCTGGAAGATCGAGGCCAGCTCGGTGATCTGGGAGCGCAGCTCGGGCGTGGCCTTCACGGTCACGAGCATGAGCTCGCGCTCGACCGCTTCGTCGGAGTGCAGCTCGGCGATCTTGAGCACCGGGATCAGCTTGTTGAGCTGCTTGGTGATCTGCTCGAGCGGCGCCGACTCGGCGTCGACCACGATGGTCATGCGACTGAAGCGCTCGTCCTCGGTCGGGCTGACCGCGAGCGACACGATGTTGAACCCGCGCCGGGCGAAGAGCCCGGCAACGCGCGAGAGCACCCCGAATTTGTTCTCCACCAACACCGTGAGGATGTGGTGCTTGCCGGACATCTCACTCGTGGCCATCTCTACGGTCGCCTCCGCTCCGTCGTCCCGCTCATCCGAGCACTCCTCCGCTGCGTCTCCATCAGTCCCGACCTCCCGGACGGTCGTCCGCGGGGTCGAGGATCACGTCGTCGTTCGACGTGCCGGAGGCGACCATCGGGTACACCTTCTCCCGGTAGTCGGTCCGGAAGTCGATCACGACCGGTCGGTCGTCGACCTCGTTGGCCTTCTGGATAGTGGTCTCGACGTCTTCGGGCGTGTCCACGCGAAACGCCACGCACCCCATCGCCTCGGCCCACTTCACGTAGTCGGGCAAGTCGGGCGAGAGGTACACCTCGCTGTAGCGCTCCTCGTAGAACAGCTCCTGCCACTGGCGCACCATGCCCAGGTAGGCGTTGTTCAGGATGGCGATCTTCACCGGGATGCGCTCCGCGCTCGCGGTGACGAGCTCCTGTGCCGTCATCTGGAAGCATCCGTCGCCGTCGACCGCCCACACCATGCGCTCGGGCTTGCCGACCTTGGCACCGATCGCGGCGGGCACCGCGAAGCCCATCGTGCCGAGGCCGCCCGAGTTCACCCACGTGTACGGGTGGTTGAACTTCCAGCGCTGACTCGTCCACATCTGGTGCTGGCCCACTCCCGACGCGACGATCGTGTCGTCCGGCGTGTTGTCACGGAGCTGGTCGATGACGTACTGCGGCTTCAGCGGACCATCGTCCAGCTGCTCATACCGCAGCGGGAACTGTTCCTGCCACTGGCGCAGCTGGATGTGCCACCCGTCGAGTGACGGGAAGTCGCGCTTGTGCTGCTCGGCGCGCACCGCCTTCACCATCTCCTCGATCACGAGCCGGCAGTCCCCCACGATCGGCACGTCGGGACGGCGGACCTTGCCGAGCTCGGCGGGGTCGATGTCGACGTGGATGATCTTGGCGCCCGGCGCGAACGCGTCGACCTTGCCGGTCACCCGGTCGTCGAAACGCGAGCCCAACGCGATCGAGCAGGTCGGACTGCTGCATCGCCGTGATGGCGGTGTAGTTGCCGTGCATGCCCGGCATCCCGAGGCACAGCTCGTGGTCGTCGGGGAACGCGCCGCGTGCCATCAACGTCGTCACCACCGGGATGCCGGTCAGCTCGACCAGCTCGCGCAGCGCCTCTGCGGCCCGAGCCTTGAGGATCCCACCCCCGGCGTAGATCACCGGACGCTCGGCGTCACCCATGAGCCGGGCCGCGTCCTTGATCTGCTTGGCGTGACCTCTGGTGTTGGGCTTGTAGCCGGGCAGGTCGACCGAGTCGGGCCAGTACCAGTTCATCGACTGGTTGGCGACGTCCTTGGGCAGGTCGATCAGGACCGGACCGGGACGCCCGGTGGTGGCCACGTGGAAGGCCTCCCGCACCACCCGCGGGATGTCGGCGGCGTCGGTGACGAGCCAGTTGTGCTTGGTCACGGGCATGGTGATGCCGACCGTGTCGGCCTCCTGGAACGCGTCGGTGCCGATCACCGCGTACGGCACCTGACCGGTGACGACCACGAGCGGGATGCTGTCCATGTACGCGTCGCACAGCGGCGTGACGATGTTGGTGGCCGCCGGGCCGCTGGTGACCATCGCCACCCCGGGACGGCCCGTGGCGTGCGCGTACCCCTCGGCCATGTGGCCCGCGCCCTGCTCGTGCCGAACCAGGATGTGACGGATCGACGAGTCGATGAGCGGGTCGTAGACCGGGAGGATGGCACCACCGGGGAGGCCGAACATGACCTCCGTGTGTTCCATCTCGAGGCTCTTGATGAGGGCCTGGGCTCCGGTGAGCTGCATGGTCGGTGCTTCCTGTCGGCAGGGTTTTCGGGCAGAAAAAACCCCCCGCCGGAGCGAGGGGTGAGGACGCACGGGCGCGAAGGCGCGCCGTGCGTCAGGGAATTACGAGGACGGTGGTGCGCGAGTTCATGGACTGACCAGTGTGCCCGAAACGGGCCACGGGTGCAAGTCATTCATGCGGCGGCGCTCGCGACGCGACGGTCGAAGGGCAGGAACCCCTCCGCGCTCGCGGCGGCGGCACCGACCGGCGCGAGGTCGCCGATCGATCGGTAGACCAGGTACCGGGGCACCCACCGCGGCCGGAACTTGGCGTTGAAGCGCAGCAACGACTCGATCTGGAAGTGCGGGTTGAGGCGGCGGACCACCCAGGCCTGGGCGCGGGCACCAGGCGAACGCGTCCCGATCGCGTCGTCGATCAGGCTCCGGCAGAAGGCGAAATTCAGTGACACTGCGTCGATGCCGTGGTCGCGTGCCCACTCGATCGTGTCGACGATCAGCCGCTCGTTCACACCGTTCGGCCCCACCTCGTCCCGCCGCATCGCGTCGAGCGACAGGCCGGCGCCGGCCCGGCACGGCACGTACCGCTGGAACGCGAACGGGGTGCCGTCGGCGTCGCGCGCGACCCCGACGAGGCACTCCGGGTCGCGTCCCGAGAGCAGGCGGTCGAGCGCCATGGAGAAGCCGCGCTCGGGGGCTCCGCGCCGACCACGCTCGGCGATGCCGAGCAACGCGTCCCTGAGGTCGTCGGCGAGGTCGCCTTCGCGGTGGAACTCCGTCGTGATGCCGAAGTTGTTCGTGCGGTTGACGGCCTGACGGACGTCGCGCATGGACCGACCGGCCAGGGTGAAGGAGTCGACCTCGACGATCGCCTCGTCGCCCAGGTACTGCGCACGCAGCCCCGCGTCGAGGTACAGCGCCAGACGGTCGCCCCGGACCCCCATCACCGCCGGTCGCCACCCCATCTCGTCGCACCGGGCCAGGAAGCTCCCCAGCGCGCCCGCGAACACGTCCGGGTCTCCGACCGGATCACCCGACGCCAGCCCGACGCCGCCCACGCAGCGATAGGCGAGCGCGGCCCGGTGGTCGGCGGAGAACACGTGACGCTTGTCCGCTCGCAGCGCGAAGGGATCGAGCGTGTCGCCGTCGATCCGATCGGTGAGCGTGAGCACCGCCGCGTGCGTCTCGTCGACGTCGTCTCCCGCGCCCGCGGGGGCGAACGCGACGACGAGCAGCACCCCGACGGTGAGGAACCCGAGCAGCGCGAGCGAGATCGGGAACACGCGTGCCATGCCGTGGAACTCCAGCGAACCGCTCGCGCCGCCGAGGCGGCGCACGACCTCGATCAGTGCCCGGCCGGGCTTGAACGGCACCCGTAACCGTGAGGCGCCGAGGGCGAGACCGGCGATGCCGAGCCCCACGTCGACGGCGGCCAGGGCCAGCGCCACTCGCACCACCCGCAGCACCCGCCCGCGGGGAGCGGGACGGTGAAGAGGTCCCGGGCCCGGACGAGCAACGCGGCCACCCCGATCGCCAGCAGCGCCTCCTCGACGTCGAGCCCCTTCACCACGTGCAGGACCGCCGACACGGTCAGGAGGCCCAGCGCGGCGAAGTACGCGCTCCGGCGCCGCTGGGCGAGGCCGCGACCGAGGAGCATGAGGACGACCCCGATCAGGGCCGTCGTGCCGTCGGCGAGGTGCACCACCACCGGGTCCACGAGGCCCTCGACCAGCTCGAGCCGGAGGGGGAGCTCGGGCGTGAGAGCCGAGACGACGCTCACCGCGCCCACCGCGGCGACCGCGAGCCCGAGTCCACGAGGGCTCGTCATCCAGGCTCCTGCTCTCCGTGAGAAGTGGCGGGACGACCGGGACGGTCGAATGCGCTCATCCGGCAACGCCGTTGCGTGGGAGGGCATCGACTCGGGCACCACCATCAGGCGACGGCCGCCATCGGACCGTCCCGCCACGCACAGGATGCAGGATTGGACGTGAGAAGAACATGAGGAACGCCCGGGAGCCGGGGAACCCGGAGGGCCCGGATCACCGGGTGACGTCCTCGTCGGCGTCGGTCCGCGGTAGGCGCAGCCGGATCCGGGCCCCTCGGCCGGCCCCCGCGCCGTCCGACGCCGCCGTGATCTCGACCGTTCCGCCGTGGGAACCGACGATGGCGTCGACGATCGCCAGCCCGAGCCCCGCACCCCCGTGGGCCTGGGGACTGTCCCCCGCCGCGAACCGGCCGACCCCTTGCGCCAGCCACTCCGGCGGGAAGCCCGGGCCGTCGTCGGTCACGTCGACCACGGCATCGTCCCCGTCCTCGCTCACCGTCACCTCCACCCGGTGGCGGGCATAGCGCAACGCGTTCTCGACCAGGTTGCGCACCGCCCGCTCGATGGCCGGGGCGTCGCCACGGATCACCGCCGCGCCGGAGACCTCGACGTCGATCGGCTGCGGGCGGGTGCCGTCGGCCACCGCGACCGCGGTGTCGACCGCTGCGCTGCGAGACCTCGACCAGGTCGCACAGGGTCTGGGGCGGCGGCCCCGCCGAGCGCGTCCGCGCCAGGACCAGGAGGCTCACCGCGAGGTGGTCGAGCCGGTCGATCTCCTCCAGCGCAGAGTCGAGCGCGGCGGCGGTCTCGGCATCGGCGTCCGCGTCGATCTGCAGGCGCGCGAGCTCGAGCTCCCGCGCGCGATCGAGATCGGCGTACGCAGCTCGTGACTCGCGTCGTCGAGGAACATCCGCTCGTGTTCGAGCGCGGTCTCGATCCGCTCGAGCAGGTGGTTGAGCCTCCGGGCCAGTTCGGCGAGCTCCTCGCCCGCGTTCTCCGGCACCGAGAGGCGCCGACTGAGCTGCCGGGCCGAGCGCGCCGAGATGACGTCGGCGTCCTCGATCATCTCCTGCACCGGCGAGAGCGCGGCGCCGGCGAGGAACCAGCCCGCCAGCGTGACCAGCCCGGCGAGGAGCGGCAGACCGACCGCCAGTGCGAGCTCCAACCGGCGCTGGGCGCGGGCCGTCTCCTCCAGCGTGGTCCCGACCACGACCACCTTGCCGGTGTTCCCGACCGGTCCCGCCCGCAGCCGCGCCCGTTCTCCACGCGGTCCCGCGTTCCGCACCAACGTCACCTCGTGCTTTCGTGCACGCGCGAGATCGGCGCCACTGATCACGGTCCGGCGACGCAACGCGCGGGGCGAGGCCGCGACCACCCCACCGTCGGGTCCGATCACCTGCGCGAAGGACTCCGCGTCGGGGATCGCCGGCTTCACCGTCGAGTCACCGGCGGCCTTGACCTGTTGCGCGGCGGCGAGGAAGCGCGTCTGGAGCGACTCGTCGAGCGCCGAGTTCAACGCCGACCGGTACTGCACGTCGACGAGCACACCGACCAGCGCCGACAGCGCCAGCGTCACCAGGGCGAAGATCAGTGTGAGGCGCCCCCGGAGCGTGCGCGGTCGGAGCCTCAACGCTCGATCATTGCTTCACGCGGCGCTACGCAACCGGTACCCCACTCCGCGCACCGTCTCGATCGTCTTGCGCCCGAACGGCCGGTCGATCTTCTCCCGGAGGTAGCGGACGTAGACGTCGACCACGTTGGAGGTGCCGTCGTAGGCGAAGTCCCACGCGTGTTCGAGGATGGCCGTTCGCGTCAGCACTTCGTCGGGATGGCGGAGGAAGAGCTCGAGCAGCGCGAATTCCTTCGGGCTGAGGTCGATGTCGATCCCGCCGCGGCTGACCCGGTGGGTCGCGGGGTCGAGGTCGAGGTCGCCCACGCTCAGCACCGACGGGCGCGGCACTGCGCCGCGCCGGGTCAACGCCCGCAGCCGCGCCGCCAACTCGGCGAAGGAGAAGGGCTTGGCGAGATAGTCGTCGGCCCCGGCGTCGAGCCCGGTCACCCGGTCGTCGACGCCGTCACGGGCGGTGAGGAGGAGGACCGGCGACCAGCGACCTCGGGCGCGCAGCTCCCGGCAGACCTCGAAGCCGTTGGGCGGTGGGATCATCACGTCGAGCACCACGGCGTCGTAGTCGTTCTCCGAGGCCAACCACAGGCCGTCGGTCCCCGTGCCCGCGACGTCGACCGCGTAGCCCTCGCGTTCGAGCGCCCGCTTCACCAACGCGGCCATCTTGACCTCGTCCTCCACGACGAGCACACGCACCGCCGCATCGTACGAGACGAAGACGCGTTCCGACGTCACGCGGCCCACGACCCATCGGCGCGTGGGACCAGAACCATGTGCGCACCAGACCACACCCCCGATGAGGGTTGGATGAGAGCGACTCAGCGCTGGTGCCGAGGGCAGGAGTACGTGGTGCGGCCGCCCACGGTCCGCCGCAGGAGCGGGGCGCCGTCCTTCGGGCAGGGGAGCCCCGGCCCCCGGGCCGAGGTGAGGTCGCCGGTGTGCGACCCGCCCCGACGGCCCAGGATCCTCAGCGTGTCGCGGATGGCCCGGTGCAGGCGGCGCACCTCGTCGTCGTCCAGGTCGACGGCCGGTCGGGCGGGATCGATCCCGGCCCGCCACAACGCCTCGTCGCACAGGAGGTTGCCCAGGCCGGCGATGCGCGACTGGTCCATGATCACGGCCTTGACCGGCGCCCGGCTCTTGGCCGTGATCGCCCGGAGCTGGGCCCGCGTGAGGTCGAAGGCGTCGGGGCCGAGCCGCTCCTCGTCGGGGTCGAGCTCGACCGCGCCGAGCCGGCGTGGGTCGCGCAGGTACATCGTGCCGCCGTCGGCGAACGTCACCCCGAACCGGTGCCAGGCAGGATCGGCCTTGTTGCTGGCGTAGAGCAGGGGGTCCCCGGCGGCCTCGTCGTCGACCAGGACCCTCCCGCTCATCCCGAGGTGCAGCCCGAGCACCGCGCCCGAGTCGACGTCGACCAGGAGGAGCTTGCCGCGCCGGCGTACTGCGGTGAAGGCCTGGCCGCCCAATGCGGCGCGCACTGCACGCGGCGTCAACCCTCGCTTGAGGAACCAGGCGTCGGGGGCGTGCACCTTCGCGATCTCACGGTCCAGCGCGCGCGCGTCGAGCAGCACGCGCGCCGTCTCGACCTCGAGGATCTCGGGCAAGGTGGGATCAGTCGTTCGTGACGCCCGCCCCGCGAAGGGCGGGACTCGCGGTGGCGCGAATCCGCTTCAGCACTCGGGTGTCGACCGTCGGGGCATCAGGGTGGATTCCCCCGTTCGCGGCCGCGGCGTCGTCCCACATCCGTGAGCGCGACAGTTTGGTGTCGCGATCGTCGAGCTCACGACAGTCGAGCCGGTCGGTGTTGAGGTCGACGGTGATCGTGTCGCCGTTCTGGAGCAGTGCAATCGGGCCGCCGAGAAATGCCTCGGGCGAGACGTGCCCGACGACGAGGCCGACCGATCCACCCGAGAACCGCCCGTCGGTCATGAGCGCGACCGTGATGCCCCTCGCACGACAGAGCGCCGTGATGCGTGACGTCGGGTCGAGCATCTCGGGCATGCCCGGCGCGCCGCGGGGGCCCTCATACCGGACGATGACGATGTCGCCGTCGGCGAACGACTCGGGGGAGTCCTCGAGTGCGGCGATGAGCGACGGCTCGCCCTCGAAGACGCGCGCGCGACCGGTGAACCTCCCGTCGACGATGCCACCCTCGACTCCCGCCACCTTGAGGATGGCTCCGCCGTCGGGTGCGAGGTTGCCCCGGAGCAGGCGGAGACCGCCGGTCGGCTTGAACGGTGCGCTCGCGGGGAGCACGACCTTGCCGTCGGGCGCCGGCGGGTCGAGCCGCTCGACCTGCTCGGCCAGCGTCTCGCCGGTGCAGGTGAGCGCCGATCCGTCGAGCTCACCGGCGGCGAGGAGCTCCCTCACGATGACAGCGATGCCCCCGATCGCGTCGACGTCGACCATCGAGTAGTCCCCGAAGGGCCGCATGTTCACGAGCACCGGGAGCCGGTGCGAGAGCTCGTTGAACTCCTGCTGGCTGATCACGTCGTCCCAGAGGTCGAAGCCGGCGGCGCGGGCGATCTCGGGCGCGTGGAGCACGACGTTGGTGGAGCCACCCATCGCCATCACCACGACGAAGGCGTTGTGCATCGCAGCCGGGGTGACGATGTCGCGAGGGCGGATGCCGGCCGCGGTGATCGTGGACAACAGCCCGGCGAGCTCGTCGGGGAACGACTTCGTGCGGCGGGTGTCGTCGGAGGCCGGAGCGACCATGTGCAGCGGTTCCATGCCCAGGACGCCGATGAACGTCTGCATGGTGTTGTAGGTGAACATGCCGCCACAGCTGCCCTGGCCGGGACACGCATGCAGCGCGAGGCGAGCGCGCACCTCGGGGTCGGGATCGGCGGCGTGCTGGAACGCCGTCACGAGGTCGATGGGCTTGCCGGTCACGGGATCGATCCCGGGGTGGATCGAGCCGTCGGAGAGCATCACTGCCGGGGCGTTGTGCTCGAGCAGGGCGGCCAAGGTGCCGACGGGCGGCTTGTCGCACGCGACGACCGCGACGATCCCTGACATGTCGTTGGCCTTGAGGTGCGCCTCCGTGCTGTCGTTGACCAGCTCGCGACTCGTCAGCGAGTACCGCATGCGGTCGGTGCCGTTGAGCTGGCCGTCGGAGACACCCAGGGTGAACGCCGGAGCGATGAGACGGACGGGAAGATCGTCGTCGTGGATCCGCTGGGCCAGCGCCTCGTGCACCGCATCGACCTTCGACCGCACGCCGAGGTAGCACTGGCTGTCGCCGAGCGTGCCGATGACGCCCCACACGGAACCGTGCACCTTGGCGACGTCCTCACCCAGGAAGCGAGCGGTCCCGACCCGTTGGACATCACGCCCGGGATTTCCCGACACGAACTCACGGGACACGTCGCTCACAGTCACCGCCCCTTTCATCCCATCCGGCATCCGAGGCAGCGTACCCTCGGTGGTGTCGCGCCCTCTTCGAGAAAGGCCTGCGGATGAGCGTGCTCGTGACGACGACCGACGGATACCAAATCTTCACGTCGAAGGGGCAACACCTGACCGCGCTCGAAGGCCGGCGCGTCGAGGCGCTGGCGCCCGGGCCCGACGGCACCTGGCTCGCAGTGGTCGACCGGCGGGCGATCTGGCAGCACGGCGCCGACGGCGAGTGGACGCCGCTGGCGGACGCCGACATCGATCTCACCGCGGTCGTCACCTGCGGCGCCACCGTGTACGCGGGGACCGCCGACGCCCGCGTGTTGCAGCTGTCCGCCACGGGGACGCTCGAAGCACTGCCGTCGTTCGACACCGTGCCCGGGCGCGACTCCTGGCACCAGGTCGGTTCGCCGCTCCAGGTGCGGTCGATGACCGCGACCAGCGACGCCGGCGCGCTGCTCGTCAACGTTCACGTCGGCGGGATCCCCCGTTCGGTTGACGGCGGCCGCACCTGGGTACCCACGATCGCCGTCGACGACGACGTCCACCAGGTGCTCGCCCACCCGACACGACCCGAGATCGTCGTGGCCGCGGCATCGGCCGGTCTGTGCCGGAGCACGGACGGCGGCGCCACCTGGAGCACCACGATCGACGGCATGGCGCTGACGTACGCGCGCGGTGTCGCGATCATCGGCGACGACGTTATCGTCACCGTTTCCGACGGTCCCCGCGCGACGCGATCGGCGCTGTACCACGCGGCAGTCGACGGCGGCGCCGTGGAACGTGTGCGCGGCGGACTCCCCGACTTCCTCGGTGGCAACGTCGACACCGGCTGCATCGCGAGCGACGGGCGGCGTGTCGCCCTCGTCGACGGCGACGGCGACGCGTGGTTGTCGTCCGAGGGCATCGACGGCTGGCAACCCATAGCCACGGGGCTGCGCGGGGTGACGGCGGTCGCCGCAGCGTGACCAGGGGCAGCGCGCTACTACGCTGAGCGCTTCGGGTGGCCAGTCGCGTGGGGGAACGCATGAGTCAGACTGCCGGCATCGCCGTCGCCGACCGCGGCGGTGTCGTGCCCCGCACGTTCGCGTGGAGCGGCGAGCCGCTCGGGGAGCGTCTCCGCTGGTTCGCCGACGGTCTGCGCACCGTGATGCTCGAGCAGGGGTACACCGAGGTCGCCGCCCCGGGACCCGACGTCGCCGTCGTGCTGCACTTCGTCGATCCCGCGGCGGCCAAGCCCTACCGGCGCAAGAACGCACCGACGTTCGTCGTCGCGCTCGCCGAGTTCGACGCGCCGCCGGCCGACATGTTGCGCACCGGATACCCGCTGCTCGTCCGCGGCCTGGCGAACCTCACCATCATGGTGAGCCCGACCGCCACGGGATCGACCGCGCAGTTCGTCACCCTCGAACAGGGGATGTACGCGATCGACAGCGGCACCGATGATTGCACGTTCTTCACCGACGTGTTCGCACGGGTCGAGCCGCTCGCTTCGTCGCGGCTCGTGATCGGCAACGAGTTCACCACCGACCTGCCCGCCGAGCTGCGGAACGGTGACGACGTCACCCGTCAGATCACGCGCGCCGGACAACGGCTCGCCGCGCTCGACCTGCTCCCGGCCGCCTTCCCCATCGAGGAGATCCTCTCCGCGAGAGACCTCCGCCACGTGAAGCTGCTCTACGGCATCGGAGGGCTGAGCTACGGGAACGTGAGCGCGCGGCGAGCCGTGCCCGACACCGAGACCCAGCCGCAGTACTGGATGAGCGCGAGCGGCGTCGACAAGTCCGCGCTCCACGAGATCGGGCGCGACATCCTGCTCGTGAACGGCTACGACGAGGATCGCGACATCATGCTGCTGAGCGTGCCCGAGGGGGTCGAACCCCGGCGCGTCTCGGTCGACGCCATCGAGCACTGGATGATCTACCGCGAGCATCCGGACGTCGGCGCCATTCTCCACGTGCACGCGTGGATCGAGGGCACCGTCGCCACCGAGATCAACTACCCCTGCGGCACGGTCGAGTTGGCCGAATCGGTGGCCGAGCTCGTCCGCGGCGCCCCCGACCCGTCACGCGCCGTCGTCGGCCAGCGCAACCACGGGCTCACCGTCACCGGTCACAGCCTCGACGAGATCTTCGAGCGCATCGACGGTCGCATCGTCCGCAAGGTGCCCATGGACTGATTCATTGCGTCGTCAGACCCGGATTTCGACACTGACGCCGCAGTGAATCACGCAGCGAGCGCCATCTCGACCCACCGGACGACGCGTTCCGGCTGGCGGGTGCCGATGTCCCACGTCACGAGAAGCACCCGCCACCCCATCGCCACCATCTCGGACAGCCGTTCGCGGTCCTTCCCGAACGCGAGCCGATCGCCGTGGTGTTCCCAGCCGTCGGCTTCGAGCCCGAGCTTCCGGTCCGGCCACGCGAAGTCGAGGCGGTACCGGCCACCCGGCGTCTGCACCCAGTGCTGACGCGCGGGAAGCCGGGAACCGGAACGCTGCAAGAGCAACCAGACCTTCCCCTCGAGCGTGGACTCCAGCGGACGACCGTCACCGCGCCGCTCCAGGAGCCGTTCGAGGCGCGCCGCGCCCGGTCGCCCGGAACCGCCGAGCGCCTCGAGGCGCGCGGCCAGGCGCTCCGGGGTGCCGAGCTGCTGACGGAACACGCTCTCCATCGCTCCCACCAGGCGGTCGTCTTCCATGCGGCCCGACAGATCGATGAGCGTCCGGATCGCAGTGGTGACCGGGATCGGGCCGAGTGCGGTGCGATCGGCGCGGTCGACGCGTGTTCCCCGGTGCACCACCACCCGGTCGTGCCGCGGATCGCGCGGCAACGGGACCCAGAGCTCGACCTTCCGGGCCCGCGCTCCCTCGATGCCCCAGAGCACACCCGCAGTGCCGTGCGAGACGACCGAACCGTCACCGGCCCACAGTGCCGCCGCCATGATCCCGCGCCGCTCCGACGCCGGTGCGCCGACCACGCCGTACACGCCCGGCATGACCCGCTCCCACGTCCCGCGTGTGACCCGCCGCGAGATCGCTTGGGCCGAGAGGCCCTTCGCCAGTGCCTGCACGCGGCTCACGACACCGAACTGCTCGCCCGCGAGCCGGTGCACCGCCGATTCGTTGCGTACCAGGTCTCGCCCTGCGACCACCATGCCGCAATGAAAGCGGCGGGGTGTGACGGTTACGGGCCGAGGTGCTCGTCGAGGAGTTGGCTTACCACCTTGGGGTTGCCCTGCCCCGCGAGCGCCTTCATCGCCTCGCCCATGAGGAACCCGCGCTTCTTCTTGCGGACCTTGTCGTCGCCGACGCGCCACTCCTCGACCGCGTCCGCATTCGCGGCCAGCACGTCGTCCACCACCCGACCGAGCTCGCCGGCGTCGCTCACCTGCGACAGTCCCCGCTCCTCGACGACCTGCTTCGGTCGCTTCGGGAGCGCGAGGCACTCACCGAGGACGTCCTTGGCCTGGCTGCGGGAGATCACCCCGGCGTCGACGAGGCCCACCAGCTCGGCGAGACCGTCGGGCGCGAGCGGCAGCACCGCCGGGGCGAGCCCCGATTCGTTGAGGTGCCCCAGCACCTCGCCGTTCGCCCATTTGACGACGTCCTTCGGCGTGCCGCCGTCGAGCGCCTCGACCGCCGCTTCGGCGTACTCGGCCAGACCGGGGGTGGCCACCAGGACCCGGGCCTCCGGCTCACCGATCCCCCAGGCCTCCTGCAGCCGGGCCCGGCGGGCGGCGGGGAGCTCGGGCATCGATGCCTTCACCTCGGCGCGCATCTCGGCGGTGGGCGCCACCGGTACGAGATCGGGCTCCGGGAAGTAGCGGTAGTCCGACGAGCCCTCCTTGCTACGCATCGAGTGCGTCCGGCCGTCCGCTTCGTCCCAGTGCCGGGTCTCCTGGGCCAGCCGCTCGCCCGCCTCGATCGCGGCGATCTGGCGCTCGACCTCGTACTCGATGGCCCGCCCGAGCGAGCGGAGCGAGTTCATGTTCTTGACCTCGACCTTCACGCCGAGCTCCGACGTGCCGACCGGTCGCACCGACACGTTGGCGTCGACGCGCATCGAACCCTCTTCCATCTTCACGTCGGACACGCCGATGGCCTGGAGCACCGATCTCAGCTCCGACACGTAGGCCCGCGCCTGCTCGGCGCTGCGGATGTCGGGGCGGCTCACGATCTCCATCAGCGGCACGCCGGCGCGGTTGTAGTCGACCAGGGAGTGGTCGGCCTCGTGGATGCGGCCACCGCCGCCGATGTGGACGGTCTTGCCGGTGTCCTCCTCGAGATGGGCACGCTCGATGCCGATCCGCACGCCGTCGATCTCGATCCACCCGTCGACGGTGATCGGCTCGTCGTACTGGGAGACCTGGTAGTCCTTCGGCATGTCGGGATAGAAGTAGTTCTTGCGCGAGAACGTCGACTGCTCGGGCACACGGAGGTGCACCGCCTCGGCGAGGCGCAACGCGAACTCCACCGTGCGCTCGTTCAACACCGGGAGCGAGCCGGGGAGACCGAGGCACACCGGGCACACGTGGGTGTTCGGCTCCGCACCGAACTCGTTGGGACATCCGCAGAACAGCTTGGTCGCGGTGGAGAGCTCGCAGTGGACCTCGAGGCCCATCACCGCCTCGTACTGCGTCGACCGGTCGGTCGCCGTCATGATGCCGACTCCTCCAGGGCGCGCGCCGACGCGGAACATCACCGGCTCGCCCAAGGCCGGCGCCAGCACCTGCACGCCGATAGGGAGCCCACCCTCGCCGGTGCCGTACGGCACGCTGATCGCCGCGTGCCCGGCCAGGTTCGTGGGGATCGTGCACACGTCGGAGAGATACATGGCGAGCGGGTCGGCCGACTTGGCGCCCAGCTCGAACGCGACCGTCGGCGACGTCGGCGACAGCAGCGCGTCGTACTGCTCGTAGGCACGCGCGAAGTCACGGATGATGAGCGTGCGCACCCGTTGCGCCTGGCCGTAGAACGCGTCGTAGTAACCCGCCGACAGCGCGTACGTGCCGAGCATGATGCGCCGCTTCACCTCGGGCCCGAACCCCGCGTCGCGCGTGCGGGCGTTCATGGCGGCCACGTCGGCCCCGTCGACGCGGAGGCCGTAGCGCACTCCGTCGTAGCGGGCGAGGTTCGACGACGCCTCGGCCGGCGCGATCACGTAGTAGGCCGACAGCCCGTACCGCACGCTGGGCACGCTGACCCGGTTGACGGTGGCACCGGCCTTCTCCAGCGCGCGGGCGGCGTCGTCGACCGCGGTGAGCACCTCCGCCTGGAACCCATCGCCCTCCACCAGCTCGTCGACGATGGCGATCCGCAGGCCGTCGACCCCGCGCTCGACCACGGGACCGACCGGCTCGTAGGCCGCGGGGATCGACGTGGAGTCGAGCGGATCGTGGCCGGCGATGGCATCGAGGAGGAGGGCGGCGTCGGTGACCGTCGTCGCGAACGGTCCGATCTGGTCGAGCGAGCTGGCGAACACGATCAACCCGTAGCGCGACACCAACCCATAGGTGGGTTTGACGCCCACGACTCCACAGAGCGCGGCGGGCTGGCGGATCGAGCCGCCGGTGTCGGAGCCGAGGCCGAGCGGCGCGTACCCGGCCGCGACCGCGGCAGCCGAGCCCCCGCTCGAACCTCCCGGCACGCGTGACGGGTCGCGCGGGTTGCGCGTGGGGCCGAACGCCGGAGTTCTCGGTCGACGAGCCCATCGCGAATTCGTCGAGGTTGGTCTTCGCCACCGGCACCGCCCCCGCGGCCAGCACGCGGTCCACGACCGTCGCGGTGTAGGGCGGGCGCCAGCCCTCGAGGATCTTCGACGAGCACGTGGTGGGTACACCACGGGTGCAGAGGTTGTCCTTGAGCACGATCGGGACCCCGGCCAACGGCCCCGGATCCTCGCCCCGCGCGACGGCCGCGTCGACCGCATCCGCGGCGGCACGCGCGGCGTCGGCGGTCACCAGGTTGCAGGCGTGCAGCTCGTCGTCGCGCGCCTCGACGACGGCCAGGTGCTCGTCGACCGTCTCGCGCGCCCGCCGCGACCCGGACCGGATCGCCGCGGCGAGCTCCGCTGCGGTCATGCTTCCCGCTCTCGACGCTGCGCTCATGGCGCGTCGAGGATGCGCGGCACCCGAAAGCGGCCGTCCTCGGCTGCGGGGGCCATGGCCAGCACCTCCTCGCGCGGGAGGCTCGGGCGCACCTCGTCGGCGCGGAGCACGTTGACCAACGGCAATGGGTGCGCAGTGGGGGGTACGTCACGCGTGTCGAGCGCGGCGACCTGCGCCGAGTGGTCGAGGATCACGCCGAGCTGCTCGGTGAAGTGCTCGATCTCGTCGTCGGTGAGCGCGAGACGGGCAAGTTGCGCGACGTGCTCGACATCGGCGCGCGTCAAGCGGGACATGACGACGAGTCTAGGAGTCCCGACCCCTTGGCTACGATGCCACCGTGGCGACCTACCAGTTCCTCTCCGACGACTGGCTCGTCGCGGTCCACGCGATCGTCGACGCCCGAGACGTGGAGATCCCGCCGCACGCGGAGCTGACCATGAACCTCGTCGTGACCGAGACACCCTTCGGCGACGATCGGCGTCTGCACATCGGACGCGCGGCGGCCGCGCCGACTGGGGCGCCGGTCACCACGACGAAGCGGACCTCACGCTCACGACCGACTACACGACCGCCTACGAGATCTTCATGAGCGGCAACCCGCAGGCGGGGATGCAGGCGTTCATGGACGGGAAGGTGAAGGTCCAGGGCGACCTCACCAAGCTGATGGCGGCCCAGGTGGCCGGTACCGGCCCGGGCGCGCCCGGCCTCGCCGAGGCGTTGTCCGAGATCACGGATTGACCGGGGCCGGCGCATCGACGCCGGCCGGAGGCTCCGAGAACCACCCCGGATCGAACGGCGCGCGCCACGTCGGTGGCCGGGATCACGTCGATCACCGACGCGACCGCGTGCGGTCCGGGTCGACCGACCGCCCGCCCGTAGCCACTCGCCGGCCGGCACGGGCCCGGTCTCGAGGTCGCGCCGTGCGCGGGTCGTCGCATGGATCCCTCCCAGTTCCAGGAGGCTCGCGCCTCCGCCCACGCAGCAGACGCCGAGGTGCCGGGCACGTCACGCGCTCCTCGAGCGCGGCGGGTCCATGCCCTTGATCGCCGGGAAGCCCATGAAGCCCTCCTCGACGGGAAGGGTCGACGCCAGGTCGCCGGCCCGGGCCGCGAGGTCCTCGATCGTCCAGCGGTCCGGCTGCTCGATCACCTCGGCGAGCAACCACGTCTGGACCCGTTGCACCATGCCACCGAAGACGAAGAACGTCTCGCCGGTGAACGGACAGTCGGCGGTCGCGAGGTACGCGACCATCGGCGACACGTTGGCCGGGTCGAACGCGTCGAAGACGTCGGGATCCTCGGGCGCGGCCATGGACTCACCGACGCCCGGCGTCGACATCGTCAGGCGGGTTCGGGCAGCGGGCGCGATCGCGTTCGACCGGACGCCGTAGCGCACCAGCTCCTTCGCCATCACCTGCGACAGCGTGGCGATGCCCGACTTGGCGGAGTTGTAGTTCGCCTGACCGGGGTTCGAGAACAGGCCCGAGGTCGAGGTGGTGTTCACGATCGACGCGTTGACGTCCCTGCCCGCCTTGGTCTGCTCCCGCCAGTACACGGCCGCGTGGTGCGACGGCGCGAAGTGACCCTTCAGGTGGACGTTGACGACGACGTCCCACTCGGCCTCGGTCATGTTGACGACGACCCGGTCGCGCAGGATGCCCGCGTTGTTGACGAGCACGTGGAGATCGCCGAAGGTCTCGACGGCCTGGTCGACCAGTCGCTTCGCGCCCTCCCAGTCGGCGACATCCTCGCCGTTGACGACCGCCTCACCCCCCATCGCCTTGATGTCCTCAACCGTCTGCTGCGCGGGTGTGGGGTCGGCTCCGGTGCCCTGTTGGTCGCCGCCGAGGTCGTTGACGACGACCTTCGCGCCCTCACAGGCGAACAACGAGCGCGTGCTCCCGACCGAGGCCGCGCCCCGCTCCGGTGATGATCGCTACCCGGCCGTCCAATGCACCCATCGTTCGTTTCCCCTCGTTGCGGACGGCGGGACAATAGAGCGCGCAGCGGTTGCACGCGCAGCCGGGCACGTCGGGGAAGCACCTAGAAGAAGAGCGTGACCTTGGTCCCCTTGTCGACCGACGTCCCCGCGGCGGGATCCTGCGCCCGGACCAGACGGCCCGGCAGGTAGCTCTGCGTGTCGACCTGGAAGCCCTGCGACTCCAGGAGCTGGGTGGCGGCATCGAGGGTCTGGCCCACGAGGTTGGGGACCTTCACCATCTCGGGGCCCTTGCTCACGTGGATGGTCACCTGCGAGCCGCGGGGCGCCGACTGGCCGGCCGCCGGATCGGTGCCGATCACCTTCCCCGACGGCACGGTCGCGTGGAAGTCGTCGGCCCGCGCCACCGTGAATCCGAGCGCGCTCAGGACCTGCGAAGCCTCGTCGAACGGCTTGCCGCTCTCGTCCGGCACCGCGACCGGCGCCGGACCGTCGCTCACGAGCAGCTGCACGGTCGAGTCGCGCGGCGCCGGGGTACCGCCGGCCGGATCGGTGCCGATCACGCCATCGACGGGCACCGTCTCGTCGAACTGGCGCTTGACCACGACCGCGAAGCCCGCCTGCTCGAGCGCGGTTTGGGCGTCGGCGGGCGCCTGACCGCTGACGCCGGGCACCGTCACCGGTGGCGGCCCCCGCGACACGACGAGCTCGACCGACCCGCTCTCGTCGACGAACGAGCCGGGCGCGGGCTGCTGGCCGATGACGACGTCCTTGGGGTCGTCGGCCTCGCGTTGCGTGATCTTCAGGCTCAGCCCCAACGCGGCGACCTTCTCGGTGGCCGACTGCGACGTGAGCCCGACCAACGAAGGGACGGCGACGGTGCCCCCGCCGGTCCCGGCCGCCAGCGCCACGCCCCCGCCCAGCAGGGCGAGGAGGATGGCTGCCAGCACCACGACCGGGACCCACCGCGGGCTGCCGGGCGTGCGCGTCTTGCGCCGGGGGACGACTTCGAGCTCCGGCGCCGGGCGCGCGGGCGCATCCTGGTCGAAGAGGCGGGGCGAACGCCCGATCTGCGTGGGATCGCCGCCGTCGATCTCGCCTCCGAGGCCCGCGAGCGGCAGCGGTTGCGGCGGCGGGAGCGCGCGCGCCGCATCGGCGAGAGCCGCCCGCATGGTGGCCGCGTCGGGATAGCGCTCGGCGGGGTCGGGGCGACCGGCCCGTTCGACGACGGGCCCGAGCCGGCCCAGCTCGATCGGCGCGACCAGTGGCGTGTGCGTCCGCGCCGCGAGCGTGCCCATCGCGGTGTCCGCGACCGCGGGGACCGCGCCGGTGACCGCCTCGACCAGCACGACCGCGAGCGAATAGAGATCGGCGCGCCCGTCGAGTGGCGCGCCCGTCACCTGTTCGGGCGCCGCGTAGCGCGCGGTGCCGACGACCGCGCCCGCGGGTTCCGTCCAACTCGCCTCGGCGAGTGCGCGCGCCAGCCCGAAATCCGCCACCCGCACGATCCCGTGCTCATCGAAGAGCAGGTTCGCAGGCTTGATGTCGCGGTGCACCACACCGCGGGCGTGCGCGTACTCGAGCGCGCTGCTCACCTGCCGGCCGACGTGGGCTGCCTGCGACGGGCTCAGCCGTGCCCCGGCGTCGAGGAGTCCACGCAGGCTGCCACCGGTGAGCAGCTCGAGCACCATGAACGGGACGTCGTCCTCGCCCCAGTCGTAGACGGCCATCACGTTCGGATGGTTCAGCGATGCCGCGACCTGGGCCTCGGCCCGGAAACGACGCAGGAAGCCCGCATCCTCCGCCAGCGCGAGGTGCAGGACCTTGACGCCGACGCGCCGCTTGAGCCGGACATCGTCGGCCACGTAGACGCGACCGCTCGCGCCCGCGCCGATGGGAGCGAGCAATCGATACCGGGCGGCGAGCACACGGCCGGTGAGATCGGCGACGCCACTGATCGCCATCGGGTCACGGTACCGGCCGGGGTTCGCGATGTCGCGGCACGCGCGCCTCGTCACCCGTCGGGCCGGGGGCGATGACGGAGCCGGGTGGTCGCGGCGTTAGCCTCGCACGCGATGGCCGACACACCCGGTGCGACGGGATCCCACGCCGCCACACGCAAGCTCTTCCGGCACCCGGGACGCGTCGCGATCGTCGCCGTCGCCCTGTTGGCAGTGCTCAACCTCGGGATCCTGCTGCTCGACAACTCCGATACGAGCCCGGGCGGCGCCAACCCGCTCCCCGCCGTCGTGCAGTCGGTCAGCCCCGAGCCGGGCTCCATCGCCGGCCCCATCGACACGATCACCGTCGACCTCGACGACAGCCTGACCGGCGTGCTCCTCATCAAGAAGGCCGGTGCCTACGTCGAGATCCCGGAGGATCAGCTCGACCGCGTGGTCGAGCTCGGCCAGATCAGTTTCCGCCCCGGACCGGGCAAGGAGATCACGAAGTTCCCGAGCGGCCAGAACGACGTCGTCGTCCTGTACTGGTCCAAGACCCGCATCGGCGGCCGGCCCGCTCACCCCACGAGCTATGCCTGGAGCTTCCAGGTCAAAGCCTGACCTCAGCCGATCTGCAGCACCGCGGCGCCCCGGACCGCGTCGGACTCGATCGCGAGGAGCGCGTCGTTGGCCGCCTCGAACGGGAACGTCTCGAACTCGCTGCGGACGCCCGCGACGGCCGCGAGGTCCATGAACTCCTGCGCGTCGGCGCGGGTCATGTTGGCCACCGAGCGCAGGCTGCGCTCGTGCCAGAGCAGGTCGTACGGCATCGCCGGGATCTCGCTCATGTGGATCCCCGCGAGGCTCACCGTGCCGCCCGGCCGCACCGCGGCGAGCGCGACCGGCACCAACTCACCCGCGGGCGCGAACACCACGGCGCGGTCGCAAGGTTCGGGAGGTGCGTCGGCCGCGGCGCCGACCCAGCGCAGCACCGAGGTCGCGCGCCAGCGCGCGGTGCTGCTCGCCGCGGGTCATCACCACCACCTCGCAACCCCAGTGCTGCAGCACCTGGAGGGCGAGGTGGGCCGACGCACCGAAGCCGAGGAGCGCGACGCGGTCACCGGGCGCGACCTCGGCACGCCGCAGCGCCCGGTAGCCGATCACTCCCGCGCACAGCAGCGGAGCGGCTTCGAGATCACCCAGATCGGCCGGGAGCCGCACCGCGAACGCCTCGGGCACCGTCACCGCGTCCGCGTACCCGCCGTCGACCGTCCACCCGGTGAAGTCCGCGGCGATGCACAGGTTCTCCTCGCCCCGGGCGCAGAACTCGCAGCGCCCGCACGTGTGGTGCAGCCACGCGACCCCGACCCGGTCGCCCACGGCCAGCACGGAGCATCCGTCGCCGAGCGCGTCGACGACGCCGACGACCTGGTGGCCGGGGACGATCGGCAGGCGCGGCAACGCCAGATCGCCCTCGACCACGTGAAGGTCGGTGCGGCAGCATCCGCACGCGTACGACACGCAGCCGGACCTCGCCGGGCGCCGGTTCCGGGAGGGGACGGTCGACGGCGACGAGCGGCCGGGACGCTATCGGCGCCGCAGCCCTGAGCTCTTGCCGCGCGGCTCATCGAGACCGTCACGCGACGACGAACGTGGCCTCGCCCTTGATCGCGGCCCCACCCGACTCGACCCGGGTGCAGAGCAGCTCCACGTCGACCTTGCGCTCACCCGCGTCCTCGTAGCGCCGCGTGACCTTGCCCGAGCACACGACGTGGTCGCCCGGCCACACCTGCTCACGGAACTGGACCGCGTACCGGCGCACGTTGGCGGCGCCGAGCCAGTCGGTCGCGAAGGACGCCGAGATGCCGGCCTGGAGCATGCCCACCGAGAACACCGACGGGTAACCCGCCGACTTGGCGAATTCCTCGTCGTGGTGGATCGGGTTGAAGTCACCCGACGCGCCCTGGTAGCGCACCATGTCGGTCCGGGTGATGGGGCCGTACTCGCGCGCCTCGGGCGCGCTCCCTTCGTGGAGATCGTCCCAGACTCGTCATCACGAACCCTCCGTCGGCGCCTTGCCCGTCTCGATCATCGTCGTACGCGACTCGGCCACGACCTTGCCGTGCACGTCGCGGTACTCGGTGACCATCTCGGCGAAGCGCATCGTGCCGCCACGCTTGCCTTCCTTCTCGTAGATCGCGTCCACCCACGACTCCGTCGTGAGCTTGGTCCCGGCGCGCGGGGGCGGCCCGAAGAACACGAACTCCTGGCCGCCGTGCAACAACCGGGCGAGGCTGATGTTGAGCGACGCCACCGGGTTCTCGAGGCCCTCGGGTGCCCAGAACCCCGACGCCATGAAGAACGTCGGTGGGATCACCGGCGCCGGATCGTCCAGGTAGTCGGGATTGCGCGACATCGTGGCTCGCGCGAACTCGCGCACCTTGCCGCGTTCGATCTCGAATTCGTAGCCCGGATACCGCTTCCCGATCACCGAGTCGTCAGCCATGCAACCGTCTCCCCTCGATTGGTCGTGCGCCCGGCTCCGTCACCGGGGGCCGCCCGAGGCTAGGTCGCGACGAGCGGCGCGTCCCAACCCCGGGAGGTCAACTCGGGCCGCGGTCGAGCAGGTCGCGCAGCTCGGCTTCGCCGATGGTCGCGACGCCGAGTTGCTCCGCCTTGGCGAGCTTCGACCCCGGGCTCTCGCCCACCACCACGTAGCTCGTCTTCTTCGAGACGCTGCTCGTGACCTTGCCGCCCGCGTGCCTCCATCTCGGCCTGGGCCTCCTCGCGGGTCATCGTCGGCAACGTGCCCGTGAGCACGAAGGTGAGCCCTGCGAGCGACGGCCCCTGGGCCGGGGCCGCGAGCCGCTCCGGACCGGTGAAGTTCACGCCGGCCGCCGCGGAGCTTCTCCACCAACGCACGATTGCGCTCGGTTGGCGAAGAACGCTCGCACGCTCTCGGCGATCACGCCGCCGACCCCGGGCACCGCCGCGAGCTCCTCGACCGACGCCGACGCGATCGCGTCGAGGCCGCCGAGCTCCCGGGCCAGCGCGATCGCCGCGCTCGGTCCCACGTGGCGGATCCCCAGGCCGACGAGCAGCTTCGCCAGCGGTCGCGCACGCGACGCGTCGATCGCCGACGACGAGGAGCTGGGCCGAGCGTTCGCCGATCCGCTCCAGCGGCACGAGCTGGCCGACCGTGAGGGAGTACACGTCGGCGGCGTCGCTGAGCAGGCCCGCGTCGACGAACTGGATGACCCGCTCCTCGCCGAGGCCCTCGATGTCCATCGGCCGAGCGCCCGGCGAAGAACACGATGCGCTGGACCCGCTGCGCGGGGCAGTCGAAGTTGACGCAGCGGTGGTCGGCTTCGCCCTCGAGCCGCACGAGCGGCTGCGCGACAGACCGGGCACTCGGTCGGGAACTTCCACTTCCGCGCGCCCCGCTTGCGCTTCGGCGAGCACCGGGCCGACGACCTCGGGGATCACGTCGCCGGCCTTGCGCACGATGACGGTGTCGCCGACGCGCACGTCTTTACGGGCGACCTCGTCCTCGTTGTGGAGGGTGGCCAGGCCGACCGTCGAGCCCCCCACGAACACCGGCTCGAGCTGCGCGAACGGTGTGGCGCGGCCTGTGCGGCCGATGCTCACCATGATCTTGCGCAGCACCGTGGTCTTCTCCTCGGGCGGGAACTTGTAGGCGATCGCCCATCGCGGCGCGCTGGCTGGTCGAGCCCAACTCGGCGCGCTGCGCGAGGTCGTCGACCTTGATCACCGCGCCGTCGATCTCGTAGCCGAACGAGTGGCGATGCTCCTCGACGCGTCTCACAGAACCCGTACGACGGCGTCGAGCGTCGCCGAGCCGCTCGATGTGCTCGTTCACCGGCAGACCGAGGTCGCGCAGCCACTCCAACGTCTCGTGGTGCGACCTGCAGCACGGGCCCGCCGTCCTGCACCCCGAGCTGGTACGCGTCGAACGCGAGGTCGCGAGACGCCGTGACCGCGCGGATCCTTCTGCCGGAGGCTCCCCGCAGCCGCGTTCCGCGGGTTGGCGAACAACCGGTCGCCGGCCTCACCCTGACGCCGGTTGAGCTCCTCGAACGACGCGAGCGGCATGAAGACCTCGCCGCGCACTTCGAGGCGTGCGGGGAGGTTGCCGACCTCGCAGTCGCCCCGGGATCGCGGCGATGGTCGCGACGTTGGCGGTGACGTCCTCGCCGACCTCGCCGTCGCCGCGCGTCGCGCCGCGCACCAGTTGGCCGTCCTCGTAGAGCAACGAGATGGCGAGACCGTCGAGCTTGGGCTCGCCGACGAACGTGACGGGATCGGTGATGACACGTTCGATGCGGGCGTGCCAGGCGTCGAGCTCCTCACGATCGAAGGCGTTGTCGAGCGACAGCATGGCGACCACGTGGCGCACCGGGGCGAACGTCGCCGACGGCGGCGCGCCGACCTCGGCGAGCGGCGAGTCTGCCGCGTCGAGCGCGGGGTACTGCTGCGCGAGCGTCGCGAGCCCACGCACCGAGCTCGTCGAACTCGGCGTCGGAGACCTCGGGTTCGTCGTCGCGGTAGTACCGCTCACGGTGGTACCGGATCTCCGCCGCCAGGTCGGCGGCGCGCGCCGCGACGTCGTCGGGCACTGCTCCGGTTGCGCGGGCCATCACCCGCAATCTACCGACCGGGTACGACGTCTACGGCGTGGTCGTCGTCGTCGTACTCGTGGTGGTCGGCGGCGTGGTCGTGGTCGTGGTGGGGGGCGTGGTCGTCGTCGTCGGCGGCGTGGTCGTGGTCGTGGTGGGCGCGGTCGTCGACGTCGTGGTCGAGCTCGTCGTGGTCGAGCTCGTCGAGGTGGTCGACGACGTGGTCGTCGTCGACGGCTTGTTGCTGCCGTTGTCGTTGGAGAGCAACAGGGCGAGGATCACGCCGAGGAGGATGATGAGCAGGATGACGACGGCCGCGATGAGCCAGCGCATCCCCGCCGACATGCCTTCGTCGTCGTCCTCCGACGGCGGCTCACCACCGCCGCCGCCGCCGCCACCACCACCACCCACGGCGGCACCTCCGGCGGCGCCAGCCGCGGCGGCGGGCATCGCCATGGTCGAGTCGCCGGTGGCCTCACCGGCATCGCCGGCGACCGGACCGGTGGCGTCGACCGCCGCACCGCAGTTCCCGCAGACGGTCGCGCCCGGTTCGAGCGGCTGGCCGCACACCCCGCAGTAGCGGTACGAAGTGGTCTCCACGTCAGGCTCCCAGGGTCAGTCGCGCGGCGACAGCCTGGTCGTGCACCCGGGACGCCAGTTCGCGTGCGATGCCGAGCACCCTCTCGGCTTGGGAGGCACCGTACCCCGCCAGCCCACACGCCGGGGTGATCAGGCCCCGCGTGCGCAGCGGCACCGGGTCGCACCCCCGTCGTGTGAGGTCGCACCAGACCCGGACCAGCTCGCGCCAGTGCGGATCGGCCGACTCGCCGACGGGGCGATCGGTGGGAACCGCACCCCACGCGATCCAGCCGTCGCCGTCGAGGAACCGCGCGAGCGCCACCGTGTCGCGTACGAGGGCGTCGCCCACCTCGACCCCGAGGACCTGCGGGCCCGCTTCCAGCGCGAGCCCGACGTCTCCGTCGCCACACACGTGGACGCCGGTGACGCAGTCGACCGCCGCCAGCGCGCCCGAGAGCACGTCGATGGCGGACTCGCGATCGAGTGGACCTTCACCGCCGCGCCAGGACACCAGCGCCGGTTCGTCGAAGAAGAGGACCAGTCCGGCGTGTGGGAGACGGGCGGCGACCAGGCCCTCGATCGCCACCGACCACGCGCGAGTGACCTCGGCCGCGCGCCGGAACGCGCGCTTCGTCGGCATGCCCGCGGCCTCGAGCGCGACACCCAGTGTGAGCGGCCCCGTCAACTGCACCTTGAGCCGCACGGGTGGCGTGTCGCGCGCGGCGGCGACGTCGAGGAACGCGCGCAGGCCGGTGTGCGCGCCGGAGTCGAACTCGCACTCGGGCGCGGCGTCCGACGCGCCGGCCACCTCGACCGAGCCCCGGCCGTCGACGGTGACCTCCGGGAGCGCACCCAACCACTGCGCGATCATGCCTTCGCGTGGGTCGCGCGCCGGCAGCTGCGGCGCCGCCGGGAGCTCGGGCAGGCACCGGAGCACCAGCTCGGCGGCAGCAACCGGATCGTCGTGGGGCAGGCTCCCGATGCCCGTTCGCGACACCGGGAACGAGCACCGGCGCTCGGAGGATCGGCGTCATGGGCCCGTACTATACGGACGGTCCCGACGCGTGCTCCAAGCGGGCGCGCGTGTCGCGAACGGAGTGGTCCTGGCTCGTCCCCCCTTGCTCTGGTTGATGCGCGTCGCGTGGGTGACGCTTCCGTTGACCGCGGGTCCGGCTGCCTCGACCGCGATCGAGTCGTGGTCCGACGCGCCGCGGATCGCCGCAGCGACCTTGCTCTGGCTGGCGTGGGCCACGGGTCTCCTCGCCACGCTCGCCCCGCGACCCGAGACCCTCACCGCGCTCCGCGTGATCGCACCCGCGTTCGCCGTCGGCGCGATCCTGGCCGCGATCGACACGTCCGGTTCGACCGTCGCGATCGTCGGCGCGATCGTCGCGACCTTCCTGTGCCGCGCTCCTCGCGTCCGGACCCGACCTCGCGTCGGCAGCCGCGAACGCGTCGGCCTACGGCAGCGAGCAGCGCTTCCCGCTCCGCACCCCGCCGGCGCTGTTCCTCGGCCCGCTCCCGCTCGCGCGCGCGCTCGTCGCCGGCGGCATCATCGCGCCCGTGCTGCTGCTGGCCGACGGCGACCTCGTACTCGGCCTGCTCGCCCTCGTGCTCGGCGCCGGGCTCGTGTTCGTACTCAGCCGGTCACTCGTGTCGCTGGCGCGTCGCTGGGCTGTGCTCGTGCCGGCCGGGTTCGTCGTCGTCGACCCGCTGACCCTCGCCGACCCGACCCTGTTCCTCCGGGAACACGTCCGCCACGTCGCACCCGAGCCCGCCACCGCAGCTCCACCGGAGGTGCTGGACCTGCGCCTGGGCGCGAGCGCGGGATCGGTCTCCGTGCGCTTCGACGAGGAGATCGACCTGGTGCGGGCCTCGCGCGGCCGCCGCGGTGGGGTCACGGTCACGACCGACGAGATCCTCGTGGCGGTGGTACGCCGCGACGAGATGTTGGCGCTCGCCGCCCGGCGCCGGCTGCCCGTGCGAGCGCCGGTCAGGTAGCGATCCCACCTCCGACGAGCGCGTCGCCGTCGTACAGCGCGACCACCTGCCCCGGGGCGACCCGCGGCTCGGGACGCCGGAAGCGGACGGTCGCGGCCTCGAGCCGCACCTCGACCGGCCCACCATGGGCCCGGACCTGGGCCGACAGCACGCCCGCGCCCGGTCGTCCGCGTACGAAGGTCAGGTCGCGCAGCTCGACCGCGTCACGCAACAAGTCGGTGCGCGTACCGATGGTGACGGTCGCGGAGGGCGCGTCGACGTCGACGACGTAGCGCCGCTCGCCGGTCGCGACCCCGAGCCCGCGCCGCTGCCCGATCGTGAAGCCGGCGACGCCGCGGTGGTCGCCGACGGTCGAGCCGGCGGTGTCGACGATCGCGCCGGCGCGTGCAGGCGCGCGGGCCGCGAGGAACGCTTCGCGTCCTCCCCGCGTGATGAAGCACACGTCCATGCTCTCCGGCTTCTGCGCGGTGCGGAGCCCGAGGCGCGCCGCGTGCTCACGCACGGCGACCTTCGTGAGCTCTCCCACCGGGAACAGCGCGCGGGCCAACTCGCGCTGGCCGAGCATGTAGAGCACGTACGACTGGTCCTTGGCCGTGTCGACACCGCGGAGCAGCCGGTATCCGCCGTCGCCGTCGCCGTCGAGCGCCACCCGCGCGTGGTGACCGGTCGCCAGGTGGTCGACGCCGAGCGCATCGGCGCGCTCGAGCAACCGCCCGAATTTGATCGCGCGGTTGCACTCGACACAGGGGTTGGGCGTCGAACCGTTCGCGTAGGCGTCGACGTAGGGACGCACGACGGCCGCGTCGAACTCCTCGGTGAAGTTGAAGACGTAGTGCGGGATCTCGAGTTGGGCGGCGACCCGCCGGGCGTCCTCGACATCCGAGACGCTGCAACACCCCGAGTCGGACTCACCGCCCCAGAGCTTCAGCGTGACACCGGTGACGTCGTAGCCCTGTTCGCGCAGGAGCGCGGCTGCGACCGACGAATCCACCCCGCCGCTCATCGCGACGAGGACGCGCGCCCGGCTCACGCGGCGACGCCGGCGGCCCGGAGGCGCGCCACCTCGGTGGGGAGCACCGCCAGGACGGCGTCGACGTCGGAGTCGACCGACGCGAATCCGAGGCTGAGCCGGATCGACGCCAGCGCATCGGAACGGGGGAGGCCCATCGCCGCGAGCACGTGTGACGGCTCGGTGGCACCCGACGAGCACGACGATCCCGCGGCGGCGTACACGCCGGCGCGGTCGAGCGCGACCAGCAGGGCCTCGGCCTCGATCCCACGGAAGCCGACGTGCGCGTTGCCTGCCACCTTGGCTGCCCGCGTACCGTTCTCGAACGTCTCGGGGATCGCGACGGTCAGGCCGTCGACCAGGCGGTCGCGCAGACGGCCGGCGCGGGCGATGTCGGCGTCGCGGTCCGCGCAGGTGGCGCGGAGGGCCGCGGTCATGGCCACCGCGCCGGCGACGTTCGACGTGCCCGAACGCAAGCCACCTTCCTGGCCCCCACCTTCGATGAGCGGTTCGATCCGGGTCCCGGAGCGCACCACGAGGGCGCCCGTCCCCTTCGGACCGCCGAACTTGTGGGCCGAGATCGCGACGAGGTCGGCGCCGGCCGCGGCCCGCGCGACGTCGAGCCACGGGACCGCCTGGACGGCGTCGGTGTGCACGACCGCCAACGGCGCACGCTCGCGTACGCCGGCCACGATCTCGTCGAGGGGCTGGATCGTGCCCACCTCGTTGTTCACGAGCATCAGCGACACCACCGCGGTGCGTTCGTCGACCGCGCCGAGCAGGGCCTCGACGTCGACGATCCCCGTCGGCGCCGCGCCGATCCGGATCGCGGCGAAGCCCTCGCGCTCGAGGCGGTCGACCGACGCCAGCACGCCCTTGTGCTCGAAGGCGGAGGTCACGACCAATGGGCCCGGTTCGCCTCCACCGTGCACCTCGCGCCACGCGCCGGCGCCGCGCCCTTCACCGCGAGGTTGTCGGCCTCGGTGCCACCCCCGGTGAACACGACCTCACCCGGGCGGGCCCCGAGCAGCCCGGCGATCTCCTCGCGGGCTTCCTCGAGCGCGGTCTTGGCGGCACGCGCGATGGCGTGGCCCCCGCTCGGGTTGCCGAAGCTGTCCCGGAGGAAGGGCTCCATCGCCGCGACGGCCTCGGGCCGCATCGGCGTGCTCGCGGCATGGTCCAGGTACGCGCCGACCGTGGTCACACCTCCCAGTCTACGGGGCTCCACCCCTTCGGCGGCCGTGGTCATCGGGCCTCCCGGGCCTGCTCCGGGCCTGTTCCCGGCCGGCTCCGGGCCTGGTCCCGGCCGGCGGCAGCCACCTCGGGAATAACTGTCACACCCCCCGGGGATACTCATGGTGTGAGCACGCAACTCCGACTCGTCGAGCCCCCCGCCCCGGTACCCAGAGCCCCGAAGTCATCCCGCGGCCAGTTCCGGAACCAGACCGGGAAGCAGCCCCGGAAGGCGACCCTCGGCGGGACCCGCCGGGTCACGCCGGCCGGCCGGGTGAGCTGGGGTGAGTGGCGCCTCGACGCCGCGCACCCGCTCCGTCGGCCGGGCGGGGGTGGCTGCGGCCCGCCGGGCCCTCGAGGAGGCCGCCGCGGCTTCCGAGCAGCTGTCGCGCGCGAGCTGAAGCCGGCGCCCAACTTCACGCCCGGGAAGAGGGGGCCGTACCCTTTCCCTCATGGCTGACACCGAACGTCCGACTCGGTCCGACTGGGAAGCGCTGGCCGCCAAGGAGGCCAAGGGCGACCTCGACAAGCTGACCTGGGTCACGCCCGAGGGCATCGCCGTCCGGCCGCTGTACACCGCGGAGGATCTCGAAGGCCTCGAGGGCGTCGGCACGCTCCCGGGGATCGACCCGTTCGTGCGGGGCGTCCGGGCCACGATGTACACCAACCGACCGTGGACGATCCGCCAGTACGCCGGCTTCTCCACCGCCGAGGAGTCCAACGAGTTCTACCGGGCCAACCTCGCCGCCGGCCAGATGGGCCTCTCGGTGGCCTTCGACCTCGCCACCCACCGCGGCTACGACAGCGACCATCCCCGCGTCGTCGGCGACGTCGGCAAAGCCGGGGTCGCGATCGATTCAGTCGAGGACATGAAGATCCTCTTCGACGGCATCCCGCTCGACAAGATGACCGTGTCGATGACGATGAACGGCGCAGTGCTGCCGATCCTCGCGGGCTACGTGGTGGCCGCGGAGGAGCAGGGCGTCGACGAGTCGCTGCTCGCCGGGACCATCCAGAACGACATCCTCAAGGAGTTCATGGTCCGCAACACCTACATCTATCCGCCCGAGCCCAGCATGCGGATCGTGGCCGACATCATCGAGTACACGTCGCGCCGCATGCCGAAGTTCAACTCGATCTCGATCTCGGGCTACCACATGCAGGAGGCCGGTGCGACGGCCGTCCAGGAGCTCGCCTTCACCATCGCCGACGGGCTCGAGTACGTGCGGGCGGCGCTCGCCCGGGGGCTCACCATCGACGAGTTCGCGGGCCGTCTCTCGTTCTTCTTCGCCATCGGCATGAACTTCTTCATGGAGGTCGCGAAGCTGCGCGCGGCGCGGCTGCTGTGGGCGCGCGTCATCGGTCAGTTCGACCCGCAGAAGCCGGGGTCGTCGATGCTGCGGACGCACTGTCAGACCTCGGGCGTGTCGCTCACCGAACAGGACCCCTACAACAACATCGTTCGCACCACCGTGGAAGCGCTGGCGGCGGTGCTCGGCGGCACGCAGAGCCTCCACACCAACTCCTTCGACGAGGCCATCGCGCTGCCCAGCGAGGTCGCGGCCCGCATCGCCCGCAACACCCAGCTGATCCTGGCCGAGGAGACCGGTGTCACCAAGGTGGTCGACCCGCTCGGCGGGAGCTACTACGTCGAGGCCCTCACCGCGAGCCTGGCCGAGGAGGCGTGGAAGCTCATCGAGGAGGTCGAGGCGCTCGGCGGCATGACGAAGGCCGTCGAGTCGGGCATGCCCAAGCTCCGCATCGAGGAGGCCGCGGCTCGCCGGCAGGCCGCCGTCGACCGCGGCGAAGAGGTGATCGTCGGAGTCAACAAGTACCGGCTCGCCGAGGAAGGCCACGTCGACGTCCGCGACGTCGACAACGCCAGCGTGCGCGAGCAGCAGCTCGGCGCGGCTCGCACAACTCCGGGCGACGCGCGACGAAGCGCGCTGCCAGGCCGCGCTGGATCGCCTCCGGGAGGGCGCGGCCGGCACCGGGAACCTCCTGGAGCTCTCGATCGAGGCCACGCGGGCCGCGCGCGACCGTCGGCGAGATCTCGGATGCGCTCGAGGAGGTGTTCTCCCGCCACCGGGCCACGATCCGGAGCATCGCCGGCGTGTACGGCGGGGCCTACGAGGGCGACGAGGGATACGAAGCGGTACGCGCCGCGATCGAGGAGTTCGCCGCCGCCGAGGGTCGGCGACCGCGGATCCTCGTGGCCAAGCTCGGCCAGGACGGCCACGACCGGGGCGCCAAGGTGATCGCCACCGCGTTCGCCGATCTCGGCTTCGACGTCGACGTCGGACCCCTGTTCCAGACGCCCGAAGAGGCCGCCCGCGACGCGATAGAGAACGACGTCCACCTCGTCGGCGTGTCGAGCCAGGCCGCGGGGCACAAGACCCTGATCCCGGAGCTCATCGCCCAGCTACGCAAGCAGGGCGGCGACGACATCCTCGTGGTGGCGGGCGGAGTGATCCCCGCGCAGGACTACGACGAGCTGCGCGAGGCGGGTGTGGCGGCCATCTTCGGGCCGGGTACCAACATCCCGAAGGCGGCGGCCGAGATCATCGGTCTCCTCCGCCGCGCCTGAACGCACCGGCGGCACCGTGAGCGAGCTCGCGGCGTCAGGTCATGGAGGGTGACCGCCGCGCGCTGGCGCGCGCGATCACCCTCGTGGAGTCGACCCGCTCCGATCACCGCGCCGACGCCGAGTCGCTGCTCGCCGAGGTGCTCCCCCACGCAGGCGACTCGATACGGGTCGGGATCTCCGGCGCGCCGGGTGCGGGCAAGTCGACGTTCATCGAGGCACTCGGTGGCCATCTCGTGTCCGACGGGCGCCGGGTGGCGGTGCTGGCCGTCGACCCTTCGAGCACGCGCAGCGGCGGCTCCATCCTCGGGGACAAGACGCGGATGGAGCAGCTCACCCGGTCACCGGACGCGTTCGTACGCCCGTCACCGACGGGTGGCACGCTCGGGGGCGTGGCCCGCCGGACCCGGGAAGCGATGCTGCTGTGCGAGGCCGCCGGCTTCGACGTCGTGCTGGTCGAAACGGTCGGGGTCGGCCAGTCCGAGGTGAAGGTCGCGGCGATGGTCGACCTCTTCCTCGTGCTCGTGGCGCCGGGTGGCGGCGACGAGTTGCAGGGCCTCAAGCGCGGGATCATGGAGCTCGCCGACCTCGTCGTGGTCAACAAGGCCGACGGCGACCTGGCCGCCACCGCGGCCCGCACCGCGGCCGACTACGCGGCGGCGCTCCACCTCGTACGACCGCGCATCCCGACCTGGACCCCGAAGGTGCTCACCTGCTCGGCCCTCCTCGGCGGGGGCATCGCGGAGGTCTGGACCGCGGTCGACGAGTTCCGCGGGGCGGTCGCGGAGGCCCTCGCGGGCCTGCGGGCCGGCCAGAACCGCGACTGGATGTGGTCCGAGGTGACCGACTCGCTGCTCGACGCCCTGGCGGCCGACGACGAGGCCGCGGCCCTGGCCCGGCAGCTCGAGGCCGAGGTCGAGGCCGGCACCACCACCCCCACGGTCGCCGCCCGAGCCGTGGTGCGCGCGTTCCTCGACACACGGCACACCTGAGCCCGCGACCCCTGCCCCGGCTCAAGGTGGGGGGAACGACGTACCGACATACCGGGGGTGAACGCCGAAGGGATCCTGGCGATCTTCCTCCTGAGCTCCATGGTGGTGCTGGCGATCGTCTCCACCCGGGTGGTGGGGCGCCGGGCGGCGCGCACCGTCGACCAGGTGACCCAGCTCCTGGAACGCAACGAGGCCCGCTTCCGGGCGATGGTCCGGGACTCCAACGACATCATGGCCATCGTCGACCCCCGGGGTCGCCTGGTCTACGCCAGCCCGGTCACCGAGCGGATCCTCGGCCTCGACATCGAGCCCCTCATCGGCACCGATGTCTTCGACCTCGTCCATCCCGACGACCGCAAGAGCGCGGCGGAGGGCTTCGACCTGACCCGGGCGGGCAAGGACGGCGATCGGCTCGAGCTTCGGCTGCGCCACGCCGACGGCAGCTGGCGGGTCATGGAAGCGGTGGCCACCAACCTGCTCGACGACCCTGCGGTCGAGGGCATCGTGATCAGCGCGCGCGACCTCACCGATCGCCGGCGGGCCGAAGCGGAGCTGCGCGAGGCTCAGGAGCGGTTCCGCAGCGCGTTCGAGCACGCGCCGATCGGCATGGCGCTCACCTCGCTCGACGGGCGGTTGTTCCGCGTGAACCGGGCGCTCGTGCAGATCCTCGGGCGCGGCGAGTCCGAGCTGCTCGCGTCGTCGATCCTCGACCTGAGCCATCCCGACGACCGCGAGATGTGCCGCGAATCGATGGTGCGCCTCCTCTCCGGGCACACCGCGAGCTGCCAGCTCGAACAGCGCTACCTGCACCACGAGGGACACCCCGTGTGGGTGTCGGTGAGCGCGTCGCTCGTGCGCGACGTGAACGGGCAGCCGCTCTATCTCGTCAGCCAGATCGAGGACATCGCCGAGCGCCGCGCGAGCGGCGAGGCCCTCGCGCACCAGGCGATCCACGATCCGTTGACCGGCCTGCCGAACCGCCTGCACTTCGTGGAGCGGCTCGGACGCGAGCTCGCACGGGCCGAGCAGCGCCACGAGCGCGTCGCGGTGCTGTTCCTCGACCTCGACCGGTTCAAGGTGGTGAACGACAGCCTCGGTCACTCGGCCGGTGACCGCCTGCTCGTCGCGGTCGCCGACCGGCTGAGCGCCACCATGGGCCCGACCGACATCGTCGCCCGTTTCGGCGGCGACGAGTTCACGATCCTGTGCCACAACGTGACCAGCGAGGAGACCGCCGAGCTCGTCGCCGAGCGGTTGTCCGAGGCCATCGCGCGCCCCGTGGCCCTGATGGAGGGCGAGGTGTTCGTCTCCGCCAGCATCGGCATCGCGTTGTCGGGTGGTGCATCCGACTCCCCCGAGACGCTGCTCCGCAACGCCGATGCTGCGATGTACCGCGCCAAGGACAACGGACGCGACCGCTCCGAGCTGTTCGACGCCCGCACCCACCACCGCGCGGTCGACGATCTGCGCACCGGGAACGCGCTCCACCGCGCGATCGAGCGCGGCGAGATGCGCGTGTACTACCAGCCGATGATCAGCCTCGAGAACGGAGGCCTCGTCGGCTTCGAGGCGCTCATCCGCTGGGAGCACCCGGAGCGCGGGCTGGTGGCGCCGATGGAGTTCGTGCCCCTCGCCGAGGAGACCGGCCTCATCGTGCCGCTCGGCGCCTGGGCGCTCGAGGAGGCGTGCCGCCAGGCCGTGCGCTGGCACCAGACCTCGCCCGACGCGCCCGCGCTCTCGATGAGCGTGAACCTGTCGCCTCGCCAGCTGGCGGAGCCGGCCCTGCCGAACGAGGTGGCACGCGTGCTGCACGACACCGGCATCCAGCCCGGCGCGCTGTGGCTGGAGATCACCGAGAGCACCCTGATGCGGGACGCGGAATCGGCGGTGAGCGCCCTCGGCGCGCTGCGCGCCCTCGGCCTGCACCTGGGTGTCGACGACTTCGGCTCCGGCTATTCGTCGCTCGCGTACCTCGAGCGGCTCCCGGTCGAGGCGCTCAAGGTCGACCGCTCCTTCATCGAGGGCGTCGGTGCGCGCAGGGACAGCACCGCGATCGTCAACGCCATCGTGAGCCTCGCCCGGGCACTGCACCTGACGACCGTGGCGGAGGGCATCGAGACGCCCCAGCAGCTCCAGCACCTCCGGGGGATGGGGTGCGAGACCGGCCAGGGCTACCTCTTCGGCCCCGCCCGCCCGGCCGAGGTCTACGGCGCCGATCCCCGACAGGTCGTCGTCCCCAAGCCGCGGGTCGGCGAGGCGCAGCACGTGTCGTGACCCGCGGCGCCGGGCTCCCGGCGCCCGCGCCCTCAAGTTCCCCGCGGAAACCGCCGAAGAAGCAGGGACAAGAGCGCTCGTTTCCATCGACGTCAGTCCGTGGAGTCGGCCCCGTCACCGCTCGGTGACGCCTCGGGAGCCTCGTCACGAGGTCCTCAACGCTCCCTCGCTTGAAGGAGCGTTCGCCATGACCACCTCCATCCACGATGGGCCGCGCCGATCCCGACCGTTTCGCGTGTGGGTCGCCCTCTGCGTCGCCGCCCTCGCAGCGTTGGGACTCACCGCGGTCGCGCTGGATGCCGACACCACCTCCGCTTCCGCGGCGACCGTGTCCTTCTCCCAGTGCAACGGTCACGAGGCCGGACCCGCCGGCGCCGCGCTCTCGGTGGACTGCTCCGTCTCGATCGTCAACACGATCGACGCGAACGGCGCGACGTCAGCGGTCGTCTACCAGCGGACCTGCACCTTGGACGGCTGCACCGGCGACGTCTCCAGCTCCGACAACGTGATCAACGCCGTGCACCAGTGCAACAACTCGGACAACGGCGGCGGAAGCGCGACCACGTGCAGCGTCGACATCATCAACTACATCAGCGCTGCCGCGCCGGCTGCCGCCACAGCCATCACGGTGAACCAGTGCATCGGATCCGGCGGGGGCGGCGGGGCCAACGTCGACGCGTGCATCCCGAGCTCGCAGGGATCACCGACGGTGACCCAGTGCAACGACTCCGGCAACGGAGGCGGGGCAACGCTGGTGTGCACGGCATCGGGCACCACGAGCGCCTCGTTTCCGGTGACCGTCGACCAGTGCAACGGCTCCGAGAATGGTGGCGGGAGCACGGTGACGTGCTCGACGACCATCAGCACGACCGTCTTCGACACCGAAACCGGACCGTCGGGCCCGCCCTCCGGCACCCCGACCGAGACCCCCGGGACTCCCGGCGGCGGGACCCCGGGTTCGGGCACGCCGACCGGACCGCCGACCGTCGACCTGCAGTCGCCCCCGGCCACCCCGCCGGTCGTGATCCCGCCGAACCTGACCGGCTGATCTGGACCACCCCCCGGACACGAGACCCCGACCCCGGGCGGGGGCTCGTCGTCAGCGGAGGATCTCGACCGTCAACACCCAGGCGGCCACCGGCGCGACGACGAACGTGGCGACGATGCCGAACCCGGCAGCAGAGACCACCGCCACCGCGGGCGGTCAGGCTCACACGGCGATCGAGAAGACACCATCGCCTTCTGCGTCAGGAACCTGCAAGGCACACGACGCTCGCCCGGTCGAACCTGCGTGGGGGGCACTCCCGCCGCACGATCGAGTACGCATCCATCAGGCAGATGTGTGGCGCAACTCCCACAGTCGCGCTTGACGACTTTGGTGCATTTCATTACATTCTGACGCATTCAGTCGTGCCCCGACGGGGGTACGCAGGTGCGCTTCCCCCACCACTCCCGGCTCCGCCGGCCCCCTTCGCGGAGGAAGTGCCATGCCCGCCACGCTCCTGATCAAGCCCTGGAACGACCCGATCGTCGACACGCTCGGCCACGATCCCCGGTCCCGCTACGTCGAGACCTTCTGGCTCCCCACGCTCGGCCCCACCGCGCTCCTGCTCCTGCGCCACCTCGCCGACCGCTTCGACCGCACCCCGGAAGGCGTCGAGCTCACGGTCAGCGACACGTCGCACGCGCTCGGCCTCGGTCAGCGCGAAGGCGCCAGCTCGCCGCTCGTGCGCACCATGAACCGGCTCACCCAGTTCGACCTCGCCTGTGAGGACCCGCTCTCCGACACCGTGGCCGTCCGGCGCAACGTCCCTCCGGTGAACACCCGCCACCTGCGCCGGCTCCCCAGCGACCTCCAGCTCGCCCACGCCGAGTGGGCCGAGGCCCAACTCGCCGAGGCGCCCCTCGCGGAGGCCCGGCGTCGCTCACGCCGGGGTCGCGTTCACCCTGCTCGAGCAAGGTGACGACCCCGACCACGTCGAGCGGGCGCTCCACGCCATCGGCTTCCACCCCGCGCTGTGCCACGAGAGCGCGCAGTGGGCCTACCAACGCCACCGCGACGCACTCGATCACGTCAACGGCCTGGCGTCGTGAGCCGTCGCTGATCCGGTCGCGGTCACGAGCTCGCCCCCGTGCTCACGACCGCCGGCGGGTGGCGCGTCCCTCGTCCCCGGACGCGCCACCCGCATCCACCTCCCCGTCCGGCCCGTCTGTCCCGGGCAGGGCCCCGCCGCATCTCCTACGTTTGGTGCGTGCCCGACCCCGACGCGCTGGAGCAGCTCGCCGACCGACTGCGCGACGCGCGGCAGATCGTGGTGCTCACCGGCGCCGGCATCTCCACCGAGTCGGGGATCCCCGACTTCCGCGGCCCCCAAGGCCTCTGGACCAGGGACCCGGGAGCGGAACGCAAGGCGACCATCCAGCACTACGTCGCCGACGCCGAGCACCGCCGGCAGGTGTGGGCCAACCGCGCTGGGGGTGAGGTGTTCGGTGGCGAGCCGAACACCGGCCACGTCGCGCTCGCCGAGCTCGAACGGCGCGCCGCGCTGCACACCCTCGTCACCCAGAACGTCGACGGGTTGCACCAGGCGGCGGGTTCGTCACCGGAGATCATCGTCGAGATCCACGGCAACATCCACGAGGCGAAGTGCCTGTCGTGCGGTTGGCACGGGCCGATGGCCGACACCCTCGACCGTGTGCGTGCCGGCGAGGCCGACCCTGCGTGCCTCGTGTGCGGCGGGATGTTGAAGTCGGCCACCATCTCCTTCGGAGAGAACCTGGTGCCCGCCGACCTCGAACGGGCGCAGGTCGCGGCGGCGGGCGCCGACGTGTTCCTCGCGATCGGGACGTCGCTCGGCGTCTACCCGGCGGCGGCGCTCCCGGAGCTCGCCCTGCGGGTCGGCGCCACCCTGGCGGTCCTCAACGCCGACGAGACGCCCTTCGACCCGCTCGCCGGGTTCGTGGTGCGGGACCGGCTCGGCGAGGTGCTCCCCGCCCTGGTCGAGCGGATCTGAGCCCTGGCGGCCGCGGCGCTTGGGAATACCCGACCATTGCAGTAGCATTTCACTGTTCGACGAGGAGAGACAGAGATGGCGAGCTACCGCGACCTGCTCCGGGAGACCAAGCAGCGCATCAAGGAGATCCAGCCCGACGCCGCCGAGGCGCGCCTGCACGAGGCCACCTTCCTCGACGTGCGCGAGCAGGACGAGCACGACCAGGGCACGATCCCCGGGTCGGTCTTCATCCCTCGGGGCCACCTCGAGAGCCAGGCCGAGACCAAGCTGCCCGGCCGCGACCAGACGGTGATCATCTTCTGCGCGGCCGGGAACCGCTCCGCGTTCGCGGCCGAGACGCTCGAGCAGCTCGGCTTCAGCGACGTCGTCTCGATGGCCGGGGGCTTCGGACGCTGGAAGAACGAGGGCCGCCCGTGGATCACCCCCCAGGCGCTCTCCGCCGAGCAGCGCGACCGCTACGGCCGTCACATCCTGCTCCCCGAGGTCGGTGAGGCCGGTCAGCAGCAGCTGCTCGACAGCCGCGTGCTGCTGCTCGGCGCCGGCGGCCTCGGCTCGCCCGCCGCGCTCTACCTCGCCGCGGCCGGGGTCGGCACCCTCGGCATCGTCGACATGGACATCGTCGACGCGTCCAACCTCCAGCGCCAGATCCTCCACAACATGGACCGCATCGGCGACCGCAAGGTCGACTCGGCGAAGAAGACGCTCACCGCGCTCAACCCCGACGTCGACGTCGTCACCTACGACGTGCGCCTCGGCGCCGACAACGTGCTCGACATCATCGACGGCTACGACGTGATCATCGACGGCACCGACAACTTCCCGACCCGCTACCTGCTCAACGACGCCTCGCTCCTCAAGCGCATCCCCGTCGTGCACGGATCCATCTTCCGGTTCGAGGGCCAGGTCTCGGTGTTCCAGCCCTACGTGGGCCCGTGCTACCGCTGCCTGCTCCCCGAGCCGCCCCCGCCGGAGCTGGCGCCGAGCTGTTCCGAAGCGGGCGTGCTCGGCGTGCTGCCCGGCATCGTGGGCTCCATCCAGGCGCTCGAGGCCATCAAGCTGCTCCTCGACCTCGGCGACCCGCTCGTGGGCCGGCTCCTCGCCTACGACGCGCTCGAGCAGTCGTTCCGGGCCTTCAAGGTGCGGCGCGACCCGCAGTGCCCCGCCTGTGGGCCCGACGCGGCGCCGATCGTGATCGCGGAGTACGACGAGCACTGCCTGCCCCACGCGGTGCTCGCCGACGGCAGCACGCTCGCCGCCGCCCACTAGTTCCTCTCAAGGCGGTCCGTCGACGGGCCGATTCCTCCCCACGAGTCTCGTGCGCCAGGTCGGCGCGCGATCCCACCCCGGAGGGACCAGGCCATGGTTCGAGAGGGAACAGCATGAGCAGGTTGGTGCTGGCGACGGCGAACGTCGAGTTCGAGGCCCGCGTCCGCGACGCGTTCGGTGGCGAGCTCACCGGACCGTTGAGCTACTGGCGCGAGGGCATGCTCCTCGACCCGGGCGACGCGGTACGCGAGCTCAGCGGCAGCGGCGTGGAGGTCGTGGCCCTCGGGCCGGACGTCCCCCCCGAGAACGCCCTGGCCCTGGCCAGCGCGTTCGACCACCAGCGTCCGGACATCAGCGTCGTGATCATCGCGCCGCCGTCCACCGACCTGTTGCAGTCCGCGCTGCGGGCCGGAGCTCGCGACGTGATCGCGCCCGACATGGCACCCGCCGACCTGCGCGCCGCGATCGAACGCGCCTTCGACACCGCGGTCCATCGCCGCCAGCTCTTTGACGGCGACGACGCCGAGGGCGACGACGGCGACCGCGGTCGGGTCATCATGGCGCTCTGCCCGAAGGGTGGCGCCGGCAAGACCACGGTGTCGACCAACCTCGCGCTCGCGCTCGCGCAGGTCGCGCCCGGCGAGGTCGTGATCATCGACCTCGACCTCCAGTTCGGTGACGTCGCCAGCGCGCTCGGGCTGCAGCCGGACCTGAGCTTCGCCGACGCGGTGCGTTCCCTCGACACGCTCGACGGCACCGGCCTCAAGGCGCACCTCACGGTCCATCCGGCGGACCTGTTCGTGCTCTGCGCGCCGGCGACGCCGACCGAATCCGACGATCTCACCGTCGAACAGGTCGAACGGGTGCTCGAGCTGCTCACGCAGTCGTTCAAGTACGTGGTCGTCGACACCGCGTCGGGTCTCGACGAGAACACACTTGCGGCGCTCGAGTACGCCACCGACCTCCTGCTCATCTCGGCGACCGACATCCCGAGCATCCGGGCGACGGTGAAGGAGATCGAAGCCCTCCGGGTGATCGGGAAACCGCAACACCTCTGGCACTTCGTGCTCAACCGGGCCGACGCCCGCACCGGGCTCACGATCCCGGCGATCGAACGCACCGTCGGCATCAACGTCGACGTGGCGATCCCGAGCTCGCGCTCGGTCCCCATGTCCCTCAACCAGGGCGAGCCCCTCGTGCTCGCGGATCCCCGATCGGCGGTGTCGCTGGCCATGCTGCAGATCGTCCGACGGGTCGCGCCCCGGGCGGCTCCGGCCGACACCCGGCCGACCGGCATCTTCCGGAGACGGTGACCCCATGAAGCTCAGCGAGCGGATGAAGCAGAACAAGCCGAAGGCCGACGAGCCGTCGACGTTCGGCACGATGACGACGCGGGCCGCGGAGGCGGCCGACGCGAGGTCAACCCTCCAGGCCGACCCGGTCCGCCAGCTGAAGCGCCGCGCCCAGGATGCGCTGCTCGTGCGCATGGGTCCGTCGCTGTGGGACGCGAACATGTCCGTGCCCCAGCTCGACGCGCAGGTCGTTCGTGAGCTGAGCGCGGTCATCAAGGAAGAGCGCATCCCGCTGAACGACGCCGAGCGCGACCAGCTCGTGAGCGAGATCATCGACCAGGTCCTCGGCTACGGACCGATCGAGCGCTTCCTCGACGACCCGACGGTCAGCGAGGTCATGGTCAACGGGCTCGACGGCGTCTTCGTGGAGCGCAACGGCAAGCTCGAGGAGACCGACGCGCAATTCTTCTCGGAGCAGCACGTCCTGCGCGTCATCGACCGCATCGTCGCGCCGATCGGCCGTCGCATCGACGAGGCGTCGCCCATGGTGGACGCCCGCCTCCCCGACGGCTCCCGCGTCAACGCCGTCATCGCGCCGCTCGCGCTGGACGGCCCGCAGCTGACCATCCGGAAGTTCACGCAGCGTGTCCTCACCTTGGAGGACCTCGTCGAGCTCGGCACGCTCACGCCGGCGCTGGGCTCGTTCCTCTCCGCCTGCGTCCTCGGCCGGATGAACATCCTGATCAGCGGCGGAACCGGGAGCGGCAAGACGACGCTGCTCAACGTGCTGTCGTCGATGATCCCCGAGAACGAACGGATCGTGACCATCGAGGACGCCGCCGAGCTGCGCCTGCAGCAACGCCACGTCGTGCGCCTCGAGAGTCGCCCGTCCAACATCGAGGGCAAGGGCGAAGTCAGGGCCCGCGAGCTCGTCCGCAACGCGCTGCGCATGCGACCCGACCGCATCGTGGTCGGTGAGGTGCGGGGCGGCGAAACGCTCGACATGCTCCAGGCGATGAACACGGGCCACGACGGATCGCTCTCGACCCTCCACGCCAACTCGCCGCGCGACGCGCTCGCGCGCGTGGAGACGATGGTGCTCATGGCTGGGTTCGACCTCCCGGTGCGCGCCATCCGGGAGCAGACCGCGTCGGCCATCGACCTGCTCGTGCACCTCAGCCGGGGACGCGACGGCGTGCGACGAGTCTCAAAGGTCGCGGCCGTCGACGGGATGGAGGGCGACATGATCACGCTCTCCGACCTGTTCGTGTTCGAAGTCGGGGAGTCGACCCCGGGCGGGCCGATCACCGGCGTGCTCCGCAGCACCGGCATCCGGCCGAAGCTCGCCGAACGCCTGCACGACGCCGGCATCGAGCTGCCCGCCGACCTCTTCGATACGACCGCCTGAGCGCCCGAGCGCCTAGCCGGCCGGCACCTGGAGCGTCGCCACGTCGACCGTGATCGGCGCGCCCGCGGGACGGGCCTTGGCGGTCGCGGCCTTGGCCATGTTCCGCTGCTTCGGCGCCACCGGCGTCTTCCGGTAGGACTTGCCGGGCGGATTGCCCGAGACGTCGAGGAACTTGGCGAGGTCGAGCGCCCCGGCGGTCAGGTCACCGGTGCCCGCGGCTCCACCGCAGGGCTTCACCTGCTCGAGGTTCGTGGGGGCGCTGGTGGTGAACGTGTTCCCGGAGAAGCAGTTCCCGTCGTCGACGCTCGGGAGCAGCGTCGCGAGATCCGCGGTGCCGGACTGCTCCACGACGTTGTCGGTGACAGAGTTGCCCGTCGCCGGCCAGAGGTTCCCTCCGTTGATCCCCGGGTTGGGCGCGATCGTGATACCGAGCTTGGGGTTGTCGGTGACCCGGTTCTTCGTGACCACATTGTCGATCCCGCCACCGATCACGATGCCGCCGCCGAACACGACGTCGAAGTCGGACGTGCTGGAACGCGCCGCGTCGGGATCGCCGTTCCTGGTCACGACGTTGGCGGCGATCGTGTTGCTCCCCTGCGGGGGGAGCTCCTCGGTGTCGAGGCTGTTGGGCACGATGCCGGCGCGGTTGCGCTGCCAGACCGAGTTGACGATGAAGAGATCGTTGCTCGAGTTGGTCCCGGAGTAGCCGAGTTGGTTGAACTCGGCGACGACGTCGGTGATCACCGCGTGGCACGGGTTGCACTGGCCGATGTAGAAGCCCGAGTCGGGGCTGCCCGACGCGTACGAATGGTCGAACTGCCCGTACTGCGAGTCGTAGGCGTAGACGCCATAGTCGCCGTTGCGGTACGCGGTGAGGTACGAACCGCGGTACCCGAGCACGCCGTTCCAGAAGAACCCGTTCTCGGTGTAGTTGCGGGCGGTGAGGTTCTCCACCGCCACACCGTCGGCGCCGACGACGAACACGCCGTTCTCGCGCTTGAACTCGCCGTCGAGGATGGTCGTGTTGCGATCGAGCCCGCGGATCACGACGCCGTCGGTCGAGACGGTCACCGCCTCCTTGTAGACGCCGGGCGACACGAGCACGAGGTCGCCCCGCTTGGCGCGGTCGACCGCGCCCTGGATGGTCTTCGAGTCGGCGGGGACGCGGATGGCCCGGCCCGAAGCTTTGACGCCGGGCACCGGGTGCTCGCCTTCACCGATCGGGCTGATCGGCGTGGCCGCGGTGTCGTCGCCGACCGCCAACCGCGCGTGCTGCCCCTTCGTCGGCGTGCCGTGGAGGGTGCAGTAGTACGCGAACGTCCCGGCCTTCTCGAAGGTGTGGACGTAGGACTTCCCGGGCTTCAGGTTGCCGCTGCCGTACGCATGTCCGGAGTTGGGCGTGACGTTGTGCGTGTTCCGGCCGTCGTTGACCCACTTCACCGTCGTACCCGGCGCGAGGTCGAGGTCGGGAGGCGAGAACACGTTGTCGCGGATGTGGATGGTGACGAGGTGGTAGACGGCCGGGGTGCGTGCCGTCGCGGGCGGCGGGGCCAGCATCGCCCACGAGGTTCCGAGCAGGAGTGCGAGGCCCCCCACGACCACCAGGCCGCGCCGCACCGTGCTCATCGGGACCGGGTACGGGAGCGTACCTTCTTCGCCGGAGCCCTCTTCGCCGGAGCCTTCTTCGCCGGGGCGTCACCGGTGGGCGGCTCGAACCGGCGGGCCAGCTCCACCAGGGTGCGCACGCCGAAGCCGGTACCACCCTTGAGCACGTGGCCGTCGTCGGCACCGGCCCGGGCCGGGCCCGCGATGTCGAGGTGCACCCACGGCGCACCGTCGACGAACTCCTGCAGGAAGAGGCCCGCGGTCAGCGCCCCGCCGTAGCTGCCCCCGATGTTCTTGAGGTCGGCGACCTCGGAATCGAGCTGCTTGCGGTACTCCTCGGGGAGCGGAAGGTGCCACACGGGCTCACCGGCGCGCTCGGCGGCATCGCGGACCTGGCCGATCCACGCGTCGTCGTTGCCCATCAGGCCCGCGATCTTGTCGCCCAGCGCGACCATGCACGCGCCGGTGAGCGTGGCGAGGTCGATCACCGCCGCGGGCTTCTCGTCCGACGCCAGCGACAAGGCGTCGGCCAGGATCAGCCGCCCTTCGGCGTCGGTGTTGAGCACCTCGACGGTCTTGCCGTTGCGGATCTTCAGCACGTCACCGGGGCGGATGGCCGTGCCGCTCGGCATGTTCTCGACGAGCGGCACGTACCCCGTGACGCGCGTCCTGACCCCGAGGTCCTGCAGCGTCGACATGGCGGCGATCACTGCCGCACCGCCCGACATGTCGGTCTTCATCGTCTCCATCCCGCTGGCCGTCTTCAGGGACAGGCCGCCCGAGTCGAACACCACGCCTTTCCCGACGAGCGCAAGCGCCTTGCCGCCGCGCACCGCGTGGTGCATAGGTCATCTTCAGGAAGCGCGGCGTCTGCTCGGAGCCCTGCCCGACCCCGAGGACGCCGCCGAAGCGCGCGGCCCGGAGCTGCGCGCCCTCGAACACCTGCACCATGATGCCGCGGCCGCGGAGGAGCTTGCGCGCGGCCGCCACCATCTCGGCCGGCGACTTCTCCTTCGACGGCGTGTTCACCATGTCGCGCGCCCAGGTGACCGCCTCGCCGACGGTCGCGCCCCGCGCCACCGCGTCGCGCAGCGCCGCACCACCGTCGCCGACGACGGCGACCTTCTTCAACCGCGTGGGCTTCGCGTCACCCTTGTAGTCGAGATACTGGTAGCTCCCGAGCACGAAGCCCTCGGCCAGCGCCTGGGCCGCCTCGGCAGGGTCGAGGTCGGTGCCGGCAGCGGCCAACGTCGTGCCCACCGACGCCGCCTTGTTCGCACGGCGCGCGATCGCGGCGGCGGCGCGGCGAACGCCGTCGACGGTGAACGCGCCCGGCTCGCCGATCCCCACCAGGATCGCGGCCTTGGCCCGCAACCTGCCCGCGGTGGGCACCGCGAGCGTCTCGCCGAGCTTGCCTTCGAACCCGGTCTCGGCGAGGAACGCGGCGAGGCCGCCGCCGAGGGCGGCGTCGACGGCGTCGGCACCGGGGCCGAACGCCCCGCCCTTGCCGATCGGCACGGCGAGGAGCTCCACGGCGACGCGGTCGGGAGGCGTGGTGACGACGGTGAACGAGAGTGACACGATTCCGCTCCAGTTGGCTTCGGGGTTGTGGGTCCGGTACTCAGTCCGGGGGACGGGGACGCACGGGCCGGAAGGTGCCTTCCTGCCAGCGGGCGAGGGTGTACACGAGGTCGGCCAGGCGGTTGAGGTAGGGCACGACCTGGCTGTCGGGGAGCCAACCTTCGCGCGCGGCGCCGACCGCCTGCCGCTCGGCCCGGCGCACCACCGTGCGGGCGACGTCGAGCGCGGCGGCGATCCGGTTCTCGCCGGGGAGCACGAACTCGGTCGGCGCCTCGTAGCGCGCGGTGATGTCGTCGATCAGCGGCTCGAGCGCGCTGACCATGGCCTCCGTCGTACGCGACACGCCGGGTTCCAGCTTCACCCGGTTCGCCGGTTCGGTCGCCAGCTCGGCCCCCACGACGAAGAGCTCGCGCTGGAGCCGGACCAGCAGCTCGTCGAGCTCGGAGCCCCGCTCCGCCTCGGCGCGCGCGAGACCCAGCATCGAGACCGCCTCGTCGACCGCGCCGTAGGCGTCGGGCCCGGGGGAATCCTTGCCGACCCGACCTCCGTAGAGGAGACCCGTGCTGCCGTCGTCGCCCTTGCGCGTGTAGATCTTCGGAACCATCTGCGCCGGAGTCTACGAGCGGCCCGGACCACGCGAGGGCGTTCGGTAGCCTGAATCGATGTCCGCCGTCCCCGACCCAGCCCGCGCGACACCTCCCGCGGGCGCGCCGGAGCGCCGGGGGTCGGTGATGAAGGCGGTGCTGCGCACCGCCCGGCCGAAGCAGTGGACCAAGAACGTGCTCGTGTTCGCGGCGCCCGCGGCCGCCGGCGTGCTCGACCAGCGCGACGCGATCCTCCAGACCCTCGTCGCGTTCGTCGGGTTCTGCCTCGCCGCGAGCGGCACCTACTTCCTCAACGACGCCAACGACGCCGAAGCCGACCGGCTGCATCCGACCAAGCGCCTGCGCCCGATCGCGGCCGGGGATCTCGACGCCCGTGCGGCGCGGATCATCGCCGGGGTGCTCATCGTGCTGGCGCTCGCGGTCACCGCGCCGGTGAACGACTTCAAGCTGACCGGTGTCATCTTCGGCTACGTGGTCATCACGCTCTCGTACACGATGTGGTTGAAGTACGAACCGGTGATCGACCTCGCCGCGGTTGCGGCGGGCTTCGTGTTGCGGGCGATCGCGGGTGGCGCGGCGACCGGTGTGCCGCTCTCCGACTGGTTCCTCATCGTCGCCGGAGCCGGGTCGCTGTTCATCGTCACCGGGAAGCGCCACGCGGAGCAGGTGGAGCTCGGATCCGATTCACTCGAGCATCGCCGCACCCTCGGCGAGTACTCCACCGCGTTCCTCGGCTATGTGCGCGCGGTGGCTTCGGGCGTGATGATCACCGCCTACTGCCTCTGGGCGTTCGAGAATGCGGCGTCGACGGGCGACGAGACGTGGTTCCGTCTCTCGATCGTCCCGTTCGTGATCGCGGTGTTGCGCTACGCCCTCGTGATCGACCAGGGCGGCGGCGGTGCTCCCGAGGAGGTCGTCCTCTCCGACCGCGTCCTGCAGATCGTCGGCGTCGTGTGGATCCTCACCTTCGCGTTGGGCGTCCATGGCTGACGTGTCCCCGGCCGCCACCGCGCCCGTCCCGGACGAGCACGTCGAGCTGCTCGCCGGTTGGAGCCGCACCGCACCGAGCGCAGCGACGGTCGTCAGCGTGCCGGACGAGCCCCAGATCGACGCGGTCCTCGCCGCGCGGGCAGGCGCGGCCTCATCGCGCGCGGGCTCGGCCGCAGCTACGGCGACGCAGCACAGAACGCGGGCGGCACCGTGCTCGACGCCACGATGCTGACGAGCATCCACGACGTCGATCTCGAGCGCGGCGTGATCCGGGTCGACGCCGGGGTCAGCCTCGACACGATCATGCGCACGATGCTGCCGTTCGGCTACTTCGTGCACGTCACGCCGGGCACGAGGCTCGTGACCGTCGGCGGCGCCATCGCCGCCGACGTGCACGGCAAGAGCCACCACTTCGACGGCAGCTTCGCCAACCACGTCGAGTCCTTCACGTTGCACACACCCAAGGGCACGATGACCGTCACCCCCGAGAGCGATCCCGAGCTGTTCTGGGGCACGGCGGGCGCCATGGGGCTCACCGGCGTGATCGGCGAGGCGACCGTGCGTCTCCTGCCGGTCACCACGTCGATGATCCGGGCCGAGAACATCCGCTGCCCCGACCTCGACTCGGTGATGGCGCTCATGGTCGAAGGCGACGACCGGTTCCGCTACTCGGCGGCATGGATCGACTGCCTGGCGACGGGCGCCTCGCTCGGCCGCTCGATCCTGTCGCGGGGCGACAACGCCACGGTCGACGACCTCCCGAAGAAGTTGCGGGCGCGCCCGCTGCACTTCGACCCCGGATCGATGCTCACCGCACCACCATGGGCGCCCAACGGCCTGCTGAACCGGCTGAGCATCGCGGCGTTCAACGAGTTCTGGTTCCGGGTGTCCCCGGCGTTGCACGGCAGGGTGGAGTCGATCTCGTCGTTCTTCCACCCGCTCGACGGCGTGCACGCCTGGAACCGCCTCTACGGCAGCTGCGGCTTCCTCCAGTACCAGTACGTCGTGCCCGACGACGCCCACGCCGCGGTGCGGACCTCCCTCGAGCTGCTGAGCGACGCGCTGCGGCGTCGTTCCTCGCCGTGCTCAAGCGCTTCGGGTCCGGCAACCCCGGCCCACTGTCATTCCCCCGGCCCGGCTGGACCCTTGCCCTCGACATCCCCGCGACCGTCCCCGGCCTCGCGGACCTGCTCGACGCGCTCGACGAGCTCGTCGCCGGGGTCGGCGGGCGCATCTACCTCGCCAAGGACTCCCGCCTCCGCCCGGAGCTGGTCCCCGTCATGTACCCCGATCTCGACCGCTTCGCCGAGCTCCGCGCCCGCGTCGACCCCGCCGGCGTCCTCCAATCGGACCTCCGTCGCCGCCTCGCCCTCCCCTAACCACGAAGTTGCGTCGTTCGTACATCGTCATGACGTCGGAGCGACGCAACTTCGCGATCCCGTGACAGAAAGGCTCGATGACATGAAGGATGCGCTCGGTTCGGTGCAGTCGGTGCTGGTTCTCGGTGGCGGTTCCGACATCGCGCAGGCGACGCTGCGCGAGCTCGTGCAGCGTCGGGCGCGCACCATCGTGCTCGCGGCGCGTGATCCGGACGCACTCGAGGGCATCGCCTCCGAGCTGCGAGCGGCCGGCGCCACCGTCGAGGCCGTCGCGTTCGACGCCCGCGACACCGCGGCCCACGAGGCGTTCGTCGACGACGTGTTCGAACGCTTCGGTGACATCGACCTCGCGCTCCTCACGTTCGGCGTGCTCGGCGACCAGGAAACTGCGGAGCACGACGGCGGTGCCGCGGTCGACATCGCCGAGGTGAACTACGTGGGGGCGGTGTCGGTGACCGTGCCGATCGCGCAGCGGATGCGCGCGCAGGGTCACGGAACGATCGTCGCGCTGTCGTCGGTGGCAGGTGAGCGGGCTCGACGCTCGAACTTCGTGTACGGGTCGTCGAAGGCGGGCATGGATGCCTTCTTCCAGGGCCTCGGCGACAGCCTCGTCGGCACCGGGGTGGACGTCATGGTCGTGCGACCCGGCTTCGTGCACACCAAGATGACCGAAGGCATGGACGCCGCGCCGCTCTCGACCACCCCCGAAGCGGTGGCCACCGCCATCGTGCACGGCTTGGCCCGGGGCCGGGAGACGGTCTGGGTCCCGTCCACGCTGCGCTACGTGATGTCGGCCCTGCGCCACGTCCCCCGACCGATCTTCCGCAAGCTGCCCCTCTGAACCGCGGATCCCGCTCGGCGGGGGCCCGGTCGAACCCGGCACCCGGTGTGCTAGCCATGGCGGCGATGGAGCAGCTGGACGTCGTCGCGGCGTTCGACTTCGACGGCACCCTGTCGACCCGGGACAACGTGGTGCCGTTCCTGCGCCGCGTCGCCGGGAGTGCGGCGACGGCCCGGGCGTTGGCGGCCACTGCCGCCCGCCTCGGCCTCCACGGACGGTCGCGCTGGCAGCGCGACGAAGCGAAGGCCGAAATGGTGCGTCGTCTGCTCGCCGGGCGGGCAGTGGCGGACATCGAACGGTCAGGACACGGCTTCGCCGCCGACGTCATCGCCCGCCATCTCCGCGCCGAGGCCGTCGAGCGGGCCGACTGGCACCGCGCCCAGGGCCACCGGCTCGTGATGGTGTCGGCGTCGTTCGCGGTGTACCTGCGACCCATCGCCGATCGGCTGGGTTTCGACGCGGTGCTCGCCACCGAGCTCGAAGTCGCCGACGGAGGCCTTCTCACCGGCGCGTTGCACGGCGCCAACGTGCGGGGCCCGGAGAAGGCGCGTCGCCTCGACGCATGGCTGCACGACACGCCGGGCGGTCGGACTACGTTCGTCTGGGCCTACGGCGACAGCGCCGGCGACCGTGAGCTCTGGGCACGCGCCGACCGCGCCGTACGCCTCGGTCGTCGCGCGCATCGGGGCACGGAGTAGCTGCGGAGGTCTCCGAAACCTCTCCGGTACCCTGTGACGGATGTCTGAATTCCTCGCCGCCCTGCCCGAACGCGTCCTCGTCTTCGACGGTGCGTTCGGCACCTGGGTGCAAGACCAGGACCTGGGGCCCGACGACTTCGGCGGTCCGGCCCTCGAGGGATGCAACGAACGCCTCGTGCTCACTCGGCCCGACCTCATCCAGCGGATGCACGCCGAGTACTTGGAGGCGGGGGTCGACGCGGTCGAGACCGCCACCTTCGGCGCGTTCTCCCTGGTGCTCAACGAGTACGGCATCGCGGACGAGACGTTCGCCATCAACGAGCAGGCGGCCCGACTCGCCAAGGAGGTGGCGACGGGCTTCTCCACCCCCGAGCGGCCCCGCTTCGTCATCGGGTCGATCGGCCCGGGGACCCGCCTGCCGTCGCTCGGCCAGATCGCGTTCACCGAGTTGCGCGACGGCTACGAGGCGATGGTCGCCGGACTCCTCGCCGGCGGCACCGACGTGCTCCTCGTGGAGACGGTCCAGGACCTGCTGCAGTGCAAGGCGGCGATCATCGGCGCCCGGCGGGCCATGGCCACCGCGGGCGTCGAGGTACCGATCATGGTGCAGGTGACCGTCGAGACGACCGGCCGCCTCCTCGTCGGCTCCGAGATCGGCGCCGCGCTCACCGCGCTCGAGGCCCTGCGGCCCGACGTGATCGGGCTGAACTGCGCGACTGGTCCCACCGAGATGACCGAGCACCTGCGCTACCTCGCGCAGCACTCGCGCACCTACCTCTCGTGCCTCCCCAACGCGGGGCTCCCGTCGATCGTCGACGGGCACACCCACTACGACCTCACGCCCGACGCCTTGGCCGAGGCGCACGAGCGCTTCGTCGGTGAGTTCGGCCTGAACATCGTCGGCGGCTGTTGCGGCACGACGCCCACGCACCTGCGGGCCGTCGTCGATCGTCTCGGCACGCGCGCTGCCGGTCGCGCGCACCCCGCAGCACGAGCCCAGCTGCTCCTCGATCTACAGCCCGGTGACGTTCCACCAGGAGCTGGCCTACCTCGCGGTCGGCGAGCGCACCAACGCCAACGGCTCTCGCAAGTTCCGCGACGCCATGCTCGAAGGCGACTGGGACACCTGCGTGCAGATGGCCCGTGAGCAGGTGAAGGAAGGCGCCCACGTGCTCGACGTGTGCGTCGACTACGTGGGTCGCGACGGCGCCGCCGACATGCACGAGATCGCCAGCCGCTTCGCCACCCAGGCGGCGCTGCCGCTGGTGTTCGACTCCACCGAGCCGCAGGTGCTCGAGGCCGGGCTCCAGCACTCGGGCGGCAAGGCCATCCTGAACTCCGCCAACCTCGAAGAGGGCGAGGCGGAGGGCAAGCGCTTCGACCGGGTGATGTCGCTGGCGCGCGAGTACGGGGCCGCCGTGATCTGCCTCGCCATCGACGAAGAGGGCCAGGCCCGCACCGCCGACGGGAAGCTGCAGGTCTGCAAGCGAATCTACGACCTCGCCGGTGAGCGCTACGGCATCGAGCCGACCGACCTCATCTTCGACATGCTGACCTTCCCGCTCGGCTCCGGCTCCGAAGACCTCCGACGCGACGGCATCGAGACCATCGAGGCGATCCGCCGCGCCCAGACCGAGCTCCCCGGCTCCTCGACGATCCTCGGCCTCTCGAACATCAGCTTCGGCCTCAAGCCGGCGATCCGTCACGTGCTGAACAGCGTGTTCCTGCACGAGTGCCGCGAGGCCGGCCTCGACGCGGCCATCGTGCACGCGGCGCGCATCATGCCGATGCACAAGATCGACGACCGCGCCCGCGAGCTCGCGCTCGACCTCGTCTACGACCGCCGCCGCGACGGCTACGACCCGCTCACCGAGCTCATGGCGCTCTTCGAGGGCGTCGACGCGACGGCCGTCGAGCAGGAGGACCGCTCCGGATGGCCGGTCGAAGAGCGGCTCGAAGCACCGCATCATCGACGGCAACCGCGACGGCCTCGAGACCGACCTCGAGGAGCAGCTCGACGTCACGCCCCGCGCTCGTCGATCGTCAACGAGGTGCTGCTCGAGGGGATGAAGGTCGTCGGCGACCTGTTCGGGCGGGGCGAGATGCAGCTCCCGTTCGTGCTCCAGAGCGCGGAGACCATGAAGGCCGCGGTCGCCTATCTCGAGCCGCACATGGAGAAGGCCGACGCCGGCGGCAAGGGCCGCGTGGTCCTCGGCACCGTGAAGGGCGACGTCCACGACATCGGGAAGAACCTGGTCGACATCATCCTCACCAACAACGGCTACGAGGTCCACAACATCGGGATCAAGGCGCCGTTGTCGGCCTTCGTCGAGAAGGCGACCGAGGTGCGGGCCGACGCCATCGGCATGAGCGGCCTGCTGGTGAAGAGCACGCTGATCATGCGCGAGAACCTCGAAGAGCTCAACACCGCAGGGTCTGGCCGAGATCCCGGTGCTGCTCGGCGGCGCCGCGCTCACCCGCACCTACGTGGAGCGCGACCTGCGCGAGGTCTACGACGGTCGCCTCTTCTACGGCAAGGACGCCTTCGAAGGCCTGCACACGATGGACCAGCTCATGGAGGGCAAGCAGCAGCGGCACGATCGACCCCGACTTCGGCCGCGCCCTCGGAGGTCGGATCCTGCCGCCCCGTCGCTCGGAGATGGAAGCCGAGCCGCGCGGTCACCGCCGCCGCCGTGCGCTCCGACGTCGCCGACCGACGTCGAGATCTTCCCACCGCCGTTCCTCGGGTCACGCGTCGCCAAGGGCATCGCGCTCGACGACATCGCCGGCTACATCAACGAGACCGCGCTGTTCCGCAACCAGTGGCAGTTCCGGCCCGACAAGTCGCTCGGCGAGAACGACGCCGACTTCAAGGAGCGCATCCGGCCGATACTGCGGGCCCAGCTCGACGAGGCGAAGGCCGAAGGCTGGCTCGTCCCCGCGGTGATCTGGGGGTACTTCCCCGTGAACGCCGACGGCAACGACCTCGATCGTGTGGACCGACGACGACCGGCGCAACGAGCGCCTGCGGTTCACGTTCCCGCGCCAGCGCAGCGACCGTCACCTGTGCATCGCCGACTTCTTCCGCTCGGTCGAGAGCGGCGACGCCGACTACGCGGCCTTCCACGTGGTGACCGTCGGCCAGCGGGCGACCGAGCGCGAGCGCGAGCTGTTCGCCGCCGACCAGTACCAGGAGTACCTCCTCACCCACGGTCTCTCGGTCGAGATGACCGAGGCGCTGGCCGAGCTCTGGCACCGACGCATCCGCGAGGAGTGGGGCTTCGCCAACGAAGACGGCCCGAGCCTGGCGGGCCTGTTCCGCCAGCAGTACCGCGGCTCGCGGTACTCGTGGGGCTACCCCGCGTGCCCTGACCTCGACGACCAGGCCAAGCTCGACGACCTGCTCGAGCTGCACCGCATCGGCGTGAAGCTCACCGAGGAATTCCAGCTCGAGCCCGAGCAGAGCACCTCGGCGATCATCGTCCCCCATCCCGAGGCGAAGTACTTCGTCGTCTGAGCCCGGCCCCGGTCACGCCGTGGCCGATGCCCGGCACGCCGACAGGATCTCGGGGGCGCGGGCACGCACCGCGTCGAGCGCCGCCTGGTCGGGGCCGGCACCCGGGTCGTTCGCACCCGCGGTGAGGAGGGGCTCGAACGCCGGATCGCGGACGAGGGTGTCCGCGGTGCACACCGCCACCGGAACCGGGTAATCCTGCTGCACCACCTCGAGGAACAGCTCGTCGCGGCTCGCCGCGAGCACCAGCGCGGCGAGGGCGCGGTTGGGCGCGTCGGTGGCGCTCGCGCCCGGATCGCATGCCGTGAGCGTCGCGTGGCCGGCCCGTACCTCGGCCCGGGCCGCGCCCGCGGGCATCGCCGCGGCCCACTGTGTGATGGCGTCGCCGATCGCGTGCGTCCCACCGGCGTCCCGACCCACGAACGTGCTGCGGAGGCACGTCACCCCCTTGCGGGTGAACGTGACCATGGCGTCACCACCCCAGGCGTCGGCGGCGGTCAGCGCGGTCGCCGGGTCGAGGCCGCGACGCGAGCACCTGGTAGAGCGCGAACGCCCCGAAGACGTCGGGCTTGCCCACGGCGCGTTCGCCCGCCGCGAGCTTCGGGGGATCGACGGTCTTGAACCTGCTCCCGTCGAGCAGCGTCGACGGCGTGAGGTAGGACGAGTCGCTTGTCGGAGGCTTGCGGAACAGCGCGTCGACGCCGGACTCGTGCTGCTTGGCGAGGACGGCGTCGATCATGATCGGACCGAGGTCATAGGGAGCCTCGAACAACACCGACAACGACTCCGGCACACCCTTCGACGTGATCTCCGACTGCGCGGTCGCGCTCTGCTGCTCCTGCTCCTGCCGGTACGCATCCTGATCCGCCTGCGACAGCAAGTCGACGTAGGCCCGTTGCACGCGCACCGCGTCGCCCTCGATGAGCGTGCGCAACGGGGTGGACGCGTCGGGCGTGCGCGCGGCAGAGCGCTCGAGGTTCTGGAGGTCGAAGTGCTGATCCTGCAGCGCGTGCGTGAGCTCGTGCGCAAGCGTGACCCGCAGACCGACGTCGTCGACCGAGCTTCCCTTCACCGTGACCTTCTTCGCCTTCGGGTCGTAGTACGCGAGCACGCCCGAAGTCTGGAGCGAGCTGGTGGCGTCGACGATGTCGACTCCGGCGCCGATCAGGCCGACCGCCCGCAGCTGGCTCTGCGTGGTCTCGATCTCCTGCTTGTCCTGCTTGCTGAGCTTGCCCTTGTCGATCGCGACCTTCTTCTCGAACGCGGCATCGCTCAGGAAGTCCACCTCGACGGGATGGTCGAACTTGAGGCCGCGGAGCGCTTCGACCTTGACGGCGATCGGCTTGATCCGCGCGTCCCAGGCGGCCGGGGGCTTGGACGCGGCACCCGCGGGTGCGGCGCCGAGCACGCCGACCGAACACGCGAGCACGACCACCAGCAGGACACCCGCGCGGTACCCGCGTCTTGCACCCATGCCGGGTGACGTTACCGGCGCGCCGCGCCGCGGAAGGGTCAGCCGGCGGCGCGGAGGTAGACGACGGTCTGGTCACCGTCGAGGGCACGGTTGAGCTCACGGCTGCGGCGGCGGTAGTCGTGCAGCTCACGTGCCGAGAACTCCGAATGGCGCGCGTCCACGTAGTGCGATCTCGGGTCGGTGAGGACGATGCCCCGGCGAGCCTGCTCGCTGCCCCAGAACTGGAACTCGTTGGAGTCGTCGTGCGTGGCGACGATCTCCAGGCCGGCACGGGCGGCGAGCGCATTGAAGCCCGGACGGGAGGGGATCCAGACGTGGCGGGGCGGATCCAGCTGGATCCAATTCGTGCGGTACTCGCGCCACGCCCACGACGACGATGTCGGCACGCGTACCAGGACGACACCACCGGGCGTGAGGAGCCCCACGACCGCCCGCAGGGCGTCGAGCGGATCGAGCATGTGCTCGAGCGAGTGATGGAGCATCACGAGGTCGAAGCGACCGCTCACGTCATCGAGGCCGACCGCCCGCAACTCGGCGTGGTCACCGAGGCGGCAGTCGCCCGACGCGAACGGGTCGATACCGAGCACCTCGACGTCACCCGCCCGCGACACGGCCAGCGGGACCATCCCCGACCCGGAGCCCACGTCGAGCACCCGGCGCGGCCGAGGTCCGGGCACCCGGGCGACCGCATCGAGGATCGTGACCAGGGTCTGGACACGTCGGACGGGCACCGACCGGCCGACGATCCCCGCCCATCCCCGCCCGCGCAGCATCGAGCGCGCGATCGCGGTGATGGCTGCGGTGGGAGCGGCGCCGAGGGCCCCCGGATCGACGGCCATGCTCAGGTAACTCGGCGGGTAGTAGGGCGCGAAGTCGTCGGGCGCGTCGAGCAGGGTCAGCGACCCGCACGCCGCGCACTCCCCGTAGGGGAACTCCTCGCCGGTCCCGTACATCGTGTCGGGTGCGTCGTACCGGGCGGTGAAGGAGTTGGCGGCGCAGGCGCGGCACGTGCTCGTCTGGCTCACCCTGGATGCTCCCCGAGATCGGCGTGCGCCCGGATCCTACCGGCCGGGCTTCGCGGAACGCCTCGTCTAAGGTACGGACGCTCCCGTCAGGCGTGCCCCGGAAGGCCAATGCCGTTCGATTCACCACATCCGGCCGGTGCCGTCGCCCTGCAGCCGGACGACGGACCGGAGTCGGGTCCCAAGGGAGCGGCGGGGGGTCCGACCGGCGGGAGTCCCTCGGACGACCATCCGCCCCCTCCCCGGCCCCGCTGGGTCCTGGAGCTTCGGGACGGCGCGGTCGTCGCCGCGACCAGCGCGCTCATCACCGCCTGGCTGTTCAAGATCTGGACCATCCCGCTGCGGCTGCCGTTCCTCTACCAGCGGGACGGCATCGCGCAGATCGCCGAGGTCAAGGGGATCATCGAGAACGGCTGGTACGAGTTCAACCCCCGGGTCGGGTACCCGATCGGCTACGACCACCACGACTTTCCCATCGGCACCGACAACCTCCAGTGGTTCGTGCTCAAGGTCATGGGGTTCTTCTCGCACGACGCGGTCCTGGTCACCAACGCCTACTACCTGCTCTCGTTCGTGGTCGTCGCGCTCAGCGCCTACTTCGTGACCCGATACCTCGGCGTGTCACGACGGTTCTCGTTCGTCGTCGCCATGCTCTACACGTTCCTGCCGTACCACTTCCTCCGCGGCACGTGGCACCTGACCCTCGCGGCCTACTTCACGGTCCCGATCGCATGCCTCTTCACGATCATGGTGTGGAAGCACGCACCGCCGTTCTTCCGCGAGGTCGACGGGCGCGTCCGTTTCGACTGGAAGCGCCGGAGCACGATCTGGTTCGTCGTCGCGTGTCTCGCGATCGCTTCGACCGGCATCTACTACACCGCGTTTTGCATCACGCTGATGTTGTCGGCCGGCGCGCTGCGGCTCCTCACCGCGCGCACGTGGAGGCCCTTGCTCTCGGCGGCGCTCCTCACCGGGATCATCGGCGTCGGTGTGGTCGCCAACCTGTCACCGTCGTTGCTCTACTGGCGCGACCACGGAAAGAACGACAAGGTCGCGCAGCGGACCGTCGGCGAGAGCGACTATTACGCGCTGCGACCGATCCAGATGCTCAGCCCGATTCCCGGGTACCGCATCCACGAGATCGGCAAGATCACCAACGAGGTCTTCACCGCGCCCAACAACTCCGAGGCCACCCAGTTCCTGGGGGCGATCGGCTCGCTCGGGTTCCTCGGGCTCATGGTGGTGCTGCTCGGCTTCGGCGTGTCGCGGAGCCGTGACCGTTCGCCGCCCCTGATCTTCCGCCTGGCGGCCCTGAGCGCACTCTCGGTCCTGTTCGGCGTCACGGGGGGGCTCTCGTGGGTGTTCGGGATCGCCGGCTTCACCGAGATCCGAGCGTGGAACCGCATCTCGGTCTTCATCGCGTTCTACGCGCTCGTGGCCGTAGGCCTCGCGCTGGACTGGTTCGTCGCGCGCACCCGCGAATTCCCGCGCAAGACGCTGGCGGTCTCGGGCCTGGCGATCGTGCTCGTGGGGATCGGCGTCTTCGACCAGACGTCGTCGGCGATCATTCCCGACTCCCGCCGGTTCGAGTCGGAGTGGAACGCCGACGCGGCGTTCGTGAAGAAGATCGAGGACACGCTCGGTCCGGGCGGTGCCGTGTTCCAGCTGCCCTACCTCCCGTTCCCGGAGGCGGAGCTCGACGTTCCCCCCTACGGCATGGTCGACTACGACCCGTTGCGGGGCTACGTGCACTCCGAGAACCTCTTCTGGGGCTATGGGGGGACCCGCGGGCGGGCCGCCGACTGGCAGGCGCAGGTGGTGAAGCTCGCCACGCCGAAGATGCTCGATGCCATCACCGCGGTCGGCTTCGACGGCGTGTGGATCGACACCCTCGGATACCCGAATCAGGCGCGGGACATCATCGCCGAGGTCGGGGCCGCGACCGGCGCGGTCCCGATCGTGAGCCCCAACGGGCGCTTCGTGTTCTTCGACCTGCGCGACTACGCGGAGCAGGTACGCACCGACCTCGGGCCTGCACGTGTGCGCGAGCTGAAGGCGAAGACGCTACGAAACCTCGGGTGACGTCACGCCGGTCGCCGGCTCGGCGTCGCCGTGAGACGGCAGGATCGGGCTCAGCACGAACACCGCGCGGCGCGCGAGCGCGAGGACGGTCGGCTTGACCAAGCCGACGGCGAGGTCGGTCCGCCGGATGGTCGACGGGTGCGCGGCGTGCACGGAGCGCAGGGCCTTGCGGGCTTCACGCGCCTGGTGCCGGGCCAGCCGCGAGCTCCACGACATACGCGAGACGTGGAAGGTGCACAACGATTCGGGGATGTATGCGAGGTTCCCGCGGTCGAGCATGCGCATCCACAGGTCGAGGTCGACCATGTAGCTCTGGTCGAGCGAGTAGCCGCCGACCGCCTGGATGACCTCGCGCGAGCAGAGTGTCGCCGACGGCTCGCCGATGAGGTTGGTGCCGGCACGCACGTTGGCGCGCATCGCGCGCCAACCGTCGATCACCCCCGACGCGTTGCGCCATCCCCGGTGCAGGTACACGACCCGGTCGTCGTCATCGACGATGTCGCGCTTGCACGACACCATGACGACACCCCGCGCGGCGCCGGCTTCCAGCGCCTCGACCTGCCGGCCGAGACATTCCGGGTACAGGGTGTCGTCCTGGCAGAGCAGCTTCACGTACTTCCCGCGCGACGCGTCGATGAGACGGTTGAAGTTCGCGGGCGCGTTCACACCCGAGACGCCGGGGACGACGCGCAGCCGATCGTCGGAGATCCGGCTCACGACATCGAGGGTGGCGTCGGTGGAGCCGTCGTCGCCCAGCACGATCTCGAAGTCGGTGTACTCCTGCGCGAGCACCGAACGCAGCGTCCGCTCCACGAACCGCTCGCCGTTGTAGGTCGGGACACAGACCGAGACGGTGGGCGTCACGCCGGTCCCTCGCCGGAAGTACTGCCGGTCTCCGGCGCCTGGAGCACCTCGGCCACCACGTAGAGCGGCCGGCCCTTGGTCTCGCGGTAGATGCGCCCCACGTACTCGCCGAGGACCCCGATGCAGAGCAACTGGATGCCCCCGAGCAGGGCGACGACGGCCATCAACGACGGCCAGCCCCGTCCCCCGCCCCCGGGGTCGACGATGCTGGCCACGATCACCCAGCCGGCGAACGCGAATGCCACCGCCATCACGACGAGCCCGAGCTGGGTCGCCAGGCGCAGCGGTCGGTCCGAGAAGCTGGTGATGCCGTCGAACGCGAGGTGCACCATCTTGCGGAACGTGTACTTGGTGTCGCCGGCGAACCGCGGGTCGCGCTCGTACTCCACGGCGCACTGGCTGAACCCGGCCCACGCCACCATGCCCCGCACGTAGCGGTTGCGCTCGGGCATGCGCGCGAGCACGTCGACCACCGCGCGGTCGAGCAGGCGGAAGTCGCCGGCCTGGCGCGGCAGCGGCACCTCCGATACGCGGTCGACGAGGCCGTAGTAGAGCTTGCTGGTGAAGAGCTTGAACCGGGTCTCCCCGGCGCGGCTGACCCGCACGCCGTAGACCACCTTGAACCCCTTCTGCCACTTCTCGATCATCTCGGGGATCACTTCGGGGGGGTCCTGGAGGTCGGAGTCGATGACGACGACCGCATCGCCGATCGCGTGGTCGACACCCGCGCTCAGGGCCACTTGATGGCCGAAGTTCCGCGACAGATCGACGACCCGCACGTGGGAGTCGTCCGCGACGATCGTCTGCAGCAACTCCAGGGAACGGTCGGTGCTGCCATCGTTCACGTAGACGACCTCGTAGTCGAGGTCCGGCCCGAGCGTGGTGAGGCACGCGACGAGACGCCGGTGGAATTCCTCGATGCCCTGCTCCTCCTCGTACACCGGCGACACGACGGAGACCAGCGGGCGGGCGGGCGGCATAGCTGGGTTAGTGTACGCCTCCACGTCTGACGCTCCCGGATCCCTGATCACAAAATTCGCACGTCGCCACCGCGTGCTCCGGTCCCCGGCGCTGCTCGTGGCCGGCGGCGCCGCACTCCTCCTCGTCGTCCTGTTGGTCATCGACGGCTCGCGCTGGGTGGAGCTGCGGATCACCGACTCCCTCCTGCTGGTACGCGGCTCGCACACCGCTGTCCGCTGCCTGGAGCAGGGCGTCCTCACCGGCTGCGACGCGGCGAGGGCGGCGGCCTCACCGGTGGGTGCCTGGCCCGTGACGCAGTACCTGCTGGCGGTGCCGCTCGTCGCGCTCGGGATCGGCGACTCCGCGGTGCTCACCGCGCTCGCAGTGGTGTCGTCGCTCGCGGCGGGCGGCATGCTCCTGCTGGTCGCGTTCCCGATCCGGCGCCTCTTCGGCACCGAATGGGCGGTGGTGTTCGGCCTCGCGCTGCTCACCAGCCCGTTCGTGCTCTACGCGTTCCTCCCGTTCGGCGAGGCCCTGGCTGCGTTCCTCGCGCTCGCGTTCGTCGTCGCCGCGTGCGCGCGCCGCCCCGGTTGGCTGTTGCTCACGGGATTCCTCGCCGGCACCACCAAGGAGACCATCGCGCCGTTCCTCTTGGTGCTCGTCGTCGTCTGTGCGCGCGATGCCGACGACGGTTGGTCGCCCCCACGGCGGTTGCTCGTGCCCATCGTCGCGGGGCTCGGCGGCGCGGTCGTCCTCAACGCCGCGTTCAACGTCTTCCGCTTCGGCACCGTTCGCAACGTCGTGTACACGGCGCCCCACACTCGCGTCCCCGGCGTCACCATCCCGTTGCGGCTGGCCGCCGCCGACTGGTTTGCGCCGAACGTGGGCGTCGTCTGGTTCTGGTCCGTCGCCGGGATCATGACCGCCGGACTGGTCGGCGCCACGGGCACGTTGCTCGTGCGCCGGCGGCACGAGCCCGCGGTCTGGCTCCCGCCGCTGGTGGTGGTCGGGGTGATCACCGCCTTCACGGCCGGTCTGTCGCTCTGGTACTCGACCTTCGGTTGGGTGGCATGGGGTCCGCGCCTGACCCTCCCGATCCTGCCCGCGGTGCTGGTGGCGGGGCTGCGCACCGCCGGTGAGCCCCTGACCGGCGGGCTCCACTGGCTGGTCGCCACCGTCCCACGGGCGGTCGCCACCGGCGGCGTCGTCGCACTCCTCGGCGCGACTCAGGTGGGGGTGGTGTGGCACGGATCCGCGATCCAACTCCCGCTCGTCACCGACGCCGCGTGCCCCCGGATCGTGCCGATCGAACAGGCCAGCCCCGACTACTTCTACGGGTGCGGGCTCCACGAGGCCTGGCGGCTGCATCCCCTCTCGCTGTGGGAAGCCGCGCGCGGTGGGCCGGCAACCCGTGCGGTCGCCCAATTCGTGGAGGTGACGGGCGTCGCGGCCGCGGTGACATGGCTCTCCCGGCGAAACCGGAAGGGAGCCCGCCACCCCGTGGGTGCTAAACCTACGCAGGCATGAAAGGCCTGATCCTCGCCGGCGGGGCCGGCACGCGCCTCCGGCCGATCACGCACACGAGCGCCAAGCAACTGGTCCCGGTCGCGAACAAGCCGATCATGTTCTACGGCATCGAGGCCATGGTCGACGCCGGCATCCGCGAGATCGGCTTCGTGGTCGGCGACACCCGCGACGAGATCATGGCCGCGGTCGGCGACGGCTCCCGTTGGGGCATCGACGTCACCTTCATCCCGCAAGAGGCGCCGCTCGGGCTCGCCCACTGCGTGCTGATCGCCCGGGACTTCCTCGGCGACGACGACTTCGTGCTCTATCTCGGCGACAACATGCTCCAGCAGGGCCTCGTCGGGCTGGTCGAGGGCTTCTCGCGGCTCCGGACCTCGGGCGCGGAAGCGCCGTCGGCGCAGATCCTGCTCGCGCACGTCGAGAACCCCAAGCAGTTCGGCGTCGCCGAGATCGACGACGCCGACGAGGTGGTGCGGCTGGTCGAGAAGCCCGACGACCCGCCATCGGATCTCGCGCTCGTGGGCGTGTACCTGTTCGACCCGAGCATCCACGAAGCCGTCCGGGCCATCGAGCCGTCCGAACGGGGCGAGCTCGAGATCACCGACGCCATCCAGTGGCTCCTCGACCACGATCACCGGGTCCTGCACGCGGTGCTCGAGGGCTGGTGGATCGACACCGGGAAGAAGGACCCGCTGCTCGAGAGCAACCGGCGGATCCTCGAGACGATCGAGACGCGCGTCGACGGCACCGTCGACGAGGCGTCGAAGCTCGATGGTCGGGTCATCGTCGAGGCCGGAGCCCAGATCATCTGTTCGACCGTCCGCGGTCCCGCGATCATCGGCGCCGACGCGCTGATCGAGAACAGCTACATCGGGCCGTTCACGTCGATCGCGTCGGGCTGCGAGATCCGCGACAGCGAGCTCGAGCACTCGGTGGTGCTCGAGCACAGCCGGATCGTCGGGGTGGCCCCGATCGCGGATTCGCTCGTCGGCCGCGAGGTCGAGGTCACCCGCACCGGCGAACGCCCCCGTGCGCTCCGGCTCATGCTCGGCGACCATTCCACCATCGATCTCGACTAGGCGATCTCGACGAGGCGATCTCGACGAGGCGAACTCGACCCGGCGAACTCGACCCGGCGACCTGGACTCAGGAGCAGAACGACGTTGGCAGAGATCCACGAATCCGATGTGATCCAAGGCGTGTTCGTCGTCGAGCCACGCATCTTCGGCGACGAGCGGGGTTTCTTCGTGGAGACGTACCGGCGCGAGTGGATCCCCAAGGCGCGCGAGATGATCCAGGCCAACCGCGCCGATCGCCAGCGTGGCAGCGTGGTCGGATTCCACTACCACCTGCACCAGGCCGACTACTGGTACGTGCCGTTCGGGACCGCCCGCATGGTCCTGCACGACCTGCGTGCCGGGTCGGCCACCGACGGCGCGACGCTCGCCGTCGACCTCGGCGCCCGGGGCGACGGCACCCACGACCACCGCGGCGTGTTCATCCCGCCGGGGGTGGCCCACGGCTTCGCCGCCCTCAGCGACATGACCATCACGTATCTCGTCGACGGGTACTACAACCCGGCCGACGAGCTCGGCGTGGCGTGGGACGACCCCGACATCGGCGCCGATTGGGGCCTCCAACACCCGATCCTCTCGGCGCGCGACCAGGCCAACCCGCGCCGCCACGACCTCGACCCGGCGCGCCTCCCGCACGTCGATCTCCGCACCTGACCCGATGCGGCTCTTCGTGACCGGTGGCGCCGGCTTCATCGGATCGAACTACGTGCGCCACGTGCTCGCGAACACCGACGACGAGGTGACGGTCTACGACGCGCTCACCTACGCCGGGAACCTCTCCACGCTCAAGGACGTCGACGACGACCCGCGCTACGGCTTCGTACACGGCAACATCTGTGACCCGGCCGTCCTCGAGGCGGCGATGGCCGGCCACGACGCGGTGGTGCACTTCGCCGCCGAGAGCCACGTCGACCGCTCGATCACCGGGCCCGACGACTTCATCCACACCAACTGCTTCGGCACCAACGTCGTGATGGACACCGCCCGGCGGCTGGAGATCGGGCGCGTGGTGCACATCGGCACCGACGAGGTCTACGGCTCGGTCGAGGAGGGTTCGTCACTCGAGACCGACACGCTCGAACCACGGTCGCCGTACTCGGCGTCGAAAGCGGGCTCCGACCTCATCGCGCTCTCGTACCACCACACCTACGGCCTCCCCGTCACCGTCACCCGGTGCACCAACAATTTCGGTCCCTACCAATACCCGGAGAAGGCGATCCCGCTCTTCACCACGAACCTGCTCGACGGCAAGCGGATCCCGCTCTACGGCGACGGTCTCAACGAGCGCGACTGGCTCTACGTCGACGACCACTGCGCCGGGGTGCACCTCGTGCTCCACGAGGGCGCGCCGGGCGAGATCTACAACCTCGGCGCCGGGAACGAGACCCCCAACCGCGTGCTGGTCGACAAGTTGCTGGCGCTGCTCGGCGCAGGTGAGGAGATGGTCGAGTACGTCACCGACCGCCTCGGCCACGACCGCCGCTACTCCGTGGACATCGGCAAGGTCACCGCCCTCGGGTGGCGCAAGCGGCGCACCCTCGACGAGGCACTGGAGGAGACGGTGGCCTGGTACCGGGACAACCGCTGGTGGTGGGAACCCCTGGCCCGCGCTACTGCCTGACCGCGTCGAACACCAGCGCGTTGGGTCCGACGATCCCGTGCCACGGGCTCCAGAGGCAGTACATCTTCGTGTGGAAACCGAGCTCGGCGAGACGGACCAGCATCTCGAGCCCGAAGATCGTGAAGACCAGCACCCCCTCGGGACGGACCGGGTCGTCGTGGTAGATCGCGTCGGCGAGCAGCTCGACCTCACCGGAGTCGAGCATGCGGGCGCGAACGTCGTCGAGGTGCGCGTGCTGGTGGAACGGCACCGTGAACACGTGGTGCCCGCCCGGTCGCAACACACGGTGCACCTCGGCGTGGGCACGGTACGGATCCGGCACGTGCTCGAACACGTCGGACGACAGCACCAGGTCGATCGACGCGTCGTCGTACGACAACGCCATGAGATCCTGGTGCGTGGTGCCGCCGACGATCTCCCCGGGCTCGTGACCGGGCCCGAGGTACTCGCTGCACAGGTAACCGGGCATGGCGTGGAGCTGGTCGTGGAGCGCACCCTGCGCCTCGGTGTTGTAGACGACCAGGCCCGGCGACATGCGGACGTCGACCAGGCTGCGCACGGGCCGCCCGGCGCGCTCGCCGACCGCCCGGGCCGCGACGAAGGCGAGCTGACGGTTGCGGTTGGTCGCGCCGCAGCGCCGGCAGCGCCCGGTCTCGCGCAGGTTCTCGGAGAAGCCGGTGGCGGCGGAGAGACGGCCACAGACCGGGCAGCGCATCGGCGCGACCGTGCCGACCCTGACGATCGCGCGGTCGACCGGGCCCGGCTCGGCCGGGATGGGATAGCGGGGCGACGTGCCGCGGGGCTCACCGATCACGACGCCACCCCGATGCCCGCCACCAGCGCGTCGAGCCGTTCGGCGAAATGGTCGAAGGCGAAGTCCTCGGCTCGCCGCACCGCGGCGGCCGCCAGCCGCGTCATCTCGGTGGGGTCCGCGATCAGCGCCCGCGTGCGCTCGGCCAGCTCGTCGATCGTGGCGTAGAGCACGCCGCACCCCGTCTCCCCCACGATCGCCGCGGGCCCACCGTGCACGTAGACGGCCGGCACCGCGCCGGCCGACATCGCCTCCACCACGCTGATGCCGAAGTGCTCGAAGCGATCCGGGTGCCCGTGCAGATCCTCACCCAACCCGGCACCGTGCCAGAAGACCGACGCGCCCGCGAACAGCTCCGAGAGATCCTCGCCGCGGGCGTTCACGTGAAACCGCACCGGCAGACCCACCGCGGCCCGGCGCACCGTCTCGACGTAGCCGCGCTCGGCGTCACTGCACCCCCCGACGAGATGGAGCTCCCACCCCTCGAGACCGGTGTCGCACGCCAACCGGAACGCCTGGACCAGCTCCAGCTGCTTCTTCGAGTGACCGGACACGTTGGGAAAGAAGCGCCCGACGGCGAGGATGATGGGCCGCTTCTCGCCCGGCGCCCGGAGGCGCACGGGGGGTGAGAGCACCGAGGCCTCCCGGCCCCACAGCTCCTCGACCCACCGTGCGGTGTAAGCGGAGTTCGCCGCCACCACCTGGTACGACTCGAGGAACTCGTCGACGAACGCGCCCGGCGTCACCGCGGTGAGCGGGGCCACGTCACGCGGCCGGACACTCGGCAGGCGGCGCCCGAGGTAGACGTGCGAGACGACGACACCGAGCTCGCGGTCGTCGGGAACCCCCAACGCGATGCGCGGCACGAACGAGTCGGACTCGATGTGCACCGGGATGGGATCGTCGACGCCGCGGCCGGTCACGGTCGCGCGCACGGGCACCCGCCCGCGATGCGGGAGGGTGCCGTCGTAGACCGTCTCGGTCCCCACCGTCACGCGTGCGTGCGGGGCCCGGTCGCGGGGCCATGGCTTCGCGGAGAGCGAGAGCCCGAACGGCATCGTGACCCCGCGGGGCATGACGAGGTCGATCGTGGCGTCGCCCTTCGTCCAGCCGCCGTTTCCGGGGAACTCCGCGATCCAGAACCCGCGCTCGTGCTCGATCCAGCTCGCCAGTGGGTTGATCGCCGCGACCGGCCACGTGGCGCGGCTCAGAGCCGAGATCTTGCCGTTGGGCATCGGGAAGTGCACGTAGTACACGTTGCGGGGCGCCCGGCTGGCAAACGTGTTCGCGAACGACGTGTTGACCAGGAGGTCGTAGTGGGCGCTCACCTCGAGGAAGGCGCGCGTGCCCTGCGCGATCGGCACCTGCGGGAAGGCCACGAGGTCGAAGCCGAGACGCTCCGACGCCCTGATGGCGTCGAAAGGTTCGTTCACGAGAAGTTCGACATCGTGGGTGCGCGCGAGCGCCGCCGCGACTCCGCCCGCCAATTGCTCGCCGCCACCAAGGGTCGTCCAGTGCGCGTTGAAGACTGCAGCTCTCACCGCGCGACCACCCAACGTTCCACGATCCCGGCCCGCTCCGAGGCCGACGCCCCCTGACGGCGCCGAGCCTTGAGTGTGATCGGCAGGAGCTTCACGAACGCGCCGTACGCGTGGAGGCGCAGCAGCACGAATCCGGGTGACGGCCGACCTCGGTGCAGGAGGCGCCGCACCACGTCGCGATCGAAGATCACCGCGGTGTCGCGCAGGTACACGTACGAGGCCTCGGTGAGCATCGACCACGGTGCGTTGCGGGCCAGGGTGAGGAACCGGTTGCGTTCGACGAAGTGCGTGAACAGCGCCGAGCCTTCCTTGCTGCTCGCCGCGTGCTCGTGGCGCACCACGGACTCGGGCACGTAGCAGTACCGCCAACCGGCCAGGCGACCGCGCCAAGAGAGGTCGGTGTCCTCGTAGTACATGAAGTAGCGCTCGTCGAAGGTGCCGACCTCGCGCAGGTAGCGGGTCGAGAGGAGCACGGCGCCGCCGCACCATGCGAACACCTCTTCGGGCGACGCGTACTGCCCCCGATCGGGCTCGAGGAAGCCCCGGTCACCGCCGTACCCTCCCTCCACGAGCCGCGACCCGACGTTGTTGATCACGTCGTAGGTGGAGCCGGCCAACTCGACGCGGTGCCAGGTCGGCTGCTCGCCCACCGTCACTTCGATCGGCGGTCCGCCGGCGGCGAGGCTCACCGTCTTCTCGCGCTCGGCCGAGAGCTCGATCTCGATGGCCTCGGGACGCGGCATGCCGACCTCGATCGGCACCCGGACCTCGCCCCGCGCTCCGGTCCAGCACACCTGCTCGAGCCCCGAGCCACGGGCCTGGTGGGTGTAGCAGCCCTCGGCGAACTGCGCGTGCTCCCAGACCTCGGTGCCGTCGGTCGCCAGCCCGGTGATCTTCACCCCGAGCTCCCGACCGTCGCCCGGGGGACGGAACGTCGGGGAGTCGACGAGCAGGCTCACGAACGACGGCGCGAACACGATCTTCGAGTTCGCGGCACCGAGTCGGGGATCGGACGCCAACGCGTCGACGAGCGGCCGCAGCCAGTTCTGATCCGGGATCGTGTCGTTGTTGAGCAGCGCGACGTAGTCGACATCGCCGAGGTCGCGCAGACCGAGGTTGCACCCACCCGCGAAGCCGACGTTGTGAGTGTGCTCGATGAGGTGGACCCACGGCATCTCGGAACGCACCCGTGGCGCGATGCCGTCGATCGATGCGTTGTCGACCAGGACGATCTCGAGCGAGTCTGTGGGCCAGTCGACCTCGCGCAACGCGGTCAGGCACCGCAAGGTCATGTCGCCACCGTCGTAGTTCAGGACCACGACGCGTACGCGAGGGGTACGCGTCATCACCGGGTGGCCGGACGCGGCGCCGATCGCTTGTCGACCGAGATCTGCACCGGGAACTCGACCGAGCCGAAGCTGCGCTTGGGGTCGCGCACCTCGAAGCGGTAGCGCTGCTCGTGCCAGTCGTAGATGTACGCGCCGTCGTGCGACGTGACACACAGTGTGACGGCGTACTCACCGTCGAGCAACGGGATCTGCTCGAAGTCGAAGACCACCTCGCCCGGGCCCTCGAAGTGTCCCGTGGTCACCGACTCGGACGCGGTGCTCGAGCCGTGGAGCAGCCGGCCTTCGGCGTCGTAGATCATGAGCGTGAACACCGGATCGTCGACCGGTGCGTCGACCTCGAACTGTGCATGGATCGCCAGCGGTTCACCCGGTTCGAGGTAGGCGCGCTCGGGCAGGCCGGGGTGGCGGAACTCGACCTTCGTGACCCGGACCCGGTCGTCGACCGGTGGCGGCTCGCCCGGACGCGCGCGCGGCGGAGCCATGCGGAGGTGCTCACGGAACACCTTGACCGCCTCGTCGGGATCACCGGTCGCCACCATCCGGCCGTGGTCGAGCACGGTGGCCGACTGGCAGATCCGGCGAACAAGGTCGGGCGCGTGCGACACGACGACGATCGTCCGGCCCTCACGCTGGAATTCCTCGACCCGGTCGAGGCACTTGCGCTGGAACGACTCGTCGCCAACCGCCAGCACCTCGTCGACCAGGAGGATGTCGGGATCGACGTTGACGGCGATGGCGAATCCGAGGCGGATGTACATCCCCGAGGAGTAGAAACGCACCTGCGTGTCGATGAACTGGTCGAGCTCGGCGAAGCCGACGATGTCGTCGAAGCGGCGGGAGAGCTCACGGCGCGACATCCCGAGGATCGCTCCGTTGAGGTAGACGTTCTCGCGGCCGGTGAGCTCGGCCTGGAACCCGGCACCGAGCTCGAGCAGTGCCGCGACCCGACCATGGGTGACGATCTCGCCACTCGTGGGGCGCAGGATCCCGGCGATGCACTTCAGCAACGTCGACTTCCCCGAACCGTTGTGGCCGAGCAGCCCGGCCGTGGTGCCGTCGGCCACCTCGAGGTCGATGTCCTGCAAGGCCCAGAAGTCCTCGTGCGGGACGCGCCCGAAGTGGATCATGCGCTCCTTGAGCGACGAGTACCGCTCACTGGACAGCTTGAAGCGCTTCGAGACGCCGCGCACCGTGATCGCCGTCGACACGCCGCTCAGAGCTCCTCGGCGAAGTTGCCCTCGGCGCGGCCGAAGACCGCGAGGGCGACCAGGAAGAGCGCGGCCGAGCCCGCGATGACGAGCCCGAGGTGCCACAGGTACCACCACTGGTCGACGCCCTGCGGCAGGATCTTCGTGACACTCGTGACGCCGTCGGTGGTCTTGGCCCCGGAGACCTGCCCGTAGATCGCCCGCTGGAAGGTGAGGACGATGTCGGTCACGGGGTTCAGGAGGTAGGCCCAACTGTGGTTCCCGAGCTTCTCGGCGACCGTCTCGTACGGGTACACGATCGGCGTCATGAAGAACCACGCGATGAGCGCGAGCTCCACGAAGTGTGCGGTGTCGCGGAGGTACACGTTGATGCTGCCGAGCAGTATCCCCAGCGCGGCGACGAAGAAGAGGAGCGCGAAGAGGGCGACCGGGAGCAGCGGGAGGTACGAATACGCCACCTGGTACTGGAAGATCAGGAGCGCGAGCACCAACACGATGGCCTGGAGGAAGAAGTGGACCAGCGCCGCGCCCACCGAGGCCAACGGCAGGATCTCGCGGGGGAACGCCACCTTGCGCACGAGGCCGGCGTTCGCGACGACCGAGCTGGTGGCCGACCCCAGCGACGTGGCGAAGAGGTTCCAGACCAGGATTCCCGAGAGCAGGAAGATCGGGAAGTTCGGGATCCCCGTGCCCAGGATGAGGTCGAAGACGACGTAGTAGACGACGAGATACAGCGCCGGGTTCAACATCGACCAGATGAAGCCGAGGACGCTGTTCTTGTACTTCACCTTGAGCTCGGTGCGTGAGAACGCGACCAGGAGCTCGCGGTAGCGCCAGATCTCCGTGACCCGCTCCCACAGCCCGACGCGGGCGGTGCTCACGCGGGTGGGACGGTCGGCAGTCGTCGAGGTCATAGGAGGGGTCGTGCCGCACGACGGTACCAGGCGGCACGGTGCGAATCGGATCCGTTCGCGGCTAGCCTCCCCCGTCACTATGTGGGCGAACGCGACCCGGACCGCGGCCCGGAAGGCGGCAAGTCGTCTGCGACGCGGCTACGAAGCCGAGGTCCGCCGGCGTTTCGCCCGTCTGTACTACGAGCACGCCGACGAGACGTGGCGCAACACCTCCTGGCTCGGCACCCCCACGTGGAAGGTTCCGTCGGATCTCTGGATCTACCAGGAGCTCATCGTCCGGATGCGGCCCGACTTCATCGTCGAAACCGGCACCGCATACGGCGGGAGCGCGCGCTTCCTCGCGACGGTCTGCGACGGCATCGACCACGGTCACGTCATCACCGTCGACACCCAGAAGTTCGAGGGCCGCCCCGAGCACCCCCGGATCGAGTATGTGTTCAACTCTTCGACGGATCCCGCGTTCCTGGCCGACATCGGGACGCGCACCTACGGCCACAGCCTCATGGTGATCCTCGACTCCGACCACCGGAAGGCACACGTGCTCCACGAGTTGCTCGCCTACGGTGCGCTCGTACCGCCGGGCCACTACCTCGTCGTCGAGGACACCAACGTCAACGGCCATCCGGCCTTCCCGGATCACGGGCCCGGCCCGTGGGAAGCGGTCACCGATTTCCTCGCCTTCCGCTCCGACTACGAGGTCGATCCCGCGTGCGAGAAGTTCCTCCACACCGCCAACCCCCGAGGCTTCCTGCGGCGGAAGGTGGAGACCACGTAGTCCCGAGACGACGGGTCGCGTCGTAGGATCGCTCGCTCGTGGCCGCGCAACCCCTGCTCCGCGTCGCCGTCGACGCCAACCCGCTCATCGGTGAACGCACGGGGATCGGTCACGTCACCGCCCGGCTCCTCGAAGGGCTGGCCGTCCGTGACGACATCGAGGTCGCCGGGTACGCCATCACCCGCACCGGCCGACGCGACCTGGCCGGTCTCCTGCCGCCGGGCATCGTCCCCGCGACGTCGTGGGTGCCGGCCCGGCTCGTCCACCCGCTCTGGGCGCGAGTCCCGTGGCCGACCATCGAGCACTGGACGGGACCGGTCGACGTCGTCCACTCGCCCAACTTCATCGCGCCGCCCGCGCGGGTACCGGTGATCGTCTCGGTACACGACCTGGCATTCGCGCACTCGCCGGAGCTGTGCCGTCCCGAAGCCCGTCAGCTCGTCCCATTGCTGCGCCACGCGCTGCGCGCGGGGCGCGATCATCCACACCGGCAGCGATTTCGTCGCCGCCGAGATCCGTGAGTTCTTCGACCTGCCGCCCGAGCGGGTGGCCCGCGTCTACTCCGGTATCGCCACCCACGCGGCCGACGGCGACCCCGCGTCCGGCCGGGCGCTCGCGGGGGGTGCGCGCTACGTGCTCGCGATCGGCACCATCGAGCCGCGCAAGAACCTCCCGAGCCTCGTGCGCGCGTTCGACCGGGTGGCCGCCGACGACCCGGCGCTGCGCCTCGTGATCGCCGGTGGGAACGGATGGGGCACCGAGGCCGTCGACGCCGCGGTGGCGGTCTCGGGGTTCGGGGCGCGCATCCGCCGGCTCGGGTACGTGCCCGAGCACGACCACGCGGATCTCCTCGCCGGCGCCGCGCTCCTCGCGTACCCCTCGCTCTACGAGGGATTCGGGCACCCGCCCTTCGAGGCCATGGCCGCGGGGGTCCCGGTGGTCACGACCACCGCGGGATCGCTGCCCGAGGTGATCGGCGACGCCGCGTGCTTCGTCCCACCCGGCGACGACGACGCGCTCGCCGCCGCGATCACGCAGGTGCTCACCGACGACAACTTGCGTCGGGACCTCGTGGCGCGGGGACGCATGCGGGTCCGGGCGTTCCCGTGGTCGGCCGCCATCGACGGGTTCGTCGACCTCTACCGGCGGGTCGCGGCGGCGCGGTGAGGGCTCAGCCGAGGAGCGCGCGCGGGAGGAGGTCCATCCCGAAACCGGTCAGGATCGCCAGGTAGAGGAGCCCGGTTGCGGCCATCACCGCGGAGTACGAGCGCTCCTTCAGCGCGAACCAGGTGGCGATCACGAGACCGATGGTGGTGATCGAGGCGACCACCCACATCCAGCCCATGAGTCCGGCGTAGCCGTCGTCGACCGAGCCGTTCAGCACCGAGACCATGCCGACGGGGACGAGGTACACGACCAGCTCGAAGGGCCAGAGCCCCGCGATCCACTTGACGAGCTCGCGGATGGGCTCGCGGCCGAGGCCGGGCTGCACCAGGTACCAGTGACCGAGGAGCATCGCGTCGGACACCGCGCCGAGGAAGAACGCGCCGACCTGGAGACGGGCCAGGCTCAACGTGTAGTCGCCCCCGACGAACGCCGCGGCGCCGAACAGGGCGATCACCCCGAAGACCGGGCCGATCAGGTCGAGACGGGGATCGAACTCGATCGTCCCGGCGTCGGGTGACGCCGGGTCGACGTCGTCGCCGGGCCCGTCGGGCCCGGTGGGCCCGGTGGGCTCGGTCGCGGTGCCCGTCATGGCTGCGACCCGCCGGGCGCGGGCCTCCTTGCGATCACGCTGGCCCCGCACGCCGGCACCCCGGCGCACGTACGACTGGAGCAGGCCCACGCCCGCGGCCAGGGCCATCAGCGCCGTCGCGACGTTGCGGACCGCCGCCCCGGCGCCGGCGTCACCCGCGCCCGAGATCACGGAGAGCACGGCCATGACCCCGAAGGAGATGCGGAGGAGCCAGCCGTAGCCGATGCCGACCTCACGGCGTCGGGTGGTGACCCAACAGAAGAAGAGTCCGCCCGTCGCCCATTGTGCGAGCAGGGTCGCGAGATCCAGCCGCACCGCTACTCCACGGTCGCGAGATCGCGTGCGGCGTGATTCAGGCGTTCGGGGCCCGCGTCGGTCGCGACGACGATGTCCTCGAGACGGAGGCCGAACCTCCCGGGGACGTAGATCCCGGGCTCCACGCTGAACGCGTGACCCGCGACGAGGGGCGTGTCGTTCCCCGCCACGACGTACGGATCCTCGTGGGCCTCGGTGCCGATGCCGTGCCCGGTGCGGTGCACGAAGTACTCGCCGTAGCCCGCGTCGACGATCACCCGACGGGTGGCGGCGTCGACGTCTTCGCAGCGCGTGCCGACGGTCGCCGACTGCACGCCGGCCTCCTGCGCTTCCACCAGCACCGCGTAGGCCTCGCGGACCTCGGTGGCCGGGTTCCCCACCGAGAACATCCGGGTGATGTCGGAGCAGTACCCGTGCATCGTTCCGCCGAAGTCGCAGAGCACGATGTCCCCCGGCGCGATGACCCGATGGGTCGGGTCGTGGTGGGGGCTGGCCGCGTTCGGCCCGGTGGCGACGATGGCGAAGTTGGCCCGCTCGTGTCCTCCCTCGAGCATGCGCTCGACCAGCTCGCGATGGACGCCGAGCTCGGTCCGGCCCGCGAACGGACGCTCACGCATGGCGGCGGCGACACCGTCGACGACGCGGGCTGCGGCGCGGAGCGCCTCCACCTCGTCGGCGTCCTTCACGGCGCGCAGCGGGCCGGTGATGTCGATGGCGCGCCGGAACCGCACCGAAGGGAGCGCGTCCTGCAGGTCGAGCAGGAACCGGGCCCACGTGTGGTCGCCGATCGCGGCGGTGCCCACCGGCCCGACGAGGTCGGCCACCACCGAGATCGGGTCGTCGGTCTCGTCCCACGAGCGGCTGGTGAACGCGTCGGGGCGCTCGACGATGCGTGGTGCCTCGAGCCGCGGCACCACGAGCACCGCGTCGGCGTCGCGCGGCAACACGAGCATGGTGAGGCGTTCGAGGGGCATCGCCTCGTAGCCCGTCAGGTACGGGAGGTCGGCACCCGTCGACAGCAGCATCACGTCGACCCCGAGCTCGCGCATCCGTGCCCTCGCCCGCGCGATCCGCGCCGCGTACACGCTCACACGCCCACCGTGCTGACCGCTCCGGCGCCGCGGGCGCTCGTCGGCGATGTCGGAGCAACGACGGAAGCGTTCGGGTCACCGGGCCGGGCACGCTTGGCGTGGTAGCTGGAGCGGACGAGGGGCCCCGATTCGACGTGACCGAAGCCGAGCGCCTCGGCGTAGGCGCCGAGCTCGGCGAACTCGTCCGGCGTCCACCACCGTGCCACCGGCAGGTGGTGGGCCGACGGTCGGAGGTACTGCCCCAGCGTGAGGACGTCGACGCCGACGTTCCGGAGGTCGGCGATGGCCCCCCGCACCTCGTCGGCGGTCTCCCCCATGCCGAGGATGATGCCCGACTTCGTGAGCAGACCCGCGCTCGCGGCCCGGCCGAGCAAGGCCAGCGAGCGGAAGTACGCGGCCGACGGTCGGGCGGCGCGATGCAGCCGGGCCACCGTCTCGAGGTTGTGGTTCAAGACGTCGGGCCGCGCGGCGAAGATCACGTCGAGCGCGTCGGGATCCCCCTTGCAGTCGGGGATCAGCACCTCGATCCGCGTCGAGGGCGTACGGGCACGCACGGCGCGGATCGTCGCCGCGAACCCCTCGGCGCCACCGTCGGCGAGGTCGTCGCGCGCGACGCTCGTGATCACTGCGTGCTCCAGCCCCAGGGTGGCGACGGCGCCCGCGACCCGGCGCGGCTCGTCGGGATCGAGGGCCATCGGCTTGCGGGTGTCGACCAGGCAGAACCCGCAGGCCCGGGTGCACCGGTCGCCGAGGATCATGAACGTCGCGGTGTGATCGGCCCAGCACTCGTAGATGTTCGGACAACCCGCCTCCTCGCACACCGTGTGCAGGTCGAGTTGCTGCACGAGGCGCTTGGTCTCGCGGAAGTTGGGCCCCAGGTCTGCACGTACGCGCATCCACTCGGGGCGCCGGGCACCCGGTTGCTCGACCGAGCTGCGCACACCCGCTTCGGCCAGCCGGCCGAGGAGACGCACCGGGATGTCGCCCGGCTGCGGCGCCTCGCCCGCCATGACCGAGCAGCGTGAACGCGCTCAGGTCGCTCGCATGCTCCCGCCAGACCACGTCCTGGCGCTCGACGTCGGCGGGCGCCACGTCGAAGTGCCCGGCGAACTGCTCGACGACTGCGTCCACGACGGCGCGCATCTCGGGAGCGGCGCCGAGCTGCGCGGCCAGCGACGTGACGCCCCGATCGCGGATGCCACAGGGCACGATGTGGTCGAACATCGAGAGGTCGGGATCGACATTGAGCGCGAACCCGTGCCGGGTGCGGCCCCGGGCCACCTTCACACCGATGGCCGCGATCTTCTCGTCGCCGATCCACACCCCGGTGAGGCGGGGCTCCCGGTGCGCGGTGATCCCGAACCCGGCGAGCACCGCGATCAGCGTGTCCTCCAGACGCCGCACGTAGGCGACGACGTCGCGGAGACCGTCGCGCCACTCGGGGAGCGTCGTGATCGGGTACCCGACGAGCTGGCCCGGACCGTGGTACGTGACGTCGCCGCCCCGGTCGGCCGACACCAGGTCGGCGCCCACCTGAGCCGGCGCGACCAGCACGTGCGCGGGATCTGCGGTGGTGCCGAGGGTGTAGACGTGCGGGTGCTCGAGGAGCAGCAGGTAGTCGTCGCCGGCGCGGGCGTGCAGCGCACGCTGGAGCTGGTCGGCTTCCCGGTACGGGACCCGACCCAGCCAGCGCGTCCGGAACATCAGTCGAGCTCGTCTTCCCAGTTGTGCTGTTCGAGCACGGTGCGCATGGCGCGGAGGAACGCGGCGGCGTACGCGCCGTCGAAGGCACGATGGTCCCACGTGAGCACGAGCAGGCCGGTGTGGTGGATGGCGATCGTGTCGTCGCCGTCCGGTCCGGTGACCACCACCGGGCGCTTCTTGATGCCGTCGGTCGACAGGATGGCGACCTGGGGCTGGTTGATGATCGCCAGCGTCGCGTAGGTGCCGAACGGCCCCGGGTTGGTGATGGTGAACGTTCCTCCCAGCACGTCGTCGGGCATCAACCGCTTGGTGCGGGCCCGATCGGCGAGGTCGTGCACCTCGTGGGCGATGAGGCGCAGGCGCTTGCCGTCGGTCTCGCGGATCACCGGCGCCACCAGCCCGTTGAAGTCGAGGTCCACGGCGATCGAGAGGTTGACGTCGTGGTGCACGACGAGCGCGTCGTCGGCGACGGTCGCGTTGACGTGTGGGAACTCGCGCACGGCGTCGCAGAACGCCCGGGCGATGAAGGGGAGATAGGTGAGCGAGAAGCCCTCGCTCACCTTCCACGCCGCCTGGTGCGCCGAGCGCACGCGCTCGACCCGCTCGTAGTCGACCTCGATCGACGTGTAGACGTGCGCGCTGGTGGCCTTCGACCGCACCATGTGCTCGGCGGTGCGCCGCCGGATGTTGTCGAACGGAATGACCTCGTCGTGCACGGCCGGTGCGACGGGCGCGGTCGGCGGAAATGCGGGTGCCGGTGCCGGAGGTGCCGGGGCGGGCGGAGCCACGGGTGCCGGCGGTGGGACCGGTGCCGGTGCGGGAGTCGGTGCCGGTGCCGGTGCCGGTGCGACAACCGTCGCGGGTTCGGGTGCCCGAACCTCCGGCACCGAAACCACCGGCTCGGGGCGCGGCGTGCGGGCGGCGGCGTCGAGGACGTCCTTGCGGGTGATGCGACCTCCGGGGCCACTGCCCTGGATGCTGGCGGCGTCGAGGCCCCGTTCCGCCACGAGCCGGCGGACGATGGGTGAGGTCAGCGGTGCGTCGGCGTCGGCCGGACCCGGCTGCGACTCCGCGGTCGCCGGAGGCGCGGGCGACGCCGGAGGCGCGGGCGCGACGACGCTTTCCGGTGCGGGTGCCGGCGGTGCGGGTGCCGGCGGTGCGGGTGCCGGCGGCGGTGCCGGCGGTGCCGGCGGTGCGGGTGCCGGCGGTGCGGGTGCCGGCGGTGCGGGTGCCGGTGCCATGGCGGGCGCGGGCTCGGACGGCGCCGCGGGCGGGGTGGCCGCGGCTTCGTCACCCACCACCGCCAGGCGCGTGCCCACCTCGACCGTCTCGCCCTCGGTCACGAGGATCTCGGTGACGACGCCCGCGACCGGAGCCGGCACCTCGGAGTCGACCTTGTCGGTCGAGACCTCGAACAACGGCTCGTCGGCGTCGACGTGCTCGCCCACGCGCTTGAGCCAGCGGGTGATGGTGCCTTCCGTGACCGTCTCCCCGAGCTGGGGCATCGTCACGTCCACTGCGTACTCCTCGGGTCCGGGCCGATCACGGAGATCAATGCCAGAGCGATCAATGGAGCGGACGGCCGGTGATCGCCAGTGCCGCCTCGCCGAACACCTCGCTCAACGTCGGGTGGGGATGGACCAGCGCGGCGATGTCGGCCGCGTTCGCTTCCCAGTTGACGCTGAGGTACCCCTCGCCGAGCAACTCGGTGGCCCACGGCCCCGCGAAGTGCGCGCCGAGCAGCAGCCCGTCGGCGTCGGTGACCAGCTTCACCAGGCCCTCGGTGTCGCCCAGGATCATCGCGCGGGCGTCGCCGGCGAACCGGTGCGTCTTGACGACGACCTCGTGGCCCTCGGCCCGCGCCTGCTCCTCGGTGAGACCGCACCAGGCGACCTCCGGGTGCGAGTACACGACCCACGGGACCTTCTGGTAGTCGATCGGGGTGACCGGGTCCCCGAGAATCGTCTTCACGATCACGATCGCCTCGGCGAACCCGACGTGCGCGAGTTGCGGTGTGTCGATCACGTCGCCGGCCGCGAACACGCCCGGCACCGTGGTACGGAGCTGCTCGTCGACCACCACGAAGCCCCGGCCGTCGACCTCGACCGGCGATTCCTCGAGCCCGAAGCCTCCGCTCCGGGCGCGCGCCCGACACTCACGATGATCTTGTCGACGACGACCGACTGCTCACCGGCTGCGGCTTCCCAGGTGACCGTGAGCTCGCGCGAACCCTCGATCCCGGTGACGCGCGCCGACGTCTGCAGGTTGATCCCGCGCTTCTTGAACGCGCGGGCGACGACGTTCCCGGCGTCGACGTCGGTGGGCGCGAGGATGCGCGGCAGCGCCTCGAGCACCGTGACCTCGCTGCCCATGTCGACCAGCATCGACGCGAACTCGGCACCGATGACTCCGCCGCCGATGATGACGACACGGGGCGGGACTTCAGTGAGCTCGAGCACGTGGTCGGACGAGAGCACGCGCGCGCCGTCGAAATCGAGTCCCGGCAGCGACCGCGGGTAGGAGCCCGTCGCCACGACCAGGTTCGCTCCCTGCACCTCGGTGCCGTCGGGCAGCCGCACGAGGTGCGCAGTGGCGTCGGCGACCTCACCACGCGCGTTGAACACGGTGACGTGGCGACCCTTCAACAGGGTCTCGAGACCCTTCGTGAGACGGTCGACCACCTCCTGCTTGCGCGCCTGCGAGCGCCCCAGGTCGAGCGTGGGGACTCCGGCATCGACGCCGAAGTCGGGCGCGCGCTGGATCGTGCGGAGCACGTCGGCGGTCTGCAGGAGCTCCTTGGCCGGGATGCAGCCTCGGTGGAGGCAGGTGCCACCCACGCGGTCCTCCTCGACCAGGGCGATGTTCAGCCCGGCCGCCGCCCCGTAGAGCGCGGTCGCGTAACCGGCGGGCCCACCGCCGAGAACCACGATGTCGAATTGCTCGGCCAGAACGGCCACCTCCCCGAACCGGCGCCACGCGGCACCGCCCAGTCGTCACGTGCGGACCTTGACATTCTTCCAGGCTGGAAGCCGCGAACGGTCATTCCGATGCCCGATGTTCACCGACATGTTCCGTCGACCTGCCGGGGCGTCACCTTGACGCCGGTCTGGGGCGCTCAGCGGGCGAGCAAGATCTGGACCGCTCCGGCGGTCAGGATGGCGACCCCCGTGATCGCCGCCAGGATGAGCAGGGTACGGGTACTCACGCCCCATCCTCGCGCCCCCGGGCCCGGCTGCGGGCACCGAGGGCGTGGGTGCCGGGTCGGCGTGGGTGCAGGGTCCGCGCGGGCGCCGCCGATATGCTGGCTCGCCGGGCGCCCGCCGTACCCCGGCACTGCCTCGAGCAACTCCCCCGGTCCGCAGGTCCCTCTCGAGCACGACACCCGAGACGAGCATGTCGCAGCGCGCACAACGCCTCATCGAAGCCGCTCGCAAGCTGCCCGTCCCCGAAGGCACCTACGCGGTCGGCCTCGGGCTCCTGATCTCGGGCATCACCGCGTACGGATTCCAGATCCTGGCGTTCAAGGCCCTCACCAAGTCGGAGTACGCGGCCCTCAACGGACTCTGGATCCTCGTGTTCGTGGTGGCGCCCGGCTTCTTCCTCCCACTCGAGCAGGAGGTGGGCCGTGCGGTCGCCGACCGCCGGTCCCGTTCGCTCGGCGGTGGGCCGGTCGTGCGGAAGGCCGCCCGGGCGGGGGCGCTCCTGGCCGGGTCGCTCATGGTGTTCTCGATCGTTGGCGCGTTGGCCTTCGGCCTCACCGATCGGCTGTTCCACGGGCAGGAGGTCCTGCTCGTCTGCTTCGTGATCGCGCTGGGCACGTACGCGGTGCAGCACATCACCCGCGGCACGCTCTCGGGGAACGGTCGATTCGGCCCCTACGGCATGATCCTCGGCGCCGAGGGCGTGTTCCGCATCCTCCCGGTGATCGTGATCTACGCCGCCGGTGTCGACAACCTGCTCTGGTACGGCCTCGCCCTCGCCATCCCGCCGCTGCTCGCGAGCCTGGTCGCCATCCGGGGCGAGCACGGGCTGCTCGCGCCCGGCCCGGACGCCGAGTGGTCGGAGCTCTCCACCAACCTCACGCTGCTCTTCCTGGGCTCGCTCGCCGCGCAGACGCTGAGCTACGCCGCGGCCCTCGGGGTGATCGTGCTCGCGGAGGGCAAGCAGGAGCGCAAAGAAGCAGCCGACTTCATCGTCGGGTTCTTCATCGCCCGCATCCCGATCCTGCTGTTCCAGGCCATCCAGGCCGCGCTGCTCCCGAAGCTGGCGGCACTGTCCGGTGCGGGCAAGTTCGACGACTTCCGTTCGGGCCTCAAGAAGCTGGTGATGATCGTCGTCGGCGTCGGCGTGCTCGGGATCGTGGCCGGGGCAACCATCGGTCCCACCGTCGGCCAGATCCTCTTCGGCGACAAGTTCAACCTCAGCAACCAGGACCTCACGCTCCTCTTCGTCGGGAGCGCGGCGTTCATCCTGGCCCTGACCCTCGCCCAGGCCCTCATCGCGTTGCTCGGGCACGGGCGCGCGCTCATCGCCTGGGCGGTCGGCCTGGTGCTCTGCGTCGCCGTGATGGGCTTCGGCAGCCACGACCTCTTCCTGCGGGCCGAGCTCGGCTACCTCGCTGGCTGCCTCGCGGCGGCGCTGACGATGGCGCTCTTCCTGGTGACCCGCCTCCGTTCGGCCACACCCGAGAGCCTCAGCCTCCTGGTGGAGGCCATCGAGCACGAGCCCCTCGAGATCTAGGCGGTGCGCGCGGCCATCACCGGCGCCCGCGGATTCGTCGGACGTCACCTCGCCGCTCACCTGCACGAACAGGGGCTCGCGGTCGTCGACCTCGATCTCGACGGGCCGACACCGCTCGACATCACCGATCGCGAGTCCGTTGCTCGCCGTATCGCCGACGAACGGCCCGATGTCGTCTACCACCTGGCGGCGCGCAGCCACGTCGGTCGGTCGTGGACCGACGGTGAGCTGCTCACCCGCGTGAACGTCGACGGCACCCGGCACGTCCTGGACGCGTGCTTCGGCGCCGGCGTCGACCGGGTGCTCGTCGTCGGGAGCGCCGAACAGTACGGGCGGGTCGAACCCGACGAGGTCCCCGTCCGCGAGAGCGTCCCGTTCCGACCCCTGACCCCCTACGGCGAGAGCAAGGTGGCCGCGGAGCGCGCCGCGCTCGACGCGTACCGTGACCACGGGCTCGCGGTGGTGTGCGTGCGGGCGTTCAACCACACGGGGCCCGGGCAACCCCCGACGTTCCTCGTGCCCGGTCTCGCGGCCCGCATCGTCGCCGCCGAGCGCGAACACCGCGACGAGATCCTGCTCGGCAACGGCGAGCCGGTCCGCGACTTCAGCGACGTGCGCGACGTCGTCCGCGGGTACGCGCTGCTCGCCGAGCGGGGCGAGCCGGGCGAGGTCTACAACGTGTGCTCGGGCCGGGGCGTGCGCGTCGGCGACCTCGCGGCCGACCTCGTGATGCGGTCGACGCGCGCGCTTCGCATCGTGACGAGCGATGACCTCGTGCGCCCGGTCGACGTGCCGGTGCTGGTCGGCGATCCGACGAAGCTCGTCACCGCCACCGGCTGGCAACCGGAGCTCACGCTCGCCGAGACGCTCGACGCGGTGCTCGACGCCGCCCGCCGGGCCTGAACCACGTCGTGAGGGCGGTGCAGGCTCAGCGCTCGACGTCGGCGCCCTCGGGCACCTGACGCGCGAGCCAACCCAGCAGGGTGGCGATCGCCCGGGGATCGTGGCGCAGACGGTGACCGGCGCCGTGCACCAACCGCAACTCCGCGCCCCGCTTCCCGGCGTCGGCGAGCGCGCGCGCGTCGTCGACCGACACCTCGGCGTCGTCGACGCCGTGCAGCACGAGCAGCGGGCGCCCGCCGAGGCGCGCCGCGGCGGCGACCGCGTCGACGCGCCCGATGTCGCGCACCCAACCGGTCGCGTCGGTGGGGAAGCCGGCCGTGCGGATCATGCCCATGGAGCGGGCGTGCACGAGCAGGCGCCCCGGGTCCTGGGCCCAGTCCCGCAGGGTGCTCGGCGCCGCGATCGTCGCGATCCCGCGCACGAGATCGTCGTCGGCCGCCTCGCACACCGCGAACGTGCCCCCGTGGCCGAAGCCGGCGATCCACACGCCGCGCACGTCGTCGCGGGCGGCGAGGGTGCGCACGGCGCTGTGCAGATCGTCCAGCCACCCCCTCGCGGAGAAGTCCCCGTCGGACGTGCCAGTGCCGCGGAAGTTGAAGGTGAGGACGATCCAGCCGGCTTCGGCGGCGATGCGGTCGGCAAGGTCGGGGTACGTGGTGCCGACCGTGGCCGCGCCACGCGGCGGGTTCGGCAGGCCGTGGCAGAGCACCAGCCCGAAGCCCGGCCCCGGCGTGCTCGGCTTGGCCACGTGGGCCGACAGGCGGAGGTCACCCGACAGAATGGTCTCGTCCATGGTCCGCCTATTGTGGACACATGTCACCCGCGATCAAGGAATGGGCCGTCATCGTGCACGCCCTGCTCGAAGGCGAGCAGATCCTCGACGTGCGCAAGGGCGGTCTCCGTGAGGACGGCCGGCACTTCTCGCTGCAGGCGACCCGCCTGTGGCTGTACCCCACGGCCGAGCACCAGAAAGCGGAGCTGCTCAAGGAGCCGTACCGCCACTGGATCGACCTCGCGCACGCGGCGCCCGTCGGTGAGGCGATCACCATCGAGGGTTGGGCCGACGTCGTGCGGGCCGCGACCGTCACCGAGGCCGAGGAGCTCGCGGCCATCGAGTCGAAGCTGATCTGGACCTCGGACTACGCGGAGTCGCGCCTCGGCTGGAAGCAGCGCGATCCCCTCTGGGTCCTGGCCCTGCGGGTGCACCGGCTGCTCGAACCGGTGACCGTGCCGTGGACCGACGGGTACGGCGGCTGCACCTCGTGGGTCGACCTCGCCGGGATGCCCGACGATCCCGCGTCGCTGCCGAGCGAGCCCGCGCTCTCCGACGTGGCGTTCGAGGCCCGGCTCAAGGGCTCGATCGAGGCGTTGCCCTCGCTCGTCGCACCGTCGATCGGGTAGGCGACCTCAGTCGTCCGGCGGCGCCGACGCGTACGGCCGGTAGCCGCGGTTGGCCGCTTCGGCCAGCGTGTCGGGCGAGAACGCGGCGAACTGCTCGGACGCCAGGAGCTCGGCGATCAGCTCGCCGGTCTCGGCGTCGTCGGTATCGAGGTCGTAGACCACCTGGCGTCGCTTGTCGCCGAGGTACCGGAACTCTTCGAAGCGCGTCGGTCGACTCATCGGCGCAGAGATTACGCGGTCGGAACGCGACGAAGGGCGCCGAAGCGCCCTTCGTCGGAACACAGCTTGGAAAGAACCACCGGACGGAGTTCGTAGGTGGGACCAGTCCCTACCCGTCGTGGTGGCGGCGCGGCGGTTGGATTCCGCCAGGCAGTCCTCCTTGGTAGACGTGGCTGCCTCAGCGGCCGCGCACCTCCAGGGTCCCGGGTTGATCATGCATCGTGTGGACCACCTCCTTTCTCTGGTACCGAAACTTGTACCACGCCGAGGGGTCACTGCGGGGGAAATTTCCGTCCCGGATCGAGGTCGTTCGGCGCCGGCGGGCCGACCGCACCGATCGCCCGCAGGTAGCTGAGCTGCGTCTCGATCACGCCGAAGACCTGTTCGGGCAGGTAGGCCTCGCCGGTCTCGGCGCACCGCTCGAGGATGTACTCGACCGTCTCCGAACCACCGATCACCACCGTGCCGGCCGGGTACGCGGTCGAGCCGTTCGACGAGACGCCCTTGCGCTTGAAGAACTCGACCTGGAACTCGAGGATCCGCCGCACGTCGTCGGCCGTGAGCGTCGCCGCGAGGTCGTCGGGGACGTGCTCCACCACCCAGTCGAGCGCGTCGTCGAGGTGGTAGAGCGCGGGTGGCGGTCGGTGGGCGATCCGGGTTGCCTCACGGGTCACGAAGAACGCAGCGATGCCGATCACCATCCCGACCACCAGGAATCCGACGACGACCTCCACGCGCGTGACGTTAGGCCGAGGTCGCCGCGACCAGGTAGGTCGGGCACAGCGTCGCGAGCGGCACCGAGACCGACGCCTGTTGCGCCGGCGCGAGCTCGGCCACGCCCGCCCGGACGATGGTGATGCCGGACGGCTGCCTCGACTCACCGAAGCACATCACCGCCACCCGGGGCGAGCGGGCGGTCCAGCTGCCGGTGGGGTTGGTGAGCGTGGCTGTGAGCGTCTGCGCGACGTCGCCGGTCTGCGGTGCCGAGAGCGCGAGCCCGCTCACCGCGAGCGCGCGCGACGCCTTCGCCGCCGTCACCGGCGTGCTGCGGACCTTGACGACCACCGTCGCACCCGGCGGCACGCCGTTGGAGCGGAACGTCACCGAGGCGAGCGACAGCTCACCCGGCGCGAGCACCTGCGGGAACGCCTCGACGCTCCGGGCGCGCGTCACCGAGGCTCCGTCGCGGCTCGTCGCGGTGGCGGTGACCAGGTCGACGCGCGCCGTCTCGGTGCCGCCGTTCTGCAGCAGCACGGCGACGCGGTCGTCGACGGCCGCCGCGGTACCGGCGACCCCCAGCCCGGTGACGGGCTCCAGCACGGGATGCACGTTGCCCTGTGGCTCGCCGACCGTCGGCGCGGGGGGAGGCGTCGTGATCCTGGTCGTGGCCGTGCCCTCCGACCGCGGCACCGTTGTCGTCCCCGGAGCCGGGGTGTCGCCGCCGCCGCCCCCGCACGAGGCGAGCGCCACCACGGCGACGACCACCGCCACCACGGCGACGGACGAGCGCACGTTCACACGTACAGTGCGTCGGTCGCCGCGACGGATCCACCGAGCGAATGGAACCCCGACCATCCGGACGAAGTGAACCGGCCGTGCCAGAGCGCGTTGTCGACACCCCGGACGAACACGGACACCGAGGAGGTCGCGGACACCGCCGCGGGCGACGCATTGGTGTTGCCGGCCAGCGACTGGAATCCGGTCCACGACCCACCGATAAGCCGGTTGCAGAACACCGCGGCGTTCGTCCCGCGCGCCAGGACGTAGACGCTGCCGGCACCGTCGACCACCGAGGTGGGGTCACCGGTCCAAGTGCCACCGAGGTTCTGCCATCCACCCCAGGATCCGTTGTAGCGGCGGAACCAGATCGCGTCGTCGCTGTTGCGGATGAACACGTAGACACCGGTCGCGGTGGCGACGGCCGTCGGCGCCGCGTGCGGCGAGCCACCGATGGCCGTCCACGGATCCCACGCGCCCCCGCTGAGGAGCCGGGTGTAGAGCTGGTTGTCGGTGCCCCGGGCGAAGATGTGCACACCGAACGAACTGGAGACGGCCGCCACGTCCGACGTCCAGTTGCCCTGGAGGGGCGCCCAGTCGGACCACACGCCGTTGTCGATGTGGCCGTGCCAGAGCTGGCCGTTCTGCGAGCGGGCGAACACGTAGATCGCGTTCGGCGCGGTGATCGCGACGGGGTCGGACGTGAGCGGCACACCGCCGAAGACCTGCGGGCCCGACCATGCGCCACCGCTCAGTCGGTTCCACCACAACGCGTCGCCGAAGCCGCGCCCGAACACGTAGAGCCCGGTGGGGTCGACGGTCGCGGTGAGTGCTGACGACACCGACGGGCCGATCTGCCCGCCGTCGAACGCACCACCGCTCGAGGTGAAGGCGAAGATGTTGCCGTTCGTACCGCGGTAGAACACTGCGACCTGGCCCGGGCCGGTCGATGCCGCCCCCGCGGTGACCGGCAATACCAGCGGTGCCGGCGGCGCGCAGCCGTGCGCGGGCGCGTGCTCGGCCGTCGCGTTGTCGACCGCGGCGGCGGTGCTGCACGCGTAGTCGGCCACGGTGTACGGCGGTGTGCACGTGACCACTCGGCACGCGATCGGGCCGGTGATCCCGATCTCCTGGTGGCACTGCCCGTACCGGAAGTAGTTGCAGTAGATCCTGCCGCGTGTCGCATCCGCCGGCACAGGAGCACTCGGTGCAGCCTGCGCAGAAGCCGTCGCCCCGGTTGGGGCCGCAACAGTTCTGCATGCAGTCCATGTAGTACCGGGTGCCGTTGCAGAAGCTGGAGAAGTCGGCCCGCCACCAACCGCCGATGAAGCTGCCGGTCGGGCACACGTTGAGACCGTTGTTGATGGTGCAGCAGAACTCGGTGTACCCGTCGTTGCAGAGGGCGCCAGCGCAGTCGGTGATGTGCTTGTACGGAGTGCCAGGTTGGGTTCCGGGCGCGCAGCCGGCGACCGCAACCGCGGAGCCGACCATCGCCGATCCCAGGATGAACCCGCGCCGGCTCGATGAGCGCTCGAGGAGACCGGCGGCCTTGCTCACCATCCAGTTGGTGAGCGCGACCCCCTTGCTCCCACCCGGGGCCGCGCTTCACGCGGCGGCCTCACGCACGGCGGCCATCGTCTTGGGGAGCGAGGTGAACGCGAGGAACACGAGCGAGCATCCGATCACGAGTAGCAGCAGGAACGGTATCCCGAGGAGGGGCTGATCGCGGAGCACGTCGGGAAGTGCGACGTCGCCGACGACGGCGGCGCCGATGGCGACCCCCGCGGCCAGCAGGTTGATCACGATGTGCACGACGCTGGGTGGGGTGTCGACCTTGCCGAAGCACCCGCACGAGCTGATCGGCGCGCCCGTGAGCAGCGCGACGGACACGAACGCGGCGAACACCAGGTAGGACACCGCGACCAACGCCGCGAACACCGGCCCGCCGGTGAGGAGCGCTCCGACGCCGATCATGGTCTCGACCGCGCCACCGACACGAACCGCGGCGCGTGCGGGAAAGAACGAAGGGAACCTCAGCCCGATCGCGCTCAACGCCTGGGCGGTGTCACGCGGGCGCACGGCCTTGAGCACGCCACCGACCGCGAGCAGCACCGCGGCGATCGCGAACGGGCCGGCCAACACGCTCACGGGCCGCTCGTCGTGGTGGTCACCGGCGGCTCGCTGGTCGGCGGCGCAGTCGTCGACGTGTCGGGCGCGACGGTGGTCGTGGTGGAGGCGGACGGCTCGTCGTTCGCGTCGACGGGCTCGATGGTCAGTGTCGCGAGGACCTGGTTCACCGCGGGCACCGAGCGCGCGCCGGTTCACGTAGGCGCCGAGCACGACGTAGAGACAGAACGTGCGTCCGGAGTCGTGGAAGAACCGCTGCACCCCTGCCTGGCCCCTCAGGTTGCGCTGCAGGACGTTCGGGCTGAAGTCGCTCTCGGTCAAGCGCTTCGACAGACCCTCCGCCTTGAACAGCGGCTGATCGATGCTCGTGGGGTCGTACTCGAACAGCACGATCAACACGTCGTCCGGGCCGAGCTTGTCGACCGCGCCGCTCGCGAAGTCACCCACGCCGGGCGGGAGCGCGATCGTCGACACATGAAGGACCGCGTGCGTCGTCTCCCCCTGCGGCGCGGGCGGGCCGTCGGCGGCGGTCGCGGCGACCTCGTTCGCGGACGGGCGCTTGAACACCCGACCTTCCCAGCCCGTCGGCAGGGTGACCTCGATGCCGTGCGCCGCCAGGTCGGTCATCCGGCTGCTCCCGGCTCGTCCGGTTCCAGCCCGGTCAGGGTGTAGAGGCTCGGGTCACCGGGACGGATCCCGGCGGCGAGCAGATCGCGATCGGCGCGGGCCTCGCGCAGCGCGTCGGCCCTCGGCTTGCCCGTCGGGCGCGCGTCCTTGAGGTTGCCCTTCTTGTCGAGCATGCCGGCATCGTCGAGCGCGGTGTGCAGGAGCGACTGCACCTGGCCCCACTCGTTGGCCGCGCCTTCGCCGATGACCTCACCCGACGGGCCGTCGACGAGCACGAAGAACGGTGCGACGGGCACGTCGTAGTCGGCCCACGCCGCGCTCGACATCACGGTCGGAACGCTCGTGGGTGCGAGCCGGCGGATGCTCGGCGTGCTCTCCTCGGCGGGATCCTTGCTCACACAGACGAGGCGGGCGTCGCCGGGGATCTCGATCGGCCCGCCGTCGCGGAACACGTCCCAGAACGCGAGACAGGAGCCGCAGCCGCTCGACAGGAACGCGAGGAGCGTGAGGTGCTTGGCGCCCACCACCGAGATGCTCACCGCGTCGTGGTCGGGCGTCGTGCCGACGACATCGACCGCGGTGCGGGACGGCCGCTTGGGCACCTCGGCCGAGCGGATGACCGGCGCGCCGATCGGGGTGCTGACCCCGTCGGCGCCGTGCGGCCGCGCCGGGTCCATGTCGACACCGAGCTGGTGGAGCGCCCGCAGGATCTCGGCGTGGCTGCGCAGCAGTCCCGCCACGAGCAACGCCAGCAGGGCCAGCACGACTGCGAACAGCGTGACCAGGACTGCCATCGGAGGAAGGCTAGCGAATCGTGACCGCGGTTCCCTCCGCGGTGCTCAGATGCCGATGCGCTGGGCGAGCAGCTCGCGGTGGTAGGTCGCGTCGCCGAGGAGGATCTCGCTGCTCTTCGCCCGCTTGAAGTAGAGGTGGGCGTCGTGCTCCCAGGTGAAGCCGATCCCGCCGTGGATCTGGATGTTCTCGGCGGCGGCGTGGAAGTACGCGTCGGAGCAGTAGGCCTTGGCCAGGCTCGCGGCGACGGGGAGCTCGTCGTTGTCCTCGGCGGCGGCCCAGGCGGCGTAGTACGCGGCCGACTTCCCGGACTCGACTTCGAGCAGCATGTCGGCGCATTTGTGCTTGATCGCCTGGAACGAGCCGATCGGACGACCGAACTGCACGCGGACCTTGGCGTACTCGACGGACATGTCGAGCACCTTCTGCGCGCCACCGACCATCTCGTTCGACGACATCGCCGCGGCCTGGTCGAGGGTCTTCGACAACGCCGCCCAGCCCACGCCGGGCTCGCCGAGCGGCTGCGCCGCGACCCCGGAGAACTCGAGCTTGGCCTGCTTGCGGGTCTGATCCATCGTGGCGAGGGGCGTGCGGGTGAGGCCGGCCGCATCGGCGTCGACCGTGAAGAGCGAGATGCCGTCCTCGCCGCTCGTGCCCGCGAGGCGTGCCGCCACCACGATCAGGCCCGCAGTGTGGCCGTCGATCACGAACATCTTCGTGCCGTCGAGCGTGAAGCTGTCGCCGGAACCGCTGGCGACCATCTCGATGCCGGAGGCGTCCCACTTGCCGTTGGGCTCGGTGAACGCCAGCGCGGCGATCGTCTCCCCCGACGCGATGCCGGGCAGGAGCGCGCCCTGCTGTTCGGGCGTGCCGGCGTTCATGATCGCGTCGGCCGCGAGCACGACGGTGGAGAAGTACGGGGCGCACAGCAGGACGCGGCCCATCTCCTCGAGCACGATGCCGAGCTCCACGAAGGTGAAGCCCTGGCCGCCGTGCTCCTCGGGGATGTGCAGGCTCTGGAGGCCGAGCTCGTTCGCCATCTGGCTCCACACCGCCGGGTCGTAGCCCTCGGTGGTCTCCATCAGGCGACGGACCTCCGTCGACGGCGACTTGGCGTCGAGGAATCGACGGACGGCATCGCGGAGCTGCTCCTGCTCGTCGGAGAAGGCAAAGTTCACGGTGAGGCCCCCGGTGGCTCAGAAAGGTGGTGTCTCGGAAGAGAAGAGTCGGGCGAACGCTACCGGACCGTTCCGAGGCCAGGCCAGGCCGGATCTCCACCGTCTCGGGGCGAGTCCCGGGGCGAGAGGTGCCGGGTAGCCTGGAGGCATGCCGCGACCTGCTCACTACGAGACGCCGACGGTCCGGATCGAGAAGCTGATCGTCGGCCCGTTCGAGAACAACGTGTTCGTCGTGCGCTGCAAGGGCACCGGCGACGCGGTCATCATCGACGCGGCCAACGAGCACGAGCTGCTCCTCCAGGTGAGCAAGGCGACGGGGGTCCGTCGGGTTCTCACGACCCACGGGCACTGGGACCACATCCAGGCGGTGGAAGCGGTCCGCGACGCCGGGATCGACGTCGGCATCGCGCCCGAGGACGCCTCCATGCTCCCGGCCTACGACTTCGTGCTCCCCGACGACGAGGTGATCACGGTCGGGGACCTGCGGCTCCGGACGATCCACAACCCGGGTCACACGCCGGGCTCCACCTCGTTCCTGCTCGAGGGCCACCCCATCGTGTTCAGCGGCGACACGCTGTTCCCGGGAGGGGCCGGCAACACGGCGCTGCCGGGGGGCGACTTCGAGCAGATCATCGAGTCGATCGACCGTCGCCTCTTCACGCTGCCGGCCGACCTCCTCGTGCTCCCCGGCCACGGTCTCGACACCACCATCGGCACGGAGCGTCCGCACCTCCAGGAATGGGTCGACCGTGGCTGGTGACGACGCGACGGCGCGTGCGGACGCGACCATCATGACGGAGCGTCCGCACCTCCAGGAATGGGTCGACCGTGGCTGGTGACGACACGACGGCGCGTGCGGACGCGACCATCATGACGGAGCGTCCGCACCTCCAGGAATGGGTCGACCGCGGCTGGTGAGTCGATGACGTTGCGCGCGAACGACGACTGCTGGTGCGGCAGCGGCAAGAAGTACAAGCGATGCCACAAGACGACGCTGCTGCACGCCGGCGCCGTCGGTCCCGAACGGCCGGTACCCGCGGAGATCGCCCGCCCCGACTACGTCGCGACGGGCACGCCGGTGCGTGGGGACGAGTCGATGGTGAAGTCCGCCGACGTCATCGAGCGGATGCGCGCCGCCGGGCGGATCGCGCGCGACGTCCTCGAGGAGACTGGCGCCGCGGTCGCGGTCGGGGTCACCACCGACGAGCTCGATCGTGTGGCCCACGATGCGCACGTGCACCGCGGCGTCTACCCGAGTCCGCTGCGCTACCGCGGCTTCCCGAAGTCGGTGTGCACCTCGGTCAACGAGGTGATCTGCCACGGCATCCCCGACGACCGCCCCCTCGCCGAGGGCGACATCGTCAACATCGACGTCACGGTGTTCGCCGACGGCGTGCACGGCGACACCAACGCGACGTTCTGCGTCGGCCGGGTCGATCCCGAGTCGAATCGGCTGGTGCGGGTCACCCGGGAATGCCTCGACCTCGCCATCGAAGCGGTCGGGCCCGGCGTGCCGGTCTCCGACCTCGGGCGCGCCATCGAGGCGCACGCCCACGCCGAAGGGTTCTTCGTGGTGCGGGCGTTCGTCGGCCACGGGATCGGCGAGGTGTTCCACGGTCCCCCGCAGATCCCCCACTACTACGAACGCGCAGCGAACCTGCTCCTCGAACCGGGCATGACGTTCACCATCGAGCCGATGATCACGATGGGCAGCGTGCAACCGGTGATCTGGCCCGACGGCTGGACCGCCGCGACCTCCGACGGCTCCCGTACGGCGCAGTTCGAGCACATGGTGCTGGTGACCGACACCGGCGTCGACGTGCTCACCCGTTGAGCGCCTCGGCGTAGACCGCGACGGTCTCGGCCGTGCACCGATCCCACGAGTAGCGGCGCACGCGCTCGGCACCGCGTGTGACCAGATCGACACGCGCGCGGTCGTCGGAGAGGAGGGCTCGAAGGGCATCGACCCAACCGTCGAGGTCGTCGGGCGTCACGAAATGGGCGGCGTCGCCCGCGACCTCGCGCAGTGCGGGGATGTCTGCGCACACCACCGCGGTTCCCTGGGCCATCGCCTCGAGCACGGGGATGCCGAACCCCTCGTGACGGCTGGGGAACGCGAACAGGTCGGCACCGGCGAAGATCGCGAAGAGGTGCGCGCGTTCCAACGGGCCGAGCAGGCGGACGCGGTCACCCAACGACCTCGCGACCTCACCGTCCTCGTCGTCGGGCTTCCAGCCCGGCGGGCCGGCGAGCACGAGGCGGTGAGGGATCACGGCCGGGTCGAGTCGAGCGAACGCGTCGAGCAGCACCCGCACGTTCTTGCGGGGCTGGAACGTGCCCGCCCAGAACACGTACGGATGGTCGTGGAGCCCGAAGGCGCGTCGGGTCTCGTCGACCTGTTCGGGCGTCGGCCGCGCGAGGTCGACCCCGTTGGGGACGACGCGGATGCGGTCGCGCGGGATCGGCGTGTGGGTGGCGATCTCGTCGGCGCTGAACTCGGACACCGCGATCACGAGCCGGGCCCGCTTCGCTGCCGCCGCGAAGCCCTGGCGGTGGAAGATCACACCCCGGCGCGTGAACGCCTCCGGCATCACGACCGGCGCGGCGTCGTGCACCGTGACCACGAGCGGCACGCGGCCGGTCGGGGGCACAGCCGGCGAGGGTGCGTGCACGAGGTCGACGGGGCCGACACGCCGCACCGGGCCTGCGACGCCGAGCACGTGCCACGCGTCGTAGAGCACCGCGGCGGGAAGCGGGAGGATCACCGGCTCGAGACCGACGAGCTCGTGCGCCGCGGAGCGCCCGGTCGACGTCGGACCGCGCGTGGCGAGCGGTGAACGCGGTCACGTCGACCCCGTGGGCCGGGAGTAGCCTCACCAATTCCGCCGTGTAGCGCCCGATGCCACCCGGCGCCTCGTGGAGCAGCTGTTCGACGTTGACGGCAACCCGCACCATCAGGATCCTCTCCGTGCAGCCGGTCGCCGAGCGCGGCGGGTCGGACCAGGCGCTCCTCCGACTCGTGCGGAGCCTCCCACGCGACGAGTTCGACTTCCACATCGCCCTGCCCGGACCATCTCCGCTCACGACCGACTTCGCCGACGCGGGCGCGACCGTCCACGAGATCCCGATGCGTCGGATCTCGACCAGCCACGGTGGCAGCCAGTGGGCGGCGTACGGCGCGGCCTGGCCTGTCTCCGTGGTGCGCCTCACCCGGCTCGCACGCCGGCTCGACGTCGACGTCGTGCACTCCAACTCGTTGCACACCTGGTACGGCTGGGCGGTGGCGCGGCTCGTGCGGCGACCGCACGTCGTGCACGCGCGGGAGATCGTCGTCCAGTCGCGCGCCGCGCTCCTCGTCGAGCGGTTCCTGTGCCGGCACTTCGCGGTGCGGGTGATCGCGGTGTCGTACGCAGTCGCCGCGCAACTCGATCCGGCGAACGTACTCGTCCTCGACGAGTACCTCGAGCCCGGATCCTTCACGCCGGCGCGAGCCGGCGCGTTCCGCGCGCGGGTCGAGATCCCCGACGACGCTCCCGTGGTCGGGGCAGTGGCGAGGCTCGACCCGCTCAAGGGACTCGACGTCCTCGTCGACGCGTACACGCGGGTGCGCGCGGAGCGGCCCGACGCCCGCCTCGTGATCGTGGGCGCACCCGTGCAGGGGCAGGCCGAGTACGCCGAAGCCTTCGGCAGCCGCATCGCCGCGACCCCGGGCGCGCGGCTCTTGGACCCCCGCGACGACATCCCCGACGTGATGGCCGACCTCGACGTCCTCGCGTTCCCCTCGATCGAGCCCGAGTCCTACGGGCTCGTGTTGGTGGAGGCGTTGGCGAGCGGCACGCCCGTGGTGGCGACCGACCACGGGGGGCCGCCGGAGATCGTGTCGCGGGCCACGCCCGGCGCCGGCCGTATCGTCCCGGTCGCCGATGCGGGCGCGCTCGCGACCGCCGTCGGCGAGTCACTCCCCGACCACACCTCGACCGAGCGTCGCCGGGCGCGACGCCCCGGGTTCACTCTGCCGCCCCCGCGCTTCGCCGACGCGTTCCGCGGCGGCGGCGCGCCGTCGCTAGCCGACGCGCTTGGCGCGCGCGTAGATGCGCTTGGCGGCCCGGTACGCCGGCGAATCGGCCGAGACGCGGGCCCGCACACCGTCCTTGGCCCGCTGCTCCAGCGCACCCCGCAACCAGGTCGTGATCCCGAGCCGCTTCCGGTATTCGGCGAAGTACGCCCGCAGCTCGGCCGGCGTGCGGGCGCGGCCGTTGTCGGCGTACTTGGTCACGTACGGGGTGAATCCCGGGTAGAGCCCCGAGCTGGGCCACCTGCCGTGCAGCGTGGTCTGCATGAAGTTGCCGATCAGCAGGTCGTCGAAGATCTCCCACTCGATCGCGTGCATCAACGACGTGCGCGGCACCGCGAAGGTGATCGCCCGGCCGGTCCGGCGCCCGCCGAAGTCGACGACGTGCTCACGGTCGGCGACGCGGAACGTGATCCGGTCGAGCGTGCGGCCCAACCGTTCGATCGACCCGAAGTAGCGGGTGACGGCGACGACGTCGTCGCCGTCGAGCGGGGCGGACCAGTCGTCGCCGAACTCCTCGGGCGCGAACGCGACATCGGGTGCCGGCGCCGGGTCGATCCCCTCCCAGAGATCCGTGGCGCAGTCGTAGCGCACGAACGCCGGGAGCAGGTCGACCGTCTCGGAACGGAAGCCGCGCGCGTACTCGGTGAGCGGCGTCGTCCACTCGTTGGCCCACACGCTGTCCTGGCGCTGGTAGCGGTGGAAGGAGCTGAAGGGGACGAAGTGGTTGGCACCGAAGGTCTCCGTCATCCGCGCGACGTCGGCCCCCACCTCCCAGCCGCTCTCCCGTCGCAACTGCGCCAGGCTCGGGATGCGCGCGCCGTCTTCGTCGACGAAATTGATCATGTCGGCATCGCCGTAACCGCTGAGCCGGAGCATCATCGAGCGGGGAAAGGCGCGGATCACCCGCTTCACCAACGGTCCCCAACCCCGGTCCTGCGCGTCGTTGAGGTTCACGACGAGGCGGCCCCCGACATCGATCAGCAGGACCGCGTCCTGGCCGGAATCGGCGATGCACAGGACCCGTACGCGGTCCGAGATCCGGACCCACCGGTGGTCGGGGAGCACCTCGACGCGATAGCCGTCGCGGGTGAGATCGGCGGCGATGCGCCCGCCCACGTGGTCGGGGAGGAGGATCAGGGTGTCGTGGAACAGGGGCAACGACGCCGGGTTCAGGTGATCGGGATGCCCGTGGGAGAACCACACCGCCGACGCGGCCCGGATCGCCTGGTCCTGCTCGGGCGGGATCTCGTGCGAGAGCCCCCAGCTGCCGAAGTAGGCCGAACCCCGCACCCACGGGTCGGTGGCGAGGATGGGAGCACCGTCGTGGACGACGACCGTGGCGTTGCCGATCGTCTCGAAGCCGAGGTCCATCGGGTGCAGAGTAGGGTTTCGGGCAATCCCTCATCCGGGCACCCTCGTACCTCCGAATGTCGTGCAACGTTCCGCACGGAGCCGAGACACGGCCTTCGGCGCGCCTCCCCGGTCCCGGTCCCGCCCCCACCTTCGCCCGCTCGCCTCCCCGCGCCACCCGATCTGAAGGAGCCCCCATGAACTCCTGGTACCAGTGGTCCGCACCGGTCCGGAACCTCACCTGGGTCGCCGCCCACTTCGGGCACCGGTAGCCATGCCTGCTCCGGCCCCCACCCTCACCCTCGACGACGTCCGGCGCTTCGTCGACGAGCACGTGTTCGAGCCCCCGCCAGGGGGTGGCGCAGGGGGTCGGGTCGGCATCGAGCTCGAGTGGATCCCGGTGCCGCGCGCCGCGGACGCGGCCGCGGCTCCCGAAGCGCTGGCGGCGCTGCTCCCCGCCGCGCTGCCCGGCGGGAGCCGGGTCACCTTCGAGCCCGGCGGGCAGCTCGAGTTGAGCGGTCCGGCCCGACAGACGCTGGCCGAGGCCTGCACCGCGATGCGCGACGACACCGCGGTCGTGCACGCCGCGCTCGACTCCGCCGGCATCGACCTGGTCGGGGTCGGCGTCGACAGCCGGGGTGACGTGTCGCGCGTGGTCGACGCGCCCCGCTACCGCGCGATGGAGGAGTACTTCGACACGCGGTGGCCTTCAGGACGCACCATGATGCGCCACACCGCGGCGGTCCAGGTGAACCTGGATCTCGGCCCGGCCGCGGGCGTCGACACTCGCTGGCGTCTGGCCCACGATCTGGGCCCGGTGTTGACCGCGTGCTTCGCCAACTCGCCGTTCGACGCGTCGGGCGCTCCCAGCGGGCTCCGTTCCACCCGGCTCGCGGTGTGGGCCGCGATCGACCCCGCGCGCACGAGCGCGGCGTCCCGCCCGCCCCATGACGGTGCGCGCACGGAGTGGACCCGGTACCTGCTCGCCGCCCCGGTGATGATGATCCGCGTCGACGACCGGCGCAGCGTGGCCCAACGTGAGCCCATGACCTTCGGCCAGTGGATCGCCTACGGCCACCAGCTGGGGTGGCCGACGGTCGACGACGTCCGCTATCACCTGACCACACTCTTCCCGCCCGTGCGTCCGCGCGGCTGGCTCGAGCTCCGCATGATCGACGCCCTGCCCGAACCGTGGTGGCCGGTCGCGGTGGCGGTCACCACCGCACTCCTCGACGATCCGACCGCCGCCGAGGCCGCGCGGCGGGCGGTCGCGCCAGTGCGGGACCGCTGGAACCGCGCGTCGCGCGACGCGCTCGGCGATCCGCTGCTGCACGACGCCGCGCTCCGGTGCTTCGCCGCCGCGAGTGACGCGCTTCCCCGTCTCCGCTGCGATCCGGCCACGCGGGCCGCGACGGCGGCGTACTTCGAGCGTTACGTCGAGCCGGGTCGTTGCCCGGCCGACGATCTCCTCGACCACTGGTCGCGGCTGCGGACCGCACGGGTGTGAGCGTGGCCACGAAGCCCGAGATCGTCGCCGCGCTCGAAGCCGCCCGGCACCGCACGCTCGGGCTCCTGGCGCCGATCCCGGATCCCGCCCAGCGCGAGCAGGTGTCGGAGCTCATGTCTCCGCTGTGTTGGGACCTGGCGCACATCGGTCACTATGAGGAGCTGTGGCTCGTCCGTGAGCTCACCGGGGCTCCACCGACCGTCGAGCTGTACGACGACGTCTACGACGCGTTCAAGCACCCCCGTCGCGACCGGCCGTCGCTGCCGATCCTCGATCCGCAGGGCGCACGCGAGTTCGACGCCGCCGTGCGCACCCGCACCTTGGCCGTGCTCGACGCCACGAACCTCGACCCCGACGACCCGCTCCTCGCCGGCGGATTCGTCTACGGGATGGTGGTGCAACACGAGCACCAGCACGACGAGACCCTGCTCGCCACCATCCAGCTCATGGACGACTACGCGCACCCCGACGCCGCCGGCGCGGGATCGGCCGCCGACCCGGCCGCAGCGATCGCGCGCGCCGGGGGACCCGCGGACGTCCTCGTCCCCGGCGGCACGTTCGTGATGGGCACCGACACCGTGCCGTGGGCGTACGACAACGAGCGGCCGGCGCACGAGGTGGCGGTCGCACCGTTCCGGATCGACACGACGCCGGTCACCAACGGTGCCTACCTCGAGTTCGTGGAGGGTGGCGGCTACGACGACCCGGCGCACTGGAGCGAGACCGGCTGGAAGTGGCGCGTCGAGGCGGATCTGCGAGCGCCCCAGTTCTGGCGCCGCGCCGTCGATGGCGCGTGGACGCGCCGGCAGTTCGGTCGCGACGAGCCGGTCCCGCCGACGGAGCCGGTGCAACACGTGTGCTGGTACGAGGCCGACGCCTACGCCCGCTGGTCCGGCGCGCGCCTTCCCACCGAGGCGGAGTGGGAGTACGCCGCGCAGGGCTCGCCGCTCGACGCGGCCAACCTGTGGCGGGACACCGGGCACCGCTTCGGTCCCGCGCCCGTCGGCTCACGGCCCGGCAACGTGAGCCGGTGGGGCGTCGAGGGCCTGCTCGGCGACGTCTGGGAGTGGACGGCGTCGGACTTCACGCCGTACCCGGGCTTCCGTCCGTTCCCGTACCGCGAGTACTCCGAGGTGTTCTTCGGACCCGACTACAAGGTCCTGCGCGGCGGGTCGTGGGCGACGCACCCGAGCGCGGTGCGCACCACGTTCCGCAACTGGGACTACCCGATCCGCCGCCAGATCTTCGCCGGCTTCCGTTGCGCGCGGGACGCGTGAACCGCTGATGTGCCGCCACCTCGCGTACGTCGGAAACCCCGCCGGCCTGGCCGGTCCGCTGTTCGAGATGCCCCACTCGCTGGCGCGCCAGGCCGAGCACCCGAGACTCCAGACGTCGGGTACGACCAACCCCGACGGTTGGGGCGTGGCCTGGTACGCCCGGGGCGACGACGAGCCGACGCAGTACCGGACCGTCACCCCGATCTGGGAGGACACCGCGTTCGCGGCGCGGGCGGCGTCGATCACGAGCGGTGTGTTCGTCGCCGCCGCCCGCCTGGCGTCACCCGGCGCCACGCTGGTCGCGGCGGGGAACGCGCCCTTCGTGTCGGGCCCGTGGGCGTTCTCGCTCAACGGCATCGTCGACGGCTTCCCCGATGGCGTGGGCGACGAGCTGCGCGCCCGGGTCGATCCGTGCCGGCTCCAGGCGATCGTCAGCGATGCGGACACCGAGGTCCTGTTCTCCCTCGTGCTCCAGGCGCTCGACGCGGGTACGGACCCGGCAACCGCGCTGGCCGACGTCGTGCACCGGGTCGCGGCGATCACCACCGGCCGGCTCAACCTGTTCCTCACCGACGGCCGCGACCTGTTCGCCACCCGGTACGGCAACTCGCTGTGGCGCCTCGACACGATGCTGGTGTCCGAGCCCCTCGACGACGAACCGACGTGGGAGGAAGTCCCGGAGCGGTCACTCGTCACCGTCACCCCCGACGGCTGCACCACGAGCTCGCTGTGAAGCGGAAGGAATCCACGCTCATGAGCGGTGACATCACCGTCGACGTCCACCTGGAACCGGGCGCGATGGCACGCGCGCTCGAGGCCGACGTACGCGCGGGGTTGGCCGCCACCCCGAAGTCGCTCCCGCCGAAGTGGTTCTACGACGACCGCGGCAGCGAGCTGTTCGACGAGATCACGCGCCTCCCCGAGTACTACCCCACCCGCACCGAGCGCGGCATCCTGCTCGAGCACGCCCGCGACATCGCCGAGCTCACCAAGGCCGACACGCTCGTCGAGCTCGGCTCGGGCACCTCGGAGAAGACGCGCATCCTCCTCGACGCGCTCCGCGATGCCGGCACCCTCGACCGGTTCGTGCCCTTCGACGTGAGCGAGCAGACGCTGCGCGACGCGGCCGCCGCGGTGGCAGGCGAGTACCCCGGCGTGCGCGTGCATGCCGTGGTCGGCGACTTCGAGCACCACCTCGCCGAGCTCCCGGCCGGCGGCACCCGCGTCGTCGCCTTCCTCGGCAGCACGATCGGCAACTTCGCGCCGGCCGCGCGCGGCGTTCCTCGCCGATCTCGCGCGGGGGTTGGCACCGGGCGATGCGCTCCTGTTGGGGACCGACCTGGTGAAGGACGTCGACCGCCTGGTCGCGGCCTACGACGACGCCGCCGGCGTGACCGCCGAGTTCAACCGCAACGTCCTGCGCGTCATCAACCGGGAGCTGGCCGCCGACTTCGATCCCGACGCGTTCACGCACGTGGCCCGGTTCGATCCCGACGCGGAGTGGATCGAGATGCAGCTGCGGGCCGAGGGCGCCCACACGGTCCGGCTGCGCGACCTCGACCTCACGGTGCAGTTCGCCGACGGTGAGGAGATGCGCACCGAGATCAGCACGAAGTTCCGCCGCGCCGGCGTCGAACGCGAGCTGGCCTCCGCCGGACTCGAGCCGGCCGAGTGGTGGACGGATCCGGCCGGCGACTTCGCCCTCTCCCTCTCCTTCGCGACGTGATAGCCCGCCTCACACCGTGGGTCGGCGCGCCTCCGGGACGACGGTGAGCCCATCCGGCAGCTCCAGCACGTCGCACCGGTCCCCTTCCACCTCGACCGAGAGGCTCCCGCCCATCAACGGCACGCCGCGCAGGCTGAGCCGGCCGACCCACTCGGGCACCTCCGGCGCGAGATGCACCCGCGCGTTGCGCACGTCGGGATCGAACCGGAGCATCGACCGGAGGAAGAGCAGCGGTGACGCGGCCGCCCACGCCTGCGGTGAGCACGAGGTGGGGTAGCTCACCGGGAACGAGAACTCATCGCGCGGCAGTCCGGCGAACAGCTCGGGGATGCGGTTCCCGAAGAAGCCCGCGGCGTGGACGATGCCCTCCATCACGCGGTGGGACTGCTCCACCATGCCGTAGCGCATGAGGCCCGCCGCGCAGATCGCGTTGTCGTGGGGCCACACGCTGCCGTTGTGGTAGCTGATCGGGTTGAACCCGGTCATCGACGTGGCGAGGGTGCGGATCCCCCACCCGGAGAACATCGCGTCCGACACGAGGTGCTCGCCGACGATCGCCGCCTTGTCCTCGTCGAGGATGCCCGTCCACAGGCAGTGGCCCATGTTCGACGTCAGCGCGTCGAGCGGCCGCTTGTCCCGGTCGAGGCCCATCGCCAGCCAGCCCTGCTCCTCGAGCCAGAAGTCGCGATTGAACCGCGCCTTGAGCTCGGCCGCGCGCGCACGCAGCTCGCGCCGCGTACGGCTCGTCGCCCGCCTCGGTGGCGAAGTGCGACCGCGCGACGAGCGCGGCGTACACGTAGCCCTGCACCTCGCACAGGGCGACGGGAGCGTCGGCGAGGCGGCCGTCGGCGAAGCGGGTCGAGTCGTGCGAGTCCTTCCAACCCTGGTTCTCGAGCCCCCGGTCGTTGGTCCGCAGGTACTCGACGTAGCCGTCGCCGTCGCGGTCGCCGAACTCGTCGATCCAGGCGAGCGCACGGTCGGCCGCGGGCATGAGCGCGTCGACCTCCTCCTGGCGGTTCCCCCACCGCTGCAGCTCGCCGAGGAGCATCACGAACAACGGGGTGGCGTCGACGCTGCCGTAGTAGATCCGTCCGCCGCCGAGGGAGAGCTCGGCGGACTCCCCGAAGCGCATCTCGTGGAGGATGCGGCCGGGCTCCTCCTCGGTCAGCGGGTTCACCTCGGTGCCCTGGTAGCGCGCCAGGGTCTGCAACGTGCCGAGCGCCAGGTCCGAGTCGACGATCATCGACATCCACGACGTGAGCAGGCTGTCGCGGCCGAACAGCGTCATGAACCACGGCGCGCCGGCCGCGACGACGGTGCGTTCGGGGAACTCCGGGTCGAAGAGGCGCAGCGCCGCGAGGTCCTCGGTCGACCGGTCGAGCAGGGCGGTGAACGCGTCGTCGTCGCTCTCCATCTCCGGCCGGTTGCGTCGCCAGGCTTCGAGGCGGGCGACGGGCGTCGAGCGTTCCACCGGCCGGCCGCACAGGTACCGCGGCGTCACCTCCTCGTCGTCGACGACCGGCGTGAGCTGGAGGCACGTCGACCACTCACCGCCGGCGGGCACGATCACCTCGTAGACCGCGTGGGTCTGTGACAGCTTCGCCGGCTCGGAGAACTCGAGGATCGCTCCACGGCGAGAAGTGCCCGCGCCGGTAGGACCAGGTGATGCGGCGCTCTCCCACGTGGACGGTGAGGTCGCCCATCTTCTCGATCCGGCCCTCCTTCACCTCGAAGAGGTCGGCGAAGTCGGCTGCCACCGAGAGCTCGAGGGCGCAGAACGCCGGCTCGAGGCCGAAGTTGCGGACGGTCACGTCTTCGCGCATCCCCCGGCCGACGTAGCGGTTCCGGAACACCATCAACGCGGAGTCGGCGAGCCCGACGTGGGGATGGTCGCGGAGCACGAACGCCGCGCTGAACGGATCGAGGGTGGTCGCCGCCAGCGGCTCCGGCCACTGCGCCGTTCACCCGGAGCCGCAGCTCGGAGAGGAACCGGGTGTCGCGGAAGAACAGGCCGTGGGGCAGGCCCGGTTCCATGTCGCCGGACGGCAGCGATATCGGAGAACGCGGGGCCCTCGACGAGGGTGACGGCACCGCCGTCGCTGCGGAGCGACGCGCTCGCCGTCGTGGTCCACGGCTGCGACATGGGGGAGCACGCTACCGCGCGGGTTCTCCGCGACCTCCCTCGTATGCTCGATCCCGATGAAGATCGCCCAGATCGCGCCGCCCTGGTTCGCCGTACCCCCGACCGGCTACGGCGGGATCGAGCTGGTGGTGGCGCTGCTCGCCGACGGCCTCGCCGATCGCGGTCACGACGTCACGCTGTTCGCCAGCGGGGGTTCGCGCAACGAGCGCGAAGCTCGTCTCGCCCCTCATCGATCCGCCCGATCCGGCGTTGCTCGGCAACCCGTGGTTCGACGCCTACCACGCGGTGTCGTCGTACCTCACCATCGCCGACGAATTCGACGTCGTGCACGACCACAGCGGCATCGTGGGATCGGCCATCGGCGCGCTGCAGCACGGGCACCCGCCGGTCGTGCACACCCTGCACGGTCCGTGGACCGAGCTCACCCGCCGGTACTACGGGCTCCTGCACGACCACGTGCACCTCGTCGCGATCAGCGATGCGCAGCGCGCCGACAACCCCGACGTCCGCTACGCGGGCGTCGTGCACAACGGCATCCAGCTCGCCGACTACCCGTTCCTCGCCGAGAAGGACGACTTCCTCATCTACATCGGACGCGCCAACCCCGACAAGGGGCCTTCGATCGCGATCGAGGTCGCGCGGCGCGCCGGGCTCCCGCTCGCCATGGTGATCAAGAAGAACGAGCCGTTCGAGCGGACGTACTGGGAGGAGATCGTCGCGCCGCTGCTCAACGACGAGGTCGAGGTCTACGAGGCGATCAGCCACGCGCAGAAGGCCGACCTGCTCTCGCGCGCCCGCGCCATGGTGTTCCCGATCCAGTGGCCGGAGCCGTTCGGCCTCGTGATGGTGGAGGCGATGGCGTGCGGGACCCCGGTCGTCGCCTGCCCCGCGGGCGCCGCGGTCGAGCTCGTCGAGAACGGCGTCACCGGCTACCTGCGCGACGGCGTCGACGACCTCGTCGATGCGGTCGCCAGCGTCGGCAACTGCTCGCCGGAGGCGTGCCGGAAACGGGTCGAGGAGCACTTCAGCGCCGAGTCGATGGTGATCGGCTACGAGCGCCTCTTCGCCGGGATCACCGGCGCGGGCTGACCGCCGATTTCGAGAGGGCTCGACTGGCCACTCCCGGATTTCCACTACGACGGTAGTGGTAATACACTGGAGCGCCGATACCATCGAGGAATGGCCGCCGTGTCCCTGCTCGAGATCGACAACCTCCACGTCTCCGTCGACGGATCCGAGATCCTCCGGGGGGTCACGCTGTCCGTGGCGCCCGGCGAGATCCACGCGCTCATGGGCCCCAACGGATCCGGCAAGTCGACCCTCGCCAACACCCTCCTCGCCAACCCCGCCTACCGAGGTCACCGAGGGCGCGATCCGCTTCCAGGGGGAGGATGTCACCCTCCTGCCCACCGACGAGCGGGCCGCCCGGGGGATCTTCCTCGGCTTCCAGCACCCCGAGGAGATCTCGGGGGTGAGCGTCCTCAACTTCCTGCGCCAGGCCCTGGCGGTGCGCAAGGGCATCCCCGACCTCTCGGTGCTCGAGGTCCGGCTCTCCCTCATGGAGTGGACGAAGCGCCTCGGGATGGACGACCGTTTCCAGGAGCGCTACCTCAACGAGGGCTTCTCCGGCGGCGAGAAGAAGCGCAACGAGATCCTGCAGATGGCCATGATGGAACCCGACCTCGCGGTGCTCGACGAGACCGACAGCGGCCTCGACATCGACGCGCTCCGCACCGTGGCCGGCGGCATCGCCGAGGTGCGCACGGCCCGCCCCGACCTGGGGATCCTCCTCATCACGCACTACCAGCGCATCCTCGAGCATCTCACCCCCGACGTCGTGCACGTGCTGCTCGACGGCAAGATCGTGGCCACCGGCGGTCCGGAGCTCGCGGAACGCATCGAGCACGGCGGCTTCGACTCCTTCAAGGACGAGGTCGCGGCGTGAGCCGGGCGACTGCGGGGCGATCATGACGACACCACTCGACGTCGCCAGCATCAAGGCCGACTTCCCCATCCTGAAGCGCCAGGTGCACGGCAAGCGTCTCGTCTACCTCGATTCCGCCGCGACCGTCGCAGAAGCCGCATCGCGGTCCTCGACGCGATGGACCGCTACTACCGCGAGTACAACGCCAACGTGCACCGCGGCGTCTACACCATCGCCGAGGAGGCGACCGCGGCGTTCGAAGCCGCCCGCACCAAGATCGCGCGGTTCGTCAACGCGGAGCGGGCGCACGACATCGTCTACGTGCGCAACGCGACCGAGGCGATCAACCTCGTCGCGTACTCGTGGGCCCGCGCCAACCTGCGCGAGGGCGACCCCATCGTGCTCACCCACATGGAGCACCATGCGAACGTCGTGCCCTGGCAGATCCTCGCCGCCGAGCGCGGCGTCGAGATCCGGTGGATCCCCCTCACTCCCGACTACCGCCTCGACCTCACCGGCCTCGACCGCCTGCTCGACGGGGCCAAGCTGCTCGCGTGCAGCGCGATGTCCAACGTGCTCGGCACCATCAACGAGATCCGGCCCCTCGCCGACGCCGCCCACGCCGCCGGAGCCCACGTGCTGGTCGACGCCTGCCAGGCCGTCCCCCACCTCCCGGTCGACGTCCGGGCCTGGGACGCCGATTTCGTGGCCTTCTCGGCCCACAAGATGTGCGGCCCGACCGGCATCGGCGCCCTCTGGGCCCGGGCCGAGCTCCTCGAGGCCATGCCCCCGTTCATGGGCGGCGGCGAGATGATCACCCAGGTCACCGTCGACGGCTTCACCCCCAACGAGGTGCCCTGGAAGTTCGAGGCGGGCACACCGCCGATCGCCGAGGCGGTGGGATTCGGTGCCGCGGTCGACTACGTGACCAACCTCTCCATGGACGCGATCCGGGCCCACGAACGAGCGCTCACCGAGTACACCCTCACCGCGTTCGAGCAGCACTTCGGCGCCAACCTCAAGGTCTACGGACCGCGCAACACCGCGGTGCGCGGCGGCGCGATCTCGTTTCTCTTCGAGGGCATCCACGCGCACGACATCTCGCAGGTCGTCGACGAGGAGGCCGTGTGCGTCCGTGCCGGCCACCACTGCGCCAAGCCGCTCATGCGTGTGCTCGGCGTTCCCGCCACCACCCGGGCGTCGTTCTACGTCTACAACGACGAAGCCGACGCCGACGCCCTCATCGACGCGCTCGCCCGCGCCGAGAAGTTCTTCGCCTTCTAGGCCCGTCCAAGGCCGTTCAAGGAGACCCGATGCCCGGCCTCGAAGACCTCTACCGCGAGATCATCCTCGACCACTACCGCGCGCCGCGGAACCGCGGTGAGTTGCCCGTGCCGCCCGCTCACAAGGCGGAAGGGTTCAACCCACTCTGCGGTGACGAGGTCGTGCTCTACCTCGTCGTCGACGGCGACACCGTCACCGACCTGAAGATCGCCGGCCAGGGCTGTTCGATCAGCCAGGCGTCGACCTCGATGATGTCCGCGGCGGTGAAGGGCAAGACGGTCGCCGAGGCGCGCCGACTGATCCGGGCCTTCAAGGCGCTCATGTCGATCCACGAGTCGAAGCTCGAGGGCGAGGACGACGGCGAGGACCTGCGCGCCGAGCTCGAGGGCGTGAAGCTCGGCGATCTCGAGGCGCTGCAGGGCGTCGTGAAGTTCCCCGTGCGCATCAAGTGCGCCACGCTGGCGTGGAACACGCTCCAGCAGGGCCTCGACGAGATCTCCGCAGAGGGTGCAAGCAGCGCATAGCGGGCGTCGAACCGGTGCAATCGGGTCGTACCGCCGGTGCCGAACGGCCGCCGAGGCAATCGTCACGAAACACGGGTGATCCAGGAACGAAACCCGGAGCCGATAGGTTGTTGATCACCGAGGAGGTCGTACCAATGAACCAGCAAGAGCTCACCCAGGTGGTCGACGGAGCGCTCGAGCGATTCCGGGGCCGTGATCTCATCGCCAGTGCAGAGGTCGTCGACGTGCTCCTCGATCTGAGGCTGCTGCTCCTCGAAGCGGAGTCGCTCGAGCAACTGCTCGACGAGCCGGCCGTCACCCCCGCCGGCTAGGGCCACCGCCTCCGGCGGTACACTGCGATCCGCATGACGGGTCCTACTGCGCAGACCGCCATCGCGCGAGCCGAGGTGCGCAAACGGCGCCGTACGCGGCGCCGTTTCGCCGTCCTCGCGGTCGTCATCCTCCTCGTCGTCGCCGCGGGCGGGGTGTTCCTCGCCACGCGTGACGGTGGCGACACGGCCGCGGCCAAGCCGACGACCGCCACGGCGCTGACCCAGGCCGGCGTCGGGCTCTCGACCGGGTTCGGCGTCGCTCCGCTGCGCGCCGCGACGACGAAGGGCGGCGACATCGCGGTCTACGCGACCCCCGACCCCGCCGCAGCACCCGTCTCGACGCTCAGCCCGCAGACCGAGTACACGCTGCCCCGGACCGTGCTCGCGTTCGACCAGTACCAGGACTGGCTGCACGTGTACCTGCCGACGCGGCCCAACGACGCGACCGGTTGGATCAAGGCGTCCGACGTGACGGTCTCCCCACCGCTCGAGTACCAGATCAAGGTGAACCTGGCCGATCACAAGGTCACGTTGCTGCACAACGGCGTAGTCGAGTTCGAGGCCCCGGCCGCGATCGGTACCGGCGGCACCCCGACGCCGACCGGCACGTTCTACTACACCGATCCGCTCGACCTCGCGACGCAACCGGGCACCGGCTACGGCGTGTTCGCCATCGGGCTCTCCGGCCACAGCAACGTGCTCCAGGAATTTGCCGGTGGTGACGGCCAGATCGCCATCCACGGGACGGACGACGTGGGCACCATCGGCCAGAGCGTGTCGCACGGCTGCGTGCGGGTGAGCAACGACGTGATCCTCAAGCTGGCGCCGCTGCCCCTCGGAACTCCCGTCGTCATCAGCTGAACTTCGCGCGCGCGGCGCGCGATCCGCAAGCGGAGAGTTCGGGACACGCCAAATGGCCGATGTCGCAGCTCAGAACCCCAGCGGATCCGCGAACGGATCACCTCCGACCGGTGACTCGATGACCGCCTCGACGCCCAACTCGGCCGCGAGACCCTCGTAACCGGTCTCCTCGAGCTTCTGGGCCAGCTCCGGGCCTCCACTCGCCACGACCCGACCACCCATGAGCACGTGCACCACGTCGGGGCGCAGCTCGTCGAGCAACCGGGCGTAGTGCGTGATCGCGAGCACACCCAGATCGTCTTCGTTGGTCATCGCCTCGACGCGTCGGGCGACGTCACGCAGCGCGTCGACGTCGAGTCCGCTGTCGATCTCGTCGAGCACCGCGAACTTGGGCCGGAGCACCGCGAGCTGCAAGGTTTCGGCCCGCTTCTGCTCGCCGCCCGAGAACTCGACGTTGAGCCCGCGCTCGAGGAACTGCTGCGCCACGCCGAGGCGCGCAGCCTCAGCCTCCACGAGCGCGGGGAGGTCGTCGCCGACGCGACCCTGACCGCGGATCGCGGCGTCCAGGAAATCGCCGAGGCGCACACCGGGAAGCTCGACGGGGTACTGCAGGGCGAGGAAGAGCCCGAGCGCGGCACGCTCGTGGGTCGGGCGCCCGAGCAACTCCTCGCCGTCGATGGTGACGGAACCACCGGTGACCTCGTAGTCGTCGCGCCCCATGAGCACGTGCGAGAGGGTCGACTTCCCGGACCCGTTCGGTCCCATCAGTGCGTGCACCTCACCCGAGCGCACCTCGAGGTCGACCCCACGCAGGATCTCCTGCCCGTCGACGTTCGCCCGCAGCCCCGCGATGCGCAACACGCTCACGAGATGCTCACGATGACGTCGTCACCCTCGACGCGCACGGCGTAGACGGGTACGGGGCGGGTGGCGGGCAGGGTCTGGGGCTCACCGGTGCGGAGGGAGAACGTGGATCCGTGCTTGGGGCACTCGATCTCGCATTCGTCCTCCCAGACTTCGCCCTCGGACAGGGAGTAGTCGGCGTGCGAACATTCGTCACCGATCACGTAGAAGGTGTCCGCGACGTTGACCACGCACAGCCGGTGACCGCCGACATCGAATCGCACCGCGGTCCCCGTCTTCACGTCGTCCACCGCGCACACGCGTACGTCAGACATGGGCCCGCGCGATCGGATCACGGCGCTCGATCTTCTCCACGACGGAACGGCGCAGGGACGCGACCAGCGACGGCACCGGGAGCCGGTCGAACACGTCGTCGAAGAAGCCCAACACGACGAGTCGTTCCGCTTCTTCGGGCGGCACCCCACGCGTCGCGAGGTAGTAGAGCTGGTCGTCGTCGACCGGCCCGACGGTGCTCGCGTGCGAGCACTTCACGTCGTCGGCCTCGATCTCGAGATTGGGTACCGACTTCGCCTCCGCGCCCTCGGTGAGCACGAGGTTGCGATTCGTCTGGAACGCGTTGGACTTCTGCGCGTGCTGCCGGATGCGGATGAGACCCGAATAGACCGACTGCGCGGTGTCCTCGACCGCGCCCTTGAACAGGAGGTCGCTGCGCGTGTTGGGCGCGTCGTGATCCTGCAGCGTACGGAAGTCGAGCATCTGGGAGCCGTCGCCGAAGTAGACCGCGGTGAGATCGGACTCGGCGCCCTGACCCGACAGCCGCGATTCGCTGCGCAGGCGCGCGTAGTCGCCACCGAGCGCGACCACCGACGACTTCAGCGACGCGTCGCGACCCAGGTGGGCGCGTTGGAGCGCGATCTGCCACGTGCGCGGGCCGTGCTCCTGCACCGAGAGGTACCGCACGTGCGCGTTGTCACCCACGATGAGCTCGACGACCGCGTCGACGAGGTGCCCGGTGCTGCCCGTTCCGGTGTCGGTCGAGCCGTAGCGGTCGAACACGGTGACCTGCGCACCGTCTTCGGCGACCACGAGCGTGTGGGGGAAGCTGGCGAGCCCGTCACCTTCCGACCAGTGCAGGATCACGATGGGCTGGTCGACCACGACACCGCGGGGCACCTTGACGAACGCGCCCCCGGCGAGGAACGCGTCGTGCAGCACCGTGAACGCGTCGGGCGACGCGTCGGAACATGCACCCAGGAAGCCTGCGATCTCTTCGCGCTCGCACGTGGCGATCCCACAGACGCGTACGCCCTTCGCCTCCAGCGAAGGATCCAGTGCGTGGTGCACCACGCGCCCGTTGCGCACGACCACCAGCCCCGACCGTTCTCCGGCCTCCGCCGCGATCGGGCCGCCCCCGGGCGCCGGCTCGTCGCCGGGCTCGCCCATCTGCGCGGCCGGCACGGGACGGAAGCGCGAGAGGTCCAACTCACCGATGCGGCTGTAGCGCCAGATCTCCTCCGATGCCGTGGGCCACGCGACCGCGCCGAGCCGTCGGGCGGCCGCGAGCCGGCGGTCGGCCAACCAGTCGGGCCCCGGCAGGGCCCGCGCCGCGTCTGCGGTGAAGTGCTCGAGCGTCATCGGATCGGGCCCGCCGGAGCTAGCCGACGCTGCCTTCCATGTTGAGCTCGATGAGCCGCGACAACTCGACCGCGTACTCCATCGGGAGGGTCTTGGTGATCGGCTCGATGAAGCCGTTCACGATCATCGCCGTCGCCTGCTGCTCGCTGAGGCCCCGGCTCATCAGGTAGAAGAGCTGGTCGTCACCCACCTTGGAGACGGTCGCCTCGTGCCCGATGCGGGCGTCCTTCTCGTCGATCTCCATGTAGGGGTAGGTGTCGGAGCGGCTGTCGTCGTCGAGGATCAACGCGTCGCAGCGCACGTGGCTCTTCACGTTGTGCGCACCCTCCTCCACCTTGACCAGACCGCGGTAGGTCGTGCGGCCACCGTCCTTGGAGATCGACTTGGAGTCGATGATCGACGTCGTCTCGGGCGCGGCGTGGGTCATCTTCGCCCCGGCGTCCTGGTGCTGACCGGCTCCGGCGTACGCGACCGACAGGACCTCGCCGTGGGCTTTGGGCCCGGTCATGACGACCGCCGGGTACTTCATGGTGAGCTTGGAGCCGAGGTTGCCGTCGATCCACTCGACGGTCGACTCGGTCTCGGCCCGCGCCCGTTTGGTGACGAGGTTGTAGACGTTGGGCGACCAGTTCTGGATCGTCGTGTAGCGGATGCGGGCGCCCGGCTTGGCGATCAGCTCCACGACCGCCGAGTGGAGCGAGTCGGTGGAGTACACCGGCGCCGAGCAACCTTCGACGTAGTGCACCGAGGCGCCTTCGTCGGCGATGATCAGCGTGCGCTCGAACTGACCTGCGTTCTCCGCGTTGATGCGGAAGTAGGCCTGGAGCGGCATCTCGACATGGGTGTCAGGGGGTACGTAGATGAACGATCCACCTGACCACACCGCCGAGTTGAGGGCAGCGAACTTGTTGTCACCCGGCGGGATCACGGTGCCGAAGTGCTCGCGCACGAGCTCCGGGTACTCGCGCAGGGCGACGTCCATGCTGGTGAAGAGGATGCCCCGGCGCTCCAGGTCTTCCCGGTTCTTGTGGTACACCACCTCGGACTCGAACTGCGCCGTGACCCCGGCGAGGTACTTGCGCTCGGCTTCGGGGATACCGAGCTTCTCGTAGGTGCGCTGCATGCTCTCGGGGAGCTCGTTCCACTCGCCGACCTGGCCCTCGGTGGGCTTGAGGTAGTAGTAGATGTCGTCGAAGTCGATGTCGGGCATGTTGCGTGGCGAACCACTCGAGCATCGGCTTCTTCTCGAAGCGCTTCAGCGCGTTGAGCCGGAACTTCGTCATCCACTCCGGCTCGTCCTTCTGGCCCGAGATGTCGCGGACGACCGCCTCGTTCAGCCCCTTCTTGGGCGCGTAGACGTAATCATCCGTGCTGTCGGACCATCCGAGCTTGTACTTACCGAGATCGATCCCGGAAACGGCCATGCCGAACTCCCAACTGGCGCTCCCCGTAAGGGCCGACGGGGATTTCCACTACGCCCATAGTAACAATCCCCGGAGGCGATCCCCAACCCCGGGCGGTGGCCCGTGCAGGAGCTCGGACTACGCGCCCGACTTCTGCTGGGCCTGCTTCACCAGCGTGCGAGCCTCTTCGACCAGGCGCTGGTACTCACCCAGGTTGCCGGCGTCGAGCGCGGCCTGCGCCTGGTCGAGCTTGGCTGCGGCCTGGTTGAGGAGGTCCTGTGCGCTCCCCGTCGTCGGCGGGATGGTCGTGGTGGCGGGCGGCGTGGTGGTGGTCGCGGTCCCCGGCGTGGTGGTCGTGGTGGGCGAGCCGGAACCGGTGCCGCCGGAGGTCGCGCCGGCCGAGACGTTGCACGCGGTGACGGGATCGGCCCGGCCGAGCATCTGGTCGAGGTCGTCCTGCACGGTCTGGCCGCAGTACGCGCCGAAGTCCTGCGTGTAGACGACCACGAACTGGAAGAGCGGGTAGCTCCCCGCGCCCCGGCCCTGGGCGTAGAACGGCCGCACGTAGAGGATCGAGTTCCCGATCGGGATCAGCTGCATGCTGCCCTGGATGATCTGGGACCCCTGCTGGTTGAGCAGGGTGATCGCGGTCGAGACCGCGGGCGTGCGGATGATGGCGTTGTTCACCTGCACCGGGCCCTCGACGGTCTGGCCCTGGGGCATGGTGAACGACTGCAGCTTGCCGTACTGACCGGGATCGGAGTCGGCGGTGAGGAACGACACCAGCCGGGTCTGGCTGTTGCCCGACGACACGGGGACGAACGGCTCCAGCACGATGAAGTGCTCGGACTTCTCGCCGGGCAACCGGATGTTGAGGTAGTACGGATCGATGCGCTTCCCGGTTGACGTCGCCGCCTGCGGCTGTGTGTTCGATCCGGACCCCGTCGACGCCCCCGACGCGGACTCCGCGATTGCCACGAAGTCGCTCGAGACGCGACCGGAGCCGGGGTCGGGCGACACCAGCCACTTCGCGCTGCCGTCGTAGAACCGCTTCGGCTCGGTCACGTGGTACCGACCGAACATCGCCGACTGCGACCTGAAGAGGTCTTCCGGGTACCGGAGGTGGGCACGAATCTCCGCCGGCATCTGCGAGCCGTCGGTGAAGAGGTCGGGGAAGGCCGCCCGGTACGCCTTGATGATCGGATCCTTGTTGTCGAACACGTAGAGGGTGACGGTGCCGTTGTAGGCGTCGACGGTGACCTTCACCGAGTTGCGCACGTAGTTGAAGGAACTCGACAGCGAGCCCTCGCCGCTCAACGACTGCGCGTACGGGTACTGGTCGGTGGTGGTGTAGCCGTCCATGATCCAGACCGTCTTGTTGCCGAGCACCACCGGGTAGGGGTCGGCGTCGAACTTGAGGAAGGGCGCGAGCTTGGTGACGCGGGCGCGTATGTCGCGCTCCATGAGCAACTTGGTCTTCGAGTTGACCTGGCCCGAGATGAGCGGGTCGAGGCTCCCGAAGCGCAGCGCGAACGCGGCCCGGCGCACGAAGTTGGAGAGCTTCACGCCGTCGGCGCCCTTGTAGCGGGTGAACTTGTCGGTCGCGCCGGCGCGCTGGTAGTCGAATTCGGCCTGCTTCGCCCCGGTGAGCACGTAGCTGCTGAGGTTCTCGGCGAAGTAGATCTGCGATGGCGGCCCGGAGTCCATCTTGATGGCCGTGTCCTTCACCGGCACGTCGCGCAGATAGAACTGCGGGTTCCCCGACGGGTCGGCGTCGTTGCTCGGCGATGCGACCGCGCCGTACCCGTGCGTGTAGACGATGTGGCGGTTGACGAACGACTGGCTGGGGAGATCGGCGCTGTTGAGGCCACGAGCGGCGATGAGCACCTGACGGACCTCGCCGTCGATCAGATAGCGGTCGATGTCGACGTCACCGATCTGGTAGTAGGTCTGGAGGTTCTGCAGCGTCGAGTACGTGTCGCGGATCACGTTCGGGTCCCACAGGCGCGCGTTGTTGATCGTGCCGGAGTTCGTGTCGACGACCTGTTGCGCCTCGGGCGGCGTCAGATCCTTCTTCAACGACGTGAACGGGAACTCCGTGGGCTCGACCGCGGTCAGACCGAACGAGTCGCGGGTGGCGCGGATGTTGCGGTCGATGTACTTCGACTCGGCCTGGTACTCGTTCGGCCCCACCTTGAACTGCTGCACCGCCGCGGGGTAGATCGTCCCGATCACCAACGACACGAACGCCCAGAGCCCGACGGCGATGATCGGCAGCACCCAGCCGCGACGGTGGATGTTCCAGAGGAACAGCGCGGCGGCGCCGATGGAGATGAAGATCAACAGGTTGAGCGCGGGAAGCTGCGCCTTGACGTCGGTGTAGCTCGCCCCCTCGACCACGCCGCGGGTGGAGAAGTTGAGCTCGAACCGGCCGAGGTAGTACTGCGCGGTCTTCACCAGCGCCATGACCGCGAGGATCACCGAGAGGTGAGCCTTCACCTGCGGTGTGACGCGCTGGAAGGGGCTCTGGAACCGGATACCGCCGTTGAGGTAGTGCTCGACGGCCGTGACGATGAGCACGATCACCAGACCGGCGAACAGCCATTCGGCGATGAACTTCAGGAACGGCAGCTGGAAGACGTAGAAGCCGATGTCCTTGTGGAACTGCGGGTCCACCTTGTGGAAGCTCTCGTAGTGCGTGAAGAGCACCCACTGCTTCCATTGCGCGGAGACACCGATGCCGGCGATCAGCGCGAAGAACAGCGAGACCCCGATGCGGATCCGCATCGTGTACGGCCCAGCGACCTGCTGGTAGCGCGCGATCAATTCGTCTTCCGGACCCATCGACCGGTACTTGGGCGCCAACCGGTCGGCGATCACCAGGTTCACGAACATGATCACGAAGAACACGACCGTGAACACCAGCGCCGGCGCCACCCGGGCCGCGAGGAGGCTGCTCCAGGTGCTGCCCTGGCCGAGCGAGTCGAACCACAGGTAGTCGGTGTAGAAGCCGGCGAGGCCGCGCAGGCTGAACAGCAGCACCACCAGCACGACGGCCGCGCCGATGATCCAGCCGCGCAGCCGGAATCGGCGTCGTGGTTCGAGCGTGGGGACGCGCATCGGGCCGCAGCCTAGAGGGAGCGGGTTCTCTCGGCGGCGCGGGCGCCGGGACGGCGTCAGCCGGCGTCGAGCACCAGCAGGCAGCGGCAGCCCGGGTGGGCGGGCGGATGCGGCTGCCCGGTCGGAAAGTCGCTGCCCTTCACCGTGGGCTCGAGGGCGTTGTCGTCGCAGTCGGGGCACTTGCCCACGGTCGCCGGCACCCAGCGCAGGCGGGCGCCATCGGGGGCCGCGTCGAACACCCCCCGCGAGTAGGCCGCCGCCAGGACGTCGCCCAGCACGAGCTCGAGCTGCTCGCCTCTCCACTCCCGGTAGCGTGCGCCGAGGCTCTGCGCGATGGCGATCTCGGCGTCGGCGGGGGTCTTGGCGTCGATCGACTCGAGCGACCCGGCCAGCCGGTCACGCAGCGGCACCACCGCGCCCGAGGCCAGCTCGGTGAGGAGCGTCCGGGGGGTAGCGCCGACCGCCCCACCCGCCGAGACCGCGCCGGCCGAGTAGGCGGTGTCGACGGCGGGCTGGAGCACGTGGGCCCATCGCGCCGAGCTGGTCCTCCAGCGACGGCAGCACCTTGGCCGTGTCGATCTTCCCGCGCTGGCGGCGCAGGCCGTCGAGGATGTCGTTCTGCTCGTCCTGCAACGCCCGCTTGCCGCGGCGGACGAGGTCGTCCGAGGCGTCGGCCAGCGCCGCGTCACGGGCCGCGGTGGCGGCCTGGTCGGGGCCGGCGGCCGTTGCCGCGTCGCCCTCGTCGGCGTCGTCGACCGGGGCCGGGGGCGCCTCGGCGTCACCGGAGTCGGCTTCCGGCGCGTGCGCGTCGCCGGCGGACTCGGGCACGGTCGGCGCCGCCGCGACCGTCTCGTCGACCTGGACCGAACGCAGCTTCTCGAAGAGCGCGCCGACGTCGGGCCCCGAGTCCTGCGGTTCCGTCGGGCCGGCGACCTCGGTCTCGGTCGCGTCGTCGTGCGCCGGCTCGGGCGCGGGCTCCGGCGCGGGTTCCGGCACCGCCGCGTCGGGGCGTGCCTCGGGGGGTGCAGTCTCGGGTGCGGTGTCGTCACCCGCCGGTACGGTGACGTCGGCGGCAGGCACCTCGGGCGCGGTCGACGGCTCGTCGGCGATGACCCGGCTGGCGTGGGCCAGCGCACGTTCCACCAATTCGTAGGTCTCGACCAGCTTGCCGCGACCGGCCCGCAGGTCGCCGATCTGGCGCTCCAGCTCCTGGCGGCGATCGTTCAGGTCGGCGAGCACCCGCTCGCGCAGCCCGCGCGCCTCACCGACGATCTCCTTGGCGCGGTTGCGGGCGGCGTCCTCCGCCTCGCGCGTCTTCGCCTCGACCGCCTGCTGGGTCGTGGCCCGCAGCTCCCGGGCGGTCTCCTGGGCTTCGCGCACGACCCGCCAGCGCGTGCTCCTCGGCCTTGGCCCGCAGCTCCATGGCCGACTCCCGAGCCTGACCGAGGACGCGGGCCGTCTCCTCCCCCAACGCCGCGATCAGATCCTGGTCGGACGGCGGGAGCACCGGCTTACGCAGCTGGTCCTCCAGCTCGCGCACCCGCGCCGAGAGCTCACGCTCCCGCGCCACGGCGGCGGCGAACTCGCTGGAGACCATGCGGAGGTAGGCACGAACCTCGGATTCTGCATACCCCCGCTTCACCTGGCTGAACGAGCGCTCCGCGATCGCTTCGGGAGTGGTACGGGCGCCGCGCTGGGCGAACGAGCTATCCGAGCTGTCGGTCATGCCCTCATGATCGCGCCGCGGTCGTCGACGTTGGCGGCACTCCGCCACCCCCGGCCCGCTGCAAAGCGGCCAACGCCTGGTCGATGGTGTCGACGCCCACGACGCGCACGTTGCCCGCCCCGCGGCGTGCGTCCGCGACCTCACCTTTGGGCACGATCATCGACTGCACACCGTTCGTGCCGCGCGGTGATCGCCTTCTGCTCCACACCACCGACCTCACCCACCGAGCCGTCGGCGTTGATCGTGCCGGTCACCGCGACACGCCTGCCGCCGGTCAGGTCCCCGGGAGTCATGTCGTCGATGATCGCCAGCGTGAACGCGAGCCCGGCCGAAGGCCCACCCACCAACTGCGTGTTGATCTTGATGTCGACCGGGAACTGATAGGTCACGAACTCCTGCGAGGTCACACCCAGGCACGTGCGCCCGGACGTGGAGCCGTGCGCCGGGAGGCACGTGCGGCCGTCGGACGAGGCCTTGCCCGCGGTGACGCGCGCGGTGCGGGTCGTGCCGTTGCGCTCGAAGGTGACGGACACCTCCTCACCCGGATGGTGCTGTTGCACGAGCGGCCCGACCTGGCTGACGTCGGTGACGTCGGTACCGTCGACCGCGAGCACACGGTCACCGGGTTCGAGCGTGCCGTATGCCGGCGCGCCGCGACACACCTCGATGATGCGGATCTGCACCGGATCCGCCGGCACCGTGTAGCCGAGCCGCGTGAGCCCGACGTACTTGGCGTCGTTCTGCGACTGGTCCATGAGCTCGGTGTTGAACGTCGCGTTTCTGCGCGTCGGTCAGGCACCCGACAACCGAGCTGCGCTTCTCGACGTCACGGTTGGGATCGAGCCACGACGTCACCACTCGCCACACGTTCGGGTCGTGCGTCGACACCTGCACCGTGAGGAACAGGACGTCACCCCGGTGCCGGTACGTCGTCGCGCCCTCGATCTGGACGACCGACGAGTCGAGCGGTGTCGCCGACCCGGGCGAGATGATGACGTAGGGGAGGTGGACGAGGAAGCCCGCGACCACCACGACCACCACGAGTGCACCGAGGGCCGAGAGCACCACCGCCAGTACGGTGTGGCGGCGTCCCGACGGCCGGTCGGGTGGTTCGAGGGGCGGCAGCAGCAGCGGCCCCGGGATCTGCTCGGTCATGCGTCTCCGGTCTGGGACGGGTAATTTGGTACCGCACGGCCCGGTCGCACCAGCTATCGATCCGTTTGTCGAACGCAGGAGCCGAACGTTTGTCGGGAACACCCGTCCCTCAGCCTGCCATGCCCCCACTGCCGTTCGGCACGCGGGCGGCCCCGACGCGGGGGATGCGGGCGGCCCGCCGTGGGTTCGCCTTCCTGCGCATGGTGTTCCTGGTGGGCTTCACCGGCTTCCTGGTCGCAGCCGTGATCGCGACGGTGTTCGCCGGCCTGGTGATCGCCATCAACGGCCGACTGCCGTGACCGGAGCGGGCCCGGTCGCACGTGCGGCCGAGCTCGCCGCCCTCGCGCACCGGGCATCCGTGGCGCCGTCCGACGTCACCCGGCTCGAGCAGGCCGGCGCCGGGGATCCCGACCCACGCGTCCGCGCCGCCGCCCTCGCCGCGCTCGTCCGCGTGCGGCCCGACGCCGCCCGCCGCGCTGGCCGGCTGCGACCGCCGATCCCGCGGCGGCGGTACGCCGGCGTGCCGCCGAGCTCGCACCCGCACTCGGTGGGGCCGACGTCGTGGACGGGCTCCTGGTCCTGCTCGACGACCACGAGGTCACCGTAGTGGAGTCGGCCGCGTGGGCCCTCGGCGAGCTCGGCGACCTCGCCGTCGCGCGCGGAGCGGTCCCCGCCCTCTCGCGCACGGTCGCGCGCCACCGCGACACGCTCGCGCGTGAAGCCGCGGTCGCCGCCCTCGGCGCGCTCGGCGACCCCGCCGCGCTCCCCGTCATCCTCGACGCGTGCACGGACAAGCCCGCGGTACGCCGCCGCGCCGTGCTGGCGCTCGCACCGTTCGAGGGACCCGAGGTCGAGACTGCGATCGCAGCCGCGCTCGACGACCGCGACTGGCAGGTGCGCCAGGCCGCCGAAGATCTCCTCCGGTAGCCGACGCCGCCTCAGACCGGGTCGACGAACAGCTCCTGGTCGCGGCTCACGTGCTCGGTCCACTCGCGGCCGGTCCAGTAGCGCCAGTGGAAGCGCCCGGTGGGATCGGGGTACCAGTCGGGTGGCACCACCGGCGCCGTCGACAGCTCGCCGGCCGTGCTCACGTGCTGGGTCCACCCCTGCCCGTCCCAGTAGCGGTGGTCGTAGCGCCGTCCGGGGTCGGAGTACCAGCCGGGGCCGTCGTCGGTGGTCGGCACGAAGTACTCGCGGGGCTCGGGACGGGCCGTGGGTGCCGGGTCGGCGACCTGCTGGGCGTCCTGGCGGTCGGTGACGACACGCACGACGCGGATGGTGAGGAGCGCGGCGACCAACCCGATCGCGTGCGACACCGCGAGCAGCGTGTCGCTCTGGGAGTGGTCGGTCGTGCCCGTCACCGCCAGCACGATGGCCCCCGCAACGGTGATCTGGGCGCCCGCGTAGGCCACCCACCACACCAGGAGCAGGGGTGAGGCCGGCGCGCGCCGCCACACGTCGCCGCGTGGCGCGTCGGGTGCCGAGCTCCGCCACAAGTCGGACACCACGATGTAGGGCAGCACGAACGACGCCACAGGGATGAGCCAACCGGCGATTGCCCACCCGGGCGACAACCGGGCACCGACACGTCCGAGTGCGCGCGCGTTGTGCGCGCTTCGCCACGACCAGACGATGAGGAGCACGGTCGACACCAGCAGCACGTAGCTCATCAGCTGCGTGGTGGCCTGGTTCGTGCCGTCGGAGACGTGGTCGAACAGCCGCCGGGCCGTCGCGTCCCGCCCGTCGAACAGCGCCTCGAACGCGGCGTGCATGCGGACGTAGGGCGTCGCCGAGTCCAGGAAGATCAGGATGCCCTGGCCCAACGCCTGCGCGGCCAGCACCACGGTGAGCCACGTCGCGAGGGTGCGGGTCGGTCGCCACCACTCCGCGGAGGAATCGGCCACCGCACGCGCCGCCACCTCGTCTCCCACGCCCGTCACCGTACACACCCGCGACGGGCGTGCTACATGAACATGTCCTTGAGGCGGTCGAACGACTCGAGGCAGCGACCGGCACCGAGGACGACCGTCTCGAGCGGGAGATCGACCAGTTGCGCGCGCACGGCGGTCTCCTTCTCGATGCGCAGGTCGAAGCCGCGCAGCATCGCCCCACCGCCCACGAGATGGATCCCTTCGGCGAGGAGGTCCTGCGACAATTCCGGCGGGGTCTGCGCCAGCGCCTGCTTCACCGCGCCGAGGATCGCCTGGATCGGCTCGTCGATCGCCTCACGGATCTCCTCGGGCGTGAGCACCACGGTCTTGGGCATGCCGCTCATCAGGTCACGGCCGCGAACCTCGGCCTTGTACTCGTCGTCGGTGGGGAACACCGACCCGATGGCGAGCTTCACCTCTTCCGCGGTGCGCTCGCCGATGGCGAGGCCGTACTCACGCCGCACATAGCTCTGGATGGCGGCGTCGATGTCGAAGGAGCCGACCCGCACCGCCTCGAGCGCCACGACACCGCCGAGGGAGATGACCGCGACCTCGCTGGTGCCACCGCCGATGTCGACGACCATGTTGCCGAGAGGTTCGTGGATCGGGAGCGACGCGCCGATGGCCGCCGCCATGGGCTGCTCGATGAGGAAGGTCTGCGCCGCGCCCGCCCGGCGGGCCGCTTCGAGCACCGCCCGCTGCTCCACGTGGGTGATGGCCGAAGGCACGCAGATGAGCACCCGAGCCCGCTGCAGCCGCGAGATCCCCGCCCGTTGGAAGAGCATCCGGATCAGCCGCTGCGTGATCTCGAAGTCGGTGATCGCGCCGCCGCGCAGCGGACGGACGGCGACGATGTAGCCGGGCGTGCGGCCGATCATCTGCCACGCGTCGTGGCCCAGCGCGAGCACCTCGTGCGTGCGCGTGTTCATCGCGATGACCGTCGGCTCGTTGAGGATGATCCCCTGCCCGCGCGCGTAGACGAGGGTGTTCGCGGTGCCGAGATCGATCGCGAGGTCGCGGGACAGCGCGGCTCCTACCTGACCCGCACGGGGCGAGCCCGGGCCGGGTCGTCGACGGCACGAACGGGATGCGAGCGGGTGGCCCAGTCGGAGCCGCCCTGCCAGTGCTCCCGTTTCCAGATCGGGACCGTTTCCTTCAGGGTGTCGATGCAGAACCGCGCGGCTTCGAAGGCTTCCGATCGGTGCGGTGACGACACCACGACCGCGACCGACGCTTCGGAGAGGTCGAGCTCGCCGATGCGGTGCAGCAGGGCGACCCGGTCGACGACCGGCCACTGCTTGCGCGCCTCGACCGCGACCGCGGCGAGCTTCGCGACCGCCTCCTCTTCGTAGGCCTCGTAGCTGAGCCCACGTACACCGTCACGACCATCGGAGTTGTCACGCACGACGCCCAGGAACACCACGACCGCACCACTCCCGGGGGTGGTGGCCCACGCCGTGGCGGCGTCGACCGGCAGGGGTTCCTCGGTGACGGCGATCCAGTCACCGGTGACGGGCGGTTGCACGACGCCATGGTAGTGAAGCCGGGCCCGTGAGCGCCCTGCGAGCCCCGCACGCGGGCCCGGAGGGCGACGGGGAACGGCCGGGGGGCGTCGGTACACTCCGCGCCATGTCCCCTGAGGAGTCCGGCGGCGACGGCACGTCCGAGCCCGACGACGTCCCGAGCGGCCCCCGGCCGGACCCTCTCGACCGCCCCTGGGTGCATCCCACCGAGCTCAGCTCCTTCGTCGCGTCGCCGGAATTGCCCCCGCGCGAGACTCGGCCCCGCGAATGGGCCATCGGGATCGGCTCGGCCGTCGCCGCCAGCATCGTGACCGTCCTCGTGCTGGTCGCGTTCGGCGCCCTCGGTGGGCGCCACCGCTCCGCGCTGCCCCCGCCGGTGGTCACGAGCCCCAACGACGTCATCGACTATTCCGTCGCCAAGCGCGTCGGCGCCGTCATCGCCCCGAGCGTCGTCACCGTCCGCGCCGGCGGTGAGACGCCCGAACCCGTCGGCTCCGGCGTGGTCGTGCAGTCCGACCGAGTGATGACCGCCGCCCACCTGCTCGCGGGGACGACCAAGGTCGACATCGTCACCCCCGAGGGTGTGAACGTGCCGGCCCGGGTGATCGGGGCCGACGCGCAGACCGATCTCGCCCTGCTGGAGGTGAAGGACGGCGACCTCGTGCTGGCACCGGTCGACTCGGCGACGCCGCTGCAGATCGGCCAGACCGTGGTCGCGGTCAGCGCCACCCGCGGCACCCACTACCGGCTGGGGATCAACGTGGTCTCCGACCAGAACGTGATGGTCGACACCGGTACCGGGGTCCACGTCGCCGGCCTGGTCGAGACCGGCATCAGCGTGACCCCCGACATGGCCGGCGGCGCCCTCGTGGACCAGAACGGGAGCGTCGTCGGGATCCTCACCCACCCGGCGGGAGCCACGCCCGCCGCGGTGGGCGCGAACGGCCTGGCGATCCCCGCATCCACGATCAAAGACGTGCAGGACCAGCTCGACCTGAGCGGCAAGGTCAGCCACGGTTGGATGGGGGTGGTCTGCAGCGGCGACGACGCCGGCCGACCCGGGGGTGGGGCCACGATCACCGCGGTGGTCGAGGGGAGCCCGGCAGCGAAGGCGGGGCTGCAACCCGGTGACGTCATCGTGCGCGCCGGTGGCCAACGGGTGAGCGGCCGCGCCGACCTCGTCGCCGCCAGTCGCGGGCTGCACCCCGGCGACCCCCTCCCGATCCAGTACCTGCGTGCCGGCCGCACGCGGACCGTCACCGTCACCCTGCTGGCAGGCGACCCGCGGCTGCTGGCGTACTCCCCCGACATGGGGTGACCCGCGGCCGCGCCGAATTGCCCGCGGTCCGGCCATCCGCGCGACCATGAGCTCATGGCCACCGGCGCGAGCGACGACCGCCTGGACGCGGCGTCGTGACCGGTGATCGATGACCGGGCCTCGTTGATCGACGTCGCACGGGTCCGGGCCGACACGCCCGGGTGCCGGGACATGGTGCACCTCAACAACGCGGGCGCCGCGCTCCCGCCGCGTGTGGTCGTGGACACGGTGATCGAACACCTCGAATTGGAGGCGCGCGTCGGCGGGTACGCGGCGGCCGACGAGGTCGCGGCCCGTTCCGGCGCAGTGTACGAATCGGTGGCGGCCTTGATCGGCGCGGCGCCCGAGGAGATCGCGCTGGTGGAGAACGCGACCCGGGCGTGGGACATGGCGTTCTACGCATTGGCCGCGTCGTTCTCGCCCGGCGACCGCATCCTGACGTCACGCGCCGAGTACGCCAGCAACGTCATCGGCTTCCTGCAGGTCGCGCGCCGGACCGGCGCGCGCGTCGAGGTGATCCCCGACGACGACACCGGGCAGCTCTCGGTCGACGCCCTGCGTGCGATGCTCGACCCGCGCGTCCGCCTGATCGCGATCTCGTGGATCCCGACCCAGGGCGGTCTCGTGAACCCGGCCGCCGCGGTCGGTGCGGTGGCCCGCGAGGCGCAGGTCCCATACCTGCTCGACGCGTGCCAGGCGGTCGGCCAGTTGCCCGTCGACGTCGACGCCCTCGGGTGCGACTTCCTCTCCGCCACCGGCCGCAAGTACCTCCGGGCGCCGCGCGGGACCGGGTTCCTCTACGTGCGTCGCGCGCGGTTGGCCGAGTTGGAGCCCCCGTTCCTCGACGTCCACGCGGCGCGATGGGAGTCGGGCGACCGCGTCGTGATGCGCGACGACGCCCGACGCTTCGAGAGCTGGGAACACAGTGTCGCCAACCGGCTCGGTCTGGGCGCCGCGGTCGACTACGCGCTCGAGTTGGGTGCGGAAGCAATCGCGACGCGTATCGTCATGCTCGCCGAATCGTTGCGCGAACGGCTACGGCATGTGCCGGCACTCTCCCTGCACGATCTCGGGAGTGAGCGGTGTGGCATCGTCACGTTCACGATCGACGGTGTCGACGTGTACGACCTTGCGGCGCGCCTGCGCACCCGGGGGATCAACATCTCGGTGTCGACCATCGACTTCGCCCGCTACGACTTCGAGGCACGCGGGCTCGACGCCGTGGCGCGCGCCTCCGTTCACTACTACAACACCGATGACGAGCTCGATCGGCTCGCCGCCGCCATCACCCAGTGACGACCCCGAGCGTCTCGGTCACGTCCCAGGCGTGGTGCACCGCGTCGTGCGCCGGCCCGCGGGTGATCTCGGCGACCGTCAACTCCCCGCGCTCGGCGTGGCGGAACCGGCGCGGTCGGGTATGGGCGAGGAAGGCGCGGCTCGTCGCGGCCCATTCCGAGACCGCGCTCCGGAACGACCACAGTGCGGACTGCACCGACATCTCCTCGTAGTGGCGGGCCCGGGCCAGCTCGTCCTGGTCGTAGGCGGCGAGCGTCGTCGAGCCACCCGCCGCGACTCCGCCGAGACGTTCCGCGAAGATCCGCAGGTTGTCGGCGGCGTGGAACACGTAGGCCTTGACCGACCACGTGCGCCGCGGGTCGGTCTCGTCGCCGGAACGTCCGGCCAGGAGCTGGTCGAGGTGATCCGGGAGCAACTCCACCTGTGCGACCGCGGCCTCGGCGGGTCGGGTCCACACGAAGCCGCACTCGCGAACAGGGATCTCCGTACTCGCGGACCCACCACTCGTTCTCGTCGTTCTCGATCTCGGTGCTCTCCAACCCCGGGTCGGCCATGGACCTCACTCTGGCATGAACGCGCCCGGGAACGCCCAGGGAATTACGCCGCGCTACGTCCGGGCCCGGCGACGGCGACGGAACCACACGACCGTCCCGGTCGCGGCCACCGCGGCGGCGCCCGCGACGACGAGCGGTCGCTCGTCGCGTCGGGGAAGGCACGCGAGCGCCTCGATGATCGCGTCGGCGTTGGTGTGGGACGGCGACCAGCCGGCCGCCTTCAATGCGTCGTTGGCGATCACCCACGGGTCGGTCAGGTACGGGACCACGCCCGGGGGGATGTCGCCGAGGCCCAGGGCCCAGGTGCGCGCGAGCATGCGTTCCATCGCCTCCGCGGGGAGGGCGGGCACGTTCGAGTGTGGGAGGAGCGCGCGTGCTTCGGCGGCGTCGAGCCAGCCGTCGGCCGCCACGTTGAACACGCCGGGCAGGTCGCGGGTGGCCACGAGCGCCAGAGCCGCGACGAGGTCGTCGACGTGCACCACCTGTACGGGCAACGCCGCACCGCGCACGCGGAGCGCGGGACGACCGAGCAGGATGCGGGCGGGAAGACGCTCGGCGCCGGGCCCGACCACCGGGGCTGACCGCAGCGTCGTCACCGTGACCCCGGGATGGCCGGCGCGCCACTCGGCGAGGAGGCGTTCGACCTCGGCGCCCTGCACCGCGGGCGAGAAGTGGGGGTTCGGCCGCAAGGGGGCGGTCTCGGCGAGCGGGACCGGATTGTTCGGCCACGCGCCGTAGACGGTCGCGCTCGAGATGCGCACGATGCGGTGCACACCGACCGACGCCGACGCGTCGAGCACCCGGCGGGTACCCTCGACGTTGACGCGCGCCATCAGCCCGACGTCGGGCATCGGGTCGACGACACCGGCGAGGTGTACGACGACGTCGATGCCGTCGAGCAAGGGTTTCAACTCGGTGCCGGCGATGTCGACGCGCGCGAACTCGATGTTGCGGGGTCGCCGTTCGGGCTCGCGCACGTCGAGGCCGAGCACGCGCTCCACGTCCGGATGGGCGGCGAGCACCGGGAGCAGGTGGTGACCGACGAGGCCGGCTGCGCCGGTGACCGCGATGGAATGCACACCCATACACTGACCGCGTGGCCGATCCGTCTCAACCTGGAGACCCCGAAGAACCCGAGGATCCGTTCCCGCACGGCCCGGGCGATTCGCCCATACCGGGCTTTCCGGCCTTCCTGTTCGGCGCGGGTCCCGGCGGCGACGAGTTCGACCTCTCCAAGATCGACCTGTCACAGATCGATCTCGGCCAGGTCATGCGCCTGCTGCAGTCCGACGGCCCGGTCAATTGGGAGGTGGCCCGACAGACCGCGGAGTGGGTCGCGCTGGAGGGTGCGCCCGAACCCACGGTGGCGGAGGCCGACCACGCGCAATTCGAGGAGCTCGCCCACGCGGCCCAGACGCTCGTGGTCGGTGAGACCGGGCTGGCCGCGACGTTCGCGACCACGGTCGCGACCGTCGGGCCGAAAGGGTGGGTCGACCTCCACCTCGTCGCGCTGCGCCCGGTGCTCGAAGCACTCGCCACCACGCTCGGCGAGACCATGCGGCGAGCCGGTGAGGAAGCCGACGCCGTCGACGAGCCTCCTCCGCCCGGCTTGGCCGATTCGCCGTTCGGCGCGATGGCGTCCATGGGCGGCATGGGCAACATGCTCGGCCTGCTGGCGCCCGCGTTGCTCGGCGTGCAGGCCGGCTCGATGATCGGGTACCTCGCGCAGCACGCGCTCGGCCGCTACGACCTGCCGCTGCCCACCGGCCCCGTTCCCACCGAGCGCACTCCCGGCGGCGACGCGCCGACCCTCTGCTTCGTGATCTCGAACATCGACACGTTCGAAGAAGAGTGGTCGCTGCCGAGAGACGACCTCCGCTTCTACGTGGCGCTGCACGAAGCCGTCCACGCAGCCACCCGCTCGGTGCCCTGGGTGCGGGGACGCATCGTGCAGCTCGCGGTCGACTACGTGTCGAGCTACGAGATCGACCCCTCGGCGTTCGAAGCCGAGTTCGGGATGATCGATCCCGAGGATCCCGAGGCCATGCAGCGCATCACCGAGAGTCCCGAACGGGTGCTCGGCGCGATGCAGTCCCCGCGCCAGGCGGTACCCCGTGAGGAGCTCCAGCGGCTCACGGCGGTGGTGGAGGGCTATGCCGATCTCGTGCTCTCACGCGTGGGGAAGCGGCTGATCCCGACGTTCGACCAGATCCACGAGGCGATGCAGCGCCACCGCGTCGAGCGGGGCGAGGCGGAGCGCTTCATCGAGAGCCTGCTGGGGCTGAAGCTGGAGCGCGCGCACTACGAGAGCGGCCAGGCGTTCATCGACGGGGTCGTGGAACGCGCCGGGATCGAGGGGCTGAACCGGCTGTGGGAGTCGCGAGACGATGCTTCCCACCCCGAACGAGCTCGCCGCTCCGGGTCTCTGGCTGGCCCGCATCGACCTTCCCGACGCAGAGTGAGCCACCCGGCTCACGTCACCGCGCGCCGCGTTCACGCACTCCGACGATCTGCGGAGCGAACGGAGCGCAGCGGAGTGGAAGCGGAGCCACGACAGCAGGAGCGAAGCCGATGAAGATTGGCGTGATCGGCGCGGGGGTCATGGGCGCGGGGATCGCGCAGGTGACGGCCACCGCGGGCTACGAGACGGTGTGCTACGACGTCGACCCCAGCGCACTCGAGCGCGCGCTCGAGCACGTGACCACCGGCCGGTACGGGTTCGAGCGGGGTGTCGAGCGTGGAAAGCTCACACGGGAGGATGCCGACGCGGCGAGGGCGCGCCTCTCCTTCACCACGTCGTTCGACGAGGCCGCGAACGTCGACCTCGTCGTCGAAGCGGTGCCCGAGAAGCTGGACCTCAAGCAGCAGGTCTTCCGCGAGCTCGACGCCGCCGCACCGGCCGGCACGATCCTGGCGTCGAACACGTCGGGGTTCCCGATCGCGCAGATCGCCGAGGCCACCCGGCGACCGGAGCTGGTCATCGGTTGGCACTGGGCATCGCCACCGGCGGTGATGCGACTGGCCGAGATCGTGCGGACGTCATTCACCAGCGACTCCACCGTGCAGGCCGTCGTCGACGCGGCAACTGCGTGCGGCAAGAACCCCGTCGTGATCGCCGACACGACGAGCGCGTGGGGCTTCGTCGCCAACCGGGTCTACGGGGCGATGATCCAGGAGGCGAACCGCTGCGTCGAGGAGGGGATCGCCACCCGCGAGCAGATCGACATGCTCATGGTCGACTGCTTCCGCTGGCCGGTCGGCCCGTTCGGCATGGTGCAGGGTGCGACCACCGGGTGGGGCCAGTAGTGTCGCCGGGCTCAGGAGTCTGCCGGCGGACGTTCGTCACGGGTGCGCGCCGGCTTGCGGAAGCGACGCCGCATCCGGTCGACGGCATGGTCACGTGACCGAGCGATGGTGCGGTCCACGGCCTCCGGGAGCAACTTCGACCGCATGACCCGTCCGCACGCCGCGCGCAGCGCGGCCACGTAGGACACCGCGGCGAACCCGAGCGTCAGCGCGAGCAGGAACAGGCCCATCTGCTTGGCGAACGGAATGATGGCGATGACACCGCCGATCACCCACACGAGCTGGAAGCGGGTCTCGAATTTCGCGAACGCGCGGCCGCGCGCGGCGTCGGGCCCGTCGCGCTGGAGCAAGCTGTCGAACCCCAGGCGTCCGGCTCCCGCGCCGATCGCCAGCGTGAACGCGGCCATCACGAACCCGACGGCGCCGGCAACCATGGCGCCGAGCAGCGCGAACACCGCCGGCAGGACCAACGAGGACGCGAGGATCACCTCTTCCCGCGCCGAGCGGCGCAGCACCGGCGCGAGCACGACCCCGATGAAGTTGCCGAGGATGCTCGCCCCGCCCACGAAGAAGAGGGCGAGGATGTCGTTCTTCAGCGAGAACGCGGTGAAGAACACGAGAAAGCCGATGCACGCGCGGAGCACGGCCATCGCGCTCCCTCCCAGCAGGATGCTCGGCGTGTGCAACTCCTCGCGTTCGAGCTTCTCCTGCCGGGCGTCGGACGACATTCGGGCGCGGACCTTGGGGATCTGCACGGCGAGGACCGCAGAGATCGCGAACACGATGGCGCCCAGCCGCAACGACCAGTCGGCTCCGAAGAGGTGGTAGACCGCGGCCGCGGGGAGACCGCCGACTGCGGCGGCGATGACGCTCACCAACGCCAGTCTCGAGTTGGCGTTCACCAACTCGTTGTCGTCCTTGACCAGGGCCGGCACCGAGCGCGCTCTTCGCGATCTGCGCTCCCTTGGCGAGCACCAACACCCCGAACGCGAGCGGGTACACCAGCAGCCCCTCGGGTGCCGGTTTCGTGATGTACATCGCCATGCCGAAGCACAGCACCGCGCGCCCGCTGGCCGAGGCGATCAACAGGAGCCGGCGCCCGCTCTTCGTGCGGTCGAGCGCGGGCCCGAGCACGGGCGCCACGATCGCGAAGGGCGCCATGGTGATCAGCAGGTAGAGGAGCACCTTCCCGCGGGCGGCGCTGGTGGGGCTCTGGAAGAACAGGGAGCCGGCGAGGGAGACCGTGAGGGCGGCGTCGCCGCACACGCCGACCGCCTGCGCGTACACGAGGCGTGCGAACGGCGTCGGTTCGGTGAAGCGGGGATCAGTGCTCATTTCCCTCCCGGACGTTACCCCTCGCTCGCGCGGATTTCGGCCCAGTTCGGCGACGCGAGCGGGGGAGTAACATTGGCCGGTGGCCGGGCTGGACGTCGTCTTCGATGCCGGCGCGGACGGGGCCGGGCAGCCTCGACGCCTGGGTCCCCCGCTGTCGGATCCCGCGGAACGCTTCCTCAACCGCGAGCTCTCGTGGCTGGACTTCAACGCCCGGGTCCTGGCACTGGCCGAAGACCCGAAGCTGCCCCTCCTGGAGCGGGCGAAGTTCCTCGCCATCTTCAGCCAGAACCTCGACGAGTTCTTCCAGGTGCGCGTCTCGGGGCTCATGGAGCAGCTCGCGGCCGGCCTCCGCACCACCACGCCGGACGGCGTCGACCTGGTCGACCAGCTCGCGGCCATCCGCGCCCGGGTCGAGGAGCTGGTCGCGCGCTCGGCCGCGGTGTTCACCAACGAGATCACGCCCGCGCTCGAGGAAGCGTCGATCCGCTTCGCAGACTGGGACGACCTCTCCGGCGACGACCGCGCCCACCTCGACGACCTGTTCGCCGAGCTCATCTTCCCGGTGCTCACGCCACTCGCCGTCGACCCCGCGCACCCGTTCCCCTACATCTCCAACCTGTCGCTGAACCTCGCGGTCACCGTGCGCGACCCTTCGAGCGGCGACGAGCGCTTCGCGGGGTCAAGGTGCCGCCGTTGCTCCCGCGCTTCGTCGCCCTTCCCGACGGCGAACGCTTCGTGCTCCTCGAGCAGGTCATCGCAGCGAAGCTGGACGCGCTGTTCCCCGGGATGGAAACGCTGGCGCACCATCCGTTCCGGGTGACGCGCGACGCCGACTTCGAGCTCGAGGACGAAGCCGAAGATCTTCTCGAGGCGATCGAGTCGGGGCTGCGGCGCCGGAGCAAGTTCGGTCGCGTCGTGCGCCTCGAGGTCGACACCAAGATGACCGACGCGGTGCTGGAGCTGCTGTGTCGGGAGCTCGAGCTCGCCGACGCCGACGTCAACGTGATCGACGGTCCCCTCGACCTCGGTGGCCTGTGGTCGCTCTGTGCCCTCGACCGTCCCGAGCTGAAGGACGAGGCCTGGGTGCCCCAGACCCAGGTGGTGCTGCAGGGAACCGATCCCGCCCCCGACTTCTTCCGCCTCCTGCGGACCACCGACGTGCTGGTCCATCACCCCTACGACTCGTTCGCCACCTCGGTCGAGCAGTTCGTCGAGCAGGCCGCGGCCGACCCGCATGTCCTCGCCATCAAGCAGACCATCTACCGCACCGCCGGCGCCGAGAGCGCGCTGGTCGCCTCGTTGGTGAAGGCGGCCGAGCAGGGCAAGCAGGTCGTGGCCCTCGTCGAACTGAAGGCCCGCTTCGACGAGCAGGCGAACATCGCCCGGGCGCGCGTCCTGGAAGAGGCCGGCGTCCACGTCGTCTACGGGCTGGTGGGGCTCAAGACCCACGCCAAGGTGCTTCTCGTCGTGCGCCAGGAGGCCGACGGCATCCGCCGGTACTGCCACGTCGGCACCGGCAACTACAACCCGAAGACCGCGCACCTCTACGAAGATCTGGGGCTGCTGTCGGCCGACCCCGACCTCGGCGCGGATCTCACCGACCTCTTCAACCACCTCACGGGCTACAGCCACCAGGGTGACTACCGCAAGCTGCTCGTGGCGCCGTCCCACCTCCGCCGCGAGCTGGCCGAGCGGATCGAGGAGCAGGCCGCGCTCGGCCCCGACGGTCGGATCACCCTCAAGATGAACAGCCTGGTCGACCCCGCGCTCATCGACGCGCTCTACGACGCGTCCCAGCGCGGCACCGCGATCGATCTCATCGTGCGCGGCATCTGCTGTCTCCGGCCGCAGGTGAGCGGCCTGTCGGAGAACATCCGTGTGCGGTCGATCCTGGGCCGGTTCCTGGAGCATTCCCGGGTGTACCGCTTCGGAGCCGATCCGGAAACCGCCGAGTACCTCATCGGTTCCGCCGACCTCATGCCGCGGAACCTCGACCACCGGGTCGAGGCACTCGTCCCCGTCGCCGATCCCCGACTCCGGTCCCGCCTCGCCGAGATGCTCCAGATCGACCTCGGCGACGACACGCTCTCCTGGGAACTGGGCGCCGGCGGCACGTGGCGGAAGATCCCCACGGTCACGGGCGTCTCGACACACCTCGCCCTCCAGGAGCTCGCCATCGCGCGGGCCCACGCCTCCTGAGGGCCCGCCGTGGCCACCACCTCGGGCTCGGAGCGGGAGCTCAAGTTCACTCCCGGGCCGTCGTTCCGGATGCCCGATCTCACCGGCGTCGCCCGCGGCGTCAATGTCGAGCCGGCGGAGACCCTTCGCCTCCAGGCCGCCTACTTCGACACCGCGGACCTTCGCCTCGCGCGCGCCGGCGCCAGCTTGCGGTTCCGCAACGACGAGGGGTGGACGGTCAAGCACAAGGTTTCGAGCGACCTGGCGCTGGTGCGCTCCGAGACGCACCTCGGAGGTGACGCCGGCGAACCTCCCGACGCCGCCGTCGACCTCGTGCGCGCGCTCGTCCGCGGGGAAGTACTCGTGCTCGCCGCCCGACTCAACACCGTCCGCCACCGCGTGCTGATCCGCGACCGCGACGGTGCCGGGCTCGCCGAGTTGGTCGACGACGAGGTCTCGGTGCTCGACGGGGCGCGTCTCGCGGCCCGCTTCCGCGAGCTCGAGGTGGAGTTCACCGAGCGCGCCGACGCCGCGATGGTCGACGCGGTCGCCCGGCAGCTGCGTGCCGCGGGCGCGGGCGAGCCGGAGCAGATCCCGAAGATCGTGCGGGCGCTCGGCCCCCGCGCCCTCGACCCACCCGACCTCCTCCCGCCACCGAAGCTCGACTTCGCGTCGACCCCGCTCGAGGTGTTGCGCGCCGCGGTCGCCACCTCGACGGCACGGCTCATCGCCCACGACCCCGTGGTTCGCATCGGGACGGATTCCGAGGGCGTCCACCAGGCCCGGGTCGCGACCCGCCGGCTGCGGTCCGACCTCCGTACGTTCGGAACCGTCGTGGACCCCGAGTGGGACGCGTCGTTGCGCGCCGAGCTGCAGTGGTTGGGGCAACTGCTCGGGGCGGTGCGCGACACCGACGTGCTGCTCGAACGTCTCGACGCGCGGCTCCTGACGCTGTCCCCGGGTGATCTCGACGCCGGGAAGCACCTGCTCGAAGGTCTGCGCGACCACCGGGGCCGTGCTCGCGACGAGTTGCTGGTCGCGATGCGCTCGGAGCGCTACCACGCGTTGCTCGACCGGCTCATCGCGGCGGCGAGGGCCGTCCCGCCGGCGGCCGCCGGTGCCGACTTCGACCTCGAGCTCGGTGATCTCGTGCGCGCGCCCTGGCGCAAGCTCCGGCGAGCAGTGGAAGCGCTCGGCGACGACCCGCCCGACGCCGCGCTGCACGCGGTACGCATCCGGGCCAAGCGCTGCCGGTACGCCGCCGAGGCCGTCGCTCCGGCGGTCGGCAAGGATGCGAGGCGCTTCGCCCGGGCGGTCGAGGCACTCCAGGAGGTGCTCGGCGAGCACCAGGACGCCGTGGTCGCGGGCCGGTGGCTGCGCACCCATGCCGCCGACGGCGGTGGTCGCGTCGAGCGCGCCTTCGTGGCCGGTGAGCTCACCGCGCTCGAAGACGTCGCGGCCCGGGAATCGCGCGCCGAATGGCCCGCGGTGTGGGCCAAGGCTCGCCGGGGCCGCCTGCGCCGGTGGCTGTGAGCGGCGCGACCGTACGCGCCGCCGGAGGCATCGTGCACCGGCGCGATCCCGGGGGGGTGTGGCGGGTGCTGCTCGTACACCGGCCCCGGTACGACGACTGGAGCCTGCCCAAGGGCAAGGCCGACCGCGGTGAGCTCGCCGAGGAGACCGCCCTGCGCGAGGTCGAGGAGGAGACTGGCCTACGCTGCCTCCTCGGCGAGGCGGTCGGCGAGACCCGTTACCGGGACGCGAAGGGACGCTCGAAGGTCGTGCGGTACTGGTTGATGCAACCCGAGAACACCGACGGTGACTTCACGCCGAACGACGAGGTCGACGCGGTGGAGTGGTGCACCCGCGAGGACGCCGCGCGCAAGCTCTCGTACGCGCACGACCGCGAGCTGATCCAGCGGGTGCCGGAGCCCGCGTGACCATCCACCTCGTGCGTCACGCGAAGGCGGGGAGCCGCAAGGCCTGGACCGACGACGACACCCGGCGCCCCCTCTCGAAGGCCGGGCGGGCCCAGGCCCGGGCCATCGGCAAAACCCTCGCCGCCACCGGCATCACGCGCGTCTGCTCGAGCCCGTTCGTGCGGTGCATCGAGACGGTCGATCCCCTCGCGGTGCGCATCGGGGTCGACGTCGAGATCTCGGACGCGCTCAGCGAGGGCGCGTCGCTCATCGACTCGCTGCGCCTGGTCGAGAAGCTCTCCGACACCGACGCCGCGCTGTGCAGCCACGGCGACGTGCTCGGCAACCTGCTGAACCACTACGCGCAGTCGGGCGTCGTCCTCCAAGACGACCGGTTGGAGAAAGCGTCGATCTGGGTGCTCGAGACCGTTGACGGTGTGGTGCGGAGCGCCCGCTACGTCGCGCCGCCCGGTTCCTGAGATCCGCCCCGGAACCTTCACCCGTCGTTCACCCGCCGGTTGCCCACCGGACGATCACGCGGCGACGGCGCACCGCTACCGTGGTCACCATGCGGATCCTGGTGACCAACGACGACGGCGTCGACTCCGCCGGCATCCACGCGTTGGCCGCTGCGCTCGTCGCCGACGACCACGACGTGCTCGTGGTCGCACCCAGCGATGACCGCAGCGGCTCGGGCGCCTCGATCGGCCGGCTCTACGGGAGCGGCCCACCGCCCGTCGTCCGCCACGTGTGGGAGGAGATGCCCGACCTCTCGGTGCACGCCATCGACGCGCCCCCCGCCACCGCCGTCTTCGCCGCGTGCCTGGGCGCGTTCGGTGACCTCCCCGACCTCATCGCGTCCGGGATCAACCCGGGCGCCAACACCGGCCACCTCGTTCTGCACTCCGGCACGGTCGGCGCGACGCTCACCGGCGCGGGGTACGGGGTGCCCGGCATCGCGGTGTCGATGGAGTGGAGCCAGTCGCATGACTACCACTGGGAAACCGCGGCCGCCATCGCCGCGGCCGCGGTCGAATGGGCCGCCAAACCCGACACCGAGCCACGGGTGCTCAACATCAACGTGCCGAACCGCCCGCTCGGCGAGCTCCGCGGCGTGCGCGAGGCCGAGCTCGCACCCGCCGGTGAGGTGTGGGTCGCCTCGGCCGACGTGTCGTCGGGCGACCTCAAGCTCGAGATCAAGGGACGGGCCGACCCTGCACCGGGCACCGACGTCGCCATCGTCCACGCGGGCTACGTGTCGGTCACCCCGCTCATGAGCATCGTGCGGGGTCCCGCAGCGGGCGCCGCCGACGCGGTCAGCGGCGCGTTGCGCGACTGAACGTTCCCGAGCGCGCACCTGAGCTCGGAGGGCGGCGCCGGCTCCTTCTTCTTCGTGGTCGAGCAGGGCGGTGCGGTGGTGACCCGGGGCGACGAGACGCTGGCCACCTTCGGGCCCGGCGACTTCTTCGGCGAGGGCGCGATCTTCCGCGCTCGACGGCGCACCGCGACGGTGACGGTCGCCGAGCGCTCGACGCGCGACTACCGGCCGAGTAGAGGTCGGCCGGTAGTCTCCGACTCGTAGGTGCCCACGGCCGAACGAGGAGGCTCCACCATGCCGGTAGTCGGCGATCCCGCGCCCGATTTCACGCTGAAGGACCAGAACGGCAACGAGGTGACGCTCTCCGCACTGCGCGGCAAGCCCGTCGTGATCGTGTTCTACCCGTTCACGTTCACCGGCGTCTGCCAGGGTGAGCTGTGCGAGATCCGCGACGATCCGTCGGCGTTCGAACGATCCGGCGCGCACGTGCTGGCCATCTCGTGCGACTCCCGCCACTCGCAGCGCGTCTGGGCGGAGGAGCAGGGCTTCACCTTCCCCGTCCTGAGCGACTTCTGGCCCCATGGCGCCGTCGCCAAGGCGTACGGCGTCTTCAACGAGGCGCTGGGCTGCGCCAACCGCGCCACGTTCGTGCTCGACGAGGACGGCGTCGTCAGCTCGACGTTCGCGTCGCCCGACCTCGGCACGCCCCGCGCCAAGGCCGAGTACGACGCCGCGCTGGCGAAGGTCTCGTAGCCGGACGGGTCACGAGCGACCCGTCAAGGAGTCGCGCACGGCGGCAAGTCGCTCGGGCGCCACGCTCCGCCACACCCGGCGACCACGTTTCTCCCCCACGATCAGGCCGGCGTCGGCGAGGACTGGGTGCTCGACGATCCCGCGGGGATGGGCGTCGATGCCGTCCGCCCGATCCGCGACGAGATCGGACGCCGGGTGGGTGAGCTGCTGAGCAGCCTGGGCGTCGCTCCTCAGACCTTCTCGTAGCGGTACCCGACACCGCGCACGGTGACGATCCGGGCCGGGTGCCCGGGATCGTCCTCGACCTTGGCCCGCAGTCGCTTCACGTGCACGTCGAGCGTCTTGGTGTCGCCGTAGTAGTTCGGGCCCCACACCCGGTCGATGAGCACGTCGCGCGTGAGCACCCGGCCGGCGTTCGCGAGGAGCAGCTCGAGCAGCTCGAACTCCTTCAGCGGCAACGCCACCCGCTCGCCTCGCACCGAGACCTCGTGGCGCGCCGCGTCGAGCCGCACATCGCCGATCTCGAGCACCTCACCCGGTTGCGCGACACCGGCCGCGTCGTCACTGCGCCCCGGCGCAGCGAGGCACGGACGCGCGCCACCAGCTCGCGGAGGCGGAACGGCTTGGTCACGTAGTCGTCGGCGCCCACTTCGAGGCCCACCACCGCGTCGATCTCGGCGTTGCGGGCGGTGACCATGATGATCGGCACCTGCGAGCGGGACCGCAGCTCGCGACACACGTCGATGCCGGAGATGCGCGGCAGCATCACGTCGAGCAGCACCAACGCCGGTCGTACCGCGTCGAAGCGCTCGATCGCCTCCACGCCGTCGGCCGCGACTTCGACCCGGAAGCCCTCACGCTCGAGCGCGACCCGTAACGCGTCGCGGTACGACTGCTCGTCGTCGACGACGAGGATGAGCGGTGCGTCGGACATCAGGAGATCTCCTGCTTCTCCGACGGCACCGCCGTCGACTCCGGTTCGAGCGGCAACACGAACCGGAACGTCGAACCCTGCCCCTCGATGGATTCGACCGTGATGTCACCCCCGTGCGCACGCGCCACGTGGCGAACGATGGCGAGCCCGAGACCGGTGCCGCCGGTGGCCCGGCTCCGAGCCTGGTCGACCCGGTAGAACCGCTCGAAGATCCGCTCGAGGTCGCGCCCGGGGATCCCGATCCCCGCGTCACGGACCGCGACCTCCACGCGCTCGCCGTCGAGGGAGGTGCTCACGGTGACCGGACTCCCCGGCTCCGAGTACTTCACCGCGTTGTCGATGAGGTTGGCGATCGCGCTGACCACGAGGCGGCGGTCGCACGCCACCAACGCGCCGGTCACGCCCGGATGCACCTGGAGATTGATGCCCGCGGCGGCCGCCGCCGGTCGGAGCTGGTCGACGGCGTCGTCGACCAGCACCTCGAGCGGGATCGGGGAGCGACGCGGCGCCTCCTGCGTCTCGATCAGGCTCAGGTCGAGCAGGTCGTCGACGATTCGGGCGAGCCGTTCCGCCTCCTTCACGATGCGCTCGGCCAACGGGCGGGTGACCGCCGGGTCGTCCTCGGCGGCGAGCGTCTCCGCCAGCACCTCGAGCGCACCGATGGGCGTCTTGAGCTCGTGGCTCACGTTGGCGACGAAGTCGCGCCGCACGCTCTCGATCCGGTGGACCTCGGAGACGTCGGCGACGAACGCGGCGACGCCGAGCGGTCGATCCACCGATCCGATGGGTACCGCCGAGAGGTGCACGACGGCACGCGGTGGCCCGAAGAGCTGCAGCTCGCGTTCGCAGCGTTCACCGTTGAGTGCACGGGAAACGAGCGCATCGAGGGCGCTGGCGACCACCGCGTCGGAGTGACGCGCTTCGCGGTACCGCTCGGCCGCGGGGTTGCGGAACACCTCGTTGCCTTCGGCGTCGAGGACCAGCACGCCTTGGCGTAGCTCGTCGAACACGGCCACGAACCGGTCACGCTGTTCCCCGACGGTCTCGGTCTCGATGAGCGACTGCTCCAACGCCTGCTCCAACGCGACGTTCGCCTGCTCGCGTCGCACCGGGCTCATGTGGTCAACCGAAGCGCCCGGTGATGTAGCCCTCGGTGCGGGGGTCGGTCGGCGCGGTGAACAGCTTCTCGGTCACGTCGAACTCCACCAGCCGCCCGACGCGTTTGCCCTCGTCGTCGACCTCGGCGGTGAAGAACGCGGTGCGGTCCGACGTGCGGGCGGCCTGCTGCATGTTGTGGGTGACGATCACGATGGTGAACTCGGTCTTGAGCTCCTCCATGAGATCCTCGATGCCGCGCGGTGGCGATCGGGTCGAGCGCGGAGCACGGCTCGTCCATGAGGATGACGTCAGGCTCGACGGCCAATGCGCGCGCGATGCAGAGCCGCTGCTGCTGGCCGCCCGACAACGACAGGCCGCTCTGCTTCAGCTTGTCCTTGACCTCGTCCCACAACGCGGCGCGGGTCAGCGCCCGCTCGACGATTCCGCTCAGCTCCGATCGCTTCCGGCCGTTGAGCTTGGGCCCGTACGCGACGTTGTCGAAGATCGTCTTGGGGAACGGGTTGGGTTTCTGGAACACCATGCCGATTCGCCGGCGCACCTCGGCCGGATCGACCTTCGGACCGTAGAGGTCCTCGCCGTGGTAGCGCACGTGACCGTGAACCGTCGCGCCCGGGGTGATGTCGTGCATGCGGTTCAGGCAGCGGATCACCGTCGTCTTGCCGCAGCCCGACGGGCCGATGAAGGCGGTGATCTCCTTCGCCGCGATCTCGAGGTTCACCTCGCGCACGGCGGTGTGACCGCTGTAGCGCACCTCGAGGTCTTCCAACTCGAAGACCAGCTCGCGTTCGCGCTCGGGCTCCTCCGGGGGGGTCACCTCGTCGGGGACGTCGACTGCGGGTGCGGCGGTGCCCGTCTCGGTCACGGCGCCGACGATAGCGGGGGGTTCGGTGATGGTGTCCACGACGGAATCCTCGGAGGTCATGCGCTCTGGCGGCGGGAGAAGAAGGCGGTCACGAGCCGGGCCAGGATCGTGAACACGAACACGATGAGGATGAGGGTGAGCGCCGCGCCCCAGGCGAGATCCTGGGCCGGGACGTAGGGCTGGGTGGCGTTGTGGAAGATCTGCACCGACAGGGCCGTGTTGGGCCCGTGGAACAGGCTGGTGTTGGTCTCGGTGACGATGCCGATCGTGAAGAGGAGCGGTGCCGTCTCCCCCGCGGCCCGGGCGACGGCGAGCAGCGCCCCGCTGACGATGCCGGCGGCGGCGTGGGGGAGCACGACGGTGCGGATGGTGCGGACCCGGCGGCTCCCGAGCGCGTAGCTCCCCTCCCGCAGCTCGTGCGGCACGAGTCGCAGCATCTCCTCCGTGGTACGGATGACGATCGGCAGCATCAGCGCGGCGAGGGCCAACGAGCCGGCGAACGCGTCGCGCTCCTGGGTCTGGAGGATGACGAAGGTGTAGATGAACAGGCCCATGACGATCGAGGGCACGCCGATCATCACCTCGGCGAGGAAGCGGATCAGCCGGGCGAGCGGATTGGCACCGCCGTACTCGTTGAGGTAGATGCCACCCAGGACGCCGAGCGGGATGGCCATCGCGGCGGCCGCACCGGTGATGAGGAGCGTGCCGACCACGGCTGGGCCGATGCCGCCGCCGGGCAGGCGTTCGATGATGGGGAGGTTGCCGGTCAGGAAGCTCCAGCTGAGGGACTTCCCTCCCCGTTGCACGACGTAGACGACGAGGAACACCAACGGGACGAGCGCGACCAGGAACGCGAGCGCGATGACGATGGTCGCGACCGCGTTGCTGATGCGTCGGCGCCGGGAACGCGGGCCGGCGACGAGTCGCCGCGGTGCCGCCGTCTCGGGGGCGACGCTGCTCATACGGCCCCGACGCGGCGCTCGTACCGTGCGACGACGGACCGCGCCACGATGCCGACGGCAACGGTGAGCACGAAGAGGATGACACCCATGCCGATGAGCGCGCTGCGTTGCTCGCCCGTCGCCTCGCCGAACTGGTTGGCGACGATGCTCGCCAGCGTGTCACCGGGACCGAACAGGTGGGCACTGATCGTCTGCGAGCTGCCGATGAGCAGCGCGACCGCGATGGTCTCGCCGATGGCGCGCCCGAGGCCGATCATCACGGCCGACACGACTCCGCTGCGGCTGTGGGGGAAGACTGCGCCCCGGATCATCTCCCAGCGCGTCGCACCCATGCCGTAGGCCGCCTCCTTGAGCGATTGCGGCGTCGTGGCGAACACCTCGCGCGTGATCGACGTGACGATGGGCGTGATCATCATGGCCACGATGAGTCCGGCGGTCATGAAGCTGAGGCCGGTGATGCTCGGGTCGGCGAAGAGAGTCTTCAGCACGGGAATGCCGCTCGTGGCGTCGGAGATGCTCGAGTAGATGTCGGCCAGTGGTTGGCGAAGCACGTAGAGCGCCCAGAGGCCGTACACGACCGACGGGATCGCGGCCAGCAGGTCGACCGTGTAGACGATCGGCTTCCGCAGCGACTTGGGGGCCACCTCGGTGACGAAGAGTGCGATCCCGATGCTCACCGGCACCGAGAACACCAGCGCGATCACGCCCACGAGGAAGGTGCCGTAGATCATCGCGCCCGCTCCGAACTGGCCCTTCGCGGGGTTCCAGTCGTTGGCGAGCACGCCGAGGCCCTCGGCCCTGAACCACGGCCACGCCTCCTTCGTGGTCGAGTAGGCGATGAGCGCGAGGACGACCAGCACGGCGAGTCCGCTCACGAGCGCGACCCAGCGGAAGACGTGGTCGGGAACGATGCCCGGCGGCCGTGACCCCGAGCCGAGACCCTTCGGTGCCGGCGCCGGCGCGTCCTCGTGATGCGGGGGTGCCGTTACAGCCATGCGGAGGATCCGGACTCGACGCGGGGTGGTGATGCTACGCGCGGTGGAGCGACAGCGGGTGCACGGGGCGGGCGGGGGGAGCCCGCCCCGTGCCGGGGCCCGCCGCGGGTCACGACGCGGGGACGACGATCTTCTTCACCTGCGCCTTGGCCTGCTTGAGGATGTTCGCCGGCAGCCGTGCGTAGTCCACCGACTTCGCCAGCTTCTGGCCGTCCGCGTAGATGTAGTCGAGGAAGGCCTTCATGGCCTTGCCCGTGTCGGCGCTGGACTGCGTCTGGTAGACGACGATCCACGTCGGCGACGTGATCGGGTAGGCCTTGGCGCCCGATGCGTTGATCGGGTCGAACGTCAGGTCGGGGTTGACCGTGGCGCCCTGCACCGCCGCCTGCGCCCCGGCGAGCGAGGCCTTGATGAACTTGCCCGACGAGTTCTTGACCACGGCGAACGACAGCTGTGACGCCAGGGCGTCCGAGTAGTCGACGTAGCCGACCGCGCCGTCGGTGCTCTTCACCAGGTTGGCCACGCCGCTGTTGCCGCTGCCGCCCTGGGTACCCGCCGGCCATTGCACGGTCGACGAACTGCCGAGCGTCCAGTCCGACGGTGCCGCCTTCATGAGCCACTCGGTGAAGTTCTGCGTGGTGCCCGAGCCGTCGGTCCGGTGCACCACGGTGATCTTCGTGCTCGGGAGCTTCACCCCCGGGTTGTCCGCCGCGATCGCGGGGTCGTCCCACGACGTGATCTTCGTCGAGAAGATCATCGCCGCCGTCTCGGGGGAGAGCTTCAGCGTCTTCACGTCCGAGAGGTTGAACGAGATCGTGATCGGTGCGGTCACCGTCGGAAAGTAGAAGAACGGATCGGTCGGCTCGGTGCCCGCAGCGTAGGTGGCGTCGGTACCGGCCCAGTCCACCACCTTGTCCTTGAAGTCGGTGCGGCCCTGACCGGACCCGACCCCCTGGTAGTTGATCGTGACCGACTTCTGGACCGGCTTGAACGCTCCGATCACCACCTGGTTGAAGGCGAGCTGGAACGTCGAGCCGTCACCGTTCAACTTCGCGGACGGCAGTTGCTTGGTGGCCGACGGAGCCGCGGCCGAGGCGGCGGTGCCGACGAGGAAGACCGGCAGCGCCAGCGCCGCGAGCACGAGCCCACAGCGCTGCACGAAAGAGCGTCGCATCTGGATGTTGCCTCCTGGAAGGGCGGATGTCGTCGAGCGGAGCGTACGGAGACGGCGTAGCCGCGCCGTAGCCGCGTGGTGGCGCGAAGGTGAACAGCGGACAAACAGTCGCCGCGGTGCCCCCACGATCGTCGGGAACGACTCCATGATCGAAACCGTGGTCTCCTCCCAGCTCGCCGCCCCGGATGCCGTCCCCGGCTGCTCGGACAGCCGTGTGCGTGATCGGGTCGACGGCGTACGTATCGACATCGTGCGCCTCGCCTCGCTCACGACCGACGCGGTAGCCGCCGGCACCCAGGCCCTGCTCGACGGTGATCTCGACGAGGCGGAGCGGGTGGTGGCCGACGACGACGCCGTCGACGCCCTGCGCCACACGGTGGAGGACGAATGCCTCCGGATCTTCGGTCTCCCGGGGCTCGCGCTCCCGGACCTGCGCTTCGTCGGGGTCGCGATGCGCGTGGCGCACGAACTCGAGCGCAGCGCCGACCTCATGGTCAACGTCGCCAGGTCCGCCTCGCGGCTCTATCCCCACCAGCTCCACCCGACCGCGCGCCACCTCGTAGACCGCCTCGGCCGCCAGGCTTCCGTGCAGCTCCGGGTGGCGATCAACGCGTTCGCCGACCGCGATCCCTCCTGGGCCGCGGCGCTCTCCGACATGGACGAGACCATCGACGAGCTCGAGAAGAGCCTGTTCCGCCACGTCCTGACCGGCGACGCCGAGCTCAACGAGGCGGTGCAGCTCGCGCTCGTCGCCCGCCACTACGAACGGATCGGCGACCACGCGGTGACGATCGCCGAACAGGTCCTCTTCGTCGTGACCGGCGAGCGGACCCGCCGACCCCGGCACCGGTGAGGTGTTCACGGCCCGGATCGGCGGGGACACCTGCCGGAGAGCGGGGGGCCGGGAAGGGGGGAGTTCCCGGCCCCGCACTCTCCGTTCGAAGCCCTTCCCGGCCACGCACTCCCGACCGTGAAGAGCCACATCCCGGAACTGCTCTCGGAGGGGGATCTTCGAGCGGTTCTCGGTTGGGTACGAACCTACGGGTCACCGGTTTCCAACCCGTTGCCCGATCGTGGCGGGCAGGTAAACGAGGGATGAAGGCTGCCCGCGTCCTAGGGTGGATCTGCCCCGTCCGACCCGGTCGCACGGCAAGATCGGCCCCGCGTTCGCAATTGCCGTCCACCGCTCAGCATCCGGAGGCGTCGTGACGACCACCCCAGTTCCCGAGAGCCCGCCGGCCGAGCCGGCGCGCAAGACCTTCCACGAAGACCTCGAAGATCTGCGGATGGACGTCATCCGCCTCGCCGCGCTCACCACCGAGGCCATCGCCGCCGGCACGCAGGCACTGCTCGACGGCGATCTCAACGCCGCCGAGCGCGTGATCGAGGCCGACGACGTGATCGACGAGCTCACGCACACCGTCGAGGACCGCACGTTCTTCTTGCTCGCCCGTCAACAGCCGCTCGCCACCGACCTGCGCTTTCTGGTGACGGTGATGCGCGTGGCCCACGAGCTCGAGCGCAGCGCCGACCTCATGGTCAACGTCGCCAAGACGACCCGTCGCCTCTATCCGCACCAGCTCGATCCGAAGCTGCGCGGGATCATCCACCGCATGGGCACCCAGGCCAGCAACCAGACGCGGGTCGCGATCGACGCGTTCGCCGACGCCGACCCCTCGTGGGCCGCGGCGCTGTCCGACATGGACGACGCCATGGACGAACTCACCAAGAGCCTCTTCCGCCACATCCTCGCGGGTGACGGCAGCGACGAGGCTGCCGTGCTGCTCGCGGTGCAGATGGCGCTGGTCGGTCGTCACTACGAGCGCATCGCCGACCACGCGGTCACGATTGCCGAGCGCGTCGGCTTCATGGTGACCGGCGAGCACCCGTCACCCGAAGACGACGATCAGGACTCTTCGTCGTAGCCGAGGTCCCACTCGAGGATGAGGTGCTCGCGCTCGGCGTCGCGTGCCACCCGTTCCCGGTTCCGACGGAACTGCGGGTCGTGCGGCGGGAGCAATTGCAGGCGGGCGACCGCCCGCTGGCGGAACTCGTCGATCATGCGGCCGTCGCCGAAGACGCCGTGGACCTCCCAGTGGGGCGCGACCGGGCCGAGGTAGACGACCTTCACGTGCCCGACGGGCGGGACCTGTTCCAGCTCTTCGGACTCCATCGACATGCGGGCCAGCGTAGCCCTTGCCGTCGGCGGTTCAGGATGTGGGGAATTCGCCGACGTCGCGGTCAGGATCTTCGTCTCGCCGCCCCGGTCGACCTTGATCCGGATGCTGTCACCGGGCTTGTACTGGCGGATCACGTTGCCCAGTGCCGCCGCGCTCGTGATCGCCTTGCCGTCGACCTCGACCACGACGTCACCCACCTGGATCCCCGACTTCGCCGCCGGGGTGCCCGAGCTCACCGATTCGACGTAGGCGCCGGAGTCCACGGACACGTCGTGTCCGTCGGCCCGGGCCTGGTTGACGTCGCGGGTGTGCACGCCGAGGTACGCGGGCTGCTTGCCCTGGCGCAGGAGCTCGATGATCGTCTTGGCGTTCGAAATCGGGATGGCGAAGCCCACGTTCTGCGCGCTGCCCGGATCCGCGATCGCGGTGTTGATGCCGATCACCCGGCCCTGGGCGTCGACGAGCGGGCCACCCGAGTTCCCCGGGTTGATCGCAGCATCGGTCTGGATCACGTCTTCCAGCGTGCCGCCCGAGTTGGTCCCGACCTCGCGGTGGAGACCCGAGATGATGCCCCGCGTCACCGAGAGCCCGCCCTGGAGCGCGAGCGCGTTCCCGATGGCGACGACGTCGTCGCCCACCTGCACCTGGTCGGAGTCGCCGAGCGCGATGGTGGCCAGTCCGTTCGCGTTCACCTGCACCACCGCGAGGTCGCTCGACGCATTGCGACCGAGCACCTTCGCGTTGCGCGTCGTGCCGTCGGAGAACACCGCCTGGATCTTCTTCGCGCCCTCGACCACGTGGTTGTTGGTGACGATCACGCCGTCGGGCGAGATGACGAACCCGGTGCCCGCGGCGCCACCCGAGTCGGGCCCGCCGTCGTCGACGATCGCGACCACCGCGGGCACGTCGGCCTTCAGGATGGCGGCGATGTCACCGGTGCGGCCGATGCGGTCGGAGGGACGCACGACGACGGCCGTGGCCGCCGGAGTGCTCGTCGGTGACGACGACCCGTCGTCGTCCACCGCGAGGTAGACCCCTGAGGCCACGAGCGCACCGACCAGGCCGCCGGCGATCCCCGCGCTCACCAACTGCCGGAAGCTGCGCCGCGGCCGAGGTGTGGCCTCGCCCGGCGTCGGCGCGATCCGCTCGGCGGTCGCCGAGTACTCCGGGAGGGGAGGCGGCGGGCCGGCCACGGTGGGCGCTTCGACTGCCACCGTGGGTGCTTCGTGAGGTTCCGGAAACGGACCGGGCGCCGGAACCGTCGGGACCTCCCAGCGGGGCGCGCCGGGCGTCGACAGCTCCGGATCCCCAGGCGGGACGGGGTCGCCGGCCCCGGGCGGCGGGGCCACGGGGGGAGGCGCGGGGCGGTCGTCGTCGGGGAAGTCGGGCACGGATGTCCTCTTCGGGGTTCGGGGGATGGACTGCGATCCTTGCAACGCCAACGTCGGGCGGGCCTTCGTCGTTCCCGTCGCCGGGATCCGGGCAGAGTTTCGGAACCCTGACGAGACGCGGCCTACGATGTCTGTCAGGCTACGGGAACCAGACCACGGTCCGGACCGTTGAACAGGGCGACCGCCTCATCACCCGAGCACTGGGGTGCACATGGACGACCTGCACACTCCCCCCGATCACAGCGAACAAGAGTGGATGCTCCAGGCTCGCTGCCGCGCTCTCGCCCCCGGGGAGTTCTTCCCGTCCGACGGCGTCGGCGTCGACAAGGCCCGCCGCATCTGCGCGCAGTGCTCGGTGCAGCCGGAGTGCCTCGAGTACGCGCTGACCTACCGCATCGACCACGGTGTGTGGGGCGGTGCGTCCGAGCGCGAACGTCGCCGCATCCTGCGCCGGCGGCGGCTCGAGACTCCCGTCAGCGTCCGCTGACGCCTCCCCCCGAGACGGGGGTCAGTTCCAGCCGAAGAAACCTGCCGGCGTTCTGAGCTGCGACTATCCGACGGCACGGTTGCTGACCTGCGGTTTCACCGTTCGCTAGCCCCGACATTTCAGTAGCGACGCGTTGATGGCGGGTGCACGTCCGCGAAAACGCCATGCGGCGTCGCACGTGGCAGATGGGATCCGCAGGGCTGATCCACGAGCGATCCACGGCACCTGCGAGAACTACGTCGGAGCGCGGGGTCAAGAGAACGACACTCGATGCTCGACGTGATCGAACACGAACTCCTTCGGCTGAAAGAGCGGAGGTGAGGAGAGCTCGTTGTTCAGTAGCCGCTGTTGGTGGAAGTCGAGGTGGCCGCGGCGGTGGTGATCGTGGTGCCGTCGGCTCCCAGTACCCACCACTTTCCGGCGACACCTTGGCCGGTGAGGTCTCCGGCTGCTTTGTCGGCGCTGTATCGGTAGAGCGGATGACCGGCGTAGCTCACCTGTGAGCCGTTCGGTCCCGACACGATGCTGAGCTTGGATCCGTCAAGTCCTGTTCCGGCGGTGGGGGTACCAGTGGTGGTGACTGGTGGCCACAGGGTCGCGCACGCTCCGGTGCACGTGGCGCTGGTCGCGGAGTCGGCATCGAGCTGGTAGAGGGTGCGCCCGTCGGCGTCGACGAGGACCTTCCCGAGCGTGGTGTTCGCGAGGGCGACCGTCGTCGCTGCGGTGCTGCCGGTCGTCTCGGCAGACGAGCTCCCGGTGTAGAACGCGCCTTGCATTCCCATGCTCTGGTGGAAGGTGCAGTGGAACTGGATCGTTCCCCCTGCCGCCGGGATGGTGACCTTGATCTTGGTGGTCTTGTCCGGCTGAAGCGTCTTGTCGATATGCAACGCCGTCGAAGTGAACGTGTGTGCGGTCTTGCCTTCGTTCCTGATCGTGATCTTGAGCTTCTCGCCCGGCTTCACCTTCACGAAGGTCGGCGAGAAGTAGAAGTCGTCTTGTTCGAACTTCAAGACGACCTTCGACTTGGCACTGACGTCTCTCTGGCCATGGACGTTCGTCTTGCCGCTCAGAGTGACGGGTGGTGGGGCGGCTGCGGCTGCGACGCCGATCGCACCGAAGCTGACCGCTCCGACGATGCCGAGCAACGCGAAGAGCTTGCGCATGGTGGAGTCCCCCTAAATGTCGCGGCAATAACGCCGGTACTACGTCTGCGCCGGACAGAAGGATTGAACCCGGCGGATGGCCCTACGCCGCCAGACCGGTCACGTTCAGCCTGAGGCCCGACTGTCGCCTCTCTATCGTCCGGCTTCTCGCCAGTTGTCGACTGCCTCGCGAGCACAGAAGAGGGCGACGAGCGCGGCCGCGGCCGGGTCCGCCCACCAGAGTCCGAATGCTGCATTCAGGACCAGTGCCGTGAGGATGCCGGTGGCGAGGCATCCGTCGAGGAAGGTCATCCGGGCTTCGGCCTGAAGCGGAGAGCTGCCGATGGTCGACGCGGTCGCCCGCTTCAACCGGGCCAAGACGAACATCACGGCTGCCGTCATCGCGAGGTAGGCGATACCGAACGGCGATGAGTCCGCAACCTCTCCCGACCAGATCGCGTAGACGCTGGCCACGAACAGGTAGATCGCGAGCACGGCAAACGCGACGGCGACGAGACGCAACGCTCGGTTCGAACGGCCTTCGGCGTCGTGATCGACGAGGTGCCATACAACCACCAGCGAGGCGAACACCTCGACAAGTGAATCGAGTCCGAACGCGACAAGCGCCAACGACTTCGCCGCGATACCGAGACCGATCGTGACGAACACCTCCATGGCGTTCCACGCGATCGTGGCGTACTGCAGGTTCCGACCACGCTGCAGGAGCGACTCGTGCACATCATCGGTCAACTGCTTCCTCCCTCATCGACCGCCGGGAGGGAGTGCGGGGACGCCTCCGACCAGGCGGCGGTCATGCCGGCCAAGTCGAAGGTCTCGCCCGCCTGCTGTCTACAGGCCGGACGACCGGGAGCACCTGCTCCAGCGTGTCGATCGTCGCGTTACGGGCTACTCCCCTTCAGGCAAGAAGGCTACCAGGGCGGGGGCGATCACGATCCACCGTGCGACGCATTAACCCGGCCGTCCGTGTCGACGGGCCATTCGACCCTGCCGGACGACAAGGGCGGCGATGCATGATCGCATCCGAGACACGGTGGAGGGCGCGAGTGATGGCGATGGTCTTGGCGCAGATGTCGGATCGCGGCGGCGATCACATGGATGGCGGTTGGTAGTGGGTCATGGGCATTGGCTGGCTTGTGTTCCTCGCAGCCATCGTGGTCATCGTCGTTTTGGTCGTTTCCCAACCGACCATCGACGAGGTAGCGGGCCGCTCAGCGACGACTCGGGCGGTCGTACTCGCGAACTGTCCGTTCCACACGCTCGCGGATCCCGCGCCGGACCTGGTATGCGGGATGAATGAGGCGCGAGTGCAGGGCCTCATCGACGGCCTCGGGGTCGACGACGTCGACGCCCTCCTCGCTCCTGAGGACGGGCGTTGCTGCGTCGTCCATACGCACCGGGCAAGGCGCGGAGCCCGCTCAGAGAACCTGCGAGGGAGAAGTCCACACATGAGGAGGCGGTAATGCGGAAGTTCTCGGTTCGGCCCACGCTGACGCTGAAGGGGCGGAAGTTCAAGGGATTACGGGGCTGGTCGGGGAAGCCGACTCATCCACCCTTGACCGACTTTCCGGTGGCCGCGTATGTGCTCGCGGCGGTCTTCGACATCATCGCGACGTTCGGCCGACACGAGACTTGGGCACGCGACTTCTTCCGTGCCGGCACCTACGTATTCATCGGCGGCGCAGCAATCTCGGTGCTCGCAGCGCTGACTGGCTTCTGGGATTGGTTGCGTTCGACCGAGAAGGGCACCCAGGCGCGCCGTACTGCGAACACGCACGCATGGACGATGATCACGGTGACAGTCCTTGCGCTCGTCGATATCGCGCTGCGGCTGAACGTGCATCACACGCGTACGCATCCAACGGTCGCGATCCTCGTGCTCTCGATCGTGATCGCCGTGCTCGTCTCGCTGGGCGCGACGTTCGGCGGGACCTTGGTGTACGACTATGGATTCAACGTCGAGACCGCAACCGACAGCCCGGTATGGCATCAGTCCGAGACGGACGTCCTTCCGGGACACCATGCGGACTGACTCGTTCGCCGACATGACATGTCCTGTCCGAGGAAGGGGTTGACCTCGATGCTGCGGCCCGGGCGGTTTCGGACTTACTCGTCGCGCTCGGTCAGGACCCGACGTTGCCAGACTTGGCGGACACACCGCGGCGCGTGGCTGCTGCGTTTGCAGGGTCGTTGGCCCCGACACCGTTCACGGTTACGACGTGCGCCAACGACAGCGCATACCACGAGATGGTGATCGTCCGCGACATTTCGTTCCACTCGTTGTGCGCGAATCATCTGCCGCCGTTCGTCGGCGTCGCGCACGTGGCCTCTGTACCCGCCGAGAAGATCGTCGGCCTCTCGAAGCTCGCACGAGTGGTGGTGCGCACGCACTGTTTGTGGTTCTGACCTGCGCCGATGCTGTCCGGCCGGGCACATCCGATCAGTTCCAGCCGAACGGTCCGAGCACGAAGTCGACGACCGACTGCGCGGTGCTGCGGTCGTCGCCCGCGAGCCCGCCTGCCATCCGGGTGAAGACGTCGATCGGCGCGTCCGACACGCAGGTGTAGACGATCCCGTCGCGCTCCCACACGAGCACGTTCCCGCTCGGCTGGCGGTAACCGCGGGTGCGGGTCCCCGCCAACTCGCCCCTCGTACCGCCGTTGGGCAGCGCGTCCCAGTTGAGTTGCCCCTGCTGTTCGAACACCGACACCGTGAACAGCCCGTCGCTGTAGAAGAGCGCCACGCCGTCGGGATGGCGCGAGCGGGTCACGAGGTCGTAACCACCGCTCGTCGACGGCGCGCGGTAACCGCTCGGCACCGCGCCGAGCCGCTTCGCCTGCTCCGTGCCGACGTCCGGCGCGGCCGGACGGGCACCGGTGGTACCGATCTCGATCGCGCGGAACACGACCGAGCGCTCGACGTGCCCATCCGGACCGAGCACCTCGCGCCCGAGCGACAGCCCGGTCTCGTCGTCGACGAAGAGGCGCTGCGCCGGCGTGCCGTCCGAGCGGACGGCGACCACGGTCGTGGTCGGCCGCCCGGCGACGGTGCGCCCCGGCCCGATGGTGAGCTCCCAGTGACTGCCGGGTGCCGGGAGACCCTCCGCCGCCGGTTCCACGAGCACGCTCGTCCACCCCGGCGCCGAGCGCGGGTCGCGTACGTAGGTGTGGCGACCTTCGTCGATGACCTCGCCCTCGGCGGAGACGATCTCGATCGAGCCACCCGCGTCGTGGACCTCGACCTGCGCCCGCCGGATGCCCTCCCCGGCGTTCCAGGCGACGGTGGCGGTGCCCGAGAAGTCGTAGCGCGACGCCGCGTCCCGCGTGCGGGTCACCAGACGCGCCGCCTCCCGCGCGTCGGCGCTGCCGCCCGCCGCCCCCCACGCGCTGATCGGCCACGCCAGGGCCACGAGGGTCGCCAGGGCGATCCACGCGGCGACGCCGGTCCGGCGCGCCGGGATCATCGACGGAACCCCGCCAACGGACCGACGGGGGCCAACATGCTGATCGGGTCACCGGCGTCTGACCCCTGCGCGCCGTGCTGGGCCACCACCGCGCTGACGTTGGGCGTGACCTCGGATCGATGGGGCACGGCGACGACCGCCACGACGATGCCGGCGACGGCGGCCGCGGCGGCGGCGAACCAGGCGACGCGTCGGCGCGGCCGGCGTTCGGCGAGGGCCACCACCGGAGCGACGGTCTCCGGGGCGTCGTCCGCCTCGGACCCGACGCGCGCCAGCACGGCGTCCCAGAACCCGGGCGGCGGTTCACGCGTCGCGAGGTCGCGCACCGCCGATCGCGCCGCCCGCACCTCGTCCAGCTCGGCGCGCCACACAACCGACTCGCCGAGCCGGGCCTCGAGCGCCGCCCGCTCGGGCGCGGCGAGCTCGTCGTCGAGGTAGGCCGACAACATCTCGGGCACCAGCTCGAACTCCGGTCCGCCGCTCATGCCGCCCCGCTCTCGACGCTGCGCGTCGGGCCGCTCATGGCCCGGTCACCCCGTCGGCCACGAGGGCGGCGCGCAGCAGCCGACGGCCCCGGTGGATGCGCGACCGCACGGTGCCGATCGGCACGCCGGTGGCGTCGGCGATCTGCTCGTACGACAGATCGCTGACGTCGCAGAGCACGACCGGGACGCGGAAGTCGTCGGGCAGCTCGCCGAGCGCCCGCTGCACCTCGTCGGAGAGTCCGGTCGACACCTCGTCGGCCGGCGGCGCGGGTGGTAGCACCCGGCCGGGGTCGTCGGGGAGGGCGTCGGTGGGCCGGCGCTTGCGGCGCCGCATCTCGTCGAGGAACACGTTCGTCACGATCCGCGCCAACCAGCCTTCCAGCGACCCGGGCTCGTAACGCTCGAGCCCCTTGCGGACCCGAATCAGCGCTTCCTGGACCAGGTCCTGTGCATCGTCGTCGTTGCCGGCCAGGCGGTACGCCACGTTGTAGAGGAAGCGCCCGTGCTCGCGCGCGACCTCTTCCCACGTGGGGACCCCGTCAGCCATCGACAAGAACGACAGGAGGGGGCGGGCTGGTTCCCGGGGTCGGCCCCGGGTCCTCGATGCTCAGGCGCTCTTGGAGTCGCCGTCGTCCTCGGATTCGCCCTCGACGCCCTTCTTGAACTCCTTGCTGGCCTGCCCGAGGGACTTGGCGAGCTTCGGGAGTCGCGTGCTGCCGAACAGGAGCAGCACGACGGCAAGGACGATGAGCAGCTCGGGGATGCCGAGGTTCATGAGGAGTGCCCTTTCGAGGGGATCGCGTCAGGATACCTCCGCCGGGGGCCACCGTTATCCCCGGACCGCCTCGGCGAGCAACTCGACGTCGTCGACCGTGGTGACGGAGAAGGGGACGGCGCCGACGCCCACGATCAGGGTCTCCACGCCGAGGTCAGCCCACCCGGCGACCTGCTCACGGACCTGTTCGACGGTGCCGACCAGATGGCCGGCACGCCAGCTGTCGAGGGAGACGGCGTCGAGCACGCCCGGTGGTGCGCTCGCGCGGAGCCGGTCGAAGCGACGTTCGAGGTCGCGCTCATCGCGTCCGCAGAGCGCGTAGAGCCCGAGTGAGCGCGTCACCGTCGCGGGATCCCGCTGCACCCCTTCGCACGCCCTCGCCAGGACCTCGACGCGTTCGCGGTAGGCCGCCGGGGTCCATGACCAGCACGTGTTCCAGCCGTCGGCGTGTTTCGCCACGAGTGAGAGGAGCTTGTCACCCTTCCCCCCGATGAGGATCGGTGGCGTCGGTCGTTGCCGTGCGGGCGGATCGTTGTGGGCGTCGAACGCGCGGTGATAGCGGCCGTCGAACGTGAACGGCCCGCCGCCGAGCAGTCCGCGCAACACCTGCACCGCCTCGCCGAGGCGCGCCAACCGCTCCCCCGGTGCGGGCAGCGCCATCCCGAGCGCCCGGTACTCCGGTTCGTACCACCCGGCGCCGATGCCGACGTCGAGGCGGCCCTCGCAGATGCGGTCGAGGCTGGCCAGCGACTTGGCGAGCACCGCGGCCGGGCGCAGCGCCTCACAGAGGACGAGCGTGCCGAGACGCGGCCGGCGCACCACGCCGGCGAGCGCGGCGAGTGTCACGATCGGATCGAACGCGCCGCTGCGGTCCGCGGGCCCCCCGTACTTCGCGAGGTCGAGGAACAGGTGGTCCGACACCCAGAGGGAGTCGTACCCCGCGCGCTCGGCTGCGACGGCGTACTCCACCACGCTCCCCCAGCGCAGCGGCGACTCGCCGGCGATCGAGTAGTCGTACTGCGGGAGCGCCAGTCCGATCTGCACCGGCGGCACTCTACCGGGACGGTCCCGCGGCGAGCCCGTACCCTGAGCCGGATGTTGGAGTGCGTCCCCAACGTATCGGAGGGCCGCGACGCGGCGGTGCTCGAGGCGCTGGCGCACGTGTGCGGCGCGCCACTCCTCGATCTGCACGTCGACCCCGACCACCACCGGTCGGTCTTCACCCTGGCCGCCGGCGCAGACGCCGACACCGTCGTCGCCGTGCGTCGCCTGGCCCGGGCCGTCGCCGACCGGGTGGACCTCCGAGCGCACCGCGGTGTGCACCCGCGCCTCGGCGCGCTCGACGTCGTGCCGTTCGTGGCGCTCGACCCCCAGGCCCTCGACACCGCGGTCGATGCCGCGCGCGCCTTCGCCGAGTGGATCGCGTCCGAGCTCTCGGTACCGGTCTTCCTCTACGACCGGGCCGATCCCGAGCGCCGCCCGCTCCCCGACGTGCGCCGCGACGCGTTCACCGCCCGGGCACCCGACCACGGGCCCGGCGGCCCCCACGCGCGCCTCGGCGCGGTCGCGGTCGGCGCCCGCCCCCGCTGGTCGCGCTCAACTGCGATCTCGGACGTGACGACCTCGCGCTTCGCGCGCCGCATCGCGCACGACGTGCGCGAGCGCGACGGTGGCCTGGCGGGGGTCCGGGCCCTGGGACTGCGTCTGGACTCGGTCGGGCGCGTGCAGGTGTCGATGAACCTCGTCGACCTGGAGCGCACCGGCCTGCAGCGCGGCGTGCGAGTCGGTGCGCGACCGGGCACGCGCGGCCGGCACCGACGTGTCGCGCGGTCGAGCTCGTCGGGCTCGTGCCCGCGGCCGAGCTCGCGCGTTGCGATACGGCGTTTCTCGCGTGGGCGGGCCTGGGCGCGGATCGGACGATCGAGTACCGCCTGGAGCACTGACCCCCGACCACGAGGTTGCGTCGCCGGAACACCACCACGATGTACGAGCGACGCAACCTCGCGTGGGTCAGGCGCCCATCGCAGTGCGGCGCTCGAGCGCCCGCTGACGGCGGACCCGGCGGCGCTCCCGCTCCGAGAGCCCGCCCCAGATGCCGAACTTCTCGCCGTGCGCGAGGGCGTACTCCAGACAGTCCACCCGGACCTCACAGCTCCGGCACACCGCCTTCGCCTCCCTGGTGGAAGCCCCCCGCTCGGGGAAGAACAGATCGGGATCGACCCCCAGGCAGTTGGCCTCCTCCTGCCACCGGCGTTCCCCGGTGCCGGCGAAGCGCTGGGTCGCGACGAGGGCGGCCAGGCTGGAGGTGATCGGGCTGGAGGTGATCGGGCTGATGGTCACGGGTTCGGGCATCGGCGTGCTCCCTTGCCAAGCGGCGGACGCCTCAAATGACGCCTCTGGAATTACAATGGTGTTACTATGCTCGGTTGTGGACCCGAGCGCAAGGGGTTTCTTCTTCGCGTCGGCCGCTGCGGGTGCCCGGGCCCAGCCCGGCGTCCGGGCGCTGGGGCCCTGCAGCGCCTCGGTCCGCGAACCTACGCTGCGCCTCGTGGGACCCCATCTCGAGGTCGTCCTGGGCGACATCGCCACCGAGCACGTCCACGCCGTGGTCAACGCGGCCAACCCGTCGCTGCTCGGCGGGGGCGGTGTCGACGGCGCCATCCACCGGGCGGCGGGGCCGGGGCTGCTCGAGGCCTGCCGCGAACTCGGCGGCTGCGCCTTCGGCGACGCCAAGGCCACCGGCGGGTTCGACCTGCCCGCCCGCTTCGTGATCCACACCGTGGGCCCGATCTGGCAGGGTGGCCACTCGGGCGAGGCCCGACTGCTCCAGAACTGCTACCGGCGCTCGCTCGAGGTCGCCGACGAGATCGGCGCCGAGTCGGTGGCCTTCCCCGCCATCGGCACCGGCGCCTACGGTTACCCGGTCCCGGAGGCGACGCGGATCGCAGTCGACACGGTGCGGGCGACGATCTGCGGCGTCCACTCCGTGCGCTTCGTCTGCTTCGACCCGGCCGTCCACGAACGCTACGTCCGCGAGCTCGCGCTCGCCTGACGCAACCCGACCGAACCGACCGAACCGACCGGGGCGGGCGAAGCAGGCGGTCGCTCAGCGGGCGACGGGCACCGGTTGCGGGGCCGGCGGCCCGACGTACCGGGCGCTCGGTCGGATGATCGCGGTGTCGGCCGCCTGCTCGAGGATCTGCGCGCACCACCCGATGATGCGACTGGCGGCGAAGGTCGGGGTGAAGAGCGCACGCGGCAGCCCGCACAGCTCCATCACGACCCCGGCGTAGAACTCGACGTTGGTATGCAGCTCGCGGCCGGGCTTGAGCTCGGCGAGCACGCGCTCGACCGTCGACTCCACCTGCACCGCGAAGTCGACGAGCGGCCCACCGAGGTCCTGCGCGATCGCCCGCAACATCACCGAGCGCGGGTCGGCCGTGCGGTACACGGGGTGCCCGAAGCCCATGATCCGCTGCCCGTCCGCCACCGCGGTCCGCACCCACTCCTCGGTGTGGTCCGGCGTGCCGATGGCGTCGAGCGTGTCGAGCGCACGGCTCGGCGCGCCACCGTGCAACGGACCGGAGAGCGCGCTCAACGCGGCCACCACCGCCGAGCCCACGTCGGCGCCGGTCGACGTGACCACCCGCGCGGTGAACGTCGACGCGTTGAAGCCGTGGTCGACCGTGAGCATGAGGTACTGCTCGATCGCGCGCGCCCGTTGGGGATCGGGCACGAGGCCGTCGATCATGGAGAGGTAGTTGGCTGCGTACGGAAGATCGTCACGCGGAGCGATCGGCGCGCGGCCCGTCGCCAGCCGGTGGAGCGCGGCGATCACCACGGGCGTGGCGGCGCACAGCCGCATCGCGTTCGCCCGGATGGTCGCGGGATCGGCGTCGTAGGTGGGTGGCATGTCTTCCATGGCGGCGAGTTGGGAGAGCGCGGTGCGCAACCCGGCGAGCGGGACGCGACCGCCGACCGCGAGCCCGGGGAGCAGCGCGAAGAGCTCCGGCGGCAGGGGCCGCAGCGCCGCGATCCGCGCCGCGTACTCGCGGCGGGCGGTGAGCGACGGGAGCTCACCTTCGAACAGCAGGTGCCAGACGTCCTCGATGGTGCGCGTCGCCGCGAGGTCGGGCGCCGAGTACTGGCGGTAGTGGTAGAAGCCCTCGAGGCCCCGCACGTCGCCGAGCGCGGTGTCGGCGACGACGACCCCCTTGAGGCCTCGGGGCGCTGCGGCGTCGGTCATGGTCATCGGTGCCATCTCCTGGTCGTCGGTTCCTCCGAGCATCCGGCGCGATCCGACCCCTTGTCAACGTTGATCAACTGTCAATATGATGAGGCATGGCCGATCAGCCCTGGCTCTCCGCCACCGAGGCCACGACCCGCCTGGGGGTGAAGCCCCAGACGCTGTACGCCTATGTGAGCCGGGGCATGATCCGGCGCGAGCGGCCGGCGGGCAGCCGCACCAGCCGGTACTCGCGGCGCGACGTCGAACGGCTCGCGGCACGGGCGCGCCCGCGGCCCGCGTCCCCGGGGCCCGAGATCCACGTCGACCAGGCGATCACCGCGCTCGATCCGGCCGGCCATCTCGCATACCGCGGTTCGGGACGCGACCCGCGCCGCGACCGAGGCCCGGTACGAGCAGGTCGCCGCCTGGCTGTGGGGGACGACCTTCGGCCCGAACGACCACTGGTCGGCCGACCCCGAGGGCCTGGCGGTCGGCCGGGCGGTGTCCGCCTCGCTCCCCGTGTCCACGCCGCTCCCCGACCGACTCCGCGTGGTCGTCGCCGCGCTGCGCCCGGGCGATCCGCTGCGCGACGACCGCCGGGTGGCGTCGGTGGCGGCGCGCGCCGGCACGCTGCTGGCGACCGTCGTCGAGGCGTTGCCGCCCGTGGACCCGCGTGACGAGCCGGCAGCCACCGGCTCGTTGGCGCACCGGTTCTGGACGCGCGTCTCACCGCTCGAGCCGACCACCCGCCGAGTGCGCGCGCTCGACCGCGGGCTGTCCCTCCTCGCCGACCACGAGCTCGCGACTTCGACCCTGGCGGTGCGCGTCGCCGCGTCGACGTGGGCCGATCCCTACCTCCTGCTGCTCACGGGGCTGGCGACCGGTGGCCCGCTCCACGGCGGGGCGTCGGAGTTCGTCCGCGTCCTCCTACGCGAGGCGATGGCTGCGGATCCCGAGCACGCCGTCGGGCGCGCGCTGCGCGACGAGCAGCGCGTGCCCGGCTTCGGCCACACCGTCTACGAGGGTCCCGATCCGCGCGCGCCCGTGCTGCTCGACGCGGTCGAGCAGGCTCGCCCCCCGCGTGAGCTGTGGCGCGCCACCCAGGGCGTCCTCGACGTCATGGCGCGTGCCGACGGACCCCACCCGAACATCGACTTCGCGCTGGGAGTCCTCGCGGAGTCGATGCGCATGGTCGACGGCGCGGGCGAGGCGGTGTTCGCGGTGGCGCGCAGCGCGGGTTGGATCGCCCACGGCCTCGAGGAGTACCAGCACCGGCTCCGCTACCGGATCCGGGCGACCTACACGGGACCCGACTGAGCGGCGTGGCTCAGCCGGCGCGCCGGTGCTGGCGACGGTGGTCGAGGAAGTCGACCAGCACGTAGTCGCCGAGGGTGTCGGCATTGGTAAAGAACGCCCGACCCCCGTTCACGCGCATCATCTGCTCGACGAACGACTTGAGGTAGTAGCTCTCGTCGAGCATGAACGTGTTGATGCGGATGCCGTCGCGCGTGCACCGCATGACTTCCTTGAGCGTCTCTTCGATCGTGACCGGCGACGGCGGGTACTGAAAGTAGGCCTCGCCGGCCTCGATGTGGGCGGTGGGCTCGCCGTCGGTGACCATGATGATCTGCTTGGTGCCGCTCTGGCGGGCCAACTGCTTGCGCGCCAGCAACAGCGCGTGCTGCATGTTGGTCCCCCACTCGAAGTCCCAGCTCATCTCCGGGAGCAGCTCGGGCTTCACCTCGCGGGCCACGCGCCCGAACGACACGAGACCGAAGTAGTCGCGCGGGAACTGGCTGGTGATCAGCGAATGGAGCGCCATCGCGACCTTCTTGGCGGGCAGGAAGTTGTCGCGGATCGGCATCGAGAGCGACACGTCGAGGAGGAGCACGGTCGCCGAGCGCGTGAGCATCTCCGTACGTTCGACCTCGAAGTCGTCGGGCGACAGCCGCACCGGCGTTCCCGCACCCGAACGCCAGATCGTGTTCTTCACCGTCTCCTGCACGTTGAGGTGGAACGGATCGCCGAACTCGTAGGGCTTGTGGTCGTGCGCGTGCTCGTTGCCGGCGCCGGTCCGCTCGAGCTCGTGACGACCGGCGCGGTCCTTCACCAACTTGCGGTAGAGATCGGAGAGCGCCTTGTTGCCGATGGCCCGGATCGCTCGCGGGGTCAGCTCGAGCCGACCCTCTCGCTGCTCGATGAGGCCCGCCTCCTCCAGCATCTTGGTGAGCTCGCGGAGACGGCCGAGCGAGCGGGCGGCGTCGTCACCGAGCAGCTCGCGGGCGCGGTCGAGATCGACCTCGGCGAGCTCGCCCGGTTGCGTCGCGGAGCGCATGAGGTTCTCGAGCGCGTCGAGATCGCCGAGGGTGTCGAGCAGGCCGGGCATCTCACCGAATTGCAGGGGGTCGTCGCCGCGGAAATTCTGCGAGCGCTGCCACGGGAGGTTCGGGAAGGCCTGTTGCAGGTTGCGCGACAACTGATCGACCTGCCAGCGCAGATCCATGTCCTCGAGCAGCGACTCGGAAAGGGCCTGGAGCTGGGCGCGCTGTTCGGGCGTCATCGAGTTGAACAGCTGCTGCATCTGGGCCATCGACTGCGCCATCTGCTCGAGCAGCTCGTCGAGGCTCTGGGGATTGCCGGGGAAGAAGTCGCCGTGGCGCTCCATGAACCCCTCGAAGTCGGGCTCTTCCCCGCGCTCACGCTGCTCGAGCATCTGGTTGAGCTCGTTGAGCATGTCCTTCATCTGTTGCATGCGCTCGGGCGTGAGGTTCTGCATGCCCTCCGAGAGCTGGTTGAAGTGGCTCTGCATCAGCTGCTCGCGCAGCTGGTCCATCAGCTCTTCGAAGCGCTCGCGCGCTGCGTCGTCCATGAACTCGTACTGCTGCAACGACTGCACCCGGCCCGCGAGGTCGGGAGGGAGCTCCTCGAGCTGGCGGCGACGCTCCTCGGCGACGTCTTCGAGCAGCTCCTGGCGACGCTGGTCGCCCGAACGCGTGGCTTCCTCGAGCCGGCGGTCGATCCCCTCGCGCTCCATGTCGACGACCTCGTCGAGCTGCTCGGCGATGTCGTCGTAGACGCCCCCGAGATCGCGGCTCTCGAGCTCCTGGCGCCGGCGTTCGCGGAGCTTCTCCAACATCTCGCGGAAACCCATGAGCTGCTGGTCGTTCCGGTCGCGGAAGCCCTGCTGCATCATCCGTCGGAGCGCGGCGTTGAGGTCACCGTGGTAGAGGAGGTCGTCGCTCATCTCGTCGAGCAGGGACTGCGCGTCGAGGTCGAATCCGGTCTGCGTACCGTCCCACCGCGAGTACCGGAACCCCGAACGACGCTTCATGGACCCACCGTACCGCCTGGTCCGGCGAGGCGAGGAGGTCCGTTTCGTCCGGGTCCTGGCGGGATCCGCGCCGTCACGGACCCGGTACGACTCGGATCGGCACGGCGCGAGCGACCACAATGCAGGCATGCGCGTGCTGCGACCCGCCGTCGCCCTCGTGCTCCTCGTCGGGGCGTTGAGCGCCTGCTCGGGTGAGCGCGGGAGCTCGCTCCCGACGCCGAGCAAGGCGTTCTGCGTGGCCGCCTACACCTTCGACGACCAGGCCCCGAAGCTGATCGGCAAGATCCACAAGCAGATCGAGCTGGTGCAGCAGATGGCCGACCACGCACCGAAGGACATCGAGCGGGACGCCCGGCTCTACCTCGACGCCATGCAGCGGCGCGCCGAGGGCGACATGACCGTCGTCGACAACCCGAAGGTCCAGGCCGCGGTCGAGAACGTCAACCGCCGCGCCGCCGACGGCTGCGCCCTCTACAAGCAGAACCAGGACGGCAGCAGCGGGATCTGAGCCCCATCGGCAACCGGCGTCGTTCGCCGGGGTCAGGGGCCGGTCGCCCGACGCCGGTTCGGGGGATCGGGGGATCGGGGGATCGGGGCTAGCGTCCGCGGTACGCGGCACGCCCGCCGACGGAGTCCTTGTTGAGCCGCTTCGACAGGTGGAGGCCCTCGAACACGAATTCGGTCGCCGACGCGACACCGGCGGGCGTCTCACCCACTTCGAGGTCGGCGAGCGTTGCTCGGAGCGCCGGCACGTCGGAGAGGAGCTTGGCGTACTCGGAGGAGGCGATGTCCTCACCGGTGTGCACGACCAAGCCACCCTCGAACGGCGGCGACGACGTCGGTGAGCTGCTCGGGACGGGTCCGGGCGCGGAAGGTCTCGAGGATCGACGCCTTCACGATCCGGTCGAGGATCTGCTCCTCGCGACCGTCGTCGACGGTCTCGAACTCGACCTTGCCCGCGGTGCTCGCGACGAGCGCGTCGAGGTCGCTCACGCGGGGCACCACCTCGGTCTCGCCGTGGCGCAGTGACCGGCGGGTGGCGTTGGCCACGAGCGTCTCGTAGTTGGCGATCGAGAGCCGCACCGACACGCCGGAACGCTGGTTGATGTGCGGTGATCGCCGCGCCTGCTGGCTCATCTCGGCGACGATCTCGGCCATGAAGCCGGGGACCTGCACGTTGAGGCCCTCGGCCGTCAGCGGTCGCGCCTCCTGCTCGATCACCGCGGCTTCGAGCTCGGCGTCGAGCGGGTAGTGCGTGCGGATCTGCGCCCCGAAGCGGTCCTTCAGCGGCGTGATGATCCGACCGCGGTTCGTGTAGTCCTCCGGGTTCGCCGACGCCACCAGCATGAGGTCGATCGGCAGGCGCACCTTGTAGCCCCGGATCTGCACGTCGCGCTCCTCGAGCACGTTGAGCAGGCCGACCTGGATGCGCTCGGCGAGGTCGGGGAGCTCGTTGATCGAGAAGATGGAGCGGTTGGTCCGGGGCACGAGCCCGTAGTGGATCGTCAGCTCGTCGGAGAGGTAGCGGCCCTCGGCCACCTTGATCGGGTCGACCTCGCCGATGAGATCGGCGATCGACGTGTCGGGGGTGGCCAGCTTCTCGCCGAAGCGACGGTCACGGTGCACCCACTCGATGGGCGTCTCGTCGCCCCGCTCGGCGACGAGGACCCGCGCGTGCTGCGAGATCGGGTGGTAGGGGTCGTCGTTGATCTCGCTCCCCGCCACGATCGGCATCCACTCGTCGAGCAGGGCGGTCAGCGAGCGGATCATGCGGGTCTTCGCCTGCCCCCGCTCGCCCAGGAAGATCACGTCGTGGCCGGCGATGAGCGCGTTCTCCAGCTGGGGCAGCACGGTGTCCTCGTAGCCGATGACACCGTCGACCAGCGGCCGGCCCTCACCGATGCGGGCGAGCGCGTTGGCCCGCACCTCTTCCTTCACCGGCCGCGACACCCATCCACTGGTCTTCAGCTCACCGAGGGTTCCGGGCCGCGTCATAGGGGCTGCTCCAAGCGTCGAGTGCCTGCGCGCGCAGCGTACCAGCGGCCTCGGGGCCCCGGCCCGGGCCCCGGAATCGATCGTGGACGCCCGGATGAGCTTGGCGCCGATACCGAGATGTAGCTTTCGCGCCATGGCGAAGGTGGAGCAAGAGCTCTCGACCGCGACGCAGGACGCCGGTGCCGACGACGCCGACGTCCTCACGCGGTACACAGGTCCGCCGATCCCCGAGCCCCGCTCGCACGGGCACTTCCTGGTGCGGTTCTGGCGCTCGGCCGTCGGCAAGAAATGGGTGATGGCGGTCAGCGGGATCATCCTGCTCGGCTACGTCCTCGCCCACATGGTCGGGAACCTGAAGGTCTTCCTCGGCAAGAGCCACATCAACGTCTACGGGGAGTGGCTCCGCACGCTCGGCGAGCCGGCGCTGCCGCGCACGGTCGTGCTGTGGGGCATGCGGGTCGTGCTCATCGCGGCGTTCGTCGGCCACATCGTGGCCGCATACCAGCTCACGCGCATGAACCACCGCGCCCGGCCGACGAACTACCAGTCGAAGCGCGACTACGTCGCCGCCAACTTCGCGTCGCGCACGATGCGCTGGACCGGCGTCATCGTCGCCCTCTTCGTGGTCTTCCACCTGCTGGACCTCACGTGGGGCAGTGCCAACCCGCACTTCGTGCGGGGCGATCCCTACGACAACCTCTTCTACAGCTTCGAACGGGTCCCCGTCGCCATCGCCTACATCGTCGCCATGCTGGCGCTCGGGCTCCACATCTTCCACGGTGCGTGGAGCATGTTCCAGAGCCTCGGGCTCAACAACCCACGGTGGAACATCTGGCGACGCTGGTTCGCGATCGCGTTCGCCGTGGTGATCACGGTCGGCAACATCAGCATGCCCTTGCTCATCACGACGGGAGTGGTGACCAGATGATCGGGAACCTCGACGCCGGGATCCCCGACGGTCCCATCGAGCACAAGTGGCAGCAGCACAAATTCGACGTGAAGTTGGTCAACCCGGCCAACAAGCGCAAGTACCAGATCATCGTGGTGGGCAGCGGTCTCGCCGGCGCGTCGGCGGCCGCCACCCTCGGCGAGCTGGGCTACGCCGTGAAGCTCGTCACCTTCCACGACTCGCCGCGCCGCGTGCACAGCATCGCCGCCCAGGGCGGCATCAACGCCGCGAAGAACTACCAGAACGACGGCGACAGCGTGTACCGCCTCTTCTACGACACGGTGAAGGGCGGCGACTACCGCTCCCGCGAGGCCAACGTGTACCGCCTCGCGGACATCAGTCTCAACATCATCGACCAGTGCGTGGCGCAGGGCGTGCCGTTCGCCCGTGAATACGGCGGCCTGCTCGACAACCGGTCGTTCGGCGGCGCGCAGGTCTCGCGCACCTTCTACGCGCGGGGCCAGACCGGTCAGCAGCTGCTGCTCGGTGCCTACTCCGCGCTCGATGCGCCAGGTGCACCTCGGCAACGTGGAACTGCACACCCGCACCGAGATGCTCGACCTCGTGCTGCACGACGGCCGGGCTGCCGGCATCGTCACCCGTGACCTGGTGAGCGGCGCGGTGCGGTCCTGGTCGGCCCACGCGGTGGTGCTCGCGACCGGTGGTTACGGCAACGCCTTCTACCTGTCGACGAACGCCAAGGCCAGCAACGTGACCGCGGCCTGGCGCGCGCACCGCAAGGGCGCGTTGTTCGCCAATCCCTGCTACACGCAGATCCACCCCACGTGCATCCCGCGCAGCGACGACTTCCAGTCGAAGCTCACATTGATGTCCGAGTCGCTTCGCAACGACGGGCGGGTCTGGGTGCCGGAGAAGATCGGCGACGAACGTCCGCCCGCGCAGATCCCCGAGAGCGAGCGTGACTACTTCCTCGAGCGTCGCTACCCCGCGTTCGGGAACCTGGTGCCGCGTGACGTCGCGTCGCGGGCCGCGAAGCGCGAGGTCGACGCCGGCCGAGGCGTCGGTCCCCTGAAGAACGGCGTGTACCTCGACTTCGCCGACGCCATACGTCGCTTCGGGCACGACGTGATCGAGGAACGGTACGGCAACCTCATCGAGATGTACGAGCGCATCACCGACGAAGATCCCTACCAGGTGCCGATGCGCATCTACCCGGCCGTCCACTACACCATGGGCGGCCTCTGGGTGGACTACAACCTGATGAGCAACGTCCCCGGGCTCTACGTGCTCGGCGAGGCGAACTTCTCCGACCACGGCGCGAATCGCCTCGGGGCGAGCGCGCTCATGCAGGGCCTCGCCGACGGGTACTTCGTCCTCCCGTCGACGATCTCCGACTACCTTGCCCCGCTCCTCGGCACCGAGCCGGTCCCCACCAGCGACCCGGTGTTCCAGGAGTCCGAAGCGAGTGTCCACGACCAGGTCCGCAAGCTGCTCTCGAACAACGGCACCCGCTCGGTCGACCACTTCCACCGGCAGCTGGGCAACATCCTGTGGGACAACTGCGGCATGGCCCGCAGCCGCGAGTCGCTGGAGAAGGCCATCGCCGAGATCCCCGCCCTGCGCGAGGAATTCCACGCCGACGTGCGGGTGCTGGGCGAGAACGAGACCCTCAACCAGTCCCTCGAGAAGGCCGGGCGGGTGTCCGACTTCCTCGAGTTCGGTGAACTGCTCTGCCGGGACGCCCTGCACCGGGAGGAATCCTGCGGTGGCCACTTCCGGGTGGAGCACCAGACCGACGAGGGCGAGGCGTTGCGCGACGACGACGACTTCTCCTACGTCGGCGCCTGGGAGTTCACCGGGGTGGGAGCCGCGCCCGAGCTCCACCGGGAGCAGCTCGAGTTCGAGTACGTCCACCTCGCCCAGCGCAGCTACAAGTAGGAAGAGGAGCACGCGAGCATGGATCTGAAGCTCCGCGTCTGGCGCCAGGACGGCGCGAACGCACCGGGCCGGTTCGAGGACATCGACGCCACCGGCATCAGCCCGGAGATGTCGTTCCTCGAGATGTTCGATGTCGTCAACGACCGCCTGGTCGCCGAGGGACGCGAGCCGATCGCCTTCGACCACGACTGCCGCGAAGGGATCTGCGGCTCGTGCTCGATGATGATCAACGGCCGCGCCCACGGACCGTCGGAAGGCACCGCGACGTGCCAGCTCCACATGCGCAAGTTCCACGACGGCGACGAGATCGTGGTGGAACCGTGGCGGGCGCGCGCCTTCCCGATCGTCCGCGACCTGGTCGTCGACCGCAGCGCCTTCGACCGCATCATCGAGGCCGGCGGCTACATCACCGCTCCCACCGGGAGCGCGCCCGACGCCAACCTCATCCTCGTGCCCAAGGAAGCCGCCGACGCGGCGATGGACGCCGCCGCCTGCATCGGCTGCGGCGCCTGCGTGGCGGCGTGTCCGAACGGCGCCGCCCAGCTCTTCACCGCCGCCAAGGTGTCACACCTCGGCCTGCTCCCGCAGGGCCAGCCCGAGCGCTACGAGCGTGTGGTCAGCATGGTGGATGTGATGGAGAGCTACTTCGGCTCCTGCACCAACCACGGCGAGTGCGAGAAGGCGTGCCCCAAGGAGATCAGCATCGACTTCATCGCGTTGCTGAACCGCGACTACGTGAAGGCCCAGTTCAAGAACCGCAAGCTCAGCGGCCAGAAGAAATAGACACCGGAGCGGGCGAAGGCGCGAGTGCTCACCGCTGGCCGAACAGGAAGGTCCAGCGGTCGACGGCGAGGTAGCCCATCCGCTCGTAGACGGGACGGCCGAGATCGCTGGCGATGAGCACGGCAGGCACCTCGGGCGCCGCCAGGGTCGCGGCCCACGTGACCGCCTCGCCGTAGCCGCGCCCCGCGCGTCCGGCAGCGTCGCCACCAGCTCGACGTGGTTCACGCCCGCCGCCAGGATCGACATCGCCCCGCTCACCGCCCGACCGTCGACCTCGCCCACGAAGATGCGCACGCCGTCGGCCTCGTGGGACGTCGCGGCGAGGGCCTGCCCTCGCTCGTAGGGCTGGAGCGTGTCGAGCGGGAAGCCGTCGACCACGACGTGCTCGTAGGCCGCGACGCCTTCGGGATCGTCGATCTCGCGGATCGTCAACCCGGCGGGGGGTGCCGGCGACCGGCCGCCGGGCACCCGGAGCATGAGCGGCGGGTAGCCGTCCACGGTGAGCCCGGGGAGCTCCGGAACCGGCCAGGGGCTGAAGACCGAGTAGGCGCCCCCGGGCCGCGCGCCGAAGAACCCGACGATGGTCGCGGCGACGTCGACCGCGTGCGCCCAGACCACGGGCCGGAGCAGGACCGCCTGGTTGAAGAAGAGGTGTGGCGAGCCGGCGTCGACCGCGACGAGGTCGTCGGTGCGCAGCACCGCGTCACCGGCCCGCTCCGCGGTGGCAGCCATCCACTCCGCGTAGCCATGGGTGAACGAGTGGACGACGTTGTCCCCGATCGGCGTCTGCGGGCCGTGGCCGTCCTCCAACCGCTCGCTCACGACGACTGCACCTCGTCCGGCGCCGCCGCGCCGAACGACTCGAGGTCGGTGACGATGCGGTCGACGTCCGACTGCGCCCGGGCGATGCGCCCGCGACACAGCTGGATCAGCTCGCTGGCCCGTTGCACGCGGACCGCGAGCACGTCGACGTCGAGGTCGTCGCGTTCGAGCTCCTCCAGGATCTCACCCAGCTCTCGCATGGCGTCGGCGTAGCCAATCTCGTCGGTCACTCGCTCCCCTCCCTCGGTTCGGTGTCGGTGGTGGTCGTCCCGGTCGCGGCGACCACGCGGCTCGTGACCCGGCCGTCGGCGAGCTCGGTCACCAGTGTGCTCCCGGGACCGGTCGCCGCCGCCCGCTTGAGGACCCGGCCCTCGTCGTCACGAGTGATGGAGTAGCCGCGTTCGAGCACGCGCCGCGGGTCGAGGGCGCGCGTCGCGGCCTCGCCCGCGTCGACCCGCAACCGGGCACGGCTCAGATGGTGGTTGGCGAGCGTGACGATCTCGCGTTCCCGCGCGGTCGAGGGCCTGGCCGCCCGCGCGCGTGGCCCGCCGCCCCAGCTCGCCCACCCGACGGGCCCGGGCGTCGAGCACCGCGGCGACCTCGCCGGTGCGCCTCCGGGCGAGCTCGTCCACCCGGCCGTGCGCGCGGTCGAGGCGGGTGCGCTCGCGCCCGACCGCGGCCGGCACGCTGCGCTTGGCGCGGCGGGTCGCGTCGTCGAGCTCACGTGTGGCCACCGCCATGCGGCGGCGGGCCTGCGCGCTCACGCGGTGCGATGCGTCGTCGAGGCGGCCGACGAACTCACCCACGCGCAGCAACAGGGTCTGCGCACACGCGGTCGGCGTCTTGCACGCGGTGTGTGCGACGTCGTCGGCCACGCTGCGGTCGATCTCGTGGCCGACGCCCGTGATGACGGGCACGGGCATCGCCGCGATCGCGCGCGCGACCAGCTCGGTGTCGAACGGCGCGAGATCGGCCCGGGAGCCGCCGCCCCGCACGAGGACCACGGCGTCGACGTCGAGGAGCGAGAGCTCGCCCAGCGCCCACTTGATCCGGCGGGCCGCGGCCGCTCCCTGCACCCGGACGTCGACGACGACGACCTGCCAGGCGTAGCCGCTGCGCTCCAGCTCGTGCACGAAGTCGTGGTACGCGGCGCTCCCCGCGCTGGTGACGAGCCCGATCCGCAGCGGCACGACCGCGAGGGAACGGCCGGCATTGGCGTCGAGCAGGCCCTCGGCGGCCAGGGCCCGCAGGAGGCGCTCACGGTTGGCGGCGATGCCGCCGACCGTGAAGACCGGATCGATGCCGGTCATCACCAGCTGGTAGCGCCCGGTCGGGGGATAGACGGTGACCCGCCCGCGGATGCGGACCTCGACGTCGTCGCCCAGCTCGGCGCCGGGCACCTCGGCGAGGGCGCGGTCGACGGCGCGGCGGTCGTCGCGGAAGAGCGCGACGTCGAGGCGGGCCTGGACCCGGTCGCCGCGGCCCGCCTTCTCGACCACCGCGAAGTAGGTGTGACCGGCACCGGAGCGGCTGAGATTCTGGACCTCGCCCCGGACCCAGACCTCGGCGGGGAACATCTGCCGGAGGGCGTCCCGGACCAGCGCGTTGAGCTCGCCGACGGAGAACGTCGTCACCTCGATGTCGTCGGGGTGACCGTCGGCGGAGGGCTCGTCGTCGAACGCGAAGGTCGGCTGGTCCATCGGGAGCGACAGTAACGGCTGGGTGCGCCACCCCGGGTCCCCCGAGACCGGAGCCGTCAGATCGCGACCACGCGACGTTCCCGAGCCTTCGACCACCTGTCGCCGGTTCGACACGCGGCGTTTACATCACGTCCGTACATTGGGTGCTGGGAAGACCGACGAGAGGAGCGATCGTGAGCGACGCTTTCGAGCCCACGACCGAGTACCCACCCGCCATCCCGGAGACCGGCACCGAGTTCGTGTCCCCCGGACCGGTGTCCTGGCCGCTGGCCAACTACTTCGCCATGTGTGCGCCGCGTTCGTCGCGGGCATCCCGGGCGAACCGCTTCCGCAGCCACGCCGACCTCGTGCTGGCCGGCGTCGCGTCGGTCAACTAGCGTCCCGGAGCCGTCACGGGGTCGCGAGCAGCGCGTTCCACGTCTCCTGGTTGACCACCCCGTCGGCCGGCGTGATCTTCTTGTCGGTCTGGAAGGCGATCACCGCCGCCTTCGTGCCCGAACCGAAGGTCCCGTCGGGCGTGCCGACGTTGTAGCCGAGCTGCGCGAGCTTCTGCTGGAGCACCGTCGTGTTGGCGGTGTCGGGCGTGCCCTCCTGCAGGGTCGGGCGCACGACCGTCGTGGTGGTCGACGCCGGCGTCGTGGTCACGGTGGTGGTGACGGCCGAGCCCCCGGACGACCTGACGCCCGTCGGGAAGCCGTCGCCCGGATCGATCGCGAGCAGCACCACGCAGGTCGCGACGGCGAGGAGGACGACGACCATACCCCGACTGTTCTGAAACCAGCGTTCCACGCCGCCTACCTTAGGTACTCCGGGTGTGCAGCGAGGGAGTTCCGTTGCGCAACGCCCGCCAGAGCTGCCGGTAGTTGCGGTATTCGAGCTCCGGCGTCACGTAGCCCGCGTCACACAACGCGCGGTGGTAGCGGGGCAGGTGGCGCATCGACACTCCCGCGTCGACATGATGCGGGAGGTGCCACCCGATCTGGTACGGCACGAGGAAGGTCCGGGCGGCCCACGACTGGCGCACGGTGTGGGTCGTGGCGCGCCGGTCGGTCGAGGCGTCCATGCCGCCGTGCTCGGCGATCGAGCGCAGGCGGTTGATCACGCGCCACACGGTCAGGTACGGCGCGAGCCAGAAGAGCGGGTAGAGCCACCACCTTCCGACCGCGATCGCGATCCCCAGCAGCACGGCCTGGACCGCGAAGATCTTCAGCAGCGTTCGCCGGACGCGGGGATCGGGTGACCGGAAGCCGGCGAGCTGGGCCCGCAGCAGCTTGAACCCGGTCCGGCCGGTGATGTCACGCACGAGCTTGCGCCGGAAGCTGGCGCGGCTGATCGGGTAGCCCGCGTACAGCGGGATGTCGGGCTCGTCGGGGCCGAACTCCTGCCGGTGGTGCGCCATGTGGACCCGCCGGTACGCGTCCGTCGAGGTGAACGAGGGGTAGCCGAGGAACCAGCGGCCGACGAAGTCGTTGGCCCGACGGTTGGAGAACAGGAGGCGGTGCGCGGCTTCGTGCATCAACGCCGCGAGCTGCGCCTGGGTCCGCCCCATCAGCACGAAGGCCAGCACGTACCCGACCGGATTGCCCCACCACACCGCGAGCCCGACCACGATCACGGCCTGGGCCCACACCCAGACCACCGACCACGCGTTGCGCCACGACGGGATGCGGCGGAGTCGTTCCCGGAACGCGGGCTTCGGTCGGCCGTCGGCGCGGACGAGATCGGTCACGCGCGATGCGCTGAGCAGGGCCGGGTCGGGCACCATCCCGCCGAGGGGCCGGCCCACGAGGATCCTCGTGTCCGCCATGACGACCATGGTATGTCGGGCCCGATGCCCCGGCTCGGGCCCCCCACCCCAGGGCCCGCGTCGCCACTCAGCGGGCGACCAGGTCGGCGTAGTCGGGATGCTCGGCGACGAAGCGGGCGACGAACGGGCACTCGGGCACGATCCGCTACCCCCGGCGGCGGGCGTCGTCGAGCGCGCCGCGCACGAGCGTCACACCGAACCCGGCGCCCCGCTCGGGCCGGGTGATCACGGTGTGGGGGAACACGTACACGCCGTCGCGCTCGTGGTACTCGGTGAACCCCACCCGCTCGCGGCCGGCGAAGAGCTCGTAGCGCGAGCGTGCGGGGTTGTCACGGACGTCGAGCACCGCCGCCTCGGGAGTTCCCATGCAGCGAGTCTGGCGGATGCCGCCGCGTGTGATCCACTGGGGCATGGCCACCGTCCCCACCGACCTGTCACCGGAGGCCCGAGCCTTCCTCGCCGAGCGTCACCTCGGCACGTTGAGCACCGTGCGGTCCGACGGGACCCTGCACGTCTGCGCGGTCGGGTTCACGTGGGATCCCGAAGCGCAGGTCGTGCGGGTGATCACCGGCGACGGATCGCAGAAGGTCTGCAACGTCGAGCGTTCCGGACGGGCGGCCGTCGGCCAGGTCGACGGCGGGCGTTGGCTCTCCCTCGAAGGCCCGGCGCGCGTGACGCGCGACCCGGAGGAGATCGCGACCGCGGTGGCGCGCTACACCGACCGTTACCAGGAGCCGCGGGTCAACCCCTCCCGGGTCGCGATCGAGATCCGCGTGGCCCGGGTGCTCGGCCGGGCGTAGGTCAGGGCGACGCCGGCGGGAGAGCTTCGAGCCCCCGCTCGCCGAGCCCGTCACCGTCGAGCAGCGCCCGGTCGGGTTCGACGGGTTCGAACGGATCGAACACCTCGACGATCGGGGTCGTGCCCGTCGCCGGTTCCGGCCGGGTGCGGGGGATCAGCAGTGACAGGAACGCGCCGAACAACACGAAGGCCGCCGCCACGAGCAGGGCCGGGCGCGTCGCGTCGGTGAGACCCGTGGCCAGCGCCCGGCTCAACGTCGCCGCGGTGTCGGCGGCGACACCGCGCGGCGCGGGGAACCCCGCACCCTGTGCGTGGATGCCCGCGACCGCGTTCGCCTTGAGCGAGTCGGGGATGGCGGTGGCGCGCACCGCGGCGACCGTCTTGGCGATCGTGAGGCTGGCGAAGAGCGACCCGATCACCGCCACACCCAGCGCGCCGCCGACCTGGCGGACGGTCGAATTGGCGCCACTCGCGACCCCCGACTTGTCGGGGTCGATGTCGGACAGCACCACGTTGGTGAGCTGGGAGCTGGCGAATCCGATGCCGAACCCGAACAGCCCCCACGCGAAGAACAGTGCCCAGAACGTCATGTCGGGGCTCACGAGAAAGGCGACGAACACCAGCCCCACCACCTCGAGCGACAGGCCGAACTGCACCACGCGTGTCGTGCCGACCCGGCGCGTGAGCCGGCCACCGAGCTGCGAGCCGATGATGATGAACACCCCGCCGGGAACCATCCACAGCCCGTTCGTCTCGGCCGACAGGTGCTTGGCGTCCTGCAGGAAGATCGGCAGCACGAAGAGCATGCCGAACTGGCCCATCGACAACACGCACGCGGTGATGAGGCCGTAGCGGAACCCCTTGTGGCGGAGCTGGCCGAACTCGAACAACGGGGCGCGGTCGTGGCGCTCCTTGTAGCGCTCGAGCCGATAGAACGCGAAGAGCGTGAGCGCCGACACCACGAGGATCAGCGGCGTGATCGACACCGCCCGCTCGACCGGCCACGCCGCGACCCCCGCGAGGGTGAACGTGCGCAACGGGTCGAACCACCCGTACGTGCCGCCTTCGCTGAGCGCGAACACCAGCAGGAACATCCCGGTCGCGACGAGCAACGCACCAGGCACGTCGATGCGCACCCGCTGCTTGACGGGCACGCTGCGGCCGATGAACACCATGGCGCCGACGATGGCGAGCGGGGCGATGATCACGTTGATCCCGAACGCCCATCGCCACGAGTAGTTCGTGGTGAGGAAGCCCCCGACGAACGGGCCGAGCGCGACGCCGGCACCCGCGGTCGCGCCCCACGCCGCGAACGCCGTCGCGCGCTCACGGCCGTGGAAGGTCGTCGAGATGATGGCGAGCGTCGCCGGCAACATGAGCGACGCGCCGGTGCCTTCGATGAGCGCCTCGCCCACGATGAGGCTCGGGACACCCCACGACAGCGCGGCCAGGAGCGAGCCGCCGCCGAAGAGCGCCGCGCCGAGGCAGAAGATGCGGCGATGGCCGAAGAGGTCGCCCAGCCGACCGCCGATGATGAGCAGGCTGGCGAAGGTCAACGCGTAGCCCGTGATCACCCACTGGATGCTCGGCAACGTCGTGTGGAAGTCGTGGAGGATGGTCGGGATCGCGACCGTCAACACCGAGTTGTCGAGCACCACGATCAGCGCGGCGACGACGACGATGGCGAGGGTGATCCACCGGCGCGGGTCCGGCACCGCCGGTGCCTGCGCGGCTCACCGGGGTCCCGACCGAGTCATCCGTTCGGATGATACCGGCGCGCTGCGCCGCCGGACCCCGTTCCCTACGCGGTCTGGCCGCCGTCGATCACGAACTCGGCCCCGGTGGAGAACGAGTTGTCGTCCGACACCAGCCAGAGCGCCAGCCGGGCCACCTCGTCGGCCTGGGCGTAGCGGCCGAGCGGCACGCCGATCGCGGACGCGAGCTGGTCGAGGTCCTGGCCAGCCATCATCGGCGTGTCGATGATGCCGGGATGGATCGAGTTCACCTTGATCCCGTGCGGGCCGAGCTCGATCGCGGCGCCCTTGGTCATGCCGCGGACGGCCCACTTCGTGGCGGCGTAGCTGAAGCACGCGCTGGCGCCCCGTAGCCCTCCCACCGACGAGATGTTGACGATCCCGCCGGAGCGCTGACGGATCATCTGCGGCGCCACCGCCTGCATCCCGAGGAAGACACCGGTCTGGTTGACCGCGACGACCTCGTTCCACGACTCGAGCGGCGTGTCGACCATCCGCTCCCAGCGGAGGATGCCCGCGTTGTTGACCAGGACGTCGAGGCGATCGTGCTCACCGACGACGCGCTCCACCAGCGCGCTCCACTGCAAGGGGTCGGTGACGTCTTGCTCCACGAAGGTGGCGCCGATCTCCGCCGCGGTCTTGGCCCCCGCCTCGGCCAGCACGTCGGTGACGTAGACCGTCGCACCCTCCTCGACGAAGAGACGACCTTCGGCGGCACCCTGGCCACGCGCACCGCCGGTGACGATCGCCACCCGTCCCTCGAGCTTCCCCATCGCCGCCTCCAGCTCCTCGGCCCTCGCCGGACCCTGCCACCGTAACCGGGGTCGCGGACCAGCCGCGACGGGCGTCCCGCGCCGCGGCGTCGACCGCGACCTCCGCGCGCCCTCAGCCGGTGGGACCGAACCCGGATGCGATGCGCCCGAAGGCCGCGTCGACGAAGACCTCCGGGCCGAGGCCCTCGTCGCCGGCGACCCACGAGTCGAGGCTCACGCGGATCGAGGCGATGGCGACGGCGGCCAGCAGGCGCAGCTCCGCCGGCGTCACCGGGGAACCGACGGCCCGGGCGCGCCGAAGCAGCTCGTCGACCACGGCGGCTTCCCAACCGTGCTGGTGCTCGGCTTTGTAGGCCTGGAGCTGCGGCGAGGCGGCGACGATCCGGGACCGGGTCTCCAACGCGGCGCGGTCGTCGCGGTAGTCGAGCGCGAGCGCGCGTATCGCTGCGTGCAGCGCCGCGAGGGGCGTGCGCTCGAGCGGCTGCGCCGCGAGGACCGAGAGGAGGGCGTCGCGCCGGGCGTCGGAATCGGCGAACAGGACGTCTTCCTTGGTGGGGAAGTACCGGAAGAAGGTGCGGGGCGACACCTCGCAGGCCTCGGCGATCTCCTCGACGGTGGTGTGGTCGAACCCCTGGCGGGAGAACAGCTCCATGGCCGCGTCGCGTAGCGCCTCGCGGGTGCGGGCTTTCTTCCGCTCGCGCAGGCCCCCGGGTGCGGTCATGGGGCGGTACCGGTCATGAGGACATTCTGACATAGAACCGCTCTTGGCAACACATGCCGTTTGCCGGTTTGCGCTATCTGTCAGTGGCTGACATAATCGCCGGGCCATGGCGCGCTTCACCTCCCCCACCGACGCCCACACCGACGAGCAGGCCTACGAGCGGCGCTGGTGGACCCTCGGCGTGCTCTGCCTGAGCCTGCTGATCGTGTTCGGGGGCAACTCGACCCTCAACGTGGCGCTTCCGACCCTCTCCCGCGACCTCGGCGCGACCGAGTCGCAGCTCCAATGGGTCGTCGCGTCCTACTCGCTCGTCTTCGCCGGGTTGCTCTTCACGAGCGGCGCGCTCGGCGACCGGTTCGGGCGCAAGGGCGCGCTGCAGTTCGGCCTCACCACGTTCCTCGTCGCCAGCGTGCTCGCGTCGCAGGCGAGCGACACGTGGCAGATCATCGCCTGCCGCGCGCTCATGGGTGTCGGCGCCGCGTTCATCATGCCGTCGACCCTGTCGATCCTGGTGAACGTGTTCCCTGCCGGCGAACGCGCCAAGGCCATCGCCATCTGGGCCACGACCACGGGGGTCGCCGGCTCGATCGGGCCGGTCGTCACCGGGTACCTGCTCGGCACCTTCTGGTTCGGTGCGGTGTTCCTCGTCTACGTGCCCGTGATCGCGCTCGCGCTGGTCGGCGGTTGGTTCTTCGTGCCGAAGTCGCGTGATCCGGAGCACGGCAAGCTCGACCCGTGGGGCGCGCTGCTCTCCATCGTCGGGATCTCGACGCTGGTGTTCGGGCTGATCCACGCGCCCGAGGAGGGCTGGTCGGCGCCCACGACCCTCGTCGCCTTCGGCGTCGCCGCCGCGGTGCTGACCGTGTTCGTCCTGTGGGAGCTCCGGGCCCGCGAACCGATGCTCGACATGCGGTTCTTCCGCAATCCCGCCTTCAGCGTGGGCAGCGGCGGCATGTTGCTCGTGTTCCTGGCCATGTACGGGGTCATGTTCCTCATGACGCAGTACTTCCAGCTCGTGCTCGGGTACTCCGCGCTGTCGGCCGCGGTGCGGCTGTTGCCGATGGCGCTCATCATGCTCGTCGTGACACCGTTCACACCGCGCATCACCGCGCGGTTCGGCGCCAACCGCGCGGTGTCCTTCGGCATGGCGCTGATCGCCGGCGGCTTCCTCCTGTTCACCCAGATCGATCTGCACACCTCGATCTGGTTCGTCCTCCTTGCGCTCGCACCATTGATGACGGGCATCGCGATGTCGATGTCGCCGATGACCGCGTCGATCATGTCGGCGGTGCCCGACAGCCGCGCCGGCGCCGGTTCGGCCATGAACGACGCCACCCGCGAGCTCGGTGCCGCGCTCGGCATCGCGGTGCTCGGCAGCATCGCCGCGTCCCAGTACACCCACCACCTCCACGACGCGCTCCAGACCATCCCGACCCCGGCGCGCGCCGCGGCCGGATCCTCGCTGGCGGGCGCGCTCCACGTCGCCGAACGACTCCCGGCCGCGGCCGCCGACGTGTTCGTCGTCGCCGCGCGCACCGCGTTCGTCGACGGCATCCACGTCGCCGCGATGTTCGGCATCGTCCTCGCGTTGACGGCATCGTTCCTCACCCGCCGCTTCCTCCCCCGCTCCCTGGCGCCCGAAGGCGCGCTGCACTCACCGCTCGAGGCGCTCGAGAACGCTGCCGAGTTCGGCATCGGCGGCGCCATGCCCGTCTTCGAGGACGCCCCCACCGTGGAGACCACCGCCGACGACGTGCGTAGCCCGCGGTCGCCGGCAGCGCGACACTGACCGCTCGGCACTCTCGACACCGACGCCGGGAGGGCGATACGGGATGGCCAGCGCGGTCGGGTCGTGCGTCGTCGCGGCGACACGGGGTGGGAGCAGCACCGACTCGCGGCTCCTGCTCGGCCCGGCGACGATCACCGGGAGCGACCTCCGGCGCGTGCGCACCGCCCACGGGAAGGGCGGGACGTACACGCTGGCGTTGCAGGTGATCGACACGCGCAGCTCGGCCGGGAAGCGCGGGCCCGCATCGACCACGAGATCGAGCGGGCCTACACCTCGCTCGACGATCCGCAGCTGACCGCCATCGTCACCGCGTACGACCACGCCGAACCCGGACAGCGGCTCAACGGGCTGCACTCCCTCCTCGCCACCCAGGTCACGACCTTGAGCCTCGCGCTCGAGCGCTACTACCGCCGCTACTTCACCGATCGCCGGCGGGTGGTCGCCGCGTTCCGGAGCTACGAGAGCGTGTTCGTCGACCTCGAGCAGCGCCACGACACCCTCCAGACCCAGCTCGACGCGTTGAAGCCCCAGGTCGACGACGCGTGGACGCGGATGGAAGCCGCCGCCGCGCGCACAGGACCTCGGTTCCCAGATCGACTCGCTGCGCACGCAGGGTCGGCTCGTGGAGTCGAACGACTTCGTCGGACCCCAGAACGACGCCGCGGGCGAAGCCAACGCCCTCGTCGCCCGGTACAACGCGCTCGCGGCGAGCGCGCGCTATCTCTACGGCTCGGTGAGCGCGCTCCCGACGGCGCCGGCTGCTTGATCCCGGCCCCGACGTGTACGCTCACCGCCGTGACCACCGACGAAGCCCTGGGCGATCCGACCGACCGCGTGCCGCGCATCCTCGTGAGCTTCGACATCGACGGCACCATGGAGTTCGGCGACCCGCCGGGTCCGGTCCCCGCCGAGGTGGCACGTGAGCTGGTCGGGCGCGGCTACATCGTGGGAGTGGCCTCGGACTGGCCGCGCTCGAGCCAGCAACCGCTCTGGTCGCGCCACGGCGTCGAACCCGAGTTCGTCGGCGGCAAGCACCACCTGCACGAGGTGAAGGAGCAGTTCCCCGCGGACCGTTACGTCCACGTCGGCGACACCGAGGTCGACGAACGCTACGCGCTGCTCGCCGGGTTCGAATTCCTCCACGTGGAGCAGATCGAGATCCCGGTCGTGGCCGACTCGATCCACGACGCGGCGTGGCTCCCGCCGGCCTGACTCACCCGGCGGTCGTGTCCTCGAACTGCTCCATCGCCCGGAACGGCGGCACACCCGGGTCGCGGTCCTTGAACAGGCGGTCGCGACCGTCGGCCAGCGTCTGGAGCGTCCACTTCTCCCCGGAGCTGATCTGCGTCGCCGGCCGCCAACCGTCGAGGATCTGGGCGACACCGCCGCTGATCTTCAGCACCTGCCCGGTGATGCCGTCCGCCAGCGGCGACGCCAGCCACACCGCGCCCGCCGCCGGGTTGTCGGGCGACAGCATCGGGTTGTCGGCGAGGTCCTCGCCGGTGCCGACGGTGCCGAGCAGGCGGGTGGCGGCGACGGGGGCGATGGAGTTCACGCGTACGCCGGAGCGACCGAGCTCGCGCGCGAGCACGATCGTCATGCTCGCGATGCCGGCCTTGGCCGCCGCGTAGTTGACCTGCCCGGCATTGCCGTAGAGCCCCGACTCCGATGCCGTGGTGACGACCGCCGCATTCGTGGGCTCGCCGGTCTCCTTCGCCTTCGCGCGCCAGTACGCACTGGCGAATCGGATGGGCGCGAAGTGGCCCTTCAGGTGCACGCGGATGACGGAGTCGAACTCCTCCTCCGACATGTTGAAGCTCATCTTGTCGCGCAGGATCCCGGCGTTGCAGATGAGCACGTCGAGACCGCCGAAGGTGTCGATGGCCTGCTGCACCATCCCCTCGGCGCCGCTCCAGCTGGCGCAGTCGTCGTAGTTCGCGACGCCCTGGCCGTCCGCGGCCTCGATCTCGTCGACGACCTGTTGCGCCGGGGTCTGGTCGGCGCCCTCACCCGCGCCCGAGCCGCCGAGGTCGTTGACCACGACCTTCGCGCCTTCGCTCGCCAGGAGCAGCGCTTCGGAGCGCCCGATCCCCCGGCCCGCGCCCGTGACGATCGCGACCTTGCCGTCGAAGAGTCCCATCGATCCCGTTCCCCGTTCCCTGTGATGCCTCTGGCCGTACGTTCCAGTCCGGCCGTCGAGGCTAGCGACAAGTGCCCGCCCGCCACCACCGGACGCAGGGGACCGCCTCGGGGCACCGGGTAGCGTCGGCCGATGGCCGCCTCGCCCGAGTTGCCCCGCGTCTCCACCCTCGCGGAGCTCCTCGACCTCGAGGAGCTCGACCGTGACCTCTACCGCGCCCACAACCCGCAACGCTCGTTCACGCCCCACCTCTACGGCGGCCAGGTCGCGGCGCAGGCGCTGCGCGCGGCCGCCATGACCGTGCCCGAGGGCCGCCACCCCCATTCGTTGCACGGCTACTACCTGCGGGCCGGAGAAGCCGACCACCCCACGATCATGCGGGTCACTCGTGACCGTGACGGACGTTCGTTCTCGGCCCGCCACGTCGTGGCCCTCCAGCACGGCGAGGCGATCTTCACCGCGTCGGCGTCGTTCCACGTCGACGAGGAGAGCGGCGACTTCTCGGGTGTGCCGATGCCGGGCGGGATCCCCGACCCGGAACGGCTCACCGAACGCGGCCTCGGCAATGCCGACGTGATGTTCGAGCTCCGGCCCGTCTACGAGGAGCCGCGGTCGGCGCCCGGCGAATGGGACGCGTCACGGCGGCTCTGGGCCCGGATCCGTGAGCCGCTCTCCGACGACCGCGTGCTCCACGCGTGCGGCGTCGCCTACCTCTCCGACCTCAGCAACGGGTTCGCCGAGCTCGATGTCGCCGGGCTCCCCCGGGGCGGTACGAGCCTCGACCACACCGTGTACTTCCATCGGCCGGTGCGCGTCGACGACTGGTTGTTCATGCAGCTCGACCCCGTGTCCGCTGCTGGCGCGCGCGGCGTCTACCGGGGTTCGATCCACGACCGCGCCGGGGTGCTCGGCGCCACGCTCGTGCAGGAGAACCTCATGCGACCGACACGTCGGTGACCGGCACGTCGGTGACCGGCGCGTCGAACGCAGCCGCTCAGCGCGTACCGATGTAGCCGACGAGGTCGTCGCGTTCGCTCTCGAGCTCGGAGATGCGACTCTTCACCACGTCGCCGATGCTCACGATGCCCACCAGCGCCCCGTCGTCGTCGACGACGGGCACGTGACGGATCCTCCGGTCGGTCATCGTGCGCATCAGGTCTTCAACCGTGCTGTCGCGCCCGCAGGTGGCGACCTCGGCGGTCATGATGCTCGACACCGGCTGGTCGAGCAGCCCGCCGCCGGCCGCGCTCAGGTGCCGGACGACATCGCGCTCGGACACGATGCCGTCGATGCCGCCGTCGGCGGAAACCACCACCGCGCCGATGCGATGCTCGGCGAGCACCTCGAGGAGCTCCCGGACCGTGGCCGTCGGCGTGACCGTGGCAACGAAGTCTCCCTTGGAACGAAGCATGGTCACGATCAACATCGCGTCCTCCTTCGTGGGCGTTCCTCTATTCTCGCGCTGTGCGCGTCGTGTTGCTCGCCCTCGCCCTCTCGTTGGGAGTGGCTGCCTGTCTCCCGCCTGGGGCACAACCCCCCCAAAACGGACGACTCCCCGACAATGCGCTCACCACCGTGACGCCGTCGTGCCGGGTGGCGAACGACGTCGCGCCCGCCCTTTCCCGAATGCGCCTGGCTTCCTGGCTCGACGGCGCACCGGTCGCCCCGGAGACCCAGAGCTACCTCGATCCCCTCCCCGTAACCCCTCCGAGCATCGAGTCGTGCTACCGCTCCTACGAGATGCAGCAGTGGTGGCGCGACCTCTACTGCTTCTTCGGGAACTGCGCGCTCGCGGCGGTGCCCGGCACCAGCATCCACGGATGGGGACGCGCGGTCGATTTCGAAGACTCTGCGGGTGAGCTCACGTTCAGCTCGGCGGGCTACAGGTGGCTGCAGGCGCACGCCGCGGACTATGGGTTCGTCCACCCCGCGTGGGCCGAACCCGGACAACCGGGAGCCGAGGCGTGGCACTGGGAGTTCACCGGCTGACGGAGCGCGCCTACGTGTCGACGGTGAGCTTGCGGGTGACGAACTTCCACTCGGAGCCGTTGCGCTGCAACGTGTCTTCGTAGATGCCGGAGATCACGAGCTTGGTCTCCGCCGCGCCGCCGGCGGTCGTGTGCATCTGCAGGTAGAGCCGCGACGTCGCCGTGTCGCCGTCGCCGTCGATCGACACGTTGGTGACCGTGTGGCGGGCGCCCGGCGCCATCGTGGGTACGACGGCGGCGAACTCGCGCAGTTCGTCCGCGCCTTTCACCACGTTGAACCCGGTGTCGAGCGAGCCGTCCTCCACGAAGAGCCGCGCGAACGCCTCGCCGTCTCCGGCGTCGACGATGTGGTTGTAGTCGGCGATGAGCTTCTGGATCGCAAGGACGTCATCGGTCGCCAAGGCCATGGTGGTTCCTCCCGTCGGGTGGCCACGGCATTCTGCCACCGGGGCCGGTACCCTTCGGCCATGGCAACCACCGACGACGTCGCCTCGGTCGAACGGGTCATCGCGGCCCCGCCCGAGCAGATCTTCGACCTGCTCGCCGATCCCGCCCGGCACCGCGAGATCGACGGGTCCGGAACGGTCCGGGACGCCAAGCCGGGCGCAGGGCGACTCGAGCTCGGCGCCGAGTTCGGCATGTCGATGAAGATGGGCATCCCGTATTCGATGACGAGCGAGGTCATCGAGTTCGAGGAGAACCGTCGCATCGCGTGGCAGACCCGGCTTCCGTACTCGTGGGCGCGGAAGCTCGGTGGGGGCCGGATCTGGCGTTACGAGCTCGAACCGGTCGACGGTGGCACCCGGGTCACCGAGAGCTGGGACATCTCCCAGGAGGTGGGCCTCAGCAAGTCGCTCGTCGCGCGCGGGCGCGAGCACACGGTCGCGAACATGGAGAAGACCCTCGCGCGGATCGAGGAGATCGTCACCGCCTGACCCGCCGGCCACCGTTACCATCCGGACGGATGACAAGGAGGCGGACCACCACTCGCGCGGCCACCGCACGCACCCGGGAACGCAACCCCGAGCGCAGCCGGGAACGGATCCTCGCGGCCGCGCTCGAGGAGTTCGCAGCCCACGGCTACGCGGGCGCACGGGTCGAGGCGATCGGGCGCCGCGCCGGGCTCAACAAGCAGCTGATCTCCCACCACTTCGGGGGCAAGGAGGCGCTGTACCACGCGGTGATGGGCGAGCGACGGTCGCGTCCGGGTGGCGAGCTGACCGGAGGGCCGGCCGAGTACCCCGACGGTCTCGCTGCGCTCTTCGACCGGGGCCGAGCCGATCCGCTCTTCGTGCGGGTCCTGCTGTGGGAGGCGCTGGAGCGCACCGCTGCGGGCGACAGCGGCGGCGCGGCGGCCACCGACCTCGGCGCCCGCCGTGCCCTCTACGAGGAGCGCATCAACTGGATCCGGGACGAGCAGGCCGCCGGACACCTGCCCGCGGGCTTCGACCCCGGGCTCCTGTACCTCTCGCTCGTGGGTGCCAGCGTGTACCCGCTCCTGCTCCCGCGGGTCTGCGAGCTGGTCACCGGTGTGATGCCCGACACCGAGGAGTTCGCGGCCCGGTACCGTGCGCACCTCGTCGCACTGACCGAGCTACTCGGGTCGTGACCCGACCCGACGTGCGCGGCGGCCCGCGCCTGCGTCGTCTGGTGACCGGTGACCGCCACCGTCACGTCGATGTCGACGATGTCGGGCGGGCGGGCGTATGACAGGGTACTGCGCCACCGCCCACACGACCGGCCGCCCGGTGGTGCGCTCGAGCGACTCGATGGCCGCGCCGAGGCCGCACCCTCCGAACAGGAATTGGCCGTCGGTGCAGACGCCCGGCACGACCTCGAGGTACCAGCGCATCGGGTTGTGGGTGGCCTGCAGGCCGAGGAACTCGCGGGCGTCCACGAGCCCGGATGCCACGACGCGGGTCAGGTCGTCCTGGTGGTCGGCGGTGTGGTGGGCGACGTCGACGAACCGGAGTTGCCCAGGCGCACCTTCACGTCGATCGACACGCCGTCGCGCGTGACGGCGAGCGTGACCTGGTCACCGGGCTGACGGGCCCGCACCGCGCTCACCAGGGCGGCCGGGTCGGCGACCGCGTCGCCGTCGACGGCGGTGACGACATCGCCCACCCGGAGCCCGGCATCGGCCGCGGGACTCCCGGCGGCGATCTTCGCCACCCGCGCGCCCGACTGCCCGCTGGGCGCGGCTTCGGTCGCGACCCCGAGGAACGCCGTCGAGTCGGGTGCGGTGCTCCCGCCACCGAGCCGATCGCCGAGGCGCTTGCCCAGCTGGTCGAGGATCTGCCCGAGCGCGCTGCCTCCGCCCTGGCCGTTGCCGCCCAGGACGCCGCTGAGGCCGCCACCATCCGCACCGAGGCGTCGCCCGACGGCACCGAGGAGCTGGTCGAGTGAGAGATCGCCCGCGGGCAGGTCGCCCTTCGCCGTCTGGTCGATGGCGGCGGCCAGCGTGGTCGGTCCGGAGTCGGCGGTGGAGCGTCCCAGCAGGAAGCCCGCCCCGGCGCCGAGCGCCAGGACGAGGATCCCGACCACCAGCGCGCGTCCGCGGCTCCATCCGGGACGCGCCGATGGAGCCGCACCGGCTTCGGAGGAGCCCGGCACGGGCGCCTTCGCCAGGGTCTGGGTGGGCTCGGGACCCCCCGGCGCGTCGGCGGGGGCAGCCTCGGTGGGTGCCTCGTCCGCCACCGGTGGCGCCGTGACCGACGCCGGCGTCGCCTCGGTGGAGGTGTCCTCCGGTCGGCTCTCGGGTGTGGGTTCGGTGGGTGACTCGGACACCGGGATCTCCTCGAAACGGGCGTGCGGCGACGCGCACGCAGGGTGACAACGACGCCGGCGCCGCTGCGGTTCCCACGTAAACTCGCGCCATGGTGCAGGTGACCATCGTCGGCGACGACACCGTGACCGTCGACGCCGCCGTCCGCGGCGAGCGGATCCTCCTCGCGCCCGACGCCCTCCTGGACGCCGTGGGCTGGGAGCTGAAGGCCGAAGGGCTGTGTCGCGCGGACACCTGCGTGCCGGTGCCCGACCCTTCGACCCTGCTCGTCGACGACCGTCTCGACCTCGGCGCGGTGGCGGACGCGCTCGGTCGCCCCTCGGTCGTCGACGCCGGCGCCGGCATCGCCGCGATCGGGCTCGGCGCCGAGCCGCGGCGCGGCGCGCTCCGGTCGCTGGTCGCCCCTCCCTTCACCCTGCCCGATCTCGACGGCGACCTCCACGAGCTGTCGGAGTGGCGGGGCCGGAAGCGGCTCCTGCACGCGTTCGCGTCGTGGTGAGGTTGTCGCTACGACCTGCCCGGGTGGCAGGCGCTGCACGACGAGCTCGGTGACGCCAACTTCACCGTGATCGCGGTCGCCCTCGACGAAAGCGCCGACGACGTCCGCCCGTGGGCGGAGGGCATCACGATGCCCGTCCTCGTCGATCCGCAGCACGTGCTCACCGAGGTGTACGCGATCAGCAACGTGCCTACGGTCATCTGGATCGACGAGGACGATCGCATCGTGCGGCCCAACAGCGTCGCGTTCTCCAACGACATGTTCGCCGAGTTCACCGGCGCCACCAGCGGGCCGCACCTCGACGCGGTGCGCGCGTGGGTGCACCAGGGCACCGCGTCGATCACCGACGACGAAGCACGCGCCGCGGTGCCCGACCTCACCGACGCCGAGGTGCGGGCACGTCTCCATTTCCGCATCGCGATCGAGGCGCGCCGCCGGGGCGACGACGCCACCGCCCGCCGCCACTTCGTGCGGGCCGGCGAGCTCGCGCCGGATGACTTCACCATCCGGCGCGCCGCCATGCCGTTGATGGGCGAAGACCCCTTCGGTCAGGAGTTCATGGCGCTCTACGAGGAATGGCAGGCCGCCGGGAGTCCCTTCCACGGGCTCCCCCCGATGACCGGGTGACCTCCTGAGCACGGACCGGACGCACACGCTCGCCGGGTTCGCGAACCCGCAGCGCGCGCGGTCGATCGTGGGGTGTGCGATGCGCTCGGGTCAGCCGAGCGCGGGGAGCACTTCCTCTGCGTAGAGGCGCAGCGACCGCCAGCCCTCGTCGATCGGCATCCCGCCGACGAGCGGGTGGAGCGCGCACGTGACCCCGGCGTCCGCGGTCGTGAACCGTTCCACGAGCTCCGCGGGCGTGACCACCTCGTAGATGCCCTCGGCGCGCAGCTCGTCGACTGTCGTCGCGTGCGAGTGCACCGAGGAGGTCTGGCCCTCTGGCTGCCACGAGGCGTAGGTCGCCGCCTCGTGCAGGAAGTGCTGTCCGAGGTCACGCCAGACGCGGTCGGGATCCTCGGCGACGTGGGTCATGGCCGTGTGCTCCGGAGGCATCGCGCAGAAGCCCTGGGTCCCGAACTCCGCGCACTGCTCGTAGTAGTACGCCTCGAGCTCCGGCAGGTTGGCCGGCGGCAGGTACGGCAGTCCGAACCGGGCGGCGCGACGCACCGCCACCTTGCTCGAACCACCGAGCATCAGCACGGGGTGCGGCTGCGTGAACGGACGGGGTGTCACCCGGACCGTCTTCCCGTGGTACTCGAACGGCTCGCCGGTCCACGCCTTGAGCATGGTGTCGACGGCTTCGTCCTGCAACGCACCACGCTTCGACCAGTCCTTCCCGTGTGCTTCGTACTCGCTCGGCCGGTACCCGATGCCGCCGGTGACGACCAGGCGACCCCCGCTGGCGAGGTCGAGTACCGCGATGTCCTCGGCGATCCGCAGCGGGTCGTGCAGCGGGACGAGGAGCGCGCTGATCGTCGCCGTGATCCGCGTCGTGCGGCCGAAGACGAGCCCGGCCATCACCAGCGGCGACGGGCTCCATCCGTTCTCGGCGCCGTGGTGCTCCTCGAGCGAGATCGCCTGCAGCCCGTGCTCGTCGGCGTAGCCGGCCATCTCGACGAAGGCCTGGTAGCGCGCCGACATCTCGACGGGGTCGAGACCGGGCTGGATGCAGTTGAAACGGACCACGGAGTACGGCATGACCGGGACCCTACAAGCCCGACCACGTGTCCTACTCTCCGCCGGTGATGCTCGAGGACGACCGACCGCACTTCTTCCGTCACCTCGGGCCCCAGTGGTGGGAGCAGCGCGGCGACCTGATCGTCGGCGGCGCCACCGTCCAACCGAACATCTGCGTCCCCGGACTCCCGATGCCGCGCATCAGCATGCTGGCGACCTACGCCGACAACGCCGGCGGCCTCGACGCGTCGCGCTCGTTCGGCTCGGTCGCGCCCACGCTCGACCTCAGCGTCCACGTGGTGCGCGCCCCCGGCGCCGCCGACCTCACATACGAGAGCCGCCTCATCAAAGTGGGTCGCCGCGTGATCGTCGCCGAGACCTGGTTCCGCGCCGAGCAGGAGCCCGATCCGTATGCGGTCGCGATCTCGACCTTCGTGATCGTGAGCGAGCCCGACCCGAACGGCATCACGCTCCCCTCGCACCTCGACGCTCCGTTCTGGCCGCCCATCGCGCTCGAGTCGCGTATCGAGGACCACGCGGGCATCACGGTCGTCGAGCCCGGCGTCGTCGACATCGAGCACCGTCCGAGCGTCGGGAACAGCCGCGGCACCCTCCAGGGAGGCATGGTCGCGCTGGTGGCCGAGCGTGCCTGCGAGACGCTGCTCGAGCCCACCGGCGTCCCGCACGTCGTCACCAGCCTCGACCTCCGGTACCTGTCGTCGATGAGGGTGGGGCCGGTCCGCACCACGGCCCGGGTGCTGCGCGCCCACGAAGCCGGCGCGCAACTCTGGGTCGAGGTCCGCGACGTCGGCGACGACCATCTCATGACGCACGTCGTCGCCGACGCGGTGCCACGCGAGGCCTTCACGCGACGGTGACCGTGGTTCAGAACAGCGGGTGACCCGGATCGAGCCCGAGTGCCGACCGACCGCACGGTTCCCAACCACGAGCCACGACATGGGTCGCGGCGGTGACCAGGTCGCGCCGAATCCGCTCCAGCCGGTTCGATCGCCTGATCGAGTCCGTGCCGGCGACCTCGGCGAGGAGCTCGACAGCGTCTCGGCACGCGTGGACCGCGGCCGCGGTCGACAGGAACAGGTTCCGGCGCACCTCGTCGGTCGGTAGCTCGCCGCGCCCGGTCGCATCCATGAGCCGGCGGACGGAGTCGTAGAACCAGCACCGGTGCGCGGCGACGAGGGCGTCGGCGCGGGCGAACGCGGTCTGGGTGGAGACCAGCTCGCGCAGCGGCACGAGCTGGGGGGCGACCAGCTTCGTCTCGGCGAGGACGCGCACCTCGTCGAGCGCCCGCCGGGCGAGGCCGATCGGGACCGCGCCCGCCTTGATCGCGAACGTCGCGGGGTGGGAGTAGAGACTCCCTGCCCGCTTCGGGCGCTCCTGGAGCGAGAACGTCCGCTCGCCGGGCACGAACGCGTCGTCGACGCGGTAGTCGAAGCTCCCGGTGCCCCGCAGCCCGGTGGTGTCCCACGTTCCGGCCACGACGTCGACGTCGGCGGCCGGAACGAACATGAGGCGCCACTCGAGCGTGTCTGCGACCAGCGCGCCGTTGCAGAACCAGTCGGCGTGGGTCGAGCCCGACCCGAACGACCACGTGCCCGACAATCGGTACCCGCCCTCGGTCGGCGTCGCCGAGCCGGCCGGCATCACCCAGCCGGCGGTGATCGAATCCAGGTCCTCGAACAGGGCTCGACCGACGTCGTCATCGAGCCAGGCGCTGTAGAAGGCGGCGTCGCAGCCGATCATGGCGCACCACCCGACGGCCCCCTCCACGTACGAGAGCTCCTCGATCGCTTCGAGGAGCTCTCCCATCGGGAGCTCGGGTCCACCCCACGCGACGGGCATCGGCATCCGGAACACGCCCGCGCTGCGCATCACCGCGACGACCTCGTCGGGCAAGCGGCAGTCGATCTCCATGCGCTCGGGATCACGGTCCAGTGCCGCTGCGATCCCGGCCAGCACCTCGGCGCGTTCGTCGGGCCCACCCCAGATCACCGCCACGGCGCGGAACCCTACCGCTCCGGCCTTCGGTCAGGGACCCGCGACGACCACGGTCTCGGCGCGGAGCCGGGCGACGAACACCGCATGGACCACCGCCACCACAGTGAGCACGGCGACGCCCTCGACGAGGTCCACCCACGGGATCTTCCACGCCGCGAACCCGACGACCGCGACCGCCGCCGCGGTCGTCACACGCAGGACGAACAGCGGCCCGGTCGGACGGCGGCGGGTGCACAGCCCCACACCCGCGAGGCCGAGGTAGACGACGGCGAGCGTCGCCATGATCTCGAGGATGTCCTCGGCGGGCAGGTGCTCGAGCAGCCCGAGCTGCACGAGCTTCGAGACACCGATCGCGGTCCCGGCGATGCCGAGCTGCACCACGAGGTGCAGCCCCAACCACGGCGCCAGGCGTCGTTCGTTGATCCCGGCGTGGGGAATGTCCTCGAAGTACGACGCCCAGAGCGCGAAGGTCAGGACGAACTGGAAGGCGATCGCGACGATGTCGACACCGGTCAGCGTGTTGTCGCTCACCGCGATGGCGACCTTCACGAACGACTCGCCGCAGACGATGATCGTGAACGCGCCGAGCCGCTCGACGAGGTGCTCCTCGTCGAGCGGCGGGAAGTCGGGCAGGCGCGCCAGGCGCACGAGCGCGGGGAGGATCACCACCGCCATACCGATGGCGGCGAGCACGATCCGCGCCACCTCGGGCAGGGGCGCGGCCACGAGGAAGCACAGCGCGGCGATGCCGTTGAGGCCGGCGAGGCTCCGGGCGAAGCCCGAGTCGGGCCCACCGGCTCGCCACGCGCGCCAGTACATCGCTGCGACCGTGCCGACCAGGAGCCCGTACGTGGCGGCGAGGTAGGCCTCGTCGTCGACGACACCGGCCCGCGCCTCCATCGCGATCAGCACCACGACGAACATCTGGAGGAGGATGAGCAGCCGGTGCCCGACGTCTCCGCGGTGGAAGCGGTTGACGAACAGGGTCGTGGACAGCCACACCCACCAGACCGCGGAGAACACCACGACGACCCAGCCGATGCGCGCGCCGTCGTGGAGGTGCGACACCGCCGAGCTGAACACGAGGATGGCGGCGACGAAGACGAGGTCGTAGAACAGCTCGATCCAGCCGGCCATCTGGGCGAGGGTGTGCGAGGCGACCTCGCGAGGCTGCTCGGCCATCGCGCGGAAGGGTAGGCGGCCGGGGCTGCGTGGACGGCGCTCGTGCTGTGAGACACTGGAGCACCATCCCGCGGCCCGAGCCGCATGCCGAGGAGCGCGCGTGAGCGAAGACAACGACGAGATCGACGAGGTCGAAGTGGTCACCACCGTGGTCGGTGACGACGGCACGGTGGTGGTCGACGACCTGAAGGCGCTGGTCGACGACGACGGCAACGTGCTCGCCACCGACGAGACGATCGCGGTGGAGGGTCCCGACGGGACCATCGTCGTCGACGAAGTCGTCGCGGTCGCGGGCGATGACGGCGAGCTGGTCGAGATCGAGGAAGACGTCGTCGTGGTCGAAGCCGAGGACGACGACTAGCTCGACCACGCCGACGCCGGGAGGTGAGCGGTGAGAGGCGAGTGGGAGGCGCCGAACGCGGTCAGCGCGGCAGTTGCCTGAGCGCGTCGAGCGCGCGGTCCGCATGGACACCCATGCGGATCTCGCTCTTCACAACCTCGACGACGCGCCGGTTCTGGTCGATCACGAAGGTGACCCGCTTGGGTGGCCCCTTCTTCCGGGCGACGCCCATCGCGCGCGCGACCGTGCCGTCGGCATCGGAGAGCAGCGGGTAGTCGAAGTCGTGCTTCTCGGAGAACTGGCGTTGCTTGTCGACCGGGTCACGGCTGATCCCGACCCGTTGCGCGCCGACGGCCGCGAACTCGGCCGAGAGGTCGCGGAAGTGGCAGCTCTCCCTGGTGCACCCGGTGGTCATCGCCGCCGGGTAGAAGAACAGCACGACCGGTCCCTTCGCCAGCAACCCGCTCAACGTGCGCGGGGTGCCGGTCTCGTCGGGGAGCTCGAAGTCTTCGACCACGTCGCCTACGTCCATGACCGAACCGTACCGTGCCGGGAACGGTTCAGGGGCCGTAGTGGCGCAGCTCGACGGTGTTGCCGTCGGGGTCGCGCACGTAGAGAGACGTGCCGTTGCCGCGGGCCCCGAAGCGGACCGCGGGCCCGTCGACCACGTCGAAGCGCCCGCTCGCGCTGATCGCGTCGAGGTCCACCGGTTCCACCACCAGGCAGAGGTGGTCGGCGTTCACGCCCGTGCGGGGCGCGGCGAGCAGATCGAGGATGGTGTCCGCGTCGACCAGCGCCGAGGGAAACGGGACCTCGCCCCGTCGCCACTCCTCGACTCGGACGGGCTCCAGGCCGAGCTCGCCGCAGTAGAACGCCAACGAACGCTCGACGTCGGCGACGACGAGCACCACGTGGTCGAGGCCGACGACGCGCAGGACCGGGTTCGTCATGCGGTCGGCTCGTACCAGTCGGGATGCTCGCCGTCGGCCGCGTCGGCCGGATCGAGGGGCGGCACCCGCATCACGCGACGCACCGCGGGGAGCGGCGTGTCGACGTGCGCCCAGAAGTCCCACTCCGGCGCGAGCGGGTCACCCGTGAGCTCGTCCTGGCCCAACGCGTCCGCGAATCCGGCGGCGGTGGCCCCGACCTTCATCGCCCGCAGCGTGGCATCGGTCGTTTGCGACGTCCCGAGGAACAGCATGCCCTGACGCTACGCGGCGGCCGGCAGGCTTTCCACGACGGGAACGAGGCGGAAGATGCCGAGACGCCGGCCGGCGACGACCGTCCCCAGGACCAGCGCGATCAGGGCAGTCGCCGACAGGGCGGTCCGCAACGCCACCGAGATCTCACCACTGAACGCGGCGATGGTCGCCAGGTTGAGCAACGCGTGCACGACCGCCGCGGAGAACAGCGCGCCGGTGCGCAGCACCGTGTAGGCCAGCACCATCCCGAGGCAGACGAACGGCAGCGCGTGCAGGCTGTCGCTCATCTGGGCGACGTGACCGGGCAGGATCGTGAACACGACGCCCGCCGCGAGGATCGCGACCACGCCCGGTCCGACGCCCCAATCCTCCGCGTTGCGCCAATTGCGGCCAGTGAGCTTGGCAGCCACCGCGCCCACGAGGATCAGCACCGCCACGCGGTACACGAGCTCCTCGTCGAGCGCGGCCAGCACCAACCCCATCGCCTCGGCGAACCCGCCGATGTGCAGCGAGTACTGCCACACGCCGAACAGCAGCGCGGCCCCCGCGATCAGCAGGAACTCGCGCCAGACGAGCAGGTTGGCGCGGTCGAGCCCCAGCCGACGCCAGCCCACCATGCCCGCCAGCACCAACTCGATCGGCAGGGTCGGCGGGACCGGCACGCGTCCGAGGTGCCCGAAGCTGAAGCCCATCCACGCGGTCACCACGTCGAAAACGACGGTGAACGCGGCGACGGCGACGATGCGCTCGGTCAGGGGCCAGCGGGTCCAACGACACCAGCGCCAGACCAGCGCGACCCGCTCCGACGTCCCGCGGCCCTCGGTTTCTGCCACCACATGCGTCACATTAACCACTCAGTGTGCATGCCCGAGCCGGAGGCCTCTCGGCGACGGCCGAGCGGCGCACGACGTAGGTGCCCGCGACCCAGTCCCCGACCCGGCGGTGCCCCGGGGTGAACCACGCCGCCCAGAGCGCGATCGGCACCAGGAGCGCGATGCCGTCGACGACCCACGCCAGCGCCCGCACCATCGAACGCACCACCCCCGGCGACGTGCCGTCGGACCGCACGACGCGGATGCCGAGCAGCGCCTTCCCCGGTGACGATCCGGTGAAGCCCTGGACCACGACGAACACGAGCAGGTACAGGAGCACGAGGAGGCCGAAGAACGCGAGCGACACGTCCTTGTCGATCAGCACGAGCTGGTTGCGGTACGACAGACAGTTGCGACCGGCCGGGAGCGGATCGGGACAGGCACCCTTGCCCATGCTCGCGTTGCCGACGATGGCGACGGTCACCGTCGGGATCAGCGCGAGCAACAGGGCGTCGACGAGCAGCGCGACGCCGCGCCGGGTGACGACACGCGTCGGATCGCGTCCGTCGGGTCCGGGACCAACGGGCGACGTCATCCGGCGTTGCGGGCCCGTCGCGCCAGCACCGCGATCAGCACGAAGTTCGTGATGGCGATGGCGATGGCGAACAGGCCGAATCCGACACGACCCCCGGCCAGGGTCACGATCCCGATCCCGACGAAGAACAGGCCCAGGAGACCCCGCAGGATCAGGATCGTGCGCAGGCGGCCCAGGTCACGAACGCTCATCGTCCGACAGTACGCGGGTCGGTGTCAGCTCCCGACGAGCACCCGCACGCGGCGGGCCTCGTCGCCCTTGCGGCCGGGGCCGACCTCGAACTCCACCTGCTGGCCCTCTTCGAGGCGGCGGTACCCGCTGCCCTCGATGGCCGAGAAGTGCACGAACACGTCGGAGTTGCCTTCGCGCTCGATGAAGCCGAAGCCCTTGCGGGCGTCGAACCACTTGATGGTGCCGCTGGGCCAGTCGGCGCCTCCGGAACCGACGTCGGCCCCGCCCCCTGGGGCGGGCTGCGCCGGCACCGGCACGGACGCCGGCTCGGCGAGCTCCCGGCGACGCACGGCATCGGGCGTGAGCGACGCGAGGGCGTCGGCACCAGGGGTGTCGAGGCTCGCGCGCATCCCGAGCTCGCGCTGGAACCGCGCGAGGTCACGCTTCTGGTCACGCGACCCGAGCGACACGACGGTGCCGGCGGCGCCGGCACGCGCCGTACGACCCGAGCGGTGGGTGTAGTCCTTGAAGTCGGCCGGCGGGTCGAAGTGCACGACGCACGCGACGTCGAATCGACGTGGATGCCGCGTGCCGCGACGTCGGTGGCGACCAGGGCGGTCACCTTGCCGTCGGCGAACGCCGCGAGCGCGCGTTCGCGCTGACCCTGTGACCGGTTGCCGTGGATCGCCGCGCTGCGCACACCGCGCTGCTCGAGCTTCTTCGCGAGCCCGTCGGCGCCGTGCTTGGTGCGGCAGAACACGATCGTCGGGCCCGCCTGCTTCACGATCTCGGCGGTGAGGCCGACCCGCTCGTCCCGCTCGGCCTTCCAGAACAGGTGCGTCGCCGCGGTCTGGTCGGCTTCGGGGAGCAGGTGGCGCGACGGGTCGCGCTGGTACCGGCGCACGAGGCTGTCGACCGCGCCGTCGAGCGTGGCCGAGAACAACAGCGTCTGGCGCGACTCGGGCGTGCGGTCGAGCAGCTGCTGCACCGCGGGGAGGAAGCCCATGTCGGCCATGCGGTCGGCTTCGTCGACGACGACCATCTCGACCTCGTCGAGGTCGACCTCGCGGCGCTCGATGAGGTCCGTCAGCCGGCCGGGGCAGGCGACGAGCACGTCGACGCCACGCCGAAGCTGCTTGAGCTGCAGCCCGAAGCCGGCACCGCCGTAGACGGCCGCGACCCGCAACTTGCGCGACCGGCCGAGCCACTCGAGCTCACCGCACACCTGCCGCGGCGAGCTCGCGCGTGGGCACGAGCACGAGCCCGCGCGGGCGCTTGGGCCGGGCCTTGCTCACCCGTGCCGACGAGCGGGATGCCGAACGCGATGGTCTTACCCGAGCCGGTGGGGGCGCGGCCGCAGAGGTCGCGACCGGCGAGGCCGTCGGGGAGGGTCATGGACTGGATGTCGAACGCGGACTCGAGCCACGCGCGTGGAGGGTTCCTACGAGATCGGCGGGGACGCCGAGCTCGGCGAAGTTGGTGCTGGACATGATGTGCAGAACTCCGGTGTTTCGACCCGCGCCTCAGCGACGGGATGGTCTGGCTTTCGGATTGGTCTCACGAGGGGTGGACGAACCCCGAGACGCTGACCCGAACGACCGGAACTGCGAGAGAGTGCGCATACCCGTTGCGAAAATCCGCACGCGACGACAGACACAACGCGCTCGGAATGACACGACTGTAGCACGGGGCATGATGGAGCCATGCCTGGAGCCGAAGATCCGTCATTGGCGGGGCGCCCTATTGACTCGACCCCGGTGCACACCGGCGAACTCCCTCCCACTCCCCAACGCGACCGCACCATCCCCGCGACCGCGTGGATCGAGGCGCCGCCCGAGCTCGTGACGCTCGGACGCGACCTCGGTCACCAGCTCGTGGCCTACAAACGCCGCATCGGTCCATGGCTGCTCTGGCGGGCCGGGCCCGCGGCGAAGGGGGACGCTCGGTACATGGCCATCGCCGCCGCCGATCCCGCGACCCGCTTCACGTTCCGGCTCCACCCGTCGGGCGACGGCGAGGGGCTCGGTCCCGACGGGATCCTCCATCACCGGTTCCGCGCCTGGAAGGAGGCCCTGCGCGACACCACGCCGGTCGAGCGGTGAGTCCGGTGGCGCGGGTCGCGGCCCCGGCGCGCCTACCTTGACAGGAGTTCGCGTGCCCCCGCCCACGACCCGACGGTACGAGGAAACCATGGAGCGACAAGCCGGGCTCGGCAGGAGCCTGGAAGAGGTGCTCGACTCGCTCACCCCGACCGAGTCCGAATCGGCGGCCGGGCGCGTCCTCTTCGAGCCCGAGGACATCGAACAGCAGCTCGACCAGCTCATGGGCGACATCCGCGATCTGCGCGAGCGGGTCCAGCACCTGGTGGGCATGGTCCCCGACGGGGTGGTGCTCGACGGCGCCCGGGCGACGGAGCTTCCGGGCGACGAGCCGCGGAAGGGCAAGGGCAAGAAGCAGCACAAGAACAAGAAACGGCACAAGAGCAAAGGCAAGAGCAAGAGCACGAGCAAGAAGCACCCGGAGAAGCAGCAGGAGAAGCGCGAGGACGGCCAGCTCGACGGGCCCGAGGCCGGGGATCGGGAACACCTCGCCGGGCGAAACGGTTCAGCGCCGCGGAAGACGGAGTAGCGGACCCAGGAGGTCGTGATGTCGTTGTTCGGCGCCAAGCCCGAGATGCCGACGCCCGAGCAGGCCCTGGCTGGTCGCTCCGAGGCGATGCCGGTGCCCGCCACCCACTCCGTGAACGGCAGGCCGCTCCAGGCGCCGTTCCCCGAAGGCCTCGAGACCGCGATGTTCGGCCTGGGGTGCTTCTGGGGCGCCGAGCGCGCGTTCTGGGAGACCGACGGCGTGTTCACCACCGCGGTGGGCTACGCGGGCGGCTTCACCCCCAACCCGACGTACCAGGAGGTCTGCAGCGGCCGGACCGGGCACAACGAGGTCGTCCTGGTGGTGTTCGATCCTGCGGTCGTCGGCTACGACGAGCTGCTCAAGGTGTTCTGGGAGCACCACGACCCGACCCAGGGGATGCGTCAGGGCAACGACGTGGGCACCCAGTACCGGTCGGGGATCTACACGTTCTCCGACGAGCAGCAGCGCGCCGCCGAGCGTTCCCGTGACCGGTACCAGGAGGTGCTGCGTGCCGCGCACTACGGCGACATCACCACCGAGATCCGACCGGCACCGCCGTTCTATTACGCCGAGGACTACCACCAGCAGTACCTGGCGAAGAACCCGGGTGGGTACTGCGGCATCGGCGGCACCGGCGTGAGCTGTCCGGTCGGCGTCGCCGAAGCCGGCTGAGCACCACCCTCAGCGCACCTCCACCAGCGGCGGCGCGGCCGCGCGACAACCACCCGCCCCAGCTGCACGCTCACATGAAGCGCGGCACCCACCGACTGGTCGGCGGCGTCGCGCACTTGCGGGGGCACGGTCGCCGGCAACGCGCGGTCGAGGTTGGCGGAGTAGAGCGACGAGAGCATGCTGCCGACGATCGCGACGCCGAGCGCACCACCCACCTCGCGGCTGGTGTCGTTGACGGCCGAGCCCACTCCCGCCTGGTGCAGGGGGGGCGAGCCCATGATCGACTCGGTAGCGGGCGCGACCGAGAGCCCCGTCCCGGTTCCCATGAGGATCATGGCCGCCATGACCCGCGGGTAGCCGGAGTGATCGCGTCGTGCTGCCATAACGTCGTTATAGCATCTGTCGAGCAAATCCGCGAACCATGCGAGAGACTCCGCACCAGATGGCACGAGACCGCGACGACCAGGGACGGCGGATCCTCGAGGCAGCCAGCGAGCTGCTCTCGAAGGAAGGCGCCAGCGCGCTCAGCGTGCGGCGCATCGCCGCCGCCGCCGGGTGCTCGACCATGGGCCTCTACAGCCGCTTCGGCGGCAAGGACGGCGTGGTCGACGAGCTGTTCGCCGAGGGATTCGAGCGGCTCATCGCCGCGATGCGGGCCGGCGCGCCCACCGCCGTGCCGCTCGTCGACCTGCGCGCCTGCGCCGAGTGCTACCGCGACACCGCGCTCGCGAACTCGACCCACTACATGGTGATGTTCGGCGGCGCGGTCCCGGGGTTCGAGCCCTCGGATGCCAGCCATCTGCTCGCCCACGAGGCGTTCGCCGGTCTCGTGGCCGGGGTGCGGCGCTGCACCGACGCCGGGGTGCTCGACGGCCGGCCCGACGAGATCGCCGAGGTGCTGTGGGGCGCCATCCACGGGTTGGTCATGCTGGAGGTGGTGGGTATCAACCCGACTGGGGGCGACCCCACCGCCCGCTTCGCCCGGGCGCTCGACATCCTCTTCGACGGGCTCTCCCATGGCTGATTCTGTGCACCGCAGGCTGCGCGACCTCCGGGACCTGCCGACCCGGGTCGCCGACCGCGCCCTGTGCGCTGGTCGACACCACGCTCGACCGCGTCTTCGACGAGCCCTTCGACGTGCGCTCCGCCGAGGAGTACGAGGAGCTGGTCGCGGCGGGCCCCGTCGGCGCCGGACCCGGCCCGGCCGCGACCAGCCTCGGCGCGTTCGTCGCCGCCGCCACCCCCCTCGCACGGCGCGCCCTGGCGGCGGCGAACCGCTCCTCGAAGGTCGCGACGAAGGCCCCACTGCCGTCGTCGAAGGTGCTGAAGGTCGGCATCGCGTCGATCCCCGTCGCCCTGCGCCTCAGCACCACGAGCCGGCGGGGCGTGCGCGAGCTCCAGCTTCTCGCGTCGTACGTGATCGGTCGCCTCCGGGCCGCAGGGGTGGACCCCGAGCGCGGACTGGTGCGCGCGCTCACGCTCTCGCTCTACGCCGACCCGGCCCGGCGCCCCGCCCTCGACACCTCCGGCTCCCGGGCGGCCGGCGCGATCAGCCGCCAGTGGGTGCTGCGCTCCTTGGGGGGCGACGCCGAGAGTGCCGTCCGGGCCCGGGCCCGATGCCAGGCCGAGGCGCTCGAGCGACTCGACCTGCCCGCGCTGGCCGTGGTGTGGGCACGGCGAGGAGCGATTGACGTCTAGTTGAAACACCCGGGCTCAAATGACGGCCCGTGCCTGCCGACACTCTCTCCATGCGTCGTCGTCCCCTCCTCGCGCTCGTGGCCGTCGCGTTCGTCGCCCTGGCCGCGACCGCGTGCCTCTCCCACCGGCGGAGTCCACCACACCGCCGACCACGACCACCCCCGGTCAGCCCACCATCGGTCACTGCCCGGTCGAAGGCTTCACCTACGGCAACGGCTTCGGGCCGCTTCCCGGCGGCGGGTACCACTACGGCGTGGACATGGGCGCTCCCGAAGGCACCCCCGTGCACGCGGTGCGCAGCGGGATGCTCTGGTACTGGAGCACGGGCGACGTCGGCGGCTACTCCGTGTACCTCAAGGCCGACGACGGCAACACCTACTACTACACGCACCTCACCGCGTACCCGCCCTACCTCGAGAACACGCAGCACGCGGTGAGCCAGGGCGACGAGATCGAGTCGGTCAACCACACCGGCGACGCCAACGGGTACAACCACCTGCACTTCGAGATCCGCATCGGTGGCCCGAACGGCACCCGGATCGATCCCCGCCCGACCCTCGACGCCGCGGCCTGCAAGTAGCGCCGCCGCCGCGGGCGCCGTCCGGGCCGCGCCCCGCCGAACCGGCCCCGTCATCGGGGCCCTACCATCGGGTGACGAGCACGGGGCACCGTGCGGGAGCGAAGGAGCGACGAATGGCCGTCACCGACGATCTGCCCGATCAGCCCCGCTGGCAAGGGATCAACCACCTCGCGCTGGTGACGCCCGACATGGACGCGACCGTCCGGTTCTACGTCGGTGTCCTGAGCATGCGCCTCGTCGCAACCACCATGGCGGGCCCGATGCGCCACTACTTCTTCGAGATGAGCCGGGGCAACACGGTGGCCTTCTTCGAGGTCGAGGGCGCCGAGACGTTCGCCAAGGCGGCCGGCGGCCCCACCGATCGCGCCATCCAACTCGACCACATCTCCTTCGACGTGCCCGACGAACACGCGCTGGAGCAGTTGCGCAAGCGGCTCCTCGCGGCGGGTTCGGAGGTCACCACGGTCGTCGACCACGGCTTCATCCGCTCGGTGTACTTCACCGATCCGAACGGCATCGCGCTCGAGGCGTCGTGGTGGGTCGTGGACGGCACGGGCCGGCCGTCGGACTACAACGATCCGCGCTCTTCGGCGATCCCGATCCGGTGCCGGCGGTCGTCGAGCTCCAGGCCGGTGGCATCACCGACGTGCCCCGGACCCGCCTCACCTGATCGCGGCGGGGATCACCTCGCCGTCGGGGCCGAGCGCGAGCTCCGGTTCGCCATCCGCGGCCGCGACGGCATCGGCCCGCCGCGCCCGCACGAACGCGGTGCCGAAGTAGGCGACCGCGAGCATCGTCGCGATGCCACCCACACCGAAGCCCCACCGCGGACCCCACTGCTCGCTGATCCACCCCACCAGCGGACCGCCGATGGGCGTGCTGCCGAGGAGCGTGATCATGTACACGGACATGACCCGGCCGCGCATCGCGGGATCGGCCGTGAGCTGGATGAGCGAGTTGCACGTGGCCAGGAACGAGATCTGGCCCGCGCCGACGAGCACCAGCATGCCCACGAAGACGGGCAACGACGGTGCGAGCGCAGCGACACAGATCGCGACACCGAAGCCGAAGCCGGTGAAGAGCAGGACGTCGCCCCGAGCCTGGGCCCGATTGGCGACCACCAGCGCACCGACGAGGGCGCCCGCTCCCATGGCGATGGTCATCCAGCTGTAGACCTCGGCGTTCCCGCCGAACGTGATCTTGGCGAGGAGCGGCAGCACGACCGGAGAGTTGATCGCGAAGGTGCCCACGATCAGCGTGAGCAGCAGCGTGGACCGCAGCTCGGGGGTGCGCCAGACGTACCGGAGGCCGGCGCGGATCTGGCCTCCGTCACGCTCGACCGGCGCCCCGCGGTGGAGCTCGCCCGTGCGCATCAACAGCAGCGCCCCGATGATGAAGACGAACGAGACCGCGTTGATGGCGAAGCACACCCCGGTGCCCACCGCGACGATCAACACGCCGCCGATGGCCGGGCCGAGGATGCGCGCGACCTGGAAGATGGCGCTGCTCAGGCCGATCGCGTTGGGCACCCCTGCGGGCGCGACCATCTCGGGCACGAACGACTGCCGCGTCGGGTTGTCGACGGCCAACGCAAGCCCGAACACGAACACGATCACGTAGATCATGCCGAGCTGCACGACGCCGGTGAGGTCGAGCACGGCGAGGAGCACGGCGATCAGGGCCATCACCGCCTGGGTGCAGACCATCACCGAGCGCTTGTCGAAACGGTCGGCGATCACACCTCCCCACACGCCGAACAGGAGCGTGGGGATGAACTGCAGCGCGATGACGAGCCCGATGGCGAAACCGCTGTTGTGCGAGAGGCGGAGGACGAGCCAACCGAGCGCGATGGTCTGCATCCACGTGCCGCACTGCGACACCATCTGACCGAAGAAGAAGAGCCGGAAGTTCCGGACGTGCAGCGACTCGAACGTCGCGCTGCCCGCGCTCATGCCCGCCCGCTCATGCCGGCCCGCTCATGGCATGTCGTCCTGGAGGCGCTCGAGGATCGGGAGCGCGCGCGCGAGGGCGGCGCGCTCCTCCGCGCCGAGGAGGGCGACCCGCTGGGCGAGGTAGGCGTCCTTGCGGGTGCGGCTCCTCGCGAGCAGCTCACGGCCCTGCTCGGTGATCTCGGCCCGGGCGACCCGCCGGTCGTCGGGGTCCACGGCGCGCGTCGCGTAGCCGTCCTCCTCGAGCCGGGCCACGATGCGGGTCATGCTGGGCGGCCGCACCTGCTCCACCGCGGCCAGCTCGCCGAGGGTGAGGGGGCCGAGGCGCTCGATGGTCGCGAGCGCGCCCTGGCTGCTGGCGGTGAGCTCCTCCCCGGCGATCGCGGCCTGCTGGCGGACCCGGCGTGACAGGCGGGCCACGGCCAGTCGCAGCCGGGCCCCCAGCGCCGCGGGGTCGGTGCCGGTGCCGGTGCTGGTGCCGCTGCTGGTGATGGCAGGAGCCGGTGCGCTCATGGCCACAGTTTAGCAGCACTAATTAGCGTTGCGAACGAATTCCCGGGCCCGTCCGGTCACGACAGCGATGCCCGCAGCTCCCGCTTCAGCACCTTGCCCATCCCGTTGCGCGGCAGCTCGTCGACGAACACCGCGCGCCGCGGGGTCTTGTAGTCGGCCAGCATCGTACGGACGTGGGCGAAGAGGGCGTCGGCGTCGATCGGTTCCGGCGCCACGACGACCGCGAGGAGGTCTTCACCGAGCACGTCGTGCTCCACCCCGATCACGGCGACGTCGGCGACCCCCGGGAAGGTCAGCAACGCCGCCTCGACCTCCGCCGACGCCACGTTCATCCCGCCGCGGATCACGAGGTCCTTCATGCGGTCGGCGTAGAAGAGGAAGCCGTCGTCGTCGATGTAGCCGAGGTCGCCGGTGTGCAGCCAGCCTCCTGCGAGGATCGCGGCGGTCTGCTCCGGATCGTCGCGGTAGCCGCGCATCACCACGGGAGATCGCAGGACGATCTCGCCGAGCTCGCCCGGCGCGGCGGCCTCACCCGCCTCGGTGTGCACCGCGAACCGGGTCCACGGCCCCATCCCCCGGTTCCCGATCGAGCCCGCCTTGGCCAGGATGTGCTCGGGCCTGCACACGGTGCCTCCGGGCCCGGCTTCGGTCTGCCCGTAGAGGTTGGTGAGCGCGCACCCGGCGAAGCCCTGCGCCAGCCGCTCGAGCGTGACCAGGCTCATCACCGAGCCGCCGAACACGAGGTGGCACAACGACGCGGGTCGACGGCGCAGGTCGACGTCGCGCACCACGAGGTTGAGCATCGAGGGCGCGCCCAGGTAGACGGTCGCGCCGACCTCCTCGGCCTGCGGGAGCATGCGGTGCTGGTCGAACCCGGGCTCGACGACCAGATGCGCGCCGGCCGCGAGACACGCGAGGGGGTTGGTGTGCACGCCGGTCGACGTGAAGTACGGGATCGCGCTCTGGTACACGTCGTCGGCGGTGAGGTCGCTCGCATGGACGAGCTCGAGGCCGGCGGCGACGTTGTTGGCGTGGGTGAGCTCGACCCCCTTGGGCCGGCCCGTGGTACCCGACGTGTAGAGCACGTCGGCCAGGTCGTGCTCGGTGACGGGCGCGCCCGCACGCGCCCGGTGCCCGGCGAGCAACCCGGGCAGGCCGCTCGTCACGTCGAGCACGCGGGCACCCGTGGCGGCCCCGACCGCCTCCGCCAGCGCCCGGTGGTCCTGGCCGGAGCAGAGCAGGGACACGCCGGCGTGGCCGACGATGTACTCGACCTCGGGCCGGGCGAGGCGGGTACCGAGCGGGACCGCCACTGCACCCAGCCACTGCGTCGCCCAGTGCAACACCAGGGCCTCGAACCCGGCCCGGTTGTCGAGGTGGACGCCAACGGTCGTGCCGGCCTCGGCACCCGACGCGGCGAGGAGCGACGCGGCGCGGGCCACCACGTCGGTGAGCTGCGCCGCGCTCACCGTCACGACGTCGCCCCCGGCGGAGGTGGCCGTGAGCGCGGGGCGGGCGCCGCGTGCGGCGACCGCTTCGAACTGGCCGACCATGGTGCGCCAGGGCGCGTCCTCCGGAAGCGGCTCGAGGCTCATGGCGGCGACGAGAGACCCGTCAGCCCGACTTCTTCGGCGCCTTCACCCCGACGGTGATGGTGACGGTCGAGCCCTCGGGCGCGCGGCCTCCCACCGGATCCTGGGCGACGACGGTGCCGTCGTCGGCGCTCGACGAGACAGTGGTGGTGACGGTCACCGCGAAGCCGCGGTGCTCGAGCTCGGAGATCGCGTCGCCACGGTCGAAGCCGACGACCGCCGGCACGTTCACGAGCTTCGGACCGGACGACACGGTCAGCGTGACCGTGCTCCCGCGCAGGACCGTCTGGTCGGCCCCGGGGCTCGACTTCAGCACCTGGCCCGCGGGCGCGCTCTTGCTGCTCGCGGTCTGCACCGCGACCTCGAGACCGTCGTTCTGCAACTGCACCGTCGCCGCGGCCTGGTCGAGCCCCACGACGTTCGGCACCTTCAGGTGCGGATCGGCGGCGACCACGAGCTGCAGCGGTTCGCTCTTCTTCGCCTTCAGGTAGGCGGCCGGCGACGAGCTCATCACCGTGCCGGGATCGACGTCGTCGCGGTAGTCGGGCGTGACGCTGAGGTCGAGCAGGCCCCGCCGGGCGAGCGCGCCACGGGCCTCGTCGATGCCGAGACCCACCACGTCGGGCACGGTCGCCGTCGTCCGGCTGACGACCAGGCGGATCGCGGTGCCCTGCTCGCGTTGGGCGCCGTTGGCCGGGGACTGCTTCAGGATGATGCCGCCCGGACGGGGGCTGTCGACGAGGACCGCGTCGATCTCGAACCCGGAGCTCCTCATCGCCGCCGCCGCGCTGAACACGTCGTGGTCGACGACGTCAGGCACCGCGACGATCGGCGCGTGCTCGGTGATCTTGGCGTAGGCGACCACACCGCCGACGATCAGCAGCAGCGGCGCGGCGAGGACGGCGCCCCAGTGGCGCGCCTTCCAGTTGCGGGGCTGCTTCGGCGGCGGTGGTGCGGGCGGCCCGGCCGACTGCGCCCCCATCCGCCACCGACCGCGCCGCCGGGGCTTCGGCGGCTTGAGCGGCTTCACCGGCTTGGGTGCCTTCGCGACCTTGGGATAGGTGGTCTTGGCGCGCCGGAACCGGCGGGGCTTCCGTCCGGCCGGCGGGGTGCGCGGCGGCGGGGCCACGGCGCCCGCGGCCACAGCGACGGCGGCGGGCAACGCCGACGTCGGCGCGGCGCCGGTGGCCCGTGCGGTGGCGGTCGCGCCGGCACCCGTGTCGACCCCGACGGCGACCGCGGTGACCGGCGACTGCGTGAGCGGGCGGGGCGCGTCGGGCACGTCGGTGGCGGGCGACGAGCCGGCGGCGATCGCGCGCAGCTCGTCGCGCAGCTCGGCCGCGAGCTGATACGCGCGCGGCCGGCTCCGCCTCGTGCGCCCGGTCGACCACGCGCTCGAGGTCGGTGACCGGTTCGGGCTCACCGCCGGTCGGGCGCTCGCCGGTGAGCAACTCGGTGAGCACGACGCCGAGTGAGTAGATGTCGCTGCGCGCGTCCGCGGGCAGTCCCGCGACCTGCTCGGGCGCGAGGTACCCCACCGTGCCGAGCACGACGCCCGGCTCGGTGAGCGCTTCACCCGCCGCGGACCGGGCGATACCGAAGTCGGTGACCTTCACCTCGCCGATCGGGGTGAGGAGCACGTTGCCCGGCTTCACGTCGCGGTGCACGACCCCGTGATGGTGCGCATGGGCGAGGGCGTCGGCGATCTGCGCCCCGATGGCGGCAACCTCCGCCGGGGCCAGGGTGCCCCGCTCGCGGAGCACGGTCCGGAGGCTGTGCCCGTCGACGAACTCCATGACGATGAAGGGCTCGCTGCCGCCACCCCAGTCGTAGACACCGACCACGTTGGGATGGTTCAGGCGCGCCGCGGCCCGCGCTTCACGCTTGAACCGCTCCGCCGAAGCCGGGGTGACCGTGGTCGTCGGGACCTTCACCGCGACCGGGCGGTCGAGCAGACGGTCGCGCGCCCGGTAGACGTCGCCCATGCCGCCCGACCCGAGCCGGAGCCCGAGTTCGTAGCGGTCGGCGAGGAGTTCCGCGACCGGCGCCACACCCCAACCCTACCCAGGCACCCCGGCGTGATCCCGTCGGCCCCGAAAACCGACTTGAGGAGTCAGGAATGTTGCCCTAGCGTCGGCGTGCCACGAACCTACGAGACGACTTCCGGCCGACGCGCCGCCAAGGAGACCGACATGTCCGACAACTGGGGCTTCGAGACCAAGCAGGTGCACGCCGGGGCCACCCCCGATCCGACCACCGGGGCACGCGCCGTCCCGATCTACCAGACCACCAGCTTCGTGTTCCGCGACACCGAGCACGCGGCCGCGCTGTTCGGACTGGCCGAGCTCGGCAACATCTACACCCGGATCATGAACCCCACCCAGGCCGCGTTCGAGGACCGCGTCACCGCGCTCGAGGGAGGCGTGGGGGCGCTCGCCACCGCCAGCGGGGTGGCCGCGCAGACCATCGCCCTCCTCAACCTGGCGGAGGGTGGCGGCCACATCGTGTCGTCGGCCTCGCTCTACGGCGGCACCTACAACCAGCTGCACTACACGTTCCCCAAGCTCGGCGTCGAGGTGTCGTTCATCGACGACCCCGACGATCTCGACGCCTGGCGCGCCGCGATCCGGCCGAACACCCGCGCCTTCTACGGCGAGAGCATCGGCAACCCGAAGGGCGACGTGCTCGACTTCGAGGGCATCGCTGCGGTCGCGCACGACGCCGGCATCCCGCTCGTGATCGACAACACCCTGGCGTCGCCCTATCTCACGCAGCCGCTGCGATGGGGCGCCGACATCATCACCCACTCGGCCACCAAGTTCATCGGTGGCCACGGCACCTCGATCGGCGGCATCATCGTCGACGGCGGCAAGTTCGACTACGTGGCGAGCGGGCGCTTCGCCAACTTCACGGAGCCCGACCCGAGCTACCACGGCCTGGTCTTCTCCGAGCTGCCCGAGCCGCTGCGGCCCGCGCAGTACATCCTCAAGGCGCGCCTGCAGTACATGCGCGACTTCGGGCGCGGCGGTGTCACCCTTCAACGCCTTCCTCTTCATCCAGGGCCTCGAGACCCTGAGCCTGCGGATGGAACGCCACTCGCAGAACGCGCTCGCGGTGGCGCAGTGGCTCGAGGCGCGCGACGAGGTCGAGTGGGTGAAGTACCCGGGCCTGGCGTCGAGCCCGTGGAACGAGCGGGCCAAGAAGTACCTGCCCGACGGTTGCGGAGCGATCGTGGCGTTCGGCATCGAGGGCGGCCTCGAGGCGGGGCAGAAGTTCGTCGACTCGCTCGAGCTGCACAGCCACCTCGCGAACGTCGGCGACGTCCGCAGCCTGGCCATCCACCCGGCCACCACGACCCACCAGCAGCTCGTCGAGACCGAGCAGGTGGCCACCGGGGTGACGCCCGACCTCGTGCGCCTGTCGGTGGGCATCGAGTCGATCGACGACATCCTCGCCGACCTCGACGCCGGTTTCCGCGCGGCCAAGTCCTGAGCGGCCGGTCCCGAGCGGCGGGTCGTGACCACGCGAGCATGGTGGCCGTGAGCGAATTGTTTCCGGTCACCGGCGACGTGGCACCCCGGCGACGATCCCGGGCGACGACAGTTCCAGACGTTCGACGACGGCCTGAAGCTCGAGGCCGGGGGTCGGATCGACACCGTGAGCGTCGCCTACGAGACCTGGGGCACGCTCGCGGCCGACGCGTCGAACGCGGTGCTCGTGCTGCACGCGCTCACCGGCGACAGCCACGCCGCCGGTCCGGCGGAACCCGGCCACGGCGACGTCGGCTGGTGGGACGGCACCATCGGACCCGGATGCGCGATCGACACCGACCGGTTCTTCGTCGTGTGTCCCAACGTGCTCGGAGGCTGTCAGGGCACGACCGGGCCGTCGTCCGACGCGCCCGACGGCCGGCCCTACGGCTCACGGTTCCCGGTCACCACGATCCGCGACCAGGTCCAGCTCGAGGTCGCCCTGGCCGACGCGCTCGGCGTCGACCGGTGGTACGCGGTCGTCGGAGGCTCGATGGGCGGCATGCGGGTGTTGGAGTGGGCCGTCGGCCATCGCGACCGCGTCGAGCGGGCGATCGTGATCTCGGTGGGCGCGCAGGCCACGGCCGAGGAGATCGCGCTGTGCCACGTGCAGATGCGCGCCATCCGGGCCGACCCGAACTTTCGCGGCGGCGACTACTACGACGCCCCGCCCGGTGGTGGGCCCCACGAGGGTCTGGCCATCGCGCGGGGGATCGGGCACATCAGCTACCGGACCGAGCTCGAGCTGGCGGCCCGCTTCGGTCGGGACCACCAGCCCGGTGAGGAGCCGTTCGGCGGTGGGCGGTACGCGGTCGAGTCCTATCTCGACTACCACGGCGACAAGCTGGTCCGGCGCTTCGACGCCAACAGCTACCTGGTGCTGTCCGAGGCCATGAACCACCACGACGTCGGCCGCGACCGGGGCGGGATCGCCGCCGCGCTCGCCACCGTCACCGCCGACGTCACCATCGCCGGCATGTCGTCGGACTGGCTGTACCCCGTCCGCCTCCAGCAGGAGCTGGGCGAGCTCATCCCGACCTCGTCGACGGTCGAGATCGTGCAGACCATCTCCGGCCACGACGGCTTCCTCGTCGAGTCCGACGCCATCTCCGCCATCCTCCGCCGCGCCGTGGCGTAGCCCCACCTCCAGCCTCACCCGCCCCCCGAGCAAGGGGGTCAGGGGCGTGGCGCGGCGTCGAGGGCCTGGCGGAGATCGGCGACGAGGTCGTCGGTGGTCTCGATGCCGACGGAGAGGCGGACGAGCGCGGGATCGACGGCGAGGGGCGAGTCGACCGCGGACGCGTGGGTCATGCGCGCCGGGTGCTCGATGAGCGACTCGACGCCCCCGAGCGACTCGGCCAGCGTGAAGAGCCGGGTGTGGGCGACGATCTCGAGCGCCGCCGCCTCACCACCGGCGGCGAGGAAGCTCACCATGCCGCCGAAGTCACGCATCTGGCGCCGGGCCACGGTGTGGCCCGGGTGTTCGGCCAATGCGGGGTGGAGCACGCGCGCCACCGCCGGGTGCTTCACCAGCATGCTCACGACGGCGCTGGCGTTCTCGCAGTGACGCTCCATGCGGACGGCGAGCGTCTTGAGCCCGCGCAGCACGAGATAGCAGTCGAACGGACTCGGCACCGCGCCGACCGCGTTCTGCAGGAAACCGACCCGCTCGGCGATCTCGGGGTCGTTGGTGGCGACGAAGCCGCCGACCACGTCGGAATGACCTCCGAGGTACTTGGTGGCCGAGTGCACCACCACGTCGGCACCGAGCGCGAGCGGGCGCTGGAGATACGGCGTGGCGAACGTGTTGTCGACGACGACCCGCGCCCCACGCTCGTGCGCGAGTGCACACACGCCGACGATGTCGACGACGGTCAGCGTGGGGTTGGTCGGCGTCTCGACCCAGACGAGCGCGACACCGTCGGGCCAGCCGCGCGCGAGCGCGTCGAGGTCGGTGAGATCGGCGACGCTCCACTCGATCCCGGCCGGGGCCAACACCTTCGAGACCAACCGGAAGGTGCCGCCGTACGCGTCGTCCGGGATGACCACGCGCTGGCCGGGGGACAAAAGGCGGAGCACAGCGTCTTCGGCCGCCATGCCGCTGGCGAACGCGAAGCCGTGACCCGCCCCCTCCAGCGACGCCAGGCATTCCTCGTACGCGCGGCGGGTGGGGTTGCCGCTACGGGCGTACTCGAAGCCGGCGTGTCTGCCCACCTCTTCGTGCGCGAACGTCGACGACAGCGTGATCGGGGTGACGACCGCGCCGGTCGCGGCGTCCGGCGGCTGGCCGACGTGGATGGCCCGCGTCTCGAAGCCGTCGCCGGGAGACGGCGCCGCGCCGTCGGCCCACTCGGCCGCGAGCCCGCCCGTGTTCTCGGGCATGCCCGAGCTCACGTGGGCGCGCGCGACGCGAGGAACGTCAACACGTCGGAACGGGTGAGGACACCCACCGGGTGACCGCCGTCGAGCACGAGCACCGCGGTGCACGACTCCAGCCGGTCGACGACGTCGGTGACCGTCTCGCCGATGCCGAGCATCGGCGGCGCAGGTTCCATCAGCTCGCCGACGGGACGGTCGAGCACCGACGGGTCGCGGAAGGCCTTGTCCATCAGCGGCAGCTCCGACACCGCGCCCGAGACCTCCTTGGCCGCGAGAGGCTGGTCGGTGGTGGTCGCCACGACGAGCTGCGACACACCCAGCGCACGCATCCGGGCGAACGCATCGCGCGCCGGCGTGTCGGCGGTGATGACCACCAGCTCGGGGATCGAGTCGTCCTTGGCCGCGAGCACGTCGCCCGCAGTCGGGCCCTCGCTGCGCAGGAAGCCGTAGTGCGTCATCCAACCGTCGTCGAAGATCTTCGAGAGGTAGTTGCGGCCCGAATCGGGGAGCAGCACCACGACGACCGCGTCGGGTCCGAGCTCACGCCCGACGACCAGCGCGGCATGGACCGCGGTGCCACACGAACCCCCGATCAGGAGACCCTCCTCGGCGGTGACGCGCCGCGCCGCGGCGAAGGACTCGGCGTCGGTGACCTTGATCGTGCGGTCGACGATCGCCGGGTCGAACGTGGTGGGCCAGAAGTCCTCCCCCACTCCTTCGACGAGGTACGGGCGCCCCGAACCACCCGAGTACACCGAGCCCTCGGGGTCGGCCGCGATCACCTGCACGGCCGGGTTCCGGGCCTTCAGGGCACGGGCGACGCCGGTGATCGTGCCGCCCGTACCCACCCCGGCCACGAAGTGGGTCACCCGACCCTCGGTCTGGCGCCAGATCTCGGGACCCGTCGACCGCTCGTGTTCCGCCGGGTTGGCCGGATTGGAGTACTGGTCGGGGCGGAACGCGCCCGGCGTCTCCCGGGTGAGGCGGTCGGCGACCGAGTAGTACGAGTCCGGATGCTCGGGTGGCACCGCGGTGGGGCACACGACGACATCGGCGCCGTAGGCGCGCAGCAGCGACACCTTCTCCTCGCTCATCTTGTCCGACATCACGAAGATGCACCGGTAGCCGCGCTGTGCGGCCACGATGGCGAGGCCGGCACCGGTGTTCCCGGAGGTCGGTTCGACGATGGTGCCGCCGGGCCGCAGCAGCCCGTCGCGTTCGGCGGCGTCGATCATCGCGACCGCGGGGCGGTCCTTCACGCTGCCCCCGGGGTTGAACATCTCGACCTTGGCCAGCAGGTCACACCGGAGCTCGCGACCGACACGCCCGAGCCGCACCAACGGAGTGTTGCCCACCAGATCGAGCAGCGAGTCGGCCACGTCCATCGTCATGCCCGCGCGACGTTAGTGCCCTAGGCGTTCAGCAACCCGGCGATCACGTTGACCGTGGTGGCGAGGATCACCGCGCCGAACAGGAACGACATCAGCGCGTGGCCCAGTACCTGGTGGCGCATGGCCCGCTGCGTGATGTCGGTGTCGGAGACCTGGAAGGTCATCCCGACCGTGAACGCGGTGTAGGCGAAGTCCAGGTAGTCCGGGTGCTCGGCGCCCTTCGCCTTGAAGTCGATCCCGCCCTTCGGCGCCAGGTAGTAGACGTGCGCGTACCGCAGGGCGAACACGGTGTGCACGAGGACCCACGAGCAGGCGATGGTGAACACGCCCGCCGATTCGAGCAGCACCTCGTGGGGGTGCGTGGGCTCGTTGGCCTTGACGAACGCGAGCACGACCCCGATCAGGCTCACCAGAGCCGCGCCCAGCAGGAGCAGGTGGGTCCCGGCCCGCGTGTCGTCCTCGGCCAGGGCGAACTGCTCGGTCTGCTCGGGGGTGAACCCGCCGACCGCGGCCCAGACCGACACGACCACGGCGAGAGCGGTGACGTCCCATCCCACCAGCACCGTGAGCTGCCACGGCGCGAACCACGCGGTGACGAACGCGACCGCCGCGCCGACCGCGGCCGCCACGAGCACCCGCGTGCGACCCGATTGCGCCCGGAGGAACCACGACGAGAAATCCACGCGGGGAGTCTCGCGCCGCGCGACGGGATGACCGGTGGCAGACTGCACCGATGGCAACCGTCGTGACCCTGTCGGCGTCGTTCGGTGCCGGAGGGAGCATCGTCGGACCCCTCGTGGCCGAACGCCTCGGCCTCCCGTTCCTCGATCGCGCCATCCCGGTCGCGGTGGCGAAGGCCCTGGCGGTGCCGATGGCCGACGTCGTCGCGCACGACGGGCGACGCGCCCCGAGCCTCGGCCGCACGCTCGCGAACCTGGCACGCGCGGCCGCCGCCCCCGACACCGCGTTCGGCTCCGCCCCCACCGCGGCCCGGGCGTCACTCGGCGACCAGCCGGAACAGGCGTTCCGCGACCAGACCGAGCAGGTCCTCCACCAGATCGCCGGCACCACCGGCGGCGTGATCCTCGGGCGGGCGGGCGCGATCGTGCTCCACGACCAGCGCGCCGCGCTGCACGTGCGGCTCGACGGCCCCATCGAAGCGAGGATCCAGCGCGCCGTCGGGCTCGAGGGAACCGACGAAGCCACTGCCGCCAAGCTGCTCGCCGAGACGGACCGGGCGCGCCTGGGGTACGTGAAGCACTTCTACAAGTGCGACGCGCGCGACGCCTGCCACTACCACCTCGTGCTCGACTCCACCGCCTTCGAGCTCGAGGCGTGCGCCGACCTCGTCGTCGCCGCGGCGCGGGCCCGCAACCCGTAGGCCTCGTAGCCGAGCGCCCCGCAGGTCGGTCAGGCGCGGCGGTACTTGCGCACGGCAAGCGCGGTGAACAGGGCCGTGATCCCGATCGTCCAGAGCACGAAGTGCAGCACGGCCGTCGACAGGTGCACCTGGCTGACCTTGTAGAGGTTGTCGCCCCCGAGCGCGAAGCCGCGGGCGGTGTCGATCGCCGCCGTCACCGGGTTCACGCGCGCCGCCGGCTGCATCCAGCCCGGCAGGCGCGAGATCGGCGCGAACGCCGAGCTGGTGAAGATCAGCGGCAGCAGCGGGATGAACACCGCGGCCTGCACCGTCTCCGGATCCTGCACCGTGAGCCCCATGTACTCCGAGAACGTGATGAGCGACATGCCGAACAGCACGGCGACGAACGGCATGCCGATCGCGCCGAGCAGGGATCCGTGGAAGTGGAACCCGATCAGGAGCGCGGCGACCATGAGCAGGCACACCTGGTACACGAGACGGAGCGTGTCGCTCAGAGTGCGGCCGAGCAGGAAGCCCGACCGGGCGATCGGGAGCGAGCGGAACCGGTCGATCATGCCCGTGTGGAGGTCGTCGGCGATGCCGATGCCCGACTGCACGCCCGTGAACACCATCGTCTGGATGATCACCGCGGGGACGACGAAGTCCTTGTAGCTGATCCCGGTGTCGCCCAGGCTCGCGATCGCCCCGAACACGAACGCGAACAGGATGAGCTGCATGATCGGCTGGACGGTCGAGAAGATCACGAGCCGCTTGTTGCGCCACACCTTCATGAGGTTGCGTTGCGCGAGCAGCCAGATGTCGAGCGAGACACGCGGGAGGTCGAGCGCGGCACGCTCGTCGACGCTCGGCGCCTCGATGTCGGTGGCGATCGACGTCATCAGTCGCGCCGCGGTGCGTACAGGGGGCGGGGCGGAGCCTGCTCGGGTCGCTCCTCGGCGTTCACCCGCTGGGTGAGACTCAGGAACACGTCGTCGAGCGACGGGCGCCGCAGGCTGAGGTCGGCGATCTCGACCGCGTCGGCGTCGAGGTTGCGCAGGGCGTGTGTGAGCGCCGAGCCACCCATGTCGACGGGCACGATCACCTCGCCGAGGTCGACGTCGACCGTGAGCTCGTGTTCGCCGAGCCCGAACGCCCTCGTCATGCTGGCGACGGCGCGTCCGACGTGCGACCGGTCTTCGACCACGACGTGCAGGACGTCACCGCCGACCGCCCGTTTGAGGTCGTCGGCGGTGCCCTCGGCGATCACGCGGCCCGCGTCGATGACGCTGATCCGCTCGGCGAGGTGGTCCGCCTCCTCGAGGTACTGCGTGGTCAGCACGATGGTGGTCCCCTCCTCCTTCAGCTCGCTGATGACGTCCCACAGGCTGAGGCGGCTGCGCGGATCGAGCCCGGTGGTCGGTTCGTCGAGGAAGAGGACGCTCGGGGCCACCATCAGGCTGGCCGCGAGGTCGAGGCGCCGGCGCATCCCACCCGAGTACGTGCGCAACGAGCGATCCGCCGCGTAGTCGAGTTCGAACACGGTGAGGAGCTGCGCGGCCCGCTCGCGGGCGTGGTGCTTGCGCATCCGCCCGAGGCGGGCGACCAGCACGAGGTTCTCCCGACCGGTGAGGTAGTCGTCGACCGCGGCATACTGGCCGGTGAGCCCGATCACGCTCCGGACGAGCTGCTGCTGGCGGACGATGTCGTAGCCGCCGACGGTGGCCCGGCCGTCGTCGAAGTCGAGCAGCGTGGTGAGGATCCGGATGGTGGTGGTCTTGCCCGCCCCGTTCGGACCGAGCAGACCGACGAGCGCACCCTCGGGCACCACGAAGTCCACACCCGCGAGAGCGGTGAAGTCGCCGAACCGTTTGACGAGCCCTTCGGCTTCGACGCCCTGCACCCCTCCGAACCTACCGCCTTCCCGAATTCCCGACCACGTGGGCCCGGGCGTCGACGGTGACGGTCACACCCCCGCCGTACGATCCGGAGCGATGACGCCCACCCTCGTCGCCACGGGCTACGGCCGAGCATCGTCACAGGCGCTGCGCGACGCGGTCGCCGCGGCCAAGCAGAACGACCCGCTCGCGCCGGTGACCGTGGTCGTGCCCACCAACTACGTGGGGGTCGGCGGCCCGGCGGCTGCTCGCCGGCGGCACGCTCGGGCCGGTGGCACGGCCGCCGGCAACGGCATCGCCGGCGTCACCTTCCTCACGCGTCTACCGGCTCGCCGAGCTGCTCGGCGCGCCCGCGGCTCGCGGGCGCCGCACCGCCGCCCGGTGTCCACGCCGGTGCTGGCCGCGGCGGTGCGCGCGGTGCTCGGCGCCGCGCCCGGGGCGCTTCCCGGCGTCGCCCAGCCACCCGGCCACCGAGGACGCGCTGGTCGACGTCGTACCGCGAGCTCTCGGTCTGCGACGCCGACGCCCTCGACGCGCTGGCCCGCACCGGCCGGCGCGGCGAGCGACGTCGTGCGGATCTGCCGCGCCGTCGCGCGCCGTCGCTCGCGCCGGCCTGGTACGACGAGCGCGACCTGATGGACGCCGCGATCGCCGTGCTCGGCGCGGGGCGACCCGTTGCTCGCCGATCTCGGCGCTTGATCGTGCTGCACCTCCCCTGGACTGTCGCGCCCGGCGGCCGCGGCTGGTGCGGACGCTGGCGGCTACCACATCCCGGTCGACGTCGTCGCCGGCTTCACCGGCGTCGGGCGGGCCGACGCGCGCGTGCCGCGGCGACGCTCGGCACGGCTCGGGTCCGATCGGCGCCCCGAGCGCCCGGCCGATCGAGCTGCGTGCACGGCACCCGCGTCGTGTCGGTCTCGGATCCCGACGACGAGGTCCGCGCCGTCGTGCGCATGGTGTTCGACGCGCTGCGCGACGGCGTGTCCGCTCGAGCGCATGGCCATCCTGTTCGGGGCCAGCCGAGCCGTACGCCCGGCTGGTCCACGAGCAGCTCGCCGCCGCGGGCATCCCCCACAACGGCGCCGCGGTGCGCACGCTGGCCGAGAGCGTGCTCGGGCCGCTGCGCTGCTCGGGCTGCTCTCGCTCGCAGACCGTGACTTCCACCGTCACGACGTGATGGCCCTGCTCGCCTCTGCGCCGATCTTCCAGCCGACGGGCGGCCCGTGCCCGCGGCCCGGTGGGAGCGCATCAGCCGCACCGACGGGTGTGGTCCGCGGCCCGCACCAGTGGCACGAGCGCCTCGAGCGTCACGCCCGGATCCTGCGAACGGTCGTCGCCGAGGAGCGCGCCGTTCACCGACCGCGAGCCCCGGCCCGAGCGACTTCGAGCGCGAGCTCGGCGGCGACCCGCGAGCTCCAGGCCTTCGTCGCCGGGCTGCGGTCGCGCCTCGCCGTCGACGCCCGGACGCCAGCTGGCGCGAGCTGTCGCGGCTGGGCCGAGCGGCTCGTGCACGACCACCTCGCCCCCGAGCGCCCGCCGCGGCGCCTGGCCCGAGCAGCGAGCGCCAGGCGGCCGACAAGGTCGAAGCCGCGCTCGAACGCCTCGCCGGGCCTCGACGCGGTCGAGGACCCGCCCGGCCTCGACGTGTTCCGCCGCACGCTGGAGCTCGAGCTCGACGCCGACCTCGGTCGGGTCGGTCGCCTCGGCGACGGCATCCTCATGGGGCACGTCGCGCTCGGCCTCGGGCTCGACCTCGACCGGGTGTTCGTCTGCGGCCTCGCCGAGGGCACGTTCCCCGCCCGTGTGCGCGACGACTCCCTGCTGCCCGACGCGGACCGGCCGCGCCACCGACGGCGCGCTCGCCGCTGCGCGGGCCGCGGGTCGACGACGACCACCGGCGCTTCCTCGCCGCGCTCGCCGCCGCGTCGCGACGAGCGGGTCCTGCTCTTCCCACGTGGCGACCTCCGGCGCACCACCGAACGCGTGCCGTCGCGCTTCCTGCTCGACACGCGTCGGCGGCGCTCGGCGGCGACGCGCCGCTGCGCCGACGAGCTCGAGCAGCTCACGCGCCGACTGGTACACGCCGGTGCCGTCGTTCGCGGCCGGGATCGCGCGGGTCGACGTTCCCCGCCACCGAGCAGGAACACCGCCTGCGCGTGCTGCTCGACCACACCAGCGCAGGCGGCGCGCGTCGGCGACGCACGATCTCGTCGGCCATCGACGTCGCCCTCGCGGCGCGGGCTCGACGCCACCATCGCGCGCGCCGAGCACCGCGTTCACCCGCTTCGACGGCAACCTCGCCGGACTCGACGTCGGCCGCCCGACCGCCGCCGTCGTGGTCGTCTCGCCGACCCGCCTGGAGACCTGGGCCACGTGCCCGCTCGACGTACCTCATGGAACAGGTCCTGCGGGTCGAGCATCCCGGAGCTCCCCGAGGAGACGCTACGAGCTGTCGCCCCTCGACCGCGGCAGCCTCGTCCACGAGGCGCTCGACGGCTTCCTCCGGCGAGGTGCTCGGCGCGACCCGGGGCGCGCCGGCGCCCGACACGCCGTGGACCGCCGCCGACCGGGCCCGGCTCCGCGAGATCGCCGAGGCGCCGTCCGCGGCCTACGAGGCCCAGGGGCTCACCGGGCGGCGGCTGTTCTGGCGACGCGACCGACGGCGGATCCTCGCCGACCTCGACCGCTTCCTCACCGAGGACTACGACGCACGCGCGGAGGTCCACGGGCTGCGCCACCATCGCCACCGAGCTGCGGTTCGGGTTCGCCGCCGACGGCGCGCCCGGCCGGTCGAGATCGCGCTCTCCGACGGTCGGGCCCTGCGCTTCCGCGGGCGCGGCCGACCGCGTCGACCGCGCCGGGGACGGCACGCTCTGGGTCATCGACTACAAGACCGGCATGGCCGCCGGGCATCGACGCCGCCGACCCGACCGTCGGCGGGCACCCATGCTGCAGCTCCCCGTCTACGCGCACGCACGGCGCCGCGTTCGTCCGGTCGATCCGGCCCGCACGCCGGTCGTCGGCGCGGCGTACTGGTTCGTGAGCAGCACGCGGCGAGCTTCAGCTGGGCCGAGCTCGCGCTCACCGACGCGGTCGAGCACGCGCGTCGACGACGTCGCTGCGCGCGATCACCGACGGCATCGAGCCGGCGTGTTCCCGTGCCGGCTCGACCCGCCGAGCTCGTGGGCGCTGCCGCGTGGCGCAGCTACGCCGACCCCGACGGCGCGCGGCACCCGCGACCGCTACCGCGAGTGGCAGCGCAAGCGCGACGCACCCGAGCTCGCCGGGCTACGTGGCCCTCGCCGAACCCGACGCGGTCGACGAGCGCCGACGAGGTCGGCGCGGTGGCTGACCCGATCCAGCTGACCTTCCTCGATCTCGACGAGGACCACGCGACCCGCGGCCGCGATCGTCGACGACCTCGACGACGACGCTGTTCGTGGAGGCGGGCGCCGGCTCGGGCAAGACCAAGTCGCTGGTCGACCGCGTCGTGGCGCTGGTCACCGTGCGCGACGTGCCGATGCGCGAGATCGCGGCGGTCACGTTCACCGAGAAGGCCGCGGCGGAGCTGCGCGACCGGATCCGCCGCGCGCTCGAAGCGCGTCGCCGACGGCCCCGATCCACGGGGCCGCGGGACGCGCCGCCGCACCGGCGCTCGAGGAGCTCGACGGCGCCGCGGTGTCGACGCTGCACGCGTTCGCTCAGCGCGTGCTCACCGAGCACCCGATCGAGGCCGGGCTCCCACCGCGCATCGAGGTGCTCGACGACATCGGCTCCCAGCTCGCGTTCGAGGAGCGCTGGACCCGGTTCGTCGACGAGCTGCTCGACGACCCCCGCTCGAACGGCCGCTCCTCCTGGCCCTCAACGCCGACACGACCCTCACCACCCTGCGCACGCTCGCGTTGGCGTGCGACGCGAACTGGGACCTCGTCGCCGAGCGCATGGGCCCCGAACCCGATCCCCCGCCGCTGGCCGACACGCTCGGGCCGGTGTTCACGGCCCTCGGTGAGCTGCGCGGGCTGGCGGCGCACTGCACCGATCCCGCCGACAAGCTCCTCGCGATCGTGCTCGCCCTCGCCGACTGGCACGACGCGCTCGGCGGACGCGCCCGACGAGTACGAGCAGCTGCGCATGATCACCGCCGGGCCACCCCGGGGCAACATCCGCCACGGGCGCAAGGGCAACTGGCCCGACGCCTGCCCCGCCGACACGGTCCGCGAACAGGTGCTCGCCCTGCGGTCCCTCGTCGGCGAGGTGGCCGCGCGCAACACCGAGCTGGTGGTCCGCCGGCTGGCCTGGGAGCTGGCCCGGTTCACCCTGCGTGATGCCGACGAGCGCCGGCGCAACGGCCGCCTCGAGTTCCACGACCTGCTCGTGCTCGCCCGGGCCGTCCTGCGCGACCCCGACCACGGATGGGACGTCCGCCGCCGGCTCCGGGCCCGCTACACGCGGCTGCTGCTCGACGAGTTCCAGGACACCGACCCGATCCAGTGCGACCTCGCCGCGCTGCTCGCGTCGGGCGATCCCGACGCCCGCGACCACCGCTGGGACGAGCTCGTGGCCGATCCGGGCCGCCTGTTCGTGGTGGGCGACCCGAAGCAGTCGATCTACCGGTTCCGGCGGGCCGACATCGCCGCGTTCCTGCGGGCGCGCTCGGCGTTCGGCGCGTCGCCGCGCCGGCTCACCCGCAACTTCCGCTCCGCGCGCCCGGTGATCGAGTTCGTGAACCACGTGTTCCGCGAGCTGATCGTCGCGGAGCCCGAATCGCAGCCCGAGTACGTGGCGCTCGAACCCGTCCGCGACGCCGCGCCGGTCGGGCCGCCGGTGATGCTGCTGGGCGCCGAACCCACGATCGAGAAGCCGAGCGCCGACGAGCTGCGCGAGCTCGAGGCCGACGACGTCGCCGCCGCCATCCGCACCGCGCTGGCCGACGGGTGGCAGGTCGCCCGCGGCCGGGGGCTTCGAGCCGTGCCGGCTCGGCGACATCTGCGTGCTCCTTCCCGCCCGCACGTCGCTCGGTCAGCTCGAGGACGCCCTCGACCGCGCCGAGATCCCCTACCGGGCCGAGACGTCGTCGTTGGTGTACGGGACGCGTGAGATCCGCGACCTGCTCGTGGTGCTCCAGGCGGTCGACGACCCGACCGACGAGCTGGCCCTGGTGAGCGCGCTACGATCACCGGTCTTCGGCTGCGGCGACGACGACCTCTTCACGTACGCGGTGCGACACCACGGCCGCTGGAACCACCAGGCGCCGCGGCCCGAGACGCTGGCGCCCGACGATCCGGTCGGTGACGCGATGCGGGCGCTGGCGGCATGGCACGACGCCCGGTTGTGGCTCGCGCCGAGCGAGCTGCTCGACCGCATCGTGCGGGAGCGGCGCGTGCTCGAGGTCGGGTTCGCTGCACGGACGCCCACGCGACCTGTGGCGGCGCGTGCGGTTCGTCGTGGAGCAGGCGCGTGCGTTCTCGGAGGCCGAAGGCGGCAGCCTGCGGGAGTTCCTGCACTGGGCCGATCTCCAGGGCAGCGAGGGCGCGCGCGTCGTCGAGACCGTGTTGCCCGAGACCGACGACGACGCGGTTCGCATCCTCACCATCCACGGTGCCAAGGGCCTCGAGTTCCCGGTCACGATCGTGTCGGGCATGACGACTCAGGCGAAGGCGCGCACGGCGGGCGTGCAGCTGCGGTTCCCCCATGACCGTGACACCTACGCCCTGCGGATCTCGGCCCGCGTCACCACCGAGGAGTTCGAGCGCTACGAGCCGATCGACGAGCAGATGGACTTCCACGAGAAGCTCCGCCTCCTCTACGTCGCGATGACACGGGCGCGGGACCACCTCGTCGTGTCGGTCCACCGGCCCGCGCGCGAACCGGCCGGCGACCGCACCACCTGGACCCACGCCCAGTTGCTGTGGGCCGCCGCGTCGTCCGCGCCCGGCTGGATCCCGTCACCCCGCGCTCCGCACGACACACCGGTACCCGCCCCGACGACCGCGGCGGGCAGCGATGCGCCGCCGCCGTGGGCGACGTGGCTCGCGGCGCGTGACGACGCGATCGCTCGCGGCGCCCGCCGACGGGTGCAGTCGGCCACCGCCATCGCGCGCGCCGCCGCCGAACAGCTCGCGGCGCGCGATCCCGGGTTGGCCAAGGACGCGCGCGACCTCGAGCTCCCGCCCTGGAACAAGGGCCGCTACGGCACCGCGGTCGGACGCGCGGTGCACGCGGTGCTCCAGACCGTCGATCTCGCGACGGGCGCCGGCCTCGACGACACCGCCGCCGCCCAGGCCGCGGCCGAGGGGATCATCGGGCGGGAGGACGCGGTGGCCGCGCGCGCGCCGCGCCGCGCTCGACGACCCGCACGGTCCGGGACGCGGTCGAGCACGGGTTCCGCCGCGAGATGTACGTCGCCGCGCCCGTCACCGACGCCACCGGGGCGGCCACGACGCTCGAGGGGTACGTGGACCTCGTGTACCGCCGGCCCGACGGGCTCGTCGTCGTCGACTACAAGACCGACGCGTGGCGCGACGACACCGACCTCGACGCCAAGGTGGCGCGCTACCGGTTGCAGGGCGCCTCGTACGCGGTCGCCCTCGAGGCGGCCACCGGCGAGCACGTCGCCGAGTGCGTGTTCCTGTTCCTGAGCGAGACCGCAGCCCGGGAACGGTCGGTCAGCGATCTCCCGCGGGCGATGGCCGAGGTACGAGCGCTTCTCGCGGGGTCCGGCGGAGGCGCCACCACACCATGACCCCGCCGATCGGCCCGGTGACCACGACCAGCACGGTGTAGCCCCACGACCAGCCGACGTCGGGCCGGATGATGACGGTCATGGCCACGAACGCCATCCACACGAGACCGTGGAAGAACCCCACCACGGCCTTCAGCGCGTCGTTGGGTGCGATGACCCAGAAGTAGAAGAGCAGGAGGTAGGTGACCGACTCGAACAGCGCCATGAACTTGAGCGCCTTGGCCTTGCGCTCCAGCTCGCTGCTCGTGTCGTCGGCGAAGTCGGGCACAGGGGCAGGGTAGCGGCGGGAGGCAGCGGATACCCTGGCGGGGTGAGCGACACGACGACGGCACCCGCACCGGTCATCGCACCGGTCATCGCACCGGTCCAGACCCCGGTCGAAAGCCCCGTCCCGATCGACACCGACGGCGGCGACCACGACCGATTCGCGCACTACGCGCGCAAGGACGACGTCGCCCGCGCCTACGTCACCGGCGAGGCGATCACCGCGCTCTGCGGCAAGAAGTGGGTGCCCACGCGCGACCCGTCGCGCTACCCGATCTGCCCCACCTGCGTGGAGCGCAAGGCCGCGGGCTGGCAGCTGTAGCGCCCGCTCAGGTCCGCAGCGGTTCGAGCGCGGTCGCGATCTCCCCGAGCACGTCGGGCGTGTGCGGCGGTTGAAGGTAGACGATGCCGAGATCGAGACCGGCGTCGCCGTAGCGCTTCGCCTGCTCGACCACCTCGCTCGTCGTGCCCCGCAGGTGGGTCGAGACCGTGATCTCGTCGGGGTCGCGGCCGACGTCGGCACAATGGGCGTGCAGGACGTCGAGCTTGGCCGCGAACTGCTCGACCGGTCCGCCGGGGTAGTTCCAGTGCTGCGCGTAGCGCGCCACGGAACGCAGCGTGCGCCGCTCACCCTGACCGCCGATGCAGATCGGCGGGTGGGGGCGCTGCACCGGCTTCGGGTTGCAGCGCGCGTCGGTGAGCTGCACGTACCGGCCGTCGAAGGTGGTGCGCTCGTTGGTGAGCAGACCGATGATCGCCTCGCAGCCTTCGTCGAACGCGTCGAAGCGCTCGGTGAGGGTCGCGTGGAGGTCGATCCCGTAGGCGCTGGCCTCGACCTCGTTCCATCCCGCGCCGATCCCCAGCTCCAGGCGCCCGCCGGACACGATGTCGAGGGCGGCGGCCATGTTGGCGAGGACCGCGGGATGGCGGTACGGCAGGCCGGTCACGAGCACGCCCACCCGCAGCCGCGTGGTGGCCTGCGCCAGCGCGGTCGTGGTGACCCAGCCCTCCAGGCACGGCCCGTCGAGGTCGTCGGTGAAGATCGGGTAGAAGTGATCGAAGGTCCAGGCCGACTCGAAGAGGTCGATCCCGTCGGCCGCCTGCCAGACCGCCAGCATGTCGGCCCAGGTGGTGTCCTGGGGTGCGGTTTTCAGTCCGAAGCGCATGTCCAGAGTCTCGCGCACCCGCGGGAGGTTGGTCCCCGCCGCTCGGTACCATGAGGGATGCCCTCTGATCCCGAGTGGATGGCCCCGCGCGGGCGGCGGGCGGCGGAACGATCCCGCGTCTACCGTCGCAACCTGGCGACGCTGGTGGTCGTCGCGGCGCTGCTGACGCCCCTCGCGATCGCGTCGGTGTGGGTCCTCGGCAACGTTGCGCACTCGACCGCGGGCAACGCCGACGTCGTCGTGGAGATCCAGCAGGGCTGGACCGCGACCCAGGTGGGCGACGAGCTCCAGCGGACCGGCGTGATCAACTCCTCGGCGGCCTTCCAGGCGGTGGCCCAGAGTGCAGGGTTCTCCCAGGGCTACGCGGCCGGCCGCTACGACTTCGTCGCGAACAGCGCGCCCCGCGAGGCGCTCGACACCCTCCGCGGCGGGCCCCGCCGGATCGTCCCCGACCTGAAGCTGCTCCTGCCGCCGGGCCTGACCCTGGCGCAGGTCGCCGACCGGGTGGGCAAGCTCGAGGGCAAGAGCGCGCAGCGGTTCCTCGACATCGCCAAATCGGGCACGGTGCGGTCGCGCTACGAACCGGAGGGCGTCAACTCCCTCGAGGGTCTCACCTGGCCCGACACCTACTTCATCGGCGCCAACGAGACCGAGACGGAGATCCTCCAGAAGATCGTCGCCCAGTTCGACGCCAAGGCCGACGCGCTCGGGCTGAGCGGTGCCGGGGCCAACAACGGAGGACAGTCTCCCTACCAGACGATCATCAGCGCGTCGCTCATCGAGGCCGAGGCAGGGACCAAGGACGACGCCCCCCTCATCTCGTCGGTCATCGTGAACCGGTTGAAGCAGGGCATGCCGCTCCAGATCGACGCCACCCTCTGCTACGCGAAGGGCGGGTGCCCGCCGGTGCCCACGGACGCCGACCGCAAGCTCGACAATCCCGTACAACACCTACCGGATCACCGGTCTCCCACCCACACCCATCAAGACGGTGAGCGAGGTCGCTCTGCTCGCCGCGCTGCACCCGGCTCCGGTGCCGTACCTCTACTACGTGTCGGACAAGAACGGGAAGACCTACTACGCGGCGACCTTGGCGGAACACGAGCGCAACGTGGCGAAGGCGCGCAATGTCGGCTGACGACGCGACGCGCGGGACACCGGCCGTGCTCGGCCCGCGCTTCGCAGCGCGGTCGAGTGGGCAGCGACCCTCCACGGCCGCCAGACCCGCAAGGGCAGCGACGTGCCCTACGTGTCCCACCTGCTCGCGGTGGCCGCGCTCGTCCTCGAGGACGGCGGGTCGGAGCACGAGGCGATCGCCGCGCTGCTGCACGACGCCGTCGAGGACGCCGGCGTCAAGCCGAAGAAGATCCGGCGTCGGTTCGGGCGCAAGGTGACGCGCATCGTCAAGGGCTGCACCGAGACCCTCGACGGGAAGCCGCTCAAGCGCAAGCAGCGCGGCGCGGCGACCTGGCGGGCCCGCAAGGAGGAGTCGCTCGCGCACCTGCGCGACCCGGCGACTCCCACACCGGTGCTGCGGGTCCGCACCGCCGACGCCCTCGCCAACACCCGCTCGATCGTCGCCGACCTCCGCCGGCACGGTCCCGAGACCTGGCAGCGGTTCCACGCGGGCGCCGCCGACCAGCTCTGGTACTACCGGTCGGTGGCGATCGCCGTCGGGCAACGCCATCCCGGGCCCCTCAGCGACGAGCTCCGGGCGACGGTCGGCGAGATGGAGCACCTCGCCGGCTGGTGGTTCGACGTCGGCGATCCCCAGCCGGGAGGCCGGTGACCCGGGGTGGATCCGGCCTAAGCAGTCGCCTCGTCGCCGTGCGGCCCTGGCGGCCCTGACGGGAGGCCGCACGCCTCGCGTGCCTGGCGCAGCGCGTCGCGCTGCTCCGGGGTGAGCTGCGGTCGGGAGCCGTCCGCGGGCTTGGCCGGCCGGGCCACCCCCTGATCGGCCAGGCACTGGCGTTGCGCCTCGGAGAGCGCCGGGTGGCCCCCGGGGCCGGGAGCGGCCATCAACGGGAGGCCGCACGCCTCGCGTGCCTGGCGCAGCGCGTCGCGCTGCTCCGGGGTGAGCTGCGGTCGGGAGCCGTCCGCGGGCTTGGCCGGCCGGGCCACCCCCTGATCGGCCAGGCACTGGCGTTGCGCCTCGGAGAGCGCCGGATGTCTCGGGTGCGCCGCGCCGGATCCCGACGCAGCACCCGTGTCGGCGGTGGCGAGAGAGTTGAGCGCCAGCACCGGCAACGCGGCCAGCGCGACGAACCCCACCACCTGGACGAGACCTCTGCGGATGTTGTGCCTCCCGATCACCGTGCTCCCTCCGACGACGAGTTCCGGCGCATCTTCTCGCGAACCACCTGAGACGAACCTGAACGTGTTCCGCGTGCCGCTGCATCTCGGCCACCGTCACGGTCGATTCCGCTCCGCTGCATCTCGTTAGCATCGTCACATGTCAGGTTGGAACTTCGCGGCCGTCTGGGACGGCATCGCCCAGATCGTGCCCGATCGTGACGCGCTCGTCTGCGGGAACCGTCACGTCACGTGGGCCGAGCTCTCCGACCGCGCGGCGCGCCTGGCCTGGCACCTCCAGACCGAGGCGCACGTCGAGCCGGGCGACAAGATCGCCATCGATCTCACGAACCGTCCCGAGTACCTCGAGACGTTCTACGCCGCGTTGAAGCTCGGCTGCGTCCCCGTCAACGTCAACTTCCGCTACCAGGCGAACGAGCTGCACTATCTCCTGGACAACTCCGACGCCAAGGCAGTGGTGTACGGGCCCGAGTTCGCCAAGGTGGTGAAGTCGGCGGCCAAACGGATCCCCAAACCGTGGCGCCCGCTGCTCCTCGAAGCCGGCGAGCCCTACGAACGCGCGCTGGCGTCGGCGGCACCGGCCCGGGAGTGGTCACCGCGTCCACCTGACGGCGACGACCTCATCTTCCTCTACACCGGGGGCACCACCGGGATGCCCAAGGGCGTCATGTGGCGCAACGACGACCTGTACGTCGCGCTGTGGGTCTCGTCACACCCCGGCGCACCGGAACCCCCGGACCCCTTCGCCGCCGCCCGGGCCGGCAAACGCGCCGCGACCCTGTTGCCGGCAGCACCGCTCATGCACGGCACCGGCCTGTTCGCGGCCATGAGCGCGCTGGCGGGGGGCGGCACCGTCGTGCTGGTCGACCGCCAGGGTCTCGACGCCGAACTGGTCTGGGACACCGTGGAGCGCGACGCCGTGGGGGTGCTCACGATCGTGGGTGACGTCTTCGCCCGGCCGCTGCTCGACGCGCTCGACGACGCCCCCGACCGGTGGGACCTCACCGCGATGCGGGCGATCACATCGTCGGGCGTGGTCTTCAGCCCCGCGGTCAAGCAGGGACTGCTCGCCCACCTGCCCCAGCTCACCATCGTCGATTCCCTCGGCGCGTCGGAGGGCCTGGGCCCCCGGAGTTCGGCGAGCGCGGCCGACGGGATCCTCGCGCCCGCCCGCTTCACCGTCAACGACCGCGTCCGCGTCGTGAACGAGGAGACCGGACGCGACGTCGAACCGGGCACCGAGGAGGTCGGCCTCGTCGCCATGGGTGGCCGGATCCCGCTCGGCTACTTCAAGGACCCGCAGAAGACGGCCGCCACCTTCAAGATGCTCGACGGCCGTCGCTACTCGGTGCCCGGCGACTACGCCACCGTCGACGCCGACGGCACCGTGAGGCTGCTCGGACGCGGCTCGGCGTGCATCAACACCGGTGGCGAGAAGGTCTACCCCGAGGAGGTCGAGGCCGAGCTGCGCAAGCACGCCAGCGTCTTCGACTGCGTCGTGGTCGGGGTCCCCCACCCACGCTTCGGCGAGCAGGTGATCGCGCTCGTGCAGGTGGTGGACGGCCACTACCTCGACGAGGCGGAGATGACCGCGTGGTGCCGGGCCCGGATCGCCGGCTACAAGACCCCCCGACGGTTCCTGTTCGTGGACTCGCTGCAACGTTCGGCCGCGGGGAAGGCCCACCACAACGAGCTGCGGGCGCTCGCCATCGAGCTCCTCGGTGCCGAGACGGCCTGACCGGCTGCTTCAGGCACCGCGCGCGAGCGGCGCAGACCAGTTGAGCGACGTCGGCATCGCCACCGCGCCACGCGTCGAGGCGACCGCCCGGTCGCGACCGGTGCGTTTGGCCTCGTAGAGCGCGGCGTCGGCCGCGGCGATGAGCCGTTCGGCGTCGGCGGCGTTGTCGGGCGTCGTCGCGATGCCCACGCTGATGGTGACGGGGGCCTCACCGACGTGTGCCGCGATCCCGCTGCGCACGCGTTGCGCCACACCCACCGCGTCGTAACGGCTGCAGCCGGGAAGGAGCACGACGAACTCGTCGCCGCCGTACCGCGCCGCGACGTCGAAGTTCTTGGTGTTGGTCACGAGCGCGTTGGCGACCTCTCGAAGGACCGCATCGCCGATCTGGTGCCCGTAGGTGTCGTTGACCTGTTTGAAGTGGTCGACGTCGAGCACGAGCAGGCTCAGCGGCGTCGCCAGTCGCTGTGATCTCGCCATCTCTCGGTGCAACGACTCGTCGAACAGGCGGCGGTTGGCGAGGCCGGTGAGGGAGTCGCGCGTCGCCAACCGTTCGATCTCGTCCAGCAGTCGCGCGTTCCGCAGCGCGAGTGCGGTGTGCATCGCCGCCTGCGCCAACGCGTCGACCGTCGACGAGGGGATCCGCGCCTCGGAGCCGCCGCCCCACTCGGCGGCGACGACACCGAGATCGTCGTCGTCGACCGCGACCGGCGCGACGACCACGTTCTGCGCTCCGGGCAGCACGAGATCGAGGAGGTCGTCGTCGACCATGCGCACCAGCATGGGCGTCCCGCCGGACCACGTCTCCACCACGAGCGGCGCGTCGTAATCGGCCACACGGACGTAGGCCTCGACCACGCCGTCGTCGCACACGCCTTCCCACTGGTGGCCCGTGCGCATGAGCACGACGGCCTGGGCGAAGCCGAGCCGGCTGCACGAGTGCCGGACGAGCGTCGCCATCACGTCGTCCTGGCGGATCGCCCGCTCCAGTTCGGCCCCCAGCTCGACGAGGAACTCGAGCTGGGCACGGCTGTGACGCAGCGAGCGTTCGTTCACCGCCGAGAACAGCGCGGTGCAGGCCGCGAAGAGGAGGAACGTGACCGCACTCACGATGGCGATGCGGTCGTCGACGAACCCGGCTTCGTCGATCACCCCCGCAGTAGCGGCCGCGTGCGCGACGAGGAGCAACAGCGCGCACCACACGGCCAGCTTCAACCCGGTGCGGTACGACGCGACGAGGGTCACCGCCATCACGTCGAGGAACACGAGGAAGAGCAACGGGCTGCGGTAGCCACCCGTGAGGGCGACCGCCAGCGCCACGGCCGCGCCGTCGACCAGCACCGTCCAGGACACGAGCGCCGGCGCACGCCCGGGAAGGAAGCGCCGCGCCACGTCGACGACGGCGACGAACGCGAGATAGGCGAGCGCGATCGCGACGACCGAGGTCGTGGTGGTACCTGCGAACGCGGGTACCACCAGCAGCGCGATGACGATCAACAGCCGCACGAACTGCAGCACGAGCAGGCGGTCGGAGACGGGTGACACCTCTGCGCCGCGCGACCTGCTCACCGGAAGCGGGAGGCGTCGTGCCCGAGCCGGGCCGCCGCCAGCCTGGGATCGCTCCGATCGAGCCGGCGATGGACCACGAGGAACAGGAGGATCGCGAGCAGGAGCCCGCCGAGCACGGTGAGCGAGCGCCCGGCCGGCGTTGCGAGCAGCGCCCGGGCCGACGCGGGGCCGTCGCCGACCGAGGCCGCGACCTGACCGAACGACCCCAGTCGCGGCAGGCCCGCCAGCGACAACGGGTCCGGGACGGCCGCGAGCGGAGCCGGTGCCGCCGCGGCGAAGGCGGGTCCGTTCGCGGCCGCGGTACCGGTCGCGCCGTCACCGGCGACGCTCGGCCCGCTCCCGTCGGCGACGGCGGTCGGCGCCGACGCCGCGGCCGCGGCGGGGGCGGGTCCGTTCGCGGCCGCGGCGGGCGCCACCACGGGTGTCAACGGTAGGCCGGCGGGCGAACCCGCGGCATCGACGCCTCCACCCGCGGAGGGTTCCCCCGGGTTGCTCCCGTCGTCGTGGGCGCCGGTCGAGCCGCCCGACGATCCGTTCGTCGAGCCGTTCGTGCCGTCCGACGGGCGGTCGGGGGATCCTCGGGTCGAACCCTTCTCCAGGCCGCCGTCGGACGCGCGCCAGTGCCCGGCGGTTGCGCCGGGCGATGGTTCGGTGACGGGGACCGTGACCGGGTCCGGGGTCCACGACCCCTCGCCCGTACCCGGCTCCGAGCCGGGTCGGTGGTGGGTCTCCGGACCTGACTCCCGCACCGACGCCGACCCCGGCCACGAGGCCGATGCGGCCGCGGCGGCGCCCGCGGTCGCGAGCACCAGTCCGAGGGCGAGCGCCGCGAAGAGGGCGGTCATGCGCCGTGGTCCCATGAGCCTCCTGCCGTCGATTCGGGGCCAACCGTGGGGGTCGTTCGGGTACGTTCGTCCAGGTGCGACGATGCCCGCCGAGAGTCGTTTCACTCTCAGCAAGTATACGACTACTTAGAGTGAAACCTGTCACACTGGGGCCGTGAAATCAAGGAAAGGTCCGGCCAATTGACATGGCGTTGATCTTTACGCAGCACTACCTCGATTGCCTCTCCCACGCCTCCTACCTCGTGGGCGACGACGGCACCGGGCGTGCCGTGGTGGTCGATCCACGCCGCGACGTCGAGGTCTACGTGGAGGAGGCCGCCGCCGCCGGACTCACCATCGAGCGGGTGATCGAGACCCACCTCCACGCCGATTTCCTCAGCGGGCACCTCGAGCTGGCCGCCCGCACCGGCGCGGTCATCTCCTACGGCGACGCGGCGGCGGTCGAGTTCGAGATCGAGCCGCTCCACGACGGCCAGCGCCTCTCGCTCGGCACGGTCGAGCTCGAGATCCTGAGCACGCCGGGCCACACGCCCGAGTCGATCTGCGTGGTCGTCCGGGAACACCCCGACGACCCCGTGCCCTACGGCGTCCTCACCGGTGACACGCTCTTCGTGGGCGACGTCGGCCGGCCCGATCTTCTGGCGTCGGCGGGGACCGGCTACACCGCCGACGTCCTCGGGCGCCTGCTCTACCACTCGATCCACGACAAGCTGCTCACGCTGCCCGACGCGGCGCGGGTGTTCCCGGCGCACGGCGCGGGCTCGGCGTGCGGCAAGCAGCTCTCCACCGAGACCAGCTCCACCCTCGGCGACCAGCGCCGGTTCAACTACGCGCTCGCGCCGATGACCGAGGCCGAGTTCGTGGCCCGCGTCACCGAGGGCCAACCGGCGCGGCCCAACTACTTCGAGTTCGACGCCACCCGGAACCGCCAGCTGCGCCCCCTGCTCGACGAGCACACTCCTCCCCCGCTCCTCCCGCTCGACGACGTGCTCGCGCGCGTCGAGGAGGGCGCCGTGCTCCTCGACACCCGCGAACCGAACGACTTCGGGGCCGGGCACCTGCGCCGGGCGCTCGGCGTCGGGCTCCAGGGCCGGTTCGCCGAGTACGCGGGCGACATCATCCCCGGCGACCGTGACATCGTGCTGGTGGGTGACCCCGCGGCCGCACTCGAGACCAAGGTGCGGCTCGCCCGCATCGGGTTCGACCGCGTGGCCGGACAGCTCGACGACCCGAGTCGGGTCGCGCTCGAGCACCCCGAGCTGGTGCACCGCAGCTCGCGGCTCACCGTGGAGCAGTTCGCCGAGATCCGCGATCTCGAACCCGACCTCCAGCTCCTCGACATCCGCAACCCGGGCGAGGTGGCGCTCGGCACCATCCCCCACCGCGCGGGTGACGCCCCTCCCCCTCCTGGTCGACGCGGTCGCCGAGCTGGTCACCGGCGCGCCGACGGTCGTGTACTGCGCCGGTGGGTACCGTTCGGCGATCGCCGCCAGTGTGCTGTGCGCCGCCGGCTTCACCGACGTCTCCGACATCGTCGGCGGGTACGGTGCGTGGACCGGCGCCGGCCTCCCGGTCGCCGCCGGTCCGAACCCCGGAGACCAGAACGCAGGAGCAACGATGAGCGCCGATGCCGTGTCCGACGTGAGCGTCGACGAGGCGTACCGCCTCGTGACCGCCGGCGCGGTCCTGCTCGACGTGCGCGAAGCCCACGAATGGGCCGCGGGGCACACGCCCGGGGCGGCCTGGATCCCGCTCGGCGAGATCCCGAGCCCGCGTGCAGGAGCTCCCGCGGGACGCCCGCATCGTCGCCATCTGCCGATCGGGCGGCCGCTCGCGCGCCGTCGCCGAAGCGCTCGTCGGCGCCGGCTACGACGTCGTGAACGTCGAGGGCGGGATGCGCGCCTGGGTGGTCGAGGACTACGAGGTCGTCGCCGACGACGGCCTCCCCGGCACCGTCGTCTGACCTTCCCGGCCCGGCGACCGCCGTTCTTCACCGCGTCTGACCCAGCTCTCAGGAATTCCACAAGGTCGCGCGGCGACAATCGGGGCATGGCTCGCCGGAAGCTCAGCACGCAGGGCCGGATCGTGGCGGCCGGGCTCAGCATCGGCGTCGCCGGCGTGCTCGCGGGGTTCATGGCCGCGGGCGACCACACCGCCGACGCCTCGCAGCCCGCAGTGTCCGACGGCACCGGCTCCGTCGATTCCCCCGTCTCGGGGGCCCCGTCGTCGGTCTACCCCAGCCCGTACGACGGCAGCGGCGGTACCAGTGGGACCAGCGGTACCACCGGCGACGTCCCGCAGTACTCCCCCCAGCCCCAGACCCGCACGGGCGGGAGTTGACGGCGTGGCGTCCCACTTCTGGTGGTACGTCGCACGGGCGAGCGGCCTCGTGGCCTGGGGACTCGTGGTCGCGTCGTGCACCTGGGGGCTGCTGCACGCGATCCGCGCCTTCGGCCGGCACCCGAGCCCCTCGTGGATGCTCTCGACCCACCGCTACCTGAGCGCGCTCGCGATCGCGTTCGTCGCGGTGCACGTCGTCGCCATCGTCGCCGACGGCTTCGTGTCGTTCGGCCTTGCCGACGTGCTGGTGCCGATGGCGTCGTCGTGGCACCCCCTCGCGGTGGCGTGGGGCGTCGTCTCCATGTACCTGCTGCTCGTCATCGAGGGCACGTCGCTCGTGCGCCAGCACCTCTCGCCCAAGGTGTGGCGGGGGATCCACGTGCTCAGCTACGTGGTCCTCGCCATGGTCACGATCCACCTGCTGACCGCCGGCACCGATGCCAACGACCTGCTGCCCGCCGCGTCCGCGGTCGTGCTGGGCGTGGCCGCGGTGTTCGGCGCCGCGATGCTCCTGACCTGGCGGACCGCGCCCAAGGTCCGGGCGACCGCCGGCGGCGATCTGGTTACCAGCCGGTAACCTGGCGGGGTGACCTCGTCCGCTGACGGTGGCGCCCCCGGCGGCCGCCTCGATCGTGCCGGGTCGCTGCAACGGCTCCGCGGGGAATCCTTCGACGTCCTCGTGGTCGGCGGCGGCATCACCGGTGCCGGCGTGGCGCTCGACGCCGCCTCGCGCGGCCTGCGCACCGCCCTCGTCGAGCGCGACGACTTCGCGTCGGGCACCAGCTCGAAGAGCTCGAAGCTCGTGCACGGCGGGCTGCGTTATCTCCAGCAGCGCGAGATCCGCCTGGTCTACGAGGCGCTCTACGAGCGCCAGCGCGCGCTGGAGAACGCGCCCGCACCTCGTGCGGGTGCTCCCGTTCCTCGTCCCTCTCCTGCGCGCGGCGGCATGATCGACCGACGCCTGGCACGCGTGCTCGGCAGCGCGCTCTGGATGTACGACCTCACCGGTGGCGTCCGCATCGGACGACGTCACCACCGCGTCTCGATCGATGCCGCCGTCGCGCACATGCCGACGCTCGCGCGCGAACGGCTCGCCGGCGCGTACGTCTACTACGACGCGCAGGCCGACGACGCCCGGCTCACCCTCACCATCGTGCGCACCGCGGCAGTGCACGGCGCCGCGATCGCGAACTACGCGGCGCTGCGCGGCGTGGTGAAGGACCACGACCGCGTCGTCGGCGCGCGCGTCGAGGCCGAAGGCGAGGAGTTCGTCGTACGCACACGGGCCATCGTCAACGCGGCCGGCGTGTGGTCCGACGACGTGCGGGCCCTCGACGAGGGCGCGCATCCCGATTCGATCCGGCCGGCGAAGGGCATCCACATCACGCTGCCCTGGGCCAAGGTGCGCAACGACATCGCCGCCATCGTGCCCGTCGCCGGCGATCACCGCTCGGTGTTCGTGGTCCCGTGGGGCGACACGACCTACATCGGCACCACCGACACCGACTACGACGGGCCCCTCGACGACCCGCCGTGCACCGCAGCCGACGTCGACTACCTGCTCGGCGCGCTCAACGGCGTCAGCGGCGAGCCGGTGACGCGGTCCGACGTCATCGGCACCTGGGCCGGCCTCCGCCCACTGCTGCGCTCGGGCCGCAGCAGCCGCACGGCCGACCTCTCCCGCCGTCACGCGGTGCGGGTGGCGCCCACCGGCGTGATCACCGTGACCGGCGGGAAGCTCACCACGTACCGGCGGATGGCGGTCGACGCGGTCGACGCCGTCGTCGAGGTGCTCGGCACCGGGAAGCGCCCGTCGCGCACGAAGCACCTCCGGCTGTTCGGCGGCGAAGGCATCGACCCGCCGGTGGCGGCACTCGAGCCCAGCACCCACGAGCATCTCGCCGGGCGCTTCGGCACCGATGCGAGCACCGTCCTCGCGCTCGTCGCCGCCGACCCGGGCCTCGGTGGGTCGCTCGTCCCCGGCCTGCCCTACCTGCGGGCGGAAGCCGTCTACGCCGCCCGTTACGAGATGGCGCACACGCTCGACGACGTGCTGAGCCGCCGCACCCGAGCACGCCTGCTGGCGCGCGACGAGTCGGACGGCGCCGCCGGCGCGGTGGCCGACCTGCTGACGCCCGAGCTCGGGTGGTCACCGGCCGAGCGCGACGCACAGGTCGCGTCGTACCGGGCCTCGGTCGCCACCGAGCGGGACGCGCTCGCGTGAGCCCCCTGCGGGGCTCGGTCGTCGAGGTCCCCACCACGGTCCTGGCGCGGTTGGGTGACGTGTGCCGGGTCGTCGTCGAACCGGACGCGCTCGACACCGCGAGTCGCGACTGGTGGCCGCTCGCCATGATCTGGGCCGCCGACGGCACCCCGGTCACGCGCCCGGCGGCGGTGGCACGACCCACGACGACCTCCGCGGTGGCGGCCGTCCTGCGCGTGTGCGACGACGCGCGCATTCCCGTGACGGCCGCGGCCGGCCGCAGCGGTGTCTGCGGTGCCAGCATGCCGGTGCACGGCGGGGTGGTCCTCGACCTCACCGACATCGAGGGCATCATCGCCGTCGACGACGCCGCGCTCGTGCTCGACGTGCGGGCGGGTACGTTCGGCGCCCCGCTGGAGGCCACGCTGCGCGCCGAGCACGACGTCACCCTGGGCCACTGGCCCCAGTCCATCGACCTGTCCACCGTGGGCGGGTGGCTGGCGTGTCGCAGCGCGGGCCAGATGTCCACCCGCTACGGGAAGATCGAGGACATGGTCGTCGGCCTCGACGTGGTGCTGGCCGACGGCCGGGTGGTGCACACCGGTGGCGCGCCGCGCGCCGCCGTCGGCCCCGATCTCACCCAGCTCTTCGTCGGGAGCGAGGGCACGCTCGGGATCATCACGGGCGCACGCCTCCGCGTGCATCCCGCACCGCCCGCCGAGGTGCGCGCCGCGTTCCGCTTCGGCCGGTTCCCCGACGGGCTCGACGCGTGCCGTCGGATCCTGCGGCGCGGCGCGACGCCCGCGGTGCTGCGGCTCTACGACCCGGTCGAAGCCGACCGCCATTTCGGAACCGGGAGCGACGCGATCCTGCTCCTGCTCGACGAGGGCGACCCCGACCTCATCGGCGCCGTGCTCCGGGTGGTGCAGGCCGAGTGCACCGCGGCGCCGTCCGGGCCCGGAGCCGGCGCCGCTCCCGCCGACGACGGCCTCGTGGACCGCTGGCTCGAGACCCGCAACGACGTCTCGGCGCTCGGGCGCTTCATCGCCGAGGGCTACGTCGTCGACACGATGGAGGTCGCGGCGCGGTGGTCGGACCTCGGTGCGGTCTACGAGCGGGTGCTCGCCGCGCTGCGGGGGGTCGACCACATGCTGCTGGCGTCCGCCCACCTCTCCCACTCCTACGGCGACGGCGCGTGCCTCTACTTCACCTTCGGAGGACGCCCGCCGATGGACCACCGTGAGGTCTTCTACCGGGCGGCGTGGGACGCGGGGATGCGGGCGACGCTCTCGAGTGGTGCTGCGTTGAGCCACCACCACGGCGTGGGCCTCAACCGCGCCCGCTTCGTCCGGGAGGCCCTGGGCGAGGGCTTCTCGGTGCTGGAGGCCGCCAAGGCGGCGCTCGACCCGCACGGGATCCTCAACCCCGGCAAGCTCGGGCTCCCGAGCCCCTGGGGCGATCCCACCTGGCCGTGATCCGCCGCGCCGTCCTGGGGCTGCTCGTCGTCACGCTGGGCCTCGGCGGGTTGGCCGCCGCCGGCGCCACGCCCGAGTCCAAGCCCAAGCCTTCCGCCACCACCACCACGACGTGGCCACCCCTGCCGCCGTTCGACGCCACCCTCGCGTGGGCAGACTGCGGCGACGGCTTCCAGTGCGCGACCCTGACCGTGCCCGTCGACTGGACGAAGACGACCGAACAGCAAGGCGCCGACCGCGTGCCGCTGGCGCTGATCCGTCATCCGGCGGAGTCCCCGGCCGATCGCCTCGGCTCGCTGGTCGTGAACTACGGCGGACCCGGCGAGTCGGGTGTCGACTACCTGCGCGCCACGTGGTCACGCCTGCCCGACGTCGTCCGGGGCGCGCTTCGACGTCGTCAGCTTCGACCCGCGCGGCACCGGCGCGTCGCGTCCTCTCGACTGCGTGGACGACGCGTTCCTCGACCTGAGCGGCGGCATCGCGGCCGTGCCGGCCACTCGGGCCCAGCTCGACGCGGTACACGCGTTCAACCGCGTGTTCGCGAAGGGGTGCACCCAACGCATGGGCGCGTACGCGGGGCAGGTCGGCACCCGCAACGTGGCCCGCGACGTGGAGGCGATCCGCGCCGCGCTCGGCGAGCCGAAGCTCACCTACCTCGGCTACTCGTACGGGAGCATCGTCGGCGTCACCTACGCGCAGATGTTCCCCACCACCATCCGCGCCATGGTGCTCGACGGTCCGCCCGACTACTGGCTCCCGGCGCGTGACTACGCCTACGCGCAGGCCCAGGGCTTCATGCGGGCGCTCGGCGCCTTCCTCGACTGGTGCCAGCAGGAGCAGTGTTCGCTCACCGACGCCGGCGCACCGCGCGACGTGCTGCAACAGCTCATCGCCCGCGTCGACCAGCAGCCGCTCCCCGCGTCGTACCAGGCCGGCGGCGTCACCCGCGACGGGACCCTCACACCGAGCCTGCTGGAGAGCGCGGTGATCTCGCTGCTCTACGACCGCTCGCGTGGCTGGCCGCTCCTCGCCGACGACCTGCTGACCGCGCTCCGCCAGGGCTGGGGCGGTCCGCTCCTGGCGGCCGCCGACCAGTACCTCGGTCGCGATCCCGCCGGGACATGGAACCCGCTGGTGGAGGCCAACGCGGTGATCAGCTGCGTCGACCGGCCCGCCCGCACGACGCCGACCACCACCCAGGAGCTCGCCGACGTCGCGACGTTCCAGGCCCAGTTGCCACCGTGGGGTGGTTCGTGGGCGACGGCCCCGTGCGTCGGGATGCCCCGGCCCGCCCACGGCGACAAGCTCGGCGACGTCCAGCGTGCAGGGCGCGCCGCCGGTCCTCGTGATCGGCACCACCGGCGACCCGGCCACCCCGTACGCGGGCGCGCAGGCGCTGGTGGGGCGGATCCCCGGTTCGCAGCTGCTGACCTTCGACAGCACCGAGCACACCGCGTTACGGCGCGGCGGATCAGCGCGTGCATCGACGACGCCGTCGACGCCTACCTCACCGCCGGCTCCGTACCCGCGCCCGGCACGCACTGCGCGCCCGGCTGACGGTCGGCCCGCCCGCTTCAGCCGGTGAACGTGCCGCGGCCGTCGAATTCGATGCGGCGACGGCCGAGGAGCAGCTCGCCGTAGCACCCGGTCGGGCGTCTCCCACTCGAGGTCGAAGCCCACGGCCACCCGCTCACCGCGGTCGCTCGTGGCCGCCTCGCGCTCGTCGTCGAAGCGGACGCCGAACGCCTCGAGCCCGAAGCTCCAGTGCTCGCCCGGGGTCTCGCACACCAGCTCGGCCCAGAGTCCTTCGGCGCGGACGACGAGCTGCTCGCCGTGCGGCGGCGCGACGTCGTCGTCGTGCACGACGACCACCCCGGTGTCCGGGAGCACGAGCCGGGCCGAGAACGTGGCCGGCTGCTGCTCGCGGGGGACGCGCAGCGAGAACGATCCGCTGACGCCCCCGTCGTCGGCGAACTCCAGCGACCACTCGCCGTTCAACGGTCGCCGGTCACCCGCCGAGCAGGCCGAGGTTGCGTACCTCGTCGCGCTCGTCGACGAGCTCCTGGGTGGTGACGGCGATCTTGGCCGCCGCGAACTCGTCGTGCTCGATGCCCTCGACGACCGTCCACGCCGACCCGTCGCTGCGGACCGGGTAGCCGAACTGCAGGCCCTCGGGTACGCCGTACTCACCCGAGCTGCACACCGCCACCGAGTGGAAGTCGTCGCCCGGCGTGGCGAAGTGGATGCTGTTGCACCGAGCCGATCGCGGCGTGCGCGGCCGACGCGGCCGACGACGCGCCGCGCTTCTCGATGACCGCGGCGCCGCGCTTCTGCACCGTCTCGATGAACTCGCCCTGCAACCACGCGGTGTCGGTGATGACCTCGGGGACCGGGCGTGCCGTCGATCCGCGCGTGCGCGAAGTCGGGGAACTGGGTCGCCGAGTGGTTGCCCCAGATCGCCACGTTGGTGACCTCGCGGGTCGGCACTCCGGCCTTCTTGGCCAGTTGGGTCTTGGCGCGGTTCTCGTCCAGGCGTGTCATCGCGAACCAGCGGTCGGCGGGGACGTCGGGTGCGTTGGAGCGGGCGATCAGGCAGTTGGTGTTGCAGGGGTTGCCCGACCACGAGCACACGCACGTCGCTCGCCGCGTGGTCGTTGATGGCTCGGCCCTGGGGCTTGAAGATCCCACCGTTGACCGAGAGGAGATCACCCCGCTCCATCCCCGCCTTGCGCGGGATCGAACCGACGAGCAGTGCCCACGAAGTGCCGTCGAACGCGGTCTCGAGGTCGGCGGTCGCCTCGATGCCGACGAGCAACGGGTGGGCACCGTCCTCCAGCTCCATGACCACGCCCTCGAGCGCCGGGCAGCGCGGGCTCGATCTCGAGCAGGCGCAGCACGATCGGCTGGTCGGGTCCGAGCAACTGGCCACTGGCGATGCGGTGCACGAGCGCGTAGCCGATCTGGCCCGCGGCGCCGGTGACGGTGACGTGGAGGGGGTTCGCAGCCATGCGCGAAACCTACCCGGCTGGTCCTCTCCCGGCCGAAGCGATCACACCGAGCAGCAGCTCCCTCGCCTCGGTGAGCTCGGCGATGCGCTCGGCCGCGCCCGCGCTCCCCGCACCGTGGTCGGGGTGCGCCAGGCGCACCAGCCGGCGGAACCGCCGCTGCACGTCGTCACGCTCGATGGCGAGGCCCGCGTGCAGCCCGAGCACCTCCATCGCCCAGCGCCGCTCCGAGGGGATCCCCTGCCACCCGTCCCGGCCCGATGCCGCGACCCGAACCGACACCGGTCTCGGTGCCGGGCGCCGGCGGCCGCACCCCCGGCAGCCCCTCGACCAGGCGCCGGACCTCGAGGCCCTCGGGCAACGCACCGGGGCGGGCGATGGCCGCGTCGACGAACCGGAAGGCCACGGTACGGCCCGACGCCGGGAGCTGCGACGCGGCCATGAGCGCACCGATCACCTGCGGGGCGGGGGGCCCGTGGAGGTCCAGCTCGAGGATCGGGCGCGCCGAACCCCGCTCGACCGCGGCGCTGACGATCCGGTGACGCGACAGGTCGAGGCCGTGGGTGTCGCGCTGGAGCCGGTACCGCAACGCGATGCGCGGCACGGTCAAGCCACGGCGGGCGACGTCGGCGAGGTGGTCGAGCGCATCGACCTGCTCCTCGTCGAGTTCGGGTACGTGCTCGGCGATCACCGCGCCGAGCAGCACACCACCGAACGCGGCTCCGCTGGTGGGCAGGTACCCGTGGTCGATGGCCACGCGGCGCGTCGGCATGTGCCTGCGAGTGTGTCGGATGTTCAACTCGGCGAGGAGCACGACCGATCCTCCGAGAGTGGTTCGGCGCGCGCCGCCGCACCGGATGACGATCCTAGATCGTCGCCCCCGAAACGCTCGGAGCGTGGATCAGACAGCGTCGATGATCGCGTTGAACGTCGCGCTCGGGCGCATGGCTTCGGTGACGCGTCGCTCGTCGGGGAGGTAGTAGCCGCCGAGATCGACCGGCATCCCCTGGACCTCGTTGAGCTGCCCGACAATTTCGTCCTCGCCGGCCGCGAGGGCCTCGGCGATCGGGGCGAACCGGGCGGCGAGGGCGCCGTCGTCGGTCTGCGCCGCCAGCTCCCGGGCCCAGTAGAGAGCCAGGTAGAAGTGGCTGCCGCGATTGTCGAGCTCGTGCACCTTGCGCGACGGCGACCGGTTCTCGTTCAGCACCGAGCCCGTCGCACGGTCGAGGGTGGCCGCGAGCAGCTGCGCGGTCGCGTTGTCGGTCGCCAGCGCGAGGAACTCGAGCGACGCCGAGAGCGCCAGGAACTCCCCGAGCGAGTCCCACCGCAGGTGGTTCTCCTTCACGAACTGCTGGACGTGCTTCGGCGCCGAGCCACCGGCCCCGGTCTCGAACAGGCCGCCGCCGTTCATGAGCGGCACGATCGAGAGCATCTTGGCGCTGGTGCCCAGCTCCATGATCGGGAACAGGTCGGTGAGATAGTCGCGCAGCACGTTGCCGGTGACCGAGATGGTGTCCTCGCCGCGCCGGATCCGCTCGAGCGAGTACCGGCAGGCGGCCTCGGGCGCCATGATCTCGATCGTCAGCCCCGACGTGTCGTGCTCGAGCAGGTATCGCTCGACCTTGGCGATGAGCTGCGCGTCGTGGGCGCGCGTCGCGTCGAGCCAGAACACCGCGGGCGCGCCGGACAGGCGGGCACGCAGCACGGCGAGGCGCACCCAGTCGCGCACCGGCGCGTCCTTGGCCTGGCACGCCCGCCAGACGTCGCCCGCCTCGACCGCGTGCTCCATCAGGGCCTCACCGGCGCGGTTCACGACCCGCACGGTGCCGTCGGCGGGGATCTCGAACGTCTTGTCGTGCGAGCCGTACTCCTCGGCCTGCTGGGCCATGAGTCCCACGTTGGGCACCGATCCCAGCGTCGCCGGGTCGAACGCGCCGTGGGTGCGACAGTCGTCGATGACCGCCGCGTACACGCCCGCGTACGACGAGTCGGGAACGACCGCCTTGGCGTCCTGGGGGTCGCCCGCCGCGTTCCACATCTTCCCGGAGTCGCGGATCATCGGCGGCATCGACGCGTCGATGATGATGTCGCTGGGGACGTGCAGGTTGGTGATGCCCTTGTCGGAGTCGACCATCGCCAGCGCCGGACCCGACGCCAGCGCGGTCGCGACATCGGCTTCGACCGCGGCGCGTTCCGCGTCGGGGAGCGCGGCGACGCGGGCGAGGACGTCGGCCATGCCGTCGTTCGCGTTCACGCCGATGCGGTCGAAGGTGTCGGCGTGCTTCGCGAACACGTCGGCGAAGTAGGTCTTCACCGCGTGGCCGAACATGATGGGGTCGGAGACCTTCATCATCGTGGCCTTCAGGTGGATCGAGAACAGCACGCCGAGCGCCCTGGCGTCAGCCATCTGCTCCGCGAGGAAGGCGTCGAGCGCCCGGGCGCTCATGAACGTCGCGTCGACGATCTCACCGGCGAGGACGGGGATCGACTCCTTGAGCACGGTGACGCTGCCGTCACGCGCCACGAACTCGACCCTCAGGTCGTCGGCGGCGTCGAAGGTGACGGACTGCTCGTTGTGGCGGAAGTCGTCGGACCGCATGGTGGCGACGTGTGTCTTCGAGTCGGGTGCCCACGCCCCCATCCGCTGCGGGTGCGACCTCGCGTAGTTCTTGACCGACAGCGGCGCGCGACGGTCGGAGTTCCCCTGGCGCAGCACCGGATTGACGGCCGAGCCCTTGACCCGGTCGTAGCGCGCCCTGACGTCGAGCTCCTCGGGGGTGCCGGGCTCGTCGGGGTAGTCGGGCAGCCGGAAGCCCCGGGCCCGGAGCTCCTCGATGGCCGCCTTCAGCTGCGGGATCGACGCCGAGATGTTCGGCAGCTTGATGACGTTGGCCTCGGGGCGGTTCACCAGCTCACCGAGCTCGGCGAGATCGTCGCTCACTCGCTGGTCGGGGCGCAGCGCCTCGGGGAACGCGGCCAGGACCCGGCCGGCGAGGGAGATGTCGCGCAGCTCGACGTGCACGCCGGCGACGTTGGTGAATGCGTTGACGACCGGTAGCAGCGACCTGGTGGCCAGTGCCGGGGCCTCGTCGGTGTGGGTGTAGATGATGGTGTGACGGTCGCTCGACATGGCCTGCGACGCTACCGCACCGATCGCGGAGGTCAGCGAGCGAGGACGATGACGACCAGCACCACCAGGTAGACCGCGAGCAGGCCGGCGGCCCACCGCCAGAGCGACTGGCGGTTGAACGGCTCGGGGCGCCCGCCGATCCCGGCGAGCGTCATGTTGCATTCCCGGCAGCGCTCGTCGGCCGGCGACGTCGGCGCGCCGCAGAGCGGGCAGGCCGCCAGGGCCGAACCCGCGGTCTCCGGATCGGGCAGGCTCATCGGGCGCTCGACCTCCGCTCGGCGGCCTCGACCGCGTTGCGGAACAGCATGGCGATGGTCGTGGGCCCCACCCCCCCGACCCGCGGCGTGATCGCGCCCGCGACCTCCTCGCACGACTCGTCGACGTCGGGGAGCAGCCGCCGGCCCTCGTAGCGCACGCCGCCGCCCACCACGACAGCACCGGGCGTGATGTGCTCGGGCTGGAGGATGCCGGGCACCCCCGCGGCCGCGACCACGATGCCCGCCCGGCGGGTGTAGTCGGGCCAGTTGGGCACGCCGGTGTGCACGACGGTGACCGCGGCGTTGGCCGTCGGCCGCTTCTGGGAGAGCAACAGCGCGAGCGGGCGGCCGAGCGTCGTGCCCCGCCCGAGGATGCACACCTCGTGACCGGCGACCTCGATGTCGTAGAACGCGAGCAGCGCCTCGATCCCGGCCGGGGTGGCGGGGACCGGTCCCGGCATCATGAGCGCCAACCGGCCCATGTTCACGGGATGCATCCCGTCGACGTCCTTGTCGGGATCCATGCTCATGATGGCGGCGTCGAAGTCGATCTGGGGCGGGGTCGGGTGCTGCACGAGGAACCCGTCGACCGCGGGATCGTGGTTGAACTCGCGCACCGCGGCGAGCACGTCGGCCTGGGTGGCGTCCTGCGGGAGGTGGATGTGGGGCGACGTCCACCCCAGCTCCTGCGCCTTTTCCATCTTCATCCCGACGTACCGCGCGCTCGCGCCGTCGTCACCGACGAGGACGGTCCCCAGGCCGGGGGTGTGGCCGTTGGCCAGCAGCTTCTCGACCCGCGGTCCGAGATCGGCGAACACCGCGTCGGCGACAGGACCCCCGGGCATCATCTTCGCGGTCACTCGAACCTCCTCGCCCAGGCGTGTCTAGTGCAGGAAATGGCGCTCACCGGTGAACACCATGGCGACGCCGAGCTCGTCGGCCCGTTCGATGTTGGCCTCGTCGCGCATCGCGCCGCCCGGTTGCACGATCACCGCGACGCCGGCTTCCGCGGCGGCGTCGATGCCGTCCGGGAACGGGTAGAACGCGTCCGACGCGCCGGCGCCACCCCGGGCCCGGCCGGCCGCCTTCTTCGCCGCGATCTCGCCCGCTTCGACGCGGTTCTGCTGTCCGGCCCCGATGCCCACGGCCTGACCGTCCTTCACCAGCACGATGGCGTTGGACTTCACGTGGCCGCAGATGCGCCACGCCAACTCGGCGTCCAGCCATTCGGCGTCGGTGGGGACACGCTTGGTGACGACCCGCCAGTCGCCGCGCGTCGCCGCGAAGTGGTGGGCGTCCTGCACGAGGTAGCCACCGCTGATCTGGCGGAAGTCGAGGCCGGCCGCTCCGGGCGGGCCCGCCTCGAGCAGGCGGGTGTTCTTGCGCTTGGCGACCAGGGCGTCGACGGTGCCGGGCTCCCAGCCGGGCGCGATCACGAGGTCGGCCTGCGGACCGGCGACCATCTTCGTCGCGGTCGCGGCGTCGACCGGGCGGTTGAGCGCGACGATGCCGCCGAAGGCGGAGCGCTCGTCGCACTCGAGCGCCCGCTGGTACGCGACGCTCAGCTCGGCGTCGAACGCGACGCCGCACGGGTTGGCGTGCTTGATGATCGCGACCGCGGGGCCGTCGCCCCCGTTCCCGAAGTGCAGGTCGTGGACGAGACGCCAGGCCGCGTCGGCGTCGTAGAGGTTGAGGTAGGAGAGCGCGAGCCCCGCGTGCTGGCGGACGTCGTCCCACCAGCTGCTCGTGCCGCTGATCCGGTAGCGGGCGGCGTGCTGGTGGGGGTTCTCGCCGTAGCGCAGGGCATCGCCGGTGCGCTCGAGTGCGAGGTCGACGTAGCGCGGCAACTGCTCGTCGGCCTGGAGCCAGGCGACGATCTGGGCGTCGAACGCGGCGGTGCTCGCGAAGGCCGCGACCGCGAACGCGCGGCGGGTGTCGTCGCCGACGGTGTTGTCGTTGGCGTCGAGCTCTTCGAGCAACGGCGCGTACTGCGCCGCGTCGGTGACGATCGTGACGAACGCGTGGTTCTTCGCCGCTGCCCTGACCATCGCCGGACCGCCGACGTCGATGGTCTCGATGCCGGGGTCTTTCGCGAACGGGTAGAGGTTCGACACGACGAGGTCGAACGGCCGGATGCCGTAGGTGGCCATGTCCTCGTCGTGCGACGGCTTCGAGCGGTCGGCGAGGATCCCGCCGTGGATCTTCGGGTGGAGGGTGACGACCCGGTGGTCGAGGATGGGCGGCACGCCGGTGATGTCGTCGACCGCGGTGACCGGGACCCCGGCGTCGGCGATCGCCTTCGCCGTGCCGCCCGACGACACCAGCTCCACACCGCGCCGCTGCAGCTCGCGGGCGAAGTCGACGATGCCAGCCTTGTCGTACACCGAGAGCAGCGCCCTCGTGATCCTCGTGCGCATCATGCGCCTCCGTCTGAATCGTTCGATGGTTCGGCGATCAACGCCCGCAGGACCTCCGGGTAGATCCGCCGTTCGACTTCCTTGATGCGCTCGTGCAGCGTCTCGACGGTGTCGTCGGGGAGCACGGGCACCGCCTCCTGCGCCAGGATCGGCCCGTCGTCGACCTCGAGACGGGCGAAGTGGACAGTACATCCGGTGACCTTCACCCCGGCGGCGAGCGCCTCGTCGACCGCGTGCCACCCCTTGAAGGCGGGGAGCAACGCGGGGTGGGTGTTCACGATCCGGTCGGGGAAGGCGTCGTGGACCGGCTTCGACAGGATGGTGCCGAAGCCCGCCATGGCGATGAGGTCGACTCGATGGCGGTTGAGCGCGTCGAGCACCTGGTGGGTGTACGCCACGCGGTCGAAGTCGGCGCCGTAGCTGGCGCGCTCGACCAGCTCGACGGGGATCCCCGCGTCGTCGGCGATGGTGAGCGCGCCGCAGGGACGGTCGGCGAGGACCACGGCGATCGGGAGATCGTGCTCGAGCATCGAGCGCAGGATCGTGCCGCTCCCCGATGCCAGCACTGCGATCCGACCCACGCTCTGAACGTAGCCGAGAGGCCCGGAGCCGGTCGGGCCAATCGGCCGGTGGGTGGAGGATCCTTGCATTCAGAGTCGACTCATGGTGGGCTAGTTCCCGATGTGCCCCGTGGTGGGCGCCACAGCGTGGGAAAGCGAGCAGGACCTTGGACCTCAAGAAATTGACCCCCGGCGAGATGACGACAGCGGTTTCCGGCGTCGTGTTACTCGTGTTCAGCTTCTTCCACTGGTACAGCTGTCGACCTCGGGCCCTTCGGCACCTACAGCCGCAACGGGTGGCAGAGCCCGGACTCGTTCTGGTCGATCATCGCGATCCTGATCGGGATCATCCTCGCCGCCCACGTCGTCGTCGAGAAGCTCACGGGGGTGGACCTCCCGGACCGGCTCGGCAGCGTCGGCTGGGGTGTCGTCCACCTCGCGGGTGGCGCGGTGGCGTTCGTGTTCATCCTGATCAAGTGGTTGAGCAACACCGACTACACCGCGTTCGGGCTCTACGTGAGCCTGGTCGCCGCGGCCGGCCTCGCGGTCGGTGGCTACCTCATGGCCAAGGAAGGGGGCGAGCTGCCCGGTGCCCTCGGGGGCGCCAAGGGCGGCTCCGCGCCTCCGACGGCCTGAACCTCATCTCAACTCGTCGACCGGCCCCGCCTCCGTGCGGGGTCGGTCGCGCGAGACCATCGGGCGTTCGCGGGAGGCACGGTCATGACTGACAGCGGGATCGTCGCGCCGGCGCGGCCGTCGTTGGCCGCCCGTCTCGGGTGGCGGGTCGAGCGTCGACCCCGGCCCGGCTTCGCGCACGTGCTGGGCGCGGCGGCAGGAGCCTTCCTCGTCGTCGCCGTGGTCGCCTTCGTCGTCGAGGTCTCGAGCGACGATCCGACGGTCCCGGGGGTGCTGTTCGACCTCGGGCTCGTGCTGGTCGCCCTCGCCGCGGGCTTCCGGGCGCCGGGCCCGCTGCGCGCCGCGTGCGTGACCGCGGTCGTGCTGGCCGTCCCGCTGATCTTCGTCTTCGGGTTCTTCGGGGGCGGCAACGCGGGCCGGGCCGAGGTCCGGGGGGTCTACCTCCTCACCCTGGTGAGCTACCTGGTGCTCTACCTCCTGACGTGGACGAAGGGGCGGGCCGTGTTCCTCGCCGGCACTCTGCTGGTGTTCGCAAGCTGGGCCGCGTTCGAGGTCGCGGGGAGCGACAGCACGAACGTCGTCCCGTTCCAGAACCAGCTCTCGACCTCGAGCGGCTCGTCGTCGTCCACGAATTTCGGGGTCACCGGCAGCTCCTCGTCGTCGTCGCTCACCACGATCGACGACACCACCGACTCCACCGCCGCGGTCACCCTCGTGATCGGCCTGGCCTTCCTCGGCGTCGGCGTCGCGCTGGACCGGAAGCGCTACGTAGGCGCGGCCACCCCGTTCGTGGCGGTGGGGGCGGTCGAGACGCTCGTGGGCGCCGTCGTGCTCGGCGGCAACGACAGCGTGCTGCTCGGCGGTCTCCTCGCGGTCGGGGCGGGTGCGGTCGTCGGCCTGGTGGGAGCGCACGGCGACCGCCGGCGGGCCACCACCTGGATCGGTGTCCTCGCGGTGTTCGGGGGCCTCGTCGCCGTGCTCAGCGACATCGCGCCGGACAACGCCGCCGGGGTCGGCGGCATCGCCCTCGGGTTCGCCCTCATGCTGGGATCGGTGGCGTGGTGGCTGGCACCCGTGCTCGGCGAGGCCGACGACGGCTTCGAGCCCGTGCCACCGGGCCCGGCGCCGCCCGGAGGCACCTTCTCCGCCCCCTCCACCACGGCCACCACCTCCGCACCCGAAGCCGCCTGACTGCCCCGGGCCGACACCTTCACCCCGGTACCCGTCGGAACGAATCGCCCGCCGAATCGGTCCAGGACTCACCGAATCGGCCAGCAACCCCGACGAATCGCCCGACGAATCGGTCCAGGACTCACCGAATCGGCCAGCAACCCCGACGAATCGCCCGACCGAATCGGTCCAGGACTCACCGAATCGGCCAGCAACCCCGACGAATCGCCCGCCGAATTCGGTCCGACGGAACCGAAGACCGCGGGTGGCGGCGAACGGATGAGCGTCACACCCCGCGGGCATGCTGGCCGGACTTCCCCCGGTCGTCATCGTCCGAGGGAGTCCCGATGGTCTTTTCCGCTCGTCGCCTGCTGCCGTTACACGACCGCCACGCGATGCTCGAGCGTCGCGACCGGTTGATCGAGGCGGCGGTCGCGGTCGACGAGCGTCAGCAGCGGCTCGCGGTCCAGATGACCGCGCTGCGCACCGAGATCCGTGCGCTGCGTGACCGCTTGTGGCCTGCGGAGCCGGGTCGGGCCTTCCGCAACACCCGCCGGCCGCGCATCGGCGGTCCGGCGCCGATCCCGCCCCCGACCGCGAACGCGATCCCGGTGCGCGGCGCCGATCTGCGGTTCGCGGCGCTGGGCGTGCTCGTGCGGGCGGGAACGCCTCTGACGCTCCCGGAGATCCACCGCGCGTTGCACCTCACCGGCTTCCGCATAGCCGGCCGCCACGTCGTGAAGCAACTGGCCGACGCGCTGGGCTACGAACACCACCACGGGCGCGCCCGCCGCGTCGCCGCGCGGCACCTACGCGATCGGTGAGCTGTCGCCGGCGCGCCGGCGCCGTGCGTTGCGGCCGGTGCGCCCGGCGCGTTCCGGTTAGAGCTTCGCGACCAGCCCGGCCATCAACTCGCCCGCCTCGGTCGGGTTGAGCCCGACCTCGGCCCCCGCGTCGCGCAGCGCATCCATCTTGGCGGCCGCCGTGCCCTTCCCCCCCGAGACGATCGCACCCGCGTGGCCCATCTTCTTGCCGGGCGGCGCGGTGACCCCCGCGATGTACGTGACCACCGGCTTGCTCATCGACGACTTGATGAAGTCGGCCGCTTCCTCCTCGGCGGAGCCCCCGATCTCGCCGATCATCATCACGGCTTTGGTCTCGGGGTCGGCCTCGAAGGCGCGCAGGCAGTCGATGAAGCTCGTGCCCGGCACCGGGTCGCCGCCGATCCCCACACAGGTGGTGACGCCGATGTCCTTCTGCATGAGCTCGTACAGCGCCTGGTAGGTGAGCGTGCCGGAACGGCTGACGATCCCCACCGGCCCGCCCGCCTTGGCGATGTGGCCCGCGGTGATGCCGATGTTCGCCTTGCCGGGGCTGATGATGCCCGGGCAGTTGGGCCCCAGCAGCTGCACGCCCGGGAAGTCGCGCCGCAGCTTGTTGAAGAACCACGCCTCGTCGTGCGCCGGCACGCCCTCGGTGATGCACACGATGAACGTGATGCCGGCCTCGGCGGCCTCCATGACCGCGCCGCGCACGCCGGGCGCCGGGATGAAGATGCACGACGCGGTGGCGCCCGTCGCCGCCACGGCCTCGCCCACGTTCGCGTAGACAGGGATGCCGGCCACCTCGGTGCCGGCCTTCTTCGGGCTGGTCCCTGCGACCACCTGCGTGCCGTAGTCCCGGTTCAACGGGCCGTAGAAGCTTCCCTGCCCGCCGGTGAGGCCCTGGTAGACGACCTTGGTGGTCTCGTCGACGAAGATGCTCACTTGGCGCTGCCTCCCGCGAGTTCGACCGCGCGGCGCGCGGCGTCGAGCATGGTGGGCTGCAGCTGCAGCCGTTCGGACAGATGGGGTTCGAGGATCCTGCGGCCCTCGTCGGCGTTCGTGCCGTCGAGGCGGATCACGATCGGTGCGTCGATCTGCACCCGCTCGAGCGCCTGCACGATGCCGTTGGCGACCTCCTCGCCCTTGGTGATCCCGCCGAAGATGTTGATGAAGATTGACCGGACGTTGGCATCGCTCGTGATGACCCCCAGAGCACCCGCCATCACGTCGGCGTTGGCGCCACCGCCGATGTCGAGGAAGTTCGCCGGGCTGCCACCCACCTGGTTGACGATGTCGACCGTGCTCATGGCGAGGCCGGCGCCGTTGGCGATCACGCCGACCGAGCCTTCGAGACCCACGTACTGCAGGCCCTGCTCGTGGGCGAACTCCTCCCGCGGGTCGCGCACCTGGGTGGCGTCGTAGTCCACGTAGTCAGGGTGACGGAACACCGCGTTGTCGTCGAGCGTCACCTTGGCGTCGAGCGCGTGCACCCGACCGTCGGGCGTGAGGATCAGCGGGTTGATCTCGACCAGATCGGCGTCGCCCTCCGTGTACGCCCGGTACAGCTTGAGGAGGATGTCGACGGCGCCCTCGGTCGCGGCCGGGTTCAACTTCGCCGCCTCCACCCAGGCGCGGCACTGGGCCTCGGTGAGCCCGTCGACGGGATCGACGTGGATCCGGGCGATCGCCTCGGGGTTCTCGTCCGCCACCTGCTCGATCTCGACGCCGCCCTGCGCTGACAACATCCCCAGGTGCAGCTTGGCGCCACGATCGAGCGTGAACGAGGCGTAGTACTCCTCGGCGATTTCGCTCGCCCGCTCGATCCACACCACCTTCACGGTGTGGCCCTTGATGTCCATCCCCAGGATCGCCTCGGCGTGGGTGCGGGCCTCGGCCGAGTTCGCCGCCAGCTTGATCCCGCCGGCCTTGCCCCGGCCCCCCACCTGGACCTGGGCCTTCACCACCACCGGGTAGCCGATGCGATCGGCGACCTCCACCGCCTCCGGCACCGTCGTGACCGGAGCGCCGTCCGACACCGGGATGCCGTAGCGCGCGAACAGTTGCTTGCCCTGGTATTCGAAGAGATCCACTCGGTCCGCCTTTACAATTCCGTCAAGTCCCGCATCGTGGTCGATCCCATCCGCCCACACAAACCGGGGCCCCGAGTGGAGCGATCCGGCCCCGGAGCGGTACACCGTCTGGGTGGCCGCCTCGCGCTCCGACGCCAAGATCCTGCTCGTGGCGACCGCCTCGGTGGTGTTGGCCGGCGTCCTCGTGGCCGCGGTGCTGCTCCTGGCCACCAGCCGCGCGTCGAGCCCCACCAAATACGCCCCGTTCCCGGCCGGCGTCGCCCAGTCGATCAAGAGCCAACTGAAGGACGGCGGGCCGTTCTTCTTTCCCGACCCCTTCGGCGGCGACCGCAACATCCTCCTGGCCATCGAGGGGGGCAAGGTCGTCGCCCTCTCCGACATCCTGCCCAACACGACCGACTGCCGGGTGAAGTGGCGGGGCTCCGTCGACGCCTTCGTCGACTGCCACGGCGACAAGCTCCGGAGCACCGAGCTCGCCCGGTACCGGACCGAGATCGGTTTGGCCGGCGCCGACAAGGGCGAGCTCCTGATCGACCTCCGCCACCGCGAACCGCCGCCCGCACCGGCCTAGACGCCCACCCTGGTCAGGGGCGCCCACGCGAGCAGGAGGCGCTTCTCGCCGACGTCGCGGAAGTGCACGACCGCTTCGCTCTTGTCGCCGTCGCCGACGAGCTGGAGGATGACACCCTCGCCGAACTTCTCGTGGGCGACGTCGTCACCGACGCGCAGGCCCATGACCTCGGCGCCCCGCGCGCCGACCGGCCCGCTCGGCACCGCCGTGGGTGGCGGGGCCATCGCCGCGGCGGCGACGGACTGGCGGTGCTGCGCCGGATCCCGCCGACCCGACGACGAGCTCCGGCCCCGCTGGGCGCCCGCGCCCAGCACCTGCGTGAGCTCCTCGGGGATCTCCGCCAGGAAGCGGCTCGGTGGGTAGTAGTCGGTGGCGCCGAAGAGCATCCGGCTCCACGCGTGGCACAGGTACAGCCGCTCGCGGGCGCGGGTGATGCCGACGTAGCAGAGACGCCGTTCCTCCTCGAGCTCGTCGGGGTCACCGAGGCTGCGCGAGTGCGGGAACACGCCGTCTTCCAGGCCGGTGAGGAACACCACCGGGAACTCCAGCCCCTTGGCGGTGTGCAGCGTCATGAGGGTGACCGCGCTCTGCTCCCCGCCCTCGCCGTCGCCGACGTCGAGGTCGGTCACCAGGGAGATCGCCTCGAGGAACGCCTGGAGACGCGCGAGGCCCTCGGGGATCACGACGTCGCCCGCGGGGGTGTCGGCGGTGCCCACGCCGGCGATGCCCACGCCGGCGATGCCCGGCAGGCCCGACACGTCGCCGGCGTCGAGCGCGAGGTCGAACTCGCGGCACACCCCCACGAGCTCCTGTAGGTTCTCGATCCGGCCCCGGGCCTCGATCGAACGCTCGGCCTCGAGCTCGGCGAGGTAGCCGGTCGCCTCCAGGATCGCCTCCACGGTGGGGGAGATGCCGTCGAGGGCCACCGTCTCGAAGCCGCCCATCAGCTCGAGCAGGTCACGAATGCCACCCAGCGCCTTCCCGCTCACTCCGGCGTCGGCCGAACGGGTCAGCGCCTCCCGGAAGGTGACGCCGGCGCCCTGCGCGTACGCGGTGACCTTGTTGATCGACGTGTCGCCCACCCCGCGCTTGGGCGTGTTCACCACCCGCCGCCAGCTCACTTCGTCGTCGGGGTTCACGAGCGCCCGCAGGTAGGCCAGGATGTCCTTGACCTCGCGGCGGTCGTAGAACTTCACCCCGCCCACGACGCGGTAGGGCACTCCCGCGCGCACGAGCGTCTCCTCGATCACGCGGCTCTGCGCGTTGGTGCGGTAGAAGACGGCGACGTCGCCGAAGCGTTGGTGCTCGTTGTCGACGAGTCGCCCGATCTCGTGCACGACGAACGCGGCCTCGTCGTGCTCGTCCTCCGCGTGGTAGCGGGTGATGAGCTCGCCGCCCATCTGCTCGGTCCAGAGGTTCTTCGGGCGCCGGGCGGCGTTGTTGGCGATCACCGCGTTGGCGGCGTCGAGGATGCGTTGACTCGACCGGTAGTTCTGCTCCATGACGATGACGGTCGCGTCGGGGAACAGCTCCTCGAACCGCAGGAGGTTCCGGAAGTCGGCACCACGGAAGCGGTACACCGACTGGTCCGCATCGCCGACCACCATCACGTTGCGGTGCTCCTCGGTGAGCATCCGCACCAGCTCCCACTGGGCGACGTTCGTGTCCTGGAACTCGTCGACGAGCACATGGTGGAATCGGCCCCGCCAGCGCGCCAGCACGTCGGGATGGTCGCGGAACAGGTGGACGGTCTGCACGAGCAAATCGTCGAAGTCGAGCGCCGAGGCCTCGAGCAGACGCCGCTGGTACTCCCGGTAGACGTCGGCGACCCGCTTCTCGGGCGGGGTGAACGCCCGGTCGACGGCCTGCTCCCATGACACCAGCTCGTTCTTCATCGCCGAGATGGCCGCGTGCAGCCGGCGCGGCGGGAAGCGCTTCGGGTCCATGTCGAGGTCGCGCCGCACGTAGTCGACGAGGCGGACGGCATCCGCCTGGTCGTAGATGGAGAACGACGACCGGTAGCCGAGCACGGGGGCGTCACGCCGCAGGATGCGCGAGCACATCGAGTGGAACGTCGACACCCACATCTTCTGCGCCACCGGGCCCACGAGCTCCGACACACGCGACTTCATCTCGCCCGCGGCCTTGTTGGTGAACGTGATCGCGGCGAGCCCGAAGGGCGACACCCGCTGTTCGGCGACGAGGAACGCGATCCGGTGCGTGAGGACACGTGTCTTGCCGGACCCCGCGCCGGCCACGACGAGGATCGGCCCGTCAGGCGCGGACGCCGCTTCGCGCTGGACCGGGTTGAGGCCCGCGAGCACGGCGTCGGAGGTGATCACCCCCGTATCGTACGCGTGTTCGGGTACGCGCCGAGGAGTTCAGTCCGACGAAGCGTCGGGTTGCAGCTCGAGCTCCTTGGTGGGCTCGGGCTCCTCGCGCCACGCCCGCAACAAACGGGTGTGGTCGGCATTGAGCGCCACGGTGAACGCGCCACCGGTGTCGAGCTCGAGACCGAAGTAGGGCTGCCATTCGCTCTCGAGCGTGACCGACGACGGGTCGACCCCACGGGGGAGACGGCAGAACCGCATCCGCTCGGAGTCGAACAACCAGGTGCTGTGGGTGGAGTCGATGCGTCGCATAGGAAGTTCCGAAACCCTAGCCTCGAGCGGCTGAAATTTCGAGAAGAGTTCACGCTTGCGCATCAAAATCGCATCAACTCCGAATCAGCCCGCAACATGCTCTGCCTCAGCCGGCGGCCTGCTCTGCCTCAGCCGGCGGCCTGCTCTGCCTCAGCCGGCGGCCTGCTCTGCCTCAGCCGGCGGCCTTCTCCATCTCGGGCGTATACGAGCCCGAGCGGGCGGCGCTGTTGAGCCTCGCCCGGTGGAGGAACGCGGCGCGGCCGGCGTCGGCGTTGGCCGCGTCGCCCTTCCAGGCCTTGAGCGCGGGAGCCTGGAGGGCGCGGCCGTACGAGAAGCTGAGCTCCCACGGGTGCGGCCCGAGGCGGTTCATCGCGTCGAGGTGCGCGGTGGCGAGCTCGTCGCTCTGGCCGCCGGAGAGGAACACGATGCCGGGCACCGCGGCCGGCACGGCGGCGCGGAAGCACTGCACGCTCGCGGCCGCGACCTCCTCCACCGAGGCCTGCTGCGCACAGCCGTACCCCGACAGCACCATGTTGGGCTTGAGCAACGTCCCGGCGAGTTGGACCCGTTGGAGGAACAGCGCCTCGTAGAGCGCGTCGAGCACCGCCGAGGTGACCTCGAACGAGCGCTCGATCGTGTGGTCGCCGTCCATCAGCACCTCGGGCTCGACGATCGGCACGATCCCCGCCTCCTGGCACAGCGCCGCGTAGCGGGCCAGCGCGTGCGCGTTGACGTCGATGCAGTACGCGCTCGGCAGGCCGCCATCTTGGGATTTGGCGGTGATCGTGTAGGTGGCGCGCCACTTGGCGAACCGGGCACCCAACGAGTGGTACTCGGCCAGGCGGTCGCGCAGGCCGTCGAGGCCCTCGGTGACCGTCTCGCCCTCGGCGCCGGCCAGCGGCTTCGCGCCGAGGTCGACCTTGATGCCGGGGATGATGCCCTGGTCGGTGAGCACCTTCACCAGGGGCGTGCCGCCGGCGGCGTGCTGGCGGATCGTCTCGTCGAACAGGATCACGCCGCTGATGAAGTCGGCCGCGCCCTTCGTCGTGAACAGCATCTCGCGGTAGTCACGACGGTTCTCCTCCGTGGACTCGGCACCGATCGAGTCGAAGCGCTTCTTGATGGTGCCGCTGCTCTCGTCGGCAGCGAGAATGCCCTTGCCGGGCGCGACCAGCGCGGTGGCGGTGGCGGAAAGCGAAGCGATGTCCATCTTCGTTGCTACTCCCATTCGATGGTGCCGGGTGGCTTGCTGGTGATGTCGTACGCGACCCGGTTGACACCGGGGACTTCGTTGATGATGCGCGACGCCATGCGTTCGAGCAGGTCGGCGGGGAGCCGGGCCCAGTCGGCGGTCATGGCGTCCTCCGACGTGACCGCGCGGATCACGATCGGGTACTCGTAGGTGCGGCCGTCGCCCATCACGCCGACCGTCCGTACCGCGGGCAGCACCGCGAAACTCTGCCAGATGTCGCGGTAGAGGCCGGCCCGGCGGATCTCCTCGATCACGATGGCGTCGGCCTCCCGCAGGATCTCGAGCCGCTCGGGCGTGATCGTGCCGATGATCCGCACCGCGAGACCGGGACCGGGGAACGGCTGGCGCCACACGATCTCCTCGGGCAGCCCCAGCTCGGCGCCGACCGCGCGCACCTCGTCCTTGAACAGCTGGCGCAGTGGCTCGACCAACTCGAAGTTCATGTCGTCGGGGAGTCCGCCGACGTTGTGGTGCGACTTGATGGTGGCGTTGTCGTCCCCGCCCGACTCCACGATGTCCGGATACAGCGTGCCCTGCACGAGGAACCGGGCGTCGGCGTGGTCGGTGGCGGCCTCCTCGAACACCCGGATGAAGGTCTCGCCGATGATCTTGCGCTTCTGCTCGGGCTCCTCGACGTCGTGGAGCGCGCTCAGGAAGCGGTCGGTCGCCTTGACGTGCACGAGATCGACGTGGAACTGGCGGAGGAACGTCTCCTCCACCTGCTCGGCTTCGGCCTTGCGCATCATGCCGGTGTCGACGAACACGCACGTGAGCTGGTCGCCGACCGCCTTGTGCACGAGCGCGGCCGCGACCGCGGAGTCGACGCCGCCCGACAAGCCGCAGATCACCCGCTCGTCACCCACCTGGGCCCGGATCTCGTCGACCGCCTGCTCGATGATCGACGTGTTGGTCCACGTCGGCCGGCAGTCGCACGCGTCGAACAGGAACCGCTTCAGCATCTCCTGGCCGCGCTCGGTGTGCGCGACCTCGGGGTGGAACTGCACGCCGTACACCCCACGCTCGCGGTCTTCGAGCGCCGCGACCGGTGCGCCCGCGGTGGTGGCGGTCACGGTGAACCCGGGCGGCGCGCCCACGATGGCGTTGCCGTGGCTCATCCACACCGTCCGGCTTGCTTCCCGTTCGGCCACCGAGGCGGCCGGCAGCGGGCCGAAGAGCAGCGAGGCGCTCTCGGTGCGCGAGAGCGCGGTGCGGCCGTACTCCCCGTCGCCCGTCTCGCGCACCTCGCCGCCGAGTTGCTGCGCCACGAGCTGCGCGCCGTAACAGATGCCGAGTACCGGCACGCCGGAGTCGTAGACCGCGGGATCGATGCTCGGCGCGCCCTCCACGTAGACCGACGCGGGGCCGCCCGAGAAGATGATGCCCCTCGGATCCTTGGCCAGCATCTCCGCGACCGGCATCGAGCGCGGCACGATCTCGGAGTAGACGTGCGCCTCGCGTACGCGACGCGCGATCAGCTGTGCGTACTGCGCCCCGAAGTCGACGACGAGGATCTTGTCGAACGGATCGGGATCAGGCGCGGTCACGAGCCCGCGTCACCGGCCCATGCCGATGCCCTGGGCGCGCTGGAGTGACTTGCCCTCGGTCTGGAGCGACGGGGCGACCATCACTTCCGCCTTCTGGAACTCCTTCAGCGTCTCGTAGCCGGTGGTGGCCATCGAGGTGCGCAGCGCGCCGAAGAGGTTGAGCGTGCCGTCGTTCTCGTGCGCGGGACCGATGAGGATCTCCGCCAACGTCGCCCGGTTGCCCGCCTGCACCCGCGCGCCCCGGGGCAGGGTGGGATGGAACGTGGCCATCCCCCAGTGGTACCCGCGGCCGGGTGCCTCGTAGGCGGCGGCGAGGGGCGAGCCGATCATCACCGCGTCGGCGCCGCACGCGATGGCCTTGGCGACGTCGCCGCCGGTGCGCATGCCACCGTCGGCGATCACGTGCACGTAGACGCCCGTCTCGTCGAGGTGACGGATGCGGGCGCCCGCAGCGTCGGCGATCGCGGTCGCCTGCGGCACCCCGATGCCGAGCACCCCGCGGCTCGTGCACGCGTGGCCCGGACCCACGCCCACGAGCACGCCGACGGCGCCGGTGCGCATCAGGTGGAGGGCGGTGGAGTACGACGCGCACCCACCGACGATCACCGGGATGTCGAACTCGCGGATGAACTTCTTCAGGTTGAGCGGCTCGACCGTCTTCGACACGTGCTCGGCCGACACGACGGTGCCCTGGATCACGAGGATGTCGAGCTCGGCTTCGAGCACGTGCTTGGCGTACTGCTCGACGCGTTGGGGCGTGAGCGAGGCGCACGCGGTGACCCCGGCGTCCTTGATCTCGCGGATGCGCCGGCCGATCAGCTCTTCCTTGATCGGTTCGGCGTAGATCTCCTGCATCCGCCGGGTCGCCTTCTCGGTCGGGAGCTCGGCGATCTCCTCGAAGAGGACGTCCGGGTCGTCGTAGCGCGTCCAGAGCCCCTCGAGGTTGAGGCAACCCACGCCGCCGAGCTGGCCCATCTCGATCGCGACCCGCGGCGACATCGCGCCGTCCATGGCCGAGCCCATCACCGGCAGACCGAACCGGAACGCGTCGAGCTCCCAGGTGATGTCGACGTCTTCCGGGTCGCGTGTCCGCCGGCTCGGGACGATCGCGATGTCGTCGAACCCGTAGGCCCGCCGCCCCGACTTGCCGATGCCGATCTCGACTTCCAACCCGGTACCTCCTGCGATGGAGAAATTCCCAGGTTACCGCTCGGGCCGCCCGCGCCCAGCACCTGGCGGGGCGGATCCGGCTCGGCTCACGCCCGCGTCCAGTCGCCCCAGTCACCGTCGACGCTGAGGTCGAGAACCTGGGCGAGGAAGCCGGTGAGGATCCGGGCCGTCGCGCCCCAGACCGTCTCGTCCTCGAGCTCGTAGAACTGCATGGCGCGCTCGGTGCCGTCGAAGCCCCAGGCCCAACGCTCCTCGCGGTAGACGCCCTCGGTGAGCAGCTCGGAGAGGGCGACGTCGAAGACGCGGTCGACCTCACGCGACTCGGCGTGGACGGCGGGCCGACCGTCGGTGAGGCCCACGAAGGGCGAGATCATGAACTGCCCGACCACGGTGCCGAGGGTGGGCAGCGCGGCGATCACGTCGACCACCTCGCGCCGGAGCCCGATCTCCTCCTCGGCCTCGCGCAACGCGGCGTCGCGCGCGTCGCGGTCGACGCCGTCCTCGACCTTCCCGCCGGGGAACGCGATCTCTCCCTGGTGCGAGGGCATCGTCTCGGGCCGCCGGGTGAGCACCAGGCGCGCCTCACCGCGCTCCTCGAACAGCGGGAGCAGGACCGCCGCGGCCCGTCCGCCGGGGTGGAGGGGCGGGAGCGGGGGCGCGGTGTACTCCGCCAGCCGCTCGCGGATCCGGTCGAGCGTGATCGTCCTCGACCCGGGCGCGAGATGGGCCCAGGGCGCCGCCCCGCCCTCCCGCGCCGTCGCCGGCCGCGGGATGCGCTGGCGGCCGCCCCGGACCCCAGGATCGCGAATCGCCAGGGCTACTTCTTCTTGCCGCTGGCGACCTTGGCGAGGACGTCACGGCTGGACAGGACGAGCAGGTCGTCGCCGTCGACGGTGACCTCGGTGCCGCCGTACTTCGAGTAGAGCACGACGTCGCCCACGGCCACGTCGACGGGGATGAGCTCGCCCGTCTGCTCGGAGCGCCGGCCCGGGCCCACGGCGAGGACCTCGCCCTGCTGGGGCTTCTCCTTGGCGGTGTCGGGGATGACCAGGCCGCTCACGGTCATCTCCTCGGCGTCACCGGGCTTGACGACGATCCGGTCTTCGAGCGGTTGCAGACTCATGGGTGTGCCTCCTGCGGCATGCAGATGGGGAGTGGACGGTTTCAGCGATCGTTAGCACTCGGAGATGGCGAGTGCTAAGTCAAGGTACCAGGGGGCCACCGGATTCGGCAAGCCCGGCGCCCGCCGCCACCCGGAGTGGGTCAGGTGAGCGTGAGGTTCGGGTCGGCGCCCACGTCGAGGGGGGTGGGGCCGTCGGCCCGCAGGCGCCACCATGCGGTGGCCGCGATCATCGCCCCGTTGTCCGTGCACAGGGCGAGCGGCGGCAGGAAGGCCCGCCGGCCCGTCGCTTGCGCCACCTCGGCCACCCGGGCCCGCAGGCGGGAGTTGGCCGCCACGCCGCCGCCCAGGGCCAGGGTCGGGGCCCCCGACGAGTCGGCCGCGGCGACGAGCTTGTCGACGAGCTGGTCGACCACCGCCTCCTGGAACGACGCGGCGACGTCGGCCCGCGGCGTGTCGGGCTCCCGGCGGCGATGGTTCACCACCGCGGTCTTGAGGCCCGCGAACGAGAAGTCGGCCTCACCGGCCATCGCCCGCGGGAAGCGGACCGCCGCCGGGTCACCGTCGGCAGCGAGCCGGTCGATGGCGGGGCCCCCGGGGTAGCCGAGGCCGAGGTGGCGGGCGACCTTGTCGAAGGCCTCTCCCGCGGCGTCGTCGACGGTCTGGCCGACCACCCGGTACCGCCCGTGATCCTCCATCACCACCGTCATCGTGTGGCCGCCCGACACGATGAGCACCGCCAGTGGCGGCTCGAGGTCGGGTTCCTCCAGCCACGCGGCGTAGAGATGGGCCTCGAGGTGGTTCACGCCGACGTAGGGCAGGCCCGTCACCAGCGCCAGCGCCTTCGCCGCGCTCACACCCACCAGCAACGCCCCCGCCAGGCCCGGTCCGTGGCACGCCGCGACCGCGTCGAGGTCGCGTAGCTCGACCCCCGCCTCGACCAACGCGTCCGCGATCACGGGCGTGATGAGCTCGACGTGCGCGCGGCTCGCGACCTCGGGAACCACCCCGCCGAAGCGCGCGTGCAGGTCGACCTGGCTCGACACGACCGACGAGCGCACGAACCGGCCGTCCTCCACCACTGCCGCCGCGGTCTCGTCGCACGACGTCTCCAACCCGAGGATGAGCGTCACCAGCGCTTCCCCTCCTCCACGATGGTCTCGCCCGGGATGGTGCGCTCGATCGAGTCGAGCAGCGCGAGGTACCCGGGTTGGTCGACCTCGCGGGCCCACATCACCAGCGCGTCCTCGTTGACCTCCTGGTAGTAGTTCTTGCGTACGCCCACCGGACCGAACCCGAAGCGTCGGTACAGGTCCTGCGCCGCGGTGTTCGACATGCGGACCTCGAGCGTGAGCGCGGTGGCGCCCCGCGCGATCGCTTCGCGGGCGAGCACGAGGAGCAGACGGGTCCCGATCTTCGACCGGTGCCGGCGCGGCTCGACGGCGATGGTGGTGACGTGACCCTCGTCCAGGGTCATCATCAGGCCCGCGTAGCCGACGAGGTCCCGACCGATCCGCGCCACGTAGTACGCGCGCGTGGACCGCAACGCGAGCTCCGACAGGAACAGCGACGAGCTCCACGGCCGCGGATACACCTGCTGCTCGATGCGGATGACCGCGCGGAGGTGCCGCCGTCGCATCGGCTGCACGTGGACGGTCGGCACGGCTTCGGACGTCTCGGGATCGAGCTCGGCGGCCATCACACCGCCCCGGCCTTGCGGTCCCACTCGATCTCGGCGTCGCTGCGGCGCAGGTACAGGGGATGGACGTCCGCCGGCTGCTCGAACTCCTCGCGCTCGAACCGCGCGGTGGTGAGTTCGACCAGCGCGGTGACGCTCGGGGCTGCAAACTCCCCACCCGCGAGCTCGGCGTGCTCCAGCGCGGCGAACTCGGCCCGGAACCGGTCGATGCCGTCGCCGGCGAGCAGGAGTCCGTGGCGTTCGGTGCTCGGCTCGGCCGCGAGGTCGGCGACGAGCTCGCCCGGCGCGTGCACCTCGTAGTCGGACACCCGTTGCACCCCGCCCGGCACCGGCCGGTAGCGGGCGGCGAACACCTCCCGCCGCCGCGCGTCGAGCACCGCCACGATCTGGCGGCCGGAGTACCGCAGCGGGTAGGCGACCAGGTCGAGGCTGGGGATGCCGACGACCGGCACGCGCAGGGCCTGCGCCATCACCTTGGCGGTGGTGACCCCGACCCGCAGCCCCGTGAAGAGCCCGGGGCCGGTGCCCACCGCGATCACCGAGAGCTGCTCGAAGCCGACGCCCAGCTCCCGGCGCAGGAAGTCGATGGCCGGCGCCAGCTGCTCCGCGTGACGACGACCGCCGGTGAGCTGCACCGCGCCCAGCACGGCTCCGGCCTCGCCGATCGCCACCGAGACCTGCGCGGTCGACGTGTCGAGGGCGAGCACCAGCACGTCAGGCCCCCGGGCCCGGGGCGGCGTCGACCACCGCGTCGAGCGCGTCGCGCCGGGCCGCCCACGACACCCCCGCGGCCTCGATGGTCACCACGCGGTCGTCGTCGCGGTCGCCGGGCTCGAGGCGGACACCGAGGCGGTCGGCCGGCAGCAGCGCGCTCACGTGGTCGCCCCACTCGACGACCGTGACCGCGTCGCTCCCGACCAGATCGTCGAACCCGAGGTCGTGCAGCTCCTGGAGGTGGTCGAGGCGGTAGACGTCGACGTGCACCAGCGGGAGCGGTGCGTCGTATTCACGCACGACGGTGAACGTGGGGCTCACGACCGCCTCGGTGATCCCGAGCGCGACCGCGATCCCCTTGGCGAACACGGTCTTGCCGCTGCCCAGCTCGCCGTCGAGGACGACCACATCGCCGGCGCGGAGCAACGCGCCGAGCCCGCGTGGCCAGGGCGCGGGTCTCGTCCGCCGAGTGCGTGCGCGTGACCAGCTTCATGACGACCCCGTCGCGCGCGGCGAGCGCGCGCTTGACGGTCACGAAGTCGGCCCGGGCCTGCGCGAGGGCGGCTCCGCCGTTGCGCAGCACCGCGGACGGATGGAACACCGGGATCAGCACCGCCCGGTCTCGGAACGGGAACTCGCGTCCGCGCAACTTCGTGATGCCGTCTTTGGTCGAGAGCAGCAGCTTGGTCGCGAAGTTGCCGAGGGTGACGACCACCCGCGGGTCGATGAACTCGACCTGCGCTTCGAGATACGGACGGCAGGTGTCGATCTCGAGCGGGAGTGGATCCCGGTTGCCGGGCGGGCGGCACTTCACGACGTTGGCGATGTAGACCTGCTGGCGGGTCAGGCCGATCCCTTCGACGAGGCTGGTGAGCAGGCGCCCGGCGCGCCCGACGAACGGTTCGCCGCTGAGGTCCTCCTGCTCGCCGGGACCCTCTCCCACGAACAGCAGGTCGGCGCGCGGGTCGCCGACACCGAACACCACCTGCGTGCGGGTCGCCGCGAGCGGGCACCTCGTGCAGGCCAGGGCCGCGCGTTCGAGGTCGGCGAACGAAGCGAACGAGGAGGGTTCCAGCAGCGACACGGCGTGACCCGACTGTCAGGGTTGGTCGCGATGGTACGCGACCGCGTCGCGGATCGCCGTGGCCGTCACCTCGGTGACGAGCACGCGGAGCCGGTCGAAGTTGGCCGTGACCGCGCCGGTCGCCAGCGTGAACACGATGTCGCCGTCGTGGCGGGTGTGCGACGGGTGGATCGCCCGGGCCATCCCGTGGTGGGCGCTGCGCGCCAGCAGGTGGCACTCGACCTTGGAGCACTGCGCGTTGGTGGCGACCACCACGAGCGTCGTGTTCGTGCGGGCCTCCGGCGCGCCGGTGTCGGGTTCGTGGGGCACCGAGGGCTCGGACTCGAACGGAGCCACCTCGGGGAACCCGGGGGTCCCCGCCGGCGCGGCCGAGGCCACGATCGCGGTGCCGTCGTCGGCGAAGACGTCTCCCGTCGCGTTCACGACCGCGAGGGCGCCCACGACGACATCGCCGTCGGACGCCGAGGCGCTCCCGAGCCCGCCCGTGGTGCCGTGGTCGGCGCCGCGCCAACCCGCGACCCGGGCACCGCGACCGGCGCCCACCAATCCGGTGGCGAGCGGCTCGGCCGGGGAGGCCTGCGCGGCGACGAGCGCCATCCGGCCCTCGTCGGGACCCGGCCGTGCACCTCCCGAGGCGACCAGGTCGAAGATCGCGGCCGCGGGCACGATCGGGACGGGGCCGCCCCGGGTGGCGAACCCCCGGCCCTGGTCCGCGAGCGCGCGCATCACCCCGTCCGCCGCGGCGAGGCCGAACGCGGAGCCACCCGAGAGCACCACCGCGTCCACGTGCCCGACCGTCGACAGCGGGTCGAGCACCGCAGTCTCACGCGTGGCCGGCGCGCCGCCCCGGATCTCGCACGACCCCACGGTGTCGGGTGGGAACACCACCACCGTGACGCCGGTGTCGTCGCCGGTCCAGTGGCCGGCCTGCACGCCGGGGACGTCGGTGATCACGTCAACCGGCGGAGGCGGCGGGCGGCGCGAGGTCGAGACACTCGCGCGGCGAACTCCAGGATCTGCGCGTCCACCTCGTCCGTGCGCTCGTACATGAGCATGTGGCCGGCGCCGGGGTACTCGACCAGGCGTGCCCCCGGGACGAGCTCGGCGATCCGGTGCGAATCACGCGGCGGCGTGAGCGCGTCGGCCGTTCCGACCAGCACCAGCGTGGGCACCCAGAGCGTCGGGAGCCCGTCGGTGAGGTCGAGGCTCAGCAGCGAGGTGGTCGCGTCGCGGGTCGTGGCCCGGCTGCACGCCGCCAGCATCTGGCGGGTCGCTTCGACGTGGCTCGCGTGCGGGTCGTTGCCGAACCCGATCCGGGCGAGGAGGAACCCGAGGTTGGGCTGTCGCATGAGCGTCCCGAGGTCGGGGCCGAAGCCGACGAGCCGTTCGAGCGCGGCACGGACGCGCCGGGCGTCGCTCACCAGGTTGTGCGACGAGGTCGACTGGAGCACGAGGCCCTTCACCCGGGCCCGCGTCGACCTCGGGATGGCGGATGGCGAACGCCTGCACCCCCATGCCGCCCATCGAGTGGCCCACCAGGATGGCGTCGTGCAGGTCCAGGGTCTCCAGCACGGTGAGCAGGTCGTCGGCGAGGTTGTCGATCGAGTGGCCCGACTCCCCGACGCTGGATTCACCGTGGCCGCGCGCGTCGAACGCGACGGCGCGGAAGCCGGCCGCGGGGAACGACTCGAACTGCTTGGCCCACACGCGTGACGAGAGGGTGACGCCGTGGCAGAACACCACCGGGGGCCCGTCACCGCGGCTGATCGTGTAGAGCGTGCCGCCGTCGTGGCTGTCGAGCACCCGGGCGGTGTCGAACTCGGGGACGAGCGGCACGCCGGCGTCGGGATCGTCGCGGTGGCGGATGCGGGCGACGACGGCACGCTCACCGGCGTAGACCGCGCCCACCACGCCGGCGGTGATGCCGGCGACGAGGCCGGTCCGCTTCAACGCGTCGCGACCCTTCGTCGACGAGGGCGCCATCAGGCGTCGCCTCCAATGTCGTCGCCGCCCACGTAGGTGCGGGGCACACGGGCGCCGATGCCGGTCACGATCTCGTAGGAGATGGTGCCCAGCCGCTCGGCCCATTCGACGGCGGTGATCTCGTCGTCACCCTGGCGCCCGATGAGCACCACCTCGTCGTCGGGCTCCGCGGGGGTGTCACCGAGGTCGACGAGCAACTGGTCCATCGTGACCACGCCGGCGATCGGCCGGCGCCGACCTCCGATCAGGACCTCGCCCCCGACGAGCCCCAGGTTGCGGGGCACCCCGTCGGCGTACCCGGCGGGCACGGTGGCGACCCGCCCGGGCGGCCCGACCTCGGCCCGCAGCCCGTAGGAGACGCGCGCGCCCGGCGGCAGGGTCTTCACCATGGTGACGCGGGCGCGCAACGAGAGCGCGGGCCGGAGCGTGATCCCGGCGTGGCCGTCGAGCGCGGGCGACGGCGGGAGCCCGTACGTCGCGATCCCGACACGTACGAGGTCGTAGCGCGCGGCCGGCGCGGTGAGCAGCCCGGCGGAGTTCGCGGCGTGCACGATCGGCGGCCGGAGGCCGGGTTCCTCCAGGTCGGCGAGCACCGCGTCGAAGCGCGCCAGCTGCTGCGCGGTGTATGGGTCGGCGGGCTCGTCGGCGACCGCGAGGTGGGTGCAGACGCCGGCGAGCTCGAGCTCGTCGCGGGAGGCGACCCGCCGCGCCAGGGCGACGGCATCGTCGGTGGTGCAGCCCACGCGGTGCATCCCGGTGTCGACCTTCAGGTGCACGGCGAGCCGTTCCACCCGGCCCGCGTCGGCCACCGCCTTGGCCAGGGCGTCGATGCCCGGCTCCGTGTAGACGACCGGCGTGAGCCGGTGGGCGACGACAGCGTCGGCCACGCGCGGCGACGGCTCCGAGAGCAGCATGATCGGCGCCTCGATGCCCGCAGCCCGCAGCTGGACGCCCTCCGGCACGCGGGCGACGCCGAGCCAGCTGGCGCCCGCGTCGAGGGCGGCCCGGGCGACGGGCACTGCGCCGTGGCCGTAGCCGTTGGCCTTCACCACCGCCAGGAACGCCGCCGGCCGCGCGAACGCGCTCAACGCGGCGACGTTGGCCCGGATCGCGTCGAGGTCGATCTCGCTCCACACCGCGTGCTGCCTCGGCGGCCGTGTCCTCGCCGATCTTCGCCGCGGGTCCACTCACCGTGCCGCGCTCCGAACCCCCGCGTCCCCGCCGTGTGCTGCCACCTCCTGCAGCGTACGTGGCAGCGCCGCGATCAGATCGCTGGCCACGAGGCCGGGCCCGTCGGTGGCGAGCAGGCGGTCGGCGGTCTGCCCGTGCACCCACGCCGCCGCCGCCGCCGCGGTGCACGCGTCGACACCCCGGGCGAGGAACCCGGCGATGATGCCGGTGAGCACGTCGCCGCTCCCGGCGGTGGCGAGCTCGGCGCCGCCGGTCGGGTTGAGCGCCACCCCACCGGGTCCCGACCCGGTGGAGGGAGCGGCGATCACCGTGCCGGGCCCCTTCAGGAGCACGACCGCGCCCGAGCGGTCGGCCAGGGCCCGGGCCGCCGCGATGCGGTCCGCACCCACCGGCGCGCCCATCAGACGTTCGTACTCACCGGCGTGGGGCGTCAGCACGATCGGTGCACCCAGGGTGTGCCGGGAGCGCAACGAGGTGAAGTCGCCCTCGAGCGCGTTGAGACCGTCGGCGTCGAGGACCATCGGGATCTTCGCCTCGGCCACCAGCGCCCGCACGACGCGACTCACCTGGGGATCGGCACCGAGCCCCGGGCCCAATCCCAGCGCCCGGAAGCGGCCGACATCGGCGAGCACGCGCTCGACCGCGTCGGCCGCGAGCAGCCCGTCGCTCGTTGCCGGGAGGGGACGGGTGATCACCTCGCCGCCCGAGGCCGCGTTCGCCGCCTCGCGCCCGGGCAGCTCGCACCAGACGATGCCGGCGCCGGCGCGCATCGCCGCGTGGCTCACGAACATCGGCGCACCGGTCATCCCGCCGGATCCACCGACGACCATCACCCCCGATTGCCACTTGTGCGCATCGGGTGCCCGCGGCGGCAGCCACGCGCGGACGTCGGCGGCGGTGACCAGCCCGGCGCGCGCGTCGCAGATGTCGTGGTCGCCCGCCGGCGCGGCGACGTCGATCCCGATGTCGGCGACGACGACCTCTCCTGCGTGCGCGCGTCCCGGCTGGAAGAGCAACCCGGGTTTGCGGGCCGCGAAGGTGACGGTGCGGTCGGCGCGGACCGCGGGACCGGACGCGAGCCCGGTCAGGCCGTCGATGCCCGAGGGGATGTCGACCGCGACGGTGAGGCCGCGCCACGTCGTGCAGCCGTTCCACGATCCGTGCCGCGTCCCCGACGAGTACGCCACGGAAGCCGGTGCCGTACATCGCGTCGACCACGACGTCGGCCGTGGCCAGCGCGCGGTCGAAGCGCGCGTGGTCGACGTCACCCGTCAGCTCGAAGACGTGCGTGCGCATCCCCCATCCCGCGAGGGCGCGCGCGGTGACCAGCCCGTCACCGCCGTTGTTGCCCTTCCCGCACACCACGACAACGTGTCGTCCGTAGGCACCGTGCACCAACCGGCGCACCTGCCACGCGACCGCGCGCCCGGCACGTTCCATCAGCACCTCGACCGGCGTGCCCGCCGCGATGGTGCGGCGATCGGCTGCGCCCATGGCTTCGGGGGTGAGGACGGGTTCCACGGTCGAAACCCTCAGCCGAGCGCGAGCACAAAGGCCAGGGCGGTCGAGTCGGTGTGACTGAGCGACACCTGCCACGCGGTGACGCCGCGCTCGGCGGCCAGCGCGGCCGCCGCGCCGCGCAGCGCGAGCCCGGGCGCGCCGCTCTCCTCGCGCACGACCTCGACCTCATGGAAGCCGAAGGCGCCCAGGCCGGCCCCGAGGGCCTTCATCACTGCCTCCTTGGCGCCGAAGCGAGCCGCCAGGCTCTTCACCGGGTCGTGCTGGCCGTAGGCGTACTCCTGCTCGCCCTCGGTGAAGAGACGATCGGAGAGCGTCGCCCGGCGCGCCAACGCGAGGCGGAACCGTTCGACCTCGACCAGGTCGGTGCCGAGGCCGCGGACCCCGAGCGGCGCGCGGCGGTCAGTGGGGGTCACGGTGGAGTCGGTCATGTCAACGCCAGCGATCGGCCAGCACGTACACCGGTTCCGTGAGCAGGTCGACGAGATCCACGGTGGCGAGCACCGAGTCGTCGAAGGTCGGTGCGGTCTCGGTGACCGCGTCGCGCAACGCGCCGTACCGGCCCTGATAGCCCTGCAACACGGTGCGGGCGACACCGGCCGACAGGCGCGGCGCGAAGCGCGCGTGGAGGAGCGTCAAGCCGACGGTCTCGTTGTCCTTCACCTCGGGCACGATGATCACCGTGCGCTGGTCGTGCCGCCCGCGGCGACGGTGACCTCGCGCTGGATCGCGACCCGGTGCTTGGTGCCGACGAGACGCGGGTCGTCGTCGGTGCGCGATCGCAGGTCGACGGAGATGCCGCCGCGGTCGACCACGTGGACGAGCGCCTCGTCGGCCTCGAGATCGCCCTCGATCCGGTACCGCGTGAAGCCCAAGACCTGGCCGACGGCCGGGTCGAGCGCGACGAGCGTGCGCAGCGCGCGGTAGCTGAGCGCGTCGCGCGACGCGCCGGCGGCGAGCACCTCGCGCGCGAGCGCGACCTGCAGCAGCTCCTCGTCGGACCGGGAGATCCCCACGGTGACCGTCTTCGCCTGGTGCTTGATCGCGTCGACCGGCCGGGTGAGCTCCTCGATCCCTTTGGTCAGGGCCGAGGTGAGGTCCTCGATGACGCGGCTCGGCGTCCCCACTGCACCGTGCTCCACCTGGTAGACGTCGAGTGGCACGATCCCGGTGGCGTAACGCAGCAACGACGCGATGCGCACCGCGGTGCCGGCCTCGAGGTGGCCGTCGTACTGGCCGGCCCGCACGCCGTCGAGGAACGTGGCCGCCGGGCCCTCGATCTCGGGCGCCAGCAACGCCAACAGGTCGGCGCCCGCCGCCGCCGCTGACACCGTGCTCTGGATCGCCGCACGCGACTCCCGGAGCGGGCGGGCCGAAGCGTCGATGGCCAGCGCCGCCTCGTACCCGAACAGGTGGCCGGCCATCGCCGACAGCACGAACGCGACGTCGCGGTGCACCACCGGCACCGCGATGGTCTCGAGCGCGGCGGCGAACCGGTGCTCGCCGGCGTTGGCGATCACGATGGGTGCGGCCCGGTGGGCACGGTAGATCGCGATCTCCTTGGCGACGTCGTCGGCGTTGGATCCCTCCAGCCCCGCCGCGCACACGACGATGAGCGGCTCCGCGGAGAGGTCGATGTGCTTCTTGTCCTCGGTGGCGTCGAACGAGATCGACTTGTAGCAGAGCTCCGACGCCTTCACCCGCACCTCGGCGGCGGCGATGCGGTTCAACCCGTTGCCGACCACCGCCCAGTAGCGACGCGACACCGCGTGGCGCTGCGCGATCTCGCCGATGGCGTCCTGGAGCCCGAGCACGCCCAGCATCGCCTCGGGCAGTGACCGCAGCGCCTCGAGGAGGTGGTGCACCGTGATGGGGTCGAGGTCGGTGACCTCCGCGGCGATGGCGATCGCGAGCAGGTACCCGGCGGCGATCTGCGCGTAGAACGCCTTCGTCGACGGCACCGCCATCTCGACGTCGCGGCCGTCCGACGTGTAGAGCACGCCGTCGGACTTGTCGACGAGATCGCTGTTGCGGCGGTTGACGATCGACACGACGGCCGCGCCCCGTGCCCGCGCCAGGTCCGACGTGCGGTTGGTGTCGGTGGTGGTGCCGCTCTGGCTGATGGCGACCACGAGGGTGTCGGACATGTCGTCGCGCAGCTCGAAGCCGGACAGCTCGGTGGCCAGCAATGCCTGCGACCGCAGCTGGGCGTCGGCGAGGCGCCCCAGCACCGTCGCCAGGCTCTGGCCCGCGATGGCCGCGGTGCCCTGGCCGATGACGACCACCCGTCGGATCGTCCCGGCCCGCAGGCGCGCCCGCAGCGCGTCGGGAAGCGTGTCGGCGCCGAGCGCGACCGTGAGGCGACCGTCGCGTTCGACCACCTTGCCGCGGAGGGTCTTGCGGAACGACGCGGGTGCCTCCGAGATCTCCTTCAGCAGGAAGTGCGGGAACGCGCCGCGGTCGATGTCGCGGGTCGTGATCTCCGCGTGGTGCAGCTCGCCCGCGACGACCGGCAGCGGGGTGCCGTCGAACGCGAAGCGCCGCACCCCGTCGAGCGTGCCCGCGGCGGCCGCGTCGAGGACCACGACCTGGCCGCGCGTGGCCGCGGCGCGCTCGGGGTCGGCGGGCGTCTCGCCGTCCATACGGAGGTAGGTCGCGGTCTCCTCGACCAGGCCGTAGGGCTCGCTGGCAACGACGAACGCGTCTTCGACCATGCCCACGTAGAGCGCCTGGCCGCTGCCCCGCAGGGACAGCAGCAGCTGGTCGGGCGCGGCCCCGGTCTGGGCGGCGATGCCCATCGAGCCCGCGAGCTCGGCGACGGTGGTGCGGAAGGCGTCGTCGACCGTCGCGCCGTTCGCGATCCGGCGTGCCACCAGCGCAGGGATGACCTTGGCGTCGGTGGTGATCTCCGCCGGTATCTGGAGCCGCTCGAGCGCCTTGAGGTCGGCGTAGTTGTCGACGTCGCCGTTGAGCGCGCCGACGACGTAGGGCCGGTCGCTGCCGTCGATCTCCTCCTGGTTCAGCGGGTGCGCGTTGGCCTCCGAGATGATGCCGACGCTCGCCCAGCGCGTGTGCCCGAGCACCATGACCTCGGCGTCGTCACCGGCCACCGCGAGCTGGAGGAGCTCGTCGGCGCGGATCGCCGCCGCGCAGCACCGCGGTGTTGTCTCCGAGCTCGCCGATCTCCGCCGCGGCCTTGTAGACGAAGGCGAGCTCGCCTCGCCGGGGCCCGCACCGAACCCGAACCGAAGAGCGGATCGGCCGCGCGTGCGTCGACCAGGCGACGGACGGCCGGCTCGTCGAGATCGAGACCGTGGCCGCGCACGAGCAGGTGCAGGCCGGCGGAGTCGCGGCCCGCGCACCTCGAGCCGGTCGATGGCCGACGAACGCGACCTGCACCGACAGGTAGGCCTCGAGCGCGGCGATCGACGGGTCGGGCCCGGCGAGCGCGCCGACCTCACGGGCCGTGCGCAGCCGGTCGCGCCCGACGGCCCACACCGCGTCGCGGGCCCGCACCAGGGCCGCGTTGACCGCTTCGAGCTCGCTCGATGCGAGCGTCGGCGCCCACGCCGCCGTCGAGCACCGCCTCCAGGGCGTCGAGGCCGGCGGTGAGCTGCTCGACCCGGTCGCCGATCACGAGCGCGGCCTGCGGATCGCCGAGCAGCGCCCGGACCCCGGGCACCCCCCGGAGCACCCGGTCGACCGCCTCGACCGTCGGTCGCGACGGTCCGCAGGCGCTCGGCCAGCGGGGGCCCGGGATCACCGAGCCCGATCGAGCGCGCCGGCGAGCTGGCGCAGGACGAGCGCCGGATCGGGCACCGCCCGCGTCGCGCGCGACGACGCACGACCCCGACGATGCCACACATGGGAGGAGAGGTTAGAGGCGAACGGCGGTACCGCAGGCACCTGGGGCACAGAGAGGCCCGGGCCCCGAGCCGCCCGGCGCCGCAGGCGCCAAGACGGGGACTAGAGACGAACGGGAGCGGATCGTGATGGCGGCGTGCTCAACGAGCTCCACCAGGCGGTCGGCCGCCTCGGCGGCGGCGTCGGCGTCGGCCGACTCCACCATCACCCGCACGAGCGGCTCGGTGCCCGAGGGCGGCACCAGCACCCGGCCGTCGTCGCCGAGCTCCGTCGTCGACGTCACGCACCCGGCTCCAGAACGTCGGCGTCGCCGTTGAGCGCAGCGGACCGTCGACCGCGACGTTGCGCAGCACCTGCGGCACCCGGCTGCATCACCGCCGCCAGCTCCGACAGCGGGCGGCGCCGGCGCGCACATCGTGTCGAGCAGGAAGATGCCGGTGAGCGTGCCGTCGCCGGTCGTGGCGTGATCGGCGAAGATCACGTGGCCGGACTGCTCACCGCCGAGCGCGAGGTTGCGCTGCTCGAGCTCGTCGAGCACGTTGCGGTCGCCGACGGGCGTCTCGACGCAGCTCGATGCCGTACGGCTCGAGGGCGCGCTCGCAGGCCCGAGGTTCGACATCACGGTGGCGACGATCGGCGTCGCCCCGCGAGCAGCGTGCGGTCGTGGAGGTCGAGCGCGCAGACCGCGAGGATCTGGTCGCCGTCGACGAGCTGCCCCAGCTCGTCGACCGCGATCACCCGGTCGGCGTCGCCGTCGAACGCCAGGCCCGCGTCGGCCCGCGAGTCGAGCACCGCCTCCTGGAGTTCGCCGCGGGTGGGTCGAGCCGCAGTTCTCGTTGATGTTGGTGCCGTCGGCGACGCGTTGAGTACGTCGACGGCGGCGCCGAGCGCACGCAGCGCGGTGGGCGCGGCCCGGAACGCGGCGCCGTTCCCGCAGTCGAGCACCACGTGCATGCCGGTGAGATGGCGCCGGCCTTCGAGCGCGTCGACGAGGGACGCGACGTAGTCGTCGAGCGCGCTGCGGTGTTCGCTCGACACGCCCACGCCCTCAGCCGTCGGGCCCGCGGCTCGGGTCGCGTGACCGCGAGCTCGCGCAGCTCCTGCTCGACCCGCGATCTCGACCGGCCTCGGGGATCTTGCGGCCCCCGGGCGCGAACAGCTTGACGCCGTTGTCGGCGAAGGGGTTGTGGCTCGCGCGAGATCACGGCCCCGGGCGCGCCCCGCTCGCCGCGCCAGGTACGCGACCCCGGGCGTGGGGAGCACGCCCACCAGCACCGACGTCGGCACCCTCGGCGCAGATGCCGGCGACGAGCGCGGCTTCGAGCATGGGCCCGGAGCGGCGCGTGTCGCGGCCGAGGACGAACGGCTGGTCGGCGCCCAGGACCGCTGACCGCGGCGCGGCCGAGCGCGGTGACGAGCTCGGAGGTGAGCTCCTCGTTGGCGACGCCGCGCACACCGTCGGTGCCGAATCGCAGCGTCATCGGATCGGACCGGCGCGCGGCTCAGCGCTTGGAGTACTGCGGCGCCTTGCGGGCCTTCTTGAGGCCGTACTTGCGCCGCTCCTTCTCGCGGGCGTCGCGCGTGAGGAGTCCGGCCTTCTTGAGCCCGGGCGCGCCTCCTCGTCGAGCGCGATGAGCGCCCGGGCGATGCCGAGGCGCAACGCGCCGGCCTGACCGCTGACGCCACCGCCGTCGAGGGTGGCGTCGACGTCGTAGACGTCGGCGGTCTGCGTGAGGCGCAGGGGCTCGAGCGCGACGACCCGGTGGGTGAGGATCGGGAAGTACTGCTCGAACGGCGCGACCGTTGACCGTGATCACGCCGGAACCGGGGCGGAGCCGCACGCGGGCGACGGCTTCCTTGCGGCGACCGGTGCTCTGGATGAGGGGCTTGCGCACGAAGCTCTCCTGGCGCTTCGACGTTCGAAGGCGCGCGGCTGCGGCTGCTGGGCCGCGTGGGGGTGGGTCGGGCCCGGCGTAGATCTTGCAGCTTGCGGATCTGCGCGCGACCGAGGCGGTTCTTCGGCAGCATGCCCCGGATCGGCGAGCCGCACGACCCGCTCCGGGCCTGCGCTCGAGCAGGTGCTCGAGGCTACTCCGCCGTCAGGCCGCCCGGGTACCCCGAGTGGCGGTGGTAGCGCTTGTCGGCGAGCTTGCGGGCGCTGATGTCCGAGCTTGGCCGCGTTGATCGACGATCACGTGGTCGCCGGTGTCGACGTGGGGCGCGTAGATCGGCTTGTGCTTGCCGCGCAGCAACGTGGCGGCCTCGGTGGCCACCTGCCGAGCACCTGGCCCTCGGCGTCGATGACGTGCCAGGCGCGATGGATGTCGGCGGGTTTCGGCGTGAACGTGCGCAACGGGTCCTCACGGAATGTTCGAAAGGCGTCGACAGCCATGGCGGCGTCGGACGCGAAGGGACAATCTAGCCCCCGGGGACCCCTTGCAGCAATCTGGAGGCCCGATCCCCTGCGGGTGGTACAGGCTGACCGCCGTTCCGGCCGATACTCGTGACACCCCCACCTGGAGGAGCCGCCATGCTGCGAACCCTACGCCTCCTCGCCGCCGGCGTGGTCGTGGCTGCCGCCGCGGTCGCCTGTGTGGTGCCGCCCGCCAGCCCCGGTGCACCCGGGCTGGTGACCGTCGACTGGGTCACCGGCCGGAGCAAGATCTGGGACCTCGCCTTCGCGCCGATCCTGGCACCCCCGATCTACACCGAGAACGACTCGGGGACGTTCTTCGCGCGGATGGGCGACGCCGAACCCGCCCGGGTCCTCGGCACCGTGTCCACGTTCGACGCGAACTTCGACAACACCGGCGAGGGCGGTCTGATGGGCGTCGCCTTCGACCCCGGGTACAACGGCGGCTCGGACAAGCGGGTGTACGCGTGCTACTCGACGACCTCGGACAACCGGGTGGTGCGCTTCGACCTCGACATGCTGGCGGCGCCGGGCGCCCGCATCACGGAGTGGACACCCATCGTCACCGGGCTCCCCCATGCCTCGTACCACGACGGTTGCCGGGTCCGCTTCCAGCCCGGCACCGGCGCGCTGTTCGTGAGCACCGGTGACGCGGCCACCGCGACCGCCCCGCAGTCGACGGCCGTGCTCGGCGGCAAGATCCTGCGGATCGACACCGACGGCGCCGCCTGGCCGGGCAACGTCTCCGGCGCCCGCTGGTACACGCGGGGGCACCGCAACCCCCAGGGCATCGCCTTTCGCCCGGGGACGAACGATCCGTTCTCGATCGAGCACGGGCCTGACGTCGACGACGAGGTCAACCGACTGGTCAACGGGGGCAACGGGGGGTGGAACCCCGACAACGGCGCGGGTGGCTACGACCAGTCGAAACCGATGACCGACCCGGCGCTCCCGGGCCCGGTCATGACCGCGGTGTGGTCGTCGGGCGGTGTGACCGTGGCCCCGTCGGGCGGCACGTTCCTCTCGGGCCCGAGGTGGAAGGGTTGGGACGGCGCCCTGGCGGTGGCGTGCCTCGACGGGAGTCCCGCCGTCGGCCAGCGCCTGCTCGTCATGAAGCTGAACCCGGCGGGCACGGCGCTCACCGGGGTCCCGACCACCGTGCTGAACCGCGGTGTGCGCCTGCGTGTCGCGGTGCAGGGCCCCGACGGCAACCTCTACGTCGTCACTGACGGCGTCAACGGCGCCGGCACCATCTGGAAGGTCGTGCCCGTCTGAGTGACGCTCGCCCCGAGACGAACCGGCGTCAAAGTCCGCTGATTATTCGCTCACTTTGACGCCGGTTCGGAGTCGGTAGCCTGACCAGGTGACCGATGTCGACCGGGCGCCCGTCGATCGTGCGTTGGACGTGCTGCTCGACCCCGGCCTGGCACCCATCGTCGACATGGTGGTGCGCCGCACCGGCGACGGCACCTACGAGGCGGCCAGCGCCGACGGCAGGGTCGAGTTCCGCCGCACCCGCACCGGCACCGGGAACGGCGACGGCTACGAGCGCACCGGCGGCGACGGCCAGGACCCCATCGCCGACCAGTCACCCGACCGGCTCGTCGGGCTGACGGCCGAGATCGCCGACCCGCACCCCGAGCGCGCCACCAACGCCTACCCGTTCGCCTTCGACCACATCGCGCAGCTCTTCGACCACCCCGCCGCACCCGACCTCTGCGTGGTCCATTCCGCCGCGCACAACTGGGAGGACCAGGGCGGCCACCGGGGCGAGCACGGCTCCCTCGGCGTCATCCAGGCCCGGGCGCCGTTCGTGATCGCCGGCAAGGGGATCCGCGCCGACGGCGTCGTGCCGCGCGCGGGCCGCCTGGTCGACGTCGCACCCACCATCGCCGAGCTGCTCGGGTGCGCGCCCGACGCGCACGGTCACCACCTCGCGGGCCAGGACGGGGTCGTGCGCCACGACGTGCTCGACCCCGCCGCCGGCCGACCCCGCCACGTCGTCGGGTTCCTGTTCGACGGCGTGAACCCCAACGTGCTCTACGCGATGGCGGCCTCCGGCGAGGCCCCGAACGTCGCCCGCCTCATCGGGATGGGCACCGCCTACGAGTGGGGCGCGATGGCCGGCCTCCCCACCGTGACCCTGGCCAACCACACGTCGATCCTCACCGGACGACTCCCCGGCCACCACGGGATCCTGCACAACGCCTGGTACGACCGCGCCCGCGACGAGCAGGTCATCACCAACTCGCAGGCCACGTGGCCCTGGGCCATGCAGCACCTGGTGACCGGCGTCGAGTCGCTGCACGACGCGATCCACCGGGCCGACCCGGGTGCCTTCACCGCGTCGGTCAACGAGCCGTGCGACCTCGGCGCCGACTACTCCACGTTCGACTACTTCCGGCGCGGCGAGGTCCCGCCGATCCCCGATTCCGCCGACGGCCTGCCGCACACCACCGAGCGGTTCGTGCGGCCGTCGAAGGACTACTCGTGGTCGTCGGTGGTCGACCACATGGGCGCGGAGCAGGCCGTCGGCATCTGGGACGGCCACTACCGCGACACGTCGTTCCCGGCGCCGCGGTTCATGTGGTGCAACTTCACGCTCACCGACTCCGCGTTCCACGAGGGCGGGCCGTTCTCCGAGATCGCCGAGGCGTCGGTGCGTGATTCCGACGCTCGCGTCGGCGACGTGATGGCCGCGGTCGAGCGCGCCGGCGTGTTCGACGACACCGCCTTCGTGCTGGTGGCCGACCACGGCATGCAGGAGACCGACCCCACGGTGCGGGGCGACTGGGACGTGGAGCTGCGCGCCGCCGGCCTCGAGTTCCGCGACGAGGGCTACGGCTTCCTCTATCTCGACGAGGCATAGCGCGCTCGACGGCCCGGCGGTGCGCGATCGCTACACGGTCTGGCCGACCGCCTTGCCGACGAAGAACGTGACCGCCGCCACCACCCCGCCGATGAGCGCCATCCGCAGCCCCGCCCGCCCGGCGTGGCGACCGGTGAAGATCGACGTGGCCGCGCCGACGGCGAACAACGCCACCACCGACAGCGTCGCCGCGATGATGGTGGGCGTGGCGCCGCCCCCGAACAGGAACGGGATCACCGGGAGCGCGGCGCCGGCGGCGAACGCCGCGAACGACGAGAACGCGGCCACCCACGGCGAGCCCAGCGTGCTCGGGTCGAGCCCGAGCTCCTCGCGCGCGAGGGTGTCGAGCGCGACGTCGTTGCGGTTCATGATCGTCTCGACGAGGGCCCGGGCGTCCTCGGGCGAGATGCCCTTGGCCCGGTAGATCATCTCGAGCTCGTTGCGCTCCTCGTCCGGGAACGCCCGCAGCTCCTCCTGCTCGATGCGCAGCTCGTTCTCGTAGAGCTCGCGTTGCGAGCGGATCGAGATCCACTCGCCCGACGACATCGAGAACGCGCCCGCGACCAGGCCGGCGATGCCCGCGAGCAGCACCACGCTGTTGTTGGTGGTGCCCCCGGCGATCCCCATCACGAGCGAGAAGTTCGACACCAGGCCGTCGTTCACCCCGAACACCGTGGCCCGCAACACCCCGCCGACCTCGGCGCGGTGGCGACCCTCGGAGCGGGCGATGCTGCCCCCCTCGGGGATCCCCTGCATGGCGGCGATGGTGCGGCCCGCCGCGGCTTCCTGCGCGGCCATCGCCTCGGTCGCCTCGGCGTCGCCCCGGTAGCGGTCGGCCTCCGCGGCCTCGGTGCGCAGCATCAGCGGGAGCACGGCTTCGGTGCCGAGGTGGCGGGCCAGGAAGCACAGCGCGCGCACCCGGAAGGGAAGGCGAGGCCGGCGTGGTTCCTCACCCGCCTCGCGCAGCAGGCGCGCCCAGTGCTCGGCGTGACGCTCCTCCGCCGCGGCCAGCTGGAGGAACACGTCGCGGCGTTGCTCGTCGGCGTGCTCGGCGAGCCCGCGGAACAACGCGCCCCCGCTCACCTCGTCGGCGTACATCTCGCGCAGCCGGTCGATGCGCTTGCCGTCCGCTGCCGCCTTCGCCACGACGTGAACGCTACCGACTCAGTAGCCCACTTCCCAGAGACAAAGTCCTTGAGGTACGCCTACCCTTCCCGCCGCGCTCCGGTCGACTGCCCGGATGATGCGGAGGATGTCACCGGCGCGGACCTTGCCCGCGCCGACGTCGACCAGCGTGCCGACGATCGACCGCACCATCTGCCAGCAGAACGCGGTCGCGGCGATGTCGTAGCGCAGCACGCCGTCGCCGAGGTCGTGCCAGCTCGACTCGAGCACCCGGCGCTTCGTCGTGGAACCCGGCGGACCCTTCCGGCAGAACGTGGCGAAGTCGTGCTCGCCGAGGAACGGGTCCGCCCCCAGGCGCAGGCGCGCGAGGTCGAGGGGCTCGGGGACCCACCACGCGGTCCGGGCGAGGAACGGATCGGGCACCGGCCGGTTGACGACGGTGTAGCGGTAGGCGCGCCAGCGGGCCGAGTGCCGGGCGTCGAACGACGCGTCGACCAGCTCGGCGTCGCGCACCACGACCTCCGGTCCGAGCTGACTGTTCACCGCTCGGACCACCCGCCCGGGATCGAGATGTTCCCCGCTGGGAACCGCGGCAGCTCACCACCTGGCCCCGCGCGTGCACGCCCGCGTCGGTACGACCCGCGCACGCGAGCTTCACGTCGTGGCGCAGCACGCGTGCCAACGCGGTCGTCAGGACACCTTCGACGGTGCGCGTGCTCGGGTTGCGCGGCGAAGCCGTGGAAGTCCGTGCCGTCGTACGCGACCGTGAGCTTGAGGACCCGCAGCGGGGCCGCCGGAGACGGCTCACCGAGCGAGAGTTGGTTCACACCAATTCGACGTGCGCCATGGGCGCGTTGTCGCCGGGGCGCGGACCCAGCTTGAGGATGCGCAGGTACCCACCCGGACGGTCGCGTGTAGCGCGGGCCGATCTCGGCGAACAGCTTGTGGGTGACGTCCTGGTCGTGGATCGTCGCGATCACCTGCCGACGCTGGTGCACGCCACCGGTCTTGGCCTTGGTGATGAGGTGCTCCGCGTACGGCCGCAGGAACTTGGCCTTCGCCACGGTGGTGACGAGGTACCCGGCCTCGAAGAGGCTGGAGGCCATGTTGGCCATGATCAGGCGTTGGTGCGCGGGATCCCGCCCGAAGCCCGCGCCCTTCTTGGGAGTCGGCATCGTTCTACTCCTTGACCCGCAGGGACAGGCCCCGCTCGTCGAGCTTCTGGAGGACCTCTTCGAGCGACTTCGAGCCGAAGTTCGTGATCGCCAGGAGATCGTCCTCGGTCTTCGTGACCAGCTGGCCGATGGTGTCGACCCGGGCCCGCTTGAGGCAGTTGCGCGGACGCTCCGACAGCTCGAGCTCCTCGATGGGCAGCTCGAGGTCGGGCGACGCGGTCGACGGCGCGACCTCGCCGAGCTCGAGCCCGCGGGGCTCGTCACTCAGGTCGGCGACGAGCGCCACCAGGTTGCGCAGCGTGTCGCCGGCCGACGACAGGGCGTCGCGCGGCGAGATCGAGCCGTCGGTCTCGATCTCGAGGGTGAGCTTGTCGTAGTTGGTGGCCTGCTCCACACGCGTGGGCTCCACCGAGAACGCGACCCGGCGCACCGGCGAGAAGATGGCGTCGACCGGGATGAGCCCGATGGTCGACGTCCGCTTGTTGCGCTCGGCCGACAGGTAGCCGCGGCCCTGCTCGACCGTGAGGTCGAGGGCGAGACGGCCCTTGGCGTTGACCGTCGCCAGGTGCAGCTCGGGGTTGAGGATCTCGACGTCGGCGGTGGTCTGGATGTCGGCGGCGGTCACCTCACCGGGGCCGCGTGCGTCGAGGCGCAGGGTCACCGGCTCCTCGGCCGAGCACGTGAGCACGAGGTCCTTGACGTTCAGGATGAGGTCGGTGACGTCTTCCTTCACCCCCGGGATCACGTCGAACTCGTGCAACGCCTCGTCGAAGCGCACCTGGGTGACGGCAGCTCCCGGGATCGACGAGAGCAGCGTGCGGCGCAGGCTGTTGCCGAGCGTGTGGCCGAAGCCGGGCTCGAGCGGCGCGACCGTGAACTGCTGGAGGTTGCCCTCCGCCTCGCCGGCCTCGACTTGCGGACGCTGGATGATGAGCATGGATGCATCGCCTCTGATCTGGTGATCTGGCCTGCCCGGTCCGCGGCCGCCGCGGACGGAGGATGACGGGGGTTACTTGGAGTAGAGCTCGACGATCAGCTGCTCGCGGACGGGCACGTCGATCTGCTCCCGCAACGGCAGATCGCGCACGACCGCCTTGAAATCGTCGGGAGTGACCTCGAGCCACATCGGCACGCCCCGGTCGAGGGTGTCGATGTTGTGGCGCAGCACGATCATCTTCTGGGCCTTGGGCGACATCTCGACGACGTCACCCTTCTTGACCTGGTACGACGGGATCGTCACCCGCTTGCCGTTGACCAGCACGTGACCGTGGCGCACGAATTGGCGCGCCTGGTTGCGGCTGGCGGCGAAGGCGGTGCGGAACACCACGTTGTCGAGGCGCAGCTCGAGCATCCGCAGCAGGTTCTCGCCGGTGATGCCCTTCTCGCCGTTCGCGACCGCGTAGACGTTGCGGAACTGCTTCTCGAGCATGCCGTAGATGCGCTTGGCCTTCTGCTTCTCACGGAGCTGGAGCAGGTACTCGCTCTCGCGGATGCGACCGCGACCGTGCTGGCCCGGCGGGTAGGGCTTGCGCTCCACCGGGCACTTCATGGTGTCGCACTTCGGGCCCTTGAGGAACAACTTCATCCGCTCGCGCCGACACAGTCGGCAGACGGCTCCGGTATAACGCGCCATGGCTCAGACCCTCCGCCGCTTGGGCGGCCGGCAGCCGTTGTGCGGGATGGGGGTGACGTCCTTGATGCCCACGACTTCGATCCCTGTGTTCTGGATGGTGCGGATGGCGGTCTCCCGGCCCGAACCCGGGCCCTTCACCACGACGTCGACCTTGCGCACGCCGTGCTCCATGGCCCGCCGGGCCGCGGTCTCCGCCGCGAGCTGCGCGGCGAAGGGCGTGCTCTTGCGGGAGCCCTTGAAACCGACGTTGCCCGCCGAGGCCCACGCGATGGTGTTCCCCGACTGGTCGGTGAAGGTGATGATGGTGTTGTTGAAGGACGACTTGATGTGCGCCGTCCCGTAGGCGATGTTCTTGCGCTCGCGCCGCTTGGGACGACGACCGCCGGCAGCCGGCTTGGCCATACTTGGTTTCCCTCTTCTGCTTCCGGACGAACTCCGGGCTACTTCCGGGCCTTCTTGCGACCGGCCACGGTCTTCTTCGGTCCCTTGCGCGTGCGCGCGTTGGTGCGGGTGCGCTGGCCGTGTACGGGGAGACCGCGACGGTGACGCAGACCCTCGTAGCTGCCGATCTCGACCTTGCGCTTGATGTTCGCGGCGACCTCGCGGCGGAGGTCACCCTCGACCTTCAGGTTCTGGTCGACGTAGGTGCGCAGCTGGGCGACCTCGTCTTCCGTCAGGTCACGGACCCGCGTGTTCGGTGAGATGCCCACCGATTCGCAGATCTCCTTCGACCGCGTGCGGCCGACACCGAAGATGTAGGTGAGCGAGATCTCCAACCGCTTCTCGCGGGGGATGTCGACACCGGAGATTCGAGCCACTCGGTTTCTCCTAGCCCTGGCGCTGTTTGTGACGGGGGTTCACGCAGATGACGCGCACCGAGCCATGGCGGCGGATCACCTTGCACTTCTCGCAGATCTTCTTGACCGACGGTCGGACTTTCATGGTCTGGGTCTCGTCTCTCACTTGTAGCGGTAGGTGATGCGACCGCGACTGAGGTCGTAGGGGGTGAGCTCCACCTGCACCCGGTCACCCGGCAGGATCCGGATGTAGTGCATCCGCATCTTCCCCGAGATGTGCGCGAGCACCTTGTGGCCGTTCTCGAGCTCGACCCGGAACATGGCGTTGGGCAACGGTTCGACGACCGTCCCTTCGACCAGGATCGTGTCGTCCTTGGGTTTGGCCAGGACTCTCCACCTACTTCACGTCGGGCGCGCCAAAATGCGCGGCAAAAGCTTCTAGGAGCCGACCGACCATGCTATATGGTCCGAGCCCTTCGTGACAATCGGACATTTCGCCCTCCGCTACTTCGCGTCCGGCTCCAGGGTGAGCAGTTGTCGGCCGGTGAGAGCGAGCAGCTCGTGGCCGGTCCAGGCGACGGAGCCGACCGGTTCGGGAGCTCGCGGCAGCCTCCGCCACGAGTTCGAGACCAGGTCGAGCGACAGCACCTGGTTGCTCGAACATGCCGCCAGGATCACGCGCGGGCCCTTTGCCAGGGCAACGTCGCAGATGCCCTGCGGCGCCAGCGGCGAGAGCCTCTTCCAGCTTCTGCTGCCCTGATCGAGGGCCATGGCGTGCAGAAGGCCCTGCGGCTGCGAGCTGAACCATGCCACCTCTACCACGCGGCCCCGGAGCCCGAGCAGATCGGCGGCAGCCGGGCTCGCGCTCGCGAGCGGCGTCGCGAGGTTGCCCCAGATCTCAGTCGAAGGATCGAAGAGCACCGCTTTGCGCTGCGGGAGCCCAGCCACGACGATCACGACCTCCCGCCCGTCCCACGCGGCTTCCAGCCCGGTGGCGTCCCGCATCGACACCGGCGGGGCCGGCAACGTCTTCCAAGTGTCCCTCCCCGAGTCGTAGCTGGCTGCCGCGCTGCTCGTCGACACGACGAGCTCGTGCCCGGTCCACGTGGCGATCACCGCGTGGTCCGGAGAGAACGGCGCCGGCGACATCGTCCGCCACGAATCCGTCTCGGGGTCGTACGCAATCCCATCTCGATCTGCGAGCAGCGAGCCCGTCGCCGGGTCGCTGCCTCCCCATACCAGCATCTCCGTGCCGGTCCACACGACCAAGGCTCCCTTGCGCACGCCCGCCGGCGGACTCGAGATCTGCTGCCACTTCCCAGCGCGCGGATCGTACGAAGCTCCCTCGGGCGCGGTTGGCGAGACGCGGTAACCGAGCGCGATCAGTCGCTTCCCGGTCCAGACAGACGAGAGATCGGTGAGAACCTCTGCTGGACCTGGGTCGAGTTCCTTCCACTTTCCGTGCGCGAGGCGGTCAACCACGGAGTGGCTTGGTACCGGCGTCGACGTGTGGCTCCCGCTGCGGACCACTAGCACCGACACCACGAGCGCGAGCACGACGGCGGCCGCTACCGCAACGGTCCGGACCGGCCGAGCACCTCGATGCGGTCCTGCGCCACCGCTCGATTCGGCTTTCGCCCGCGTCGCCTCACCCTCCGGGCTGTGCGACCAGCCCTCGATCCGGCCGGGCGGGACCGGGTTCGTCGTGGCGGAGGTCGATCAACGCGCCACCTCCTCACCGGCGGCGGCCATCGCCTGTTCGAACCGGCGCCGGGCCCGGTGCAGCCGCACCGCGAAGGTCGGGGCCGAACATCCGGCGGCGGCCGCGGCGCGCCCGCCCTCGAGCCCCTCCCATGCGGTGAGCATGAGCGCCTCCCGGTCGGTGCCCGACAACGTCGCGAGCGCGTCGAGCAGGGCCGACCGCTCGGCGACGTCGACCCCGACATCACCGGCATCGGCCGCCACGGGCACCGGGCGTGCTCGTCGCCCCTGCGCGCGCCAGGCGTTCGAGATCACGTTCCACGCCGTCCGGTACAACCACGGCACGGCGTCCTCGGGGATCCTTCCGGGATGTGCCACCGCCACCGCGAACACCTCCGCCACGACGTCGGGCGCGTCGCTCTCGCCCACCCGCCTCCGCGGTACGTGTACACCTGATCAGCGTGACGATCCCAGAGGTCCGTCAAACGGTCGTGATCAGCTGCTCCCACGCACAGAGTCTCCACCCGTAGGTGTCGGGGGCGTGCCCGTTCTTACCGGCCTCACCGACGCGGACCTGTGGCGACGCGTCGACGCCGCGGGCGGCGCGTCGCCGGGCAGATTCACCAGGGCAGGGTCAGGACCTCGGGACCGTGGTCGGTGACGGCGATGGTGTGCTCGAAGTGGGCGGAGCGGCGGCCGTCGGCGGTGACGACGGTCCAGCCGTCGTCGAGCACCTCGGTCTCGGCGGTCCCGGCGTTCACCATCGGCTCGATGGCGAGCACGTGGCCCTCCTTGAGCTTCATGCCCCGCCCTGCCGGCCCGTAGTTCGGCACCTGCGGGTCCTCGTGCATGGCGGTGCCGATCCCGTGACCGACGTACTCGCGCACCACCGTGAAACCGGCCCGCTCGGCGATGCCCTCGACCGCAGCGCCGACGTCGCCGAGCCGGTGACCCTCCACCACCTCGTCGATCGCCGCCTCCAGCGACCGCCGCGTCGACCTCGATGAGGCGCTTCGACTCGTCGTCGATCTCGCCGACGGGAACGGTGACGGCCGCGTCGGCGTGCCAGCCCTCGATGATCGCCCCGCAGTCGATCGAGAGGATGTCGCCCTCCCGAGCACCACGGTGTCGCTCGGGATGCCGTGCACGATCACCTCGTTGGGCGACGTGCACACCACCGCGGGGAACCCGTGGTAGCCGAGGAAGTTCGACCGCGCCCCGCGCCGTTCGAGCACCTCGCGGGCGGCGACGTCGACGTCGAGCGTGGTGGCGCCGGGCGTGGCGGCCCGGATGCACGCCTCGTGCATCTCGGCGACGACCTTGCCGGCGCGCCGCATGAGCGCGATCTGCTCAGCGCTCTTGCGGGTGATCACGGCCGGGCAGGGTCGAAGCGCCCGTCGATCTCCTTGAGCAGGCGCTCGTGGACCTCGTCGCCGTTGCCGACGCCGTCGACCACGACGAGCTTCCCGAGGTTCTCGTAGAACTCGATGATCGGCACGGTCTGGCGGGCATAGAGCTCGAGGCGGGTGGCGACCGCTTCCTCGGTGTCGTCGTCACGCTGCACGACGTCGCCGCCGCACACGTCGCAGGTCCAGTCGACCGCCGGCGGCTTGTTGACGTGGTAGGTGGCGCCGCAGCCCACGCAGGCCCGCCGGCCGGCGATGCGGTCGAGGATGGTCTCGGTCGGGACCTCGATGTCGAGGACGAGGTCGAGCGGATGCGCCGCGAGCACCTGCTCGAGCTCCTGGGCCTGCACCAAGGTGCGCGGGAACCCGTCGAGGATGAAGCCGTCTTCGAGCGGGCCACCCTCGGCGAAGTGCTCCTCGACCACCCGGATCACGATCTCGTCGGGCACCAGCTCGCCGGTGTCCATGAAGCGCTTGACCTCGAGGCCGACCGGGGTCCCCTGCGCCACCGCGGACCGGAACACGTCGCCGGTCGAGAGGTGCGCAACGCCGTAGTGCTCGCGACAGCAGTGCCGCCTGTGTGCCCTTGCCGGCGCCCGGCTTGCCGAGCAATACGAGGCGTACCCCGGAGGTGGCCATGGTCAGGCCAGGAAGCCTTCGTAGTTGCGCATCATCAGCTGGCTGTCGATCTGCTTCATCGTCTCGAGCGCGACGCCCACGGTGATGAGCAGCGCGGTGCCGCCGAACGGGAACTGGCTGATGTCCCACAGCGCGAACACGAGCAACGGGAAGACGGCGATGATCGCCAGGAAGAGCGATGCCGGGCAGGGTGATCCGGTTCAGCACCTTGGCGAGGTAGCGCTCGGTCGGCGGCCCGGGCCGGATGCCCGGGATGAAGCCGCCCTGCTTGCGGATGATGTCGGCCTGTTGTGCCGGGTTGAACGCGATCGCCGTGTAGAAGTACGCGAAGAAGATGATCAGCAACGTGTAGAAGCCGATGTACCACCAGCCCTGGTGATTCACCAGGTTGTCGTTGATCCACTTCTGGCACGCCGGTCGCAGTTGTCGCCCGAGGCCGACGCGATCAACGCGGGGAACGACAGGATCGAGCTGGCGAAGATCACCGGGATCACACCCGACTGGTTGACCTTCAGCGGGATGTAGGTGCTCTGGCCGCCGTACATGCGGCGGCCCACGACACGTTTCGCGAATTGCACAGGGATGCGGCGCTGCCCCGACTCCACGAACACGATGCCGACGATCATCGCGATGCCGATGACGAGGATCACGAAGAACTGGATCTTGCTGCCCTCGCTCCAGATCGCGCCGCCCTGCGCGGGGAGGCGCGACGACCACCGACGCGAAGATCAGGATCGACATGCCGTTGCCGATGCCGCGCTGGGTGATGAGCTCGGCGAGCCACATCACCATCGCGGTGCCGGCCGTCCACGTGAGGACGATCAGCGTGGCGCGGGCCGGCGTCGAAGTGCGGGATCAGGTCCTGGCCCTGGAAGCCCGGAGAACCCGAGCAGACCGCTCTTGCCCTGGTGGAGGGCGAACACGAAGCCGGTGGACTGGATCGATGGCGAGGCCGATGGTGACGTAGCGGGTCCACTGCGTGATCTTCTTCTGCCCGACCTGGCCCTCGTTCTGCCACTGCTCGAGCTTGGGGATCACCACGCCGAGCAGCTGCATGATGATCGACGCCGTGATGTACGGCATGATCCCGAGGAAGAAGATCGCGACGTTGGTGATCGCGCCACCGGAGAAGAGGTCGAGGAAGCCGACGACGCCGCCGTTGCTCGCCTGGTTCTGCAGCTGCTTGATCGCCGCGAAGTCGACGTACGGGACCGGGAGGTGGGCACCCACCCGGTAGACCGCGACGATCGCGATCGTGAAGAGGATCTTGTTGCGCAGGTCGGGCACCCGGAACATGTTCCGCAGGCGGGACAGCATGGGGGCCGCGACCTCCTCTCCGTCTCGACTTCCGGGCTTCCCGGGAGGCGGGAAGCCGCGAGCTTACCGGTTGGTCAGGGCGTTCCCACGAGCGGGTGGGCGGCCCTCACCCCACGGCGCGGGGATCACCTCGATCCGCCCGCCGGCGGCCTCGATCGCGGCATCGCGCCCTGCGAGAAGGCGTGGGCGCTGACCGTGAGCGCCTTCGTGAGCTCGCCCCGGCCGAGGATCTTCACGAGGCCGCGCTTGGCCACGAGACCGTGCGACCGCAGCACGCCGGGGTCGACGTCGGGACCGGCGTCGAAGCCCTCGAGCGTGTCGAGGTTGACCACCACGTACTCGACCCGGAAGGGGTTCTTGAAGCCCTTCGCCTTGGGCGTGCGGCGGTGCAGCGGGGTCTGGCCACCTTCGAACCGCGGCTGGATGCTGCCGCGTGCGCCCTGGCCCTTGGTGCCGCGGCCGGCGGTCTTGCCGCCCTTGCCGGCGATCCCGCGGCCGACGCGGCGGCGGGGGGTCTTCGAGCCCGGGGCGGGTTGCAGATCGTGGATCTTCATCAGCTGACCTCTTCGACGTCGACGAGATGCGGGACCCGGGCGACCATGCCGCGGATCTCGGGGCGGTCGGGCAGCTCGACGGTGTGGTTGATGCGGCGGAGCCCGAGCGCGCGCATCGTGCCGCGCTGCTTGGGCTTGGTGCCGATCGTCGACTTCACCTGGGTGACGCGCAGCGTCGCCATCATGCCGACCTCGGTGACTTCGGTCTTGCTTGCATCGTTCGCGCTCGCGGTAGGCCCGCAGCATCCCGGCGGTCGAGACCTCTTCGGGCGACTTGCCGCGCAGGCGGGCGATCTCCTCGGGGCGGCGCAGCTCGCGCAGCCCGTTGATGGTGGCCCGGGAGACGTTGATCGCGTTCGACGAGCCGAGCGACTTGGCCAGCACGTCGTGCACGCCGGCCGCCTCGAGGATGGCCCGGGCCGCGCCGCCGGCGATGACACCGGTACCGGGAGCGGCGGGCTTCAGCAGCACGCGGGCGGCGTCGTGCTCGCCGATGATCGTGTGCGTGATCGTGTCGCCGGCGAGCGGGACGGTGAAGAGGCGCTTCCGCGCCTCCTCCATGCCCTTCTGGATCGCGGCCGGCACTTCCTTGGCCTTGCCGTACCCGAGGCCGACGTTGCCGGCGCCGTCGCCCACCACGACGAGCGCGGTGAACGAGAACCGCCGGCCGCCCTTGACGACCTTGGCGACCCGGTTGATGGCGATGACTCGCTCTTCGTACTGGCCTTCGGCCATGGTGAGATCCTCTTCCTGTTTCCAGGGCTATTGGGTTAGAGCGTGAGCCCGGCTTCGCGCGCGCCGTCGGCGATGCCGGCCACGCGACCGTGATAGCGGAAACCACCGCGGTCGAGCACCACGGTTTCGACCCCCGCACCCTTGGCGCGCTCGCCGACGAGCTTGCCGACCTTCTTCGCCGCGTCGACCGTCGCCGTGGCGCCGTCGAACGACTTCTCGATGGTGGAAGCCGACGCCAGCGTCACGCCGGTCACGTCGTCGATCACCTGGGCGTAGATGTGCTTGTTGGAACGGAACACCGCGAGGCGCGGACGCTGCCGCGGTGCCGCGGACCTTCTTGCGGACGCGCCGGTGACGGCGCTCCCTGGCTACCTGGCGGTTCTGCATGATCGTCTTCTCTTCTCCGGCTTCTGTGGTCCGGCGTCGCTACTTCGCCGACTTGCCGGCCTTGCGCAGCACGCGCTCGTCGGCGTAGCGGATGCCCTTGCCCTTGTAGGGCTCGGGCTTGCGGATCTTGCGGATGTCGGCGGCCACCTGGCCGACGAGCTGCTTGTCGTACCCGCGGACGGTGATACGCGTCGGCACCGGCACCTCGAACTCCACGCCGTCGGGGGCGTCGACCGCCACCGGGTGCGAGAACCCCAGCTGGAGGTCGAGGCGGCGTGGACCGGCGGCCGCGGCGCGGTAGCCGACGCCGACGATCTCGAGCTCCTTCACGAAACCGTCCGACACCCCGATGACCATGTTGGCCACGAGCGAGCGCGTGAGCCCGTGCAGCGCACGGTGCTCGCGCTCGTCGTCGGGACGGGTGACGATCAGGTCGTCGCCCTCTCGCGTGATGGTGATGCCTTCGGGCGCGTCGTGCTCCAGGGTCCCTCGGGGGCCCTTGACCGTGACGTGCCCACCGTCGAGGGTGACCTCGACGCCGCTCGGGATCGTGATGGGCTGCTTGCCGATACGAGACATACGACGGGCTCCGTTACCAGACCTGGCAGAGGACCTCGCCGCCGACGCGACGCTGGCGCGCCTCGCGGTCGGTCATGAGTCCCTGGTTGGTCGAGAGGATGGCGATGCCCATGCCGCCGAGCACACGGGGTACGTCGCTCGAACCCGAGTAGACCCGGAGACCAGGCTTCGAGACGCGACGCAGGCCGGAGATCGTGCGCTTGCGGTCGGGCGTGTACTTGAGCTCGATCTTGAGCTGCTGACCGGGCTTGGTCGCGTCCTTCGACACGTCGAATCCGGCGATGTAGCCCTCCCGCTGGAGAATGCGCGCCAGCGCCTCCTTCAGCTTCGAGGACGGCATCAGCACCTCGTCGTGGAACGCGATGTTCGCGTTGCGCAGACGGGTGAGCATGTCGGCGATCGGATCGGTCATCATGAGCGCACCAACCTCCTCACCACGATGCCTTGGTCACACCGGGCACTTCGCCGGCGTGGACCATGGTGCGGAAGCAGATACGGCAGAGGCCGAAACGGCGGTACACGGAACGGGCGCGGCCACAGCGGCGGCACCGCGTGTACCCGCGCACCTTGAACTTCGGCGTGCGCTGTTGCTTCTGGACGAGGGCTTTCTTTGCCATCTGTTCGTTACCCCTGGCTCTGCTCGTCGCGGCGGAACGGGAAACCGAGGGCTCGGAGCAGTGCCCGGCCCTGGTCGTCGGTCGTGCCCGTGGTGACGATGGTGATGTCCATCCCGCGGACGGTGTCGATCTTGTCGTAGTCGATCTCCGGGAAGATCAACTGCTCGGTGACGCCGAAGGTGTAGTTCCCCCGGCCGTCGAACGAATTCGGGTTGAGGCCCCGGAAGTCGCGGATCCGGGGGATCGCGATGCTCACGAGGCGGTCGTAGAACTCCCACATGCGGTCACCCCGCAGCGTGACCTTGGCGCCGATCGCGTTGCCCTCCCGGAGCTTGAAGCCGGCGATCGACTTCTTGGCCCGGGTGATCAGCGGCTTCTGGCCCGTGATCAACGTGAGGTCGGCGACCGCGCCGTCGAGCAGCGACTGCTGCTGGGTGGCGCGACCGACTCCGCAGTTGAGCACGATCTTCTCCATGCGCGGCACCTGCATCACGTTGCCGAGACCGAGCTCTTCCTTGAGCGCCGGCATCAGCTCGGTGAGGTACCGCTCCTTGAGCCGCGGTCGCTCGGCCGTGTGCTGCGGGCTCACAGCTCGCCTCCACACTTGCGACAGACCCGGTGCTTCTCGCCGTTGGGGTCGATCTGGTAGCCGGCCCTCACCGGGCCGTCCTTGGTGCAGACCAGCATCAGGTTCGACACGTGGATCGGCATCACCTTGTCCTGGATGCCGCCCTGCATCGTGGCCTTGGTCGGCTTCTGGTGCTTCTTGGCGACGTTGATGAGCTCGGAGCTCTCGACGATGACCTTGTTACGGTCGGGGAACACGTGCGCGACCTCGCCGCGCTTGCCGATGTCCTTGCCCTGGATGACCTGGACGTGGTCGCCCTTCTTCAACTTCAGCTTCGGCTTGGCTGCCATCAGAGCACCTCCGGTGCGAGCGACACGATGCGCATGAACCGCCGGTCGCGCAGCTCCCGGCCCACCGGGCCGAAGATGCGCGTGCCGCGAGGCTGCATCTGCTCGTTGATCAGCACCGCTGCGTTCTCGTCGAAACGGATGTAGCTCCCGTCCGGACGGCGGCGCTCCTTCTTCGTGCGGACGACGACGCACTTCACGACGTCGCCCTTCTTGACTGCGGCGCCGGGCACGGCGTCCTTCACCGTGGCGACGAAGATGTCGCCGATGCCCGCATAGCGCCGGCGGGTACCGCCCAGCACCTTGATGCAGAGCACCTCGCGCGCGCCCGAGTTGTCGGCCACCTTGAGCCGACTCTCCTGCTGGATCACCGGGCACGCTCCAGCACTTCGACGACCCGCCAGTGCTTCAGCTTCGACAGCGGACGGGTCTCCGACACGCGGACGCGGTCACCCTCGTGGGCGTCGTTGGCCTCGTCGTGCGCGTAGAGGTGGCTCGTCTTCTGCAAAGTCTTGCCGTAGCGGCGGTGCCGCACGCGGTCGACCACCGCGACCACGACGGTCTTGTCCATCTTGGTGGAGATCACGATTCCCTCCCGCACCTTGCGGCGGGTGGAGCGTGTCTCCTCGGTGGTGTCGTCGGCCATCGGTGACTCCTACGCTTCCAGCTGTTCGGCGGCGGCGATCTCGCGCTCGCGGAACAGCGTCTCGATGCGGGCTACCTCGCGCCTCACCTGCGGGAGGCGCGCGATGTTGTCGAGCTCGCCGGTGGCGTTCTGGAAGCGGAGGTTGAAGAGCTCCTCCTTCGCCTCCCCCAGCCGGTGCTCGAGCTCGGTGTCGTTGAATTCACGCAGCTCAGCTGCTCGGTTTGCCATCGGAATCAGCCCTCGTCCTGGCGGACAACGAAACGGGTCTTGATCGGGAGCTTGTGCATCGCGAGGCGCATCGCCTCGCGGGCGGTGGGTTCGGGTACACCCGACAGCTCGAACATCACGCGCCCGGGCTTCACGACCGCGACCCAGTGCTCGGGGTTGCCCTTGCCCGAGCCCATGCGGGTCTCGGCCGGCTTCTGGGTGACGGGCTTGTCCGGGAAGATGGTGATCCAGACCTTCCCACCACGCTTGATGTAGCGGGTCATGGCGATACGGGCGGCCTCGATCTGGCGGTTGGTGATCCATCCGGGCTCGAGCGCCTGGATCCCGAAGTCGCCGAAGGTGACGCGCGTGCCACCCTTCGAGATGCCGGTCATCCGGCCTCGATGCGTCTTGCGGTGACGGACCTTGCGGGGCATCAGCATCGGTCAGTCCTCGTCGCCCTGGGAGGCCGGTGGGGCTTCGTGCTGGTCGAAGAGCTGCATCGCCATCAGTCCTCGTCTCCCTGGGAGGCCGGTGGAGCTTCGTGGTGGTCGAAGAACTGCATCGCCATCAGTCCTCGTCTCCCTGGGAGGCCGGTGGAGCTTCGTGGTGGTCGAAGAACTGCATCGCCATCAGTCCTCGTCTCCCTGGGAGGCCGGTGGAGCTTCGTGGTGGTCGAAGAACTGCATCGCCATCAGTCCTCGTCGCCGTGGAACTTCGGAGCTTCGTGGTGCTGACCCTGGCGGGTGCGACGCTCGATCTCTTCCTCTTCGGCGAGGAGTCGTTCGAGCTCGGGGTCGGCTTCCTTGACCAGCGGGGTGGCCTCCTCGGACACCTCGTCGGGCGTGCCCTCCACCGGGGTGGACTCGGTCGCGGGGCGGCGGCGGCCACCACCGGCGCTGACGACCCGGCGCTGGGGGCCCTGGCCCGAGGTCTCGCCGACCGCCATCGCCGCTTCCTTCTGGATCTTGTCCTCCGCGGCGGACTTGTACGGCAGGATCTCGCCCTTGTAGATCCACACCTTCACCCCGATGCGACCGAACGTGGTCTTCGCCTCGGCCTCGCCGTAGTCGATGTCGGCGCGCAGGGTGTGCAGGGGCACGCGTCCCTCGCGGTACCACTCCTTGCGTGACATCTCGGCACCGCCGAGGCGTCCGCTGCACTGCACGCGGATGCCCTGGGCGCCGGCCTTCATCGCCGTCTGTACCGCACGCTTCATCGCGCGGCGGAACGAGACCCGGCCGGTGAGCTGGTCGGCGACACCCTGCGCGATGAGGGTGGCGTCGAGCTCGGGCTGCTTGATCTCCTGGATGTTGAAGTGGATCTTCGGGTTGCCGGTGATCTTGAGCAACCCGGCGCGGAGGCGGTCGGCTTCGGCGCCCCGGCGGCCGATCACGATGCCCGGGCGCGCGGTGTACACGTCGACGCGGAGACGGTCACGCGTGCGCTCGATCTCGACCCGGCTCACCGCGGCGCGCTCGAGTTGGCGCTTCAGGTAGTCGCGGATCTTCCAGTCCTCGATGAGGCTCTCTCGGTATTCCTTGTCCTCCGCGAACCACCGCGACTTCCAGTCGGTGGTGATGCCGAGGCGGAACCCGTACGGGTTGACCTTCTGACCCATCTACTTCTCCGAACCCTCGGACTCGGCGGCCGGGGTGTCGTCGGCCTCCTCGTCGGTGTCGTCGGTCGCCTCGGCCGCGGGTGCCTCGTCGGCTTCCTCGGCGGCGGCCGCCTCGTCCGTGTCGACCTCGTCCGCCTCGACCTCGTCGGGCGTGTCCTCCGCGACTTCCTCGTCGTGGTCGTGGTCATGGTCGTGGTCGTGCTCCGCCTCCCGGGCGGCCTCACGCTCGGCCTTGCGCTGGCTGGCCGCCACCCGGCGACGCCGGCTGGCCCGCTGGGCCTGGGTGTCGGCCGCCTCACGCTGACGGCGCCGCTCGAGCTGCTCGTCCTCGTAGCGCGCCACGATGATCGTGATGTGGCTCGTGCGCTTGCGGATGCGGGTACCGCGACCACGGGCACGCGGACGCCAGCGCTTCATCGGTCGGGCCTTCGTCGGCGAAGGCACGCGCGACGAAGAGCTCCTCCTCCGGCACGTTGTCGTTGTGCTCGGCGTTCGCGACCGCGGAGTCGAGCAGCTTCATGACGGTCTCGGCAGGCCCACGCTCGCAGAAGCGCAGGATCTCGCGGGCGTCGGCGACGTCCTTGCCGACGATCAGGCGGAGCACCTGGCGGACCTTCGTCGGCGAGGTGCGGTGGTGGCGCAGGCGCGCGGCGGTCTCGGGCATCAGCGACGGCTCGATCTCTCTTGCCCGGCGTGGTACCGGAACGTGCGGGTGGGGGCGAACTCCCCGAGCTTGTGGCCCACCATCGCCTCGGTCACGTAGACCGGCACGTGCTTGCGCCCGTCGTGCACCGCGAGCGTGTGCCCGACCATGTCGGGAGTGATGGTGGATCGGCGCGACCACGTCTTGATCACCTTGCGTTCGCCGACCGCGTTCATCGCGTCGACCTTCTTCTGCAGGTGGTCGTCGACGAACGGCCCCTTCTTCAGGCTGCGCGGCATCGATTACCTCCGGGCTCCGCGGCCACGACGGCGGCGGATGATGAGCTCGTCGGACTTCTTGCCCTTCTTGCGGGTACGCCCCTCGGGCTTGCCCCACGGGCGACACCGGGTGGCGCCCACCGGAGCTCTTGCCCTCGCCACCACCGAGCGGGTGGTCGACGGGGTTCATGGCCACGCCACGCACGTGCGGGCGCTTGCCCTTCCAGCGGTTACGGCCCGCCTTGCCGATCTTGACCAGGCCGGCCTCGCTGTTGCCGACCGAGCCGACGGTGCCCCGGCAGTCGATCGGGACGCGGCGCATCTCGGTCGACGGGAGCCGCAGGGTCGCGTACTGGCCTTCCTTGGCCACCAGCTGGATCGACGCGCCCGCGCCCCGACCGAGCTTGCCGCCCGCACCGGGCTTCAACTCGACGTTGTGCACGGTCGTACCGACCGGGATGTAACGCAACGGCAACGCGTTGCCGGGCCGGATCTCCGATCCCTGCCCGCTCTGGAGCATGTCGCCGACCTCGAGGCCCAGAGGAGCGATGATGTAGCGCTTCTCGCCGTCGAGGTAGTGGAGCAGCGCGATGCGAGCGTTGCGGTTCGGGTCGTACTCGATCGCCGCGACCTTGGCCGGCACGCCGTCCTTGTCGCGACGGAAGTCGACCAGGCGGTACTTCTGCTTGTGACCGCCACCACGGTGACGCGACGTCATGCGGCCGTAGGAGTTCCGTCCACCGGTGCGCGGCTTGGGCTTGGTGAGCGACTTCTCCGGCTTGTCGCGGGTGATCTCCGCGAAGTCGGAGACGGTCTGGAACCGGCGACCGGGACTGGTGGGCTTGCGCTTGCGAACCGGCATCGTCAGCTCCCGAAGATCTCGATCCGGTCGCCCTCGGCCAGAGAGACGATCGCCCGCTTGGCGTCAGGCGCGCGAGCCGAAAGCGCCACTGCGGCGGTTGCGCTTGCGCTTGCCCTTGCGGTTCAGCGTGTTGACGTTGGTGACCCGCACCCCGAAGATCGTCTTCGATGGCGTGGCGGATCTCGATCTTGTTGGCGTCACCGGCGACGACGAACGTGTAGACGTTCTCGTCGAACGCGGCGTAGGACTTCTCCGACACCACCGGGCCGGATGATGATGTCGCGGGGGTTCTTGTTGGTCACGCCGCACCCGCTTCCTGGTCAACGGACTCGGTCTTGCCGCCGAAGCGGGCGACCGCGTCCCCGAGCGTGGCCTTGGTGAAGACCAGCCAGTCGTTCACCAGGACGTCGTAGGTGTTGAGCTCGTCCGGGATGACGATCTGCACGCGCTCACCGAGGTTGCGGAACGACTTCCACACCGCTCTCCTCGTCGCGCTCGAGCACGAGGAGGACCCGCTCGTCGCGCTCGCCCGGCGGTGCGCAGACCCCACGGCCGCGAGCAGCTCGATGGCCGCCTTGGTGCTGGGGCTCGCGATGCCCCACTCGTCGACGACGAGCACCTTGCCCTCGGCGGCGCGGTCCGACAGCGCGGAGCGCAGCGCGAGGCGGATCATCTTCTTCGGGGTCCGCTGGCGGTAGTCGCGCGGCTTCGGGCCGTGCGCCACACCACCACCACGCCAGTGCGGCGCGCGGATCGAGCCCTGACGGGCCCGGCCGGTGCCCTTCTGGCGCCACGGCTTCGCACCGCCACCGCGCACCTCGGCCCGGGTCTTGGTGCTGTGGGTGCCGGAACGGGCGGCCGCGAGCTGCGCGGTGACCACCTGGTGCATCACCGAGGTGTTCGGGGTGATGCCGAACAGGTCGTCGGGCACGTCCACGGTGCCCGCGGCAGCGCCGCTCGCCGACTTCACGTCGAGCTTCATGCTGCGCCTCCTTGCCGTTCGGGCACGGAGCCGGCGCCGGTCTGCGCGACCGGGCGCTTGGCCGCGTTGCGTCACGAACACCAGGCCGCCGTTCGGTCCGGGCACCGCACCCTTCACGAGCATGATGCCGCGCTCGACGTCGCCCTCCACCACCTCGAGGTTCTGGGTGGTGATGCGCTTGTTGCCGTGTTGGCCCGCCATCTTCATGCCCTTGAACACGCGGGCGGGAGTGGCGCAGGCACCGATAGAGCCCGGGGACCGGTGCTTCTTGTGGTTCCCGTGCGAGGCACCCTGGCCCTTGAAGTTGTGCCGCACCATCGCGCCGGTGAAGCCCTTGCCCTTGCTGATGCCGGTGACGTCGACCCGCTCGCCGGCGCCGAAGACGTCGGCCCCGATCACCTGGCCGACCTCGAAGCCCGACAGGTCGTCGACCCGCAGCTCGGCGACGTGGCGCAGCGGCGGAGCGTCGGCCTTCTTGAGGTGGCCGAGCTCGGGCCTGGACAGGCGCTGGGGCTTGGTGTCACCGAACGCGAGCTGGACGGCCGAGTAGCCGTCACGCTCCGGCGTCTTCAGTTGGACGACGCGACACGGCCCGGCCTCGATCACCGTCACGGGCACGACGCGGTTCTCGTCGTCCCAGATCTGGGTCATGCCGAGCTTGCGCCCGAGGATCCCTTTGGCAGACATCAGTGCTGGTCTCTCCGCTCCGCCGTCCCGCTCTCCGAGCACGGCTCCGCTCCGTTCCTTGTCAGTCCCGGAGTTCTTTCTCGCTTCACGCGAACGCTCCGCCCGGTGAGATCCCGGCGGAGCGTCGATCGGTTGTGCTGCGTGGTCCTGAGCCAGCTCAGCCTGCGCAGACTTCGGTTGGCGAACGATTCGAAAGGTGTCGCCGGCCGTAGAAAGGGCCGAGTGGCGAGCCCGGAAAGACTACAGGCTGGGCCGAGTGGTCGCCAAGTCGGTGGACGAGGATCCAGGTAGCGTCCCAGTATGTCGATCCGGGTCCGGGCCCGCGTCGCGATCTCAGTCGGCGCGATCCTCGGGATCGTTGCCGGTGTGGTCGCGCCCGCGTCGGCCACCTCGTCGAGGGACGGCGCGGCCAAGTCTGCGTTCACCTCCTGGACCGAGACCTTCGTCGACGCCTCGCGGCCCACCGCGGCCGGCACGGAGACCCCGCCGGCGCCGACGAGGACCCTCGTCACGAGGATCTACCGCCCGAAGGGCAAGGGACCCTTCCCCGATCGTGTTCTCCCATGGGTCGAACGGCCATCCCGACAAGTTCACGAAGCTCCTGGGCGCCTGGGCCGGCGCCGGCTACGTCGTGGCCGCGCCGGCCTTCCCCCTCACGAACTCGACGGTGCCGGGCAACCCGGGCAACGTCGGCGACGTCGTCAACCAACCGGCCGACGTCTCGTTCGTCCTCACCCGGCTCCTGCGCCTCGACCAGAACCCGGAGGGCCGCCTCTCCCGCGCCATCGACCGGAAGCGGATCGGCGCCGCGGGCCTTTCCCTGGGCGGGGCCACCACCTACGGCGTCGTCTTCGACCACTGCTGCCGCGACCCGCGGTTCACCGCGGCGATGGTGCTCGACGGCATCCTCATCCCGTTGAGCGCGGCCACCGGCGCCAAGACCCGCCTCGACGGTCACGTGCCGCTGCTCATCGCCCACTCCGACACCGATCCGACGCTCCCGTACGCGACCGCCCGTTCCGCATACGAGCAGGCCGCGGGTCCGGCGTGGCTGGTGACGCTGCACGGTGCGTCCCACGCCAGCCAGTGGGAGAACGATCGCACCCGCTACGACGCCATCGACACCGCGCTCGACGACCGACTTCTGGGACGCGACCCTCCGTCGCCGGCCGGCGTCCTTCGACCGGCTCACGCGCGACGCGACCGTCGACGGCCTGAGCTCGATCGAGTCGCGCCGCTGATCCTCATCCGACCTGGGTGATGACAGGATCGCCCGTCCCGCCGTAGGGTGACGCTCTTGTCCGGTTCCTACGTGACGCCGCCCGCCGACTGGGTACGGGCCGAACCGGCCGGCCTCGGCCCGTTCGTGACCCACGAGACGTTCCGCGCGCCCGACGGCGCGCTGGTCGAGTGGTCGTCCCGCGAGCACCGCAAGCAGGCGGGGCGCTTCGACGCCGGCCGGGGCTCCACGTGGTGGGCGCCGTCGGCCATCGGCTGGTGGATCGGCGTGCTCTTCGCCATCGGCTCGATCTGTTTCACCATCGGCCCGTTCCCCGGCTTCGTCGACGTCGTCGGCACCGACGCCGACGCGATCGTGTTCTTCGTAGGTTCGATCTTCTTCACCAGCGCCGCGTTCCTCCAGTACGAGCAGACGGTCAACGCGCCGCACGCCCTCACCGCCGCGACCACCGACCGGTTCCGCTTCTGGACGTGGGAACCCGGGCGCATCGACTGGACCGCGAGCCTGGTGCAGCTCGTGGGCACGGTCTTCTTCAACGTCACCACCCTGGCGGCCATCGACACGAGCCTCAACAGCACGCAGGTCCATCGCCTCGTCTGGGTGCCCGACGCGGTCGGGTCGGTGTGCTTCCTCGTCGCCAGCGGCCTGGCGTGGTTCGAGGTCAGCCATGGCTGGTGGTCGTGGCGGCCCGCCGGTCTGTCGTGGCGCATCGCCGCGCTGAACTTCGCCGGTTCGATCGCGTTCGGGGCCTCCGCGGTGGCGGCGAAGATCGTCCCCACGACCGGCAAACCCCGCAACATCATGCTCGTGAACCTCGGTACCGCGATCGGCGGCCTGTGCTTCCTCGCGGGGGCGATCCTGCTCCTGCCCGAACGCACCAGGACCCGTCCGCCCGTACCAACGGCCACAATGGCCTGACACCAAGGAGACTGCCGTGGCCCTGCACAAGAAGATCACCGACGACGGCGACATCGAGCTCAACCCGCTCTACTCGCAGAAGGCGGAGGGCGGCCACGCGCCCCGCCACACCCTGCCCGAGGGCGAGCTCGACCCCGACGTCGCCTACCAGCTCGTGCGCGACGAGCTCATGCTCGACGGCAACTCGCGCCTCAACCTCGCCACCTTCGTCACCACGTGGATGGAGCCCCAGGCCCAGACGCTGATGGCCGAGACGTTCGACAAGAACATGATCGACAAGGACGAGTACCCGCGCACCGCGGAGATCGAGCTCCGCTGCGTCAACATGCTCAGCCGGCTGTGGAACTCGCCGGACGCCGAGGAGGCGACCGGCACCTCGACCACCGGCTCCAGCGAAGCCGCCATGCTCGGCGGCATGGCCCTGAAGTGGCGGTGGCGCGACCGGCAGAAGGCCGCCGGCAAGCCGACGGACAAGCCCAACATGGTCATGGGCTCCAACGTGCAGATCTGCTGGGAGAAGTTCTGCCGGTACTGGGACGTCGAGCCCCGCCTCGTGCCGATGGAGGGTGACCGCTACCACCTCGACGCCGAGGAAGCGGTGAAGCGCTGCGACGAGAACACCATCGGCGTCGTCCCGGTGCTCGGGTCGACATTCGACGGCAGCTACGAGCCCGTCGCCGACATCTGCGCCGCGCTCGACAAGCTCCAGGCCGAGACCGGCCTCGACGTGCCGGTGCACGTCGACGCGGCGTCGGGTGGCTTCATCGCACCGTTCCTCGATCCCGACCTCGTCTGGGACTTCCGGCTGCCGCGCGTGCAGTCCATCAACACCTCGGGCCACAAGTACGGCCTCGTGTACCCCGGAGTCGGATGGGTGATCTGGCGGAATCCCGACGCGCTGCCCGACGACCTCGTGTTCAACGTGAACTATCTCGGTGGCGACATGCCCACGTTCGCGCTCAACTTCTCGCGTCCCGGCAACCAGATCGCCGCGCAGTACTACAACTTCCTGCGCCTCGGCTTCGAGGGGTACCGAAGGGTGCAGCAGGCGTCACGCGACGTCGCCCGCTTCCTCGCCGAGTCCATCGGGGCGATGGATCAGTTCGACCTCGTCACCGACGGCAGCGAGCTGCCGGTGTTTGCGTTCACGCTGAAGCCGGGGATCGAGAATTACACCGTCTTCGACCTCTCGGAGCGGCTGCGCGACCGCGGCTGGCTGGTCCCGGCCTACAGCTTCCCCGAGAACCGCCAAGACCTCGACGCGCTGCGCATCGTCGTGCGCAACGGGATGTCACGCGATCTCGCCGATCTCCTGATGGGCGACCTGCAGCGCCACGTCAAGTACCTCGACAAGCTCACCGTCCCGTTGCCGGAAACGACGGGCAAGAGCTTCAGCCACTGAGCCGGCGGGATCAGACCGCGCCGGACACTCCGACGACGATCAGCTCGCCTGGATCTTGATCTCGATGTCGACGCCGGCGGGGAGGTCGAGGCGCTGGAGCGACTCCACCGTCTTGCCGGTCGGCTCGACGATGTCGAGGAGACGCTTGTGGATCCGCATCTCGAAGTGCTCACGCGAGTCTTTGTCGACGTGCGGCGAGCGGATCACACAGAAGCGGCGGATCTCCGTGGGCAGCGGGACCGGTCCGCGGACCTTGGCCTGCGTGCGCACGACGGTCTCGACGATCTTCTTCGTCGACTGGTCGATGATCTCGTGGTCGTAGGCCTTGAGCCGGATCCGAATCTTCTGACCCTTGGAATCTGCCATTGGTACGTGTGTCTCCGGATCCCGACTCGGCCTGCGACTGCGAACTACTTGATGACCTTGGTGACCACGCCGGAACCGACGGTGCGCCCACCCTCACGGATGGCGAACCGCAGGCCCTCGTCCATGGCGATCGGCTTCTGGAGCTCGACGGTCATGACCGTGTTGTCACCGGGCATCACCATCTCGACGCCCTCTTCCAGCTCGATCGAGCCGGTGACGTCGGTGGTGCGGAAGTAGAACTGCGGGTGGTAGTTGCCGAAGAACGGCGTGTGACGCCCACCCTCTTCCTTCTTCAGCACGTACACCTGGGCGGTGAAGTTGGTGTGCGGTGTGATCGAGCCGGGCTTGGCCAGCACCTGGCCGCGCTCGACGTCTTCCTTCTTCGTGCCGCGGAGCAGGGCACCGATGTTGTCGCCGGCGCGGCCCTCGTCGAGCAGCTTGCGGAACATCTCGACCCCGGTGCAGGTGGTCTTGGTGGTGGGACGCAGACCGACGATCTCGATCTCCTCACCCACCTTCACCATCCCGCGCTCCACCCGGCCGGTCACCACGGTGCCACGACCGGTGATCGAGAACACGTCCTCGATCGGCATCAGGAAGGGCTTGTCGATGTCGCGCTCGGGCTCGACGATGAAGGCGTCGACCGCCTCCATGAGCTCGTTGATCTTCGGTACCCACTCGGCGTCGCCCTCGAGGGCCTTCAGCGCCGAGACGCGCACGATCGGGGTGTCGTCACCCGCGAACTCGTACTCGTTGAGGAGCTCACGCACCTCGAGCTCGACGAGCTCGAGGATCTCCTCGTCGTCGACCATGTCGGCCTTGTTGAGCGCGACCACGATCGACGGCACACCCACCTGGCGGGCGAGCAGCACGTGCTCGCGCGTCTGGGGCATGGGACCATCGGTGGCGGCGACCACGAGGATCGCACCGTCCATCTGCGCGGCGCCGGTGATCATGTTCTTGATGTAGTCGGCGTGGCCGGGGCAGTCGACGTGCGCGTAGTGACGGTTGGGCGTCTCGTACTCGACGTGCGCGATGGAGATGGTGATCCCACGCGCCTTCTCTTCGGGCGCCTTGTCGATCTGGTCGAAGGCGTAGAACGAGTTGTGGTTCGGGTCGTTGTCGGCCATCACCTTGGTGATCGCCGCGGTCAAGGTCGTCTTGCCGTGGTCGATGTGCCCGATCGTCCCGATGTTGAGGTGCGGCTTCGTCCGCTCGAACTTCGCCTTGGCCATGGCTTTCCCTTACTCCCTTGCCTTCTCGGGTGTGTTGCTGTGACGTGATGTCGCCGATGTCCGCGCCGGTCTACTCGCCGCGAACCCGCTTGACGATTTCCTCGGCGATCGACTCGGGCACCTGCTGGTACGAGTCGAATTGCATGGTGTAGGTCGCGCGACCCTGGGTGCGCGAACGGAGGTCCGTAGCGTAGCCGAACATCTCACCCAGCGGCACTTGGGCGTTCACCACGTGGGACGTCCCGCGCTGCTCCATCCCTTCGATCCGGCCCCGCCGCGACGACAGGTCGCCGATGACGTCGCCCATGTAGTCCTCGGGGGTGACGACCTCGACGTTCTCGATGGGCTCGAGCAGCACCGGCTTGGCCGCCTTGGCCGCCTTCTTGAACGCCATCGAACCGGCGATCTTGAACGCCATCTCGCTGGAGTCGACGTCGTGGTAGGAGCCGTAGGTGAGGATCACGCGGATGTCGACGAGCGGGTAGCCCGCGACCACCCCGCCCTCCATCGCCTGCTGGATCCCGGCGTCGACCGCCGGGATGTACTCGCGGGGGATCACACCACCGGTGATCTTGTCGACGAACTCGTAGCCGCCCCCGGGCCCCGTGGGCTCGAGCGAGATGACCACGTGGCCGTACTGCCCCTTGCCGCCCGTCTGGCGGATGTAGCGCTCCTCGATCTTCTCCACGGGGATCGTGATCGTCTCGCGGTACGCGACCTGCGGCTTGCCCACGTTGGCAGCGACCGAGAACTCCCGCACCATGCGGTCGACGAGCACGTCGAGGTGCAGCTCGCCCATCCCGGCGATGATGGTCTGGCCGGTCTCGTCGTCGGTCCGCACCTGGAAGGTGGGGTCCTCCTCGGAGAGCGCGCTGAGCGCCTTGCCGAGCTTGTCCTGGTCGACCTTCGTCTTCGGCTCGATGGCGACGGAGATCACCGGCTCGGGGAACTCCATCCGCTCGAGCACGATCGGGTGCGCGGGGTCACAGAGCGTGTCACCGGTGGTGGTGTTCTTCAGCCCGACGGCGGCGACGATGTCGCCCGCGAACACGGCTTCCTTGTCTTCCCGGTGGTTCGCGTGCATCTGGAGGAGGCGGCCGATGCGCTCCTTCTTGTCCTTGGTCGCGTTGAGCACCGGGCTGCCCGCGGAGAGCTTCCCGGAGTACACGCGGAAGTAGGTGAGCTTGCCCACGTACGGGTCGCTCATGATCTTGAACGCGAGGGCCGAGAACGGCTCGTCGTCGTCGGCATGGCGCTCGAGCTCGTGCTCGAGCTTCACGTCGAGACCCTTGATCGCCTCGACGTCGATCGGGCTGGGGAGGTAGTCGACGACCGCGTCGAGCAGGGGCTGCACGCCCTTGTTCTTGAACGCAGTGCCGCAGAGCACCGGCACGACGTCACCCGAGACGGTGGCGGCGCGGATCGCGTTGCGCAGGTCCTCGGCGGTGATCGTCTCGTCGCCCACGTACTTCTCGAGCACGTTCTCGTCGTACTGGCTCACGACGTCGATCAGTTGGTGGCGCCACTCCTCGGCTGCTTCCGCGAGTGCCGCCGGGATGTCCTGCTCCTCGTAGCTCTCGCCCATGCCGTCTTCCCAGACGAGCGCGCGCATCGTGAGGAGGTCGACGACGCCCTGGAACTCGCTCTCCGCGCCGATGGGCAGTTGCGTGACCGCCACGTTGGCGTCGAGGCGGTCCTTGATCATGTCCAGGCAGCGGTAGAAGTCGGCGCCGATGCGGTCCATCTTGTTGACGAAGCACATCCGCGGCACGTTGTACTTGTTGGCCTGGCGCCAGACGGTCTCGGTCTGGGGCTCCACGCCGGCGACCGCGTCGAACACCGCGACCGCGCCGTCGAGCACGCGCAACGAACGCTCGACCTCGACCGTGAAGTCGACGTGGCCGGGCGTGTCGATGATGTTGATCCACGTGTCGCGCCACTTGCACGTGGTCGCGGCCGACGTGATGGTGATGCCGCGCTCCTGCTCCTGGACCATCCAGTCCATGACCGCGGCGCCTTCGTGGACCTCACCGATCTTGTAGGTGCGGCCCGTGTAGTAGAGGATCCGCTCGGTCGTGGTGGTCTTGCCCGCGTCGATGTGGGCCATGATCCCGATGTTGCGCACGCGCGCCAGCGGAACGTCCCGGATCACGGAACCGCCCTTGCCTTTGACCTGACTTCTTCTGCAGCCATCTCTTCGATTCTCTTCTTCTCATCTCCCCCGGGGAGACGGAGGAGTCGAACTTCCGGTGAACGCTTGCGGTCCGAACGGTGTTCCCTGGTCCCGGGGAACGACCGAAGGCGGACGGCGGAGGCGGACGGGCGTCGGTCGGGCAGTTGGCCCCGGAGGGCCGAGACCCGGCTCGGAGAGCCCGGTGCCGACGCAGGAGGCACCGGCAGGGGCTCGGCCCGGCAAGGGGCCAGCCCGAGCGATGCCCGGCCGGCACCGGCGACCGCCGCCCCGGAGATCAGGGCGACGTCAGAGCAGTAAGTACTTGAGCACGATCCGAGACAACCGCATCACCACCGGTAGTGCGCGAACGCCTTGTTCGACTCCGCCATCTTCTGCAGGTCGTCCTTGCGCTTGATCGACGCGCCGATCCCGTTGCTGGCGTCGAGCAGCTCGTTGGCGAGGCGCTCGGCCATGCTCTTCTCACGGCGCTGGCGCGAGTAGCCGACGATCCAGCGCACCGCGAGCGTGGTCGCACGACGGGGCCGCACCTCGACGGGGACCTGGTACGTCGCACCACCGACGCGACGGCTGCGGACCTCGAGGGCCGGACGGACGTTCTCGACCGCGCGCTTCAGCACCGCGACCGGATCGCCACCGGCGCGCTTCTCGATGTCGGCTGAGGGCGTCGTAGACGATCTTCTCGGCGATCGAGCGCTTGCCCTCTTGGAGGATCTTGTTGACGAGCTGCGTGACCACGACCGACCGGTAGACCGGGTCGGGCATGAGGTCGCGGCGGGGGGCGGGTCCCTTGCGAGGCATTCACGCGTCCTTCTTGGCGCCGTAGCGGCTACGGGCCTGCTTGCGGTTGGCGACGCCACTGGCGTCGAGCGCACCACGCACGATCTTGTAGCGCACGCCCGGGAGGTCCTTCACCCGACCACCGCGCACGAGCACGATCGAGTGCTCCTGCAGGTTGTGGCCGATGCCGGGGATGTAGGCGGTGACCTCGATCCCCGACGTGAGACGCACCCGGGCGACCTTGCGCAGCGCCGAGTTCGGCTTCTTCGGGGTGTGGGTGAAGACGCGCGTGCACACGCCGCGACGCTGGGGCGAACCCTTCAGCGCGGGTGTCTTCGACTTCTCGGGCTTGGTCTCCCGTCCTTTGCGGACGAGCTGCTGGATCGTGGGCACAAGACTCCTACGCGCGTGGATTCCGTCGAGAAGATTGCAGATCGTACGGCGAGTGACCGGTGTCGCCGGGGTGGGCGACGAGGGCGGCGACGGGCCGACAGGAAAGGATAGCGGTTCGGGCTGGGAGCCGTGCAAGCAGGCTCCCGGCCGTCGCCGGTGCGATTCCCGGGGTTCAGCTTCCGGCTGCATCCCCCAGTTGGGCGTCGAAGTCGGTGGCCGGGGCCTCCACCGCGGCCTCGGCCGCTGCGGGGTCCTCGATCACCGCGGTGAGGGTGGCGATCGCCGGGGCCGCCGTCTCGGGCGCGGAGGCCGCGCTCGTGTCCGCCAGCCAGGCGGCGAGGTCGAGGTCGGACTCCATGTCGGTGTCGGAGGAGTAGAAGGGCAACGGCTCGTAGTCGGGCGCGTGGGTCTCGATGTCGCGGTAGCGCGGCATGCCCGTCCCGGCCGGGATGAGCTTCCCGATGATCACGTTCTCCTTGAGCCCGTGGAGGCCGTCGCTTGCGGCCTTCGATGGCCGCCTCGGTGAGCACCCGCGTGGTCTCCTGGAACGACGCCGCCGACAGCCACGAATCGGTGGCCAACGACGCCTTGGTGATCCCCATGAGCTCGGGGCGACCCTCGGCCGGCTGCTTGCCTTCCGCCACGAGGCGCTGGTTGGTGTCGGCGAACTCCCGGGCGTCGGCCTTCTGTCCCGGCAGGTACGCCGAGTCACCGGACTCCGAGACGCCGACCCGGCGCAGCATCTGGCGGACGATCACCTCGACGTGCTTGTCGTGGATCGACACGCCCTGCTCGCGGTACACCTTCTGCACCTCGTCGCTGAGGTACTGCTGGGTCTCGCGGATGCCCTTGATCTCGAGGATCTTCTTCGGGTCGAGCGGGGTCTTGGTGTCACCGGTGAGCTGCTGGCCGGCGACCACCTCGACGCCGTCGGCGATGCCCGGGAAGAGGTGCGTGCGGCGCATGACCGCGTGCTCCTCCTCCGTCCCGTCGTCGGCGACGATGGTGAGCACCCGCTCGCCCTTCTCGTTCTCGCCGACGCGCACGACGCCCGAGCTCTCGGCCATGATCGCCGCGCCCTTGGGCGTGCGGGCCTCGAACAGCTCGACGACACGCGGCAGGCCGTGCGTGATGTCCTCACCGGCGATGCCGCCGGTGTGGAAGGTACGCATGGTGAGCTGCGTGCCGGGCTCGCCGATGGACTGGGCGGCGATGATGCCGACCGCCTCGCCCTGGTCGACGAGCTTGCCGGTGGCCAGCATCATGCCGTAGCAGGCCGCGCACACGCCGCTGAGCGAGTCGCACGTGAGCACCGAGCGCACCCGGACCCGGTTGACGTCGGGATCGGACGCCAGGGTCTCGCACCTCGACCTCGCCCATCTCGGTGTTGCGCGGCATGGTGGTGCCGTCGGCGAGCTTCACGTCGTCGGCGAGCTGACGCCCGAGCAGCTTGGTCTCGAGGATCCGGATGGTCTCGGGGTCGTCGTTCACGTTCTCGACCCAGATGCCACGCGGGCTCTCGCAGTCGTCTTCGCGGACGATGACCTCCTGCGCGACGTCGACGAGACGGCGCGTGAGGTACCCGGAGTCCGCGGTGCGGAGCGCGGTGTCGGCGAGACCCTTGCGTGCACCGTGGGTGGAGATGAAGTACTCGAGGACCGAGAGGCCCTCGCGGAAGTTCGACTTGATCGGGCGAGGGATGATCTCACCCCGGGGGTTCGCCACCAGACCACGCATACCGGCGATCTGCTGGACCTGCATCACGTTGCCGCGGGCACCCGAGCCCACCATCATGTCGATCGGGTTGAACTTGTCCTGCTTCATCTCGGCCTGCATCGCGTCACGGACGCGTGCGGTGGCCTCGCTCCAGACCTCGATCTCCTTCTGACGCCGCTCGTCGTCGGTGATGACGCCGCGCTCGTACTGCGCCCTCGACCTTGTCGGCCTCGGCCTCGAAGTGCTCGAGGAGCCCGGCCTTGGCCGCCGGCGTCTTCACGTCGGCGATGGAGATGGTCAGACCCGAACGGGTCGCGAACTCGAAGCCGAGGTCCTTCAGCTTGTCGAGGCTCTCGGCCACGACCGCCCGCGGGTAACGCTCCACCAGCTTGCTGGCGAGCTCGGTCAGGTCGCGCTTCTTCACCGGCCGCGTCGTGGAACGGGAAGTCCGACGGGAACGCCTCGTTGAACAGGAAGCGGCCGAGCGTGCTCTCGACCAGCACGCTGGTGTCGCCGTTGTTGCCGCTCGCGCCGCAGCACGATGGCGTCGGGGTGCTCCTCGTCGCGCACGGGATAGTCCTCCGGCGCGAACCGCGCGCCGGGCATCCGCACCTTGATCCGGGCGTGCAGCGACGAGTTGACCGTCGGCGTCGACACCGGGAGCGAGGCGCTCGTCGTACGCGAGCACCGCCTCGTCGAGCGACGAGAACGCCCGGCCCTCGCCCGAATCACCCTCGACGTCCTCGGTGAGGTAGTAGGCGCCGATGATCATGTCCTGCGTCGGCACCGTGATCGGACGACCGTGCGCCGGCGACAGGATGTTGTGCGCCGACAGCATCAGGATGCGCGCCTCGGCCTGCGCCTCCGCGGAGAGCGGGAGGTGCACGGCCATCTGGTCGCCGTCGAAGTCGGCGTTGAACGCGGTGCACACCAGCGGGTGGATCTGGATCGCCTTGCCCTCCACCAGCACCGGCTCGAACGCCTGGATGCCGAGACGGTGGAGCGTCGGCGCCCGGTTCAGGAACACGGGGTGCTCCTTGATCACCTCTTCGAGCACGTCCCACACCTGCGGGCGGGCGCGCTCGACCATGCGCTTGGCCGACTTGATGTTCTGCGCGAACTCGAGGTCGACGAGCCGCTTCATCACGAACGGCTTGAACAGCTCGAGCGCCATCTGCTTGGGCAGACCGCACTGCTGGAGCTTGAGCTGCGGACCGACGACGATGACCGAACGGCCCGAGTAGTCGACGCGCTTGCCGAGCAGGTTCTGGCGGAACCGGCCCTGCTTGCCCTTCAACATGTCGGAGAGCGACTTGAGCGCGCGGTTGCCGGGTCCCGTGACCGGACGCCCACGGCGGCCGTTGTCGAACAGCGCGTCGACGGCCTCCTGCAGCATCCGCTTCTCGTTGTTGATGATGATCTCGGGCGCGCCGAGGTCGAGGAGCCGCTTCAGCCGGTTGTTCCGGTTGATCACCCGGCGGTAGAGGTCGTTGAGGTCGGAGGTCGCGAAGCGGCCACCGTCGAGCTGCACCATCGGGCGCAGGTCCGGCGGGATCACCGGGACCGCGTCGAGCACCATCCCCATCGGCGAGTTGATCTTGCGGTCGTCGTCGTCGACGCGGTTGAACGCCGAGATGACCTTCAGGCGCTTGATCGCCTTGGCCTTGCGCTGGCCCTTGGAGGTGAGGATGGTGTCCTTGAGGAACTGCTCCTCGGCCTCCATGTCGATGCGGGAGATCAGGTCCTTGATCGACTCGGCGCCCATGCCGCCGGAGAAGTACTCCTCGTAGCGGTCGGTGAGGTCGCGCCACACCCGCTCGTCGTCGACGAGCTGCTTGGGCGAGAGGCCCTTGAAGGTGTCCCAGACCGTCTTGAGGAAGTCGATCTCGGCGTCGGCACGCGCGCGGATGTCCTCGTAGTCCTTGTTGCGGGCCTTCTCGGCCCGCTCCAGCTCGTTCTTCTTCGCGTCGCGCTCCTCGAGCTCCTTGAGCTCGGCCTCGTACTCCTCGTCGCGCTTGCGGATCTCGAGCTCGCGCGTCCTTCTCCACGTCACCGATCTCGGCGCGGATGTCACCTTCGAGCTGCTCGAGGTCCTTGTGCCGGCGCTCTTCGTCGACCCAGGTGATGATGTGCGCGGCGAAGTAGATGACCTTCTCGAGGCTCTTCGGCGCGATGTCGAGCAGGTAGCCGAGACGGCTCGGCACGCCCTTGAAGTACCAGATGTGCGTGACCGGCGCGGCGAGCTCGATGTGGCCCATGCGCTCGCGCCGGACCTTCGAACGTGTGACCTCGACACCGCAACGCTCGCAGATGATCCCCTTGAACCGGACGCGCTTGTACTTGCCGCAGTAGCACTCCCAGTCCTTCGTCGGCCCGAAGATCTTCTCGCAGAAGAGGCCGTCCTTCTCGGGCTTGAGCGTGCGGTAGTTGATCGTCTCCGGCTTCTTGACCTCACCGTTCGACCACGTGCGGATCTGGTCCGCGGTGGCGAGCGCGATCGACAGCTGGGCGGAGTCGTTCACGTCGAGCACTGGTGCCTCACTTCTCTCTTCGTCGTCTTCGTGGTGGCGTGCGTCGGTACGGGTTCGGCTAGTAGGCGGGCTGACGGCGGCGCTGCTCGTCTTCCTCGTCGGTGCCCCGTTCGGGCCGCGAGAGGTCGATGCCGAGCGACTCGGTCGTGCGGAACGCGTCCTCGTCCAGCTCCCGGATCTCCACTTCCTCGCCCGCTTCGTTCATCACGCGGACGTTGAGGCAGAGGGCCTGCATCTCCTTGATGAGCACCTTGAAGCTCTCGGGGATGCCGGGCTCGGGGATGTTCTCGCCCTTGACGATGGCCTCGTAGACCTTCACCCGGCCGAGCACGTCGTCGGACTTGATGGTGAGGATCTCCTGGAGCGCGTACGACGCGCCGTAGGCCTCGAGGGCCCACACCTCCATCTCACCGAAGCGCTGGCCACCGAACTGCGCCTTCCCACCCAGCGGCTGCTGGGTGATCATCGAGTACGGGCCGGTCGACCGGGCGTGGATCTTGTCGTCCACGAGGTGCGACAGCTTCAGGATGTAGACGAACCCTACGGTGACCGGGCGGTCGTACGACTCGCCGGTGCGGCCGTCGTAGAGCGTGGCCTTGCCGTCGGTGCCGACGAGGTGACGGTCGCCCGCGCCGTCGGCGTGCATCGTCTCGAAGAGGTGCTCGATCGTGCCCAGCGGGCCCGACTGCTCGACCTCGTCCCAGTGCGCGCCGTCGAACACCGGGGTGGAGACCCACACCGCGGGCTCGGTCACCGTGCGCGTCTTGCGCAGCGCGGGCGGCGCCACGCGGGTGCCCTCCCAGCCGTGCCTGGCGGCGTAGCCCAGGTGCGCTTCGAGCACCTGGCCCACGTTCATCCGGCTCGGCACACCGAGGGGGTTGAGCACGATGTCGACGGGCGTGCCGTCGGCCAGGTACGGCATGTCTTCCACCGGGAGGATCTTGGAGATCACGCCCTTGTTGCCGTGGCGGCCGGCGAGCTTGTCGCCCTCGCTGATCTTGCGCTTCTGGCCCACGTAGACGCGCACCAGCTGGTTCACGCCCGGCGGGAGCTCGTGACCCTCCTCACGGGAGAACACGCGCACGTCGATGACCTTGCCGGTCTCGCCGTGCGGCACCTTCAGCGACGTGTCGCGGACCTCACGGGCCTTCTCGCCGAAGATGGCGCGCAGGAGGCGCTCCTCCGGTGTGAGCTCGGTCTCGCCCTTGGGCGTGACCTTGCCGACGAGGATGTCGCCGGGGCCGACCTCGGCGCCGATGCGGATGATGCCGCGCTCGTCGAGGTCCTTGAGGATGTCCTCGGACAGGTTCGGGATGTCACGCGTGATCTCCTCGGCGCCCAGCTTGGTGTCGCGGGCGTCGATCTCGTGCTCCTCGATGTGGATCGACGTGAGCACGTCGTCCTTCACCAGGCGCTCGGAGATCACGATCGCGTCTTCGTAGTTGTGGCCCTTCCACGGCATGAACGCGACGAGCAGGTTCTTGCCGAGCGCGAGCTCACCTTCGTGGGTGGACGGGCCGTCGGCGATGACCTCGCCCTGCATCACCGTGTTGCCGATGTCGACCCGGGGCTTCTGGTTGATGCAGGTGCCCTGGTTCGAGCGGCGGAACTTGGAGAGGCGGTGCGTGGTGTTGCCCCGGCTGCCCTCGTAGTCCACGACCACGGTGTCACCGGTGACGTCGACCACGGTGCCGTCGCCCTTGGCGAGGATGACCTCGCCGGCGTCGCGGGCGGCGCGGCCCTCGACCCCGGTGCCGATGAACGGCGCCGTCGCCCGCAGGAGCGGGACGGCCTGGCGCTGCATGTTGGCGCCCATGAGCGCACGGTTCGCGTCATCGTGCTCGAGGAACGGGATGAGCGCGGTCGCCACCGACACGATCTGCTTGGGCGACACGTCCATGTAGTCGACCTCGTGGGGGTCGACGAACGCGAGCTCACCACGACGCGCCCGGACGAGCACGCGGTCGTCGACGAACTTGCCCTTGTCGTCGATGTTGGCGTTCGCCTGCGCGATGACGTAGCGGTCCTCGTCGTCGGCCGCGAGGTACTCGACCTCCTCGATGGCGACGCCGTTCTTCACCCGCCGGTAGGGCGTCTCGATGAATCCGAACCGGTTGATGCGCGCGTAGCTCGCGAGGTAGCCGATGAGCCCGATGTTCGGGCCTTCCGGCGTCTCGATCGGGCACATGCGCCCGTAGTGGCTGGGGTGCACGTCTCGCACCTCGAACCCGGCGCGCTCACGGGACAGACCACCCGGCCCGAGGGCCGAGAGACGCCGCTTGTGCGTGAGGCCGGCCAGCGGGTTGGTCTGGTCCATGAACTGGCTGAGCTGGCTGGACCCGAAGAACTCCTTGATCGCCGCCACCACGGGACGGATGTTGATCAGGGTCTGGGGGGTGATCGCCTCGACGTCCTGGGTGGTCATGCGCTCGCGCACGACCCGCTCCATGCGGGAGAGCCCGACGCGGACCTGGTTCTGGATCAGCTCCCCGACCGAACGCACCCGGCGGTTGCCGAAATGGTCGATGTCGTCGGGGAAGTAGTCGGCGTCGTTGTTGTGCAGCTTCACGATGTACGACACGGTGGCGAGGATGTCGGCCTTCGACAGCTGGTAGTCGACCGGGCCGGCCTCGGGGTCCGCGTTCGGGACCGTGAGGTCGTACTTCTTCAGCGGGAGCTTGGCGTACTCGTCACGCAGCTTCTTCGACACCTTGTGCCGGCCGACCTTGGCCATGTCGTAGCGCTTGGGGTTGAAGAAGAGGTTCTCGAGCAGCGCACGTGCGGAGTCCGGCGTCGGCGGCTCACCCGGGCGGAGCTTGCGGTAGATGTCGATGAACGCGGCGTCGGCGTCCTCGGTGTGGTCCTTCTCCAAGGTGTTCAACATCGACTGGTAGGGGTTGCCCTGCGGGTCGGTGATGAGGTTGGCCAGCTCTTCGGGCGTGTCGCCGAAGCCGAGCGCCTTCAGCAGCACGGTGACGGGCTGCTTGCGCTTGCGGTCGATGCGGACGTAGACGATGTCCTTCTTGTCGACCTCGAACTCGAGCCACGCACCGCGGCCGGGGATCATCTTGGAGTCGACGACGTCCTTCTCCGGCGAGGTCTTGTCGGGGTTGATCCCGAAGTAGACGCCCGGCGAACGGACGAGCTGCGACACGACGATGCGCTCGGTGCCGTTGATGATGAACGTGCCGCGGTCCGTCATCATGGGGAAGTCGCCCATGAAGACGGTCTGCTCCTTGATCTCACCGGTCTGCGCGTTCATGAACCGCGCGGTGACGAAGAGCGGGCGCGCGTAGGTCATGTCGCGCTCGCGGCACTCGTCTTCCGAGTACTTCGGCGGGTCGAAGATGTGGTCGGAGAGCTCGAGCTTGAGCTGGCCGGTGAAGTCCTCGATCGGCGAGATGTCCGAGAGGACCTCTGCGACTCCCTGCTCGAGGAACCACTCGAAGGACTCCCGCTGGACGGCGATCAGGTCGGGCAGCTGGAGCACCTCGTGCAACTTCGAGAACGAGAGGCGCTCGCGGGACGCGAGAGAAGCCAACGTCACTCCTTCAAAGGGGTGTTGGGCGAGCGGTGGTGGAACTGTCGATCGGGCTGGTGGCGCGCGGGGGCCGAGTCGATTGACTCAACGAAGGCAGGGCCGGGCAGACACGACTGGTGAACAATCTAGCGCGCCGACTATTCCCGTGCAAGAGCACCAGGGAACAGACCCGGAAGGGTCTGGTCGCTGGCGGCAGGATACGACACCGCTCCCATCAGGTCAAGGTTCCGCGCGTGGTCTGTGCAGTTTTCTCTATAGTTCAGGGATGGCCGGCGTCCGCGAGCAGCTGAGCGTGACCGAGGCGAGCCGGCGCGGCATCGCCCGCCTGGTGGCCGATGCCGCCCACGGCACCGAGGTGGTGGTGCACCGCCACGGGCGCCCCGTCGCCGCGGTCGTCGGGTTCGAGCGCTTCACCGAGCTCGAGCAACTGCGCGACGACCTTCGCGACCTGGCCCTGGTGGTCGGGCGCGCGGCCGCCGACGACGGCCGCCGCACCCCGCTCGACGACGCCGTCGACGCGTTCGGCCGGGCCCGGAGCCTCTGACGTGGCCGGGGTCGTGCTCACCGACCCCGCGCTCGACGACCTCCGGCGGGCCGGACCGGTGCTGGCCGCCCTGCTCCTCGGGCGCCTCCGGGTGCTCGACGCCGAGCCCGGGGCGGGAACCCCGCTCCTCGACGGCCCGACCGGCTACCGGGTGCTCGACGCGCTCGACGGCGGCGCCCGGATCGTCCACACCGCCGGGGGCGATCGCGTGACCGTCCACGCGGTGTGGGTCGACGGGGCGAGGACCGATGGGGAGGCCTACGCCGAGGCGCTCGACCGGATGCAGGGCGCCGATCCGTCCGAGCAGGTGGCGCTGGCCCGCGTGATCCGGCGCCTCGGGCGCCTCACCGGGGTGCGGCCGGTGCCCCGAGGCCGGCTCCGGGCGCCGGTGCCCGACTGGCTGGCCGACGCGCTGATCGAGCGGGCCGGTCACCGACGTCTCGCCGTGGCCGCGATGGACGCGGCCACGGCGTTCGAGACGTGGAACCGGTTCCTGGCGTCGTCGGAGACGGACGTCGCTACTTGAGCTCGACGGTGGCGCCGGCCTCTTCCAGCTGCGCCTTCGCCTTCTCGGCGTCTTCCTTCGCGACCTTCTCGAGCACGGGCTTCGGCGCGCCGTCGACGAGGTCCTTGGCTTCCTTCAGGCCGAGACCCGAAACGATCGCCCGGACCTCCTTGATGACCTGGATCTTCTTGTCACCGGCGGCGGTGAGGATGACGTCGAACTCGTCCTTCTCCTCCGAGGCCGCGGCTTCGCCGCCACCACCGGCAGCCGGCGCGGCCGCGACCGCGACCGGGGCGGCGGCGGTGACACCGAACTCCTCTTCGAACGCCTTGAGGAAGTCGTTGAGCTCGAGGACCGTCATGTTCTTGAAGACGTCCAGCAGCTCGGGGGTGGTCATGGTTGCCATGGTTGTGCTCTTTTCTCCTGTTGGATCGGTCGACTGCGCGACGCCGTCGGGGCCGGAGGCCTTCGGCTCCGCTTCGTCTCCGGTTACTCGGATTCGGCGGACTCGGGTGCGGCCGCGTCGTCGGCCGCGTCGGCGTCGGCGGGTGCCTCGGCTGCGGGTGCTGCGGCCACAGGTGCTTCGGCCACAGGTGCTTCGGCCGCAGGTGCTTCGGCCGCGGGCGCTTCCGCGGCAGGGGCCGCGGGGGCGAGGGCCTCGCCCCCGGCGACGCGCTGATCGATGAGGGCCGACACGCCGTAGGCGAAGTTGCGGGTGAAGGCCTGGAACAGGCCCGCCGCCTTGGTGAGCGGCGCCTGGAACATCCCCGCGATCTGGGTGAGCATCACCTCGCGGGACGGCAGTTCGGCCAGGGCGTCGATGTCGGCCGTCGAGATGACCCGCTCGCCGAGGAGCCCGCCCTTCACGACCAGGGCCGGGTTGACCTTGGCGAAGTCGCGCAGCGCCTTCGCCGCCGCCGCCGCGTCACCCCGCACGAAGGCGATGGCGACCGGGCCCTCGAACAGCGAGGCGATCTCGTCGAGGCCCGCGCCCGACACCGCGCGGCGGGCCAGCGTGTTCTTGAACACCTTGTACTCGGTCCCCGAACCCCGCAGCGACCCCCGCAGGTCGGCCAGTTCGTGGACGCTCAGCCCGCGGTACTCGGTGAGCACCGCGGCGTCGGAGTCCGCCAGCTTCGTGCGGATCTCCTCGACGACTGCGACCTTCTCGGGTCTCGCCATGCGCTCGTGCCTCTCGCAGAGATGAACAGGGACGTCACCGCAGACACGCGGGACGTCCCGTCTGGCAAGAGGGCGCCTCGTCCGGCGGGAGCGCCCACCCGGGAGACCCGGACGAGACACGCCCATTACCTCGAAGAGACCGGAGGTCTGTGGCAGTTGGTTGTGAAGATCGTTCGGTGGTAGGCGCAGATGCTACTACGCCGTCGCCTTCGTCGGCTCCTCGAGCCGGGCGGCGGTCGGGTCGATCTTCACGCCGGGGCCCATGGTCGAGCTCACCGTCACGGCCTTCAGGTAGCGGCCCTTGGCCGAAGCCGGCTTGGCCCGCATCAGCTCCTCGAGCACCGCGTAGTAGTTCTCCAGCAGCGCCCGGCTCTCGAAGCTCGCCTTGCCGACGGGCACGTGCACGTTGCCGTAGCGGTCGGTCCGGTACTCGACCTTGCCCGCCTTGAACTCGCCCACCGTCTTCCCGACGTCGTTGGTGACGGTGCCGGTCTTCGGGTTGGGCATCAGGCCGCGGGGGCCGAGGGTCCGGCCGAGCTTGCCCACCTGGGCCATGAGGTCCGGGGTGGCGATGGCGACGTCGAAGTCGAGGAACCCACCCTCGACCTGGGCGATCAGGTCGTCGGCGCCGACGACATCGGCCCCCGCCTCCTGCGCTTCGCGCGCCGCGTCACCGGCGGCGAACACCGCGACCCGCACCGACTTGCCGGTGCCGTGGGGCAGTGACACCGTGCCGCGGATCATCTGCTCGGCCTTGCGGGGATCGACCCCGAGGCGGAACGCGCCCTCGACCGTCTCGTCGAAGTTCCGCGTGGCCATCGTCTTGACCAGCTCGACGGCCTCGGCCGGCGTGAACACCTGCTCGCGGTCGTACCGGCGGTGAGCGTCGACGCTCTTCTTCCCGGGCTTGCTCATCGCTGCGCTCCTGTCGATTGGTCGACTCCGCTTCGCCGTCCCGGCCTGACGCCTACGGCTCCGCTTCGTCTCCTGGTTCGGGGCTCCCTCGGTGTGTCCCGGATCCGCCGGCGAGGTGCTCCGGCGGGGGAATCCTTCGTCCTGTCGGGTCAGCCGGTGATCTCGATGCCCATCGAGCGGGCGGTGCCCGCCACCTGGGCGATGGCGCCGTCGAGATCGATGGCGTTGAGGTCGGGCATCTTGGTCTCGGCGATCTCGCGCACCTGCGCGCGTCGTGACCTGACCCGCCTTGTCGGTGCGCGGGTTCGCCGCGCCCTTCTCGATCCCCGCGGCCTGGCGGAGCAGGAACGGGGTGGGCGGGGTCTTGGTGACGAACGTGAACGAGCGGTCCTCGAAGATCGAGATCTCGGCCGGGATCACCATGCCGCGTTGGTTCTCCGTCGCGGTGTTGTACGCCTTGCAGAAGTCCATGATGTTGATGCCGTGCGGGCCGAGCGCGGTACCGACGGGCGGTGCCGGGGTCGCCTGGCCCGCCGGGATCTGGATCTTCACGATCGCCGCGAGCTTCTTCTTTGCCATCTCTTCTCACTCGCTCTCTGCGAGCCGGGACACCCGGCTCGCGGTCGTTCGCTCGCTGGCGAGCTCCTCGGCTCGCTCCGCTCGCTCGTCGCCGCGTGCACCGGACCTTCCCGTGCTGGGGCGTCGTTCCTTCGTTCGTCGAGTTTGGCGTTCCTACAGTTTGGCCACCTGGCCGAGCTCGAGTTCGACGGGGGTCTCGCGGCCGAAGATGTTGACCAGCACGGTCAGCTTCGACCGGGCGACGTCGATGTCGGAGATCGCGCCGTTGAAGTCCGCGAACGGACCCGTCGTGACGCGTACCTGCTCGCCCACCTCGTACTCGAGGCGCGGGCGCACCTTCTTCTCCTGGCCCGGCTCGATCGCGGCGCCGGAGCCGAGGATCCCCTCGACCTCCTTGCGCGACAAGGGGGTGGGCCGGGCGCCGTTGCCGACGAAGCCGGTGACGCCGGGGGTGTTGCGCACCACGTACCAGGAGTCGTCGTCGAGGGCCATGCGCACCAGCAGGTAGCCGGGGAACACCTTCTTCTGGACGACGACCTTGCGGCCGCCCTTGAACTCGATGACGTCCTCCATCGGGATGACGACCTCGAAGATCTGCTCCTCGACGTTCATGGAGCGCACCCGGCTCGCCAGGTTCTGCTTGACCTTGTTCTCGTACCCGGCGTAGGTGTGCACGACGAACCAGTCGCCCGGGCGCTCGTAGGGGCTCGGCTCGCGGGGCGCGACCTCGCCCTCGTCCTCGTCGACGACGTCGAGGAGCTCGGCGTCACCGAGATCAGCCGGCTCGACGACCTCGACGATCTCGACGGCCTCCGCGGAGGTCTCGTCGGTCTCGCCGGTCTCGTCCGGTTCTTCAGGGTGCAGTGCAGTCATGGGTCAGTCGCTCAATCGAAGAGGAAGAGCACGAACTTGGAGGATGCGTAGTCGAAGCCGAAGATCAGCGCGGTCATCACGACCACGGCGATCAGCACGATGATCGTGGAGTTGACGACTTCCTTCTTGGTGGGCCAGGCGACCTTCTTGAGCTCGCCCCTGACCTCGCCCAGGTACTCGCGGGGGCCGATCTTCTCGCGGGTGGGGGCGGCGGAGGGAGGACGACGCTTCTCGTCGGACGCCGCGCGACTTGGGCTTGTCGGTGCCCTGTTTCGCCATCATCCGCTTCGTCTGTCGGTTCATCGACACGGCGTCGCCGTCCTTGGGATACTCGTGATCAAGTCGTCGTTCGCTGCAGGGCAGGAGGGACTCGAACCCCCAACCGCCGGTTTTGGAGACCGGTGCTCTACCAATTGAGCTACTGCCCTCCGGGCGCGGTCGGGCCGGAAACGCGAGGATAGCAGCGGAATTCGGGGGCGGCCGAGGCGGCAGCACCCGGGCCCGACCCCGCCGCGGATCCGGCTACGACCTGCGCCACCCATACCGTGGCGAAGGTCCCGCTGATCGCGGTGCCCGCGGCGTTCCTGATCACGCCGTCGGGCTGAGGGTCAGCCGGCGACGGGCACGGCGCGGCGACGCGCCAGGTGGACGATCACCGCGGTGGCTGCGGCGCCGGCGGCCACCGCGGCACCACCGATGGCACCGGCGTACGCGAGTCGGCGCCCCGAGAGCACCGACCGCATCGCGTGGCGCTCGCCGGCTTCCTCCAACGCCGCGAGCGTCTGCGCGAGCAGACCGGGCGTCGGTTCGAGGTAGCGGGTCCGCAGCAGTTGCAGGCCACGGAGCATCTTGCGGTAGCGGGCGACCTCGACCTGGCACCGGAGGCACGTCTCGATGTGGCGCTGCACGGAGCGCTCGACCGCGGCGCCACCGTCGACCGCTTCGGGCAGCAGGCGGGCGACCTCGTCACACTGCACGGTCCCACCGCTTCCCGGGCTCGTGGCCGAGGTTCTGGCCGTCGTCGTAGAGGAGGTCGCGCAGGCGCTTGCGTCCCCGGTGGAGCCTCACCTTGGCCGCGGCCACCGAGATGCCGAGCTCCTCGGCGATCTCCTCGTGGGAGAGCCCGTAGACGTCCTTCAACACCACGAGCACCCGCAGCTTGGGCGGGAGCAGGCCCAGTGCACCCGAGAGCCGGGCCAGCATCGCCGACTGCTCGGCGGACTGCTCGGGCTGCGCGTCGATGCGGGTCTCGACCGGCTCCTCGAGCATGGCGTCGAGGGCATCGGTCCGGTGGCGACGGCGGCGTTTCACCGTCGTGTAGGCGGTGTTGGCGGTGATCCGGTACAGCCAGGTGGTGAATTGGGCGTCGCCGCGGAAGCCCGTGAGGCCCTTCCACGCCCGGAGATAGGTCTCCTGCACCACGTCGCGCGCGTCCTCCTCGTGGGCCGTGAGACGCATCGCGAGCGTGTAGGTGTCGACGTAGGTCCGGCGGACCAGCTCGTCGAAGGCCGGACGGTCACCGTCGCGGGCGGCGATGACCAGCCGGTCGAGCTCGTTCGGCTCCCTCGGCAGTTCGTTGGTGGTCAATTGGGACTCACCGGGACGCACCGGGGTTACCAACGGGAGCAACCGCCGTGATCAGCGGGTCTCCTTGTGGAGCGTGTGGCGACGGTCGAAACGGCAGTACTTCTTCATCTCGATCCGCTCACGGTCGTTGGTCTTGTTCTTGATCGTGATGTAGTTCCGCCGCTTGCAGTCCTCGCACGCGAGGGTCACCTTGACCCGCTTGTCGCTCGCCATTTCCTCGCTCCTGACGCTTCGGAGTTCGATGTTGGTAGCGGTGGCGGGACTCGAACCCGCGACAACGCGATTATGAGCCGCGTGCTCTGGCCACCTGAGCTACACCGCCTGAACCGTGTGCCACACGGGCACACCGAGCCCCCTTACGGACTTGAACCGTAGACCCCTTCCTTACCATGGAAGTGCTCTGCCAACTGAGCTAAGGGGGCGGGACGGAACAGGATAGCAACGCGGACCGTCGCGCTACCGTGCCCGGGATGGATCCGGGCCCCGACGCCGTCTCGATCCGGCCGGCGGAGCGGCGCGACGCCGCCGGGATCCGGACCATCTACAACCACTACGTGACCGAGTCGACCGCGCTCTTCGACATGGTCCCCCGGACCCTCGACGAACAGGTCCAGTGGATCGACGACCATTCCGGGGGCCACCCCGCGGTCGTCGCCGAGCTCGACGGCGAGATCGTGGGCTTCGGGTCCCTGTCGGTGTACCGGGCCCGCCCCGCCTACGCCACCACCGTCGAGGACTCCGTCTACCTCCTCGACGGTCATCGGGGCCGGGGCGTCGGGACCCGGCTCCTCACCGAGCTCCTCCGCATGGCCCAGGCCCACGGCTTCCACGCCGTGATCGCGCGGATCACCGGCGAGAACGAGGCCTCGATCCGCCTCCACGCGGCCTGCGGCTTCGAGCTGGTGGGAACGGAACGGGAGGTCGGCCGGAAGTTCGGGCGTTGGCTCGACGTGGTCGAGATGCAGCGCATGCTCTGAGCGAGAGGCCCGGCGTGGTGGCGGGCCGGAGAGCAGAGTGGGCCGGGTTGGATTCGAACCAACGTAGATCGCTCAGCAGGTTTACAGCCTGCCCCCTTTGGCCACTCGGGAACCGACCCGGGGGCGCGTACAATATCAGGCCGCCCGTTCTGTCGGCCCAAGCCGCCCTTCCCCGGAGACGAGCCCCATGCCTACCTTCGACGTCGTGTCCGAGCTCGACATGCAGGAGGTCCGCAACGCGGTCGACCAGGCGTCGCGCGAGATCTCGACCCGCTACGACTTCAAGAACACCGGCAGCTCCATCGAGCTCAAGGACAAGGAGATCGAGCTCGCCACCGAGAGCGAAGCCCGCCTCACCGCGCTGACCCAGGTCCTCGAGGAGAAGCTGGTCAGGCGCCAGGTCTCGCTCAAGGCGCTCGGCTACGGCAAGGTCGAAGAGGCCTCGAAGGGAGCGGTGCGCCAGACCGTCGGCCTGAACGTCGGGATCTCCACCGACAAGGCCAAGGAGATCGGCAAGTTCATCAAGGCGCTCGGCCTGAAGGGCGTATCGCACCAGATCCAGGGTGACCAGCTCCGCGTGAGCGGCAAGAAGCGCGACGACCTGCAGACGGCGATCGCCGCTCTCAAGGAGCACGACTTCGCGGTGCCGCTGCAGTTCACGAACTTCCGGGACTGATCCTCGGGGCGCTCCGATCAGGAACCGAACGTCGTGCTCGACGCTCGGATCCCCGGTCACTTCGCCGCGAGCGGGGCGCTGCCGGGATCAGCCGGTGAACTTCGGTGCGATGTTGACCGCGGCGACCAGGGTGTTGGTCACCGTGACCGTCGCCTGCTGGTCCGGCTCCTCGATCAGGACGCCGATCGATCCCGGTTGCGGACCATCCGTGAGGCACGGATCGTCGGGGAACGACGACGCCACCGCCCATCCCTTGGCCTGGGGGGCGATCGATCGAGCTGCGAATGCTCCGGAGCACTGGTAGGACGCGGCTGCCGCGAGGCCGGCGCCCGTCTCGGTGACCGTGCAGTTCGTCGGTCCGACGAAGCCGATCGCGTAACCGCTCGCCGGCTGCGCGACACCCGCACCGTCCACCGTGAACGTGACGTCCACCGAGCCGAGCCCTTCCTCGCTGAGCGTCCCACCGAACGGCCGGGGGTCGATCGTCGGGTCGGAGCAGGCAAGCGTCATCGTGTACGTCGTCCCGGGTGTTGCCGTCGCGCCGGCCATCACCTTGTTGATGGTGAGCGGTGCCGCCAGGCAGGACGTGTCGCCGACCGTGTAGGAGAGCGTGACCTTCCCGTTGCCGGCGTTGCCGGCGTCGACGCCGGTCGTGAGCGTGTCACCGAATCCGGAGCCGCCACCACCACCCGCCGCAGCACCGAAACCCGGGGTGATACCGCCGCCACCACCGCCGCCGTAGTAGCCGCCGCCACCACCACCGCCGCCGCCGTTCAGGTCGGTGTCCTGCGCGCCTGCGCCACCGGCGCCCAGGGTGCCGTCGGCACCGACCGCCGTGCCGCCGCCACCGGACGCGCCGCCGACGCCGCCGGCGACCTGCGAGCCGCCGCCACCACCGGTCGCGCCGTTCTCACCGTTCTGGCCCGGATCACCGGTGGTGCCGCCCCCGGCACCGCCCGCACCGAGCGCGTCATGACTGAAGCCGCCGGCGCCACCACCGCCGCCGCCGATCACGGCGCGCTGGCCGCTCTGCACGACGTCGGAGGCGCCACCACCGCCGGCGCCCGGCGCCTCGTTGGTGGCGTTCGCGTCGCCACCCTTGGCGCCACCGTTGAACCCACCAGGCCCGCCGGTCGCGGGAACGCCGCCTACCTCGGCGTCGCCGCCACGACCACCGACGTTGACGTCGAGGGTCTGGCCGGCGAGCACGGGAATGGTCGAGACGGCTTCACCGCCGAGCCCGCCCGCCTGCTGGACGGCGGAGGCGCCGACGTTGCCGGTGCCGCCGTTCGAGGCAGCCCCGGCCTCACCGAAGAACGTCGCGTCGCCGCCGGCGGCGCCCACGGCGTCGACCGTGACGCAGCTCACGCCCTGGGGCACGGTCCAACTGCTCGCACCGGCCACGGTGAACGTCTCGACGCTGGGCTCGGCGGAGGCCGGTGATCCGGCCACCCACACCATCGGGGCGGCGGCCAACGCCACGACCCCGAGAACCCCGACCCCACGCCCGAACGGGCGAATACCGACACGAAACATCGAACGAACTCCCACGCCAGACCAGCTGAACGGGGGGACGTTAGCGCAAATGTCCGACGCGGGGTCGGATCAGTGCGATTGTGTCCGCAGGCGGCGGATCCGCTCCGCGGTCGGCGGGTGCGAGCTGAACATGCTCCCGAACTGCACCTTGCGCCCGGCCAGCGGGTTGATGATGTAGGCCTGCGCCTGCGCCGGGTTGACGTTCATCGGGCGCTGCTTGGCGTACGCCTCGATCTTCTCGAGCGCGCGCGCCAGCGGCTCGCCGTCGTGCAGGAGGTGTGCGCCGCTCGCGTCGGCCTCGAACTCGCGCGAACGGGAGAGCGCCATCTGGAGGAGACCGGCGGCGATGGGCGCCAGGATCATCATGAGCAGCGCGCCGAAGACATTCCCTTCACCGTCGCCACCGAACCAGAACGCGATCCGCGTCGACCAGATGATGCCCATGGCCACCGCCGCCGCGACGGAGCCGATGAGGATGTCACGGTTCTTCACGTGGGAGAGCTCGTGGGCGAGGACCCCGCGCAACTCGTCGGCGTCGAGAACCTGCAGGATGCCCTGGGTGACGGCCACTGCGGCGTGGTCGGGGCTGCGGCCGGTGGCGAACGCGTTGGGTTGCGCTTCGGGCGACACGTAGATCCGCGGCATCGGCAGGTCCGCCCTCTGCGTGAGGTCCTCGACGATCGCGTACACCTGCGGGAGCTGCTCACGTGTCGCCGGCACCGCCCGGGCGGCCTTGATCGCCAGGCTGTCGCTGAACCAGTACGAGCCCCCGACGAAGGCCAACCCCAAGAGGAGGCCGATCAGGAGCCCGGTGCTGCCGCCCACGATCAGACCGACGCCCATGAACAGGGCACCGAGCCCGGCGAGCAGCGCCGCCGTCTTCATCGCGTTCCTCATCGTGCTCACCTCGCTGGGCCCCGAATGGGCCCGACACCCGTGGAACGCCCGGGACCGCCCACCGCGTTCCCACCCGTCACCCGAAGTTGCGTCGTTCCTACACCACTGTGATGTACCAGCGACGCAACTTCGAGACCGGGGGGTCGGTCAGTCGTAGTAGCCGCTGTGGAAGTAGATGCAGGGCACCCCTTCGGAGCGGAACATGGCGACGTTGCGGCGGTCGTCCTCGATGGCGAGGCGCAGCTCGAAGCCGTAGTTGCGCAGGTCCCACACCGACGCCTGCTTGAAGTCGCGGGCCATCTCGTAGTCGCCCCAGGGCCGCATGAGCAGCACGTCCCAACGGATTCGGTACCGGCGCAGCCAGGCCTCGGTCAGGTGGTGCACCCGCTCGGGGCGCGCGGTCAGCAGCACCACCCTCAGGTCGGGGTCGACGAGGTCGAGCAGGACCTTGACCTCCTCGATGACCGGATCGTCGCCGCACGCCTCGAAGAACGCGTTCCAGTTCCGGCGGGGTGCTTCGAGGTAGTGCTGGCGGCTCGCCGCATCGGAGAGCACGCCGTCGATGTCGACGACGACGGCCGGCCCCGGCTCGATCTCCGCGTCGTGCCAGGTCCAGTGGTCGGGGACGTAACCTGCCCCGGGATACAACGCCACCAGCTATTCGTCCTCGGTCGCGGCCGCGAGGTAGCGCGCCTTGATGCCCTCGACGACAGCGGGATCGGCCAGCGTGGTGGTGTCGCCGAGCGCGTGGTCCTCCGCGACGTCGTGCAGCAACCGGCGCATGATCTTGCCCGACCGGGTCTTGGGGAGGTCCTCGGTGAAGAGCACGGTCTTGGGCTTGGCGATGGGACCGATGGTCTGCGCCACGTGGTCGCGGAGCTCACCGACGAGCGCCTCACTCGGTTCGTTGCCCGCTCGCAGGATCACGAACGCGCCGATCGCCTGGCCGCTGGTCTCGTCCTTGACCCCGACGACCGCGGCTTCGGCGACCGCCGGATGCCCCACGAGAGCGTGCTCCACCTCGGCGGTCGAGATGTTGTGCCCGGACACGAGCATGACGTCGTCGACCCGGCCGAGGAGCCAGAACGAGCCGTCGTCGTCGCGCTTGGCGCCGTCACCGGCGAAGTACCGGCCCGGGAACCGGCTCCAGTACGTGTCGCGGTATCGCTCCGGGTCGCCCCAGATCCCGCGCAGCATCGCCGGCCACGGGCGCGTCAGGACGAGATAGCCACCCCCCGGGATCCCCACCGGTTCGCCGGCATCGTCGACGATGTCGGCGCCGATCCCCGGGAGCGGCAACGTAGCGCTGCCCGGTTTCAGGGTCGTGACGCCCGGGAGCGGGCTGATCATGATGGCGCCGGTCTCGGTCTGCCACCAGGTGTCGACGATCGGGCAGCGCCCGCCACCGATGTGTTGCCAGTACCAGATCCACGCTTCGGGGTTGATGGGCTCGCCGACGCTGCCCAGCAGGCGCAACGACGACAGGTCGCGCCCGTCGGGATACTGCGAACCCCACTTCATGAACGTGCGGATGGCGGTGGGCGCCGTGTACAGGATCGTCACGCCGTACTTCTCGATGATCTCCCAGAGACGGTCCTTCTCCGGATGGTCGGGCGTGCCCTCGTACATCACGCTGGTGGCGAGGTTCATCAGCGGGCCGTAGACGATGTACGAGTGGCCGGTGACCCATCCGACGTCGGCCGCGCACCAGTACACGTCGGTGTCGGGTTGCAGGTCGAACACGTGCTTGTGCGTCCACGCCACCTGGGTGAGGTATCCCCCCGTGGTGTGCATGATGCCCTTGGGCTTCGCCGTGGTGCCGCTCGTGTAGAGGAGGTAGAGGAGGTCTTCGGAGTCCATGGGCTCGGGCGCGCATTCGGCGGACTGCGCGGGGACGAGGTCGTGCCACCAGACGTCGCGCCCCTCGGTCATCGACACGTCCTGCTCGGTGCGCCGGAGCACCAGCACCTTCTCGATGGTCGGGCACTCGGCCACCGCCGCGTCGGCGGTCTCCTTCAACGGGACGACGTGGCCGCGGCGCCACGCGCCGTCGCCGGTGATGAGCACCTTGGCGCCGGCGTCCTGGATGCGGTCGCGCAACGAGTCGGACGAGAAGCCGCCGAACACCACCGAGTGGGCCGCGCCGATGCGGGCGCACGCGAGGAGCGCCATCGGCAGCTCCGGCACCATCCCGAGGTAGATGTTGACGCGGTCGCCCTTCTCCACGCCGAGCCCCTTGAGCGCGTTGGCGAGCTGGGCGACGTCGTGCAGCAGCTCCGCGTAGCTGATCGTGCGGGTGTCGCCCGGCTCGCCCTCCCAGTGGTACGCCACCTTGTCGCCGTGGCCGGCCTCCACGTGGCGGTCGAGACAGTTGTACGACGCGTTGAGCGAGCCGCCGAGGAACCACCGGGCGTCGGGGAGATCCCAGTCGAGGACGGTGTGCCACGGCGTGTACCAGTCGAGGAGGTCACCGGCCTGGCGGGCCCAGAAGGCCTCGAAGTCGGCGTCGGCCTCGGCGTAGACCTCGGTACCGGCCACCAACGCGTCGGCGCTGAAGCCCGCCGGCGGCGGGAACGTGCGGCCCTCCGCGAGCAGCGACTCGATCGTGTCCATCTTCCGGCCCTTGTCCACCATGACCCAACCCCCGTGGTGCTGCAACGTCGGGTAAGCGGGGTCACCCTACCCGGAGGCCCGGCGGACGATCCCCGGTCAGCGGGCGAAGACGAACACGCGGTGGGCACCGAGCCCGGTGGGGTCCACGAGCGCGGCGGCCTCGGTCACGCGGCTGCGGTGGCGCAGCGCCTCGAGATCACCGACGTGGGCGCGCGTGTCCCACTGGGCACGGGCCTCGGCGACCAGACCCTCGAGGCCGAGGCCGGCCAGCCAGGCCGCCTGCGTAACCTCCACGACGAGCCGGAACCCGGCCCGCCCCGCCGCGTGCACGAGGTACTCGGCCGGGACGTCGACGGTCAGATCCTGCTCGCCCGGAGCGGCGAGCGGGTCCGCGCCGCGGTCGTGGTCACGGTAGGTCCGCAACCATCCGTCCTGGCCCCGCTCGACCAGCTCGGCGCCGGTGGCCGAGTAGTCGACGACGACGAGGACGCCCCGCCGGAGCACCGCGGCGCACGCGTGCAGCCAGTCGGGGATGCCGGTGGGCACCGGGAGACGCACGCCGATCCGGGCGGCACCGGCGGCCACCAGCTCCGCCTCGATCGCCAGCTCGTCGGAGGCGGGAACGAGCGTCTCGACGAGCTCCCCACCCTCGCTCGCGACCCGTACCTCCCGCCACCCCTCGGCGCCGAGCTCGACCACCCGGAACGGCAGGTTGTCGAGCAGCTCGTTGGCCAGCACGACTCCCGTGACCGGGACGGCGGGGAGCTCGCCGAGCCCGGTGGCGATGGGGCCCATCCCGACGACGGGGATCGCGGCGTCGTCGTCGGTGCGCACCATCGGGCCGAGCGCGTCCTCGAACGGTTCCAGCACCAGCAGCTCGCGCTGCGCGGCGCGCAGCTGCGGCGAGCGTTCGACGAGGACGTAGCGCAGTGCAGTCGCACAGTCGGGCGTTGCCGCGAGCACGTCGGCCGCGAGCCGCCCCCGGCCCGCGCCGGCCTCCACCACGAGGAACGGGTCCGGTGCACCAAGCTCGCGCCACCACGCGTCGAGCGCCCGCGCCACGAGCGCACCGAACAGGGGACCGATCTCGGGACTGGTGACGAAGTCACGTCCGGCGCGCCCCGCCCCGCGCGCCCGGGTGAAGAACCCGCCGTCGCCGTAGAGCGCGACCTCCACGAAGTCGTCGAACGGGACCGGCCCCTCCCGCCCGATCCGCTCCTCGAGCTCGTCCCGCACCCCGTTCATGGACGAAGCCTCTCAGAAGCGGAGGGAGTCCGCAGCCGAACGAGTGGTTGCGGCGATCAGATCTGGAAGGCCCACTCGCCGATGCGGGCGAAGATCTGCGGGTACACACCGACCACGACGACCACCACCGAGGTGAGGCCGATGGCCACGGTGAGCGCGGCGGGGATCGGCTTCGGTGCGGTCGTCGCCTCGGGCGCCGGATCGTGGAACCACATCTTGCGGGCCACCGCCGCGTAGTAGAAGAACGCCACCACCGAGCCCACCGCGGCGATCACACCGAGGACGATCGCCGACGGCGAGTTGGCGTCGAGCACCGCCCGGAACAGCACGAACTTGGCGAACCAGCCCGCGAACGGTGGGATCCCCGCCAGCGAGAACATGAAGAAGGTCATGGTGACCGCGAGCCACGGTGACGTCTGCCCGAGACCCGAGTACGAGTTGATCTCCGCGGTTCCGGTGCGGCGGGCGACCGCGATGGCGACCGCGAACGCGCCGAGGTTCATCGCCGCGTAGATGAAGAGGTAGATGACCACCGCCTCGAACGACGCGCGCGGCCGCGGAACCGTCTCCCGCCACCGCGAGGGGCACCAGGATGAAGCCGCCTTGCGCGATCGACGAGTAGGCCAGCATGCGGATGATGTTGGTCTGGCGCAGCGCGACCAGGTTCCCGAAGATGATCGACGCCGCGGCGAGCACCCAGAGCACCGGCTCCCAGGAGTCCTGCGACGGGAAGAACCCGAAGCGGATGATGGTGAGCAGCGCGACGAATCCACCGGCCTTCGACGCCACCGAGAGGAACGCGGTGACCGGAGTGGGCGCACCTTCATAGGTGTCGGGTGTCCAGAAGTGGAACGGGACCGCGCTGACCTTGAACGCGAACCCGCCGATGGTCATGAAGATCGCGACCGCCAGCAGCGTCGTGGTGCCGTGGACGTCGATGTAGCGGAAGATGTCGCGCAGCCGCGTCGAACCGCCGGTCTCGCCGAAGACGATCGACATGCCGTAGAGCATGATCGCCGACGACAACACGCCGATGATGAAGTACTTGATGGCCGCTTCGTTCGACTTCGAGTCGTGCTTGCGCCAGCCCGCCAACACGAACGTGGGGATGGTGATCGTCTCGAGCGCCACGAAGATGGTGACGAGGTCGCGCGCCGAGGCCATGGCGAGCATGCCGAGCACCGACGTGAGCATCAGGAAGTAGAACTCGCCCTGGTAGTAGTCGCCCTCCGAGATGTAGTCGGAGGCGAGCAGCAGGACCACGTAGGTGACGACCAGGAAGAAGCCCTGGAACACCAGCGCGTAGTGGTCGACGACGAACGCGCCGCCGAACAGTGAACGCTTGGTGTCGTCGGCCGCGAGGGTGATCACCGGGATGAGCGCGGCGAGCACACCGATGGACGCGATGCGCGAGCTCGTGAATCGGGAGCGCTCCGGCCAGACGAGATCGACGATCAGGACGACGAGGATCGTCGCCGTGAGGACGAGCTCGGGCGCGAGCGCGTGGAAGTCGACGTGCGGGTTCACCTACAGCGCTCTCGACAGCCCGTGGACCAGCTGGGTGACGGGGAGGTCGGTCATCTTGAACACGAGCTGCGGGTAGATGCCCAGGGCGATGATGAAGCCGAGGAGCGGCACCCATGCGATCCACTCCGACGTGTGGACATCGTGGATGTGCGCGTGCTCGAACTCCGGCTTCACCTTGCCCATGGCGACCCGCTGGAACATCCAGAGCAGGTAGCCGGCGGCGAGCACGGTGCCGATGGCGGCGATCACCATGTAGATGCGGAACGTGGTCAGCGTGCCGTCGAGCCCGTTGAAGAGGCCGAACGGGAGCTTCGGGTCGTACGCGGAGAGGATCGACGGGAATTCACCCCAGAAGCCGGCCAGTCCGGGCAGGCCGAGCGAGGCCATGGCCGAGAAGCCGAGCAACCAGCCGAGGTGGGGCGCCTGGGTGAGGAGGCCACCGAGGCGGCTCATCTCGCGGGTCTCGTAGCGCTCCTGGATGGAACCGGCGAGGAAGAAGAGCATGCCGGTGATGAGGCCGTGGGCCACCATGCCGAAGATCGCGGCGTTGATGCCGAAGTCGGTGAGCGTGGCGATGCCGAGCATCACGAAGCCCATGTGGGCGACGGACGAGAACGCGATGAGCCGTTTCATGTCGCGTTGCGCGAGACAGCACAACGCCCCGTAGATGATGCCGATCACCGCCAGGAGTCCGATCCACGGCGCCCACGTCTGGGCGGCGCTCGGGAGCATCGGGAGCGCGATGCGGATGAAGCCGTAGGTGCCGAGCTTCAGCATGATCGCGGCCAGGAGCACCGAGCCGACGGTCGGCGCCTCGGTGTGGGCGTCCGGCAACCAGGTGTGGAACGGGAACATCGGCACCTTGATGGCGAAGCCGAGGAACATGCCCCCGAAGATGAGGAGTTGGGTGCCGTGCACGATGCCGTCGCCGTGGAGGCGCGACAACGTGACCATGTCGAAGGTGTGCACCTTCGACAGGAAGAACAACGCCAGGAAGCTCAGCAGCATCAGCGCCGAACCGAACAGCGTGAAGAGGAAGAACTTGATCGACGCGTACTCGCGGTTGGGACCTCCCCACACCCCGATCATGAAGAACATCGGGAGCAGGACGATCTCGAAGAAGATGAAGAAGAGGATGAGATCCTGGGCGACGAACGTGCCGATCATGCCCGTCTCGAGCAGCAGGATCAGGGCCAGGAACGCCTTGGGGTTGTGCGGCTCGGGGAAGTGGTTCCACGAGTAGACGATGCACGCCACCGTGACGAGCATCGTGAGGAGCACCATCGGCAGCGAGATGCCGTCGATCCCCACGTGGTAGCGGCTGTTGATGACGTCGATCCACCGCTCGTTGGCCTGGAACTGCAGGCGGCCGTCGTCGAGGTTGAAGTTGGCCAGGATCCCGATGCCGACCGCGCCGGTGAGCAACGTGGTCGCCAACGCGACCACCTTGATCAGGTTTTCCTCGGCCTTCGGGATCATCAGCACGATCACCATGCCGACGATGGGGATGAAGACCGCCAGCGTCAGGGCCCAGTTGTCGAACCAGTCCATTGGAACGATTCCCCTCGGATCAGGTGTTGGCGAGCAGGATGGCGAGGCTCAGGAGCCCCACCGCGGCGAACATGAGCAGCGCGTACCGCTGGATGCGGCCCGACTGGAAGTAGCGCAGGAGACCACCGCTCTCGCCGGTGATCTCCGCCACGCCGTTGACCGCGCCGTCGACACCCTTCTGGTCCAGGGTGTTGTAGGCGAAGTTGCCGGCAGCTTTGGCTCCTCGACCGGCGCCGTTGATCACCGCGTCGATGACGTTCTGGTTCACCCAGTACGAAGCGCGGGCGACCGCGCCCTTGATCGAGGCGACGATCACGCCTTCGTACAGCGCGTCGAGGTAGAGCTTGTTCTCCAGGAACGTGTAGCCGGCGTGGGCCGCCTTGTTCCGTTGCGTGAAACCCTTGAACGCGCCGAGCTCCTCACGCTGGAACCAGAGGTACGCGGCGACCCCGATGCCCAGTGTCGCGATGGCCAGCGAGATCGCGGCCTTCGAGTAGTCGAACCCGGGATGCACGACCACGGGGAACGCCACGCGGGGCTCGACCCACTCCTTGAACTTCTCGAGGTGGAACGGCCACGCCGACCAGCTCAGGACCCCGGCCAGGACCGAGAACACCGAGAGGACGATCAGCGGCACGGTGATCGCGCGCTCGGACTCGTGGGGCTCGCCGTGACCGCGGAATTCGCCGAAGAAGGTGAGGTACACGCATCGGGTCATGTAGGCGGCGGTGAGGAACGCGCCGACGAGGCCGACGACGAGGAAGAAGTCGTAGCCCGACCGGCCCGCGGTCACGAGGATCTCGTCCTTCGACCAGAACCCGGCGAACGGGAAGATCCCCGACAACGCCAGCGAGCCGATCATGAAGGTCCAGAACGTGATCGGCATGTACTTGCGCAGCCCGCCCATGTCCTTCTTCATGTCGAAGGAGTGGTGGGAGCCCGAATGGCTCACCGAACCGGCACCGAGGAAGAGGAGGGCCTTGAAGAAGGCGTGGGTGAAGAGGTGGAACACCGCGGCGACCCAGGCGCCGGAGCCGAGCGCCATCACCATGTAGCCGAGCTGCGAGATGGTGGAGTAGGCGAGGACCTTCTTGATGTCGGCCTGCACGAACGCGAGCACCGCGCCGACGATGATGGTGATCCCACCGATCAGCACCATGAAGTTCACTCCGCCGGCGGCGATCGAGAACCCGTTGAAGAACACCGGGTAGAGACGCGCGCCGAGGTAGACACCGGCGACCACCATGGTCGCGGCGTGGATGAGCGCCGACACCGGGGTGGGACCCGCCATCGCGTCGGGCAGCCAGGTGTGGAGCGGGAACTGGCCGCTCTTGCCGATGATCCCGATGAAGAGACAGACCGAGGCCGCGAGGAGCATCTGGTGGTCGGCACCCGGGCTGAGCGCGTAGACGTTGCTCGCCCCGATGTTGAAGCTGCCGACCGCGAAGAAGAGGATGATGATCCCGATCATCAGCCCGATGTCGCCGGTGCGGGTGGTGAAGAAGGCCTTGAGCGCGGCCGCGCTGTTCGCCTGCTCCTCCCACCAGTGCCCGATCAGGGCGAACGAGCAGAGGCCGACGCCCTCCCAACCCACGAGCAGCTGCAGCGTGTTGTCGGAGACGACGAGCAGCAGCATCGCCGCCGTGAACAGGCTCAACATCGCGTAGTAGTGCGTGAAGCGGACGTCGTCGTGCATGTAGGCGGTGGAGTAGACGTGCACGAGCAGCGAGATCAGGGTGACGACGAAGAGCATCATCACCGCGAGGCCGTCCATGCGGATGCCGACGCCGAAGTCGACACCGCCGTTCTGCCACCACGTGATGTGGTGCAGCACCGGCTGGACGACCGCCTCGCCGTGGCCCCCCTCGGCTCCGAACACGCCCCGCCCGAGAGCGCGGAGACCACTCTGCGCGCCGCTCGCGCTCTCGACCCGATCGATCCACTGGTACGCGGCGACGCACGCGAGGATGAACGAGGACCCGACCGCGAGGATGCCGATCTCGGAGCCCTGGCGCGGCAACTTCTTCCCGAAGAAGAGGATCAGGAAGAACGAGACCGCGGGGATGACGGGGATGATCCAGCCGTAATTCAGCACGTCGAGATCAGCCCTTCAACTGGTCGACATCGTCGAGATCGACGCTGTGCGCGTTGCGGTAGATCAGCAGCACGATCGCCAGACCGATCCCGACCTCGGCGGCCGCGATCGTGATGACGAACAACGCGAACACCTGGCCGGCGACGGCACGGTGGAACGCGGAGTACGCCACGAGGTTGATGTTCACCGCGTTCAGCATCAGCTCGATGCTCATGAGCACCAGGACCGCGTTCTTCCGGGCCAGGACGCCGTAGATCCCGGTGCAGAACAGGAACGCGCTCAGGATGAGGAAGTTGTTGAGGGCCATCGAGCTAGTCCCTCCGCGCGATCACGACGGCGCCGACCAGCGCGGCGAGGAGCAGCATCGACACCACTTCGAACGGCACCAGGTAGTCGCGGAAGATGCTCGACGCGATGTTGCCGGAGCGGCCGATCGCGACGAGATCGCCCTTGAGGGCGATCTCCTTGCCGCCGTACGCGTCGACGAGCAGCGCGGTGATGACACCGAAAAGGAAGAGGCTGACGGCACCGGCCGCGACGCGCTGGGTGTTGTCGAGCTTGCCGTCGGTGCCCATCGGCGCCCGCGTGAGCATGATGCCGAACAGGAAGAGGATGACGATGGCACCGATGTAGATGAGCACCTGCACCCAGGCCACGAATTCGGCGGCGACCAGGATGTACTGCGCGGCGGCGCCGGCCAGCACGATCACGAGGAACAACGCGGCGTGCACGACGTTCTGTGACCGCACGACACCGATCGCCGCCGCGGCCATCGAGATCGCGAGGATCCAGAACGCGATGTTCTGCGCCACCATGGCGCCCACGATCGGCATGACTACTTCTTCACCTCGGCGCCGATCTCGAGCGGCTCGGGTTCCGGAACGGTCTCCATCCACTCGCCGAGCTTGCGCTTGTCGTGCAGCAGGTTGGCGATGTTGGACTCGGAGTACTCGTAGTCGGGGCTCCAGAACAGCGCGTCGAACGGGCACACCTCGACGCAGATCCCGCAGTACATGCAGAGTGCGTAGTCGATGTCGAAGCGGTCGAGCACGCTCACGGTGCGCTCGCGACCACCTTCACGGCGCGGCGGACGCTTCTCCTTGTGACCCTCGATGTAGATGCACCAGTCGGGGCAGGAGCGCCCGCACAGCATGCAGACCGTGCAGTTCTCCTCCTTCAGCGCGATGACGCCGCGCGCCCGCGTGGGCGGGTCTTCGCGCTCGTGCGGGTACTGCACCGTCACGGCCGGTTTCATCATCGTCTTGAACGTGATGCCGAGACCGCTGATCACGCCGGGGAGCTTGGGCTTCTTCATCGAGCATCTCCCATCAGAAGGCCACCTTGAAGACGCCGGTGAGCAGGATGTTGATCAGGCCGATGGGGATGAGGAACTTCCAGGCCAGGGCCTGCAGCTGGTCCTCACGCAGGCGCGGGTACGTGAAACGCACCCAGAACATGAGGAACGACACCGCCATGATCTTGGCGAAGAGCACACCGGGCCCGAGGAAGCGCATGACCCCGTCGGAGATGCCCCACGACGCGGGGAGTGCCCAGCCGCCGAGGAACAGCGTGGCCGCGATGGCGGAGAAGGCGAAGGCGGTGCCGAACTCCCCGATGAAGAAGAAGAGGAACCGGAAGCCCGTGTACTCGACCATGTAGCCGGCGACCAGCTCGCTCTCGGCCACGGGCATGTCGAACGGGGTCTGGGTGAGCTCGGCCTGCGAGGCGACCAGGAACAGCGCGAACCCGACGAACTGGGTGAGGATGAACGGGAACCCGATGCCGCTCCACCCGAAGATCGAGCCGGTGCTCTGGACGCCCACGATGCCCTGCAGGCTCATCGTGCCCGCCTGGATCACCACCCCGACGACCGCGAGCAGCAGCGGCAGCTCGTAGGCGATGAGCTGCGCCGCCGCCCGGAGCGCGCCGAGCAGCGAGAACTTGTTGGCGCTGGCCCATCCGGCCATGAGGACGCCGACCACCGACAGGCTCGAGACCGCCAGCGCGTAGAAGACGCCGACGTTGAGGTCCTTGACGATGATGTCGGGGCCGGCCGGGATCACCAGAAAGATCAGGAACGTCGAGATCACGACCACTGCCGGCGCGAATGCGAACACGCGCTTGTCCGCCCGTGCCGGGATGACGTCTTCCTTCTGGATGAACTTGATGCCGTCGCCGACGAGCTGGAACCACCCGTGGAACCCGCCCGGGTCCATGGGCCCGAGGCGGCTCTGCATGTGGCTCATCATCTTCAGGAGGAACACGTAGCCGAGCACCAGCGCGGTGAGCGGCACGATCATGAGGATGAAGACCGTCTTGATCGCGAGGGTCGTGCCCCAGCCGACGTCGAGCGCGAGCGGAAGGAGATGCGCCGAGATCACCGGTCGATGTCCCCGAGGATGAAGTAGAGCGACGCGAGGATCGTGATCACGTCGGGGACGAACACGCCGCGGAGCAACCAGGGCAGGATCGACACGTTGCTGAACGACGCCGAGCGGATCTTGACCCGGAAGGGGCCGGTCGCGCCCTTCGACACCACGTAGTAGCCCATCTGCCCGAGCGGGTTCTCGGTCTCGACCCAGGCCTCGCCCTCGGGCACCTTGATGATGCGGGGCACCTTGGCCATGATCGGCCCGGCCGGCATCTGCTCGAGCATCTGGAGCACCATGCGCGCCGACTCGCGCGTCTCCTGCAACCGGACCCAGTAGCGGGCGAACGAGTCGCCGTCGGGGTGCGTCCACACCTTGAAGTCGAGCTCGGGGTACACGAGGTAGGGCAGACCGTCGCGCCGGAGGTCCCAGTCGACGCCCGAGGCGCGGAGGTTGGATCCCGACACGCCGTAGGCGGCGCCGAGCTCCGGCGGGATGATCCCGATCGAGCGGGTGCGGGCCTCGAAGATCTCGTTGCCGACGAGGAGGTCCTCGAACACGTCGCACGCGTCGAAGATCGTCTTCATCGCGGTGCGGGTGTCGTTGATCCAACCCCAGGGAAGGTCGTCCTTCACGCCGCCGATGCGGTTGAAGTTGGGGTGGAACCGACCACCGGTGGCGGCTTCGATGAGGTTGAGGATGTGCTCGCGGTCGCGGAAGCCGTAGAACGCCGGCGTCAGCGCGCCCACCTGGAGGCCCATCTCGCCGAGGAAGAGGACGAAGGTGGCGATCCGGCTCAGCTCGGTGAGGATCGTGCGGATGTACTGCGCGCGCGGCGGGGCCTGCACATCCATGAGCTTCTCGGCCGCGCTGACGAACGGCACCTCGTTGGCGAAGCTCGAGAGCCAGTCGATGCGGTTGATCAACGTGGTGATCTGCGGGTACGTCCGGAACTCGGCGAGCTTCTCGTAGCCGCGGTGCATGTACCCGATGACCGGGTCGGCCGAGATCACGCGCTCACCGTCGAGGCGCACCACCAGCCGCAGCGTGCCGTGGGTCGCCGGGTGCTGCGGTCCGAGGTTGAGGATCATGTCGCCGGTGTCGAGCTCGACGCCCACCTGCGCGTCGGCCAGATGGCGGAACGCGCGCGGGTCGATGTCGAATTCGGGGAGCGGCGGGTTCGTCGTGCTCACGTGCTCGCCCCTTCTTCGGCCGCGTCGTCGCCCTCACCGGGCATGGGTTCGACGTCGACGAGCCCGGGCCACGGCTTCACGACCCGCGAGAGCAGCGGGTAGTCCTTGCGCAGCGGGTGCCCCTCGAACTCGGAGGGCAGGTAGAGGTGCCGCAGCGCAGGGTGGCCGTCGAACACGAAGCCGAACATCTCCCAGCATTCGCGCTCGTGCCAGTCGGCTCCGGGGTACACGGGCACCCAGGACTGGACGAGGAGCGAGTCGTCGTCGACGTCCGCCTTGAACGTGACCCCCCAGTGCCGGCTGGTCGACTGCACGCGGGCGAACACCTGGAAGCGCCCCTCGGACCCGGCCGCGCCGTAGGTGGTCTCGGTCGGCTGCACCGGCGCCGACGTGTCACTCCCGCCTTCGTCGCCGCCCTCCTTCGGCGCGGGCATCCAGTCGATGCCGGCGACGAACGAGAGGTAGTCGCAGTCCAGCGTGTGCTTGGCGACCTCCGCGACCTCGCGCCACGCGTTGCGACGCACCCGCAGCACCGGCATGCCGAACACCGCGGTCTGCTCGAGGATGGCATCGCCCAGCGCGGCCTCGAGGCGCGCCAGGAGGTCGGCGTGGTTGGCGTCGAGCGCGTGGGGGTCCGGCGCGACCGCTTCGGTCGGCTCGGCCTCGACGGCCGCCTCGGGTGACTCCGTACCGCTCACGTCAGTCAACGACGATCGGCTCCCCGCGCCAGCGCTGCTCGAGCTCGTGGTTGCCGATCCCCTCGTTCTGGATGCGCTCCTGCAGGAGCACGATGCCCTGGATCAGGGCCTCGGGGCGGGGCGGGCAGCCCGGGACGTAGACGTCGACGGGCACGATCTGGTCGATCCCCTTGGTGACCGAGTAGGAGTCCCAGTAGGGGCCACCGCAGTTGGCGCACGAGCCCATGGAGATCACGTACTTGGGATCGGGCATCTGGTCGTAGAGGCGCCGGACGGCGGGAGCCATCTTGTCGGTGACCGTACCCGACACACAGATGAGGTCGGCCTGGCGGGGACTGGCCGGGAACGGGATGACCCCGAGGCGCATCACGTCGTAGCGCGGGCTGGCCAGCGCGGCGCCCATCTCGATGGCGCAGCACGCCAGGCCCCACTGGAACATCCACAACGAGTACTTGCGGCTGTAGTTGAGGAGCCAGGTGAGCGGCTTGAGCGCCGGCTTCGAGAGGGTGCCCTTCTCGACTAGGCCCACCGCAGCACCCCCTTGCGCCACGCGTACACCAGACCGAGGGTCAGGATCACGATGAAGGCGGCCATCTCCACCAGCCCGAAGACCCCGAGGGAGTCCGGGCCGGTGTCGAGCTTCACGGCCCATGGGAAGATGAACACCGCCTCGACGTCGAACATCACGAAGAGCAGCGCGTACACGTAGTAGCGCACGTTGGACTGCCCGAACCCGAGCACGGGATCGGAGCCCGCCTCGTAGGGCATCAGCTTCGCGTCGTCGGGGTGGTTCGGACGCAGCAGACGGCCGACACCGAGCATGGCGCCGACCATCAAGAGGGCGGCACCGATGAACACCGCCACCGCGAGATAATTCCTGTAGAACTCGCTCACGCGTGGGCCTCCCGCCCCCTCGCTTGAATGAGGCGTCGCTGTGGGGGGTTGGATTTCGGGCGCAGCATAGCTCCGGCCTTTCCGCGGTCGGCAAACCGCGCACGCGGCGTCCGATGACCCGCTGCGCCACGGACCGACCGGCTAGAACAGTCGTCGGGGAAAGGGAGTACGAGCATCCGGTGAGCGCCTCCATCAGCCAGTTCCGTCAACGCCTCGCCCGGGAGAGCCGGATCGCATTCGTGCTGTCGGGCGGGGGCAACCAGTCGGTCGCCCAGGTCGGCATGTTGCGCGCCCTCGTGGAGCGCGACATCGTCCCCGACGTGATCGTCGGGTGCTCCGCCGGCGCGTTCAACGGCGCGACCGTCGCGGCCACTCCCGACCTCGATGGCATCGAGCGCCTGGAGGCCACGTGGGATTCCCTGCGCGGCGAGGCGGTGTTCCCCGGCGGGCGCCTGACCCGGGCGTGGAACCTCCTCAAGCGCGACGACCACCTCTTCTCCAATCAGGGTCTGCGCGACATCTTCCTCCGGGGTGACACGCCGGCGACGTTCGAGGACCTCGTGATCCCGCTGCGGGTCGTCGCCGCCGATCTCGACACGGGCGAAGAGGTGGTCTTCGCCCGGGGTCCGCTGGAGCCCGCCCTGCTGGCCAGCTCCGCCCTCCCCGGCCTGTTCCCGCCCATCCGCCACGACGGCCACACCCTCGTCGACGGCGCGGTCGTCGACACCGTGCCGCTGTGGCACGCCCTCGCCGGGCCGATCGACCGGATCTACGTGATGAACGTGGCCGGCGACCTCATGGACCGTCCGCTGCGGTCGCCCATCGACGTCGCGGTACGGGCGTTCGCCATCAGCCGCAACCAGCGGTTCGACCTCGAGCTGCGCAGTGTGCCCGAGAGCGTCGACGTGATCATGCTCCCCGCCCCCACCGACGACCGCGAGCTCGTCGACTTCTCGGGCGGCCGCCAGCTGATGGACGCCGCGTACCTCCTCGCGCGAGGAGACCCTCGACGCCGCCGACGCGGCCAAGCGCCGCCGCCGGGCCCTGCGACGTCCCCGGTGGCGCCGCGACGCGAGCTGAGCAGCCGGGCGACCCCACGACGGTTGTCGGCCCGACGTTCCGGTTCAGAGGAACAGCGACGACGTCACGTGCACGAGCAGTGTGGCGTCACGCGCCCAGTGCACGAACACCGCCGGGACCACTCCGAGCACCAGCGTCATCGACGCGGTGACCGCGAGTACCAGGGCGGTGGCGACGTCGACCCGCCGGGTCGCGGTTCCCTCGACGGGCTCGTCGGCGCCCGTCGTCGACGCGACCGCGAGCGCGACCCGCAGGTACGCGAATGACGCGATCACCGTGGCGATCGCGCCGATGACGACGAGCGTGTACTCGCCCGCCGCGCTGGCGGCCGAGAACACCTCGAGCTTCGCGACGAAGCCGCCCGTGAGGGGGATACCGGCCTGGGCCAGCATGAAGAACACCAGCAGCGCGCCCAGCACGGGCCGGCGCCCGCCCAGACCCCGGAGGCTGTCGAGCGAGTGCGTCTCGTCGCCGCGCATGCTCAGCACGGTGACGACGGCGAACGAGCCGATCACCATGAAGGCGTAGACGAAGAGGTAGAAGAGGGCGGCCTCACGGCCCTTGGGGGTGGCCGTCTCGACACCCATGAGGATGTAGCCGGCATGGGCGATCGACGAGTAGGCGAGCAGGCGCTTGAGGTCGGTCTGGAGCACGGCGCCCACGCTGCCCACCACGAGCGTCAACGCGGCGAGGCCCCACACGATCGGCTGCCAGTCGGTCCGGTAGGTGAGGAACGCGACGCCGAAGACCCGGAGCAGCGCGGCGAAGCCCGCGGCCTTGGTGGCCGAGGCCATGAACGCGGTGACCGGCGACGGCGCGCCGTCGTAGACGTCCGGGGTCCACATGTGGAACGGGACCGCCGCGACCTTGAAGCCCAGGCCGACGAGGAGCAGCACGAAGCCGGCCACGAGGGTGCCCTGATCGAACAGGACGTTGCTCCGCAGGAAGGAAGCGATCCCCGTGAGCGACGTGGTCCCCGTGCCCCCGTAGACCAGCGCGATGCCGTAGAGGAAGATCGCGGAGGAGAAGGCCCCGAGCACGAAGTACTTGATGCCCGCTTCCTGCGAGCTGAGGCGGCGGCGGTCGAATGCGGCCAGCACGTAGAGGGGTATCGAGAGGATCTCGAGCGCGAGGAACACGACGATGAGGTCGTTCGCGGTCGTCATCGCCAGCATCCCGACCGCGGAGAACAGCATCAGGGCGAGGTACTCCGGCGCCTCGAGCCGTTCACGTCGGAGGTACGCGGCGGCGATCAGCACCGCCATGGCGGTCGCCATGCCCACGACGACGCCGAGGAACACGCCGAAGGGGTCGACGCGCACCATGCCGCCCATGGTGGAGATCGGACCGTGGTCGGCCACGTGCAGCCACTGCCAGAGGAGCATGGCGCCCGTGGTGACGAGCCCACCCGCCGCGAGGAGGTACGCGATCGGCTTCGCCACCGAGCGCTGCCGCAGCAGCGCGCGCGACAGCACGATGAGCACCGCGGCGCCCCCGAGCGCGAGCTCGGGCGCGATGGCCAGCCAGTCGACCGACGGCGTGGTGATCGGAGCGATCGCGGCGATCACTTGGACTGCTCCGACTTCGCGTCGGCCGACGGGGAGCCCGACGACTCGTCGAGCGACTTCTGGATCTGCTGCACGATGCGCGGCGGCTTCGGCGACCGGTAGTCGCTCTTGCGTTCGAGGTTCGACACCCGGCGCTCGATCGACGGCTGGATCCGGTCGATCACGGGCTTCGGGTACAGACCGAGGAACAGGCTCAACGCGAGGAGGGGCACCACGACGACCAATTCCCGGAAGTTGACGTCGCGCATCGAGGCGCTCTCACCGGTGGGTTTCCCGGTGAAGGTCCGTTGGAACGCCCACAACGAGTAGACGGCCGCCAGGATCACACCGAACGTGGCGACGATCGCGTAGGGCCGGTCGAACACGAACGTGCCCAGCAGCGAGAGGAACTCACCGATGAAGCCCGAGAAGCCCGGGAGCCCGATGCCGGCGAACAGGGCGGTCAGGAACAGCCCACCGAGGACCGGCGCCACCTTCCAGACCCCGCGGAACGCCGAGATCTCGCGCGTGTGGCGGCGCTCGTAGAGCATCCCGATGATCAGGAACAGCGCACCGGTCGTCAACGGGTGCGAGACCATCGTGAACACCGCGCCGTCGAGGCCGATCACCGACAGCGAGAAGATGCCGAGGATGACGAAGCCCATGTGCGCGACCGAGGAGTACGCGATGACCCGTTTCAGGTCGGTCTGCATCGAGGCGACCACCGCGCCGTAGATGATGCCGATCACCGCGAGCACCAGCATGATCGGCGCCATGTCGACCGAGGCCTGCGGGAAGAGCTCGAACGAGAACCGTACGAAGCCGTAGGCCCCCATCTTGATGATCACGCCCGCCAACACCACCGAGCCTGCGGTCGGTGCCTCGGTGTGCACCAGGGGCAACCAGGTGTGGAACGGGAAGAGCGGCGCCTTGATGGCGAAGGCGGCCATGAACCCGAGGAAGAGCAGGAGCTCGGTGGTGCCGCTGAGCCCGTTCCACTGGGCGAGGATGCGGTAGTCGAACGTGAGGTGACCGGTGTCGGACTGGTGGATGAATCCCAGCGCGAGGGTCGACGCGAGCAGGAACGCCGAACCCGCCGCCGTGTAGATGAAGAACTTCATCGCCGCGAAGTCACGGCGACCACTCCCCCATCCCTGGATGAGGAAGTACATCGGGACCAGCATCAGCTCCCAGAACACGAAGAAGACGATGAGGTCGAGGGAGAGGAAGATGCCCATGATGGCGGACTCGAGCAGGAGGAACCACGCCACGTAGGCCTTGACCCGGTGCTCGATGTAGCGCTCCCCCGAGAGCATGCCGATCGGGAACAACAGCGCGGTGATCGCCACCATGAAGATGCTGATGCCGTCGACCCCCACGATGTAGTGGATCCCGAGGGTCGGCATCCACGACTGGTCCTCGACGAACTGGAAACCCTGGGTCTGGGGGACGAACTGCCAGAGGAGCCAGGCCGCGAGGCCGAAGGTCGCCGCGCTGGTCGCGTAGCCGACCGCCTTGGCGATCTCGGGACGACCCGACGGCAGCAGGAGACAGATCACCGCCCCCGCCATGGGGACGAACACGATCGCCGACAGAATGGGGAACCCGCTCACCGTCACCGCCCGATCCAGAGCACCGCGTAGAGGAGGACTCCGGCCAGGCCGATGGAGATCGCGAGCGCGTACCGCCGCACCATCCCGTCCTGCATGCCCTGCACGCCACGGGACAGCAGCTTGGTCAGCCCCCCGACGCCGTTGACGGCGCCGTCGATGATCTTGGTGTCGACCACGCGGTCGAGCCATCCGGCGAGCGCCCGGCCGGGTCCGTCGACGAGGCGCGAGATGCCCGCGTCGAAGTAGTACGCGTTGCCGAGCACGGGCGCGGCCGGGCCGAGCCGGGCCTCCAGCGGGTCTTCGTCGGGTGCCGCCAACCCTCGCCGGTACAGGAAGTACGCGAGCAGCAGGCCCCCGAGCGCGAGCACGAAGACGACGGCCTCCAGCACCGAGCCCTGGGCGAAGCTCGACGGGTGGATGTCGGGCGCGCCGCGGAACGACGGCTCGAGCCAGTCGTTGAGGAACTCCAGGCCGTTCAGCGGCACGTCGAAGAGCCCGGCGACCGCGGCGAGCACGGCGAGGATCGCGACGGGAAACACCATGATCCCCGGCGACTCGTGCGGCGGATGGCCGGTCGGGACCGAGACCGGGTCGCCGTACGCGACGGTCGGCGACGGATCACTGTCCGGGTCGTCGGGCGCGACAACCTCGACCGCGTCGTCGGCACGTTCGAAACGCTCGTTGCCGTAGAACGTCATGAAGATCAGCCGGGTCATGTAGATCGCGGTGAACGCGGCGCCGATCAGGGCGATGATCCAGAGCCCGTAGTCGTGCTGCAGGTACGTGTCGGTGATGATCTCGTCCTTCGAGAAGAAGCCCGAGAAGGGCGGCATCCCGGCGATGGACAGCCACGCGACGACCATGGCGAACGCGGTGTACGGCAGGTACTTGCGGAACCGCCCCATCACCCGCATGTCCTGCACGTCGTCGTTGCCGTGGATGACCGAGCCGGCGCCGAGGAACAGGCACCCCTTGTAGAACGCGTGGCACAGCACCATGAACACCGCGGCGCTGTACGCCCCGACACCCACCGCGAGGAACATGAAGCCGAGTTGGCTGACCGTCGAGTAGGCCAGCACCCGCTTGATGTCGGGCTGCATGATCGCGACCGTGCCCGCCAGGAGCGCGGTGACACCCCCGACCCACGCGACGACCGTCATCGCGTCGCTGCTGACGTCGAGGAACGCGTGCGCGCGGCACAGGAGGAAGACCCCGGCGGTCACCATCGTGGCCGCGTGGATGAGCGCGGAGACCGGCGTCGGACCCTCCATGGCGTCGGGCAGCCAGAGGTGCAGAGGGATCTGCGCGCTCTTGCCGACCGCCGCGAGCAGGAGGAGGAGGGCGATCGCGGTGGCAGTGCCCCCGGACACGAGGTGGGCCCCGAGACCGAGCGCGGAGTAGTTGAGGGTGCCGTACGACGCGAAGATCAGGAACATCGCCAGCAGGAACCCGACGTCACCCACCCGGTTGGTGACGAACGCCTTCTTGGCCGCCACGGCGGCGGTGTTGCGCTCGAACCAGAACGAGATGAGGAGGTAGGAGCAGAGGCCCACCCCTTCCCAGCCGAGGAAGGTCACGAGGAAGCTCGAGCCCAGGACCAGGACGAGCATCGAGAACGCGAACAGGTTGAGGTAGGCGAAGAAGCGGCTGAAGCGCTCGTCGCCGTGCATGTATCCGATCGAGTAGAGGTGGATCAGCGTGCCCACACCGGTCACCAGGAGGATCCAGGTGATCGAGAGCGGGTCGGTGAAGAACCCCATGTCGACCTTGAGCGCCCCGGCGGGCAGCCACGTGTAGAGAACGCGGATGTTGACCCGCGTCTCGCTGGGCAGGTCCAGCATGGCGAAGAACATGACCAGCGACCACACGAACGCCAGGGCCATCAACCCGGTCGCGATCCAACCCGCGACCGGCTCGCCGATGCGCTTGCCGAAGAACAGCAACAGGACCACGCCGAACAACGGCAGCGCGGGCACGATCCACACCAGGTCGAGGAGGTCGCGGGCACTCACCTCTGCGCTCCGTCCGTCATGAGGTGGGGTCCTTGAGGATGTCGAGGTCGTCGGCCGTCGCGCCGCGCCGCCGGCGGAAGATCGCCACGATGATGGCGAGACCGACCGCGACCTCGGCGGCTGCCACCGCGAGCACGAAGAACACGAACACCTGACCGCGGATGTCGTTGAGCTGCTTGGCGAACGCGACGAACGTGAGGTTCGCGGCGTTGAGCATGAGCTCGACGCACATGAACATCACGAGCACGTTCCGGCGGGTCAGCAGGCCCACCGCGCCGATGGTGAAGAGCAACGCCGCGAGCACGATGTAGTAGCCCGTGGTGATGTCGAGCGAGGCGACGACCGGGTTCATTCGGCGCCCTCGCTCAGCTCGGGTTCGACGCCGGGCGCCTGGCCGCTGCGGCGGGCGAGCAGGACGCTCCCCACCACCGCCAGCACGAGGAGCGCGGCGGTGAGCTCGAACGGCCAGAGGTAGTCGGTGAAGAGCGACCGCGCCACCCGCTCGACGTTTCCACCCAGGCCGGCCGCTCCCCCGTGGACGGCGTGCTGGGCGTCGGCCTTGGCGCCGGTCGCCCACTCGTGGCCCGCGAGAAGGATGAGCTCGGCGAGCACGATCAGGCCGAGGAAGATCGCCACCGGGCGCTGGAACTTCAGGGGCTCACTACTCGAATCGGCGGTGTCGACGCCCAGGAGCATGATCACGAACAGGAAGAGCACGACGATCGCGCCCGCGTAGACGATGATCTGCACCGCGACGAGCAGTGCGGCGTCGAGCTGGATGAAGAACACCGCGACGCTGACGAGCGTGACCACCAGCGACAGCGCGGAGTGCACGGGATTGCGCGCCAGCACGACGCCGAGCGCACCGGCGAGCGCCAGCGCGGCGAAGACGAAGAAGACCACGGCCGTCATGCGTCAGTGCCCGCCCGCGCCGGCTTCGGTGTCGACGGTCGCCACCGGCTCGGCCGGTGCCGGCTCGGTGAACGCACCTTCGGGTTCGGTGCCCGACTGCCCGGTCTCGGGTGCGCGCACACCGAATCCGAGCTCTCCCGACCACCCGACGCGGCCTTCGAACACCGCCTGCCCCGACGGTGACGTGGCTCGCATCCATGCGCTCGTGTCGTCGTCTTCGCCGCCCAGCCACAGCTCCCACGGTTGGCGGCGCGCCCGGCCGTCGTCGTCGACGAGCAGTTCCGTCTTCGTGTAGATGGCGTCCTCACGGCGCGCGAACGAGAACTCGAACAGCTTCGTCTCGGTGATCGCCTCGGTCGGGCACGCCTCGACGCAGAGGTCGCAGTGGATGCACCGCAGGTAGTTGATCTCGTAGACGAACCCGTACCGTTCGCCGGGCGAAACCGGCGCGTCGGGCGGGTTGTCGGCACCGCGCACGTAGATGCACCTCGCCGGGCACACCCCCGCGCACAACTCGCACCCGATGCACTTCTCCATGCCGTCCTCGTAGCGATTGAGGACGTGACGACCGTGGAAGCGCACCGGCTTCGGGCGCTTCTCGTCCGGGTACCGCTCGGTGACCTTCGCGCGCCCGATCTGGCGGAGCGTGACCCCGAACCCGCTCAGCCAACCCACTACCGGATCTCCCGCGTCTCGGAAACCCTCATCGGATCTCCTCGAGGTACTCGTGGTGCTTGGGCACGGAGGCGTAGAGCACCCCGCCGATCGCGATCGCGCCGACGATGGCCGCCGGCAGCACGATCCACATCGACCAGCCCTCTTCCTTGGCGACCACGACGACGCCCGAGATCATCACCCAGAGGAAGGCGATCTCGATGAGGAACTTCCAGCCGAGGCCCATCAGCTGGTCGTAGCGCAACCGCGGGAGCGACGCGCGCAGCCAGACGGTGCCGAAGAGCAGCACGATCACCTTGAACATGAACCAGAACACCGGCATGATCCACGCGTTGAACCACCCGTTGGCGGGCAGGAAGCCCAGGCCCGGGCCGTTCGGGCCACCGAAGAACAGGGTCACCGCGATTGCGCTCATCGTGATGACGTTCATGAACTCGGCGAGGTAGAAGATCGCGAACTTGATGCCGGTGTACTCGGTGAAGAACCCACCGGTCAGCTCCTGTTCGGCCTCGACGAGGTCGAACGGCGGGTGGTTCGTCTCCGCCACCGCGGCGATCACGAAGATCACCAGGGCGACGATCGCGGGGAGCCAGTACCAGTCACCGTTGAAGATCGACTGGAAGCCGTTCCACCCCTGCTGGGCGACGATGCCGCGCGTCGAGAGCGTGTTCGACTGGACGAGCACACCGACGATGGCGAGACCGAAAGCCGCCTCGTAGCTGAGGAGCTGGGCCGACGCGCGCACCGAGCCGAGCAGCGGGTACTTCGAGCCCGACGACCACCCGGCGAGCAGCACCCCATAGAGACCCAGGCCGGACATGGCGAGCAGCCAGAGGATCCCGAACGGCAGGTCGGCGAGCTGCAGGAACGTCTTGTGCCCGGCGATGGTGACGAGCCCGCCGATGGGGACGATGCTGAACGCGAGGAAGGCGGGCATGATCGCGAGGTAGGGCGCGATGCGGAAGATCCGCCGGTCGGCGGTGTCGGGCTCGGACTGCTCCTTGAAGAACAGCTTGATCCCGTCGGCCGCGCTCTGGAAGAGCCCGAAGGGCCCGGCGCGGGTCGGGCCGATCCGGTTCTGCATGCCCGCGATCACCTTGCGCAGGAACCAGATGTACATCAGCACCGAGAGCAGGAGCAGCACGAACACCGCGAGCGTCTTGCCGATCACGATCAGCACCACGGTCGTGTCGAGACCGTGCGAGAGGAGCGGGTCCGTCGTGGTGAGGGCTCCCGGGATCATCGGGTGGTCTCCACCCGTAGCTCGGTGAGCGGCGCGGTGATGTCGACGAGGTCGTTGGGGCCGACGTCGCCCTTCTGCGCGAACGCCATGAACGCGGTGCCCGGTGCGGTGGCGGCATCGGCGAGCACCGCGAGGCGGACGGTGCCCCGGCCGCTGGTGACGAGAACGGCATCGCCCTCCGCGTTCACACCGATGCGTTCGAGGTCGCTCGGGTGCACGACGAGCGACACGCCCGGCGCGAGGGCGGCGAGCGAGGGGCTCGACGACACGATGCGTCCGGCGTCGTAGAGCGTGCGGGCGGCCACGAGGCGGAGACTGTACGCGTCGGGCGGCGTCGCCGCGGGGGTCGACGCGGCGCGATCCCACGCGTGGAGCGGCGGCATCGTCACGAGGGCCGTCGCCGATGCCTCCGGCGCGTCCACCTCGCCCGTTTCCTCCGCGACCGCGGGCGACTCCGGCTCGGGCGGGGCGACGGTGCCGGGAGGGATGGGTTCCCAGGAGACGCCGGTGCCCGCACCGAACGGTGGGTCGGCGCTCGGGCCCTCAGGGGCGTGGAGCACGATCTCGTCGGGGAAGTCGGCGATCGGGAGCACCGCGCCGTCACGGGCCCGGCGGATCAGCTCGGCGTCGACGCCGACGTGGGCGGGCGCGACGCGTGCGATCTCGTCCTGCACGTCTTCGACGGTCTCGAGCCCGAACTCGGCGCCGAAACGCGCCGCGAGCTCCTGCGCGATGCGCCAGTCCGCCATCGTGGTGCCTTCGGGCGTGACGAGGCGCGCCTGGCGCATCACGCGTCCCTCGAGGTTGGTGGTGCTGCCGGTCTTCTCTCCCCACACCGACGTCGGGAGGAACACGTCGGCCAGGTCGGCCGCATCACCGGGGAAGGCCCCGACGGCGATCACGAAGCGCAGGGCGTCGAGCCCCGCGCGCATCCGGATCCGGTCGGGGAAGTCCTCGACGAGGTCGGCGCCGAGGAGCACGAGCGTGTCGACGGTCCCGCCCGCCGCGGCCTCGAGCACCCCGGCGGCATCGAGCCCGCGACCACCCGGCACGCCACCCCACGCCCCGGTGAAGTGGTCGCGGCCGGCGTCGAGGGTGACCCGGCCCGGCAGGAACCCCGGGGTCAGCCCGAGGTCGAGGGCGCCGCGCACGTTGCCCCGCCGCAGCGCCGAGAGGAACTTCACGCCGGGCACCGCGGCCAGCGCGGCGGCGGCCCGCACCACCGACTCGGGCGACTCGGCCAGTGACTGACGGCCGAGCACGACGACGACGTCACCGTCGCGACCGTCGAGCGCGCTCACCGCCTTCTCGATGGAGCCGCTCCCCGATGCGGTGCCGTCGCCGGCGAGGGCCCGCGCGAACTGCTCGGCCATCGCGCCCGCGTCCCCGGGCGCGTGGCGCAGCACCGCGGTGACGTCACGGGTGAGTCCGGTGGCGCGCGGCGCGATCTCGATGACGGGTACCCCGAGCTCGACCGCGGCGCGACGTACCCGGAGATGGAGCACCGGCAGTTCCTCGCGGAGGTCGGGGGCGACGAGCACCACCGCACGGGCGCGGTCGAGGTCGGCGATCGTCGCGCCCGGGAGGCCGAGCACCACTTCGGCGGGTAAGCCGTCGCCCAGTTGGGCGTCGACGTTGTCGGTACCGAGCACGCTCTTGGCGAAACGCGCCCAGACGTAGGCGTCTTCGTTCGTGCCGCGCGCGCCGCCGAGCACGGCGATCGACGACGGGCCCCTGGCATCGAGCGCGTCGCGGAGGCCGGCGGCGGCGACGTCCAGCGCCTCCGGCCACGAGACCTCGACCATCTCGCCGTGCTTGCGCACCATCGGCGCGCGGACGCGCTCGTCGGAGTGCACCCACTCGTAGCCGTACCGGCCCTTGTCGCAGAGCCAACCCTGGTTGACCGCCTCGGAGTCGACACCGAGGAACCGCACGATGCGGTTGGAGGTGCTCTGCAGCGCACCCCGGCATCCGACGGAGCACGTCTGGCACGACGTCTCGACCGTCTGGAGGTCCCACGGGCGGGCCCGGAAGCGGTAGGCGCTCGCGGTGAGCGCGCCGACCGGACAGATCTGCACGGTGTTGCCGGAGAAGTACGAGGAGAACGGCTCGCCGGGATACGTGATCACCTGCGTGTTGCCACCGCGCTCGCCGAAGTCGATCAGCGGATCGCCCGCGATCTCCGCCGCGAAGCGGGTGCACCGGCCGCACTGGATGCACCGCTCGCGGTCGAGCAACACGAGATCGCTGATCGGGACCGGCTTCTCGAAGTGACGCTTCTCCTCGACGAAGCGCGACTCACCCGGCCCGAACGCGAGGGTCTGGTCCTGCAGCGGGCACTCGCCGCCGCGGTCGCACACCGGACAGTCGAGCGGGTGGTTGACGAGCAGGAACTCGAGGACGCCGTCCTGCACCGCCTTCACGTTCGGCGACTGCGTGTTGACGACCATGCCGTCGGACACCGGCGTCGCGCACGAGATCTGGAAACCGCGCATGCCCTCGACCTCGACCAGGCACATGCGGCACATGCCGACGGGCTTCATGCGCTCGTGCCAGCAGAAGCGCGGGATGTACGTGCCGTGGGTCTGCGCGACCTTGATGAGCAGTTCGCCCCGCGGCGCCTGCACCTCCTTGCCGTCGATGGTCAGCGTGACCATCTCCGGTCCCGGCGCGACGGGGATCACGAACCGCTGATCCGACGGCCACTGGCTCATGGGAACGGCGTCGGTGCTCATGCGTTCGCCCCCTCCGGCGAGGTTCCCGATCGGAGCGGGATGTCGATGGCACCGCGGCGTTCGGCGTCGCGGGTCATGCGTTCTTTGATCTCGTCGTACCAGTAGTTGCGCAGGCTCACGGTCGGCGACATCGTGCTCGGCCCGAGCTGACAGATGGTGGTCATTCCCGGGGGCCACGAGAGTCCGGGCGCGAGGTTGTTGCCGAAGCCGAGGAGGAGGTCGAGGTCCTCGGGGCGGCCGTAGCCGTGCGACATGCGGTAGAGCACCTTCTCGAGCCACCCCGAACCCTCACGGCAGGGCGTGCACTTGCCGCACGATTCGTGGGCGAAGAACTTGGCGATGCGCCAGGCCACGAGGAGCGGGTCGACGGTGTCGTCGAACACCATGACCGCGCCCGATCCGAGCATGGTCTTGAGCTCGCTCTGCACCGAGTCCATGTCGAGCGGCGCGTCGAGGTGCTCCTCGATCAGCCACGGCGACGACGCACCACCGGGGATGATGAACCCGAGGCCCTTGCCGTCCTTGATGCCGCCGGCGAGGTCGTAGATGAGCTCGCGGAACGTCATCCCGAGCTCGATCTCGTAGTTGCCCGGCTGCACGACGTTGCCCGACACCGAGAAGATGCGGGTCCCGGTCGAGCGGTTCACACCCATCGACGCGTACCACTCGCCGCCCCGGTTGATGATGTGAGGGACCGTCGACATCGTCTCGACGTTGTTGACGATGGTGGGCGCGGCGTAGACGCCCTGCACCGCGGGGAACGGCGGCTTGATGCGCGGCATCGCCCGCTCGCCTTCGAGACTCGAGAGCAGACCGGTCTCGTCACCGGCGATGTAACAGCCCGCCCCGCGGTGGAGGATCACCTCGAGGTCGAAACCGGAATCGAGGATGTTCTTGCCGATGAAACCCCGGTCGTAGGCATCGGCGATCGCCTGCCCCATCCGCTCGGCGCCCAGGCCGAACTCGCCGCGGAGGTACACGAAGGCGTGGTGGCACTGGATCGCGTACGCGGTGATCACGACGCCTTCGATGAGCTGGTGTGGATCGCGCTCCACGAGCATGTGGTCTTTGAAGGTCGAGGGCTCACCTTCGTCGCCGTTCACCGCGAGGTAGCGCGGGAAGACGTCCTTCGGCAGGAACGACCACTTCTGGCCGGTGCCGAAGCCGGCACCACCACGACCGCGCAGGCCGGAGGTCGTGACCTCGGCCACGATCTCTTCCGGGGTCATGCCGAGCGCCTTGCGCAGGCCGTCGTACGCACCGTTGGCGAGCGCGGCGTCGATGGTCCACGAGTCGTCGGGTCGATCGTGCAGGAACTTGGTGATGATGCGGGTCTCGGTCGCCATCGTCAGGCGCTCCGCACCGGTGATCCGGAGATGGTGCGGGCCACTCGCTTCCCCTGCTTGTACTCGTCGACGAGCGCGGCACGCGCTGTCGTCGGTGAGGGGACCGTGGAACTCGTAGTTGACCTGGAGCACCGGCGCGAGGTCGCAGGCGGCGATGCACTCGACCTCTTCGACCGTGACCTCGTCGTCGCCGGCGTACCGGCGCTGGAGATGGTCGAGCAGGTCCGGGCCACCGTTCACCAGGCAGCTCACGTTGGTGCACACCGACACCAGCAGCTTGCCGACCGGTTCGCGCTTGAACATCGTGTAGAAGGAGCACGTGCCGAGGACCAGCGCCGGGGTGAGGTCGAGGAGGTCCGCGATCTCCTCGATCGCCTCGGGCGTGACGTGACCGTCCTGGTCCTGCGCGAGGTGGAGCAGCGGCAGCACCGCGGACTTCTTCTGCGGGTACCGCGCGATCGTCTCGCGCGCGAGCTCGAGGTTGGCAGGGGTGAATGGCACTAGCGGTCGACCTCCCCCATGATCGGGTCGATGCTCGAGACGATCGCGACCGCATCCTGGAACATCGCGCCGGGCACCATCGCGTCCATCGATTGCAGGTTGTAGAACGACGGACCCCGGATGTGCAGCCGGGTCGGCTTGGCGGAGCCGTCAGCCACGAGATAGCACCCGATCTCGCCACGCGGCGACTCGACGGACACGTACGTCTCGCCGGGGGGCACGCGGAAGCCTTCGGTGAAGAGCTTGAAGTGGTGGATCAGCGCTTCCATCGACTCGTCGATGCGCGCCCGCGGGGGCGGCGTGACCTTGCGGTCCTGCACCCGGTAGTCGCCGCCGGGCATGAGCTCCACACACTGGCGGACGATCTTGATCGACTCCAGGATCTCGTAGAGCCGGATCTGGTAGCGGTCGAAGACGTCGCCGTTCTCGGTGTAGATCACGTCGAAGTCGATGTCGTCGTACGCGAGGTAGGGCTGCGCCTTCCGGAGATCCCACGCGAAGCCGGTCGAGCGCAGGATCGGGCCGGTGGCGCCCAGCGCGAGCGCCTCCTCGGTCGTGATGAGGCCGACCCCCACGGTGCGCTCGCGCCAGATCGGGTTCTCGCTGAGCAGCGAGTCGTACTCGGCCACACCCTTCTCGACGACCCGGCACAGCTCGAGGATGTCTTCCTGCCACCCGTCGGGCAGGTCGGCCGCGACCCCCCCGGGCCGGATGAAGTTGTGGTTCATGCGGAGGCCGGTGATCGTCTCGAGCAACCGCAGCGTGAACTCGCGCTCGCGCCAGCCGTAGATCATCATCGACACCGCGCCGAGGTCCATGCCGTTGGTCGCCTGGAACAGCAGGTGCGAAGAGATCCGGTTGAGCTCCACGAGCAGCATGCGGATCCACGTGGCCCGCTCGGGCAGCTCGAGATCGAGGAGGTTCTCCACCGCCATCGAGAACACGAGCTCGTTGGACAGCGGCGACGCGTAGTCCATGCGGGTGACATTGGTCGAGCCCTGCACGTACGTGAGCTCTTCGCCCGTCTTCTCCATGCCCGTGTGGAGGTAACCGATCACCGGCTTGGCCCGCAGCACCGTCTCGCCGTCGAGCTCCATCATGATGCGCAGCACGCCGTGGGTCGACGGGTGCTGCGGGCCCCATGTTGAGGATCATCGTGTCGTCGATGTCGGGCCACGGCCCGCCGGTGAGCACGAGCTCGCGGGCACGGGCCTCACCGGTGAGGGGGCGCATCTGCTGCGCGCCCTCGTCGGTCTGCGCCTCGAGGCGCTGCTCCTCGACGGACTCCAAGTTCACGACTTCGAGATCGACGGGCTCGGTCATCGCGGACTCGGATCGCCCTTGAAGGTGACGGGCACCGCGCGCGGGGGCATCGTCCTTGCGCAGCGGGTGGCCCACCCAGTCATCGGGCATGAGGATGCGGGTGAGGTCGGGATGACCGGTGAACTCGACGCCGAAGAGGTCGAAGACCTCACGCTCGGGGAAGTTCACCCCGGGGTAGAGGTCGGCGATGCTCGCCACCGAGGGGTCGCCGTCCGGCACCTCGGTGATCGCCCGGATGCGGCGGTTGCGCGCGTGCGACAGGAAGTTGGCCACGACTTCGTAGCGCTCGGCGGTGACCCCCGCCGGAACCGCGCGTGCACCGTCGACGAGGTGGTCCACCGCGGTCACGTCGACGCACTGGCTGAACTGCTGCTCGTCGCGCAGGTACCCCGCGAGGTCGTGCCACACGGCGCGCTCGACGTAGACGACCGCCTGACCGTGCGACTCGACGAACACGGCGCCGGGGAACTGCTCGACGACCATCGCCGCGACCTCGTCGCTCGGGACCGGCGTCCCGGCGTCGGGCGCGTCGACTTCGTGATCTTCTTCACGAGCCTGGGCGTCGGGGTCGGGCATCTCGGGGCTCGCGTTCCTCAGACGCCCGACGGGACGCCGTCGCGCTGGGCGATCTCGATCGCCGCGCCGCCGCTCGTGGAGGCGGCCCGGCGGCGGAGGATCTCGCCGTTCTGGATCTGCTCGTGCAGGGTGAGGATGCCGTGCATGAGGGTCTCGGGACCCGGCGGGCACCCCGGGACGTAGACGTCGACCGGCACCACCTGGTCGACGCCCTGCACGATCGCGTAATTGTTGAACATGCCGCCGCTGCTGGCGCAGACCCCCATCGAGATGACCCACTTGGGCTCGACCATCTGGTCGTAGACCTGGCGCAGCACCGGCGCCATCTTCTGGCTCACCCGACCGGCGACGATCATGAGGTCGGCCTGGCGGGGACTGGCCCGGAAGATCTCCATGCCCCAACGTGACAGGTCGTAGTGCGCCGCGCCCGTGCCCATCATCTCGATCGCGCAGCACGCCAGACCGAAGGTCGCCGGCCACACCGAGCTCTTGCGGGCCCAGTTGACGAGATCCTCGATCCGGCCGGTCAGGAAGTTGTGGCTGACCGATTCGAGCCCCATCTACGCGGCCCTCCCCGGAGCACCCGGCCGCACGTCGTCGGGCGCGCCGACCGCGGCGGGGTCGAGGCCGTCACGACCAGGGGCGCCGACCGCCCGCAGCACGGTGCTCCCCATCCGGGTCGCCACCTGCTTCACCGGTCCCCAGTCGAGGGCGCCGGTCGACAGCAGGTAGGCGAACGGCACCAGCAGCACGAGCAGGAAGACGCCCATGACGATCAGCCCGTAGCCCGCCAGCCCGCGAAAGACCGTGGTGAACGGATAGAGGAAGATGATCTCGACGTCGAGGACGATGAACGCCATCGCGACCAGGTAGAACTTCACCGGGAAGCGCTCGGCCGGCTCGTACTCGGGCACGATGCCGCACTCGTAGGGCGCCTTCTTCGCGGAGGTCGGCCGCTTCGGCGCCAGGAACGTCGACGCGACGAACGACACCAACACGAACAGCACGACGAGCACGATCATGGTCAAGATCGGCAGGAAGTCGCGCACGCCCAGCCACTCCTTTGTCACACGACAGGCGTTGTTGCGCGCAGGCTATCCGAATCACGCGCGCGATGCCTGCTCGTCGGTCCCCCGGGTGGGGACCGACGCTTCAGACGAGTTCGGATCAGACGAGCTCGAGCGAATTCACGCGCTCGAAGCGGGTGGCGACGTCGGGCCAATTGACGAGCTGCCAGTACGCGCTCGACCCAGTCCTTCTTCACGTTCTTGTACTGGAGGTAGAACGCGTGCTCCCACATGTCGAGCACGAGCAGCGGCGGGCCACCCTGGCCGACGTTGCCCTGGTGGTCGTAGACCTGCTCGACGATCAGGCGCCCGGCCATCGGCTCCCACGAGAGCGCGGCCCAACCCGAACCCTGCATGTTCATCGCCGCCTCGGTCATTTGCGCACGGAACGCGTCGTATGTGCCGAAATGCTCCACGACGGCGGCGCCCAACTCGCCCTCGGGCGGGCCCCCACCGTCGGGCGACATGTTGGTCCAGAACAACGAGTGGAGCACGTGGCCCGACAGGTGGAACGCCATGTTCTTCTCGAGCTGGTTGATGGTGCCGAAATCGCCGGAGCTGCGGGCCTCGCCCAGCTTCTGGAAGGTGGCGTTGGCGCCGTCGACGTACGCCTTGTGGTGCTTGCCGTGGTGCAGCTCGAGGATCTCGGCCGAGAGGTGGGGCTCGAGGGCGTTGTAGTCGTAGGGGAGTTCGGGCAATTCGTACTGTTGCATGGTGCCTCCTCGATGGACGCGCTCTCGACGGACACGCCCCCGTTGGGCGCGTCGCCGGCGACGTTCCGCTTCCCCCATTTGAAACTACCTGCTGGTAGCGTTCCCGGATCCCCGGGCGCCCAATCACGATCACGGAGCTCATGACGGCCCTCATCCGCCGAATCCTGATCGTCGTCGTCGGGGCCTGGTTCGCCGGCGCGCTCGCCGACGCCCGTGACGCCGCCAACACGACCGCCGCGGCATTCACCGCGTCGGACCACAAGGTCGCGGAGACCAGGGCGGGCATCGCGAAGCTGCAGGCGTCGATCGTCGCGGGCAAGGCGCGCGCCGCCGCGCTGCGGGAGTTCGCCAGGGAACGGGCCGTGTTCGCGTACACGCACCCGGGCATCGACATGTTCGTACCGACCGGCACGCCCGCGGTCGCGGTCGAGGCGGGGACCGTCACCTACGTCCCCAACGAGGGTGCCGGTGGGAACACCGCATACCTCGCCGCCGCCGACGGCAACACCTATTTCTACGCCCACTTCTCACAGTTCGTGGGGGAGGCCCGCACGGTGGCCAAGGGCGAGATCGTCGGCCTGACGGGCATGACCGGGAACGCCTCCGCCCCACACCTGCACTTCGAGATCCGTCTCGGTGGGCCCAACGGCGCCACGACCGATCCGTATCCCACGCTCAAATCCGCGGGGTGTTGAGCCGAAAGACCCTGAGCAATGGACCCGACAGCGCGCGCCCGCCGGCGCGGTCGCTGGTACTTTGAGGCCAGGAGGCTGACCGAATGACGGAACCGCACGATCGCAGCACGCGCGAGTGCTCGACCCGGGGTACCTCGCCGAGATCGAGTCGCACTCGGTCGAGGAGCTGCGAGCGATGCACTCGGAGTGCCTCGAGCTCGAGACCGAGGTGTCGTACATCCGGCGCCTCACCCAGGCGCGCCTCGACATCCTCGAGGCGGAGATCGAACGCCGGTCGAGCGGTCAGTCGCTCGAACAGCTCATCGAAGCACTCCCCCGGATCCTCGCCGACCCCGGCCCACGCGGGAACCCGGCCTCGAGCCGGATCCCGATACAGATGGCGCCCGAGCAGGACAGCGAGTGGGCGCCCGACCTCCAGCAGTACGACGGCGTGCTCGCCAACCTGCCCACCCTCAGCGACGCGAGCTCGACGACGCCATCGCTGGGCTCCGTTCACTGGAACGCGAAGTCTCCGACCAACGGCGCGAGCTGCACGACGTGATGGACCGCATCGATCTGTCGTTGGCGGCCCAACTGAGGTGAGCACCGCTGCCCTATAGCATTGCGGCCGATATGCAACGGGTGGCCATGCTGAGCGTGCACACCTCGCCGCTCGCGCAACCGGGCACCGGCGACGGCGGAGGCATGAACGTCTACGTCCGCGCGCTGGGTTCCGCGCTGCGCGCGTGCCGGCGTCGCGGTCGACGTGTTGACGCGCAACGAGCACCCGGAACAGCCCCCGGCGGTCGAGGTCGAACCCGGGTTCCGTGTGCTGCACGTCCCAGCGGGACCGTGTGCACCCGTGCCCCTGCGCGAGCTGCCCGACCTCGTCGGTGAGTTCGGCGACTCGGCGCGCCGGATCATGGAGCGATCAGGTGCCGGCTACGACGCGCTCCACGCGAACTACTGGGTGTCGGGCGCGGTCGGCCATCGGCTGAAGCACGAGCTCGACCTGCCGCTCGTCACGACCTTCCACACGCTCGACCGAGTGAAGGCCGAGGTCGGGCTGGCCGACGGCGCGCCGTTGCGTCCCCGGGTCGAAGCCGAGGTCGTGCGCTGCGCGGATCTCGTCGTCGCGTCGACGTTCGAAGAGCAGGATCAGCTCGTGCGCCACTACGGCGCCGATCCCACGCGCGTCGAGATCATCGCGCCGGGGGTCGACCACCGGGTCTTCTTCCCCGGCGACCGCGTCGCGGCCCGCCGACACGTCGGCCTGCCGCCGGGGCCGATGGTGCTGTTCGTCGGACGCATCCAGCCGTTGAAAGGCGCCGATCTCGCCGTACGCGCGCTCGCCGAGCTCGCCGATCGACGGGCCACGCTGGTGATCGTCGGCGGGCCGAGCGGTCCCGACGGCGCGGCGGAGGTCGACGCGTTGCACGCGCTGGTCGCGGAGCTCGGACTCGAGCACCGCGTCCACTTCGTCGCGCCGCGCCCGCATGACCAGCTCGCCGACTTCTACCGCGCCGCCGACGTGTGCGTCGTGCCGTCACGCACCGAATCGTTCGGGCTCGTCGCGCTCGAAGCCGCGGCCTGCGGTACCCCCGTGGTGGCCGCGAACGTCGGCGGCCTGCGCTACCTCGTCGAACACGGCATCACCGGCTACCTCGTCGACGTGCGCGAACCGCTCGCCTACGCAACCCTCATCGACCGCGTCCTGGGCGAAGCCCCGGACGTGATGCGCGAGCACGCCGTCGCACGCTCGGCGCGCTACCGCTGGAGCATCGCGGCCGCGCGACTTCGCCGTCATTACGGCGACCTCGCGGCGCGGGCGCCGGTCCAGTGCAGCTAGACCCGCCCTCCGTCGAGCAGGCGCATGAACTCGTCGCGACCCATCTCGAGGGCCCCGTCGCGGCGGAGCCCTACGTCCAAGTGGTGGAGTACGACCCCGAGCTGCGGCGCTGGTACGTGCGCTTCACCTGCGAAGGCCGGGACGCCACCACGATCTACTTCGACCTGCACCAACGCACGTTGCGGTACGAGGTCTACTTCCTGCCGCTCCCGCCCCGGAACCACCTCGAGCTCTACGAGTTCCTCCTCCGGCGCAATCACACGATGTACGGCGCCCGCTTCTCGCTCGGGCCAGACGGTGACGTCTACCTCGTCGGCCGGCTCGCCCTCGAGCACCTGTCGGTCGAGGAGCTCGATCGCATCATCGGCGTGCTCTACGAGCTCACCGAGCGGTGGTTCCAGCCCCTCGTGCAGCTCGCCTACGGCCGGCCTCCCGCGCCCGGGGTTGCCCGCGACGACAAGTAGCGTTAAGTTGTGTCGACCGGCCTCGACGGAGGACGGCAGGCGTGGGCCCGAGGTGCAGGAGGGCCGTCCCGTTCGGGGAAGTGCGGGGCGGGACCGAGCGTTCCTCGGGCCCACCCATATCTCCCGCCGCCGCGCTCGAGTACCCTGCGCGCGCAGCCGACCACGGTTAGCCTGCCCGTATGCATCTGGCACTCCTGGGTGGCGGTCGGATGGGCGAGGCCCTGGCCGCCGGGCTGATCGACGGCGGTTGGCCGGCCGCGACGATCGCGGTCGCCGAGGTCGATCCCGACCGCCGACGCCACCTGGAGGCACGCCTGCCGGGTGTGCGGGTCGTGCCGAGCCCGTCGTGGGCGGCCGCCGACGCCGAGATCCTCGTCGTGGCGGTGAAGCCGGCCGACGCGGTCGCCGCGCTCGAGAGCTGCGCGGCGGTCCTGCCCGAAGGCGCCCTCGTGCTGTCGATCGCGGCGGGGGTCACCATCGAATCATTGGAGGTGGCCGCGCCTGGACGCCCGGTGCGTGCGGGCGATGCCCAACACCGGCGCGCTCGTCGGCAAGGGCGCCGCCGCGATCGCCGCCCGGCAGCCTCGCGTCCGAGCTGGACCTCGACACCGCGGAACGCGTGCTCGGCACCGTCGGCATCGTCGTACGCGTGGCGGAAGCCCACCTCGACGCGGTGACCGGCCTCTCGGGCTCCGGCCCCGCGTACGTGTTCCTCCTGGCCGAGGCGCTGATCGAAGCCGGCGTGCTGGTCGGGCTCGCCGCGCGACGTGTCCGATCGCCTCGTGCGCCAGACGCTGCTCGGCGCCGCGACCCTGCTCACCGACGGTGACGAGTCGCCGGAATCCTTGCGGGCCGCGGTCACGTCGCCGGGAGGCACGACCGCGGCGGGGCTCCAGGTGCTCGAGTCCCACGGCCTGCGCGCCGCGCTGCCTGGATGCGGTCACGGCCGCCACCCGCCGATCGAACGAGCTGGGGCACACGTGAGGGGAGTGTCCGCGCGAGTCGGCGGCCGAAGTCCCGGCTCCCACCGAAGCTCCCCGACCCCGCAGCCGACCGGCCCGCCCGTACGGACCAGGGGCCGAGCCTGCGCGAGCTGCTGAAGCGCGAGCACGTCGCCGGTCGCAGCGCACGCTTCGGTCGCGACGAGATCGTGGGCCTCATGCGCCAGGTGGCACACGGCGCGCCTTCAGCACGGCTCGGGCTCCCCGCGTTCGACGGCGTCACCCTCTCGCACGTGGAGACCGCGGTCGCGACGGTCTACGGATGGGAAGGCGACGGCCCGCGCGCGGATCGCGCCGTCACGCACCGTCGACGGCTTCACGTCGGCGTGCGTGCGCGTCCTCGAGGTGGCGCGCGGCGGGGGCCGGGTCGCATTCGCGACCAGCCGGCCCGCATCGCTGCTCCCGCTCTACCGACGCTTCGTCGCGCGCGTCGAAGCCGCGGGTGGCGAGGTGCTCTGTGCCGACGAGTCGGGGAGCTTCGGCCCCGGAAGCCGACGGCTGCGGTGGATCGACAAGATCGCGATGCTGACCGACCACGAGAGCCTGCTCGGCGACGACTCCGTCGACGCCGCCAACGAGCTGCTCTTCACCCTCCCCCGACCCGACCTCGTGGTCGCCGATCGGACCTACGCGGGAGTCGCGGCCGGCTCCGGTCTGGAGGTCGTCGCCTTCGCCGACCTCGACGCAGTCGCCCTGGCCGTGGCGGCCTGGCAGGGACGGGCCATCCGGATCGTGCCGCTCGACGAGCGCCGCCCGCCCCGGGCGTACGCGCCGCTCCTCGACCGGTTGGAGTCGATCGCATGCGAGACCGACGCCTCGGCGCAGGCCTCGGAATCCTGGTCCCGGGCGGGCTCGTAAGCCCGTCTTTTGCAACACGCGCCGCAGGGGCCTACGCTCACCCCGCGGAGAAGCGGGGGAAACGGAAGGGGTGAGCCAGTGGCGCAATCATTCGCCACGGCGCGATTCCTGACAGTTCAGGAAGTCGCCGATCTCATGCGCGTGTCGACCATGACGGTCTATCGCATCATCAAGTCGGGCGAACTGCCCGCCGTGCGCGTCGGGCGGTCGTTCCGCGTCCGCGACGTCGACGTCGACACCTATCTGGGGTCCCGCTACACACAAGCCGGCTGACGGAACCGGACCCGTCAGAGCGGAGATGAAGCGGAGCCGTGCCCGGAGGGTGGCGCGGTGCGGCGGGCGCGGCGGGTGCGGCGGAATCAACCGGACCAATTAGTGTCGACGCCGTGCTCATCGCGTTCGCCTCCGACTACGGCCTCACCGACGAGTTCGTCGGGGTCTGCAAGGCGGTGATGCTCGGGCTGGCGCCGGACGTCCGGATCCTCGACGTCAGTCACGACATCCCCGCACACGACGTACGCGCCGGTGCGCTGCTGCTCGTGCGCGCGGTGCAGTACCTCCCCGACGACTGCATCGTCGTCGCCATCGTCGACCCCGGAGTCGGCACCAGCCGCCGGCTCGTGGGCGTCGAGGTCGCGGGCGGGGTGCTGCTCGGGCCCGACAACGGCCTGCTCGCGCCGGCCGTGGCCATGGCCGGGGGAGCCCATTCGGTCGTGGCCCTCGACGACCCCGACTACCAGCTCCCCGCGCCCGGCCCCACCTTCGCCGGCCGCGACGTGCTCGCCCCCGCCGCCGGTCATCTCGCGTCCGGGGTGGCGCTGACCGAGCTCGGCACCCCGGTCGATCCGGCCGGCCTCGTGCCCGGCCTCGTGTCGCTCCCCGAGGTGCGGCCCGACGGCTCGATCGCCGGTGAGGTGTGGTGGGTCGACCGCTTCGGCAACTGCCAGCTCAACATCGACCCCGGCGAGCTCGGCGCCGGTGGCGCCCGGCCCGGAGGCCGGGTCGAGGTCCAGCTCCCCGGCCAGATCCGCGCGGCCCGGTGGGTCCACACCTACGCCGACGCCAAGCCCTCCGAGCTGGTGCTCCTCGTCGACTCCTACGGCCTGCTCGCGCTGGCCCTCGACCGTGAGCCCGCCGCGGTCGCCCTCGGCCTCAAAGCCGGCAGCGCGGTGACGCTCGTTCCGGCCGGGGCGGCGCCGTCGTCGCCCGACCCCGCCGGGGTCCGCGTCGAGCTCACCGAGCGGGGCGACCGATGAGGCGCGGCACGTCGATCATGATCGTGATCCTGCTGGCCCTGATCCTCGGCGCCGCCGTGGCCCAGTTCGTCCTGAAACTCGGTCCCTGACCTCTCGAACTGGCTACCGGCCCACGAGCGCAGGTGGGCTTGGGGCGGGCTGGGAGGCTTCGTGGACATCGGCAAGCCGATCTCCACGCCACCCACGCTCGCGAACCGGGAGCCTCGAGCTTCCCCCCGGGGGACGCTCGTGCATCCAAAATCGACGGCGCCCCCTGAAAGCTTGAGCCAAAACCACTACTCACCGTGAGATTTTACCACCCGTAGTGAATCAGCGGTCTCGCCGGCCCCGGGATCGTCGGGTTCGCGCCGCGATCGCCCGCTGGCGAGGACGAAGCCCGCGTAGATGATGGTGATCCCGATCGCCAGGGTCAGGGCGAACGCCTCGTCGTGACCGATCGCGCCCTGCACCAACCCACCGCTCGACAACACCAGCGTGCCCAGCGCGATGAGGCCGTTCGCACCGGCGAGGCGGCCGTGGTCCGGGATGCGCGGGTCGCGGGCGAAGCGGATCGCCGACACCACCGCACCGGCGATGATCACGGTCGCGGCGACACCGCTGCCCGCCGCCGCGAGGATGCGGGGCAGGGCACCGAAGACATCCTTGCCCACCGGGATCGCGGTGCCGTGGACGGTCTCCATCGGCGCGCTCAGCAGAACGCCGGCGGCGAAGCCGGTGAAGAGCACGAGACCCCAGAGCACCCGCCGGGCCGACCGCTGCGCCACCAGGAGGTAGACCGTGCCCATCGCCAGCCAGGGCACGTTGACCACCGCGCCGAGCAGGTAGAAGGCACGGAAGGTGCCGTTGTCCCAGCCGGTCGAGGCACCGGTCGCCAGCGCCGCCGAGGCCAGCGCGAACATGGCCAGGGCGATGGCCCACGCCCGGTGCTGGGGCTGGTGACCGGCGGTGTAGCGCACCAGCATCGACTGCGCGAACAGCGAGGAGACGACCACCGCCACGAACGCCAGACCCACGACCACGGCGTCGAGCGTACGGCACCGAGACTTTGAGAAAACGTGCACAAAGTCGCCTAGATTTGGGGGTCCTGGCCCAGCCCGCACCGGCGGCCGAGGCCCACGCCGCTCTGGAGGACCCGATTCCCGACGCGCGCCGCATCCCGGAGGCGACGGTCGTGCGCCTCCCCCTGTACTACCGGGCCCTGCTCGAGACCGCCGACCAGGAGATCGGGACGGTCTCCTCGGAGCGGTTGGCCGAGCTGGCCGGCGTCAACGCGGCCAAGGTGCGCAAGGACCTGTCGTACCTGGGCTCCTACGGCACCCGCGGGGTGGGCTACGACGTCGACCACCTGCTCCACGAGATCTCGCGGGAGCTGGGCCTCACCCACGACTGGCCCGTCGCCATCGTCGGGGTCGGCAACCTGGGCCACGCGCTCGCCAACTACCGGGGCTTCGGCGCCCGGGGCTACCGGATCGTCGCGCTCGTCGACGCCGCGCCGGACAAGGTGGGCCGGGCGGTCGGCGAACTCACCATCGAGCCGCTCGACGACCTCCCCACCATCGCCCGGACCCGGGGGTCGCCATCGGCATCATCGCCACACCCGCGCACGCGGCCCAGGAGGTCGCCGACCGCCTCGTCGAGGCGGGCGTCACCTCGATCCTGAACTTCGCGCCCGCCGTCGTGACCGCGCCGGCGGGCGTGTCGCTGCGCAAGGTCGACCTCGCCATCGAGCTGCAGATCCTGTCCTTCTACCAGCAGCGCCGCGAGTCGTCGCCGGTCCCCGCCGGCGACGGTCGCAACGGCGACACGGCCGCCCCGGTGAGCCGATGAGCCGATGAGCCGATGAACGACGCCGCGGGGGGCCGTCCCCGATCTCGGGCTATCCCGTCAACCTCGTCGTCCACGGCCGACGCTGCGTCGTGGTGGGCGCCGGGCGCATCGCCGCCCGCAAGATCGAACCGCTGCTCGAGGCCGGCGGCGACGTGCACGTGGTGGCACCCGAGATCGGGACCGAGGTCCGGGCCTGGGCCGACGCCGGGCGTGTCACCGTGTCGGAGCGGGGCTTCGAGCCGGGCGATCTCGACGGCGCCTGGCTCGCCACCACCGCCACCGGGGCTCCCGCCGTCGACCACGAGGTCTTCGCGGCGGGCGAGGCCCGGCGGGTCTGGGTGAACTCGGCCGACGACCCCGCCAACTGCTCGTTCACCCTCACCTCCGTCGTCCGGCGGGGCGACCTGGTGGTGACCGTGGGCACCGGGGGCCGCAGCCCCGCGCTCGCCACGTGGCTGCGGCGGCGCTTCACGCGGGAATTGGGCCCGGAAGTACGCGACACTGTTGGACGTGCTGTCAGAGGCGAGAGAAGAGCTGCGGGCATCGGGGCGTTCCAGCGAGGATCCCGATTGGCAGTCGGCGCTCGATTCCGGCATGCTCGACCTGATCCGCGCCGGGCGCGTGGACGAAGCCAAGGAGATCCTCCGGGCATGTCTCTGGTCGTAGTCGGCCTCAACCACCGCACGGTGCCGGTCGGACTCCTCGAGCGCATGGCGGTGGCGCCCGAGGCACTCCCCAAGGCACTCCAGTCGCTCGCCGCGCGCCGAGCACCTCGCCGAGGTCGTGGTGCTGTCGACGTGCAACCGCACCGAGATCTACGCGCAGCGCCACGCTCTTCCACCCGGCGATGCAGGAAGTGCGCGACTTCCTCGCCGACTCCTCGGGCGTCGACCCCGACGAGTTCTCCGATCTGCTCTACACCTACCACGACGACGCCGCGGTGGCGCACCTGTTCGGCGTGGCCGCCGGCCTCGACTCCATGATCATCGGCGAGGGCGAGATCCTCGGACAGGTCCGCGAGGCCTGGCACGCCGCGGAGTGGGAGTCGGCCAGCGGGCCGGTGCTCTCGCCGCCTTCCGCCACGCCATCGAGGTGGGCAAGCGGTCCCGCACCGAGACCGCCATCGGCCGGCACGCGGTGTCGGTGTCGTCGGCCGCGGTGGCGCTGGCCACGAGCCGCCTGGGCTCGCTCGACGACCGGCGTGTCCTCGTGCTGGGCGCGGGCAGCATGGGCGAGGGCATGGCGCTCGCACTGGCCGGCGCGGGCGTGCAGGAGATCGTCGTGGCGAACCGCACGGCGACGCGCGCCGAGGAGCTGGCGACGCGCGTCGGAGGGCGGGCCATCACCCTCGACGAGATCCCCGACTCGCTGCTGGCGTGCGACGTGCTGCTCGCGTCGACCGGCGCGCAGGACCTCCTCGTCGAGCGCAGCGACATCGAAGCGGTGATGACCGCCCGTTCCGGGCGCGCACTCCTGGTCGTCGACATCGGCGTGCCCCGCAACATCGATCCGGGTGCCGGTCAGGTCTTCGGCGTCACCCTCCTCGACATCGACGACCTCCGCGCCTTCGGCGAGCAGTCGCTCGCACAACGCCGCCAGGAGATCGGCCACGTGCGGGAGATCATCAACGAGGAGCTCGACCGCCACCGCGTGGAGCGCACGGTCCGCGAGGTCGCGCCGATCATCACCGCGTTGCGCGCGCACGCCGACGACCTGCGCGCCGCCGAGCTCGAGCGCCACCGCAACAAGCTCGGCGCGCTCGATCCCGCCGCACGCGACGCGGTCGAGCAATTCGACCCGCAGCATCGTCAACAAGCTCCTCCACGAGCCGACCGTCCGCGTCAAGGACGCCGCCGGCACGCGCGCGGCGAGCTCTACGCCGACGCGCTCGTCGAGCTGTTCGGCCTGCCCGAGCCCGACGCCGACGCTGATCCTGGCCCACGCGACTGATGCCGCGCCCGCTGCGCGTGGCGACGCGTGGCAGCGAGCTGGCGCGGTGGCAGGCCACGCGGGTCGCCACGCTGCTCGGTGACGACGTCGAGCTGGTGATCGTCACCACCACCGGGGACACCCGAACCGACGTCCCCATCCACGCGGTCGGCGGCACCGGCATCTTCGTCAAGGAGGTGCAGCAGGCGGTGCTCGACGGTCGGGCCGACCTCGCCGTACATTCGGCCAAGGATCTCCCGGCGTCGGGGACACCGGAGGGCATCGTGCTCGCCGCGGTGCCCGAGCGCGCCGATCCGCGCGACGCGCTCGTGGGCTCGACCTTCGCCGCGCTCCCTGCGGGGCGCGCGTCGGTACCGGCTCGGTCCGCCGGCGGGCCCAGCTCGCCGCGCTCCGGCCCGACCTCACGTTCGCCGAGCTGCGGGGCAACGTCCCGACCCGCCTGGAGCGGGCGGGCGACTTCGACGCCATCGTCGTCGCCGCGGCCGCGCTCGAACGCCTCGGGCGCGCCGGGCGGGCCACCGAGCTCCTCGAGCCGTCGGTCATGCTCCCGCAGGTGGGCCAGGGCGCGCTGGCCGTCGAATGCCGGACGGACGACGCCCGGACCCGGGAGCGCCTCGCCGCCATCGACGACACCCGGGCCCACGCGGCCGTCGGGGCGGAGCGGGCCTTCCTCGCACAACTCGGTGGTGGTTGCGACCTGCCCGTGGGCGCGCTGGCCACCGTCGACGGCGGCGAGATCGTGGTCGAGGCGCTCCTCGCGTCGACCGACGGTCACGTCGTGCTGCGGGCGTCGGCTCGCGCCGCGAGCCCGGTCACCGCGGGTGTCGACGTTGCCACCGACCTCCTCGCCCGCGGCGGACGCTCCCTCCTCGACGACGCCGGCGACTTCGACCCGGGCGACTTCGACACCGGTGGGCCCGACCGGGGCCGGGCGGGATGACCGTCTACCTGGTGGGCGCAGGACCCGGCGATCCCGGGCTCCTGACCGTGCGCGGCGCCGCCCTGCTCGCGCGGGCCGACGTCGTCGTGTACGACCGCCTCGCGTCGTCGCCGGCGTTGCTCGCGCTCGCGCCACCGGGCGTCGAGCTGATCGACGCGGGCAAGTCCCCCGGCCACATCGGTCACACCCAGGAGCACATCAACGAGGTCCTCGTCGACGCCGGGCGGCGCGCCGGGTCCGTCGTGCGGCTCAAGGGCGGCGACCCGTTCGTGTTCGGGCGCGGCGGCGAGGAGGCCGAGGCCCTGGCCGAGGCGGGCATCCCGTTCGAGGTGGTGCCGGGCATCACCAGCGCCATCGGCGCCATCGCGTACGCCGGCATCCCGGTGACCCACCGCGGGGTGTCGACCCACTTCACCGTCGTCACCGGCCACGAGGACCCGGCCAAGGCGCGCGCCGACGTCGACTGGGACGCGCTGGCGCGTGCCGGCGGCACCCTGGTGATCCTCATGGGTGCGGGCCGCATCGGCGACATCGCCCGCCGCCTGGTCGACGCCGGTCGCTCACCGGACACCCCCGTCACCGCCGTTCGCAACGGGACCCGAACCGACCAGCAGACGGTGCGGGCCACCCTCGCGACGATCGCCGACGCCGGGGTGCGCGGCACCGAGCGCCATCGTGGTGGGCGAGGTCGCCGCCCTCGACCTGCGCTGGTTCGAAGCCCGACCCCTCTTCGGGCGATCCGTCGTCGTCACCCGGGCGCGGGAGCAGGCCGGCGAGCTCCGGGAGCGGCTCGAGGCGCTCGGCGCCGAGGTCGTCGAGCTCCCCGCCATCGCGATCGAGCCGATCGACGTCACCGTCCCGGCGCTCGGTGCCTACGAGTGGATCGTGTTCACGTCGGCCAACGGCGTGCGCGCCTTCTTCGAACGCGGCCTCGCGCCCGCCGGGCTCGACGCCCGGGCACTGGCGGGAACGCGGGTCGCCGCCATCGGGCCCGGCACCGCGCGCGAGCTGTCGGCCCGGGGCATCACGGCCGATCTGCTCCCCGAGCGCTTCGTCGCCGAGTCGCTGCTGCAGGCGTTCCCGCCGCCGGGTCACGACGGCGCCCGGGTGCTCGTCGCCCGGGCCGAGCAGGCGCGCGACCTGCTCCCTGACGGCCTCGGAGCGCGCGGCTACGCCGTCGACGTGCTCCCCGTCTACCGGACCGTGCGGGCGACACCCGAGCCCGGCGCCCTCGAGCGGGTCCGCAGCGGCGCGGTGGACGCGATCACGTTCACCTCGTCGTCGACCGTCGAGAACCTCTGCGAGGCCGTCGGGCCGCTGCCCGACCCGCAACCGCTCGTGGTGTCGATCGGCCCGGTGACCTCGGCGACCGCGGTCGCCCGTGGCCTCCGCGTCGACGCCGAGGCCACCGACCACACCATCGACGGCCTCGTCACCACCCTCCTCACCCGTTTCGGCGCCACCGGCGCGTCATAGTGACGCGTCAATAGCGCCAAAACGGGGTGGGGGGGTGCCGCTACCATCGGGGGGTGACGTTTCCCGAGCGGCGCCTCCGCCGGCTGCGGCGCACACCTGCGCTCCGCCGCCTCGTCGCCGAGGCCCGGCTCACGGTCGACGACCTGGTCGCGCCGTACTTCGTCAAGGAGGGCATCGACGCGCCGGAGCCGGTCGTCTCGATGCCGGGGGTGTTCCAGCACACCCAGGAGAGCCTCCGCAAGGAGGTGCACGCGCTGGTCGACCTCGGCGTGCCCGCGGTCATTCTCTTCGGCGTGCCCGCGGTGAAGGACGCCCGCGGGTCGGGCGCCGACGATCCCGACGGCGTGGTCCAGATCGCGCTGCGCAACCTCCGCGACGAGGTGGGCGACGCCCTGGTGCTCATGGCCGACGACTGCCTCGACGAGTACACCGACCACGGCCACTGCGGCCTCCTCACCGCCACCGGCGACGTCGACAACGACTCCACCCTGGAGCGCTACGCGTCGATCGCCGTCGCGCAGGCCGACGCCGGCGCCGACGTGATCGCGCCGTCGGGGATGATGGACGGCCAGGTCGGCGCCATCCGGGCCGCGCTCGACACGTCCGGCCACGCCGACGCCGCGATCCTGTCGTACTCGGCCAAGTACGCGTCGGCGCTCTACGGGCCGTTCCGCGATGCCGCGGAGTGCGCCCCGCAGTTCGGGGACCGCCGCGGCTACCAGATGGACCCACCCAACGCGCGCGAGGCGCTCGACGAAACCGCGCTCGACATCGCCGAGGGCGCCGACATGGTGATGGTGAAGCCGGCCGTGCCCTACCTCGACGTCGTGAGCGTGCTGCGGGCGTCGTTCGACGTACCCGTCGCGGCGTACCACGTGAGCGGCGAGTACGCGATGCTGAAGGCCGCGGCCCAGAACGGCTGGCTCGACGGCGACGCCGCCGCGCTCGAGACCCTGGCGTCGATCAAACGGGCCGGCGCCGACTTCGTGCTCACCTACCTCGCACGCGAAGTCGCCGAACGCCTCTCGTGAGCTCGCTCTACGAGCGCGCGCTCGCCCGGATCCCCGGCGGCGTCGACTCGCCCGTCCGCTCCTTCTCGTCGGTGGGGGGAGAACCGTTCTTCGTCGCGTCGGCCGAAGGCGCGCACCTGGTCGACACCGACGGCCGCCGCTACGTCGACTACGTGCAGTCGTGGGGCGCGTCGATCCTCGGTCACGCGCACCCGGCCGTGGTCGAGGCCGTCCAGCGCGCCGCCGCGGCCGGCACGTCGTACGGCGCGCCCACCGCAGGCGAGGTGGAGCTGGCCGAGGCGATCGCGGTCCGGGTCGCCTCCGTCGACAAGGTGCGGCTGGTGTCGTCGGGCACCGAAGCGGCGATGACCGCGGTGCGCCTGGCCCGGGGCGCGACCGGCCGGGCCAAGATCCTGAAGTTCGCCGGCTGCTACCACGGGCACGTCGACGCGTTGCTGGTCGCGGCGGGAAGCGGCGTCGCCACCCTCGGCCTGCCCGGCTCGGCGGGGGTCACCGAGGGCACCGTCGTCGACACCGTCGTGGTCCCCTACAACGACGAGGCCGCGCTCGACGCCGCGTTCGACCGCTACGGCAGCGACCTCGCCGCCGCGCTGGTCGAGCCGGTGGCGGCCAACATGGGCCTCGTGCCCCCCGCCGAGGGCTTCCTCGCCGGCCTGCGCCGCCGCTGCACCGACGCCGGCGCGCTCCTCGTGTGCGACGAGGTGATCACCGGATTCCGCCTGGGCCCGAACGGCGCGCAGGGGAGGTACGGCATCACGCCCGACCTCTCGATGTTCGGCAAGGTGGTGGGCGGTGGCCTGCCGCTCGCGGCCCTCGGCGGGCGGGCCGAGATCATGGATCACCTCGCCCCGCTCGGCCCCGTGTACCAGGCGGGCACCCTGAGCGGGAACCCCCTCGCCACCGCCGCCGGACTCGCGGTGCTCGCCGAGCTCGACGACACCGCGTACACGACGCTGAGCGCCAAGGCCACACGCTTCGCCGACGGGCTGCGCCGCGCCCTCCCGCACGCGTGCGGGTGACCCAGGTCGCCACGCTCACCGGCGTCTTCTTCACCACGACCCCGGTCACCGACTACGAGGAGGCCCGCCGGGCCGACCACGAGGCCTACGCGCGTTTCTTCCACGGCATGCTCGACCGCGGCGTCTTCCTCGCGCCCAGCGGCTACGAGACGCTCTTCGTCAGCCTCGCCCATACCGACGACGTCATCGACGAGACCGTCGACGCCGCCCGCGAGGCAGCGGGCGCCGTCTAGCGACCGAAGGTCAGGACTGGGGCGTCTCGTCGTCCTGGGGCAGGCGGTTGCGCCGCACGTGGTCCATGAAGAACAACGAACCGAAGATGATGGCGACCATCACCGCCATGAGCACGAAGGCGAGACCGCCGGAGCCGTCCCCCTCCCTGCCCGCGTCGACCAGCTGTTGCGCCGACGCCGGCGCCGCCAGCGCGAGCAACGCGCCGACCGTGCAGAGCCCGAGACCGAGGAGCGTGCGGATCCGTCGCAACATCGTCACACCTTCGCCAGTTCGGAGTCGTCCCGGGCGGGTACCGCCGTAGGACCGGCCTTCGCAGCCTCGATCGCCATCTCGTCCTTCTCGCGCCAGTGCAGCCCGAGGAGGCCGAGACCGAAGAGGATCGCCGAGATCGCGAACACGATGAACGGCGGCAGCCGCAAGGTTCCGTAGTCGTACTGCAGGACCACGAACCCCTTCTTCGCGTCGGCGCCGCTGGCGCACTCGGGCGGCAACGGCGGCAGCCCGAACGTCTGCGTCTGCTGTGCCGTCGCGCAATACTCGACCACCGCGTACCGATTCGAGTGGTTGAACTCACCTTTGTAGAACTGCGGGTCGCTCCCACCCACCGCGTACGTCTCGAGGACCATGAAGTCCGTCACGCCGCTGAACTGGGCGTAGCGGTTGTCGTTCGGCGCAACCTTGACGGTGGGGGTCTGCACCTTGGTGATGAGCGCGGCGTCGGCCGAAGCCAGCACGTTCGACGCTTCGGTGGAAGAGGCCTTGTTCTTCGGCTGCGCGATGTCGCGCACCGCGGCGGTCTTCGCGTTCTTGACGTCGGGTACGACTTCGACCACCTTCCACGAGGCCACCCGCCCCTTGGGCGACTCGAGTGGAGACGCCGTCGTCAGCCAGAGCAGGCTCATGATGCACATGAACCCGGTGAGACAGGTGAAGGCGACCAGGAAGCCGAGGCGGGCGCCGAGGTTGGTGCCGAGCAGCAGGTAGATGGAGCCACAGAAGAGGCCGATGCCGGCCAGCACGACGAGGACACCGAGGATCGTCGGATACCAGATGCTCGCGGTGACGAGGGAGTCTGCGAAGGTCACATGCACGTCGTCAGGTCTCCTACAGCGATCGCTCGTACGCCATGATCTCCTCGATCTGGGTCTTGGTGAGCACGGCGCCGAAGTGCGGCATCCGGCCGGAGGAGATTCCCCGGTTTCCGTACGCCTCGTTGGCGGGGACGCCGGCGCTGATCCAGAGGAGCAGCTCGGCCTCGCCGTTCGGTGGCGGGAACTGTGCGTTCACGTCGCCGTTGGTCAGGTTCGGGCCGTACGCACCGCCGCCCATCGGGCCGGGCGGCGGGTTGGTCTGGGGGTTCGTCGGGTCGAAGTACGACCAGCCGCGGGTGTGGCAACGCGCGCAGTTGTTCATGAAGAGGATCTGCCCTTCGGTGGCCGACTCGGTGGTCTTCAGCCACGCCTGCGCCACGCCGAGCTCTTCCTCCTTCTGCGCGACGACCTCCTCGTAGGTCGCGATCTCCTTCGGATCGGTCTGCGCGGCGAGCTCGGTCTGGGCCGTGTCGAGGGCCGCCTGCGCGTCGGCGACCCACTTGGTCGCCGCGGCCTTGGTCGTGGGCTTGTCCAACGTGGCGGCCATGGCCTTGGCGTCGGAGGCGGCGCCGGCCATCGCCTTCGTCGGCGTGGTGGCGAGGCTCTCGACGTAGTTGACCAGGTCCTGGATGCTCTGCTGCTGCAACGCGCCCTTCCCCGGACGCGACACCCCACGCGGGCATGGGTGTGCCCGGTCGACCGTATGTGATGATCTGCGTCAGTTGCGCACGCGAGTAGCGCAGCCCCGCGAGCGTGAGGTTCGGTGCCGCCCACGCAACCTGGTGGGGCAGGCAGTAGGGCTCCTTCGCCGCGAGCTCCGGGGTCAACGTCGCGTTCGGGTCACAACGAGGGTCGTCGCTCTTGACCACGAACGTCGCCGAACCACCGCCGGCGTCGACGCCGTGGCAGTTCGCGCAGAGCAGCGAGACCGTGCTGTTGTAGTCCTTCGACTGGGCGTTGGCGAACAGGACCGCGCCACGCTCGACCGACCGCTCGTGGAAGCCCGAGGCCGCCGCCGTCTCACGGAAGGGCTCCCAGATGAAATAGGCCAGCAGGGCGAGGACGACGACCACGAGCGCGATGAGCGAGACACCGAGGACACGCTCGAGGTGTGCGCCTTCGAGAACGCCATCGTCGAAGAAGGGTGTGAGGTTCTCGGGCGTATCTTCCTGATTCCGCTTGAGCCTCAGGACGCGGAACGCGACGTAGCCCAAGAACCCCGCGATCGCCGCGGCGTTGATGAGGATCAGGACGGTACGGAAGTTCATACGAGCTGGGCTCCGGGGCGCGCGGGGGCCGGGTTGGGATCGTTACACACAGAGCGGGCCTGCTGGACTCTGGTTGATGGTGTCGGTGCCGATGGGCGGGCCCAGCACCAGGTTCCCGGTGTCGACGATGATGTTGCCGCCCGACACCTCGAACACGAAGCGGTCGAGCCCGCGCGGTGCGGGCCCCCCGACCTTCTCGCCGACCTCGTTGTACTTCGAGCCGTGGCACGGGCACTCGAACCACTGTGAGCTCTGGCACCAGGGCACGCGGCACCCGAGGTGCACGCACTTCTGGTACAGCGCGACGTACCCGGCTTCCATGCCGGCGAGGATCGGCGGGGTGTACGCGGTGATCTTCTTCGCCGCCGGGAGGGCGGACTTCGGGTAGGAGACGATGTAGGCCTTGGCGGTCGCGTTGTAGAACGGCTGCTTGTTGCCGAACGCGGTCTTGGCGTCGGCTTCCGAGCCCACCACGACCTTGCCACCGAAACCCGTGCTGGCGCCGGGCCAGAGGAAGGCCAGCATTGCGACCCCGAAGGCGCCGAGACCGAGTCCGGAGCCGGCGAGGATGGAGCGGTTGAAGAACTGGCGGCGGGTGACCCCGAGCTCCTCGAGGTCGACGGGCTCGTAGACCGCGGGCGTGCTCGACTCCGCGGGCACCGGGAGGGCCGAACCGCCCGATTCGATGGCCTTGCGCGCTTCGTCGGCGCGCGAACGGCCTTCGGCGCCGCCCTCGGCGACGGTGGCTTCGTCCTCCGGAGCCGCAGCGTCCGCGACGGTGGACCCGCCCGATGCCTCGTCGCGCTTGCGGGTCTCCCGGGTCAGGCGTCCGGTGGTCGCGCGCGAGCGGGCCGTCACGAGGAGGCCCACGACGGCAAGAACCACAACGGCAACGATGGCGATGACGACAACCACGACTTGCTCCTACAGCTCGAAGAAGATCCCGTCCTTCCAGGGCAGGATGAAGTTGAAGCCGGGGCCCCGGAAGAACGAACCGAGAATGACGAGGATGGACCACATCATCACGAAGATCGTGAAGATGGCGATGGCGAACTTGCGGTCCTTCGGCTTGGTCGACGGGTTCTTGTCGACGAACGGCGCCACCATGAGCAGGACGAGCCCCATGCCCGGGACCAGCACGCCGGCGATCTGCGGGTTGAACATGGTGAGCAGTTCCTGCAACCCGAGGAAGTACCACGGAGCCTTCGACGGGTTGGGCGTCTTGTTGAAGTCGGCGAGGCCCAGCAGCGGCGCCCGCACCAGCGCCGAGAAGATGGTGACCGCGGCGAGCACGATCAGGATCGAGGCGAACTCGATCACGAGGAGGTGCGGCCAGGTGTGCACCTTGTCCTGGGCCTCGGCACGCGTCTGCTGGATGGAACCCGACTTGACCACCGTGAGCAGCCGCTGCGTGTGACCGCCGGGCCCGGTGGTGGTCGGCGCGGGCAACGTGGCCGTGGCCGCGGCCGCCGCGCCGGCACCGGCCGCGGCGACATCACCCCCTCCGCCGCCCGCGGCGGCGCGGCGACGCTTGGCTCGCTCGAGCAGGTGGGCCGGAATCTTGGTGCCGCTCTCGGTGGTGGCGTCCTCTGCCGCCTCCGCAGCGGCCGCGGCAGGCGCTTCGGCTGCGGGCGCGTCGGCTGCGGGCGCGTCGGGTGCTGCTGCGGCGGGCGCTTCCGCCTCGCCTCCCTCTTCACCGGGGACGGGCAGGCCGAGCGCCTTGCGGCGCTCCTTGCTCCGCTGGAGGAGGTGTTCGGGGATGTCGACCATGGTGCTCTCCCCTCTCTACAGCGGTCCGGAGATGCCGCCGTCTTTACGGACGCGCCAGAAGTGCACGGCCATGAAGATGACGATCACGAATGGCAACAGCAGCACATGGAGCACGTACCACCGCAGCAGGGTCTCGTTGCTGATCTCCTTCGATCCGAGCAGCACGTACTTGACGGAGCTCCCGAACACCGGGGTGTATCCCATCATGTTCGTGCCGACCGTCACCGCCCAGAGCGCCAGCTGGTCCCACGGAAGCAGGTAGCCGGTGAAGGAGAGGAGCAGGGTGAGCGTGAGCAGGATCACGCCGATCACCCAGTTGAACTCGCGCGGCGCCTTGTAGGCGCCGTGGTAGAAGACGCGGCTCATGTGCAAGAAGACGGTGAGCACCATGAGGTGCGCGGCCCAACGATGCATGTTGCGCACGATCGAACCGAAGGTGACGGCCGTCTCGAGGGTCTGGACCGACGGCCACGCGGCGGCGGCGGTCGGTCGGTAGAAGAACATCAGGAAGATGCCGGTGACCGTCAGCAGGATGAACAGGAAGAACGAGAGCCCGCCGAGGCACAGCGTGTAGGAGACCTTGACCGCGTGCCGCTTCACCTTCACCGGGTGAAGGTGGTACAGCACGTTGTTCATGATCACGTACGAGCGGTTGCGGGGGCTGTCGGTGTAGCCGCGACGGAACACCGAGCCGGGCCGGAAGATCGCGGTCCAGGCCTGCGAACCGCGGACCTTCTCGTCGACCTTCTCCATCGCCTGGCCGACCTTCACCCCGGGCCCGTGCCCGTTGCTCCCGTTACTGCCGTTGCCGTTGGCCACGAACCTGTCTCCTCGAAAACCTGTGACTCAGAACCGAACGCCGTACGAATAGCCGTGACGGGCGGTGCGGGCGTGGAGGTCGCCTTCGGCGATGTCGGGTTGGAGCTTGCCGAGGATGATCACCCCGGTCGGGCAGCGGTCGACGCAGAGCGCGCACCGCGTGCAGATGTCCTCGTCGACGATGAAGGCGACGTGGTCACGCGGGTCTTCACCCGGCTGCTCGGTGTTGCGCGCGTCGCTGATCGCGCTCACCGACACCATGTGGATGCACTTCCACGGGCAGATGTCGACGCATCCCTCGCAGAGGATGCACTCGGACTGGTCGATGTGCAGGAACTGCTTCGGCTTCACCGACGCGGTGAGGTAGGAGGGGTCGACCTCCTGCAACTCGTAGTCGGTCGCGAAGTCGGGCATCGGCGGATTGGCGTCGGTGCGGGCCATCAGGCATCACCACCAGTGGTCGACGCCGTCGAGCGACGACGCAGCGGACGGCCGAAGCGCGAAGTGCGGGGCTTGGCCGCCTCCGCCTCGGGCTTCTCCTGGCCGCGCTTCTGCCAGGCGGCGAACAGCCCCAGGCTCAGCCCGATGGCCACGCCGTAGATGAGCACGACGATGATGTCGCGGATGTTGTGCTTGTCGAAGTTGAACGGCCAGTTCCACGGGAAGAACAGCATCTTCTGGTTGTTCCGGAACACGAAGACCGTGGTGTCCCACTGCAGGTACTTGTCGGAGAACGTGATCCACTCGTGGGGGATCACCGCGAACGCGAGGGTCATCATCGCGTACACGCCCACCGCGCCGGCGATGCACTCCGCCCACGTCGAAGGGCGGTTCCGCTTCGGTCGGCGCATCAGCGCGAACGTGATGGCGAGGCCGATCAGCAGCACGACGACAGCCAGGATCAGCCGGCCCGCGGGCCGCATCCATGGCAACCAGTCCGGGATCAGGTTGGGCATCGGGCCCGTTGTCCTCCGGGAAGCGCAGGGGTGGTGGGAAGAGCGGCAGTCGGTTTCCTATCACGCTATCTGAACGCCGTGCCTATCGAGGGGTCGTGGGAACAGTACCGAGAGGAACGGTCGCGAGTGGTCGTGCGAGTGGGTCGTCGAGGTGTTCGGCGCGCGACGATGACCGGGTGAGATCCGGCGGGCCGATCACAAGCGCACAAGCGTCATGACCTGGGACGCGCTCGTGGTCGGCGGAGGGCCGTCGGGCGCGGCCACCGGCTACTGGCTGGCGCAGGCCGGTCACCGGGTGCTCGTGGTGGAGAAGAAGCGCTTCCCCCGGGAGAAGACCTGCGGCGACGGCCTCACGCCGCGCGCGGTGCGCCAGCTGCACGACATGGGGCTGGCGGGCCCGTTGTCGGGCTCGTTGCGCTACGACGGACTGCGCTCGATCGCGCACGGCGTCACGCTCGAGCTGGAGTGGCCCGACCACCCCGATTTCCCCGACTACGGCTACGTGATCCGCCGGCGCGACCTCGACGAGATGGTGGCGGGCGCGGCGGCCGGCGCCGGCGCCACCGTCTGGACCGGCACCGAGGCCGTCGAGCCCCTGGTCGAGGACGGCCTCGTCACCGGCGCCATCGTGCGCCGCGACGGCGCGACCGAGGCGGTCCGGGCCCGCTACCTCGTGGTCGCCGACGGTGCCAACTCCCGGTTCGGCCGCGCCCTCGGCACCGCGCGCGACCGCAGCTACCCCCTCGGTATGGCCGTCCGCGGCTACTTCACCAGCCCGTACCACGACGAGCCCTGGATCGAGAGCCACCTCGACCTGCGCGACCGCGACGGCAACCACCTCCCGGGCTACGGCTGGATCTTCCCGGTGGGTGACGGCACCGTCAACGTGGGCGTGGGTCTGCTGTCGACGTTCACCGGGTGGAAGTCGATCAACACGAGCACGTTGATGGACGCGTTCGTGGCGACCGCGCCGGCGCGGTGGGGGATCTCGCCGGAGACGTCGTGCGGCCCGCCCACGGGTGGGAAGCTGCCGACGGGTGGCTCGGTCACCCCCAACGTCGGGCCCACGTGGCTGGTGGTCGGCGACGCCGCCGGCTCGGTGAACCCGTTCAACGGCGAGGGCATCTCGCTCGCGTACGAGACCGGACGCCTCGCGGCCGGCGCGGTGTCGAACGCGCTCGTCACCGGCGACGGCCTCGCGCTGGCGCGCTACCCCGAGCAGCTCGAGGAGATCTACGGGCTCTACTGGAAGGTGGCCCGGGCGTTCGTGCGGGCCATCGGCAATCCCGCCGTCATGCGTGAGCTGACCCGCGTCGGGATGCAGTCACGCCCGCTCATGGAGTGGGTGCTGCGGATCATGGCCAACCTGTTGCGCCCCGACGAGCTCGGCCCCGCCGAGGCCGCCTACAAGTTGGTCGCGGCGATGGTCGCGCTGGGCCCCGACCCGAGCTGACCCCACCCCCAACCGGCGTCAAAGTCCGACGATTATTCGCCTCCTTTGACGCCGGTTCGATCGGGCGGCGGACGCCGGTTCGATCAGGCGCCGCCGCTGACGGGGGGGAGAACGGCGACCTCGTCGTCGGCGTGCAGCGGGGTGGCGTCGCCGTCGGCGGGCTCGTCGCCGTTGACCCAGACGCGGGCGGTGTCGAGCACCGCCGCGAACGGGGGGCCGTAGGCACCGCGGGCGACGTCGAGGAGCTCGCCGAGGGTCGCGGCGTCGAACTCGCCGAGGCCGGTGCCGGCGGCTTCCCGGGCCTGCGCGAACAGCCGGAGACGGACGCTCAGCGCTCCGCGCTTTCGCCGCCGGGCGTGATGTTGGTGCGGGCCGTCGGCAGCGCGTCGAGACGCTCGGGATCGATGGGTTCGCCCGTGACCTCGTCGGTGCCGTAGGTGCCCTCGTCGACCCGGGCGAGCGCGGCCTGCAGCTCGGCGAGCTCGGCCTCCAGCTGTTCGAGGATCGAGAGATCCTTCTCGCGTTCGAAGGTTTCCGAAGCCGTGTCGGCGGGGTGCTGGTCGTAGTCCGCCAGCTCGGACGTCCCGTCGTTCTCCGACGTGCCCAGCTCGGTCCGCAGCTCGCCGATGAGCCCTTCGACGCGTGCCTGTTCGGTCTCGAGGCGGTCGCGCGCCTGGTCCGGATCCATGCCGGTCAGGCTAGTCAGCCCCCGCGAGGCGCAGCTCGAGCACCTCGGCTGCGTCGACGAGGAGCGCCTCGAGCGCGTCGAAGCGTTCGCCGGGATTGTCCAGCTCGAGCAGGCGCTGCGAGTCGAGCGGACCGATCGGGGCGACGGCCGACGCCTCGAACGAGGCCCGCACCGGGTCCTCGGCCAACCGGGCCGCCTCGACCGGCGCGGTGGCCTCGCCCAGCTCGGCACTCAGGGCGAGGACCCGGCCGAGCAGCCGTTGCACCTCGACCCGGCGGTCGCCCGCCGCGGGCGGGACCCGCCGGGGCTCGCCGATCACGTCGATCTCGGCACGCGGGAACGGGTCGTCGTCCAGCCAGCGCCGCACCCGGAAGCGCTCGGTGCCGACCGTGGCGAGCAGGTAACGGCCGTCGGGCGTGCGCGCCGCCTCCACGATGCGGGCGACCGTACCCACGCCGAAACGCGCGTCGCCACCGCCGACCTCGAAGCCGCGCTCGATCAGCACGACCCCGAAGCGACCGTCGGCGCGCAGGCAGGTCTCCGCCATGGCGCGGTAGCGATCCTCGAAGATGTGGAGCGGAAGCGTCGCGTGGGGGAACAGCACGGTGCCGAGCGGGAACATCGGCATCGGCTTGGCCATCTCGCCAACCTACCCATTCACATCCGCGGGTGGTGTGCGGTCAGTTCGCGCGCGCGCCCGCAGCCGAGCCGCGGCCGCCGCCGCCTTGTCCGCGCCCTCGCCGGGGAGCAGCCGCGCGAGCACGTCGAACTCGCGCGCCGCCTCGCCGAAGTGGCCGAGCCGCCCGAGCAGCCCGGCGAGATCGCCGCGCTGGCTCAACGTGATCCCGGGGATCCGCAGCCGCAGCCGGGTCACCCACACGACGGCGCGGGGGTCGCGCGACATGAGGGTGTGCTGCAGGTTGGCGAGCATCCGCTCGACGATCCGGAGACTGCCGACCGGCATCAGGAACTGTGGCCGGAACGGGGCGCCCGGATGGGTCTCGCCGAAGAGCGCGGCGCAACCCGCGAGATCCAGGCGCGCGCCCTGGTGGAAGGGATCGAACCACTCCCCGGCGCCGCTCCCCACGAGGAAGTGCCCGGGCATCCCGACGCCGTGGAGCGGCAGGCCGCACCGGCGCCCCACCTCCATCATCACGACGCTCAGCGTGATGGGGATGCCGAGGCGACGGTCGAGCACGTTGTCGAGGTAGGAGTTCCTCGGGTCGGCGTAGTCGGTCGAGTTCCCGCTGAACCCCTCCGTGACGAACAGCCGCGTCGCGAGCTCCGTGGTCGACATCCCGGTGGCGGCGTCGGCCAGCGCGTCGAGTTGGCCGAGGCGCACTTCGAAGTCGAGGTCGGGGTGCGCGTGCGCGGCGATGACGAGCGCCGCCTGGTCGAGGGGGATCTCCGATTCGGGTCGCGCGAGCAGCTCGGCGAAGCGGTCGGTGAGGTCCACGGTTCGACCGTACCCCGGTTCGACCGAATCCCGGTTCGGTAGGCTCGTGTGCATGTCAGGCGTGACGACTGGCGACCCTTCACTCGATCCGACCGTCCGCGAGGTGCGCGACGCGGTCGCCGCACGCCTGCGCGACGTCGGCCAGCGGCTCACCCCCAACCGCGAGGCGCTGCTCGACGCGCTCACCACCGCGCCGCGCCCGCTCACCATCCCCGAGATCCGGACGCTGCACCCGGATCTCGCCCAGAGCTCCGTCTACCGCAACCTGGTGGTGCTCGAGGAGGCCGGCGTCGTCCATCGTGTCGTCGGCGCCGACGAGTTCGCCCGGTGGGAACTGGCCGAGGATCTCGCCGGCCACCACCACCACCTCATCTGCGCGACGTGCGGTCGCGTCGAGGACGTGCCGGCGTCGGCGGGGTTGGAGCGTTCCGTGGCCGCTGCCGCGGCGGCGATCACGCGCACCACCGGCTTCCGCACGCAGCACCACCGCCTCGATCTCGTCGGGGTGTGCGCAACCTGCAGCTGACCGCCCGCCGGATCAGCCCGACGGCGAGCTGGCGCCTGACGACGCCTGCGGGAGCGGCTTGCCCGCGACCAGTGCCTTCACGTTGGCGGTGATGTCCGAGGCCGGCACCTCACCCGACGCCCGGGTCGCCACCTTCCCGTTGGCGTCGACGAGGACGAAGTACGGATAGCCGGTCAGGCCGTAGGCCGCGGCGCCCTTGCCGCTCGGGGTGTCGGCCATCACGGGGTACGGCCACGACACCCGCTGCAACCACGCCGACGGCGGGTAGTTGTCCGCCGCGGGGTTGGTGCCGGTGGCGACGGCCGTCACGTCGAGGCCCTGCAGGGCGCCACTCTTGGCCAGGGAGACCAGCAGGGGGACCTCACGCTGGCAGTGCGGGCACCAGTGCGCGACGAACACGATCGCCTGCGGCTTGCCGTTCGGCTCGATCGTCACCGGCTTCCCGTCGAAGACCGACACACCGTGCAGCGTCGGGATGGTCTCGCCGATCGCGGGGTCGGGGTTGCTCGCCGAGTACGCAGAGCCGTTGTAGGGCGGGAGCGACGTACCGTCGACGGTGACGGCGTGCGTCTCGAACTTCCCCGCCGATGCCGTGTCGTTGCTCCCGCCGGACGCCACGACCGCGACGACCACCGCGACGACGACCACGAGGGCGACGGCCCCCCAGACCAGCCGCTGGTTGCGGCGATGCCGGGCCGCGGCCGCGGCCGACGCCTGGCGGTGGCCGACCGCGGCGGCGCGTTGCTGGCGGCTCGGGCTCACCGGGTCACCGTATCGGCCGACTCGGCGAACTGGTACGCCGCGCCCGGCCCGGCCGCCCACCACCACGCACACCATCAGCACGCCGATGACGAGGAAGCTGCTCATCGCCATCCACGCGAGGGTGACGAACCCGAGCTTCTCGAACCACGGCGCGGTGCACGGCACGGTGATGGAACACGAGCTGCTCTCGGCGAACGAAGGCACGCGTTCCACCAACCAGTGGTAGAGCGACAACGGCGCGCCGATCACCACGAACGGCAGTGCGCTGAGCCAGACCTTCTGGTCACGCCGCAACCACGCCACCCCGAGCACGATGACGAGCGGGTACATGACGATGCGCTGGTACCAGCACAGCTCGCACGGCACGAAGCCCGCGTGCTCCGAGTAGTAGAGGCTCCCGAGCGTCGTGACGACGGCGACGATCCACGCCAGCAGCACGGCCTGGGGGGCGACGGCGGCGGCGAGCGAGCCGACCCGCTCCCGCGCGCCGCGCGACACGAGGGCGGCGATCGCCAGCACGAGGGCCACGGCCAACACCGCGTCGACGGCGAGCGTCAACGCCAGGAAGAAGTTGGTGGCAAGATCGACGTTCGGCACGTCAGCGCACGCTGAACGTGCCCACGAGCACGGCCTCGTTGGTGGCGCTGAGCTGGACCCGGACCGTCATCTGCCACTTCCCCGAGTACGGGATCTCGTAGAGGGGCGACCAGTAGTGCCCGACCCCGAGCTTCTGCAACGGGACGCTGAACGGCGGGAGATCCTCGCCGGGACGCGTCAGCTGCACCTGCATGTTCTGCACGGTCGCGGGCCCGCCCCCGGTGGGGAACGACGTGAAGTGCATGTCGTTGCGCCCGGCGATCCCCGGCACGACGTCGACGTACACCCACACCTGGTCCGAGCGCAGCGTCAGTGAGACGGGTTGGGTCGTCACCGAGCGCGCCGGTGCCGCGTTCACGAGCAACGCGGTGATCGCCAGGATCACGACCGCGACGACGAGCTCCACGATGACCGAGCGGCGGAGCCGGCGCACCTCGTGCTCGTCGGTCGTGTCGTCGTCCCAGGGCTCGTCGAACCCATCCGTCGTCGGACGTGCCCCCGGCGACCCGTCACCGTCGGAGCCGCGGGTCTCCCGTTCCGGCACGGAGCCGGTCTCCCGTTCCGGCACGGAGCCGGTCTCCCGTTCCGGCACGGAGCCGGCACCCACCGCGATCGGCACCGACTCCGCCCGGTACTCCGCCTCGTCGGCCTCGTCGTCGAGCGGTGCGTACCGGAACCGCCGGTTCACGATCTCGCGGCTGAACGCGGCGGCCACGACAAGCAGCGGCGAACACGACCAGCTTGGCGATGAGCAGCCGGCCGTAGTCGGTGCTCTTCAACGCGTCGATGCTGCCGACCTGGCGCCACGCCTGATACCCGCCCGACACGATCACCGCGACGATCGCACCGAGCCCGAGCATCGAGAAGCGCGGCACGACCGTCACGCATCTCGTCGCCGTCGCGCCGCGGGAGCACCGCGGCGAAGAGCACGACGAGACCACCGAGCCAGCACGCCATCGCCGCTGACGTGCACGAGGTCGGCCGGGATCGCCAATCCGGTCTGGATCCCGGTGGACGCGTGACCGGCGAGGCCCGGCGTGACGCGCCAGGCCCATGCCGACGAGGCCGGCGCCGACCAGCCACCAGGCGGCCAGCCGGTGCGCCCGCTCCCCGCGCCGGTGCAGGAGCATGCGCAGCAGAGGGTACGCCACGGCCAGCAGCGCCAGGCGCACGAGCGAGACCCTGCCCGTAACGCGTGTCGAGCACGTCGCGGAACACCGTGGGGTCGAAGAACTTGGTCAGGGGCAACGCCCGCCGCGTAGAGGCCTTCGAGCGCGATCCCCGCCACGGTGGCCACGAGCGACCCTGATCCAACCGCCCCACACGATCCGGCGCGGCCCGCCGGTCGCCGCGCCCGCCGGGCCACACGACCGCGAGGAACACGGCGCCACCGATGAGCAGCGCCAGCGAACCGAACAGGACGGCGCGGTCGATGCCGTAGACGCACGCCGACGGCCGTGCTGCCCCCGGTGCTCGCGAGCAGCCGGGCCGCCATGCCCTTCGCGTTCTTCAGCGACGTGGCATCGGGCCCCGACCTGGAACGTGAATGCGCCTTCGACCGGGTGGGAGTCGGCCGAGATCACCCGCCAGGTGACCACGTACGTGCCGTCGTCGAGCTTCGGCATCGACACCGCGCACCTCGTCGCCGTTGCCGTCGGGGTGCTCCGGAGCCCCGGTGACGACGCGCGTTGCTGGCTGTCGGAGTAGACCCGGATGCCACCGAGCGACACCTCCACCGGCTCGCTGAAGCGCAGCGTGATCGCCTTGCGGCGACTTCTCGTAGACACCGCCGTTCTGCGGGATCCGTCGTCAGCAGCGTGGCGTGCGCCGACAGGCAGGGCCGCGCCGCGACCACCAACGCAGGGCGCACCGACGAGCGCGAGCGACGGCCAGGAGGCGCGGTCATCACGCGAGCTGCACGGTGCGGGTCGCGGGCCGGCTCAGCAGCCACACCAGGACGCAGACCGGCGAAGTCGAGCACGTGATGGCCTCCCGCCGAGCGCCGCGGTGTTGCCCGCCGCCACGTCGAGCATCGACGAACCCACCAGGCACACGACGAGCGCCACGACCACCGGCAGGAAGCCCGGGATGCGCGACGGCTTCCACGCCGCGAACAGGAACCCGACCCCGAGCGCGACGTCGAAGGACCCGATGTGACGGGCGGTGTGCACCGGCAGGCCGGCGTCGGCTGCCGAAGATCAGCGCGGGGATCGCGACCGCGATCTGCGACGACCGCGATGCCCACGAGGATCCAGCGCAGCGCGAGCTGGGTCGTCGGAATCGTGTCCCCCGTCGCGGGGCGGTCTCGGCCCCGATGGCGGCGAGGATCGCGGGCGTGAGGTCGGGTATCTCCGGGCGCGGGCGCGAGGCGCACCGACGCGGTGGAGCTCCTCGGCAGTCGTGGGCGAACGCCCGGCATTCCGCACACGACGCGAGGTGAGCGTAGAGGGCGGCCTCGTCGACACCGGGCTCCTCGCCGTCGAGGCGGGCCGAGATCGCCTGGCGGATCTGCATGCAGGTCATGCGTGGTGAGTCGACTGGGAGGGCCGCGAAGTTCCCCCAGTATCGTCGGCCGGAGTGGACGAGCTCACGCGGCTGTTCCTGGCCGCCCGCGACGGTGACCGCACCGCCCTCCTGCACGCGGTCCGGGCGAGCCAGGCCGACGTGTGGCGCCTGGCGCCGCATCTCGTCGGCCGCGACGACGCCGACGACGTCACCCAGGACACCTTCGTGCGGGCCTGGCGGGCCCTCCCCGCGTTCCGCGGCGACGCCAGCGCCCGCACGTGGCTCCTCGCCATCGCCCGCCGCGCCTGCGCCGACTCGGTGCGCGGCCAAGTCCGCCGGCGCCGCCTGGCCCGCCGCGCCGGAGCCGAGGCGGCCACGGCCGGGGCCGGCGGCGCGACCGGCGACCACGCCGGCGGCCACGCCGTGCACGCGCTGGTCGACGGCCTGCCGCGACGACCAACGGATCGCGTTCGTGCTCACGCAGGTGGTCGGGTGCTCCTACGCCGAGGCCGCCGAGGTCTGCGGCGTGCCCGTCGGCACCATCCGGTCCCGGGTCGCCCGCGGCCCGCGAGCAGTTGCTCGACGATCTGCGCGCCGCCGACACGGGATGAGTCGGCTCCGCCTCCGCGTGCGCTCGGGCTCACCGTCGCGATGGTCGGGGCCCTCCTCCTCGTGACGGCCGCGCCGGCCGGCGCGCACGGGCTCGGCGGCGCTCAAGCCCACGAACTACGAGACCGAGCTGTTGTCGGTCACGCCGCACGTGCCCGGCCTCGACGTCGAGTTCGTCGACCTCGGCACCAAGCTGCGGCTCACCAACCGGACCACGGACGACGTGGTCGTGCTCGGGTACGACGGCGAGCCCTACCTCCGGCTCGGGCCGACGCGGGATCTTCGAGAACGTCCGCTCGCCGGCGACCTACCTCAACACATCCAGCACCATCACCAGCAGGCCGCCGAAGTGGGCCGACCCGAAGGCCGCCCCGGTGTGGGCGCAGATCGGCAGCGGCGACACCGTGCTCTGGCACGACCACCGCGCGCACTTCATGGGGACGAGCGACCCACCCGAGGTCGCGCGCGATCCCGGGCAGCGTCACGTCGTCGACAACTTCGAGATCCCGATGCGCACCGACGGACGGACCGTGGTCGTACGCGGGCGGGTCGTCTACGTCCCACCACCGTCACCGTGGCCCTCCGTGGTCGGGGCCCTGGTGCTCGCGGCCATCGTGTTCGTCCTGGCCCGCACCGGCGCGTGGCGCACCGTGTTCGCGGTCACGCTCGCGCTGCTCACGGTCACCGAGGTCGTGCACGTGATCGGTCTGTGGGGAGGATCCACCGCTCCGGCGGGGACCAAGCTCGTCGAGAGCCTGTATTCGCTCGGCGGGATCCTCCTCGGCGTGCTCGCGCTCGTGTGGATGCGGCGCAAGGGCACCGAGGCCGCGGTGCCGATCGTGCTGGTGGCGACGATCTTCCTGTTCGTCGCCGGCGGCCTCGCCGACGTGACCTCGCTCGGCAACTCGCAGGTGCCGACCACGCTCCCCGCCGCGGTCGCCCGGCTGCTCGTGACGATCACCCTCGGGTTGGGGGCCGGCCTCGCGACCGCGGCCGCGTTCCGGTTGCGACCCCCACCGACCGAGCCCACCCGCAGCCGCCCGGCGCGTTCGGGCCTCGCGCCGGCTTCCCGTTCAGGCACGGAGCCGGCTTCCCGTTCAGGCACGGAGCCGGCTTCCCGTTCAGGCACGGAGCCGGCTTCCCGTTCAGGCACGGAGCCGGCTTCCCGTTCAGGCACGGAGCCGGCTTCCCGTTCAGGCACGGAGCCGCCTCCCCACCCCGACGTCACCAGTTGAGCTCGGCGCACCCTGCGTGGTCGTCGGGTTCCACCTGGATGGTGGCGTGGGCGATCTCGTGGTCGAGGAGCAGCACCCGGGCCTGATCGAGCACGCCGTGCGGGTCGGTGCCCTGCCCGACCATCACGTGCGCGCTGGCGACGTCCATCTCCGACGTGAGGGTCCACACGTGCAGGTCGTGCACGTCGACGACGCCCGGCACCCCGAGCAGATCGGTACGGATGGCCTCGAGGTCCACGTACGCGGGCGCGACCTGCAGCAGCACGCGCAGCGCGCTCGCGGCGAGGCGCCACGCCCGCGGCATGATCCAGACGCCGATGACCGCGGCGACGATCGGGTCGATGGCGGTCCATCCGGTCGTCGCGATGACGACCGCGGCGGCAATGACGCCCACCGATCCGGCGGCGTCGGCCATCGCGTCGACGTAGGCGCCGCGGACCGCCAGGCTGTCGCGCGCGCCCGTGCGCAGCATGAAGAACACGACGAGGTTGATCCCGAGCCCGGCGACGGCAACCACGAGCATGGGGCCGGCCTCGACGTGCGGGTCGCCCTCGGCCAGGCGGAGCACCGCCTCGACGAGCACGTACGCGGCGACCCCGAACGTCAGGATGGCGTTGACCAACGACGCCAGGATCTCCAGCCGGAAGAGCCCATAGGTGCGCGACCCCTCGGTCGACGCCCGGTTCGCCACCACGATGGCGCCGAGCGCCAGCGCGATCGCCACGCCGTCGGTGAGCATGTGGGCCGCGTCGGACAGGAGGGCGAGCGAGCCGGCCACGAAGGCGGTGACCGCCTCGACCACCACGAAGGCGAGGGTGATCGCCAGCGCGAACCACAGGCGGCCCACGTTGCGGGCGGCGGTACGGCGGAGAGCGTCGCCGTGGTCGTGCCCACCGTGCCCGCGGCCGGGGGGATCGGGATGGGTGCCCATCAGCGCATTCTCGCGGCCCGTGGCGCTCGGCTCGCGCCGAGCGGCCATAATGAGAATCATGCTCAACTCTGAACCGGGCGCGGTCGTGCTCTCGGCCACCGACGTGTCGTTCGCCTACGGCGCCGAGATGGTGCTCGAACGCGTGAGCCTCGAGGTGCGCGCCGGGGAGTTCGCCGCGCTGGCGGGGCCCAACGGGTCCGGGAAGTCGACGCTCCTGCGCATCCTGCTCGGCCTGCTCGCGCCGCAGACCGGCTCGGTCGCCGTGTTCGGCGGCCCTCCTCACGACCTGCGCGACCGGTGGCGGGTGGGCTACGTGCCGCAACGGCCACGGATCGCACCCGACCTCCCGGCGACCGTCGAAGAAGTGGTGGCCACGGGGCGCCTCGCGAAGCAGGGGTGGTGGCGTCGGCGACGGGCGGTCGACCGCGACGCGGTGGACCACGCACTCGAGTCGGTCGCGCTCACCGAGCACCGCCGCAAGCGCCTCACCGAGCTGTCCGGCGGCCAGCAGCAGCGCGCGCTCATCGCGCAGGCGCTCGCCGCCGACCCGGAGCTCCTCGTCCTCGACGAGCCCATCGCCGGCGTCGACGTCGAGTCGCAACAGCTCTTCCGCGACTCGTTGGTGCACCTCGTGCAGGAGCACCAGGCTGCGGTGCTCCTCGTGTCCCACGAGCTCGGCGCGGTCGCCGACGACCTCGACCACGTGATCGTCCTCAAGCACCGGGTGATGTTCGACGGCAGGCCCGCCGACCTCGCCGCCACCGGCGTGAGCCTCGGCGTGCACCGCGACGACCTGCCCCTCTGGCTCGAGGAGCTCGTCTGATGGACGCGCTCCCGGGAATGCCCTGGGCGCTGCCGTGGCCGTTCGACCGGTCGTACATGCAGCTGGCGCTCATCGCCGGGGTCGTGGTCGGCGCGGCCGCCCCCCTGATCGGCGTGTTCCTGGTGCAGAAGGGTCTGTCGCTGATGGGCGACGGCGTCGGGCACGTCGCCGTGGCCGGCATCGGGGCGAGCCTCCTGTTCGACACGTCACCCACGTGGACCGCGCTGGCGGTGGCGGTGGTCGCCGCGCTCGTGATCGAGTTCCTCCGCGCCCGGGGCAACGCCACCGGGGACCTCGCGCTCGCCCTGGTGTTCTACGGGGGCATCGCCGCCGGTGTCGTGCTCGCCAGTCGGTCGGCGACCAACACCAACCTGCAGCCGTATCTCTTCGGTTCCATCCTCACCGCGACCGCGAACGACGTGTGGACCGTGCTCGCGCTCGGTGCCGTCATCGTGGTCGCCGTCGGCTTCACCGGCCGGGCGCTGCTGGCCGTCGTGCTCGACGAGGACTCGGCGCGGGTGTCGGGCATCCCCGCACGGGCGCTGAACGCGATGCTCGCGGTGCTCACCGCGGTGACCGTCGTGATGGCCATGCGGATCGTCGGTGTGCTGCTGATCGCCGCGTTGATGGTGCTGCCGGTGGCGACCAGCCGTCTCCTGGCCCGGTCGTTCCGCGGCACGCTGCTCGGCGCGGTCGGCGTCGGCGTGCTGTCGGCGATCCTCGGGCTCTTCGCCGCCCGGCAGTGGGCGCTGGCCGCGGGCGGCGCGATCGTGCTGGTCACCGCGGCGCTGTTCGCCCTCGCGTCGATCGTCGCCGGAGCGCGGCGCGCCGGCGCCCAGGCCGACTCGCTCCTCGCCGGCCCCCACTGACTCCACGCCTCCCAACCGTTTCGGCGCCACTTGCGCGTCACTATGACGCGCGGCTGGCGCCAGAACGGGAGGGGGTCGCTAGCCTGACCGGCATGCCGACGCTGTTCACGCGCATCATCGACGGCGAGATCCCCGGCGTGTTCGTCTGGCGGGATCCCGAGTGCGTGGTGTTCCTGTCGATCAACCCGATGCACCCGGGTCACGCGCTCGTCGTGCCCGTCGCCGAGGTCGACCACTGGATCGACCTCGACCCCGCGCTCGCGGCGCACCTCTTCCAGGTCGCGCAGACCATCGGCCGCGCCCAGGACGCCGCGCTCTCCCCGCACCGGATCGGCGTGATGATCGTGGGCGACGAGGTGCCGCACGTGCACCTGCACGTCGTGCCGTTCGACGCGGTGTCGGAGCTGTCGTTCGCCCACGCCGACCCGAATCCTCCCGAAGGCTCGCTCGAAGCCGCGGCGGCGAAGATCCGCGCCGCGCTGCGCGACCTCGGGGCCGAGCACGTGTCGGAGTAGCCCATGGGCCGTCACGACGAGTGGGTGGCGCGCGACGCCGCGGTCGTGTGGCACGGCTTCACCCAGATGGATGCCTTCGCCGAGAACGCTCCCGTGCTCGTGGAGCGCGCCGAGAGCCACGAGCTCGTCGACGTCGACGGGCGCCGCTACCTGGACGCGATCTCGTCGCTCTGGGTGAACACCCTCGGCCACCACGTCGCCGAGCTCGACGACGCCGTACGCGAGCAGCTCGACCGCGGCGCGCACTCGACGATGCTCGGCAACGGCAACGTGGTCGTCGTCGAGTTGGCGGAGGCGTTGGCGCGCGTGGTGCCGGTCGACGATCCCCACTTCCTCTTCGCCTCCGACGGTGCCGCCGCCGTCGAACAGGCCCTGAAGATCGCGTTCCAGTACTGGGTCAACCGGGGCATCGCCGGGCACACGAAGTTCCTCGCGTTCGGCGGCGCCTACCACGGCGACACCATCGGCGCGCTCTCGGTCGGCGACGCCGGCTTCGGCACCGACCTCTTCGACCCGTTGCGCTTCCCGGTGCTGCGCGCGCCAGAGTTCGCCGACCCCGCGTGCTTCGACACCGCGACCGCCCTGGTCGCCGAGCACGCCGACGAGCTGGCCGCGGTCATCGTCGAACCGCTCGTGCAGGGCGCCGCGGGCATGCAGCTCGCCGATCCCGACGGCCTGCGCCGCGCTCGGCACCGCGTGCCGCGAGCACGGCGTCCTCCTGATCTGCGACGAGGTGGCCACCGGCTTCGGCCGCACCGGCACGCTGTTCGCGTCCGAGCAGTGCGATCTCCGCCCCGACCTGCTCGTGCTGGGCAAGGGCCTCACCGCCGGCTACCTCGCGATGTCGGCGACGGTGGCGAGCGGCCCGGTGTTCGACGCGTTCCTCGGCCCGGACCTCTCGGCGCGCACCCTCTACCACGGGCACTCGTATTCCGGGAACGCGCTGGCCGCGGCGGTCGCGCTGCGCCACCTCGAGCTGCTCGACGCCTGGGCCGTGCTCGCCAACGTGCGGGCGCGTTCCGACGAGCTCCGGGCGCTGCTCGACGATCGTGTCGCGCCCCACCCCGCCGTGCGCCAGGTGCGCCTCCGCGGGCTGATGGGCGGCGTCGAGCTCGAGCCAGGTACTTCCCGTTCGGGCACGGAGCCGGCCGACGCCGGCGCGCGCTGGGGGCGGCGGGTCTGCGCGGCGGCGGTCGAGCGCGGCGTGCTGTTGCGCCCCCTCGGCGACGTCGTGGTGCTGATGCCCCCGCTCACCGTCACGTCCGAGGAGCTGCACCGGATCGTGCACGCGCTCGCCGGCGCGCTCGACGAGACCACGACGGGAAGCGAGGCAGTATGACCCCGAAGCCCGCGGGCTGGGGCGAGTGGGCCGAGCTCGAGGCCGAGCACGTGCGGCGCGCCGGCCAGTGGCGCGCGCCGCAGTCGTTCGACCCGTCGGACCCACGCGGGCTCGTGTCGTTCGCGTCCAACGACTACCTCGGCCTCACTGCGCATCCCGCGGTGAGGCACGCCGCGCACGAGGCCATCGACCGCTGGGGTACCGGTGCCGGCGCGGCGCGCCTCATCGTGGGCTCCCGGCCGGTGCACGACGAGCTCGAAGCCGAGCTGGCCGACTGGAAGCACACCGAAGCCGCGGTGTTGTTCACCACCGGCTTCGCCGCGAACCTCGGCGTGCTGGGCGCCCTCGCCGGGCCCGACGTGCTCGTCGTGTCCGACGAGCGCAACCACGCGTCGCTCATCGACGGCCGCCGGCTCGCCGGCACGCAGCTCGCGGTGTCGCACCACGCAGACGCCGCCCACGTCGACGAGCTGCTCCGTGCGTCCGACTCGCCGCGTGCGATCGTCGTGAGCGAGACCGTCTTCTCGATGGACGGCGACGTCGCGCCGGTCGACAAGTTGGCCGAGGTGTGCGCGCACCACGGCGCGCTGCTCGTGCTCGACGAGGCCCACGCGGTGCTCGGTCCCCACGTCGACCTCGATGGTGTCGACGTGCTGCGCGTCGGCACCCTGTCGAAGACCCTCGGCGCGCTCGGCGGCTTCGTCGCCGGACCGCGTCGCTTCACCGACCTCCTCGTGAACCGGGCCCGGTCCTACATCTTCACGACCGCGTCCACGCCCGCCGATACCGCCGCCGCCCTCGCCGCGTTGCGCGTCCTGCGCTCCGCCGACGGCGACGCACTCGTCACCCGGTTGCGCGCCAACGTCGAGCGCCTCCGACCCGGGCATCCGTCGCCGATCGTCCCGTACGTGTGCGGGTCGGAGGCGCTCGCGCTCGAAGCCGCGGCCGAGCTGCTCGCGCGCGGCCTGCTCGTCACCGCCATCCGCCCCCCGACCGTTCCCCCGGGGACCTCCCGCCTGCGCGTGGCCCTCTCGGCGGCCCACGCCCCGGAGCAGATCGACGCCCTCGCGACCGCCCTGGCCGGGATCTTCCCCGACCCCGATCGGGATCCGCGGTGAGCCGACCGCGGACGGTGGCGTTCGTCGCCGGGACCGGCACCGACATCGGCAAGACGTGGTGGGCGGCGTCCACCGCGCGCGAGCTGCGCAGTGCGGGCGCGTCGGTCGCCGCCCGCAAGCCGGTGCAGTCGGGCGAGCCCGGTGCGCCGACCGACGCCGACGCGCTCGCCGCCGCCACCGGCGAGGATCCCGCGGCCGTCTGCTCCCCCCACCGCACCTATCCCCTGGCCTGGGCACCGCCGATGGCCGCCCGGGAGCTCGGCCAGCCGGGGTTCAGCACCGCCGATCTCGCGGGAGGCGTGGTCTGGCCCGAGGGCATCGACGTCGGCCTGGTCGAGGGCGTCGGGGGCCCCCGCTCCCCGATCAGCGACGACGGCGACAACGTCGCCCTCGCGCACCTGCTCGCACCCGACCTCGTGATCCTCGTCGCCGACGCCGGCCTGGGCACCATCAACGCGGTGCGGCTCTCGATCGACGCCTTCGCCGGGTTCCGCACGATCGTGGCGCTCAACCGCTTCGCCGGTGAAGCCCTGCAGCACCGCAACCGCGAGCTTCTCGCCACCGAAGACGGGCTCACCGTCGTCACCGAGCCGCGCGATCTCGCGACCCGACTGCGCCTACGGTCCTGACGTGAGCTCACACCGGGACCGCGCCGCCGCCATCGGTCTCCTCGGGGTGACGGTGGCCGGCATCTCGCTCGTGGTGCTCGGCGGCTTCGAGGTCGCGTCCGTCGAACGGGCGCTGGCGCTGGGCTCGGCGTGCGCCGCGCTCGGTCGCGCTGGTGCTCCTTCCGTCCCTGCGCCGGGCGTTGACCGTGTCCATGGTGCTGGTCGCGTCGTTGTTGTTGCTGGCCGTCGCGGTCGTGGAACCGCCGGTCCAATCCCGCGACCTGTGGTCGTACGCGATGAACGGGCGCATCCTCGAGCACTACGGCGCGAACCCGTCCATCCGGACGCCCGCCGACTACCCGCACGACCCGCTCGTCGCCCAGGTAGCTCGCGTGTGGCGGCACACGCCGTCGGTCTACGGGCCCGCGTTCAACGTGGTGTCGGGCGGGATCATGGCGGTCGCCGGCACCGCGCTCCTCCCGGTCCGCCTCGGCTTCCAGCTCCTCGCCGCGCTCTGCGTCCTCGCCTGCCTCATCCTGTTGATCCGCACGACGCGCGACCCCGTCGTGGTGCTCCTCGTCGGGTGCAACCCGGTCGTCATCATCGAGGTGGTGAACGTCGGACGCAACGACGCCATCTTGGCGCTCGCCATTCTCGGCGGCGTGCTCCTGGCCACGCGCCGGCGCCTCGCGACCGCGGCTGTCGTGCTCGCGCTCGCGGCGCTGGTCAAGATCATTGCGGTTGCGGCGCTGGGCGCGTTGCTGCTCTGGATGTGGCGACGGCACGGCACCCGCCTCGCGGCGCGAGCCGCCACCATCGGCGCGGTGGTCCTCGCCGTGCCCTACGCGCTCGCCGGTGGGCTGCGGGCGTTGCGACCCGTCGCCGAAGCGTCGAAGCGCATGAGTCGCGCCTCGATCTGGCAGCTCGCGCGCCTGGGTGGCCCGGAGCACCTGCTCGGCGTCCACGACGCCCGGCGCGTCGGCGCGGCGGTCGGCATGGTCGGACCCCTCGCCCTGGTCGTGGTCGCGGCCCTGGCCGCGCTCTTCTCCCTCTCGCGCCTCGACGACCCGGGCCCCGAGCTGGTCGCGATCGGCGCGCTCGTCGCGTTCCTCCTCGCGGGCAGCTTCGTGCTCGCCAGCTACGCGGCATGGGTCATCCCCGTGGCCGCCTGGCGCCACCGCGCCGGGATCAGCCGCGTCGTCCTCGTGTGGTCGGCCCTGCTCACCATCTCGTACCAGGCGGTGCGACCGATGCCCGCGACACCGGAGGACCTCGTCGTCTGGTTGGCTTCCAGCGTGACGTTGCTGTTCGCGGCGGTGGCGCTCGTGACCCTCTCGGTCGCCGCGGTGCGGCGTCTGCGCGCCCCGGCATCGCCCGCGACCCTGCCGCCGTCCCTGGAGGTCGCGCGATGACGGAACCGCTGGTCGTCGGCGTGCCGCGCGAGCTCAAGGAGGGCGAGCACCGAGTCGCGATCACGCCGGACGGCGTGCACGAGCTCACGTCGCACGACGCCACCGTCGTCATCGAACGCGGCGCGGGCGCGGGCTCGTCGATCGGCGACGACGTCTACCAGGCTGCGGGTGCGGAGATCGCCGCCGACGCGACCGACGTGTGGGCACGCGCCGGGGTGATCCTGAAGGTGAAGGAACCCCAGGTCGAGGAGTTCGACCACCTACGACCGGGTCTGGTGTTGTTCACCTACCTCCACCTCGCCGCGTATCCCGAAGTCGCGGACGCGCTGCTCCGATGTGGCGTGACCGGCGTGGCCTACGAGACGGTCCAGCTGCCGGGCGGAGGGTTGCCGTTGCTGGCGCCGATGAGTGAGGTGGCGGGGCGTATGGGCCCTCAGGTCGGTTCGCACTTCCTCGAGCGCGACCACGGCGGGCGGGGGGTGCTCCTCGGCGGGGCGCCGGGCGTCCGCCCCGCGCGCGTCGTGATCCTCGGCGCCGGCAACGTCGGATCGAACGCGGCGTGGATCGCGCAGGGAATGGAGGCCGAGGTGCTGCTGCTCGACCGCAACCTCGATCGCCTCCGCTGGGTCGACCAGATCCACAAGGGACGCATCATGACGCTGGCCAGCAACCGCCTGGCGGTCGAGCGGGCCGTGGCCGAGGCCGACCTCGTGATCGGCGCGGTGCTGGTGCCCGGTGGGCGCGCGCCGGTCGTCGTCACCGAGGCCATGGTCGCGGGCATGCGCGCCGGGTCGGTGCTGGTCGACTGCGCGATCGACCAGGGCGGGTGCATCGAGGGCATCCACGAGACGACCCACGCCCGGCCCGTCTACGAGCGCCACGGCGTGCTGCACTACGCGGTCGGCAACATCCCCGCCGCCGTGCCCCACACGTCGACGTATGCGCTGACCAACGCCACCCTGCCGTACGCGGTGGCGCTGGCGACCCTGGGGGTGGCCGACGCCACCGCCGCCGACCCCGAGCTGGCCCGCGGTGTGAACACCGCCGCCGGAGCGATCACCAACGTCGCGGTCGCCGAGGCGCTGGGCCGGGCCGTGACCCCGCTCGAGGTCGCGCTCGCCTCCTGAGATCTGCCGGAACGACTCAGCCGATCAGGGCGTGCGCCCGGCGAACGCGGCCAGGCGGTCGGCCACCGGCGCGTCGTCGGGCACGGCGACCGCCGGACCGAAGATGCCACCCGCGCGCATGTCGTCGGACAGCATGCCCTGCGCAACCTCGTAGGCGATCTCGGCGACCGCGGGAGCGAGCGCGGTGCTCTGGCCGGTGGCCTTGGCCAGATCCCACGCGTGGGTGAACACGTCGAAGATTGCGATGTTGACTGCCGCGCCTGCCGGCATCTCACCGAAGGGCAGCTTCACCATGCGGTCCATCGCGCCGGGCAAGGAGAACGCCGCTTCCGCATCCGCGGAGGCGGCGGACCACGCGCCCTTGTAATCGTCGCCGAGGTTGTCGCCGCCCATCAGCTCGCCGAGCTTCTCGTCGGCGACCACGCCGTCGCGCACGCACAACCCGAACATCTCCGCACCGCCAGTGATGTGGTTGAGCACGTCACGCACCGTCCACTCCGCACACGGTGACGGGTTGTCGAGCTGTCCGGGTTCGATGTTGTCGACCACTCGGGTCGTCTCCTCGATCACCTGGTGCATCACCGCGACTTGGTCCATGGTTCCTCCTGGTCCTCCGTTCCGGCACTTCGGTCACCGGTCATCCGACGTCGGGCAGCATCCGCAGCAGGTCGTCGGGCGAGATCGTACCGGGGGCCATGCCTTCACGCGCCGCCTGCGCCGCCAGTCGTTGGAGCAGCACGTTCACCGGCGTGGGCACGCCGTGCAGGCGGCCGAGGAGCACGATCTCGCCGTTGAGGTAGTCGGCCTCGATGGAACCGGTCGCCCGGGCGAGGCTCTGCCACGACGACGCGCCGGGGCGAGAGCGCGCCGCCGATCCACCCCACCGGAAGCCGTCGCCCCGACGCGACGCGTCCTCTTCGGGCGAGGTCGCGTCGATGCCCGCGACCCGCAGGCACTCGGCACCCTCGGCCCGCGCCCGCCGCTGGAGCTCGCGACCGTCGGCGTCGGGCCCGCAGAGCGCGTCGACGGCGTTGCCGAGGTTGTTCAGGAGCTTGGCGTACTTCCACCGCATGATGTCGGGGCGCGGCACCGATTCGAACGACGACTCGCCGAACGCCGACGCGATCGCCTCCGCGCGCGCGTCGACCCCGCGGGGGAACCGGCCGAGGTCGAGGATCCCCGTCACCGGCCCGGCATGGGCTTCGACGACACCCGGATCGAGGTGCAACGCGGGGCACACGACACAGACGCCGTAGACGGCTTCGAAGAGGCGGAGCGCGGCCGGTTCGTTGGCCACGCCGTTCTGCGCGCACACCACGGCGATGGTCGGGGGCGCGCTGGCGGCGAGCGCGCTGAGCGCCTTCCCCGTGTGCTGGCTCTTCATCGCGAGCAGCACGACGTCGTCGTCGCGGAAGTCGATCCCCGCCGGGTGGGACACGACCGGGATGGTGAGGGTCACGGTGTCGGTCCCGCGGTCGGCGGCGGGATCGGGCGACACCAGGCGCAGGCCCCGGTCACGGATCGCGTCGTGGTGTTCACCCCGGGCGATCAGCACCACCTCGTGGCCGTGCTGCGCCAACCGGCCGCCCACCACCCCGCCGATCGCGCCGGCGCCGTAGACCACGAATCGCATGGGCGGCAGCCTCGCGCACCGGGAGGGTGCGTACAGAAAGTGGGAAGGAACGCACCTGAACGCGGCGCGGGACCCGGGTCAGCCGACGACGGGCAGCGTCAGGCGGGCGACCGTCCCGCCACCCTCACGGGCTTCGAGCGCCACCGAGCCCCCGTGCAGCACCCCGATCTGGGCGACGATCGACAGCCCGAGTCCCGAGCCGGGCAACGTACGGGCGGTGGTCGCCCGGTAGAAGCGGTCGAACACGCGCTCCCGGTCCTCTTCGGCGATGCCCGGACCGCGGTCGGCCACCTCGACCACGCCCCCGCGCACGGTGATCTGCACCGCCTCGCCGTCGGGGCTGAACTTCAACGCGTTGTCGACGAGGTTGGACACGGCCCGGTCGAGCATGGCGCGACGGCCGTCGACCACGCCGGCTCCTTCGACGTCGACCGCGATCTCCTTGCCCGTCCGCCGGCGGAACCGCGCCGCGACGTCGGTCGCGACCTCGTCGAGATGGACCGCCTCGACCGGCTCCTGGCTGCGCACGTCGGTGGCCAGCTCGACCATCTCGCTCACCAGGTTGGTCAGCTCGTCGAGCTCGAGGCGGGTCTCGCTGATCAGCTGCGCCCGTTGCTCGGCGTCGAGCGTGGTGGCGTGCCCGAGGAAGTCGATGTTCGTGCGCACCGCGGTGAGCGGCGTCCGCAGCTCGTGGCTGGCGTCGACCACCAGGCGCTGCTGCTGCTCGCGCGAGGTGTCGAGCGCGATGAGCATGGTGTTGAAGCTGGCCGCGAGCCGGCCGACCTCGTCGTGGCCCTGCACCGGGATCGGCGTGGTGAGGTCCTGGGTGGCGGCGATGTGCTCGGCCGTCTCGGTGAGCCGCTCGATGGGCCGGGTGGCGCGCCGCATCACCAACCAGGCGACGATGGCGGCGAGCCCGATGCCCCCCAACGCGATCAGCACGAGCCGATTGCGCAACACGTCGATCACGTCGTCGCTCTCGGAGACCCGCCGGGCGATCTGCACCGCGCCGCCACCTTTCACCGACGCGGTGATCATGCGGTACTCGGTGCCGCCGAGGTTGACGTCGCGATAGCGCGACGACGACGGCGCCGACGCGATCGCCCGGTCACGCGCGTCGATCGGCAGGGCCGGCTGGCCCGGCAGCGTGTTGGTGACGTTCCCCCTGCTGTCGATCAGCTGCTGCACGGCGTCGAACTCGAAGTGAGGCTGCTGCTGGTTGTCGTCGGCATCTCTCGGCGCGCCACCGAAGTCGCCGCCGAGATCACCGGGGGACTGCTGCACGAAGCCCGCGGCCCGCTCGCGCAGGAACTTGTCGGTCTCGTCGCGCAACGCATGTTTCGCGCTGTACTGGGCGGCGTACGCGCCGCCGACCACCGCCACCGCCACGATCGCCGCGACCGTGAAGGTGAGGCGGGTCCGCAGGCTCACGATGGTCGGGCCGTGTACCCGACTCCCCGCACGGTGTGGATCAGGCGCGACTCACCGGCTTCCTCGGTCTTGCGCCTCAGGTAGCTGATGTACACGTCGAGCGACTTCGACGACGTCTCGAAGTCGAATCCCCAGATGCGCTCGTAGATCTGCTCCCGGGTCAGCACGATGCCGGCGTTGAAGAGGAGCAGCTCGAGGAGGTCGAACTCGGTCTTGGTCAACTCGAGGAGACGGTCGCCACGCCAGGCCTGGCGGCGAGCGGGATCGAGTGAGAGGTCGGCGACCCGCAGCACCTCGTCGTCCCCGGACATGCTGGTGCGCCGCAGCAACGCGCGGAGGCGGGCGAGGAGCTCGTCGAGCGCGAACGGCTTCACGAGGTAGTCGTCGGCACCGGCGTCGAGGCCGGCGACCCGGTCGGTCACCTCGTGGCGGGCGGTGAGCATGAGCACCGGCGTGCGGTCACCGCGCTCGCGGAGGCGGCGGCACGCGGTGAGGCCGTCGACGTCGGGCATGAGGATGTCGAGCACGATCACGTCGGGTTGCGTCTCGAGGACCATGAGCAGGGCTTCGGCACCGTCGGCCGCGGTGGTCACGTCGTAGCCCTCGAAGGTCAGCGCCCGCACCAGCGAGTCGCGCACGCTCTTGTCGTCCTCCGCGACGAGCACGGAACCGGAGGTCGCAGCGAAAGACGACATGTCGTTGCTCCACCCTCGGTCGACGGGCCGGATCACGTGGATGTCCTGCATGCCCACGTTGTACGGGGGTCACGTAAGAGGGAGGTTAGAGGGACGGTTCGGACATCACGAGCAACCCGGGACGCGCTCGCCGTTGAGCGCGCCCCGGGCTCGTGATCGACCAGCTGGGGAGAGGTGTCAGCTCGTCTTCACGCATTGCGACGGGCCGTGCCGGAAGCCCGTCCGGAACGCCGCCACCCGTTCGAAGGCGGTCCCGTGGCCGGCGGACACCAGCAGGGTCACCGCCTCGTCGAGGTCACCGGGTGACAGCGACGTCGCGGGGTCGCCCGCCCACGCCCCGGCCAGGCACTCGGCACCGCGGCGGGCGGCGTCCGTGCCGAGGGCGTGACCGAGCTGGTGCTCCACCGCCGACGACCACGCACCGGCGAGCAGCACCCCGCCGGCGAAGTCGCCGATCGAGTCGTTGGCCTGCTGGAGGACCGACGGGTCGTAGGTGATGGTGTCGGTCGACGGGCAGTACGTCACCGAGCCGGTGAGGACACCGCCGTCGGTGGCGCCGGTGCACTGCGGCGCGTCGCCCGACGCGGCCACGGTCGGCGCGCCGCCCTGCGCCTGGGTGCTCCAGTAGGACTGCAGGCTCTTGGTCACCGTCGGCAACAGGTCGGCCAGCGTCAGATTCCCACCGGTCGACTGATCCTGGTAGCTCGTGTACCCGGACTCGGTGACCGCGGGCGGGTGGTTCTGGTAGTCGGCGCACGTCGCCGCGCCGCCCTCGTAGCCGTCCTGGAACGCGCCGACCCGGTCGAAGCCGTTGCCGTGCGCGCCGTCTTGCGCACCGTCGGTCCCGGACGGGTCGCTCAGGGTGAGCAGCCCGGCGAGGGCGGTGTCGAGATCGTCCTTCGAGAGGTGCACGTTCGCGTCGGTGCTGTCGGCGACGTGCTGGGCCCACGCGCCGGCGAAGCAGTCCGCCTGCTGCTCCAGGTAGACGGTCGCCGGGGGCTGGTAGCCGACCCGGGCCTGCACCGCGTGGCCGAGCTCGTGGGCGAACACGAGCCCCACCGCGAACTCACCGAAGTTGCTGCGCAGCTCGGGAAGGAGTCCCTCCTCGTCGTAGGCGACGAAGTCACCGTTGCTGCAGTAGAAGGCGTTCCCCGCGACCTCGTCGTAGGGCGCGCGGGTCTGGCCGCCGTCGTCGCAGTTCGGCGGTGGGTTGCTCGACGAGTACGGGTACACGCGATCGGTCGGGATGGCCTCGTAGGGCTGCCCGTAGACGTCGGGCATCGCGGCCGTCCAGAAAGCCTGGATGTCGGCGATGGTCGAATCCACCGGCGCGTCGTAGTGCGTCGACACCTGGGCACCCGCGGAGCCGCCGATACCGGCGACGACGCCGAAGGCCGTGACCGTCGCCATGGTGAACGTGAGGATCCTGTTCCTGAGGGTGTGCCGGGTCGTGTCCATCGGACGGTCAACGCCACGCCGGTGCCCAGCGGTTCTCGACACTTCTCAGGAAGTGCTCAGGATGCGCCCAGGGGCAGGCGCCGTCGGCCCGCGCCGGCCTCGAGACCTGCCCGCGGGACGGCACACCTTCGTCTTCTCTTCTCCGGCGCCGGGCCCGTCCGGTCGACGCTCAGGCCGTGTCGGTGGCCTCGTCCTCTTCGTAGGTGAGGATCTCGCAGCGGACCACCTGCCACGCCGGCAGGTCCACCGCCACCGCCGCGGCGTGGAACACGTCGAGGCCCTGCTCGAGCACGTCGATCGGGTTCACGCTGGTGGTGTCGAGCGAGAACCGGGCCCCGTAGCGGTCGTGAGCCTCGCTGCCGGCCACCGCCCCGCTGTACGGCTCGAGCGCGCGCTCGAACGCGTCCAGCAGCTCGTCGTAGCGAGCATCGGTGTCGGCGGGGTCACCGACGGCGTCGATGTCGATGGTCCAACCCTGCTCCTCCATGAGCGGGGAGCGTAGGTGGTCTCGGGTGTCGCGCGACGGCTCGGCAGCCTGTCTCCGCTGCGCCGCCCGGTGGAGCGGTAGGTCGTGGGTGGACCTGATGAGACAGCTCTCAAACCCGCTCGACCCCTCTTGATGGCTGGCCTCGCGGTCGAAGCGATCGGATGGTGCGCTCTGTTGGAGGGCTCCCCCGCGCGCCATGACGTCGATATCGACCCGTCGAACCGAGGC